>NZ_CP114588.1:0-1402050 GCF_027286325.1 Salinivibrio kushneri
ATGTGGGTACGGCCACTTCAAGCCGAGCTCAATGACAATACGTTGACCCTCTTTGCCCCAAACCGTTTTGTGCTTGATTGGGTGCGAGATAAGTATCTGCATCAAATTAATCAATTACTGAACGAGTTTTGTGGTGTCGACGTGCCCATGCTGCGCTTTGAGGTAGGTAGCAAACCGGTTGCAGCAACGCCACAAGCTGCCCCTGCCGGCCCTGCCGCTGCGCCCGCACCGCAACAAGCGGCACCCGCGCCGCCGCAAGGACGAGTCTGGGAGCCTGCTCCTTCTCCGGTGCAATCGGATGTTAATCATCGCTCCAACGTTAACCCCAAACACAAGTTCAACAACTTTGTTGAGGGTAAATCTAACCAGTTAGCCTTGGCGGCCGCGCGTCAGGTGTCAGATAACCCGGGGGCAGCCTACAACCCGCTTTTTCTTTATGGCGGCACGGGCCTTGGTAAAACGCACTTGTTGCATGCGGTAGGCAATGCGATTTCCGATCGTAAAGCGGATGCGCGCGTGGTGTATATGCACTCAGAGCGTTTTGTACAAGATATGGTAAAGGCGCTACAAAACAACGCGATTGAAGAGTTTAAGCGCTATTACCGCAGTGTTGATGCGCTACTCATTGATGACATTCAATTTTTCGCCAACAAAGAGCGCTCGCAGGAAGAGTTTTTCCACACCTTTAATGCCTTATTGGAAGGGAATCAGCAAATTATTCTCACCTCCGATCGGTATCCCAAAGAAATCAATGGGGTGGAAGATCGTTTGAAGTCGCGTTTTGGTTGGGGGCTGACAGTGGCCATTGAGCCGCCTGAGCTGGAAACCCGGGTGGCGATTTTGATGAAAAAAGCGGAAGACCACGCTATTCGCTTGCCCGATGAAGTGGCGTTCTTTATCGCTAAGCGTCTGCGCTCAAACGTGCGTGAACTTGAGGGGGCGCTTAACCGCGTGATCGCTAACGCCAACTTTACCGGCCGTGCGATTACCATTGATTTCGTGCGTGAAGCGCTGCGGGATCTGCTCGCCTTGCAAGAAAAACTGGTCACCATTGATAATATCCAGAAAACCGTGGCTGAATATTATAAAATCAAGATGGCAGACTTGTTATCTAAGCGTCGCTCTCGTTCGGTGGCGAGACCCCGCCAGATGGCGATGGCGTTAGCAAAAGAGCTGACCAACCACAGTTTACCGGAAATCGGTGATGCATTTGGCGGTCGTGACCATACCACCGTATTACATGCTTGTCGTAAGATTGAGCAGCTACGTGAAGAAAGTCACGATATTAAAGAAGACTACTCTAACCTGATTCGAACGTTGTCGTCCTAATTATGAAATTTACTCTTACGCGTGAGCAATTACTTCAACCGCTTCAGCAAGTCTCTGGGGCGTTAGGCGGGCGTAGCACCTTGCCAATCCTAAGTAACCTTCTGATTAACGTTGCCGAGCAGCAACTAAAACTGACGGCGACCGATATGGAGGTTGAGCTTAATGCCACCGCACCGCTGGACGGTGAGCACCTTGATGGGGCAATCACGGTGCCTTCGCGTAAGTTTATGGACATTATCAAAGGTCTCCATAGCGAAGCCCGCATCACAGTGGCACTAGAGGGCGACCGCGTCGTGGTGCGCGCAGGGCGAAGCCGCTTCACCTTATCGACTCTTCCAGCCACCGATTATCCTAATATCGAAGACTGGCATGCCGAAGTGAGCTTACAAGTGCCACAAAGCAAGCTGGGGCATCTAATTGACGCCACGCAGTTCTCGATGGCTAACCAAGATGTGCGCTATTACCTCAATGGGCTTTTGTTCGAAACGGACGGACAGACATTGCGTACAGTCGGCACTGACGGTCACCGAATGGCGGTATGTCATTTGGCGATGGAAGAAAGTCTGCCGGCTCAACAAGTGATTGTGCCACGAAAAGGGGTAAGTGAACTCGCGCGTTTGTTGGATGACAGTGAGCACCTCGTTAATATCCAAGTCGGCGCATCGAACATTCGTGCGGTGGTGGGCAATGTTACCTTCACCTCTAAATTGGTTGATGGGCGCTTCCCTGATTATCGCCGAGTGCTGCCACAATCCACTTCTCGAACGCTTGAGGTCGACTGTGCTGAGCTCAAGCAAGCATTGTCATTAGCAGCGGTATTATCGAACGAGAAATTTCGCGGCGTGCGAATGAATATTGAAGGTAGCGAGCTGCGTATCTCCGCCAATAACCCTGAGCAAGAAGAAGCGGAAGAGTTTTTGGAAGTCGACTACCAAGGCGAGCCGATTGAGATTGGCTTCAATGTCAGTTACGTACTTGATGTGCTCAATGTTTTACGTTGTGACAAGGTGCGTTTTTCGATGACAGACGCGGTGGGCAGTACCTTGATTGAGGACTGTGATCGCGAGGACGCCATGTATGTTGTGATGCCAATTCGCCTCTAGGTTATGGCGCTATCACGACTGGTCGTCCACGACTTTCGAAATATTGAAGCCTGCGATATTGAATTGTCGTCAGGCTTTAACTTTTTAATTGGCCCCAATGGCAGTGGTAAAACCAGTGTATTGGAAGCCATTCACTTTCTCGGCCATGGGCGCTCTTTTCGCAGCGCCCTCAACAGCCGCGTAATCCGTCATCAGCAACCTAATCTTACGGTACATGGTCGCGTAAAAACGCAAGATGGGATCTTGCTTCCGGTCGGCATTCAAAAGCGCCGAGATGGCAGTGCAGATGTTAAAATCGGTCAAGAAAAAGGGCAAAAGCTGGTGGCCCTGGCCAAAGTGCTGCCATTGCAACTGATCACCCCGGAAGGATTTGAGTTGTTAACCGATGGGCCCAAGTTTCGTCGTGCGTTTATTGATTGGGGCGTGTTTCATTCTGAGCCAGGTTTTTTTGAAGCTTGGACGCGCGTGAAGCGCCTGACGAAGCAACGCAACGCGGCATTGAAAACAGCGCGCCACTATGGCGATATTCAAGTATGGGATACGGAATTAGCGCGGCTTGCCGAGCAAATCAGTGCATGGCGGCAAGCCTACGTTGATGCGGTTGCTGCGCGAGCAACCGCATTATGCCAAGCATTTCTCCCCGAGTTTTCCATCCAGTTTCGTTTTTACCAAGGATGGGAGCGAGGCGCAGACTATCAGGCATTGTTGGCGGCGAATTTTGAGCGCGACCAGCAGATGGGATACACGGTGTCAGGGCCGCATAAAGCGGATTTGCGCATCAAGGTGGCAGGTACGCCGGTTGATGATGTGCTATCGCGCGGACAGTTAAAACTCATGGTGTGTGCACTTCGGCTTGCACAAGGCCAGTTGTATAGTGAGGGGCAAGGTATCGCGTGTATCTACTTAATAGATGACTTTGCCTCCGAATTAGACAGTCGCCGGCGAGCACTATTGGCCAGTGAGTTGACCCGTATCGGGGCTCAGGTTTTTGTTAGCGCCATTAGTGCCGATCAAGTCGCGGAAATTTGCGACGAAAATAGTAAGATGTTTCATGTGGAACATGGCAAAATTAACGCAGGATAAATAAGCGAGAGTAACTCAATGTCCAACGAATACGATTCATCGAGTATCAAGGTACTGAAGGGCTTGGATGCCGTGCGTAAGCGTCCGGGAATGTATATCGGCGATACCGACGATGGTACCGGCCTGCACCACATGGTGTTTGAGGTGGTCGATAACTCGATCGATGAAGCACTGGCCGGACATTGTAATGATATCGTGGCGACCATCCACGAAGATGGCTCGGTATCAGTGCGTGATGATGGCCGTGGCATCCCTGTGGATATTCATGAGGAAGAAGGTGTATCGGCCGCACAAGTGATCATGACCGTCCTCCACGCTGGCGGTAAATTTGATGACAACTCTTACAAAGTGTCTGGCGGCCTTCACGGGGTTGGGGTGTCGGTGGTCAACGCCTTGTCAGAGAAATTGGAACTGACTATTTGGCGTAATGGCCATGTCCATCAGCTCAACTTTGCCCACGGCGAACCGTTAGGGCCGCTGGCTGAAATGGGTGAGACCGACCAAACCGGTACCCGTATTCGTTTCTGGCCAAGTGAAGAGACTTTCTCTGATATCAACTTTAACTATGACGTGCTTGCCAAGCGCTTGCGTGAGTTGTCTTTCCTTAATTCGGGTGTCTCCATCAGGCTGATTGATGAGCGCGAAGAAGACAAAGCGGATCACTTTAAATATGAAGGCGGCATCCGCGCGTTTGTTGAACACCTCAACAACAAGAAAACCTCCATCCACCCATCAGTCTTCCATTTTGAGCATACTCGAGAAGATGGCGTTAGCGTTGAAGTAGCAATGCAGTGGAACGATGGCTATCAAGAAAACATCTACTGCTTTACCAACAATATTCCGCAGCGCGATGGCGGTACTCACCTTGCTGGTTTTCGTGGCGCATTGACACGTACGCTCAACAGCTTCATGGACAAAGA
Organism: Salinivibrio kushneri; assembly: GCF_027286325.1. Lineage (NCBI taxonomy): Bacteria > Pseudomonadati > Pseudomonadota > Gammaproteobacteria > Vibrionales > Vibrionaceae > Salinivibrio > Salinivibrio kushneri. The sequence goes on from NZ_CP114588.1 coordinate 4,436, forward strand.
AGGTTACTCTAAGAAAGCCAAAGCCGCGACGTCTGGCGATGATGCCCGTGAAGGCTTGACCGCGGTGGTCTCGGTGAAAGTACCGGATCCTAAGTTCTCAAGCCAGACCAAAGACAAGCTGGTGTCTTCAGAAGTGAAGTCTGCGGTTGAATCCGCCATGAGCAGCCACTTGTCAGACTTTCTCATTGAGCACCCTGCCGATGCGAAAGTCGTGTGTACTAAGATCATCGACGCTGCCCGTGCGCGTGATGCGGCACGTAAGGCACGTGAAATGACCCGCCGTAAAGGTGCGTTGGATTTAGCTGGCCTTCCCGGTAAGCTTGCCGACTGCCAAGAAAAAGATCCTGCATTATCTGAACTCTACATTGTGGAGGGTGACTCGGCAGGTGGGTCGGCTAAGCAAGGGCGTAACCGTAAGAACCAGGCAATCTTGCCTTTGAAAGGTAAGATCCTCAACGTGGAAAAAGCCCGCTTTGATAAAATGCTGTCCTCGCAAGAAGTGGCAACGCTGATCACGGCAATGGGGTGTGGCATTGGCCGTGAAGAGTACGATCCAGATAAGTTGCGTTATCACAGCATCATTATCATGACCGATGCGGACGTCGACGGCTCACACATTCGTACCTTGCTGTTGACCTTCTTCTATCGCCAAATGCCAGAGTTGATTGAACGAGGCTACATCTATATTGCTCAGCCACCGCTTTATAAAGTGAAAAAGGGCAAGCAAGAGCAATACATTAAAGATGATGAGGCGATGGAGCAGTATCAGGTCGCATTGGCGTTGGAGAATGCGTCATTGTTCGTGAACCCAGATGCGCCAGCGATGCACGGCGAGTCACTCGAAAAATTGGTTAAAGAGTACAACGGTGTGCTTAAGCTGATCCAGCGCATGAAGCGTCGTTATCCCGCCGCGCTACTCAATGAGCTACTTTATCAACCACGCTTGTCAGTCGACGAACTACGCGACGAGTGGGCGGCTAAGCAATGGGTAGAAAACATTGTTGGGATCTTGAATCGCAAATCAACGGGTGAAAGCCAGTATCAGGCATCATGCCGACTTGATGAAGAACATCAAGTATGGGTGCCTGAGCTGGTGGTGCGCACGCACGGTGTTGATTACAAGTACTTGGTGAGCTATGACTTCCTGAACTCGAAAGAGTACGGCCGAATCGCCAGCTTGTCAGAAACTTTGAATGATCTCTTGGATGAAGGGGCGTATGTTAAGCGCGGTGAACGCACGCAAGCGGTAGAGAGCTTCGAGCAAGCACTTAATTGGTTGATCAAAGAGTCAACCCGTGGTGTGTCTCGTCAGCGCTATAAAGGTTTGGGTGAGATGAACCCTGAACAACTTTGGGAAACCACCATGGATCCTGAAGGTCGCCGTATGATGCAGGTGACCATTCAAGATGCGGTAGCGGCAGACGAGCTGTTTACCACCTTGATGGGTGATCAAGTTGAGCCACGTCGTGCCTTTATCGAGAATAATGCACTGAAGGTCGAAAATCTCGATGTGTAAGTGATAAATTAATTATTTATCAATAACTAAGGCCAGCATTGCTGGCCTTTTTCATGTCTGTTTGGGAGAAAAATCGCAATACATAACTGTTTTTATATACAGTGTTTTTGTGGGTGGGTAGACTCAATAGCTCCGTAATGACAAAGTGATAGGAAGCCTGATGTCTATAAAAACGCGTGCTAATCTCCAACTGGTTTATGTGTCTAATATTGACCGTTCCGTGAGTTTCTACCAGCAACTGTTTCAGTGTGAGCCAGTGTTTACCAGCCCAAGATACGTCGCCTTTTCTGCCTCTGAGCAGGGCGATGCTTTGTTCGCGTTGTGGACCGGCGGCGAGCAGCCCTCACCATCAATCACACGACTAAGCGAAATTGGCATTATGGTGCCCACCAATGATGACGTTGATGCCGTTTTTGACCAATGGTCGAACAACCTAACCATCAATGTTGTTCAACCTCCTTACGATGATGTGTTTGGCCGAACCTTCGTGATTCAAGATCCTGATGGGCACTTAGTGCGCGTGGCACCGCTCGATTAGTACTATGCGCTAGGGGAGAGTGGTTAGATATCGAATAGTACGCCACTCACGACAGCAAAAATTTTACTATCAGCCATTGAAATCAATTTGCGCAACCCTATATAGAGTAATGAGGCGATGCCATTGGGTCGCCGGGGGCTTGTCCAAAAAGGAAAGCCGTAGATAACATTTTATTGCTTCATAGGAAGGGTAAGATTATGCGTAATTTTGATTTCTCTCCACTCTATCGTACTGCAATTGGCTTCGATCGTTTATTCGATCTGGTTGAGAACAGCAACACCAATAATGCGGGTGGATTTCCTCCTTACAATATTGAGCAAAGCCAAGAAAACCAATATCGCATTACCATGGCGGTGGCAGGCTTTAGCCAAGATGAAGTGGATATCACTCAGCAGAAAAATAGCCTAATCGTCGCCGGTAAAAAGGGCGCACGTAACCAAGATACGAAGTTCTTGTATCAGGGCATTGCTGAGCGTGACTTCGAACGCAAGTTCCAGCTTGATGATCACATCAAAGTGACGGGGGCCAACATGGAAAACGGCATGCTGCATATTGATTTAGTGCGTGAGGTGCCTGAAGAGGAAAAACCTCGTCGCATCGAAATCGGTAGCCGTTTACTCGAAAACGCTGAGTAAGTGTCGGCCAGAACGATACGAAAAGGAGAGGGCAGCATGGCTGCCCTTTTTGTTGCTTGGTTGTTCAATATGTTGTCGCGCGTAAAGGGTACACTAAAGACTGGTATTAATTGGACGCTTCCACTGTAATCGCTGCACTGATTCTTACCCCGACGTTAGCAGGTTCCACGTGAAACCTCTTCTATATTCTATGCCGGTCAACGTACGGGTGGATGGCATCTTTTCTTTCAGTTTCTTCACTGTGCTTCCTCCTGTATTTACTGAGTACCCATGCTCATCGACAAAAATAGTTGGTTGGTCGTATAGAGTGAAGAAGATGCTGGCTCATATAGCAATTACTACACCTGATGCTCCGAGTGTCATCAGACATTATTGCTTTTCCTATAATTGCCCTAGTATGGGATTAACGATGAGAAGGCAAGTGAGGATTGCATCAAAAGCACATGTTTGCCAGTGGTCAATCTGCGTAGTTGGCGTGGGATAAGAAGTGGAGTAGTAAGGGAAGTATGAACTACATATGGATAGATGAAGGCTGAAGTGGCTAAGCGCCTAGTCTCCATCATTCTCTAAAACAATCGAAATGAACGTTACGACGTTACCGCAGTGCTGGTAGTGATATATGACAAGCAAGAGAGGTTTCACGTGGAACACTATTGTCCAATGGTTCCACGTGAAACATGTTAGCCTTCTTGATAAGCGCGAGCGACTTCTTCAGCAATAACATCAATGCCTTTCTGCATCACACTATCATCTTGCACGTAGTTCATTCGGATACATTGCTTGGCATGTGGCCAGTCTTCACTCTCGACGCCAATAAAAAAGTACTCCCCGGGTACCACCAGTACACCGCGGGCTTTTAAGCGTTTATATAACTCTTGGGTGGAGATTGGGAGATCGTTAAACCAGAGCCAAAGGAAAATCGCTCCTTCTGGCTTATGAACACGAACTCGATCATCGTTAATGGTCTCGAGTACCATCTTTAATGTGCGCTGCGACTTTTGTTGGTAGAACGGACGAACGACATCTTTACTTAAGCGTAATAGATCACCGCGTTCGATCATCGCTAGCGCCATTGCTGGCCCCACACTGTTTGGCGACAGGCTGACGATGCCGTTGATATTTGACATCGCACTGATCACGGCTTCATTCGCAATCACGATCCCACAACGCACACCCGGCAAGCCTAACTTACTGAGGCTAGAGCAGAGGATGGTGTTTTCATTCCAGAACGGTGCGACGTCTTCAAAGATAATATCAGGGAAGGGCGTGCCATAGGCGTTATCGATGATCAGTGGAATATTGTTGTCGCGTGCGAGTTGGTCCAGTTGTTGAATTTCGTTATCAGTTAACACATTCCCGGTAGGGTTAGTCGGGCGGGAAGCACAGATGGCGCCAATGTTTTCGTCAATCTTTAGGCGACTGAAGTCGATGTGGTACTTAAATTGGCGGTTATCCAATAATTCAATGTCAGGTTGGTAGCTAACAAAGATATCGTCGTTGATGCCGGCGTCACCATAACCGATATATTCGGGCGCCAGGGGCAGCAAGATTTTTTTGTGGCTGCCATCGGCGTAGCGCCCAGCCAATAGGTTAAAGAGATAGAAGAATGCACTTTGGCTACCATTGGTCAGCATGATGTTTTTGCTAGAAAGCTGCCAGCCATAGGTTTTATTTAGCAGCTCGGCGAGCGCGCTGAGTAAGGCTGACTTACCTTGTGGACCATCATAGTTGGCCATCGCATGAACGAGGCTTCCATCATCGAGCATCGATTGGCCCAGTGTTTTGAAGTAATCGAGCATTTCCGGTATCGCAGCGGGGTTGCCGCCACCCAGCATAATGGCATCTGGATTACGCAAGCCGTCATTAAGATCGTCCATTAACTGTGTGATGCCCGAGTGATTTGCTAACTTCTCGCCAAAGTGAGTGACTTCCATGATTACTGCCTTTAAATATCTGTATCGTTGTTGTGGTTAAGCTGCAATCAACATACAACAATATGTTGTATAAAAGAAAGTCTGATAAGTTTGTTAGCTGATAGTCACTAACTGCTGTGGTTGACAGGAGTTGTTACATAATCTCTACACTCTGACGGTCAGCGTCGCTCAATGAACAACAAGCCAGATGTTCCACGTGAAACCTACGGGGCATCGTTCGATAAGCAGGGAGATTAGCGTCGTTGAGGTCGGTAACCAACGAGCGTGAGAGTTGGTAGCAAGTTAGACGAGAGTTGGTAGCGAAGACAGGCGTACGCGTATAAACACCCCAAAAAAAAGCCCCGCGTCATAGCGGGGCTGAGTCGTGTATTGCTGATAATTACTTCTGTAGAACAGAGATATCTGCCACGTTGAGGAATTGCTCACGGATAAGATGAAGCATCGCTAAACGGTTGGCTTTCAGTGCAGGATCATCTGCCATGACCATCACGTTATCAAAGAAGGTATCAACCGGTGTGCGCAGTTGCGCCAGCTCGGTCAATGCGCCTTGATAATCGCTGTCAGCAAATAAAGGTTTAACCGCGGCGACTTTCTCTGCCACTACGTCCGCTAATGCTTTTTCAGCGTCTTCTTGTAGCAAGCTAGTGTCGACGCTGCTAGGGAGCTCGCCGTCATACTTGGCCAAGATATTGCCTACACGCTTATTGGCCGCGGCAAGCGCTTCGGCTTCTTCAAGACTGCGGAAGTGCGACACCGCTTTAACGCGACTGTCAAAGTCAGCAGGCTTGGTTGGACGACGTGCCAACACCGCTTGGATGATATCCACGCTATAGCCCATATCTTGGTACCAGGCGCGGAAACGACCTAGCATAAAGTCGAGGACATCCGCCTCTACCTCTTTGTGAGTCAGACGGTCATCGTACTGAGCTTTGGCATCGCGGATGAGGTCGACAAGATCAAGCTGATAGCCGTTCTCGACGATAATACGCAGAACGCCTAACGCGGCACGACGCAGGGCGAAGGGGTCGCTGCCTTTAGGTGCTTGACCAATCCCAAAGATGCCCACGATGGTATCCATTTTGTCAGCCATCGCGAGTGCTGAGGAGACCGGCGTCGTAGGTAGCTTATCACCGGCAAAGCGTGGCCAGTATTGCTCATTCAGCGCCAGCGCTACGGCTTCGGGCTCGCCATCATGACGCGCATAGTGCATGCCCATCACGCCTTGGGTTTCGGTGAACTCAAACACCATTGAGGTCATGAGATCACACTTAGCCAGTTGGCCCGCGCGCTCAGTGTGTGCCTTGTCGGCACCGATACGCTCTGCAATCTGTCCTGCGAGTGCCGTAATGCGGTCGGTTTTATCTTTGATGGTACCCAATTGCTTTTGGAATACCGCGCTATCTAGCTCTGGCAGGCGATCAATCAATGGGCGCTTGCGGTCAGTATCAAAGAAGAACTCAGCATCCGCGAGGCGAGGACGCACGACTTTTTCATTCCCTGAGATAACCTGCGCCGGATCTTTCGATTCAATGTTAGAGACGAAGATAAACTTAGGTAGTAGCTCGCCGTTAGCGTCATAGACAGGGAAGTACTTTTGGTCGCCTTTCATGGTGTACACCAGCGCTTCTGATGGCACTTTAAGGAACTTGTCCTCAAAAGAGGCAGTCAGTACCACTGGCCACTCCACCAGTGAAGTGACTTCTTCAACCAAGTCTTCATCCAGCTCAGCCATCCCACCAACCGCGGCAGCTGCTGCTTTGGCATCTTTAATAATCAATGCCTTACGCTTTTCATAATCGGCCATGACCTTACCTTCACGCTCGAGGCGCTCTGGGTATTGGTCAGCATGATCCAGCGTTAAGCTCGATTCACCCATAAAGCGGTGACCGCGAATCACGCGATTGGACGCCACGCCAAGGATGGTGCCTTCAATCAAGGTGTCCCCATACAGCATCACCAAGGTTTTCACTGGGCGGATAAACTGGGTGTCTTTGTCACCCCAGCGCATGGGTTTAGGAATAGGCAGTTTGCTCAGGGCGTTGTCGGCCAGTACCGGCAATAAGACGTCGATGGCTTGACCGGGTACGTGTTGACGATACAGCAACCATTCACCTTTATCGGTTTTTAGGCGCTCGGCCTCGCTCACGTCAATCCCGTTACCGCGCGCCCAACCCATGGCCGCTTTGGTGGAGTTGCCATCTGCGTCAAAGGCGGCGCTGATCGCAGGTCCGCGTTTCTCAACCACTTTATCTGGCTGGCGATCGCTCAACGCCGCAACTTTAAGTGCTAAGCGACGCGGGGAGGCGTACCAAGTAATCCCTTGGTGGCTCAGATCAGCGTCTTTCAATTGTGCGTCGAATTGGCTGGCAAAAGCTTCAGCCAAGGTGCGCAAGGCTGTGGGTGGTAGCTCTTCAGTGCCGAGCTCAATCAGGAAATTTTGCGTTGCCATGATGCTCCCTTATTTGGTGTGTCGGCACATCGGGAAGCCCAGCGCTTCGCGAGATGCGTAGTAGGCTTCGGCGACACGTTTAGTCAGTGTGCGAATGCGCAGAATATAGCGTTGACGTTCAGTCACTGAGATGGCTTTACGCGCATCCAGCAGGTTGAACGCATGACCGGCTTTTAGGATCTGTTCGTAAGCAGGCAAAGGGAGCGGCTGCTCGAGATCCAGTAGCTTGGTACTTTCGGCTTCGCACTGATCAAAGTAGCGGAACAGAAAATCAACATCAGCGTGTTCAAAGTTGTAGGTCGATTGCTCCACTTCGTTTTGGTGGAAAATATCGCCGTAGGTCACTTTGCCAAATGGGCCATCGGTCCAAACCAGATCATACACAGAATCGACTTCTTGAATGTACATCGCCAGACGTTCGATACCGTAGGTAATCTCACCAGTGACCGGCTTACATTCCAGCCCGCCGACTTGTTGGAAGTAGGTAAACTGGGTGATCTCCATCCCGTTCAGCCAGACTTCCCAGCCTAGGCCCCAAGCGCCAAGCGTTGGGTTTTCCCAGTTATCTTCCACAAAGCGAATGTCGTGGACTTCTGGATCAATACCCAGCACACGCAGCGAGCCTAAATACAGCTCTTGAATGTTATCGGGTGACGGTTTCAGGATGGTTTGAAACTGGTAGTAGTGCTGCAGACGGTTCGGGTTCTCGCCATAACGCCCATCGGTAGGACGACGAGAAGGTTGAACGTAAGCCGCTGCAATGGGCTCTGGACCAAGTGCACGCAAGCATGTCATTGGGTGGGAGGTACCTGCACCCACTTCCATGTCTAGCGGCTGAACAATGGTACAGCCTTGCTGGGCCCAATAATCCTGCAGCGCGAGGATCATACCCTGAAAGGTTTTGATATCGAATTTATGCATTGTCAGGTTCGCGCGAGTTGATGAATGGAGAAAATAGCTGGCAATTATAACTCGCAGCGCGCTCAAGCAGTAGGGGGCTGGCGGATTTTTGTGCGCCTTTGATTCGCTTATTTTCTGCGTGTAGAGGGAGGAGGAATAGAAGTTGCCAAGCGATTGTTCAAATCGTACACTAGCGCCGTCTTGGGGAGTAGTCGACCACTGCACAGTCAGTGGGGCAATCATCAACATAGTTGAAGCAAAATCTTCATGGTGATTGCAAGCCTGCCATTAGGTGCTCTGGGCTTGACGAGACCAACGACAATCGCACGAACCGGGGTGGGGCGTGTGTGTTGTCGTGGTTGAATCATAATAAGCCCTGCCCCAGATGAGCAATGTCATGAGCGTTCTTGCTATTTCTATCTCCACCGTCACCTTGGCGGAAATCGGGGATAAAACCCAACTACTATCGCTGGCGTTAGCGACACGTTTTCGTAAGCCCGCGGTGATTATCTTTGCTATTTTCGTGGCGACGTTGGTTAACCACGCTATTGCCGCCTGGCTCGGGATGGTCGCGGCCGATATACTGACCGATACCGTATTGCATATTGTTTTGATCATCAGTTTTGGCGTGATGGCTTTATGGATGCTGATCCCTGACAAGCTTGAGGAAGAAGGGATTCAGGGTAAAAGTGCTTTCTGGGCGAGCTTCAGTGCCTTTTTTGTTGCAGAAATCGGCGATAAAACTCAGATCGCAACCACAGCATTGGGCGCTCAGTTTAATGATGCGCTTTGGATTGTGGTGATTGGGTCAACCATTGGCATGCTGTTGGCCAATGTTCCCGTGGTGTTGGCCGGTGATAGAATTCAACGTCATGTGCCATTTGCGGTGGTACGGGCGCTCGCCGCAGCCATGTTTGCGGCGTTGGCTGTCCTTGATACCTGGTATCTACTGAGTTAGCGCAAGACAATGATGGTTTGTAAGGGTTGGCGTTATGCCAGCCCTTTTTTGATCAAAAATTGAAACGGCACGGTCTCTGTCTGGGCTGCGACCAGGGTATGGTCCATAAAGCGACAAAAACTCGGGATATCCCGTGTTGTGGAGGGATCATCCGCGGTGATAAGCAAGGTCTGACCGTCATCCATATGGCGGATACGCTTACGCACCATCATTACTGGCTCGGGGCAGCGCAGGCCGTTGGCGTCGAGTTGAAGATCGGCGTGGTCAAAAGGGGATGTCATCATTCTTACCTCAAAAAGTGTCGACCTGATCATACTTATGGCGAGAAATTATTCAAACGGGGTTGCGGTTGTAAATGAGTTGTGTAAATTAATTAACAAGTCGTTAACGAAAGGTGAGACCATGAGAAAAGCACAGACGGGCAAATTGGGCTTGGCTTATGGACACCGTATCGCTGCTTACACAGGGCTTAGCGGACTCGCCTTTTGGGGATTAACGCACAGTCATGAGCACACTCTCTTGGCAACACTAGCAATCTGCGCCGCAGCCTTGGGGTTATTGGTAGAAGCCTTATCGACCTCAACGCCACGCTCGCAGCCTGACTAGGCTAACTCACTCAACAGCTACACTCACTCCCAGTTTTCTTGGGCTTCCCCGCTCTCTGAGCGGGATTTTTTTGTCCGTTGTTTGCCGACCAGGCACAAAAAACGGCCAACCTATGAAAGCAGGCGGGCCGCTAGTTGCATTACTCACCTTGATTGGCAATATCAATCACCACACGGCCTTTTATTTCACCGCCAATGATTTTATCTGCGTACGCTGGTGTTTGCGCCAGTGCGATAGTGTGGCATGCCTGTTCAAAGTAGCTGGCCGGGAGGAGTTTAGTGAGTGACTGCCATGCGGCTTGACGTTGTGCTTTCGGGCAAGAGACTGAATCGACACCTTGCAATCGCACATTGCGCAAAATAAACGGCATCACAGTCGCCGGTAAATCGAAACCGCCGGCAAGACCGCATGCGGCGACCGTCCCCCCGTACTGGATTTGTGAGAGGACATTGGCGAGCATTTGACTGCCCACGGTATCAATCGCGCCAGCCCACTGTTGCTTGTCCAGCGGGCGACCGGGTGCGCTGAAGGACTCACGCGGTAGCACGTCGTCCGCGCCTAGTTGCTTAAGCCACGCTTGATTGGTTTCAAGCCGACCTGTGACGGCACTGACGCGATAGCCCAAAGCATGCAATAAGGTGACCGCGACCGAGCCAACACCGCCACTGGCACCGGTGACTAACACAGGACCATCTTCAGGTTTCACGCCACCATCGACTAAAGCTTGTACACATAACATCGCGGTAAACCCAGCGGTGCCTACCATCATCGCTTGCTGCGCAGTTAGTCCCTCAGGAAGGGGAACGAGCCAGTCGCCATTAACTCGCGCTTTCTCTGCCATGCCTCCCCAGTATGACTCTCCAACGCCCCAGCCAGTCAGTACCACTTTATCGCCGCGTTGGTAATCGGGATGTTGGCTATCCGCAACCGTGCCGGCAAAGTCGATACCTGGCACCATCGGGAATTGGCGAACAATCTTGCCTTTTCCGGTGATGGCCAAGCCGTCTTTATAATTCAAAGAGCTAAAATCGACATCGACAGTCACATTACCGTCTGGGAGTAAATCGTCATCGAGCGAGGTGATTTTCGCGAGGGTTTGCTTTTCGTGTTGTTCAAGGACAAGCGCGTTAAACATAGCATTCTCCCGGTTGAAGTCAGTGAGCGGCCATACTAGGCCGGATGAAGTTACCACCACTTGCGTTACATCAATCACTATGCGATTGCGAGCCGGATGACGCAAGCCAAAAAAAAGAGCGGACTCAGCCGCTCTTTGTCAATGATAGCTTCATCGTTAGACGCGTTCGAACACGGTGGCGATGCCTTGGCCTAGGCCAATACACATGGTTGCCAAGCCTATTGTCGCATCTTGACGCTCCATTTGATGTAGCAAGGTGGTCGAGATGCGTGCACCTGAACAACCTAGTGGGTGACCCAGCGCAATCGCACCACCGTTGAGGTTAACCTTGTCATCCACTTTGTCCATCAGGCCAAGATCTTTCACACAAGGCAGAGACTGGGCGGCAAATGCCTCATTGAGCTCGACCAAATCAATATCATCGATGCTCAGCCCAGCACGTTTGAGCGCTTTTTTAGTCGCAGGTACCGGGCCATAGCCCATAATCGACGGATCGCAACCCGCAACGCCCATGGCACGGATACGAGCACGGATAGGTAGTCCCAGGGCTTTAGCCTTTTCTTCGCTCATCACCAGCATGGCAGAGGCGCCATCTGATAATGCCGACGAAGAGCCCGCCGTGACCGTGCCATTGGCAGGGTCAAAGGCTGGACGCAGGCCAGCAAGGCTTTCTACGGTGGTTTCTGGACGAATCACTTCATCGTCTTCCACTAACGTTAATAAACCATCCGCATCGTGACCTTCAATGGGGGCTATCTCATCTTTGAAGCGTCCTTCCACGGTGGCCGCGTGCGCGCGAGCATGGGAGCGAGCGGCAAACTGGTCTTGCATTTCACGGCTAATGCCATGCATACGGCCGAGCATTTCAGCGGTGAGCCCCATCATGCCTGCCGCCTTGGCAACGGACTTTGACATCCCTGGGTGGAAGTCGACCCCATGGTTCATTGGAACATGACCCATGTGCTCAACCCCGCCAATGATGAAGGTATCACCGTCACCCACCATAATCGCGCGAGCCGCATCGTGCAGTGCCTGCATCGACGAACCACACAGGCGGTTGACGGTAGTCGCGCCCACACTATGTGGGATGCCAGCAAGGAGTGCCGCATTACGGGCAATGTTAAAGCCTTGCTCGAGTGTTTGCTGTACACAGCCCCAGTAAATGTCTTCAATGCTGGTGCTTTCTACCGCAGGGTTGCGTGCCAGCAGAGATTTCATCAGATGCGCGGATAGATCTTCAGCGCGGACGTTGCGAAATACACCGCCTTTCGAACGGCCCATGGGGGTACGGATACAGTCAACGATCACTACATTGTTCATTGTTCTCTCCTTAAACTTAGGCTGATTGCGGTGCGTTGACCGGTGTGACATCAAAGTAAGCCTGTTTATCGCCGGCACGACGTTTCATATCCGTAGGGACATGATACAAAGCGCCGAGGTCAGAGAATTTGTCTGCCATGGCGACGTAGTTATCAACACCTAAGGTATCGACATAACGGAAAGCGCCACCTCGGAATGGAGGGAAGCCAATGCCATACACCAAGGCGATGTCTGCCTCAGCCGGAGAGGCAATGATGTTTTCTTCCAAGCAGCGGGCGACTTCGTTGATCATCGGCACCATCATGCGCGCGATAATGTCTTCGTCACTGAGCTCTGCTTGACCCCCTTCAATCACGGGGGCGAGCAAAGCAGGGACTGCTTCGTCGGCTTCTTTTTTCGGCTTGCCTTTTTTATCTGTGGTGTAGCGGTAGAAACCTTTGCCGTTTTTCTGACCGAAGCGCTCGGCTTCAAACATCACATCAATAGCATCGCGGCCAGATTTGCTCATACGATCTGGGAAGCCTTCTGCCATCACTGCCTGAGCATGATGTGCGGTATCGATACCAACCACATCAAGCAGATACGCCGGGCCCATCGGCCAGCCAAATTGTTTTTCCATGATTTTGTCAATGCGTTGGAAGTCCACGCCGTCACGCAGTAGCAAGCTAAAGGCATGGAAGTAGGGGAACAATACGCGGTTGACGAAAAAGCCAGGGCAGTCGTTGACGACCACGGGCGATTTACCCATCTTGGCGGCGTAGGCCACGACGCGTGCAATGGTCTCATCAGAGGTTTTCTCGCCGCGGATAACTTCAACTAACGGCATGCGGTGAACCGGGTTAAAGAAGTGCATGCCACAGAAGTTTTCAGGGCGCGATAAAGACTCCGCCAGTGTATTGATAGGAATGGTCGAGGTGTTAGACGCAATTACCGTGTCGTCACTGACTAGCGCTTCGACTTCTTTGAGCACGCTGGTTTTCACTTTCGGGTTCTCGACCACGGCCTCGACGATCACGTCACTTTGTTCAATGCCCGCATAGTGAAGACTTGGGGTGATTGACGACAGCACTTGGCCCATTTTAAAACCATCGACACGACCACGCTCTAGCTGCTTATTCAGCAGCTTGGTTGCTTCTTTCATGCCGAGGTCGAGTGAGGCTTGAGCAATGTCTTTCATCATCACCGGCACGCCTTTAAGCGCCGATTGGTAGGCAATGCCACCTCCCATAATGCCTGCGCCGAGCACAGCTCCTCGCTGCGTATCTTTACCTTGTTTAGCCGCTTGCTTGGCGTTGCCTTTGATGACTTGATCATTAAGGAAAATACCCACCAAGGCTTGCGCGACATCGGTTTTAGCCAGCTTAACGAAGTAGCGGTTTTCGACCTTAAGCGCTTCATCGCGCGTCATCCCTGCGGCTTCTTCAATGGCCGTCACTGCGGTCATTGGTGCGGGGTAATGCTTGCCAGCGACCTGCGCCACCATACCTTTAGCCATGGTAAAGCTCATCGCCGCTTCGGTACGATTCAGACCTAAAGGTTGTTTTTTCTGTTGGCGACGACTCTGCCAATCAATTTTCTCGTCAATAGCTTGGCTAAGCATTCGAATCGCTGCGTCGCGAAGGTTGTCATTCTCGACGACCGCATCCACCAAGCCTTCTTTGAGGGCGGCAGAGGCACGTTTATCTTTCCCTGCCGTGATAATTTCCATCGCAGTATCCGCGCCGATAAGCCGTGGCAAGCGCACGGTGCCACCAAAGCCTGGCATGATGCCTAACTTAGTTTCAGGAAGGCCAATACGCGCATCCTTGCCCGCGACACGAAGATCCGTGGCGAGTATGCACTCACAACCACCGCCTAGTGCATGACCATTGATCGCGCTAAGGGTTGGGTAGGGTAAGTCTTCTAAACGATTGAAAATGGCATTGGCGCGAGATACCCAATCAGACAGTTCTTGGTCGGGTTTAGCGAACAGTCCGAGAAATTCAGTGATGTCGGCACCGACAATAAAGGCTGATTTGGCAGAGGTTAGCAACAGCCCCTTGATGTCATCGCGACCCGACAACGCATCGAGGGCTTGGTCTAAGCTTTCTAGCGTTGCCAAATCCAGTTTGTTGACAGAACCTTGGCTGTCTAAGGTCAGCTCTGCAATGCCGTTATCCAATGCACGAACTGAAAGGTTATCTCCTTGGTAGATCATGGTTGTTCTCCACGTTGGCAGTACCATCCTGGTTGAATAGTGTTCTGGTTAGACCAGATGCGACCTAGTGTGGATCATTGTTATAAGAAATGACAACCAAAAGTTAAACGAATGTTTAAAATATGTGGTATGGGTTGTTTTTACTGTGGCCGAGTCCCTGTCGTGCTTGGGGGAATATGGTACAGTGCGTCGCTGAGACACAAAGGTTGTAGCATTATGCCGATCACGCCCTATGCCGTGCCTGCCGAAACCGTGAGGCACGAGCTTGAAATAAAAAAAAGTCGGTTTATTACCTATCTTGCCCATACGCCTGGGGAAGAAGAGGCGAAGCAGTTTATTCAGTCGCTGCGAGAAACCTACCCTGATGCGCGTCATCACAGCTGGGCATTTGTTGCCGGTCGGCCTGAATCTTCCGTGCAATGGGGATGTGGTGATGACGGTGAGCCCGCGGGAACCGCAGGTAAGCCGATGCTTGCACAACTATCAGGCGCGAACGTTGGTGAGGTTTGTGCGGTGGTGGTGCGCTACTTTGGTGGGATTAAATTGGGTACTGGCGGGCTGGTAAAGGCTTATGGCAGTAGTGTGCAACAAGCCCTAGGCCTTTTGACCACGCGGGAAGTGGCAGTGACAGTCCCTTACACGATAAGCTGTGAATATGCTCACATTGACACGATAGAGTCATTGCTTAAGCAACATGATGGCGTTCAGCTCGATGCAGAATTCAGCCATAATGTGCGATTAAATGTGCGTATCGATGCGCGGTATATTGACGCTTTCCTCGATGCACTAAAAAATCAGACCCGCGGGCAAGCTCACGCGCACCCGTTGGACAATATTACCGTGTCAGGCTCCTAGCCTGCTAAACGTGTAACGACGAGACGGTAGTGAGAGGCTATCGCCGATAAGAGGGCCACGTCAGGCTATGCAATTTCGTTCCATTACCCGCATTGTCGGACTTCTGCTGGCCCTGTTCAGCATAACCATGCTTGCGCCTGCGCTGGTTGCATTTATCTATCGCGACGGTGCGGGGTATCCTTTTGTATTAACTTTTTTCCTCCTGCTAGCGGGTGGCGGGTTACTTTGGTTCCCTAATCGAAATTATCGCCATGAGCTTAAAGCACGTGATGGCTTTTTGATTGTTGTCTTGTTCTGGACGGTGATCGGTAGCGCCGGCTCGGTGCCGCTGATGTTATCGGAGCAACCCGATTTATCGGTCAGTGAAGCCTTTTTTGAATCTTTTTCTGGCTTAACCACAACGGGCGCAACCGTCATTGTGGGGCTGGACGAGCTCCCTAAAGCAATTCTTTTTTACCGCCAATTGCTTCAATGGTTCGGGGGGATGGGGATCATTGTGCTGGCAGTGGCTATCTTGCCTGTGCTTGGTATCGGGGGAATGCAGCTATATCGTGCGGAAATCCCTGGTCCTGTCAAAGATACCAAGATGACACCGCGAATAGCCGAGACAGCCAAGGTGCTTTGGTACATTTATCTCACCTTGACCGTGAGCTGTGCGCTGGCCTATTGGCTTGCGGGTATGTCTGCGTTCGATGCCATCGGGCATAGCTTTTCAACCGTCGCGATTGGGGGGTTCTCAACCCATGATGCCAGCATTGGTCACTTTGATAGCACTGCCGTTAATCTTATCACCGTGGTCTTTTTACTGATCTCTGCATGTAACTTTTCTCTCCATTTCGCGGCCTTTGCCAATAATGGACTTAACCTAAAGTTCTACTTGCGAGACCCTGAATTTCGCGCATTTTTAGTGATTCAGTTCCTACTATGGCTGGTCGTCTTTACCATGCTTAGTGGGCATCAAGTTTATGATAGCGCCACAGAAACCTTCACTCAGGCGTTATTTCAGTCGGTATCTATATCAACGACCGCGGGCTATACCACTACCACGTTTGCTCACTGGCCGTTGTTCCTCCCTGTTTTACTCTTGTTCTCATCGTTCATTGGCGGTTGCGCGGGCTCGACCGGTGGCGGGATGAAGGTGATTCGCATCCTGTTGTTGTCACTGCAAGGGACACGTGAGCTCAAACGCCTGGTGCACCCTCGCGCGGTATACACCATTAAAGTGGGCAATAAGGCGCTAAGGCAGCAAGTGGTCGATGCCGTATGGGGATTCTTTTCCGCCTACGCATTAGTGTTTGTCATTTGTATGTTGGCACTTATTGCGACAGGCATTGAAGAACTTACAGCTTTTTCGGCCGTTGCTGCGACCCTCAATAATTTGGGGCCAGGGCTGGGCGAAGTGGCGGGTCATTTTGGTGATATTAATGACACAGCGAAGTGGGTATTGATCCTTGCGATGTTGTTTGGCCGTTTAGAGATATTTACGTTATTGGTTTTATTTACGCCCACATTCTGGCGTAGCTAGCCGTATGGGGAAGGAGAGGAAATGAGCGAGCAAACTGACGCAGTGCAGAAAGTCTTGTTGCTACATTCTAGCCGAGAAGGGCAGACCAAGAAGATTTTACATTTTATCGAGAAGCAGCTTGGTACGTCGGCGCAGTGTGAGATCAAGGATATTCATCAGCTTCCTTCAGTGGATTTGACAAAGTACGACCGGGTCTTGATAGGCGCATCTATTCGTTATGGCCACTTTAATAAAAAGCTGTATCAATTTATTGATGCGCACGCAGATCAACTTAAAGCCGCGAAAGCAGCATTCTTTAGTGTCAACCTCACCGCGCGTAAACCAGGGAAAGATACACCAGAAACCAGCGCGTATAGCCGTAAGTTTATCGAGAAGTCACCTTGGACCCCGGTACTTCATGGAGTCTTTGCGGGTGCACTCTACTACCCACGCTATAAATGGTTCGATCGGATGATGATTCGCTTCATCATGCACATTACGGGTGGGGAAACGGATACGACCAAAGAAGTGGAATACACCGACTGGCAAAAAGTAGAGGAATTTAGCGGGCAATTTGCCCGTTTTTAGGCCATAACGTTGATTGTTTGACCGAACGGCGACTTTTTCCTAAAAAAGTCGCTTTTTAGTCTTGCCAAGGTGAGCAACTTCTCTATAATGCGCCTCCATCGACACGGCACGCAGGGCAAGCGCTTAGCGAACATGTCGAGGCAAAAAATCAAATAAAAATAAACGCTTGACGTCAGTTTTTAAATGGTTAACATTGCCGGCCTACTTAACGCCAAGCGTTAGGGGAGTCAAAAAGAGGTTTTGTTTCACCCAGCTGGGTTGAAAAGAAAAGATAAAATTTCTTCTTGACTTTAACGGCAAGGTGCGTAAGATACGCAGCCCTGACCAAGCGAAGCGCAGCTTCGCACAGTCAACGCTCTTTAACAATTTGACCTATGCAATCTGTGTGGGCACTCGTTGAGAATAGACAAAAAGATTTATTCGATGAACTGAGTGACCAAGCGACAACTTTTATAGTTGTTCGGCACAGTCAATTCGTTTGTCTCGTAAGAGACGAACAAAACAGTATTTATCGAGCCGTTTGTCTTTTCTTTATAGGAAAGCGAACAAAAGAACTTAAATTGAAGAGTTTGATCATGGCTCAGATTGAACGCTGGCGGCAGGCCTAACACATGCAAGTCGAGCGGAAACGGCAGCATTGAAGCTTCGGTGGATTTGCTGGACGTCGAGCGGCGGACGGGTGAGTAACGGCTGGGAACCTGCCCTGACGAGGGGGATAACCGTTGGAAACGACGGCTAATACCGCATAATGTCTTAGTTCATTACGAGCTGGGACCAAAGGTGGCCTCTACATGTAAGCTATCGCGTTGGGATGGGCCCAGTTAGGATTAGCTAGTTGGTAAGGTAATGGCTTACCAAGGCAACGATCCTTAGCTGGTTTGAGAGGATGATCAGCCACACTGGGACTGAGACACGGCCCAGACTCCTACGGGAGGCAGCAGTGGGGAATATTGCACAATGGGGGAGACCCTGATGCAGCCATGCCGCGTGTGTGAAGAAGGCCTTCGGGTTGTAAAGCACTTTCAGCAGTGAGGAAGGTGGTGTACTTAATACGTGCATTGCTTGACGTTAGCTGCAGAAGAAGCACCGGCTAACTCCGTGCCAGCAGCCGCGGTAATACGGAGGGTGCGAGCGTTAATCGGAATTACTGGGCGTAAAGCGCATGCAGGCGGTTTGTTAAGTCAGATGTGAAAGCCCGGGGCTCAACCTCGGAACCGCATTTGAAACTGGCAGGCTAGAGTCTTGTAGAGGGGGGTAGAATTTCAGGTGTAGCGGTGAAATGCGTAGAGATCTGAAGGAATACCAGTGGCGAAGGCGGCCCCCTGGACAAAGACTGACGCTCAGATGCGAAAGCGTGGGTAGCAAACAGGATTAGATACCCTGGTAGTCCACGCCGTAAACGCTGTCTACTTGGAGGTTGAGGTTTAAGACTTTGGCTTTCGGCGCTAACGCATTAAGTAGACCGCCTGGGGAGTACGGCCGCAAGGTTAAAACTCAAATGAATTGACGGGGGCCCGCACAAGCGGTGGAGCATGTGGTTTAATTCGATGCAACGCGAAGAACCTTACCTACTCTTGACATCCAGAGAACTTTCCAGAGATGGATTGGTGCCTTCGGGAACTCTGAGACAGGTGCTGCATGGCTGTCGTCAGCTCGTGTTGTGAAATGTTGGGTTAAGTCCCGCAACGAGCGCAACCCTTATCCTTGTTTGCCAGCACGTAATGGTGGGAACTCCAGGGAGACTGCCGGTGATAAACCGGAGGAAGGTGGGGACGACGTCAAGTCATCATGGCCCTTACGAGTAGGGCTACACACGTGCTACAATGGCAGATACAGAGGGCAGCGAAGCTGCGAAGTGGAGCGAATCCCTTAAAGTCTGTCGTAGTCCGGATTGGAGTCTGCAACTCGACTCCATGAAGTCGGAATCGCTAGTAATCGTGGATCAGAATGCCACGGTGAATACGTTCCCGGGCCTTGTACACACCGCCCGTCACACCATGGGAGTGGGCTGCACCAGAAGTAGATAGCTTAACCTTCGGGAGGGCGTTTACCACGGTGTGGTTCATGACTGGGGTGAAGTCGTAACAAGGTAGCCCTAGGGGAACCTGGGGCTGGATCACCTCCTTACTGACGCTATTTTTGCGAGTGTTCACACAGATTGTATAGGTTAAAAGTCAAAGAGATACGAATGCCTTAGTAAAAGGCTCGTACCTTAGATGGGTCTGTAGCTCAGGTGGTTAGAGCGCACCCCTGATAAGGGTGAGGTCGGTGGTTCAAGTCCACTCAGACCCACCACTTCTACTTATCCTGCGTCATCTTTGATAGCTGCGATGCTCATGTGCTAGCGCACACTGCGCGTCTCACTTCAAATCTGACTTGGTTAAGCGAAGTGGCTTCTTCGAAGAAGTCTGTCTAAGGAATTATGATGGGGCTATAGCTCAGCTGGGAGAGCGCCTGCCTTGCACGCAGGAGGTCAGCAGTTCGATCCTGCTTAGCTCCACCACTTTTTAAGCGCATTTATGATGATAAGTGTCTTTAAAAAGTGGTTTATCGTATTGATAGATTCACATGCTCTTTAACAATCTGGAAAGCTGACAAGTCATTCTTAAAGAATGACAGTAAAGTTCTCAATCAGTGACAGAAATGTCACTCACACAATCAAGTGTGCTTGGGCTTTGTCTTAGTGATAAGCAAAGTCTCTATTTTGAGTCCGGCAAAAACAAAACCTTAATTAGTTGATGATTCAACACTCAGTGGTTTTGCGACGCAGATTTCTTTTTTAGACAATCTCGCGCGAGACGTTTGTCGCAGGGAGCGTAACGTGTTACGTGACCAAGCAAACGGTGAGCAAGAGGCCGTATAAAAGAGAAAGATCGAGCAAAAAGACCTCTTGGGGTTGTATGGTTAAGTGATTAAGCGTAGACGGTGGATGCCTTGGCAGTCAGAGGCGATGAAGGACGTACTAACCTGCGAAAAGCGATGGTGAGCTGGTAAGAAGCATTTGAGCCATCGATGTCCGAATGGGGAAACCCACCTGCATAAGCAGGTATCTTAGCGTGAATACATAGCGCTAAGAGGCGAACTCGGGGAACTGAAACATCTAAGTACCCGAAGGAAAAGAAATCAATTGAGATTCCGGCAGTAGCGGCGAGCGAACCCGGAGCAGCCCTTAAGCGGCTTAGGCGTTAGGTGAACAGGTTGGAAAGCCTGGCAATAAAGGGTGATAGCCCCGTAACCGACGGCGCCTTAGTCGTGAAAACGAGTAGGACGGGACACGTGATATCTTGTCTGAACATGGGGGGACCATCCTCCAAGGCTAAATACTCCTGACTGACCGATAGTGAACCAGTACCGTGAGGGAAAGGCGAAAAGAACCCCTGTGAGGGGAGTGAAATAGAACCTGAAACCGTCTACGTACAAGCAGTGGGAGCCTCCTAGTGGGGTGACCGCGTACCTTTTGTATAATGGGTCAGCGACTTAATGTAAGTAGCAAGGTTAACCGCATAGGGGAGCCGTAGGGAAACCGAGTCTTAACTGGGCGTCGAGTTGCTTGCATTAGACCCGAAACCGAGTGATCTAGCCATGGGCAGGTTGAAGGTTGAGTAACATCAACTGGAGGACCGAACTCACTAACGTTGAAAAGTTAGGAGATGACCTGTGGCTAGGGGTGAAAGGCCAATCAAACTCGGAGATAGCTGGTTCTCCCCGAAAGCTATTTAGGTAGCGCCTCGGACGAATACTACTGGGGGTAGAGCACTGTTAAGGCTAGGGGGTCATCCCGACTTACCAACCCTTTGCAAACTCCGAATACCAGTAAGTACTATCCGGGAGACACACGGCGGGTGCTAACGTCCGTCGTGGAGAGGGAAACAACCCAGACCGCCAGCTAAGGTCCCAAAGTTATCGCTAAGTGGGAAACGATGTGGGAAGGCTCAGACAGCCAGGATGTTGGCTTAGAAGCAGCCATCATTTAAAGAAAGCGTAATAGCTCACTGGTCGAGTCGGCCTGCGCGGAAGATGTAACGGGGCTAAGCGATACACCGAAGCTGCGGCAATGTCCTTATGGATATTGGGTAGGGGAGCGTTGTGTAAGCTGTTGAAGGTGAGCTGAGAGGCTTGCTGGAGGTATCACAAGTGCGAATGCTGACATGAGTAACGATAAAGGGGGTGAAAAACCTCCTCGCCGGAAGACCAAGGGTTCCTGTCCAACGTTAATCGGGGCAGGGTAAGTCGGCCCCTAAGGCGAGGCCGAAAGGCGTAGTCGATGGGAAACGGGTTAATATTCCCGTACTGCTACTTACTGCGATGGGGGGACGGAGAAGGCTAGGTGGGCCTGGCGATGGTTGTCCAGGTTCAAGTGCGTAGGCTGATTTCTTAGGCAAATCCGGGAAATCAAGGCCGAGACACGATGTCGAGCCACCAAGGTGGTGAAGTCATTGATGCCATGCTTCCGGGAAAAGCCTCTAAGCTTCAGGTAAGTAGCAACCGTACTCCAAACCGACACAGGTGGTCGGGTAGAGAATACCAAGGCGCTTGAGAGAACTCGGGTGAAGGAACTAGGCAAAATGGTACCGTAACTTCGGGAGAAGGTACGCTGCCCGCGGTGAAGTCCCTTGCGGATGGAGCTATGGGCAGTCGCAGATACCAGGTGGCTGCAACTGTTTATTAAAAACACAGCACTGTGCAAAATCGAAAGATGACGTATACGGTGTGACGCCTGCCCGGTGCCGGAAGGTTAATTGATGTGGTTATCGCAAGAGAAGCCATTGATTGAAGCCCCGGTAAACGGCGGCCGTAACTATAACGGTCCTAAGGTAGCGAAATTCCTTGTCGGGTAAGTTCCGACCTGCACGAATGGCGTAATGATGGCCACGCTGTCTCCACCCGAGACTCAGTGAAATTGAAATCGCAGTGAAGATGCTGTGTACCCGCGGCTAGACGGAAAGACCCCGTGAACCTTTACTACAGCTTGGCACTGAACATTGAGCCTACATGTGTAGGATAGGTGGGAGGCTTTGAAGCGGCGACGCCAGTTGCTGTGGAGCCATCCTTGAAATACCACCCTTGTATGTTTGATGTTCTAACTTAGCCCCGTTATCCGGGGTGAGGACAGTGCCTGGTGGGTAGTTTGACTGGGGCGGTCTCCTCCCAAAGCGTAACGGAGGAGCACGAAGGTGGGCTAATCACGGTCGGACATCGTGAGGTTAGTGCAATGGCATAAGCCCGCTTAACTGCGAGAGTGACGGCTCGAGCAGGTACGAAAGTAGGTCATAGTGATCCGGTGGTTCTGAATGGAAGGGCCATCGCTCAACGGATAAAAGGTACTCCGGGGATAACAGGCTGATACCGCCCAAGAGTTCATATCGACGGCGGTGTTTGGCACCTCGATGTCGGCTCATCACATCCTGGGGCTGAAGTCGGTCCCAAGGGTATGGCTGTTCGCCATTTAAAGTGGTACGCGAGCTGGGTTTAGAACGTCGTGAGACAGTTCGGTCCCTATCTGCCGTGGGCGTTGGATGATTGAGGGGAGCTGCTCCTAGTACGAGAGGACCGGAGTGGACGAACCGCTGGTGTTCGGGTTGTGTCGCCAGACGCATTGCCCGGTAGCTAAGTTCGGCACAGATAAGCGCTGAAAGCATCTAAGCGCGAAGCTGGCCCCGAGATGAGTCATCCCTAGAGCTTCGAGCTCTCTAAAGGGTTGTTCTAGACTAGAACGTTGATAGGCAGGGTGTGTAAGCGCTGTGAGGCGTTGAGCTAACCTGTACTAATTGCCCGTGAGGCTTAACCATACAACACCCAAGAGGTTTTGGGTTGGACTTAAAATAAAGCCAGTTGATTGTGGCGAGAACGAACAGCTTTCTAGGTTGATGGTTTTCACTTTTAGAAAAGTGAAGACAAAACAAAATTTTGCTTGGCGACCATAGCGCTTTGGACCCACCTGACTCCATGCCGAACTCAGTAGTGAAACGAAGCAGCGCCGATGGTAGTGTGGGGTCTCCCCATGTGAGAGTAGGACATCGCCAGGCTTTGATTACAATTGATTAAAGCAAAGAGATATAAGCCTTTAATCATACAGAATTGGTGCGGAGTGGTAGTTCAGTTGGTTAGAATACCGGCCTGTCACGCCGGGGGTCGCGGGTTCGAGTCCCGTCCACTCCGCCACTACTTAGAAGCCCTGCTAATTTTAGTAGGGTTTTTTTGTGATTGGCTAGGTTAGCCCACAGGGCGAATGAGTCCCGCAGGGTGGCCTGCCCATTGTCCGCAACCCCGGCCCTCCGCCGCTACTTAAAAAACCTAGCTGAAAAGCTGGGGTTTTTTGTTATTGGGTTGTTGGGACGATCTGCTTTATAAATAAGCGATCAAGCGTTTGAAGCGTAATTGATGGTGGTAATTTGTCGCGGGATCGCTACAATAGGCACCTATCTACAGGGGTATAGCTCCAATTGGCAGAGCAGCGGATTCCAAATCCGCGTGTTGGGGGTTCGAATCCCTCTACCCCTGCCAAATACCAAAGCATCGACATCGTCGGTGCTTTTTTTGTATGTGAATCATCAAGCTTCTAGCAACTCTGACCCTCTTCCCTTTTTCTTCCTCCTGTTCCTTATTCACCTGTCACGGTATGATGAGTTTTTACCAATCGAAAGGAGCACCCAGTGGTAAGCATATTGTGGGTAGGACTTGGTGGCGCACTAGGAGCGTCTTCGCGCTTTTTAGTTTCAGAGTGGAGCGTCGCGGTGTTTGGTCGAGGATTCCCTTACGGCACCCTCATGGTTAATGTGCTGGGCTCATTAGCGATGGGTGTCTTTTTAGCGGCGATGAGCCAAGAGCTGATTGCCCCAGTGCCTTGGCGTCAACTGATTGCGATTGGCTTTTTGGGCGCGTTCACCACCTTCTCGACCTTTTCAGTGGATACCTTGCTTCTTTTTCAACATGGTGAGACGGTGAAAGCCTTGTTAAACGTGGGTCTCAACCTTGCGTTATGCTTAGGAGCGGCCGCGATGGGGGCTTGGTTGCTAGGACGCATTACTGGGTAGGTAAAAACATGCCATTACGTCGCTTGTTGTTGCGGCGGTGATTTCTTATACTGGCGTTGAACTTGTCGGAGTGCCAATTGGCTGAGACCACGTTAAGTGGGATCCGTTGAACCTGATCTGGTTAGGACCAGCGAAGGGAACAAGAGATGCATCAGATAACAGACCGTACGCGTCTGCCAGTTTGCTCACATCTCAATTCAGCGTTTTCCGGCAAGCATTAATTCCC
This sequence comes from Salinivibrio kushneri, assembly GCF_027286325.1. Lineage (NCBI taxonomy): Bacteria > Pseudomonadati > Pseudomonadota > Gammaproteobacteria > Vibrionales > Vibrionaceae > Salinivibrio > Salinivibrio kushneri. The sequence continues at coordinate 28,831 of NZ_CP114588.1, forward strand.
ATAATGAACACCGGAGTAATGCTATGTCGACCCGTAAACAGGCCCGCCTTGAGGCCAAATCTTTTATCGATTCCCTCTCTGCGCAAACCTACCCTAACTCGGAAAAAGTCTATGTCGAGGGATCGCGACCCGATATTCGCGTAGGCATGCGCGAAATCCACCTTTCTCCTACTTTTGTAGGCGGGGGTAAAGATAATCCGCAGTATGAAGCCAATGAATCCATTCGGGTTTATGACACATCAGGGCCTTATACCGACCCACAGAGTGCTATCGATATTTACCAAGGCTTAGCCCCAGTACGCAAAGCCTGGATTGATGAACGTGCCGATACAGAGTTCCTTGATGCAGTGAGCTCAGACTATGCAAAGACTCGCCTTAGTGATGAAACCTTGGATGATCTTCGCTTTAGTGCCTTACCGTCTATCCGTCGGGCGAAACCTAACCAGTGTGTGACCCAACTTCACTACGCACGCCAAGGCATTATCACCCCAGAGATGGAATTTATCGCTATTCGGGAAAATATGGGTCGCCAGCAGTATCGTGAAGATCAACTAAACCGCCAGCACCCAGGAGAAAGCTTTGGCGCGCATTTACCCTCGAATATCACTCCCGAATTTGTGCGCCAAGAGGTCGCTGAAGGGCGTGCGATTATTCCTGCCAACATTAACCACCCAGAAGCGGAGCCGATGATCATTGGGCGTAACTTTCTGGTGAAAGTGAATGCCAATATTGGTAACTCGGCGGTGAGCTCCTCCATTGAAGAAGAAACCGAAAAGTTGGTGTGGGCGACCCGTTGGGGCGCGGATACGGTGATGGATTTATCGACCGGACGCAATATCCACGAAACCCGCGAGTGGATTTTACGTAATAGCCCAGTTCCGATTGGCACTGTGCCTATGTATCAGGCGCTTGAGAAAGTGAATGGCATTGCCGAAGACCTGACTTGGGAAGTGATGCGCGATACCTTAATAGAGCAAGCCGAGCAAGGGGTCGATTATTTTACCATTCACGCTGGGGTGCGTTTGCACTACGTGCCCATGACCGCCAATCGCGTGACCGGGATTGTCTCGCGTGGTGGGTCGATTATCGCCAAATGGTGCTTGGCGCATCATCAAGAAAGCTTCCTCTATACCCATTTTCGTGAAATCTGCGAGATTTGTGCCGCCTATGATGTATCGCTGTCACTAGGCGATGGGTTGCGTCCCGGCTCAGTGGCTGACGCGAACGACGAAGCGCAATTCAGTGAGCTACGTACTCTGGGCGAGCTTACCAAGGTGGCATGGGAATACGATGTGCAGGTGATGATTGAAGGCCCCGGCCATGTGCCTATGCACATGATCAAAGAGAACATGGACGAGCAGCTCACCCATTGCCATGAAGCGCCTTTTTATACTTTAGGCCCGCTGACTACTGATATCGCGCCTGGTTACGACCACATCACCTCCGGGATTGGTGCGGCGATGATTGGCTGGTTTGGGTGTGCGATGCTTTGCTATGTCACGCCCAAAGAACATCTGGGTCTGCCCAACAAAGAGGATGTTAAAACTGGGCTTATCACTTACAAGTTGTGTGCGCACGCCGCCGACTTAGCCAAAGGACATCCGGGCGCGCAGGTGCGAGATAACGCCATTTCCAAAGCGCGCTTTGAATTCCGCTGGGAAGATCAGTTCAACCTTGCTTTAGATCCGGTGACGGCGCGTGCTTATCACGATGAAACACTGCCTCAAGAGTCGGGCAAGGTCGCGCATTTTTGCTCCATGTGTGGGCCAAAATTCTGCTCCATGAAAATCAGCCAAGAAGTCCGAGATTATGCCAAAGAAAATGGCTATGCCGCCGCGGGTGAAGCGATTGATGTCACTATGCTGGAAGACCCGTTAGCAGGCATGCAGCAAAAATCGCAAGAATTTCGAGAAAAGGGCAGTGAGCTCTACCTGCAAAAATCCCATCATTCGTCACCACAAGGCGCTGAGGTAGCGGACAGCGATAAGGTGGAATCATGAGCCTGACCCCGTTTGCGCCTATGTCTGAAGGTATAGGCCCATTATATCCGGTGGTGGACGATGTGGATTTGCTCGAACGCTTGCTTTGCTTGGGGGTGAAAACCGTGCAACTGCGTGTGAAGCAGCCGGGGCATCCTCAATTGGCGGATTGGGTACAGCGCGCGGTGGCATTGGGCCGCGCGCACCATGCGCAGGTGTTTATCAACGATCACTGGCAGCTCGCGCTTGAGGCTGGCGCCTATGGTGTTCATCTGGGGCAGCAAGACTTACAAGAGGCGGATCTTGATCGGCTCGCACGACAAGGCGTGCGCCTTGGCGTATCGACACGCAGTCCCGAACAGCTCGCTGCAGCGGTTGAACTCTCGCCCAGTTATCTCGCCATCGGCCATATTTTTCCCACCACCACCAAACAGCTCGTCGAGCCACCGCAAGGCATTTCAGCGTTAGCGCAGCAGGTGGTGGCTGTGGATGGCCGTTTCCCGACGGTGGCGATTGGCGGTATTGATCTCGACCGAGCCCCTGACGTTTGGCGCACCGGCGTGGACGCCATTGCGGTGGTCCGCGCCGTGACGCAAGCGCCTGATTTAGCGGCGCGCATTGACGCATTTAACCGCTGTCTTAATCGATCAAGACAACAAGGAGGGCGTGATGCTATCGGACAGTGAATACCTGCGTTATAGCCGGCAAATCATGCTGCCAGAAGTTGGAGAGTGCGGGCAGCAGGCACTGAGCAAGGCGCGCGTGTTAATGGTCGGTGCCGGTGGGCTTGGAACCACCGCGGGCCTCTATCTTGCAGGCGCTGGCGTGGGTCAGTTAGCGATTGCTGACTCAGACCACGTTGAGCTATCTAATTTGGCGCGTCAGGTGGCGTATCGGGATGAGCAAATCGGCACCGATAAAGCCGCAGCGCTAGCCGCTAACTTGGTCGCGCTGAATCCACATTGCCAGTGCCGAGCCATCAATACCTATCTAGAAGGTGAGCGTCTGGCGCTTGAAGTGGCGATGGCGGATGTGGTCCTTGATTGCAGTGATAATCTCGCTACTCGCCATGCAGTCAATCAAGCCTGTGTAGAGGCTGGTACACCCTTGGTGAGCGCAGCGGCGATAGGTTGGCAAGGCCAGTTATTGGTTTATCAACCGCATAGCGCATGTTATGCGTGCGCCTTCGCAGACGTGACGCTTTCTGAACCCACACGCTGCGCTGAAGCTGGGGTAATGGGACCTGTGGTCGGCATGATGGCCACCGCGCAAGCGTTGGAAGGAATAAAACTGTTATTAGGGCAGGCGGTCGGTACCAATCGCTTGTCACGACTGGATGGACAAACCATGACATGGCAGCACTTTTCGCTGCCCGTTCATCCGCACTGTGCGGTTTGTCAGCCAATGCGGGAGGTAAATGATGCGGTTAATCATTAATGACACGCCTACAGAGGTCAATGCCACGACCGTCGCGCAACTGATTGAGGAGATGAAGGTGCCGGCCGAATCGGTCGCTGTCGCGCTAAATCAGACCATTATTGCGCGTGATGCTTGGTCATCCACGTCACTCACCGCTGGCGATAGCTTAGCGGTCTTTCAAGCGATTGCCGGAGGATAATTATGTTAACCATTGCGGATACGACGTTTTCATCTCGCCTGTTAACCGGCACCGGCAAGTTTGCCAGTCGCAAGACTATGGCCGAATCACTGGCGGCCAGTGGTACTGAACTGGTCACCATGGCCCTAAAGCGAGTCGATGTGCATGCCATACAAGACGATATTTTAACGCCGCTGCGCGAGCTCGGTGTGCGCCTGCTGCCCAATACCTCAGGGGCGAAAAATGCGCAAGAAGCGGTCTTTGCCGCGCGTCTTGCCCGAGAAGCATTGGGAACGCATTGGGTGAAGCTGGAAATTCACCCCGACCCCAAATATTTGATGCCTGATCCGATTGAAACCCTTCAAGCGGCGAAAACCCTTGTGGGTGAGGGGTTTGTGGTGCTGCCATATTGTCATGCCGATCCTGTGCTGTGTAAGCGTTTGGAAGAGGTGGGATGCGCGGCGGTGATGCCTCTTGGCTCACCGATTGGCTCCAACCAAGGGCTGGCCTCAATGGCGTTTCTCGACATCATTATCGAGCAAGCTCGCGTACCGGTGATCATTGATGCCGGCATTGGCGCACCGTCCGATGCGGCGTTAGCGATGGAGCGCGGTGCCGATGCAGTTTTGGTCAACACCGCCATTGCCACGGCTGGCGATCCGATTGCCATGGGCGCAGCGTTTAAACAAGCGGTTGAAGCAGGACGCTGTGCGTATCGCGCTGGACTGGCGGGCACACACAATCACGCCCACGCGTCTAGCCCCTTAACCGCGTTTCTTGACGCTAAGGAGGCGTGATGAGCTTTTCTGAGCGGTGGGCGGCACTCGATTGGGATCATCATCGCCTTTCGATTTACAGCAAAACGCGCCAAGATGTCGAGCGGGCGCTGGCTAAATCTTCGCGTAATTTGGACGACTTCGCTGCCCTGATCAGTCCTGCCGCTGAAGCCTACCTTGAGGCCATGGCTCAGCAATCTGCGGCGCTGACGCGGCAGCGGTTTGGCTACACCATGGGGTTTTATATTCCGCTGTATCTCTCCAATTTGTGCGCCAACGTCTGTACTTATTGCGGTTTTTCGATGGAAAACCGAATCAAACGGCGCACGCTGGATGAAGCCGAGATCGCCGCCGAGTGTGAAGCGATCAAAAAAATGGGCTTTGACAGTGTGCTCTTGGTGACCGGTGAGCATGAAAGCAAGGTGGGGCTCGAGTATTTTCTCCGCGCTTTACCCGTGGTGAAGCAATACTTTCACCATGTGGCGATGGAGGTGCAGCCGCTGGATACCGAGGCATATCGCGCCTTGGTGGCACAGGGTGTGGATGCGGTGATGGTTTACCAAGAAACCTACCACGCTCCAACCTATGGGGAACACCACAAGCGCGGGAATAAAACCGACTTTCACTACCGGCTGCAAACCCCAGATAGGTTGGCACAAGCAGGGGTCGATAAGATCGGTCTCGGCGCCTTGATTGGCCTTGAGGACTGGCGCACCGACAGCTTTTTTACCGCCCAGCATCTGGATTATCTGGAAAAGCAATACTGGCAAAGCCGCTATTCGCTATCTTTTCCGCGCTTACGTCCTTGCGCGGGGGCGTTACAGCCGAAATCGGTGATGACGGACAAGCAGCTGGTTCAGCTGATTTGTGCCTATCGGTTGTGGAATCCGCAGGTCGAGCTATCGCTATCGACACGAGAGTCCCCCCACTTTCGCGACAATGTGTTGCCCCTTGGGGTCACGAGCCTATCCGCGGCGTCAAAAACCCAACCGGGCGGCTATGCGAACCCTGAGCCACAATTAGAGCAGTTTGCCATCAGTGATGAACGGAGCGCGGCAGAGGTGGCCGCCAGCGTCCGTGCCCTCGGTTTTGAGGTGGTATGGAAAGATTGGGATAACATCTACGATGTCGCGCGTCAGGCGCAAATGGCTTCACAAATGGCAGTGGGTTAGCGACAATGCGGGCATGAAACGTATTACTGTATATGTAGGTCCGCGCTGTCCTCACTGTGAGGCGGCCAAAGCTTACTTGGATAAAAAAGGGCTGCGTTATCGTGTTGTCGATACGGCCACACCCAAAGGCAAGAAGCTGCTGGCGGCAACAGGCTCGCGGGGTGTCCCGGTGATTTGCATTGGCGATACTACTTTGCGCGGTTTTTCGCCCAAAGCGGTCGAGAAAGCCCTGAAAGGGGAATAAAAAAAGCGTCCAATCGGACGCTTTTTGTTTTTCACACTCGGTGAAGACACGACTTAACGGCTTAGCGGCGCGGTCGCTTGTTTTAACCAAGCTTGGTCTTGATCATCGAGGTGGGGACTGATTTCATCCCACACGGTTTGATGATAGCGATTCCACCACTGGATTTCCGCCTCGCTGAGTAAGCTCACGTCGACCAAACGACGATCGATCGGTGCACGCGTGAGTGAGGCAAACCCGAGCATCGTCATGTCGCCCTCGGTGGGCTTTTCTTCAATCAACTCGAGGTTTTCAATCCGGATCCCAAACGCGTCGGCGCGATAGTAGCCCGGCTCGTTTGACACCACCATGCCTGGCAATAGCGCGACGCTATTGGGCGCTTTGGAAATGCGCTGCGGACCTTCGTGCACGTCCAAGAAATGCCCGACACCGTGACCGGTGCCATGGTCAAAATCATAGCCGTGTTGCCACAAATACTGGCGTGCTAAGGCATCAAGCTGGCTGCCTGAGGTGCCTTTCGGGAACAGCGCGGTGGCCAGCGCAATATGTCCTTTAAGCACCAGCGTGAAGGCCTTTTTGATCTCAGCGCTGCATTCGCCCACCGGCACGGTACGGGTAATGTCGGTGGTGCCGTCATAGTATTGACCGCCTGAGTCGACCAAGTAGACGTTGTTGCTCTCAATCACGCTCGGTTTGGGCTGATTGTTGTGGTTATAGTGACACATGGCCGCATTGCCACCGGCGGCGGAAATGGTATCAAAGCTTAAGTCGACCAGTTGATCGTCTTGTTGGCGGAATTGATACAGGGTGTCTGCGAGCACGGCTTCGTCAGGGCGTTCACCGGCGTCGACTTGACGGTCAAACCAAGCTAAAAAGCGGGTCACGGCAACACCATCGCGCACGTGACAGGCACGCATTCCGGCGATTTCTTGCGGGTTCTTGGCCGCTTTTTCAAGCGCACATGGGTCTTGCGCTTCCACCACGGTGACTTGCGCTTGTTGGAGCGTGTTCAGTGTCCACGCATTGGCACCGTTTGGGTCGACCAATACACGTTGACCAGTCAGCGCTTGCAGAGCATCAACCAGGCTGTCTGGGTGCGCGACGCTCACGCCTTGGCCCACGTGTGCATCAAAGCCTTCGGGGAGACGGTCAGGATCGATAAACACCGTCACGTCACCGGATTGCTTGATAATCGCTTGGGTCAGTACCACGGGCAAACGTGGGATATCGCGACCACGGATATTGAGCAGCCAACAGACGGCATCGGGTTGAGTGAGTACCGCGGCATCAAGATTCCGATCGGCTAACTGCTGGCCAATGGTTTGACGTTTATCTAAGCTGGCGCGGCCGGTTTTCTCTTCACCCAGTAAAATGGCAGGGCTATTAAGCGGGGCGGGGCGATCGTCCCACAAGCTTTCAATCGGGTTTTGCTCCACACTCACCAGTGTCAAAGCTCCATCTAGCGCGCGTTGGGTGCGTTTGTACCAAGCGGCGCTATGCATGCGAGCGTCGATAGCCAGCTTGGCACCCTTTGGCAATTGTTGCTGGGCCCATTGCACCGGTGGCTCATCAATCAGGTGGCAGTAGTCAAACAGGCCGGCGGGGACTTGCTTGCGGACTTGAACCACATAGCGGCCATCAACAAAAATCGCCGCCTTGTCGCGGGTGATCACCGCAGCGCCTGCTGATCCGGTAAAGCCGGTCGCCCAGTGGAGGCGTTCATTGTGCTCAGGCACATACTCACCGAGATATTCGTCTTCGTGGGGGATGAGTAGGGCGTCATAATCGTGTTGAGCCAGCCAGTGTCTTAGCTGCTCAATACGCTTGGTAAGGATCGCGTCCATTATTCTTCCTTCTTTGTATAGGGTGAACTCGCCATGTTCGGCCACGCGTGAAAAGCCAGTGGGTTAGACCCTAGCGCGATTGGCGATAGGCTGCAATTTTGCTGGGCTAAATTGCTGACAGCGCGAAATAATCAAGGCTTTCAGCCATTGGTGCCCCGGGTCATTTTCTTGGTTTTGATGCCAAAACAAGGTGTACGCCATCGGCGGTATTGGCGTCGGTAACGGCCGTACCACCAAATTGAGCGACGCGGCAATATAATGCGCAAACTGGCTTGGTGAGGTAAACACCAGGTCGGTATAGGTACACAGGCTCGCCGCACTGTTGAAATCTGGCACGTACATGGCAATGTCACGCTCAATATTACGCTCTGCCAGTTTATAGTCCAACAGCCAGCGGTCATTCCCATCACACTTCACCTGTACATGTCGCAGTCCAAGGTAACGCGCTTCATCCCATGGACCCTTGAGTGCCGGGTGATCGGCGCGCATCAACACACACTGGTGATCTTGGCAAAGCTCTTGGTAGCGTACGCCTTTGGGCGGCATCATGGTCAGCATGGCATCGGCGGGATTTAAATCTTTACCGGTAATACCAAAATCGATATTGCCGCGGGCGAGGCCATCAAAGGTGGTTTGATCCCAAGCGGCGGTATTGAGGGTGATAGCTGGAGCCGCTTCCAGCATATCGCCAATAAACTGTGGCAGTAGCAATGGATAGGCGCTCTCGACGAGGGCAAAGCGAAAACAACGATCGCTTAAGTGCGGCTGAAAGTGATCCGGCTCGGTCATCGCCGCAACATCATTGAGTAAAGCGCGTAATTTCGCCTGTAAGGCTTGCGCTCGAACGGTGGGTTTGAGCCCGTGGGCTGCTCGCGTAAAAAGTGGGTCGTTAAATTGCGCTCTTAGTCGGGCCAAATTTTTACTTACCGCCGATTGGCTTAAATGTAGGCGTTTGGCCGTGCCCGTGACATTGCACTCTTCCAACAATACATGTAGACACACCAATAAATTGAGGTCGGTGCGCTGCAGCTGATCCAAATCCATTGCTGGTATTCTCCTTAGGAATAACTGCTTTTACTATAAACCATTATGGTTCATATCGTGAAGCCACTATACTGCGTGGCTGTAGAGAGGAGTAACCAATGACACACACTGATTCACCGACATCGAATCGCTTACTGGTCGCCTTAATGGTGCTACTGGTGCTATTTAGCCCGATGGCGATTGATATTTACCTGCCTGCATTACCGTATATGGCCGGTGACTTTAATGTGAGCCCAACCTTGGCGCAAGATACCGTCACTTGGTTTATGTTTAGTCTCGGTTTAGGCCAGCTGTTTGCCGGGCCATTGGCTGACCGCTTTGGCCGTAAGCCTGTCGCGATCATTGGTATTTCACTTTATGGCCTGAGCTCACTGATGGCATGGCTCGCGACCTCGATGGACATGATGCTGGTGGCGCGTTTGCTGCAAGGTTTTGGCGCGTGTGCCACGTCCGTGTGTGCGTTTGCGGCAGTGCGTGACCGCTTTGGTGCTGAGCGCAGCGGCCATATGATTAGCTATCTCAATGGTGCGATTTGTTTTGTACCTGCCTTGGCCCCGCTACTGGGTAGCTGGCTCACTCAAATGTTTGATTGGCGTGCCAACTTTAGCTTTATGCTGGGCTATGCGGCATTGGGCTTGGTCTTGGTCAGCGTGTTTTTGCCTGAGACGCGTCCGACACACACAGATAACTCTGGGCGCTTATTCAGCTTACGCCGCTATTGGCAAGTGCTACGCGTGCCAACATTTACCTACCACATTATCCTTTGCATGCTGGCGATGGCGGTGATTTTAGCCTACGTCACTTCCGCACCAGTGTTACTGATGGACAGGTACGGTATTTCCATGAATAGCTTCACCTTTTGGTTTGGCGCCAACGCGGCATTAAATATCGCGGCAGCGATGTTAGCGCCGCGTTATATGCAACGATTTGGTAGCCGCCGTGCGCTCAATATTGGCTTGATGATGCTGGTTGGCTCAGGCGGGCTGATGTTGGCATTAAGCCCCATCGCTGCCCCCTGGGCCTTTATGTTGCCGATTTTTACCTCATCATTCGGCTTTGCCTGGGTACTGGGCGCATCAGCGGGCGCAGCCTTGGCACCGTTTTCTGATCGTGCTGGTACAGCGGCAGCCTTGTTGGGATTGTTCCAAATGAGTGGCGCAGGCCTGCTGGTTAGCCTCACTCAACGTTTAGGTTTATCCGCCAGTGATTTAATGACCGTCCATATGTGGTTGCTGCTACCTGGCTTAATTATTTTGTGGTCACCGAAAGGCAAGCAATGGCATGCCAAAGCAGTAAGAGATTAAATAATCAGTAAAAACGACAATTCAGTTGGCAAATATAATAAGACGTGCAAAACGCTGGGGTCTCGACAACCCATCATCCCTTTTCGCTGGCTTCGGCCAGCGTTTTTTTATTTTGCTAAAAACCCCAAATTGAGAGTATATTTACTAAGCAAACCAAATTAATGCTCATTCCTTTTCGTTTTATATCCAAAGGTCAGTTACACACTATGTCATTATCGACAATCGAAATGGCGCGCGTCCTTGAGCAACTTGAGGAATCGCCCGAGAAAATCATGTTTGGCAAATTGCTGGCAGAACTAGGCAGCCAAAGTGAAGAGCGTGTACGTAGCGCCGCCCATCAGGTGCCACTGAAATATTTACGCGAACTGGTTTATCAATTTAATCAGGTGATAGATGAGCGCCGCTCTGAGCGTATTGAAGAAATCACCCAAGGCTTGGCGCAAGACGGTTTATCTGCCGACGAGCTTTATGAGTACGTAATCCAACGCAAGATGGGCTGATCGCCCATCACTGAAGGGATTAAAAACGAACACGTGGCGTGTGGATCACGCCACCATTATGCGCTTGCCGCTGGCTGCTCACGCTTTTTGGGTTTGCGTTGCTGAATAAGCAGGCCAACCACAATAAAGCTAAGGCCGATGAGCGTGCTGACATGAATAGTTTCGCCAATAATGGTGGCCAGTAATACCAAAGAAATAAAGGGCGAGATAAAGATCAGATTACTGATGCGAGAAGTATTCTGGGTATATTTCATTGCGCTCAGCCACAACATGAACGTCACGCCCATTTCAAATAATCCCACATAGCTTACCGCGAGCCATCCTTGCCAGGGGATCCCTGTCCATGATGCTGTCATTCCGGCTAACAATAAGGACACCGGTAGCGACAGCATAAAACTTAACAGAATGCCGAGCACGGGGTCAGCGGGGTTTTTGGTGTTAAGTACCCAAAACCCTGCCCACAATAGGGTGGAGAGCAGCGCGAGCCCAATACCCAGCGGGCTGTCAAATTGTAGCGAGAGCAATTGCCCTTTGGTGGCAATGACCACCACACCAAAATAGCCTAATGCTGCCGCGATCCAGTCTTGGCGGCGAATGGTTTGGCCGAGAAATACCGCTGCCATTAAGGTCAAGGTAATGGCCCAGCTGTAGTTCAAGGGTTGCGCCAAGGACGCAGGAAGAAGGTCGTAGGCTTTGAAAAGAACCAAATAATAAATTAAGGGGTTAATCATCCCTAGCAGGCAATAGTAGCCTGGCCGGCGACGAAACGTTGGCCACAGTGCCGATAGCTTGCCTTGCACAGCGGCAATGGCGGCGAGTACGACGACCGATACGACACTGGCTGCCGCCAGCATTTGAATCGGGGTCATGTAGCTTAGGGTGATTTTGAACGCGGTCGCGACCGTCGACCACAACAGCACAGCAGACAATCCAAATATCAGAGCCTTACGCTCATTGTGCATACTGCCTCCTTGCAAAAATGCCTTTTATTCCAGGCAGTCTACGGTATTCGCACGCACCGAGATAGACTGGACATCTATCCAGTGTCCCATTAGCCTTGCTGACATCAGTGACCGTACAATAGAGAACCCATTATGCTTGATGGCCTGTCATTATCCACCTTGTCTATCCTGACGTTTTGTTTCGGCGTTATCAGTGCCTCAGGGCTGAGCTATTGGCTGCATCGGCGTGTGGTTGCCCAATATCAACAATGGTTTGATAGCCAATATGCCCAACAGCAGTCGACCGCTGACTTACAGCAACAACAGCTTCGTCAGCAACTGGAGCAACAACAACAAGAATTGGATAGCTTGGATGTTGAGCGCGATCGTCTGACGCAAGAGCTACGCCAGTATTACGGCAAATTAACCTCTGCCAGTGAGAAGCTACGTCAACTGGAGCAATTACGCCAAGACAATCAAGCGCTGTCAGACAAACTGGATGTGGTACGTGAGGAAAAGTCAGAACTGTTAGCTGAGCTTCGTGAAGTCAAAGCGAGTGCGGAGCAACAACTCAATGCGGCAAAAGAAAAGCACGCGTTATTGGAAAACGCGGAAGAGAGGCTGCGCACCCAATTTGAACAGCTGGCCAACCAGGTATTTGAGCAAAAAGTCCATTCTGTTGATGAGCAAAACAAGATGAGCTTAGAGAGCTTACTGGGGCCCCTTAAGTCGCAGTTGGAAGGGTTTAAAAAGCAAGTGACTGACAGCTTTGGTGAACAAGCGAAAGAGCGTCACACCCTGATTCATGAAATCAAAAACCTTCAGCAACTGAACGCGGATATGACCCGTGAAGCGCACAATCTGACGCAAGCGTTAAAAGGTGACAACAAGCAACAGGGCAACTGGGGCGAAGTGGTGTTGGCGCGTATCTTAGAACAGTCCGGTTTGCGTGAAGGGCGTGAGTATCAAACGCAAGTGAGCTTTGAAAACGAGCAAGGTAAGCGTTATCAGCCTGATGTGGTGGTGAAATTACCCCAAGAAAAAGACGTGGTGATTGATGCCAAAATGGCCCTCGTCGCCTATGAACGCTACTACAACGCAGACACCTTGGCTGAGCAAGATGCGGCGCTAAAAGAGCATGTACAAGCCATTCGTCAGCATATCCGCGGGCTGGGGCGTAAAGATTATCATCAGCTTCATGGGGTGCGTTCACTGGACTATGTACTGATGTTTATTCCGGTGGAGCCGGCTTTCCAAGTTGCGGTCGAGGCTGATGCCAGCCTGATCCGTGAGGCGATGGATAATAATATTATGTTGGTCAGCCCCACCACCTTGCTGGTGGCACTGCGTACCATCAATAACCTATGGCGCTATGAATACCAAAACCAAAATGCCAAACAAATCGCAGAGAGAGCGAGCAAGCTTTATGACAAGATGCGCCTATTTGTCGGTGATATGGAAGCGCTAGGCAATGCGCTGGGTAAAGCCAGTGACAGTTATCAAGGGGCGATGAATAAACTCAGCCAAGGCCGCGGTAATATCATTCGCCAAGCCGAGGGGTTTAAAGCGCTGGGGGTTGAGGTAAAAAGGGATATCAGCCCGTCGCTTGCCAGTGTTGCTACCGAGCCGGCGGCAGATGAACCTCTCAACCTGACCCAGGCCGAACGGGACGCCAGCCAGCAATAATTCTAATAAACTTGGCTGCACGCTTGGAGTCGGGATGGGCGATAAAGTAAACTGGAGCCAATACGTTAGGGGAACAAAATGACTGATAAAAACGCGCACCAGGATCAAGAGACCATCGACTTTGGCTATCAGCAAGTCAAACGCCAAGAAAAAGAAAGCCTCGTGGCCAATGTGTTTCACTCGGTGGCGGCTAAGTACGATCTGATGAATGACGTGATGTCGATGGGCATTCACCGGATCTGGAAACGCTTTACCATTGATTGCAGTGGTGTTCGTCCTGGGCAAAAAGTGCTCGACTTAGCTGGTGGGACAGGCGATCTTACGGCAAAATTTTCTCGCCTTGTCGGTGAGCGCGGTGAAGTGGTGCTCGCCGACATTAACAACTCAATGCTCAAGGTAGGCCGAGACAAACTGCGCGACAAGGGCATTGTTGGCAATGTCAGTTACGTGCAAGCCAACGCCGAGGCGTTGCCTTTCCCAGATGACCACTTCGATTGCATCACTATCGCGTTTGGCCTGCGTAATGTGACTGACAAAGATGCAGCCTTACGTTCAATGTTTCGTGTCCTTAAGCCCGGTGGGCGTTTGCTGGTGCTCGAATTTTCAAAACCGGTTGCCGAGCCGTTGTCAAAAGTCTACGACGCCTACTCTTTCCATGTGTTACCGAAAATGGGGCAACTGATTGTTAATGACCCAGATAGCTATCGCTATTTGGCTGAATCGATTCGCATGCACCCCGACCAAGAGACGCTAAAAGGAATGATGGAGCAAGCCGGTTTTGAACAAACCAGCTACTACAACCTCACGGGTGGCATTGTGGCGCTACACCGTGGATATAAATTCTAAGGAGCCCACATGGCGCTTGATTCACTTGTATGCGCGGCCCTTGAAACAGCGTTAAATGCTGTGATTGCCAAAGACGCCGACAGCCAGCGTCGCCTTGCTCGGCTAAAAGGGCGTTGTATTGGTGTTACGATCCAAGAGCTTGATCGCCAACTGGTTTTTATCTTCGGCCAGCGTATCGATGTACTCAGTCATTATGAGGGCGAGCGTGATGCGGATTTGTCATTATCACTGTCGGCACTGCCGCAGCTACAGCAAAAGGCCAATTTAACCGCGCTAATCAAAGCGGATAAACTCACGCTTGAAGGCGATATTGACGTGGCGCAGCAGTTCTCACAGTTGCTCAGCGGTATCGAACTGGATGTGGCTGAGTGGTTGGCACCGTACACTGGCGATGTAATTGCCCACACGGTAGTGAGTCACGCCCAGCAGCGTTGGCAGCAACTCCAGCAATTGGCACAGCGACAACAGCGTTATGTGGGGGATGTGATTACTGAAGAGTGGCGTTTAGCGCCTGGGCCACTTGAAGTCGCCGCCTACAGTGACCAAGTGGACGAGCTGCGCAGCGATGTCGCGCGGTTGGAAGCCAGGTTTAAGCAGTTGGTAGAACGGGTGGGGTCTGCATGACGCTCAATGAAATTCGTCGTTTGTATTTTATTATCCGTACCTTACTGCTGTACGGTGTCGATGCTTTGTTGCCCAAACAGCCGTTAACTCGGCTTGCCCATCTTGGTCGTCAATCGTTATTTTGGCTAAAAAACCAGCATCCAGACAAGCCGGTGGGAGAACGTTTACGGTTGGCGCTGCAAAGCTTGGGTCCGGTATGGGTCAAGCTTGGGCAAATGATGTCAACGCGCCGTGATCTCTTTCCGGGGGATATCGCCAACGAGCTGGCGCAACTGCAAGACAAAGTAGCACCGTTTGATGGACACAAAGCGAAGGCGCAAATTGAAGCCTCATTAGGTGGCCCACTGGAGACTTGGTTCAGCGACTTTGATCCTAAACCACTCGCCTCTGCGTCAATCGCACAAGTGCATACCGCCACCTTAAAATCGAATGGGCGTGAAGTCGTCCTGAAGGTGATCCGCCCCGATATTTTGCCGGTGATCCAAGCCGATTTGCGCTTGATGTATCGGGTGGCAAGGCTGGTGGCACGTTTTCTGCCCGATGCCCGCCGGTTAAAACCGGTTGAAGTGATCCGCGAGTATGAAAAAACCTTGCTTGATGAGCTGGACTTAATGCGCGAAGCGGCCAATACCATTCAGCTACGCCGCAACTTTGAAAACGACCCAGCTTTGTATGTGCCCGAAGTATTCAGTGACTACTGTCGCAAAGATGTGATGGTGTCTGAGCGAATCTATGGCATTCAAGTATCGGATATCGAGGCGCTGGAAGCCAATGGTACTGACATGAAGCTGCTGGCCGAGCGCGGGGTTGAGGTCTTCTTTACCCAGGTATTCCGAGATAGTTTTTTCCATGCGGACATGCACCCAGGCAACGTGTTTGTCTCCTACGAACACCCGCATGATCCGCAGTGGATTGGGCTGGATTGCGGGATTGTTGGCACTCTGAATCGCGATGATAAACGTTATTTGGCGGAAAACTTTATCGCCTTTTTTAACCGCGATTACCGCAAAGTGGCCGAATTGCATGTCGACTCTGGCTGGGTGCCACACGACACTAATGTGGATGATTTTGAGTTTGCTATTCGTACCGTGTGCGAGCCGATTTTCGAAAAGCCGCTGTGCGAAATCTCGTTCGGTAATGTTTTATTGAACCTATTTAACACCGCGCGTCGATTTAATATGGAAGTGCAGCCTCAGCTGGTGTTGTTGCAAAAAACCCTGCTCTACATTGAAGGACTGGGGCGTCAGCTCTATCCGCAGTTAGATTTGTGGACCACGGCTAAGCCGTTTTTAGAGTCGTGGATGAAACAGCAAGTTGGGCCGCAAGCCGTCTGGGCGGCAGTGCGTGAAAAGGCACCGTTTTGGGCGGAGAAACTACCCGAAATCCCAGAGCTGGTGTATGACGGCTTACGGCAAGGTCGTCAGGTCAACCAGCGTTTAGAGGCCTATTACCACGGTTATTTGCAGACCAAGCAGCGTCATTCGCGCGCCACCTATCTGCTCGGCATTGGGGCCACCTTGCTGCTGACGGCGACCATTTTGTTTGCCAACCGGGTAGAGACCTTACCGAGTGTCGCCGCCGCAGGTGCGGTGATCTTTTGGTTGTGGGGCTGGCGACTTTGTAATAAAACTTGTAATAAATAGCAGTTACACTGCTGCGCACATCAAGTTAACCAAACGGAAGAAAGGGAACCGGTATGGGTGGAATTAGTATTTGGCAGTTGCTGATTATTGCGGTGATTGTGGTGTTGTTATTTGGCACCAAGAAGCTACGCAATATGGGTGGCGATCTTGGCTCAGCGGTCAAAGGCTTTAAAAAAGCAATGAACGATGATGAAACCAAAGCCACTGACAAAGATGCGGATTTTCAGCAGCAGTCGTTAGATAGTAGTGACAACGACGCGTCGAAAAAAGAGCAAGCACGCAAAGATAAAGAGCAGGTGTAAGCCGTGTTTGATATTGGTTTCTGGGAGCTAGTGCTGATTGCCATTATTGGCCTCGTGGTGCTTGGCCCAGAGCGATTACCGGTCGCGATACGCAATGTGTCGCGCTGGGTGGGGGCGGCGAAACGGATGGCAGGCTCTGTCCGTGATGAGCTTGAGCAAGAGCTCAAGCTCAAAGAGCTTCAGGACAACTTACATAAGGCCGAACAAGCGGGGATGAAAGATTTGTCGCCTGAGCTGCAAGAGTCGGTCGAGACCCTACGTCAACGCGCGGCGGATGTACAACGCCCTTATGCAGCATCGCCTTCTTCTCATCACCAAGATGACGGTGACGATGCGCCATCAACGGATAAGCGATAACGAGCCCGACGCTTTATGTTTTCTGTGAACAAACCACTATGTCTGTAAATGATACTCAGCCCCTTATCAGCCACTTGATGGAGCTGCGCAACCGCCTGCTTCGCGCAATCATCGCCATTTTGGTGGTGTTTGCCTGCTTAGTGTATTTTGCCAATGACATCTACAGTCTGATTGCGCAGCCGCTGATCGACAAACTACCCGAAGGGGCGAGCATGATCGCCACCGATGTGGCCTCACCCTTTTTTACCCCGATTAAGCTCACGCTAGTGATATCGGTATTCGTCGCCATCCCTGTGGTGCTGTATCAAATCTGGGCGTTCGTTGCCCCCGGCCTCTATAAGCACGAGCAGCGGTTGGTCATGCCGCTTTTAGTTTCGAGCTCATTGCTGTTTTACGCGGGCGTGGCGTTTGCGTACTGGGTTGTGCTTCCTTTGGTATTTGGCTTTTTCACCTCGATTGCGCCAGAAGGGGTGCAAGTAGCAACGGATATTGCCAGTTATCTCGACTTTATCTTGGCGCTCTTTCTCGCCTTTGGGATTGCCTTTGAGATCCCCATCGCGATTATACTGCTGGTTTGGACCGGCGCGACCACGGCAAAAAGCTTAACCCGCAAGCGGCCCTATGTGGTGGTGGCCGCGTTTGTGGTGGGGATGATGCTAACGCCACCGGATATGATTTCACAAACCTTGCTGGCCATTCCCATGTGCTTGCTGTTCGAGCTAGGCGTGGTGCTGTCGCGTTTTTACGTCCCACGTGAAAAATCAGAACCCGAGGAGGCCAGTGAATGATCGATATTGGTGTCAACCTGACCAGTACACGGTTTGATCAAGACAGAGACACTGTGGTGGCTGATGCCAAACAGGCGGGCGTCACGGGCATGATTCTGACCGGTACCAGTATCGATGAAAGCCAAGCGGCGGCCGCGCTAGCGACGTCTTATCCTGGTTTTGCCTATGCCACGGCGGGTGTTCACCCGCACGATGCCAAATCGGTCGAGGCGACAGATTTAAGCGCTATTCAGCAATTAGCTCAGCGCCCAGAGGTGGTGGCGATCGGTGAGTGTGGGCTTGATTTCAATCGCGATTTTTCGCCGCGGCCGCAACAAGAAGCAGTGTTTGAGGCGCAGCTTGCGCTAGCGGCTGAGCTGTCGATGCCGGTGTTTATGCATTGCCGAGACGCCCATGACCGTTGGATGGCTATTCTCCGCCCTTGGTTAGACAGGCTACCCGCGGCGGTACTGCACTGTTTTACCGGTGATGATCGCGCGTTGCGAGAATGCCTCGATGCTGGTTTGTATATTGGCGTAACAGGTTGGCTGTGCGACGAGCGCCGCGGACAACAGCTTCAACAACAGGTAAGCTGGTTGCCTGATGACAGGTTGATGATAGAAACCGATGCGCCGTATTTGCAGCCACGTGACCTGCGCCCTCGTCCTAAGCGCAGTCGTAATGAGCCGAAATACTTGCCACATATTGCGCAAACGGTGGCACGATTGCGCCAGCAGCCTGTCGAACATATTATTGATTGCACAATAAAAAACACTCAGCGCTGCTTTTCGATTCAGTGACTGGGTGAACACTACACGAGGCAGTTCGCTGCCCCAAAGCCCAGGTCTGCAACATAAAGGAGGATACAGTGACCGTATCCATTCAAGGCGCCTTTCCTGCTCGACGCCTGCGTCGTACACGCAAAACCGACTTTAGCCGCCGTATGGTGGCCGAACATGCATTATCCGCAAGCGATTTGATTTACCCGATCTTCGTGTTGATGGGTAAGAATCGTCGTGAGCCAGTGGCATCCATGCCGGGTATTGAGCGACTCTCGATTGATTTATTGCTCCATGAAGCGGATTACCTTGCCAAGTTGGGTGTCCCTGCCATTGCGCTTTTTCCGGTGATCCCGAAAGAGTTTAAAACCAGCTGTGCCTCAGAGGCATTTAACCCCGAAGGGTTAGTGCCACGCGCGGTACGCTTGCTCAAAGAGCATGTCCCGCAAATGGGCGTGATCACCGATGTGGCGCTAGACCCTTACACAGTGCATGGCCAAGACGGGATCATTGATGAAGATGGCTATGTGATGAACGAGCCCACCACCGAGGTACTGATCAAACAAGCCCTATCT
Source organism: Salinivibrio kushneri (assembly GCF_027286325.1). Lineage (NCBI taxonomy): Bacteria > Pseudomonadati > Pseudomonadota > Gammaproteobacteria > Vibrionales > Vibrionaceae > Salinivibrio > Salinivibrio kushneri. Next base: position 47,808 of record NZ_CP114588.1, read on the forward strand.
CATGCCGAAGCGGGCGTTGATATTGTTGCACCATCGGACATGATGGATGGGCGTATTGGCCGCATTCGCGAAGCATTGGAGGCTAATGGCTATATTAATACCCAAATTATGGCTTATTCGGCGAAATATGCGTCCAACTACTACGGTCCGTTCCGCGATGCATTAGGCTCGGCGGCGAACCTGAAAGGCGGTAACAAAGCCAACTATCAAATGGATCCGGCCAACAGCGATGAAGCCTTGCACGAAGTGGCGATGGATATTGCTGAAGGGGCGGATACCGTGATGGTCAAACCCGGGATGCCGTATTTGGATGTCGTACGCCGAGTCAAAAATGAGCTTAAAGTGCCGACGTTTGCCTACCAGGTATCGGGCGAGTATGCCATGCACAAGGCGGCGATTGATAATGGTTGGCTGAAAGAGCGCGAGACGGTGATGGAGTCATTACTGTGTTTTAAGCGCGCGGGGGCTGATGGGGTCCTCACCTACTTTGCTAAGCAAGTGGCTGAGTGGTTAGCGGAAGACGCGGGTGCTACTTTGCCCCCTAGACCGGAAGAGACGGTCGGTTAAGCTTTCCTTTATGAAAACGCCCTTGCAAGGGCGTTTTTTTAGCCTGCCCTGGATGACCCCACAAAACTCAAGGGATCACATTGCGGTTAATGGGGTTCTGTAGTGAGATGAGCGTTTCTGTGGATTGCACTTCGTCGATGGCTTGTAATTTGTCAATCAACACAAACTGTAACTCTTCGATAGAACGACACATGAGTTTGACGAAAATGTTATACGCGCCGGTGGTGTAGTAGGCTTCAACCACTTCATCGAGCTGATTGAGTTTTTCTAGTGCCGAGTGGTAATCTCGCGCCGCTTTAAGATTGATGCCGATAAAGCAGCACACGTCGTAGCCGAGTTTTTTAGTATTGACCAGTATTTCCGTGCCTTCGATGATGCCCGCGGCTTTCATTTTCTCAACGCGCACGTGAACGGTGGCGGGACTGACATTAAAGCGCTTTGCCATTTCTGCGTAGGGGACGCGCGCGTCATCCAACAGCGTAGAGAGAATACGACGATCTAGGTCATCCAATTTTGGCAACTCATTCATTGTTTTAGTCTTTTAGTTATAGCATGGCCAGGTTTTTCGTTAACGCGGTTGCTTAGCCACTTCGTTAACGCCTAATGTAGAGTATCGCGTTGTTTAGCAAGATACCAACAAACCAACAGGAAGGGGATGTGGGGATCAAATACGTTTTCGGTGGCTTACTACTGCTCATCGCCAGTAGCGTCAATGCCGCACAAAAAGATGTGCTGGTGGTACACTCCTATCATCCTGGTTTCTTTTGGAACCAGGCGTTGGTTGAAGGGCTGGAAACGGCCACGCAAGGCGCAGACATCGCCTTCCAGCACTCCTACCTAGAAAGTAAACGCTACCAATCGGATGCCTATCGCGAACAGCTTAAAGATGTTTATATCCATAAACTGACCAACCATGATTTCGATGCGATTCTGACCACCGACAATGCAGCATTGTGGTTGATCCATGAATTGCATGAGTACGTGGGCGATACACCGGTCGTTTATGCGGGGCTCAATAACTTTGGTCGCCAACACTACCCCTTGTTGTCCAAGGTCACTGGGGTGAAAGAAGAAATAGACTTCCCGCGCAACTTGGCACTCATGAAGCGTTTACACCCAGATTTAAAGCGGGTGTATGTGCTGCTCGATGAGACGTTTTCCAGTCGTCAGTATTGGAATGTGGTAAAGGCTCAACTGAGAAAAGCGGGTCAGTCAGGCCTTGAGATTGTTAGGCTATCCAACCTTCCATTCCAAGGATTAGGCGACCGTATTCAAGCGATGCAGCCGGGCGAGGCGGTGTATTACTTATCCTATTTTCGCGATGCGAACGGTACCTTTCTCGATAGACTCAGCGGCATTCATACTCTTACCCAAGATTCGCCTGTACCCATTTATGGTGCGATGAGTTTTATGCTGGGTCAGGGAGTGATCGGTGGCATTGTGATCGATGGTAAAACCCAAGGCCAACACCAAGGTCAATTGCTGTTAGATGTCCTGGCAGGCAAGCTCCCTCCTGAGCGAGACAGTACTAACCTGACGTTATTCGATTACCCTGCGCTGAAACAGTGGGGCGTGGAGGTGAGCGACATCGAAGACGCAGTGGTAATTAACAAACCTCAGCCGCTTTGGCAAAAGCACCAAATTGCGTTTCAAGCCGTGGCATTGGCGGTATTGGTATTGGGAAGCGTGATTGCCATGCTCGGTGCCAATATTCGCCAGTTACGTCGTAGTGAGTCAGCGTTAAAGCGCCACCGAGCGATGCTTAAAGGTATTTTTGATCAAAGTAACCAGTTTATTGCGCTGTTGGATGAGAACGGGATCTTGGTCTCAGGCAATGCCAGTTTTAATCAACTAATCAGTGTGAGTCTCCCGTACCGTGGACGACCTTTGTGGTTTTGGCCGATTTGGCGCAACCCCGCCCGCCTCGAGGAGCACCTTAAACTTACTGATTTTTCCCAGCCTCGCCGGTTTGAGCTTTGCCTCAGTGAAGCGCATCGTGAGGTGATATTGGACGTGGCGGTCAAAGGGTTTCCTAGCGAAAACGGTCAACGGCGCGTGCTGCTAGAGGCCCGTGATATTACCCAGCGTAAACAAACCGAGGAGAAACTACAGCGTAGCGAAATTGAATACCGCATGCTGTATGAACAGCAACCTGTGATTCTATTAACCATTGATTACCAAGCACGTATTCAATCGCTTAATCAATATGCCGCCGATCTGTTTGGTTATGACAAAGCAGCGTTACTAGGGCACAAGATCACCACCTTATATGCGGATCATCAAGTGCCTCCCCATCGAATGATTAAACGCGATCACAACAACCAAGAGCAGGTGTGGCGGCGTGAAATACCTTATCGTGCCGGCAATGGTCACACCTTGTGGGTTCGTGAAACCGTGCGCGCGATGCATAATCAGACGCAGTTGCTGGTGGTGGGCGAAGACATCACCGCGCATCGAGAAATGGAAAGCCAGCTGACTTATCAAGCCCATCACGACTATTTAACGGGGTTATATAATCGTAGCTACTTTGAGCAAAAGCTCGCCGCCGCGCTGTTACAAGCGCGAGAGGAAGATCAGTGTCATGCGATGTACTACATCGATATGGATCAATTCAAGCTGATTAATGACACCGCGGGGCATGAAGCGGGGGACGAAGCGCTCAAACAAGTGGCGCAAATTATTCAGCAACACCTGCCGCAAGGCGCGGTACTCTCCCGTCTTGGTGGCGATGAGTTTGGGGTGATTGCCTATCACCATCCAGCCGACCTAGCGGTGAGCTGGGGACATCAGTTACTTTCCATCTTGGCAGACAGTGAGTTTTTCTGGCACGGAAGCCGTATGCGCTTAGCGTGCTCATTGGGTATTCGTCTACTCGATCGCACCGCTGGTTCGCCGCAGCAAGTGCATGCGCAAGCGGATACCGCCTGCTACGCGGCGAAAGATGAAGGGCGTAATCGCCTGCACCTTTACCACCCGGATGATGAAGAGCTGCAACGTCGCGAGCAAGAAATGGCGTATGTGAGTCATATCCATGATGCTATTGCCCACGACCGCTTTGATATCTATGCACAGGAGATCGTAGATATCCGGTTGGGTAGACAAGATACGTTGTACATAGAGGCCTTGGTGCGGATGCGCGATACCCAAGGCGGTTGGTTGCCACCCAGCATGTTTATCCCTGCGGCCGAGCGCTACAATATGGCGCACCAACTCGATACAGTGGTGGTGACGAAAACGTTGGCGTGGTTTGATGCCCACCCGGATCAGATTGCCAAGCTGGGCAAAATCTCGATTAACCTGTCGGGGCGGTCGATTACCCAAAAAGATTTCGTCACCTTCTTAATCGCTGCGATTAAGCAAACTCAAGTGCCTAGTGAGTGCATCTGCCTGGAGATCACTGAAACCGCTGCGATTACCAACATGAGCAGTGCCATCGAGCTTTTCTCGCAACTAAAAGCTTTAGGGTGTGTGATTGCCTTGGATGACTTTGGTGCGGGCATTTCATCGTTTGGATACTTGAAGCGCTTGCCGGTCGACATCATTAAAATCGATGGTCAATTTATCCGCGATATCGCCACCGATGACACCGATTACGCGATGGTAAAAGCAATCAATGAGCTGGCTAAACAAATGGGTAAGCAAACCGTGGCGGAGTTTGTCGAGAACGCCCATATTCTCAATAAACTGCGCGCATTGGATGTGGATTATGCACAAGGCTATCATTTTAGTGTCCCCGCGCCCTTGGGGGAGCAGGTAAAAAATTGGTCTGCGCGTCGAGAGACGATGAAGGAAAAAATCCATCTCTGATATACTCGGGTCACAACCAGCCGCGGAGAGCCAATGTGCAACTCAGTTTGATTTGCGACGCCCCTGAAAAATCCGAACAATTTGAGCGATTAAAAAGCAAGTGGTCACTTACACACACGCCTGACTCGGCGTTTGCGTTGATCATGACGGCGGCGCGCCTTGAACTGCGCAAACTGGATGAGCCTAAGCTAGGCGCTGTGTATGTCGACTTTGTTGGCGGTGCAGTCGGCCATCGACGTAAATTCGGTGGAGGCAAAGGGCAGGCGATTGCGAAGGCGGTAGGGCTCAATAAAGGCGTGACGCCACGGGTGTTGGATGCCACGGCTGGCTTGGGTCGTGATGCGTTTGTATTAGCATCCTTAGGTTGTCAGGTGCAAATGATTGAGCGGCACCCGGTAGTCGCCGCGTTGCTTGATGATGGGCTACAGCGTGCCTATCAAGACAGTGAGATTGGTACATGGATGCAGTCACGCATGACTCTGCTGCATGCCAGTAGTGAGCAAGCACTCACCGATATGGCGCAGACCCCCGGCCTGCAACGGCCTGATGTGGTCTATTTAGACCCCATGTATCCGCATAAGAAAAAAGCGGCCTTGGTCAAAAAGGAAATGCGTGTGTTTCAGGCTTTGGTGGGAGCGGACACGGACGCCGATGCCTTGTTATCGCCAGCCCGCCAACTTGCACGTAGCCGTGTGGTCGTTAAGCGCCCAGATTATGCTGAGCCCTTGGCGTCAACGGCACCACACTCTAGTATAGCCACCAAGAAAAACCGTTTTGACATGTACATTAACGCAGCGTTAAGTGCGGAGGCGTAAGTGGCCAAGTCTTTGTGTAAATGGCGACGGGGGGAGGTTGAGGCCAACTTAAGTGCTCTAGCGTCGATTACTACGCCACCGCGAGCGGCCTGCAGCAAGTGTGCGCGAGTCGCCAGTGATAAAACCTATTTATGTCGCCCCGTTTCGTTAATCGATGGCGCCGACAAGAAGGTGGCCAAAGGCGCGGATAAAGGGGACAAAAAGGCGCAAAAAGCCAAGAAGCAAGTGAAGAAAAAAGCCGACAAGAAAGGCAAGAAGAGCAACAAAGACAAGAACGAAAAAAAGAAAGCCAAAAAACGGAAGGAAAAATAAAGGCTCCATAGCGAACTAAGGAGCCTTGAAGGGCTTAGTCGAGGCCTTTTACCATCAGTACGGTCAGTAGTCCGGTGATCACTGAGACAATCAGGCCAGAAACGATTAGCCAAGGCAACATATCCATCATGTTCTGCACTCACTTCTTTTTTATGAATTGGGGGAAAAGCGAGCATGATTGAGCCTGAGTTTAGCCACGTTCGCAACGTGCTAGACGCAGACAGTTAAGCTTAGTAACGATTAGAAACAAGGTGGCGACAAAGCCATCAATCCGCCTCCGTGGCACATAGGTCTATCAGTACAAAGGGTCCATCATGAGTGTCAATCAAGGAAAAACCGACATATCGGTTTGGGATAAAGAAGAAGCCTTAAGCCGGCTAATGGATAGCCCAGCGCTTCTCGATGAGGCTTGCAGTATATTTGTTGAGGAAAGTGAACAACAACTGCCAAGCATGGAAAAGCAGCTTGCCAATGCCGACTATGCTGCTTTGGCACGTGAGGCACACAAGATGAAAGGGAGTGCGGGTAACCTTGCCGCGCTGGAACTGCATCAGCAAGCATTGACGCTCGAGCAAGCGGCAAAACAAGAGGCCGCCGACCAGGCCGCTGCTGCGTTAGCGGACATCAAAGAAGGTCTCGCGCGATTTTACGCGCAACTCACTCACTAGTCGCCTGTCTCATCATGCTCGCCAGTGACCAATAAAAAACGCCGTGTTGAACACGGCGTTTTGATGTGAGCCCATCTTGCGCGGTTTAGCGCATGGTAACAAACTCTTCCGAGCCGGTAGGGTGAATAGCAACCACGCTGTCAAAGTCTGCTTTAGTGGCGCCCATCTTCATCGCCACAGCAAAACCTTGGATCATTTCGTCAACGGTAAAGCCAATACCGTGCAGCCCGACTACTTTTTCTTCATCACCGGCACACACCAGCTTCATTTTGCAGGGTTGGCGGTGCTGAGTGACGGCGGTGTACATGGCCGCAAAGCTTGACGTGTAAACCTTAATATTGTCATCACCGTATTTGGCGCGTGCCTCTGGTTCGCTCAAACCAATGGTGCCGATTGGCGGGTGGCTAAAGACCACAGTGGGGACCAAATCATAATCCATTTTAGCGTGCGTCTGGCCATTGAACAGGCGCTCTGAGAGCAGGCGACCAGCCTTAACGGCGACTGGCGTCAGCTCAATCCCGCCATCCATGATATCACCGACACAGTGAATGTGCGGGACACTGGTGGTCTGATACGGGTCAACCTTGATGTAGCCATCGGCAGTGGTCTGCACGTCGGTGGCGCCGAGGTTGATTTTATCCGTGGTTGGGTGACGACCAATCGCCCAAATCAGGGTGTCCGTGTTGTGAGTGGTACCGTTTTCAAAGGCAAGCGTCAGGCTACCGTCGCTTTCTTCCGTCACCGACACGGGCACATGCTGGGTGTGAAGGGTGGGGCCTTCTTTTTCCATCACTTCGACCAAGGTATCGGTCACCATGGGGTCGAAGGTGCGCAGTGGGCGATCTTTACGCACGAACAAATGGGTATCAGAGCCCAAGGCATGCAGGACACCGGCGATTTCGACCGCGATGTAACCGGCGCCCACCACAGCCACACGCTTAGGCTGCTCGGGGAGGGCAAAGAAGCCGTCAGAGTCGATCCCTAATTCCGCACCCGGAATATTTGGAATGGTTGGCGTGCCGCCTACCGCGATCAAGAAATGATCGGCCGTGTAGTGCTCGCCATCTACTTCCACGGTGTGGTTGTCGACAAAGCGGGCAAAGCCGCGGATGACATCGATATTGTTTTTGCCCAGTACGTTGTCGTAGGCCTTGTGAATGCGGCTAATGTAGGCTTCACGGTTATCCACTAAGGTTGACCAATTAAAGCCTTTTACATCCACATCAAAGCCGTAGTCTGATGCATAGAGGTTAAGCGCTTCGGCGACTTGGGCGCCATGCCACATGACTTTTTTAGGGACACAGCCTACGTTTACGCAGGTGCCGCCAAGGTGTTTTGCTTCAATAAGGGCGACTTTAGCACCGTGCATCGCGGCACGGTTGGCTGAGGCAATACCGCCGCTGCCGCCACCGATACAGATGTAGTCGAAATGCTTCGCCATGTCTTTCTCCATCTTATAGGCACTGGGTGCCACTGGCATTTGATATTGAGGTCAGCTTGTCGTGTTTGGCGTCGCTTGTAAAGCCACCATCTCTGACCCACTGAGCAATAGCATACCAAACCGGCAGTGAGGCAGCAGTCTCAGAATCATTTTGTAACGCTCGCAATACACAGCGGTAAACGGGGAGGGATTGAAAAGCGTCAAGAGAGACGGCATATAAAGAAGGTTACTTATCTGCCCGGGGCTCGCAATGTGAGCGCCTTATCAGCAAAAAGGAAGGCACTATGTCCAACCCGCTTCTTCAATTTGAGGATTTACCTCCGTTTTCCGCCATTAAGCCAGAGCATGTCAAACCGGCTGTAGAAGCCGCGATTGCCGAGTGTCGTCAAGCAGTGGATGCCGCGGCGGCGGCCGAGCAACCAAGCTGGGATACTGTTAGTGTGCCGGTCACAGAGGCGGAAGATCGTCTTGGCCGCATCTGGTCACCGGTAAGCCATATGAACGCGGTGGTCAATAATCAGCCATTGCGTGAGGCGTATGAAAGCTGCCTGGCGTTGCTGTCGGAGTATTCCACCTGGCGCGGTCAGCATAAAGGCTTATACCACGCATACAAAGCGATGAAAGACAGTGCTGAGTTTGCCGCTCTCGATGTGGCGCAGCAAAAAGCGATTAACGATGCGTTGCAAGACTTTGAGCTGTCCGGGATTGCTCTGCCAGCCGATCAGCAACACCGCTTTGGTGAAATTCAAAAACGCTTGTCGGAGCTTTCCTCTTCATTTAGCAACAATGTGCTCGATGCCACCATGGGCTGGAGTAAGCTGATTAGCGATGAAAGCGAATTAGCCGGCTTGCCTGAATCGGCGCTCAATGCAGCGAAAGCGCAGGCTGAAAGTAAGTCGCAATCAGGTTACTTATTTACGCTGGATATTCCTTCGTATCTGCCAGTCATGATGTACTGCGATAACCGAGCACTGCGCCAGGAAATGTATGAAGCCTTTACTACACGCGCCTCTGATCGCGGCCCGCAGGCGGGGCAGTGGGACAACACTGAGCTGATGAATGAGTCGCTGCGCCTAAAGCATGAGCTAGCACGTTTGCTCGGTTTTAATCACTATAGTGAGCTGTCACTGGCCACGAAAATGGCAGAGAGCACGGAACAAGTGATGGGCTTTTTGAACGATCTGGTTGATAAAGCGCGTCCGCAAGGTGAGCGAGAGTTTGCAGAAGTGAAAGCCTATGCCAAAGAAGAGTTCGGCGTTGATGTGCTCGAGCCTTGGGATATCCCTTACTACAGCGAAAAACTCAAACAAGCCCGCTACACCATTTCTGATGAAGTGCTGCGTCCTTATTTCCCTGAAGCACGTGTGCTTTCCGGCTTGTTCGAAGTAATGAATCGTGTGTTTGGCATGACCATTACTGAGCGCAAAGGCATTGATACGTGGCATGACAGTGTGCGCTTTTATGATATTCATGATAGCGAAGGCACCTTGCGCGGCAGCTTCTACCTTGACCTGTACGCGCGTGAAAACAAACGTGGCGGCGCATGGATGGATGAATGTCGTGTCCGTCGCCGCAAGGCTAACGGCGAGCTTCAAACGCCAGTGGCGTATCTAACCTGTAACTTTAATCCGCCAGTGGGTGATGATCCGGCGCTGTTTACCCATGATGAAGTGGTCACTTTGTTCCACGAATTTGGCCACGGCATTCACCACATGCTGACAAAAGTAGAAGTGGCGGATGTGTCGGGGATCAATGGTGTCCCTTGGGATGCGGTTGAGCTACCAAGCCAGTTTTTAGAAAACTGGTGCTGGGAGCAAGACGCACTGAGCTTTATCTCGGGGCATTATCAAACCGGGGAAGCCTTACCGGAAGATATGTTGGAAAAAATGCTCGCGGCGAAAAACTTTAACTCGGCGATGGCGATGTTACGCCAACTCGAGTTCAGTTTGTTCGACTTCCGCTTGTTTAGCGAGTTTGACCCAGAGGTGGGCCCACGGATCATGGATACCCTCAGCGCGGTGCGTGAGAAAGTCTCTGTGGTGCCAACACCGGAGTGGAACCGCTTCCCTCACGCATTTGGCCACATCTTTGCCGGTGGCTACAGTGCAGGCTACTACAGCTATAAATGGGCAGAAGTGCTATCGAGCGATGCTTACTCGCGCTTTGAAGAAGAGGGGATCTTTAACCGTGAAACCGGTGAAGATTTCCTTAACCATATTCTCAGCCGTGGTGGCAGTGAAGCGCCGAAAGATTTATTTGAGCGCTTTAGAGGGCGTGAACCACGTCCTGAGGCCTTGTTGCGTCACAGTGGTATCACCACCGCGTAGCAGCTGATCCCTCACCATAAAAAAGCCCGCATCGTTAACGACGCGGGCTTCTTTGATTCATCGGTATGGTCAGGTGCTCGTATCATCCGTGATCACCACCAGGGGCAACCCTAGGCTTGATTGGCGCAAGGCCTCTTGCTCTAGCTCTGCGCGGAGCAAGGGGCTGGTCTCAAGCAATGTGGTGTCCAAGTGGAGAGTCAGGGCGTCCTCCTCGGCGGTGAGCGCTATCATCGGTCGGACACGGCTGTCACGGCGATGGCATAAGATCACCGCAATGCGTAGGAGGCGCAACAGCCGATTGGCGCTGGTGGTAGACAGTGCGTGCTGGCCATCAATTAACACCAGTTGCTCTCGATAATAGCGCAACAAGGTCGCAACCAGCTGTTTCTGTGCTCGCGTGAAGCCGGGCAGATCGAGATGGGTGATTAAATACGCCGCATGATCACCATCTTGCTTAAAGCCAATGCTTAAGCCAATCTCATGCACGCAGGCAGCGGCATGTAATAAGCTTTTTGCTTCCGGCTCTGGCACCCAAGACGCGGGACACTGATTGAGGAGCTCGAGAGCGGTATCGGCGACGTTGATGCCGTGGGCTTCATCCAGCTGATAGCGGGATTGAATGCTGGCGATGGTACGGGCGCGAATATCACTGTGGCGCATCGCGGTCATCATTTCATACACCAACCCCTCGCGCAGAGCACCACCCGCTAAGGTCATGCGTGTCACCTTTAAGCACTCGAAAATGGCGATCAGTATCGATAAGCCGCTGGGAAAGACCAGTGCACGCTCTAAGGTCAAGCCTTCGATGTCCAGCGCGTCCATTTGCCCACAGGCAATGGCTTGATCGCGCAGACGGTGAAGTTTCTCTAGGGTGATCACTTCATCCATGCCCTGAGTGACCATGATCTCTTGCAGAGCTTGCACGGTGCCGCTGGCACCGACGCAGCAGTCCCAGCCGAGCGCACGATATTGCTTTATCAGCGGGGCTAACTCGGCTTTGGCGCCAGCAATCGCAGTATCGAAGGCGGATTGATTGAGCACGCGGTCGGCAAAATAGTCTTCTAAAAAGGTGACACAGCCCATGTTGAGGCTTTGTAGCACTGTCGGCTCAAACTGCTCACCAATGATAAGTTCGGTGCTGGCACCACCGATGTCGACCACCAAGCGTTTGCCCGCTCCGCCAGAAGTATGCGCGACCCCTTGGTAAATAGTGCGTGCCTCTTCCTCCCCGGAGATGATTTCAATCGGGTGGCCAAGCAGAGTGTTGGCTTTAGCCAAAAACGCTTCGGCGTTACTGGCGCGACGCAGGGCCGCGGTGGCGACAACACGGATGTTGTCCGTGTTGAAGTCTTGCAAACGTTCGGCGAACAAGGCCAAGCAATCCCAGCCACGCTGCATGGCTTCGTCGCTCAGCTGTTGTTGGTCGTCCATGCCTGCTGCAAGGCGAACTTTTCGCTTAATTTTAGCGAGAGTTTGCACGCTGCCTGCCACTTGGCGCACCACCAGCATATGAAAGCTGTTGGAGCCTAAATCAATCGCGGCGTACAGCGACGGGGTCGATGTGGGATGTCCGTGACCACTCATGATGCGCGCTGACCTATCTGTCGTGAAACCTTATGCCGACTTTTGCGGACGACGACGTTGGCGGTTGCGGTTATTTCCGCCGCCTTTGTTATTGTTACTGCGGCGCTGCGTATTAGGGCGCTTCGCCATTTTCTTTGGCGGTGGCAAATCTTTTAGCAGTGCACTGCGGTCGAACTCGCTAACCGGGATGCTATGTTCAATGTACTCTTCAATGGCGGGCAAATTCACCGCATAGTCTTCACAGGCAAAGCTGATGGAGCTGCCACTGGCACCTGCGCGCCCAGTACGGCCAATACGATGCACATAATCTTGCGCGTCGTCTGGCAGGTCGTAGTTAAACACATGGGTCACTTGCGGAATATGCAAACCGCGCGCGGCAACATCGGTTGCGACCAATAGATCGAGCTCGCCATTAGTGAATTGCTCGAGGATTTTAACCCGTTTTTTCTGGGGAACGTCGCCGGTGAGCAAGCCCACACGATGGTTATCAGCCGCTAAATGGGCCCAAATTGACTCGCAGCGATGCTTGGTATTGGCGAAAATGATCGCGCGCTCAGGCCAATCTTCTTCAATCAAAGTTTGTAGCAGCGGCATCTTTTCTTTGTTTGATGGCTGGAACAACTCTTCTTTGATGCGATGGCCGGTAATTTGCTCTGGCTCTACCACCACATGTTCTGGGTTGGTCATATGCTCAAAGGCCAGCTCTTGTACGCGATAGGACAAGGTCGCCGAAAATAGCATGTTCAAGCGCTGATCGGGGGCGGGCATGCGGTTAAACAAAAAGCGAATGTCTTTGATAAAACCGAGATCAAACATGCGGTCGGCTTCATCGAGCACCACAGCTTGAATGCCGTGCAAATCAATCACTTTCTTTTTGTAAAAGTCGATAATACGGCCACAGGTACCGATTAAAATATCGACACCCTGTTCTAGCGTCTGTTGCTGTTGGTCGTAACCTTCGCCACCATACGCGAGCCCTGCGCTAATCGACGTATTCGCCAAAAGCGGCTCAGCATCATTATAGATCTGAATCGCTAATTCACGCGTAGGAGCTAATATAATCGCACGCGGCTGATTTTTTTTACGCGATGCAGGCGCATCGGTCGTCAGAAGGTGATGAAACGTCGCAGCCAGGAACGCCAGGGTTTTGCCCGTCCCCGTTTGCGCCTGTCCTGCAATGTCTTGGCCGGTGAGCAGGACCGGCAATGCCAGGGCTTGGATAGGGGTACATTGAGTAAACCCTTTGGCCTCCAAGCTCTTGAGAACATCGGCGTGCAAGCCGAGCTCGGCAAATTTCTGCTCTGTGATATGCGTCATTTTCATCCGGATAGAATATCAGCTTAGGCTTGCAATACGGAAGCGAATCCAGTCAAATAGTCCCATAATTTACTGGTCGCAATTTAGCCAGTAACAAAAACATGTATTGGAGTAGAAGATGAGCGACAAAATTATGCAGCTAACCGACGACAGCTTTGAGGCAGACGTTCTAAAAGCTGCAGGGCCTGTATTGGTGGATTTTTGGGCAGAATGGTGTGGGCCGTGTAAAATGATCGCGCCTATCCTGGACGAAATCGCTGAAGAATACGCAGGTAAAGTCACCATCGGAAAACTGAACATTGACCAGAACGCAGGTACACCGCCTAAGTTCGGCATCCGTGGTATCCCAACACTGCTGCTATTTAAAGATGGCAGCGTGGCAGCAACCAAGGTTGGTGCTGTGTCAAAAACTCAGCTGAAAGAGTTTCTTGACGCCAACCTATAATGTTAAAGTAACCGTCGCTGCCTCTCAGCGGCGGTTGTTTTTCTGCCAACTAGACGATACCCCATTTAGGTGCTACCTTATTGCACGGAATTTGTACTTCTGTTCATCTCTCGAACATACCACTGGTCTCGACACGCTAACTAATTTCAGACCTCAACTTTGACAAACAAGACACTCACCACTATGAATCTTACCGAACTGAAGACTCAACCCGTCTCGACGCTGGTTGCGCTTGGCGAAAGCATGGGACTTGAAAACCTGGCTCGCTTGCGTAAACAGGACATCATTTTCTCGATCCTCAAACAGCACGCAAAAAGCGGTGAAGATATTTTCGGCAATGGCGTACTGGAAATTCTTCAAGACGGGTTTGGCTTCTTGCGCAGCGCAGATAGCTCGTATTTGGCCGGCCCTGATGACATTTATGTATCGCCAAGCCAAATTCGTCGCTTTAACCTGCGCACAGGCGATACCATCGCGGGTAAAATTCGGCCGCCAAAAGATGGCGAGCGTTACTTTGCGCTATTAAAAGTCAACCAAGTGAACAGCGATAAGCCGGACAACGCGCGCAGCAAAATCCTGTTTGAAAACTTGACCCCACTGCATGCCAGCGAGCGTATGGTGATGGAGCGTGGCAACGGCTCCACGGAAGACATCACAGCACGTGTGCTGGATTTGGCTTCGCCGATTGGTAAAGGCCAGCGCGGCTTGATTGTGGCACCGCCAAAAGCGGGTAAAACCATGTTGCTGCAAAACATTGCGCAAAGCATCGCGTTTAACCACCCAGACTGTGAATTGATGGTGCTGTTGATTGACGAGCGTCCGGAAGAAGTGACCGAGATGCAGCGCTTGGTACAAGGCGAAGTGGTTGCCTCAACCTTTGACGAGCCCGCAAACCGCCACGTGCAAGTCGCCGAAATGGTGATTGAAAAAGCCAAGCGTTTGGTGGAGCACAAAAAAGACGTGGTTATCTTGCTGGACTCGATCACCCGTCTGGCGCGTGCTTACAACACGGTTGTGCCATCATCAGGTAAAGTATTGACCGGTGGTGTTGACGCCAATGCCTTGCACCGTCCGAAGCGTTTCTTTGGTGCGGCGCGTAATGTGGAAGAAGGCGGCAGCCTGACCATTATCGCCACTGCGCTGGTAGACACGGGCTCTAAGATGGACGAAGTCATCTACGAAGAGTTTAAAGGCACGGGTAATATGGAATTGCACCTGTCCCGTAAGATTGCTGAAAAACGTGTTTTCCCTGCTATTGACTTCACCCGCTCTGGTACCCGCCGTGAAGAGTTGCTGACCAAGCCCGATGAACTACAAAAAATGTGGATCTTGCGCAAAATTGTGCATCCAATGGGCGAGCTGGAAGGCATGGAATTCTTGATTGGTAAATTGGCGATGTCCAAAACCAACAACGAGTTCTTTGATGCCATGCGTCGGCAAAACTCGTAAGTGGTGACGCAATAGTGTTAAGCACTGCGCATTCGCAGTGCTTTTTTATTGCTCAGCGCATACCTAGCTCGCACAATACGAGTCACCAAGGAAAGGTGACGCAGGACGCGTGACACCGAAGATAGGATTGCAACGGATGGCAAGACGTTTTCGCATCAAGCTAGCAGCGATATGCCTAGGGATCGTGGGCTTTGTTTCCTCCACGGTATCGGCATCCAATGAGCCAGCGGCCGATGGGCAAATCGTAGCTCAGCCTTTTATTGAGCAAGTGTTAGATAAAGCCAGTACGGCGGATGCGATGCGTACTGCCTTTACCCTCCAAGCCAACGGCGATATCAATGCGCTTGAGTCACACATTCGCCAGCTTCCTCCTCTGACGCGTGAGGCAACCTTGTATCGGCTGCTCTCTTCACCGTTGCGGCTTGATAACGAGAAATGGCGCGATTATCTCGTGACCTTAAGTCAGCAGCAGCCACACTTTCTGTTACGTCACCAACAAGACGGTTATTGGGTGACCACGCCTGCGTTTCATTACGCCGCCGCGGCGCGCAAGCAGCTTAATCGCTACCGCCAGCAGCAATTAACCCAAGAGCTCGGCATGCTATTGAGCTATCGTCAGTTGGTCATTGCTGATTGGGTGAAACCTGATGAGGCCGATTATGCGCGACGCCGTGATGCCTTGGTAAGCATGATTGCTGACTATGACGGCGATGGCTTAGCGTATCTGACCGATCAGTATCTTAATGATCCGACTTTAATGTGGATGCCAGACAACGCGATTTTAGCCGCGTTGGCACAGGCCACGGATCGTCCCGCGTTGTATGAAAGGTTATGGCGCCGAGGCACCGATCAGTATAGCCTCGCGGCTTTGCACGCGCTGCGTGAACGCGGAGCAGAGCCGTTTGCACTGCAGCAGATGATGGCCGCGGCCGATAACCCCTCGTTGCGTGGACCTGCGATTCGCCAGCTGGCCAACCTATCACCACTGCCTGCACCGGTTGCCGATTTTCTTCTGACACAACTGTCGCTACGACAAGGCAACCAAGTAGCGCAGCTGCTGGTGGAGGCGGGTAAAGGTGACTGGTTGAGTAGCTTACAAGATCAGTTAGGGCCGCTTGGGCAGCAGCACATTGCATCTGCGTTGTCGTCGCGCTAATGTCGAGCCTTTACCGATCCGGATACCGCTTAACTTGGTATCATAGAGGCGACCATTAACCCGTTGAGCCTGATATGAAACTTTCCGATCTGCGCGATTTCATTGACTACCTTGAAGCTCAAGGTGAGCTAAAACGCATTACCCAGCCGGTTGATCCAGACCTGGAGATGACCGAGATTTGCGACCGCACCCTACGAGCGGGCGGGCCGGCGCTGTTATTCGAAAACCCAGTGGGGTATGACATCCCGGTGCTGGCGAACCTATTTGGTACGCCCAAACGTGTTGCCCTGGGCATGGGCCGAGAAGACGTGCTTGAGCTGCGCGAGGTAGGCAAATTGCTTGCTTACCTCAAAGAGCCTGAGCCACCCAAAGGCTTTCGTGATGCCCTCGATAAACTGCCCGTGTTTCGTCAAGTGCTCAACATGCCAGCGAAAACCGTGCGTCGTCCACGCTGCCAAGAGGTGGTGCTGAGCGGTGATGAGGTCGACTTGGATAAGATTCCGGTGATGCGCTGCTGGCCCGGGGATGTGGCACCCTTGCTGACCTGGGGGCTGACGATTACCCGCGGACCGAATAAAAAGCGGCAAAACCTCGGCATCTATCGTCAGCAAAAAATCGGCAAAAACAAAGTGATCATGCGTTGGCTGGCTCATCGCGGTGGCGCGTTAGACTTGCACGATTGGATGCAAGCCCATCCCAACGAGCCTTTTCCGGTCACCGTGGCTTATGGCGCTGACCCTGCCACCATTCTCGGGGCAGTGACACCGGTGCCTGATACCTTGTCGGAATACGCGTTTGCTGGCTTATTGCGCGGCAGTAAAACCGAAGTGGCCAAGTGTATCAGCAATGATTTGGATGTACCGGCCAGTGCGGAAATCGTGATGGAAGGCTACATCGACCCCAATGAATACGCGGATGAAGGGCCGTATGGCGATCATACCGGGTACTATAATGAGGTTGAGCGCCACCATGTGTTCACCGTGACGCATCTGACCATGCGCAAAAAACCGATTTATCATAGCACCTACACGGGGCGTCCACCCGATGAGCCCGCGGTACTGGGCGTGGCGCTGAACGAAGTGTTTGTGCCGATTTTGCAAAAGCAGTTCCCAGAGATTGTCGATTTCTATCTGCCGCCTGAAGGCTGCTCGTACCGTATGGCGGTGGTGACCATGAAAAAACAATACCCCGGTCATGCTAAGCGAGTGATGATGGGGGTGTGGTCATTTTTGCGCCAGTTTATGTACACCAAGTTTGTGATAGTGTGTGACGACGACGTCAACGCGCGTGATTGGAATGACGTGATCTGGGCGATTACCACGCGTATGGATCCGTCGCGTGATACCGTGATGGTAGACAACACCCCGATTGACTCACTCGACTTTGCCTCACCTGTGGTGGGGCTGGGATCGAAAATGGGTCTCGATGCCACCAATAAATGGCAAGGGGAGACCGATCGCGAGTGGGGCACACCGATTGCGAAAGACCCAGAGGTCGTCGCACGTGTCGATGCGATTTGGGATGAATTAGGGATCTTAGACTAATCCTATTGGAATGCGCTAGCATTCACCGTTAACGATAAAAACACAGCCCAAGGCGGTAGTGATGCCGCCTCTTATAACCTCATCGGCTGTAGCAAAACGAACAGAGGAAAAGAATGTCGATACTATGTGAAGTGACAGCCGTTGAGCCGTTGGCATGTCACACCTACCGCATTGTCCTAAAGCCACAGCAGGCGGTGAGCTACCAGCCAGGGCAATACGTGATGGCAGTGATGGGCGAAAAAGATAAGCGCCCGTTTTCGCTGGCGAGTAGCCCATGCCGTGAAGATGGTGCCGAACTCGAACTACACGTTGGCGCGGCAGACGAGAACCCGTTTGCGTTAGAAGTGGTTGAGAAAGCCAAAGCCGTGCTAGAAAGCGGTGAAGCGGGCTTTGAAATTACTGAGCCTGCCGGTGATGCTTGGCTACGTGATAGCGATCGCCCCCTGTTGTTGATTGCCGGCGGTACCGGTTTTTCTTACGTGCGCAGCATGGTCGATCACTGTATTAGTCAAGAAATACAGTCTCCAATCTTTATTTATTGGGGCGCGCGTACTCCTTGTCAGCTTTATGCCCATGATGAGATGCAAGCACTGACTGAGTCACATAGCAATATTACCTTCATGCCCGTGGTGGAGCAGGCTGAAGGCGAGTGGCGCGGTAAAGTAGGCAATGTATTAGAAGCGGTGATGGAAGATTTTGTCAGCCTAGGCGCTTATGACATTTATATCGCGGGCCGTTTTGAAATGGCAGGTGTGGCACGCGACATGTTCTGTAAAGAGCGTGGTGTGAGTCGTGATCACCTATACTCAGACGCGTTTGCCTTTATCTGATTAAGTCTTTTTTCTCGGGTAAGTAAACAGGCAGGGATTTCCCTGCCTGTTTTATATTTAGGTGACTGAGATGTTGGGGCGGCCCACCGTGGTACGCCCTACTGTGGGGCGGCACTTCGCTGGGCGGCACTCCGCTGGGCTTCGACGCGGCGCTTTACCCAGGTTTGGTTAAACCACAGTGCGGCTAAAATTAGCACCCCGCCACTGAGTAAGGGCAGCAGATCCGCATCACGGTTCCAGATCAATACATTGACCACAATGCCGGCTGGAATTAAGGCGTTATTCATCACTGCAAGCGCCCCCGCATTCACCAGCGTCGCTCCCTTATTCCAAAAGAAGTAGCCCAGCCCTGAGGCGATGGTGCCTAGGTAGATTAATACACCCCACTGGGTGGGTGTCGTGGGCAGTTTGTCACTGTTGCCCAGCAGGGCGAAAGCCAGCACACCCACCACTAAGGCGCCAAGATAAAACCATCCAAACACCGCATGCTGAGGCAATTGAGTGTGCTCTTTCTCAAGCAGGTATTTGTAACCGACTTGGCCAATCGCAAAGCAAAGGTTCGCCCCTTGCACCACCAAAAAGCCGACCAGAAAATCTGGGTTGACGGTGGCATAGCGGATCACCACGGCGCCGAGCACCGCCATCGCGGCGGTGACCAGATACCACGCGCTAAACTGGCGCTTCAAGGCATCGTAAATCAAGGTGACGTAAAGCGGGGTAAAGACGGTAAACAGCAGTACCTCTGGCACCGACAAAAATAAAAAGGACTGATAGAAAAAGCAGTACATAATGCCGAGTTGAAAGGCGCCGACCAACATCAGCTTGGCGGCAAACACTGGTTTTACTTGGCGAGGACGCAAAAAAGGCAAAAACACCAATCCGGCCAATACAATCCTCATCAGGACGGAAAAGTAACTGTCCACTTGGCCGGCGAGATACACGCCAATCAGGCTAAATGAAAAGGCCCACAGCAGTGTCACGCCGCTAAGATACCCCATGGCTTCGATTCCTTCGATAAAGTGATAAAAAGGGCAGTGTACCGTTTCGTCGCGGGGACGCAATCGGTTCGTCTTGCGTAAGTAAGAGTAGGCGATCGTGGAAGCAGAAGGCGGGATCGCCGCCTTCACAGGAAAGAAAGAGCGGTGCGGCTAGTCGCGGATAGGCACCATCAACAAATCGACCGGTGTTTTATTGAGTAATTGCTTGGTGGAGGACAGCAGTGAGCTCCAAAAATCCTGGTGGTGGCCGACCACAACCAGATCAATGCCCATGTTTTGAATCGACTCCGTGATTTCTTCGGCCAAATCGCCGCTGCTCACCAAGGTATGTGTCACGGCACTTTGCGCATCACTGGCCAGTTGATTGAGCTTTTGCTGCGCCTCTTCAATCACGCGATTACGCGATTCGACTAAGTTGATATCGATGAGCCCAGTGTAGAGCTCCGCATAGTTGACGTCGATATGCACCAAGGAGAGCTGGGCGTTGAGGGCACTGGCTAAGGCATCGGCTTTTTTGAGCAGGCGTTCACTGTCATCTGATAAATCGACAGCAACCAAAATATGCTTGTATGACATAGGGTTATCCTTTTTCTTCGAGGTTGTCATCGCAGTCTAGCGAGCTTGCGTATAAAAAACAGTCACTGTGATCGCATTCCGATCAACAATTCGACGATGACACGAGTCATAAATTCGATACAAGACTCGGTATCGATGCAGTTAGTCGGCGTGATCCGCTTGAAAACCAACGTGCTGCTGGTCAGAATGGCAGCTAACCCCAAATAAAGAGGATGTTTTATATGCTAGCACCTGCCATGGTTGACAGGCTCAATGAGCAGATCAATTTGGAGTTTTTCTCATCAAATCTATACTTACAAATGAGCGCTTGGTGTGAGGATCAAGGCTTCGAAGGAGCCGCGCGATTCCTGCATAAGCACGCACAAGAAGAAATGCAGCATATGCAGCGCCTTTTTACTTACGTCAGCGAGACAGGGGCGATGCCTATTTTGGGTTCGATTGACGCGCCGCGTCATGAGTTCGCTTCACTGGGCGAAGTGTTTCGTGAAACCTATCAGCACGAGCGCTTAATAACGGAAAAGATTAACAGCTTGGCGCACGTTGCGTTTACCACGCAAGATTATTCAACCTTCAACTTCTTGCAGTGGTATGTGGCGGAGCAGCATGAAGAAGAGAAGCTGTTTAAAGGCATACTCGATAAGATCGAGTTAGTCGGCGAAGATGGTAAGGCTTTGTTCTTTATCGACAAAGACTTGGCATCGATGGCAGTTGAAGAGTCTACGTCAGTGATGGACGGCTCAGCAGGGCAGTAATCGACTTACCCCTCCCTCTGAGCGCTATCCGGCGTAGCGGAGGGAGAGGTCTATGAACGGTGATATCCTAATCGTGGCAGTATTTACCGTCACACTGATTAATTTCGCGCGCTACCTGTCTTCATTGCGCGCGCTGGTTGTGATGTTACGCGACGCCAATCCGCTGCTTTATCAGCAAATTTGTCGTGGAGATAACAACTTTTTCTCACTCTCACCCCAAGGCGATATCTCTCGGCAAAAACGCTTGTACCAATACATTCGCAGTCAGGAGTATCTGCATCACCACGATGAAGTTTTCGTGGGAAAATGCAACAAAGTACGCCACCTGTTCATCCTTAACGCTGCGCTGTCTGGTGCCTTGCTCGCGACCTTTTTTCTTGTCGCTTTTGCGGGCTGGTAAGCGGACGCCAACAAATTCGACAAAATGCTGACCTCGGTCAGCATTTTTTTTGTTAACCTGACGCCACTACTTGGATCACAGCGTAATTGAGGGAATCATGCAAAGCCTACTCCAATGGTGGCAGTCGCTTCATGAGGCAGCGGCGTGGGAATGGATCTCTGATGTTGTCACGTTAACGGGCATCAGTGCCATTGCCTGGACGATTTGGCACGTGCTGGTTGGGCGGCTGAAAGCCTTAGCGGAAAAGACCATCACCCGCTGGGACGACATCATCTGGCCGGCGATCGACACGCCTTTAAGTGTGTTGATTTGGTTATGGCCAGCTTCTCATTCGCTCGAAATCATTGTCGATAATACCTTAGGCAATGTTTCACTCAGTTGGCTCACCTTGGTGCAAGATTTGGTGGTGATCTGGGTCATCATTTGGGTGCTGTTACGCCTGGTTAACAGCGGCGAGCAGGTGATGATTGAGACGAGCAAACGCGATCACACCACCATCAATACCTTGGGTAATGTGCTTCGTGCACTTTTTGTGTGCTTCGGGATGCTGTCCTTGCTCAAAAGCCTGGGGGTCAGTGTTTCTGGCCTACTGACCGTTGGTGGGGTCGGGGGTTTAATTGTTGGTTTTGCCGCCAAGGATTTGCTGTCGAACTTCTTCGGTGGGGTGATGATTTACTTTGACCGCCCGTTTAAAGTGGGTGACTGGGTACGCTCCCCTGATCGCAACATTGAGGGCACGGTGGAAAAAATTGGTATTCGCATGACGGTGGTACGCACCTTTGATTTGCGCCCTTTATACGTGCCCAACTCGGTATTCAGTAACGTAGTGGTGGAAAACCCCTCGCGGATGCTGAATCGCCGCATTTATGAAACCATCGGACTGCGCTACCAAGACGCCGATAAAATCAGCGCGGTGATTGATGATGTGTATGCCATGCTTGAAGCCCACCCGGACATCGAGACGCGACAAACCTTGATTGTGAACTTCAACAGCTTTGGCCCACACTCGCTCGATTTCTTTATTTACACCTTCACCAAAACGGTGAACTGGCAACGTTATCACCGCGTGAAGCAAGATGTGTTGCTGCAAGTGATTGGTATTATTCATCAGCACGGTGCGGATATTGCTTTCCCAACCCGTACGCTGCATATGGATCCAAGCATGATAGCTCAGGGCGCCGATGCCATGGTGCCGCCGCCTGAAGCGCAGGCGCGTTAAATCGCGCTTGCCGCTCACGTGCGGGCTGCTACAATGCCGCTCCCACAGGGTGAGCAGATAATAAACAGGTAAGCGTGTGACTGAGTATGATGTAATTGTGATTGGCGCCGGTGCGGCAGGATTGATGTGTGCGGCACAAGCCGGCCAACGTGGCCGCCGCGTTTTGGTGGTGGATCATGCCAAAAAGCCGGGCCGCAAGATCCTGATCTCGGGCGGCGGACGCTGCAATTTCACCAACTATGACGTCACCGCCAATAACTTCCTGTGTGAAAACCCGCACTTCGTCAAATCCGCATTGGCGCAATACAGCCAATGGGACTTTATTGGTCTGGTGGCCACCCATGGCGTGGCCTATCACGAGCGTGACCACGGCCAGCTATTTTGTGATGACAGCGCTAAAGATATCGTTAACCTGCTGTTGGCTGAATGCGACCAAGCCACCATCAGTCAACGCTATCGCTGTGAAGTGCATGATATCGTGCAAGAAGAAACCGGCTTTCGCCTTAAACTCAATGGTGAGCCGGTACGCTGCCAGTCGTTGGTGGTCGCCACAGGCGGCCTTTCGATGCCCAAGCTTGGCGCCACCCCCTTTGGTTACCAACTTGCCGAGCAATTTGGCCTAAAAGTGCTGCCCACTCGCGCCGCCTTGGTGCCGTATACCTTGCACCAAGAAGACAAAACGCGCTTTGCCGATATTTCCGGGGTGTCGGTGCCATGTTCGATCACCACTGAGTCTGGGGTGTGCTTTACCGAGAATCTGCTCTTTACCCACCGCGGCTTATCGGGACCAGCGGTATTGCAAACCTCCTCGTTTTGGCAGCCGGGTGAAGCGGTCACCATCGATTTACTCCCCAGTGAGTCGCTAAAAGACGTGCTGGTGGCGATGCGTGATAAGCATCCCAACCAAACCTTAAAAACCTCACTGTCTCGCCTATTCCCCAAACGCTTGGTCGAGGTCTTGATTGCGCGCGATAGCTTGCCAGATAAACCGCTCAAACAGCTCGATGACAAGCAGCTCGATCAACTTCATCACTACTTTCACCAGTGGTCTATTGCCCCAAACGGCACTGAAGGTTACCGCACCGCAGAAGTGACGCTTGGTGGGGTAGATACCCACGCAATTTCCTCGAAAACCCTTGAAGCGCGAGATATTCCCGGCCTGTATTTTATCGGTGAAGTGCTAGATGTCACCGGCTGGCTCGGCGGCTATAACTTCCAATGGGCTTGGAGCTCCGGCTGGGTAGCTGGGCAGCATGTATAAATGTGCTGTGACAATAAGGTTTTCCTGAAAAAGTCGTGTGTTCTATTTTTCGAGAAAAGCTTAAAAAATACATTCAGTACTTCTATGAGCGACACTGCATATATCGCAGCCATTAGCTATGTGTCGCTGATATTTTTTGAAAAACAACGAAATAAATGCAAGACGTGTCTGTTTAAAAATTAGATTAACACCAAAAGGTGCGAGTTAGATAATGCTTGTTATGTAATTAATAATAATGTCGATGGAAAAATCGCAAACATATTCCAAGTTTACTGTATGTGGAGTGAAATTCGCATGCAACCCTTTAGTATGTCAATGAAATACATAACACATCTCCGTTTAAGTTGATAGAAAATATGTTTTTTATTTCGTTAAACTGTATTCATATAGCGCGACCCGTCTAAACCATCACTACACACTAAACCTGAAGAGAGGATTTCTTTATTTTAACGGTTGAGCCTGGCGTAATGCTAAATAACTTCAGGTGTTTTATTTTTACATTTAATGAATAAGAAAGATTTTCATATAAAATATCTACTCACCCTATAAAGTATGCGCTGACATAGTATTTAAGGATGAAGCATGAATAAAAACGTTATTTTTATAGCGGTTAGTTTAAGTATCCCGCTGGTAGCACATGCGATGGAGCCATGGAATAAAGATACTGTTTACAATTCGGGTGACCTAGTCACTCACCATGGAGAGTCATTTGTATCTTCTCATTGGACACAAGGAACTGAGCCAGTAGTAAATGATATCTCTTGGGATGGTTGGATTCACATCAATGCATATACGATTGACAACTATGAGCATGAAACACCTTATGCAGGTGGTTCAGTCGTGAACTTTGAAGGAGATATTTACCTAGCTAAATGGTGGGTTCAAGGAGAGTACCCTTCTAAGTCTGGCACTTGGCGTTTACTCGATGATTTAGAACCATCTCCAGACCCAGACCCAGACCCAGACCCAGACCCAGATTTAGACCCTAAATCCCCTGAGGCAATTGTGGGAGTGGATAAAGATAACAATGGAGTTCGCGATAGTTACGAAGTGGCTGTAACAGAGGCGTATCAAAACCCCCAAATTGTTCAGCTGGCCATTAACCTCGGTCTTGAGTATACCGATATCAATGAAATTGCGTTTGATAAATCCATCCAGCTGTCAGTTGAGGATGCGACTAAAAAGTACAACGAAATTTTGGTTTTGGAAGAGTGTGCAGAGGAGTTGCTGAAAACAGGTGTTGTTGAAATGACGCCACTAGAGCTGCATACCGATACCTTGTACAGAGCGTTAACCTACCGAAATGGAAAAGAGCGTATTTTCGAGCAGATGGAGCACGATCTTGATGCGGTTTTGACGATTGATCAACCGTGTGTAGGGACAATGGCAGAGGAGGCGGTTAAATGAAAAAGCTCGCGACTATTCTTGGTTTGATGTCACTATTTTATGCTAGTACGAGTGCGGCTCAGTGTGAAGTTAACGTTGATAAACTCCAACTTGTCTACATCAACGGAATGTTTACTTCTTCAGAAGCGGCTAAGCAAAACGTGAATGCTTTGAATCGATTCCAAGACAAATATCTTTATACTTTTGAAAAGGCATCGGGCGTCGAATATTCCTATAACTACTCGGAGACACTTTTGTTGCAAATAGCTGAGGTTGCTTTTCATAAAATGACCGATGAGCAATATGAAGCTGGCTACGGGAGATTCTTGAATCGACTTGTTAGCGGTAAGGATGTTTCGGTTTTGGAAGATGCTGCCGAGATGCTAGCTTGGTTCTACAGTACCGTCATTGAAAAAGTTGATTCATTAATGCAAGAGTATGACTACACTGCGGCTGAAAGGGTCGTGGAGAGCCAAGTTGGAAAGTGTGCTAGAACAGTATTAGTTACTCATTCACAAGGTAACTTCTATGGGAATGCGGTTTATACGAGTGTGTCCTACTCCTATGTCTATCCCAATCAAGCTGCACTGTCGGATTATCCTATGCTCGGTTATATGGGTATAGCTAATCCAACTTATAGTGTTGGGGGCTATTACGGGCAGCAGGTGCCAGAAATTGCCAAAACGTTCACTAATGCGAATGACTTGATTATGTTGGCAGTACGTTTAGCATACGGCGCAGTTCCTTCAGATTCGGTATATGCGAATCTACTATCTGATCCTACTGGGCATGGCCTAGAAGTTGCGTATCTTAAGAACCGCGGCGCGCCTGTTATCGCTCAGCGAATTATCGATACAGTTAATGGCTTGACGCCATATCCTATGTTTGAGCAACACCGAGTATCGTCTTCGGCCATTTCTAATATTGGCTACTCAGAGATCTCACACATGTTGGATGTGCGTTTTAAATATGGTGGTGGCTACCGTTACTATGATGTCCCAGGACACATTGGGAACACTTTTATCAATGCATCGAGTCATGGCACTTATTTTAATGAATTCATTAAAGACCAGTATGCTTATGAAAAAATAGAAGGTTAGGAGTAGGTTTCACTACGGAAACCTACAGAGGTGTTTACTTGCTTTTGTGTTGTTTGCAATAAACGGCATACCATAAGCGATGGTTGGTTTATGTGATCTTTATTCTAAATATTCTCTAGTTGACTGTTTTTTGTCTAAAAAATGGCAATCTTTGTTGCGCGCTGTTACATTAGCGCGCGCTTGCCATGTCGGATAAAAATTATCCGGCGCTGTGAACCCGCGACGCGCAGGATGGGCTCGCGGTACCCTAGGGACGGGGTGACGGCTGTTCACTATTGCTACCTCGGTTATCGGGGAGTTTGGAATTAACCTGTCGTTGCTTTGAGAGCCGTTCCCATGCAGTTATCACTAAAACAAAAATTAATTGGGGCATGCTTATCTGCTGTATTGCTGATGGCCGCCTTTCTCACCTGGCTTGCTGTAAGCCAAATTCAAGCCCAAACCCAGTCGAGCATCTATAGCCGCGTCAGTGGTATCGCCGATGCGGCGACCGAATCGATCAGCGGTTGGGTGCAAATCCGTGCTGATATCACCAGTGCCTTTACCGATTACACCAGCAGTAGCCATCGTGTGAGCTATTTACAGCAAGCGCGTGAGGCCGGTGGGTTTGACGATATCTATTATGGTACTCCTCAAGGCGCCATGTATCGCTCGCGCCCAGAACGCAACCGCGATGATTATGACCCTCGCGTCCGTCCGTGGTACAAGCAAGCCGTGAGTGCAGGTAGCCCGATTATTACCACTGCTTACAGTGATGCGATTACCGGTGCGATGCTGGTGACCTTGGCCGAGCCCGTACGTCGCAATGGCGAATTGATGGGTGTGGCGGGCGCAGATGTGTTGATTGACCAGCTGATCCGTGACGTGACCCAACTAAAAGTGGGCAAAAATGCGAACGCGATGCTGTTAGGCGCCGATGGCACCTTCCTCGCCCACAAAGACAAAGCACGCTTGCTAAAGCCGTATCGTAGCCTGTCTCCTGAGCTGAATGAAAACCGCGTGCGTCAGGCGTTGGCACAGCAATCGCTGGTGGAACTGCCTGTCGATGGGGTTGATAAACTGTTTTATTTTGCCTCGGTTCCTAACACTGATTGGGTACTGGCCATTGAGTTGGATAAGCGCACCGAATACGCCAGCCAGCGTGATACCTTGTTCAATCTGGTGTTAACCGCGGCGGTGATCACTTTGTTGGTGGCCGGTGCCGTGACGTGGTTGATGCACGTGTTGTTCCGTGACTTGCTCAATGTGTCCGCTGCGCTAGAAGAAATTGCCTCCGGTGAAGGGGACTTAACCCAGCGCCTTGAGCCACACAGCAATGATGAAATTGGCAAACTTGCCAACAACTTCAACCGCTTTGTCGGCAACATGCATGCCATGGTGTCGCATTTGCGCCAGCTGTCTGGCTCGCTCAAGCAACAAGCCGAGCTGACTGCGGCACAAGCCGAAGAGCGCTCTACCCGTATTGGTCATCAGCAAGATGAAATCAATATGGTGGCGACCGCTATCCATGAAATGGCCTCGGCGACCCAAGATATTGCCGGCAATGCCGATAACACCGCGCGCACCGCCCAAGAGACCGAAAGCGTTGCCAATGATGGCGGCCAGCAAGTGGAGCAAAGTAAGTACTCGATTACCGAGCTTGCCCGTGAAGTGGAAGCGGCGACCGGTGTGATTGGCGAGCTGGATCAGCATGCGCACAGCATCACTAGCATCTTGTCGACCATTCAAGAAGTGGCCGAGCAAACTAATCTGCTGGCGTTGAATGCCGCGATTGAAGCAGCACGCGCCGGTGAGCATGGCCGTGGCTTTGCGGTAGTGGCCGATGAGGTACGGATACTGAGCCAGCGCACCCATGCCTCAACCACCGAAATTCAGCAGATGATTGATACCTTGCAGCAGGCAACTGGTCGCGCGGTGACCATGATGCAAGATAGCCAGCAACGTGCTAATGCCAGTGTGGAAGATGCCAGCGCGGCGAACGAAAGCTTGAGCCAGATTGTTGCGGCGGTGAGCCAGATTAGCGATATGGCTACCCAAATTGCGTCCGCAGCGGAAGAGCAATCGAGCGTCACCGCGGAGATCACCCGTAACTCAGAGGGCATTCGTGATGTGTCCAATGAGCTATCGACTGAAGCGGATGAAGCCGCGCGTCAAGCCGCGACGTTATCCGAGCTTTCTCATAGCCTTGAGCAAGAGATCAGCCGCTTTAAGCTGTAGCCGATAAACGACGTAAACGCCGAGCATGGCAACGCGCTGTGCTCGGCGTTTCTTTGTTCACGTGTTTGGTGTCAGCACCTTGGGGGCGGGGAGCGGTGTGGTGTGATGGTGGCGATCGGCCTCGTAGCACTCGATAAAGTGGGCAAGAAAATGGTCCAGCTGCGTGGCGGCGTTTACGTCGCCTTGGCTTCGTAGTAATGCACTCACCGCTTCACTGGTACACAGGTGTCCCGGTGGCTGGTTGCGCCTAAGCGTATATAGTGAGGCGGCTGTCGACGGCAAACTGACCCGTGGCAGACGATTGAGCCACGGACTTTTATTGAGCATTTTTCGCGCCTGCTGCCAGGTTGCATCCAGCACCACAAACTGTAACGGCGCACAAGGTGCATTGGTGGCGGCTAACGTCTGCGTGCAAGAAACTGACCTATCCGCGCAAGAGGCAGACCGAACCGCGTCAGCAAATAGTCTATCGGCGGGGACGGCATCATCACTGGGAAACAACAACCAAGGTGATACATCACCGCGCGCCCAGCTGTCGAGCAAGGCTTGCGGCGGGTGTTTGCGTTGCCAAATCTCTATCTGAGTGTGGGGTAGCGCTGCTTTAACCAATTTGCCGGTGTTGGATTGGCGCGCCGCTTCGTTTTCATGCATCACCAGCACGCATTGCAATTGGCTTTCCAGCGGCCAATAGCAGTGACAGATACAGTGATAGGTAAAACCGCATTGGCGGCAGGGCAAACGGGCCATCAGACTCTCCTCAAGGTGTCAGGTCGTTATTGTGCGCAAGTCCGACAAGGAATGCGAGCCCGCGTGCCACGGTCGCGCGCGTCTGCGTTATTCTTCTCCCAATACCGCCCCTTGTTGGGTGGCATAGATGCCATCGGCAAACAAGGTGGTGTCTGAGCCATCTGGTTTGGGCGCGCGAGGCGCAGTGCTGGGGTTGAGCGGATAACGCTGCCCATCAAATCGCATCACATGGTGGCCGGCAGGCGCACCGCCACCACCGACCGGCACGACCAAATCATGCCAACCCTGGCTTTGGCTGCGTGCTAATAAAAGGGGCACATGCACCAGTGTCATGCGGCTATTAAACTGCCAGCCTTGCACGTCGCCTTTAAACACCAATAAGGTGCAGCCGCCACTGCCACAGCTGTCGGTCAAAACCAATAGCTCAGGTTGCCCGTCTTGATTGAGGTCGTGGGTAAGCCAGCGATAAGTGAGTGGGCCGGTTTGGCCGTTATCACTAAGGTAATCTTTGAGTGCTTGTTCAACGCGCGGGTTTTTCTCGGCGCTGCCTTTAATACCGGTTTGGTTCGATACGTTCACGGCATCCCCAACTTTGAGCCTTAGCGTTAACCCCTCATGACCCAGTGAATAGGTGTTGCCATTAAAGGTTTCCTCGGAGGCGGTGAGGGTAAACCCGTTACGTGTATATATGCGCTCAGACACCACCATTTGCTCACCACTGCGGGTAGTGAGCACTTGGACTTGATTGTCC
The DNA here is from genome assembly GCF_027286325.1 of Salinivibrio kushneri. NCBI lineage: Bacteria > Pseudomonadati > Pseudomonadota > Gammaproteobacteria > Vibrionales > Vibrionaceae > Salinivibrio > Salinivibrio kushneri. The sequence goes on from NZ_CP114588.1 coordinate 77,477, forward strand.
CCGATCGGCTGCCAAATCCCGGTTTCTTTGGTCACCGTTTCCCCTTGCGGGTGGTAGGTGGTGATGGCGCTATGATCAGGCAGCAAAGTCAGTTGTGTGGTCAGTGTCGGTTGGCCGGGCGACTGGCTGGTACCTTGGTACTCACCGGCCCAATGCTGACTGGTATCTACCGAAGGCAAGATCGCACACCCTTGGTATGTGCCTTTCGCCGTTTTCAAACGTGCTTGCCAGCCATAGAGGGTGTTGGCGCTTTGTTGGCAGGCTTGCGCGCTAAGCGTTAAAGCGGCTTGTTGGGCGCGGAATTGTGCTTGGTCTTGGCTCATGCTTTGTCCGCTGAGCGGGCGCTCTTGTGAGTCTTGCTCGCTTTCCCAAGCTAGGTGCCCTTGGCCGACGGCCGCCGACCACGTGGTAGGGGTCTGGCCTTCTGCCAAGAGTGTATTGCGAGGTTGCGCGCACCCTTCTAGCTCGCTGGTGAGCATATTTAAACGTGTCATGGTCACCGCGGCAGGGTAATCGGCACTGTATCCGCGGCGTGACACCGGTGTGAAGTAGCCCTCAAATTCACTGTATACCGGCCCGGCCTGCTGGGATAAGGTCGCGCGTTGATCGGCGGTTAAATCAAGCCAATATTGCTTTTGACTGCCGCACGGTGTGAAGCTTGCTGTTTCGGGACTGACAGAGATTTGGCCGGTTTGCATAAAAGGCTGCGGCGTATGAACCAGACCCGTGTCAATCTTGTCGCTACGGTGCCCCAGCTCTACGGGGCCCGAAGGACTGCTGCTACAAGCTGCGAGAGTCAGAATACTGACCGACGCGATAATAAGAGGGCGAAGAGATGGCACGAAAAACTCCTTGTACTGAGCGAAAAGAGAGGCTTGCGCCTTGAATGCGGGCAGGGCAAGATTGCCGCCATCATCCGGTTAAGAGCAAGCTAGCATGAGTTATTGGTTATTTAAAACAGAGCCAGATACCTTTTCGATAGACACACTAAAGCAGCAAAAGGTTTCATGTTGGGAGGGCGTACGCAATTACCAGGCACGTAATATGTTGCGTGATGAGGTAAGCGTTGGCGATGACGTGTTGATTTATCACTCCTCGTGCAAACACGTCGGTGTGGTAGGCGTCGCCACAGTCGTGCGCGCGTGTTACCCCGATCATACTCAGTTTGAGCCACAAAGCGGCTACTTTGACCCGAAAGCCACGCCTGAAACACCGCGTTGGTTTATGGTGGATGTGGAATATCAGCGTCATTTGCCACTGATTAAATTGGCTGAAATGAAGCAAAACCCGGCTCTGGCTGAGATGCCTTTGGTGAAAAAAGGTAACCGGCTGAGTGTGATGCCGGCTACCGCAGCGCAATGGCAGGCAATCTTGGCGATGGCGGGGGAATAGTGCATCGCAAGCTGCTGCCTGTAGGCCCACCCTGTGGGCCAAACCGCTTAGGACAGGTTGTCTAACAGATGGGCTTTTAAGTAGCGTGCCACCGCCTCATCAGCGTGACTGCCAATAATGGCTTTATCTGAGAGGGTGGCTTTGACACGTGCTTGGGCGGTGGCCATCACCAAGCCTTGCCCAGCGGCGCGCAACATTTCCACATCATTCATGCCATCACCAAAGGCGATACAGTCGGCCAAATTGAGCTGATGGCGACGCGCCACTTCCTCCAACGCCGCGCCTTTAGACACCCCATTGCCCATGACCTCCAGACAGAATGGCGTCGAAAATGCCACGCTGACTTTCTCGCCATACTGGGATAAAAACTGGTGCTCGTATTTGAGTAAGTGGTCGTGATCGTGGCGAATAAAGAAAATCTTCGCGATGTTATCGACGGGTGGATTATCTACATCAAACTCCTTGGCGTTAAAGCCGGAGTCTTTGTGATAGCGGGCGAGCTCTTCATCCATTTTGCTCAGCAGCCAGTCATTATCGCGATACAAATGAATGGTGACGGTCGGGTCGTGTTTCACCTCATTGATGAGGTTGGCGACAATCTCAGGGTCAACATTATGCTGGAAGACTAAATTGTCATCACTGTCATGCACGCGCGCGCCATTGGAGGTGATCATGTATGCAGGAATGCCAACGGTCTCACGAATGCTCGCTACATCAACATGATGACGCCCAGTGGCAAACACAAAGTGGATGCCTTGCTGGTACAGTTGTTCCAATACCTGTTTGGTATAAGGCGCGATACTGTGCTCTGGGGTGAGCAGGGTACCATCTAGATCGGAAGCGACGAGTTTGTACATCATGTCCTCATTAGTTAGGCGATCACAATCACAGTATGCTTGAGTTTACTGCAACTGACGATGGTGAAAAAGGGAACCCTCTCACTGATAGATTTCCGCTTTTAACGTTGGCACTGAGTTTGAAAAAAATCATCAATGGCCACGAACGCCGCCGAGCGATGCGTATCCGATTCAAACAAGATTTCGTGCTGAGCCCCCTGGAAAGACTGCCATTGGCTGGGCTGTTGTGCTTGCTGACGTAAAAAGTGAAATTGGCCCATCGCGGGGTTCGATACGATTTGGTCATCACTGGCTTGGCAGATCAGTGTGGGGGTGGTGAGCTGCGGCGCGATTGTCAGGCAGCGCTGGGCCGCCGCCATTCCCTCGGCAATCCAACGTGCACTCGGCCCGCCAATTTGTAACTGAGGCTGATTGATGTAGAGCTGGCGAAACCAGGCGTAGCGTGCGCGTGAATGGGTTAAGCGGTTTTGCTCAAAGGGCACATGACGATAGCCGACTTGGCCGGGACCAAAGCGTGGTGGATGTTGATAGCGCGCTAGCGAGCGGCATAGCCAAGGTGCGATACGCCCAAGCCAGGGGTTGACTTGCACGCCAAACATCGGCGCGGTCATCGCAAGGCCGTCTATCGCATGGGGAAATTGATGCGCATAAAGTGCAGCAATCGCTCCGCCCATGGAGTGGGCGAGCATGAACGTTTGGTCGTATTGCCGATGTGCGCCAATAAATTGCATAAAAGTCGCCAGATCAGTGACATAGTCGTCAAAGCGTTCGACATGCCCCAGATCGCGCGGCTTGATCACTAGCCGCTCGGACAAGCCTTGGCCGCGGTGATCAAAGCTGTAAACGTCATAGCCCATCTGCACGAGATCATAAAAGATCTCTTGATACTTCATCACGCTTTCAATCCGGCCATTGACTACCACTACCGCTTGCGTGTTCTGCGGACGGGTAAAGCTGCACCAGTGTAACCGCAACCCACCTTCACCGTGGAAGTAGCCTTGTTCACGCTGGTGCCAAAACGGTGTTATGTGGTGCTTAAATGCGTCGCTCAGCACTGCTTCACGGGCGAGAGAGTGCGCGTCAAAAGCCGGCTGATCCTTACTGTCGGCGAGATCTGTCATCTTGGTTTACCATCACTGAGATAGGCTTACTATAACCGTCTTAAAGGATGGATGAAAATGACACTTGTGGGAAAAGCGCCGCGCCAAAAAGAAAAGGCAAGCGCGAGCGCTTGCCTTTACAACGAATAACGAGAGTTACTGGTTGAAGTTGTAGTAGGTTTCTGCACCAGGGCCAACTGGCAGGCCGAGTACGAATACCCATACGTAGAATAGGATGCTCCATCCCACCATAAAGATCATTGAGTAAGGCAACATGGTGGCAATCAAGGTACCAATCCCAAGATTTTTTACATAGCGGCACGCCACCGCCAGAATCAGCCCAAAGTAGCTCATCATCGGCGTAATAATGTTGGTGACTGAGTCGCCAATCCGATACGCCGATTGAATGGTTTCTGGGGCATAACCGACCAGCATCAACATCGGCACAAAGATCGGGGCAGTGATCGCCCACTGCGCTGATGCCGAGCCGACCGAGAGGTTAATCAGGCCACACATCAAGATGAAGGCAAAGAATAATGCTGGTCCTGTTAAACCGATAGTTTGCAGAAAGTCAGCACCGCCGACGGCAATCACTTGGCCAAAGTTGGTCCATTTAAAGAACGCCACAAATTGCGCCGCGAAGAACACCAGCACGATATACATGCCCATGGCGCTCATCGACTTAGACATCGAATCAATCACGTCGCGGTCGTTATTGATGGTGCCGACGGTGCGGCCAAACACGATACCTGGGACGGCAAAGAACACCATAATAAAGGCAACAATCCCTTTCAAAAACGGCGAGCCTGCCACCTCATTGGTCTCGGGGTGACGCAGTGGTCCCCATTCAGGGACGATGGTGAGCGCTAAAATACCGCTGACAATCAGCACCGCAATGCCTGCGTTACGCAGGCCGCGCTTCTCGTCGTCATTTAGCTTGCTTGCAGAGGCGGCGGCGACATCTTCAGAGGCTTGGCTGTGGTCATACTGACCGAGCTTAGGCTCGACAATCTTATCGGTGATCCACGCACCAACAATAGCAATGAAGAAGGTAGAAACGAACATAAAGTACCAGTTCATTTCGGGCCCAACGATATAGTCTGGGTCAATCATTTGCGCGGCTGACTCGGTGATCCCCGACAGCAAGGGGTCAACCGTGCCCAGCAATAAATTGGCTGAATAGCCGCCGGATACGCCGGCAAACGCCGCGGCAAGCCCAGCCAATGGATGACGGCCTAATGAGTGGAAAATCATCGCCGCAAGCGGGATTAACACCACATAACCGAGTTCTGAAGCCGTATTCGAGATAATACCGGCAAACACGATAGTAAAGGTCACGGTACGACGCGACGCGCTCATCACTAGACCGCGCATCGAAGCGGACAGCAGCCCGGAGTGCTCTGCAACCGACACACCGAGCATGGCGACCAGCACGGTGCCGAGTGGGGCAAAGCCGGTAAAGTTTTTCACCAAATTAGTGACGATCATTTGCAAGCCTTCGGCATTGAGCAGGCTTTGCACATAAATCATGCCATCAGCCGCGCGCCCTTTAGCACCCTCTGGGCGAGGGTCAGCGACAGACACATCAAAGTAGCCAGCGACACCCGAGGCGAGCAGGATAGCGACACAGAAAATCGCGAATAACGTCACTGGATGAGGGAGCAGGTTACCGAGCCATTCGACGGTATCGAGAAAGCGCGTAAACAGTGTGCGCTTGTGCGGCCCACCTTGTTGCTCTGTGGTACTTGAGTGCATGGGATTGGTCTCCTTGGTTGTACTGCATTTCCCGTCTATGGGAAAAGGAGGTCGAATGTTAATTGTTTTTTAAATGAAATAGCAAGATTAAAAGCTAGTTATTGAACCTAAAACTCGATCTATGTGCTGTGAAAAGGGCGAAAAAGTAACATCTTTGACTGGATAATGACTTTAACGGACATCAATTGACGGGAAGTTGGCGTATGATGGATGGATGCTCGGACCGGTAACGGGTTAAAAGTGTTAACAAATGCAACAGACTAAAACACAGACACATATTGATTACCTCGACCTATTGCGCGTCCTCGCCGCTTTTTTCGTGGTGGCGATTCATGTACTCGGCCCGTATCGGTTTCAAATCGGTGATATCGCGCTGAGTGACTGGGTGGTCGCGGTAGGACTAAACAGTGCAAGTCGCTGGGCGGTGCCGATTTTTATTATGATTTCAGGCTTACTGCTGCTCTCGTCGACGCGCCCTTTCAGTTTGCGCCACTTTATTCGTCGCCGCGTGATGAAGGTGGTGATTCCTTTTCTGGTATGGTCGTTCGCTTTTGCGTGCCTGTCTGGACTGACGCCGGATGGTTTTTCGTGGCAGACCTTCATTGAAACGCTCGAGGCGGCGCCTGACCATGAAACCTATTATCACCTCGGTTTTTTCTACTATTACATCCCGTTGCTGCTATGGGTGCCCTTGCTACGCCCGTTACTGCCACGCATACCGCCATGGTCAGTGCCGTTAATTGGCATGGTGTGGATAGGCGTCACGGCTTGGTATTTAACCGGCGCGGATGGCTGGTGGCGGAATGATTTTATCCTTTACGGAGGCTACTTATGGCTCGGCTACTGGCTACACCAAGCGCCACGAGCGTTGTCACTGTGGTGGGGACTGGGCTTGCTGGCGTTGGGAATGACCGAGTATCACGTGTTAACCACCAGCGTCGCGCATCAGCGATATATTACCGAAGGGTGGCTGTCGTATACCACGGTTAATACGGTACTGATCAGTGCCGCCCTGTTTTTGGCGGTGAGGCAATGGCGAGCGGGGAAAGCAACCCCACCGTGGCTGGCAACCTTGAGCCGTTATAGTCTCGGAATCTACCTGATTCACCCAGTGTTTCTTTGGCCCGTGCGTGCTTATTGGCCCACCTTATCGCCCGCACTGGTTTGGATCCCCCTGCTGACGCTGTATGCCTTTACGGGGGCAGCGCTGACCACTGCCGCACTCCAGCGATATCGCGCGACTGCTTGGTTGGTGCCCTAAATGATGACACTTTTGGCGACAACAGTGGTCATAACTGATTGAATGTAATATGACAGGATCAGATCGCAATCATGAAGCCTGATGCCCCTAAATGGTATAAAAACCACCATACTCACAAGGTGGGAGCCGGTAAGGAGAAACACCATGGATGACGTTGCAGTCGTGATTAAGCACAGTAAGCGCTTAGAAAGCTTGCTACGAGAGCACTATCACGCCGAAGGGAAGGGGCTCCATCAGCTCATCGACAGTAGCCAGAAACGCCTGCCGCATGATGTGATCAAAAAATTGCGTTTCGTCGCCACCATTCGCAACAAGGTCGTCCACGAAGACGGGTATGAGGTGGACGACATTCGTGAATTCATATCAGTGAGCAAGTATTGTGAGTCAGAATTAGTGCCGCGAAGCAACCGGTTGATTTGGCGGCTTGCCGCGGGTCTTATCCTGTTGTTTACCGCTGGGGCAATTGGTTTTTATGCGCAAGTGTGGCCGCAATGGAGCGGCTAGGCGTCAGGTTATTATCTGTCACCTCACGGTTAGCGATGCGATTTTTTTAAACTGGATCTTGTTCTCATCAAGGGATGCTGGACATCTGCCCAACGCGGCATAGACTTGGCGTCCTTGTCTTGAAAGGAATGATACTCATGTGGAGCTGGTTCGCTGTCTGTTGTTCTGGACTGCTGCATATCTCCGCAGCCTACCGGGGCCCGCGTTGGCAGTTTTATCTTTTTAAACCGCTGACTATTGTGATGCTCATGGCGATAGTGGGTACCCACATTAGCGCTTCTCATTATGCGCAATGGGTGTTCGTCGCGTTGTTGTTCTCCGTGGTGGGTGATGTCTTTTTAATGCTCCCCAAAGACAGATTTGTGCAGGGGTTAACCAGTTTTCTACTCGCCCATCTTATCTATATCTTCGCATTTTGGGCACAGTTTGATGGCCATATGGTGTGGTGGTTGCCTGCCATGCTATCGGGGCTGGGCATTATCGTCTTTCTTTTACTGCTCCCAAACTTGGGCCAGCTCGCGCTGCCTGTGGCCGTGTATATTGCCGTGATCACCCAAATGGTATGGGCGGCGGGTGAATATTGGCTCAATACCCACTCGCCCGCGGCGGCGCTCGCATTGGCCGGCGCGATCAGCTTTATGGTGTCAGATACCGTGCTGGCGTTTGCCCGCTTTAAAGGTGAGTTTCGCCCCGCACAAGCGATGGTGATGTCGAGTTACTTTTTCGCGCAAGCACTGATCAGTGCCTCGGTGGTGATCGCCCAAGGAGGGTAAGGATGGAAAAAGTCTATCAAGCGATGAATACACTGGAGGCCCATAGCTTAAAAGGCCTGTTATCTAGCCATCACATTGAGTGTGTATTGAAAGGCGAGGCGCTGAGTGCGGCCGTGGGCGAGTTACCTGCCGATGTACAAGGCGTGACCTTATGGGTTGCGCCAGAAAACGTCGCTCAAGCAAGGCAATTACTCCAGGCGTATGAAGAGCAAAGCGAGACGCACTGGGTATGCCAACACTGTGGAGAAGAGAACGCCGGCAGTTTTGAACTATGCTGGCAATGCCAGCATAGTCGCGAGTGAGTGCTACATCATATGCTTGCGGCGAATATCGAGCAGCGCAAAGATCCCAAAAATCAGGATTGACCATTTTTCCCAGCGCGTCATCGCGATTTTATCGCCAAACGCGCCCAAGAAAATCAGCATTTGTAGCCCGTGCATGACCAGCAAAAAGCCCGTCATAATATAAAGCGCCATGGCGGCCACACCCGGAAATGGATGGACAATGTTAGCCAGTAAGACCACCCAAACAAAGGCGATGGCCGCTTTGGCGAGTAAAATTAATCCTTTCATTGCGTTTCTCTTATGCCTTGTCGTTGAAATATAGACGGAAGTTGACTTGTCCGGCACGCTTTTCACGGTGGCAGTGCCAGTGCGCGGGGACGTGATAATCATCCAGCTCACTTTCCGCTTCAACGTAAATGCATGCCCCAGGTGCGAGCCACCCGTTGTTTTCTAGCGCGGTCAAGGTGTCGTTAAGTAACCCTTGATGAAACGGGGGATCGACGAAGACCACATCGAATGGGCCGTTTTGCGGCGGCGCGGCGAGAAGCGTTAGGGCATCGGTGCTGTCTACTTGCGCATTCTCTGCGCCAAGCTGCGCGAGGTTATCTCGCAGTTGCTTAGCTGCTGCGGGGTTTTTTTCACAAAACTGCGTCCAAGCTGCACCGCGAGAGAGGGACTCAAACCCCAGTCCGCCACTGCCCGCAAACACATCCAAGCAGCGTGCCCCTGGTAAATAGGGTGCCAGCCAATTAAATACGGTTTCTTTTACCCGGTCTGTGGTCGGGCGTAACCCTTGTGCGTCTTGTACCACAAGCTTACGGCCACGCCAGCGGCCAGCAATAATACGAACAGACCCAGCCCCACGAGAGCTGTGAGCCGATGAAGATTTGCGGTTGGCGCGTTTAACCATAGATTTTTTGACCGTAAAGAAGGTGATAGACTATGCCGATTCGGTATTGAGCCGCTGATTGTATCAAGCATGCTTTAGGATTTGCCAATGGCAGAAAAAAAGAAACGTGGATTTATGTCATGGCTGGGTCTGGGTCGGAAAAAAGACCAGACACAGCCTGAACCAGAACAAGAGTCGCCAACGCCTGCGCCAGACGTGGCGGAAGAGACGGCAGAGTCAGCCACATCGGTAGAAACACCGATTGATGAGGCGAGCGCGCAACAACCGCAAGAAACCCTTGCATCTGATAGCGAAAGCGAAGCCAATACCGTGCCAGAGCCAGAGCCAGAGCCAGAGCCAGAGCCAGAGCCAGAGCCAGAGCCAGAGCCAGAGCCAGAGCCAGAGCCAGAGCCAGAGCCAGAGCCAGAGCCAGAGCCAGAGCCAGAGCCAGAGCCAGAGCCAGAGCCAGAGCCAGAGCCAGAGCCAGAGCCAGAGCCAGAGCCAGAGCCAGAGCCAGAGCCAGAGCCAGAGCCAGAGCCAGAGCCAGAGCCAGAGCCAGAGCCAGAGCCAGAGCCAGAGCCAGAGCCAGAGCCAGAGCCAGAGCCAGAGCCAGAGCCAGAGCCAGAGCCAGAGCCAGAGCCAGAGCCAGACTCACAATCTGCTGCGGTTCGCGAGCGGGAAAGACCGCAGCGCGAAGGCTTTTTTGCCCGCCTAAAACGTGGCTTACAAAAAACCAAGACCAACTTAGGGTCTGGGTTCTTTGGCCTATTTAGTGGCAAAAAGATCGATGATGAACTGTTCGAAGAGCTTGAAGAACAGTTGCTGATTGCCGATGTGGGCATGGAAGCAACCACCAAAATCATTGATAACCTGACCGATAAAGCCAGTCGCCGCGATTTAAAAGATGGCGAAGCTCTGTATGGCATCCTCAAACAAGAAATGGCGCAGATGCTGGAAAAGGTCGAGCAACCGCTGGTGCTGACCGACCAAAAGCCGTACGTGATCTTAATGGTCGGCGTCAATGGCGTGGGGAAAACCACCACCATTGGCAAATTGGCGCGCCAATTCCAAGACCAAGGCAAGTCGGTGATGCTGGCTGCCGGTGACACTTTCCGTGCGGCGGCGGTGGAACAGCTGCAAGCCTGGGGCGAGCGCAACCAGGTGCCTGTGGTCGCGCAACACACAGGCGCCGACAGTGCCTCCGTGCTGTATGACGCAATTGAAGCGGCCAAAGCGCGCAACGTCGATGTGGTGATTGCCGATACTGCAGGGCGCTTGCAGAACAAAGCCAATTTGATGGAAGAGCTGCGTAAGATTGTGCGTGTGATGCAAAAGCTGGATGTGGGTGCCCCACACGAGGTAATGCTGACACTGGATGCTGGCACCGGGCAAAACGCCATCAGCCAAGCGAAATTGTTCAATGAGATTGCACCGATAACGGGTATTACGCTGACAAAATTAGACGGTACTGCCAAAGGCGGCGTGATTTTTGCCGTGGCAGAACAATTTAATATTCCGATTCGCTATATTGGTGTCGGTGAAGGCATTGAAGATTTACGCACCTTTAACGCCAACGACTTTATCGAGGCGCTCTTTAGCCGGGAGGAATAACCGTGATTCAGTTTCAGCAGGTAAGTAAAGCCTATCGGGGCGGTCGTCAGGCGCTGCAAAAAGTCAGCTTTGAGCTTCCCAAAGGGGATATGGCGCTGTTAACCGGCCATTCTGGCGCCGGGAAAAGCACGCTGCTGAAACTGATCTGCGCCATTGAACGCCCCAGCGATGGGCAAATATATTTCAATGGCCATGATATATCCCGCATTCCGCGCCAAGATATACCGTTTTTGCGGCGTCACTTGGGGATCATTTTTCAAGACCATAACCTGCTGATGGACGCGACGGTTTACGAGAATGTGGCGTTGCCGCTGCGTATTGAGCAGCAGCCAGAAGGTGAAATCAAAAAACGCGTGTCTGCGGCGTTAGATAAAGTGGGGCTGTTGGATAAAGCGCGTTGTTTCCCGATTCAGCTATCAGGGGGCGAACAGCAGCGTGTTGGGATTGCCCGGGCGGTGGTGAATCGCCCGCAAGTGCTGTTGGCGGACGAGCCGACAGGAAATCTCGATGCCGCGTTGTCAGCGCAAATCATGGAGCTTTTTCGCCTGTTCAATCAAGTGGGCGTGACCATTCTCATGGCGACTCATGACACCAGCTTGCTTGAGCAATATCGTCATCTAAGGCGCTTTGACCTTCAGCAAGGCAGCTTGGCGGAGGTGGGGCATGGCTGAATCTTTCATCCAAACGCAAAAACGCCACGCATTAACCGCCTGGCAGGATCTGTTTCAACGCCCGATGGGGAATCTGCTCACCTTGATGGTGCTAGCGGTTGCACTGTCGTTACCCGCCACGTTCTACCTATTAGCCAAGAATGTGGTGGCAGTGAGTGCGCAGTGGCATAGCCCTGCCGAGATCAATGTGTTCTTAACCCCCGATCAGTCGTCGCAACAAGGTGAAGCGTTGGCAAAGCAGCTGGGTGACTGGCCCGCGATTGATAGCATTGAGTACATTTCGCCCGACCAAGGGATGGCATCGTTAAAACAGCAGCGAGGCTTTAACCAAGCGGTGAGCTTGCTTGATCGTAATCCACTGCCCGCGGTGTTGGTGGTGGTTCCGGATGTGACCAGCGCCGACGGAGAGGAATCCGCTTCGTTGTCCGCCCGCGTAGAAGCCTTATCTGAAAAGCTTGCGGCATTAGCTGAAGTGGATGAAGTACGGTTAGATACCGACTGGCTGGCACGGTTGGACGCGATTAAAACCTTGGCGGTCACGCTTGCCTGGCTTTTTTCCGGGTTGATGCTAGCCGCGGTGGTGTTATTGGTGGGTAATACCTTGCGTTTGCAGGTGCTGCACCATCGTGCACGGATCCAGGTGATGAAAATGGTGGGGGCCACCGACAGTTTTATTCTCCGCCCTTATCTTTATATGGGGGCGTGGCTAGGTGTGCTAGCCGCGGTACTCGCTTGGCTACTCACGGCGTTAAATACCTGGATGATGGATGGGGCGGTGCGACAATTCGCACAGCTTTATGACAGTCCCTTCACCCTCAGCGGACTGAATTGGGATGAATCTTTGCTATTATTAATGGCGTCAACCTTATTAGGGGTGTTGGCAGCATTACTGGCAACGCGCCGACATTTAAAAGAAATTGAACCTGTGTAGGGGTAATACGGTCATAAACCCACAACACACAGATAAAGGCTTGCAGTTTGCCCCTGCTTGGGTATATTTTTGCATGCTTAATCAGCAATTCGGTCTTCGACGATTCGGAAACGAGGTTTGAATGACAAAAGAGATGAACGCATTGGCACCGATTGTTCAAGATAACATCGACGGTTATCTGCAAGCGGTAAACAGCCACCCTATGCTCAGCGCTGAAGAGGAGCATTCGCTGGCCGAGCGTCTCCATTATCACGGTGATTTGGAGGCGGCGAAGTCGCTGATCTTATCTCACTTGCGTTTTGTTGTTCATATCGCCCGTGGATACACCGGATACGGTCTCCCGATGGCAGACTTGGTACAAGAAGGCAACATTGGCTTGATGAAGGCGGTGAAGCGCTTCAACCCAGAGGTTGGCGTGCGCCTCGTGTCCTTTGCTGTCCATTGGATCAAAGCTGAAATTCACGAGTACGTATTGCGTAACTGGCGTATCGTTAAAGTGGCAACCACCAAAGCGCAGCGTAAGCTCTTCTTTAACTTACGCAAAAACAAAAAGCGCTTAGGTTGGTTTAATAACGACGAAGTGAATATGGTCGCAGAACAACTCGGCGTAGAAGCGTCTGAGGTCCGCGAAATGGAAGCTCGGTTGGCCGCACAAGATGCGACCTTTGAAGCGCCGGCGAATGCCGACGATGAGCGCGAAAACGGTCCAATGGCCCCTGTGTATTATCTGGAGGACAAAACCTCCGATATTGCCGCCTCGTTAGAAGCGGAGAACTGGGAATCACACGCCAATCGCCGTTTGGCCAGCGCACTCTCGGCACTGGACGAGCGCAGCCAACATATTGTTCGCTCGCGTTGGTTAGACGATGATAAAGCCACATTGCAAGATCTCGCGGATCATTACCAAGTGTCGGCGGAGCGTATTCGTCAGCTTGAGAAGAACGCGATGAAAAAACTGAAACAAGCAATGGGTGATGCGCTGTAAGCGCGCAGCAACTCAAAGATGAACCGGCCATGAGGCCGGTTTTTTTATGCCTATCGAATGGATGAACAGAATGATATTAAAAAGTTATTCACAGCTTATCCTGGATCCTTACTACATCTAGTGGATCCAAACTAACGATCATCGCTTATCAACGCAATCCACACCTTTTTCCACAGTCGATCAAAAAACGCACGGTGCTCGTTTGGTGACGCAGACGCATGTGCGCAAACTCAGGTACAATGCAGGCTCACCGTGAGGAGCACGTTATCGCCGTGTGACGTCAGTTGGGAATAACTTTGTGAGTGAAGAGGTAAAAGGTATGGATCAGTTTGCACACATCTCTGTGACCGATGCGTGGGAAATGCTGCGTGATGATCAGCAAAATGCAGTATTAGTCGATATTCGCGATCCGCAAACATTTCAGGTTGCTCACCCTCAAGATGCGTACCACCTGACGAACGACACCTTGGTGGCGTTTATGGATCAGGTTGACTTTGATCAGCCGGTGCTGGTGATGTGTTATCACGGTATTAGCAGTCAAGGGGCGGCACAGTATTTGATCAACCAAGGGTTTGATGCGGTATACAGTGTCGATGGCGGCTTTGAGGCGTGGCAGCGCCAAGCGTTGCCTACCGCGTCGGGTATCGATCTTAAATAGTGATCATCAATAGGACACGTGATGCAAAAACTTGCGGTACTGCCAAATGCGCGCTTGGCACAGGCGTTTGTCGATTATGCGGCGGCGCATCAGGTTAGCCTTGAGCTTGCCCCCGAGCCAGACGCACAAGTGGCGATTTGGTTAGTCAACGATAACGACAAGGCGTGGGTGGATAGCGAGCTGGAACGATTTATCGCTGATCCCATGCACAGTCGTTATCAAGCGGCGTCTTGGCAAGTGGCTGAAACCCGTCATGCTCGTTTTCATTATCCGTCAGCCGGGTTATGGCAAACCGTTAAAGATAAGTCTGGCCCGGTCACCCTGATGGTCATGGGTGCCAGCGTGGTGTTGTTTGCACTCATGACGCTCGGTGGGTTTGAGGTCGTCGTGCGCAGCTTGCTGTTTCCGGCAGACAGTGAACAGCGCTGGCAGCTGTGGCGTCTATTCAGCCATGCACTGCTGCATTTTTCTGCGTTGCATATTATTTTCAACTTACTCTGGTGGTGGGTGCTTGGTGGCCGGATTGAGCGCCTCGGCAGCAGCAGTAAGCTGGTTCAAATCTTTCTATTCGCGGCGCTTTTCTCTGGGTTAGGCCAGTATTGGCTGGAAGGGCCTTACTTTGGTGGTCTCTCGGGCGTGGTTTACGCACTGTTAGGCTATCTGTGGTGGATGACCTGGTTGGCGCCATCGCGTGGTCTCACGGTGGAAAAGGCGTATGTTGTCTTTATGCTGGCGTGGCTGGTGATTGGTTTTTTCCAACCGATGGGCATGAACATTGCCAATATGGCGCATTTATTTGGTCTGATCATCGGCTGTTTGCTGGCGCTTTGGGATGCGAAACGTCATCCATCGGGTTGAAAGGGGTCTAACTATGGTGGGTTTATCCGCCGTTGATGTAAAAAAGAGCAGGTATCTGCTCTTTTTTTGTTCGTAAGCGCAATTTTATTGCGTCAGATCTATGTTTTTATGTTCGCTTTCACGGTTTTCACTTTCATTTTAAGTAATTATTCCACTCGTTGAGCGAACACGAAAAATTACTTGCTCATTTCTTTGATTTTTATCCTTTTATAAATCCATCGCGTACATCTTACTGAGGACCCTCTCATGTTTGGAATCTTCCGTCCGGCTGCTCACCGGCAAAGATTGCCCCAAGCGCAAATCGGTGACACCTACACTCGATTACGTTGGCAATTGTTTATTGGGATTTTTATCGGCTACGCCGGTTATTATCTCGTGCGTAAAAACTTTAGTTTGGCTATGCCGTATTTGATTGATGAATATGGCTTTAGCCGTGGCGATTTGGGGGTAGCCCTGGCCGCTGTCTCGATTGCTTACGGTTTATCAAAATTCTTAATGGGCAGTGTTTCAGACCGCTCAAACCCACGTTATTTCTTAAGTGCTGGCCTGTTAATGTCATCGCTGGTGATGTTCAGTTTTGGTTTTCTGCCTTGGACAACCAGCAGCATTACCATCATGTTTATCCTGCTGTTTATCAACGGTTGGGTACAAGGCATGGGCTGGCCCGCTTGCGGGCGTACCATGGTGCACTGGTGGTCACGGAAAGAGCGTGGTGAGCTGGTGTCTGTTTGGAACGTGGCGCACAACGTCGGGGGTGGTTTGATTGGGCCGCTATTCTTGCTTGGCTTGTGGCTATTCAATGATGACTGGCGTGCTTCCTTCTATGTCCCGGCGTTTTTTGCCGCACTGGTTGCTGTGTTTATCTGGCTAACCCTTCGCGACACCCCACAATCGTGTGGCTTGCCACCGATTGAAGAGTATAAAGACGATTACCCGGAAAACTATGACGAGGAAGCGTTCGAGAAAGAGATGACTGCTAAAGACATTTTCGTCACCTATGTGATGAAGAACCGTCTGCTATGGTACATCGCGATTGCTAACGCGTTTGTTTATTTGATTCGTTATGGCGTACTCGATTGGGCACCGGTTTATCTCGATGAAGCCAAAGGCTTTACCGTGGACAAATCCTCTTGGGCCTACTTCCTCTATGAATGGGCAGGGATCCCTGGCACCTTACTGTGTGGTTGGATGTCTGATAAGTTCTTCAAAGGGGCGCGGGCGCCTGCCGGTGTACTGTTTATGGTGCTGGTGACCGTGGCAGTGTTGGTATACTGGTTTAACCCAGCTGGTAACCCAGGCATCGATATGGTCGCGCTGGTGGCGATTGGCTTCTTAATTTATGGGCCGGTGATGTTAATTGGTCTGTATGCGCTGGAGCTGGCACCGAAAAAAGCAGCGGGCACCGCGGCAGGCCTGACCGGCTTATTCGGCTATCTAGGTGGCGCGGTTGTCGCGAACATCGCGCTTGGTTACACCGTGGATCACTTTGGCTGGGACGGTGGCTTTATGCTACTCACCGGAGGGTGTGGGTTGGCCATCTTCTTCTTGTGTTTAGCATGGGTCGGGGAGCATCGTGTGCGTCGTGACACAGCTGTGCACGCTGCCTAAATGATCTGTCTTGGCATCGCCTAGTGGCTATGCGTAAACTAGGAAGCCCTCGTGATCGCGGGGGCTTTTTTTGTAAGGGGAGAAGCAGTGAAGCAAAACAAACGTCATCAGCAAATCATTGATCTGGTTAAATCACAAGGATACGTGAGCACGGAAGACTTGGTTGAGCGCTTCAATGTCAGCCCGCAAACCATTCGACGCGATCTTAACGAGCTGGCTGCAGAGAACCATATTCGTCGCCATCATGGTGGTGCGACAGTGCCATCCAGCTCTGAAAATACCGCGTATGCCACCCGTAAAGTGCTTCAGCAGCATGAAAAAGACACCATCGCCCAAGCGCTTGTCCAACACATTCCCGATGGCGCTACCTTGTTTATCGACATTGGCACCACACCTGAAGCAGTGGCACGGGCATTGTTAGATCACCAAAACTTGCGGGTAGTGACCAATAACTTGAATGCTGCCGCGATCCTGATGCCAAAGCAGGATTTTACGGTGATTATTGCTGGCGGCGAAGTACGTAACCGCGATGGCGGGATTGTCGGTGAGGCCACACTCGACTTTGTCTCTCAGTTTCGGCTCGACTTTGGCATTCTTGGTATCAGTGGTATTGATGATGACGGCTCACTGCTGGACTTTGACTACCATGAAGTGCGGGTGAAAAAGGCGATCTTAGATAATAGTCGCTGTGTGATGTTAGCGGCAGACCACACCAAGTTTGGCCGTAATGCCATGGTAAACCTAGGGAATATCACCCAGCTTGATATGGTGTTTACTGACGCCACGCCACCGGCGCAGATCCGTGACATGCTGAGCGCGCAGGGTAGCCACCTTGAGGTGATTAGCCACCCTGAGTCAGTCGCTGACGTCACCGCTGAGTAATTATTGGTATAAGTATTTAGTGAATAATAGGTCGGTGAGCATACGGCGATTGGTTTCGGCTAATAAGTGCTCGTTGACCTTTTCTAGACACTTTTTCCGAATTGTCTCTCGGCCAGACAACGACTTAATCTGAGTGGCGGTTTGTTGGTTCAAGGTTTCAATAATCACATCGCGGATCAGCGGAGAGTGGTACTCAAGCTCACTAATCAGTTTGGGGTTATCGACCATCAGCTCCACTTTTATCTTAATAAAGCCCAGTCGGCGACCTTCGGTCACGTAGTTGGTGGTGATCTCAGGCTCCAAGGAATAGTAACTGTATTTGGGGTTACCCTCCCCCTCTTCTTGTGCATGGACTGCTGCGCTGAGCCAGAAAAAAAGGCTCAACACGACCATTAATAGGGGTTGTTTTTTACTCATAGTGGCCCAGTAATTCCGTTCATGGTGTGATAGGAGTAGGCCGAGCGCATTCTCCAAACGCAACCAGCCTGATACAATTACCAGCCGAGTATAGCAACATTGTCCACCCCTTAGCGGTAAGGACAGGCGAATTTTGCGCGATGTGGCACAGGAAACAATGTCGGAATTAAATCATACCTATTTAGAGGCGCTGCAAACAGCACGCTGGGAGCGACCAGATATTGCGGCGCTAAAGCGCACCGCAGAGGGCAGTTGGTTACTCGAATCGCACTCGATGACGGCGAGGCTAAAGCGCCACTGTCATGACTTTGACGTCGATGTGGTTGCTGTTTATCAATTAACCCCAGACAAACTGACCGACAGCGAAATTGCGCTGATTGGCCAAGAGGCGTGTGTGGTGCGCGAAGTGGTATTAAAAGGTGATGGGCTTCCTTGGCTGTGCGCACGCACCCTGATGCCCGCTTCAACCTTAGAAGGGCAAGGGGGACACTTGCATGCCTTGGGCACCGAGCCATTAGGTCAACATGTGTTTAAACAGCGCGCCTCACGCCGTGATGCGATTGAAACCGCTAATGTGGTGTGCCTGTCCCATCAGTTGCATGCGCGTCGCTCTCGTCTTTGGCTCCACAATCGGCCGATGTTAGTGGCGGAACTGTTTCTGCCAGACTCCCCTGTGTATGGAAAGGAGATCCCTGCATGAGCGCAAAACTGGCTGCCTTTGGACAGCTGGCCCGTCTAGACCGGCCTATTGGCACGTTACTGCTGTTATGGCCAACGCTATGGGCTTTGTTTTTAGCAGCGGATGGCCTACCGCCAATATCAACTTTAGTGGTCTTTGTGCTCGGTGTATATATGATGCGTGCTGCAGGTTGCGTGATTAATGACTACGCAGATCGCCACGTCGATGGCCATGTTAAGCGCACCAAAGACAGGCCCTTACCGGCCGGACTGATCAGCGAAAAAGAGGCCATTGGCTTTTTTATCGCGTTGGTATTGGGCGCTTTTTTGCTGGTGCTGACCCAAAACCGTTTGACCATTCAATTGTCTTTTGTCGGTGTTGCACTGGCGTTTGTTTACCCTTTTATGAAGCGCTACACCCATCTGCCTCAGTTAGTATTGGGGCTGGCGTTTAGCTGGGCGATCCCGATGGCGTTTGCGGCGGCGCAAAATGCGCTGCCACCAGTGGTTTGGTTGCTGTTTCTGGCGAACATTTGTTGGACCATCGCTTACGACACCTTATATGCCATGGTCGACAGAGACGATGACGTTAAAATTGGCATCAAATCGACCGCCATTTTATTTGGCCGCTGGGACAAAGCGGCAGTGGGTGGCTTGCAATTGCTCACCCTAGGGCTGCTGATGCTCGCCGGGCAGTGGTTAGCGCTGTCGCCAGCCTATCAGTGGAGCCTATTGGCCGCCTTTGCTTTGTTTGTCTATCAGCAATACCTCGCCAGAGAGCGCGAACGAATGGCGTGCTTCAAAGCCTTTTTGAACAATAACTATGTCGGCCTAGTGATTTTTATTGGTGTATTGCTAGGTGTATACGGTTAGCCGAGTTTGAAAAAAGCATGATAAAAAAGGCGCTCCTTGGTTTGGTAAAGCGCCTTTTTTGATCAGGATTGATTGATGAACGGACGGTTTCGCTTAGCTTTTGTCCGCCTTGTGCGTACCTAGTGGCTGATTAAGCACCGCTTGAATGGTCAATTGCACTTCCGGTGAAATTAACTCGCACACTAAATTGTTCAGTGCGGCGATACGCTCGGCATTGGCTTTGGCATCATCATCGAGATAGCCTTGCTCACGGAGTGTATCGACGAAGGTGCTAAATACGCCTTTATCAAAAAACTCAGGTGCATTAATACCGTGTAAGCGGCTCAGGCGCTGCGCCAGCATTTGGCTGTGTTTTTCCAAATCGCGCTTATCAATGTGCGGCTGGTGGCTGAATAAGGTGAGCGTAATCGCGTAGCGCTGCAGCGTCTCGGCAATGGTACGCCCCAGCAATTGCAGTTCACCGAGCTTCGCCTTGTTCATAGTCACTTTGCCATCGTCACAACACAGTAGCGACTGATCGTGCATCGCATGTAGCAAGGCATCGAAATAGCTTTCGAGTCCCGCGTCATCAAAGCTCATAAAGAGCTCGGCTTTGAGCAAGGGATACAGCTGCTGCACGCAAGCCCGCAAACCCGATTGGCTGATTGACTGGTGGGTCACCAATATTTGTGCGATCAGCGATGGCAGCGCCACCAGATGAATCACATTGTTGCGGTAGTAAGTCATTAAGATGGCTTGTTGGCGATCCAAAGAAATCACTTCACCCATGGTGTCTTTTTCGACAATCAGTTTGTTGAGTGATAACGCGTGATCGACCAAATCCGCCGGTGAATCTTGAGGGACACTGCTGCTTGGCGAGTAAGGCGCTTGCGTTAACAAGGCCTTATACACACCCAGTTGTGTTTCGAGTGCCTCACGGCTTAAGGCGCGCTGACGCGAGGCCAGCAACGCGGTGGCACATAAGTTGAGGGCGTTAGTGGCCGCCGCATCGTTAATGTGGGTCATCACCTTGGTGGCCAAATCGCTGACGACTGGGTTCATCCACGCTGGCTTTTGTGGCTCGATCGGATTGACGTAGTCATGCCAGTCAGGGACTTGTTCATTAAGGTGCTGATTGAGTGCAATGGGCTCGCCAAAGTTAACGTAACCGAGGCCATAATTACGCAGTTTGCGCACGATACCTAGCACCTGGCCAAAGCTTTCTTTCTCTTTGCGTTGGCCTTGAAGTTCTTTGGCGTAGGTGTTGACCTCCATCACGTGCTCGTAGCCGATATAGACAGGCACCAAGGTAATGGGGCGCTGTTGACCGCGAAGCATCGCTTGCAAGGTCATGGCGAGCATGCCCGTTTTCGCTGGCAGTAAGCGGCCTGTGCGAGAGCGGCCTCCTTCGGCAAAGTACTCGACCGAGTAACCTCGGGCAAATAGCTCGGCCAAGTACTCGCGGAAAACGGTGGAATACAGGCGGTTGCCCTTAAAGCTACGACGAATAAAGAAGGCACCACCACGGCGGAACAAGGGTCCGGCCGGGAAGAAGTTGAGGTTCACACCAGCGGCAATATGCGGCGGTACCAAGCCCTCTTTGTATAACACGTACGAAAGTAGCAGGTAATCCATGTGCGAGCGGTGGCAGGGCACGTAGACAATCTCGTGGCCATCTTGCGCCAATTGACGCACACGCTCGGCGTTGTTGACATGAATGCCTTGATAGAGCTTGTTCCACAGCCAAGTAAGAATGCGGTCACTGTAACGAATCAAACGATAGGAAAAGTTGGCGGCGATCTCTTCCATCATATCGACCGCTTCTTTACGGACTTTCTCCACCGAAACGTCACGGCTTTGCGCTTCGTCGTGTACCACTTTATCGATGGCTTTCGACGCAAGCAGTCGCTTAAACAGCAAGCCACGGTTGGGCAAGCGCGGCCCTGAAGCGGCAAGCTTTTGGCGCGAGAAGTGGATCATTGCCACCCGCGCCAGTTTATGGGCGATGGCTTGGTCGGTGCCGTGCCTGTCGGCCATATAACGCAGCGACACCGCCTGGCTGATACGCACCATGCCATCCCGGCCACGAGTAAGAATGGTCCACAGCTTCTCGGGGCCATTCATTGCGCGCAAAATAGCTTGGTGGCGCTGGGTTTCATTGCCCGGATCGCGCTGCCAAAGCACCGAGGCAGGCACGAGTTGAATATCTAGCTCGCTATCTTGTCGGTGTAAATGGAGTAAGTCTTTAAAATGCGCGAGCGAGCGTGCAGGCAGATCGTCATCGCCGGAAAACACCTTGCGTCCGTGGCTAATAAACACGTAGCGCGGCAAGGTGACATCGCCAATGGTCAAGGGCGTTAACGGATCGGGAAGCCCTTGACGCAGACACGTACGCCGTAAGGTTAATAAATCGGAATGAGACCGAAACGGCAACACATACACGATGGGCCGTGCGAGTGACAGATTAAGCTGTTCGACCGGTTCAGAGGGAATACATTGGGTTTTTACCCAGGCAGAAAGCGGCAAATTCAATAGCTTGTAATAAATCTTTTGCCAGAGCGCCATGATTGTCAGTGCCTCAAATTCAAAATGCGCGCCAAGGATAGCAGAAAAGTGCCGCGAACTTGCAAACAAAGGTCGAGATTTACCGCTCTCCTGCGTGCAATCGGCGGCGTTCACGAGAATGCGATCCGCTTCTCGTGCGCATAATTAGTGCTTTTCAAGCCGTAGATTACTGGATATACTCACAGTTAACTGTATAAAAAGACAGGTAAGAGCATGAAGCCGTTAACCGCGAGACAGCAACAAATCTTCGATTTGATTAAAGCCCACATTGAAGAAACAGGAATGCCCCCGACCCGCGCCGAGATCGCCCGTCAATTGGGGTTTCGTTCCGCGAATGCCGCAGAGGAGCATTTAAAAGCCTTGGCCCGTAAAGGTGTGTTGGAAATCATTCCAGGGGCATCACGTGGTATTCGTTTGATCAGTGAAGAAGAAGTGGTCACGCCCGAAGAGCAAGGGCTGCCCTTAATTGGTCGTGTCGCCGCCGGTGAGCCAATACTGGCGCAAGAGCACGTCGAAAGCCACTATCAGGTCGATCCTGCTCTGTTCAAGCCCAATGCTGACTTCCTGCTTCGTGTCAATGGGATGAGCATGAAAGACATCGGTATTCTCGACGGTGATTTGCTGGCGGTACACAAAACGCAAGATGTGCACAACGGCCAAGTGGTGGTTGCCCGTGTCGATGACGATGTGACCGTGAAGCGTCTTGAGAAAAAAGGTTCGCAAGTGGTGCTTCATGCTGAAAACGACGAATTTATGCCAATTTCGGTGGACTTAACCGCACAATCGCTGACTATTGAAGGCGTCGCTGTGGGCGTGATCCGTAATACCGACTGGATGTAATCTGGACCTTGGCGGGCGATAGCGTCCGCCATTGGAACGCGGTTAAAAAAACACCTTTGCATTCTTGCTCAGTTAAACGATAATTATTATCATCAGTGATTATCGTGTGTGGAGGTGTCCGTGCGTACTCAACAGCATTCTGTTCCCAGTAAGCTATTTAAGCCAATGTGGCTGCGCAGTCGTGAGAGCCTGACTGACGACGGCGTGATCTATGATCCCATGGCGGCTGCCGCTTGCCAGGGGTGCGTGTTGCAACCTGAATGTGACTGGCACAACCTAGATCAAACCCAGCTTCTCTATGCCACGCTGACCAGCCAATGCGATGGCATCGTAAAACAATTCTTAGCCCAGCATCCCACTGCGTGGATTATTAACGTGGGTGGCGGACTCGATACCCGTTTTTACCGACTAGATAACGGCCGCTGTCGCTGGTTGGAAGTGGACGTGGACGAGACCCTGCTCTGGCGAGAGCGCCTCTTTCATACCAGTGAGCGTTTTCGCATGGTGCAAGGTTCGGTAAAGCAGCTTGATTGGCTGGAGCAACTGGCGGTGCCTGCTGGTCATCCCACCATGCTGATTTGCGATCAAGCCTTGCTAGAATGCACTAACCAAGAAATTTCTGCCTTTTGCCACCACATTAGCCGTTATTTCCCTCAACTTGAGGCTTGTTTGGTCTTGGCGGGGGATAAATGTCATACCCGAATGGGTCAAAAACTCGGCTGTGAGCGCTATCAACACGGATTCACCGATCCCAGAATGGCGATCATTAATGCGTTACCTTGGGCGTGTCGCGTGGAAGAAAAATCTCCGCTCGATAAGCCGTGCCCACGGTGGCGTCTATGGCAGCGTGCACTGGCAGCGATGCCTCGCTATCGCCTCCGCTTTACGCCGGTGGTGCTACATATCGAAATCTGATGCCATGGAGCCCCCTGCTTACTGTGTTGAGCATCAGTATGTGCTTGGCATCACAATCTTTTTCCCTCTGTTTTTTTGTCCTTTGGGCAAACCTCTCCTAAATTGAATGTAAATAAAACGTTAATGAATGTGACCAGCTGTATCGAGGTTTTTCCTTAACGACGGCTTGCTGATATCGCTACTCTGACCGCTATCACAGCGTGCGACGTTGATATGTGGCGACAAGCAGTAAGGCTTTGCATTGATGCCGTGAGGCAGGAGGGAGCCGTGCTGAGGCACCAACGACGAATCCTAGCGCTGAGTTTAATAATGTTCAGTGGCGGTGCAGTAGCCACAGAGCGCGAAGGCTGGAATCTCACCCAAGGGGTGACGGCCATCAGCCAGCAGGTGTATGACCTGCATATGACCATTTTCTACATCTGTGTCGCAATTGGCGTACTGGTGTTTGGGGTAATGTTTTGGGCCATCATCCGTCACCGTAAATCCAAAGGCGCGAAGCCTGCCTCATTCCATGAAAGCACCAAGGTAGAAATTGCGTGGACGCTCGTGCCGTTTTTGATTTTGGTTGGTATGGCGATTCCGGCCACCCAGGTGTTACTTGATATGGAAGACACCACCGAGCCGGAGCTCACGGTGCAGGTCACGGGCTCACAATGGAAGTGGCATTATCGCTATTTTGACCATGACGTTGCCTTCTTTTCACTGCTTGCCTCCAGCCCCGAACAAATCCGCAATGAAAGACAAAAGCGCGACACCTATTTGCTCGAGGTTGATCAGCCGTTGGTGTTGCCAGTCGGGCGCAAGGTGCGTTTTTTAATCACCTCACAAGATGTGATTCATTCGTGGTGGGTGCCCGCCTTTGCGGTGAAGAAAGATGCTAACCCCGGTTTTATTAATGAGGCGTGGACCAAAATTGATAAGCCCGGCATTTATCGCGGCCAATGTGCAGAGCTGTGTGGTAAAGACCACGGCTTTATGCCGATTGTGGTGATTGCCAAGCCGCAAGAGGAATTTGATGCTTGGGTGCAAAAAACGGCCCTAGCACAGCAAAAAGCGCGCGAAGAGGAGCAACGCTTGCTGGACATGGAAATGCCGATGGATGAGCTGATGGCGCTTGGCAAACAAGTGTATGACAGCCGTTGTGGCATGTGTCATCAAAGCGAAGGACAAGGGATGCCGGGTGTGTTCCCCGCGTTGGCCGGCGCTGAGATTGCCATTCAACCGGATAGGTTGGTCGATCATATTGATATTGTCGTCAACGGCAAAGCAGGTACCGCCATGCAAGCGTTTGGTCCGCAATTGTCGCTCAAAGAATTGGCGGCGGTGGTGACCTATGAGCGTAATGCGTGGGGCAATGACACCGGTGATACCGTACAAGCTGCGCAAATCAACGCGGTAAAGTCAGGTGAAGATCTTTAGGAGCGCGTGATGACAGATACTACCCCAGATACCTTGCATGACGATCATCACCATAAACCGCGTGGGATCATGCGTTGGGTGTTGACCACCAACCACAAAGACATTGGCTCCATGTATCTGATTTTTAGCTTCACCATGTTCTTACTGGGTGGGGCGATGGCGATGGTGATCCGTGCTGAGCTTTTCCAGCCCGGCTTGCAACTGGTTGAGCCTAACTTTTTCAACCAAATGACCACAGTACACGGTTTGATCATGGTGTTTGGCGCGGTGATGCCTGCGTTTACCGGTTTGGCTAACTGGATGGTGCCGATGATGATAGGGGCGCCGGACATGGCGCTGCCACGAATGAATAACTGGAGCTTTTGGATCCTGCCGTTTGCGTTCTTACTGCTTATTGGTTCCTTGTTTATGGAAGGCGGCGGCCCTAACTTTGGCTGGACGTTTTACGCGCCGCTGTCGACCACTTATAGCCCAGACAGTACCGGCCTGTTTGTCTTTGCTCTGCATATCATGGGGATCAGCTCAATCATGGGGGCCATCAATGTGATTGTCACCATCACCAATATGCGTGCGCCGGGCATGACCTACATGAAAATGCCGCTGTTTGTTTGGACGTGGCTGATCACGGCTTTTTTGCTGATTGCGGTAATGCCGGTATTGGCAGGGGCAGCCACCATGGTGCTTACCGATAAGTACTTTGGTACCAGCTTTTTTGATGCCGCGGGGGGCGGCGATCCTGTGATGTTCCAGCATATTTTCTGGTTCTTTGGTCACCCCGAGGTCTACATCATGATTTTGCCCAGCTTTGGCATTATCTCGGCCATTGTCCCAGCGTTTTCACGTAAGCGCCTGTTTGGCTATAGCTCGATGGTGTATGCCACCGCCTCGATCGCGGGGTTAAGCTTTTTGGTATGGGCGCACCATATGTTCACCACCGGGATGCCTGTGTTTGCCGAATTGTTTTTCATGTTCTGCACCATGCTGATCTCGGTGCCGACTGGGGTGAAGGTCTTTAACTGGGTCGCCACCATGTGGCGAGGATCCTTGACCTTTGAAGTGCCCATGTTGTTTGCAATTGCCTTTATTGTGCTGTTCACCATCGGCGGGTTTTCGGGCTTGATGCTGGCGATCACGCCGGTCGATTTTCAGTATCACGATACCTATTTTGTGGTCGCGCATTTCCACTATGTGCTGGTTTCGGGGGCGGTGTTCTCGATTATGGCCGCGGCTTACTACTGGCTCCCCAAGTGGACCGGCCATATGTTTAATGAAACCTTGGCCAAGTGGCACTTTTGGTGCTCGGTGATTTCGGTCAATGTGCTTTTCTTCCCCATGCACTTTCTGGGACTGGCGGGGATGCCACGCCGGATCCCTGATTATGCGCTGCAATTTGCGGACGTGAACGCCATTGTCAGCATCGGTGGCTTTGCCTTCGGTTTATCGCAACTGATCTTCTTGGTTGTGGTGGTTAAGTGCGCACGTGGTGGTGCACCAGCAGCTGCCAAGCCGTGGGATGGCGCGGAAGGTCTGGAGTGGACCGTGCCTTCACCGGCACCGTATCACACCTTTGAGACACCACCGGATCTGAAGGAGGTGCGCGATGGCCACTGAGTCCGCGCGCTCCGTGCGCCGCTTACTGCTGCTCGCCGTGGCGATGTTTGGCTTTGCGTTTGCCTTAGTGCCTTTGTACGACGTGTTCTGTGAAGTCACTGGGATCAATGGCAAAACCGATAATGAGGTCGCCGCATCCAGTGCGGGTATTGACCAAGACCGCTTGGTGACTGTCGAGTTTATTGCCTACACCAACCCAGGGATGCGCTGGACGTTTGAGCCGCAAGTTAATCAGATGCAAGTGCATCCTGGTGAGACCCATACCATCAATTACCTAGCGACCAACAATGCGCGTTATGACACGGTAGGCCAAGCGGTGCCTTCGGTCTCGCCGGGATTGGCGGCACAGTACTTTAATAAAATCGAATGTTTTTGCTTTAACCGTCAGCCACTGCCGCGTGGTGAGGATGCCTCCTTACCGCTTATCTTCTACGTGGATCCCGAGTTGCCGGATGATATTAACCACTTAACGCTGGCTTACACCTTGTTTGATGTGACTGCCAGCGCCAAAGAATAAGGAGGCGCTCATGGCGACGCCTGAACGTTACTATGTCCCTGCGGCGAGTATTTGGCCGATTGTTGGTGCGGTGGCGCTGTTCCTGATTGCCGCTGGCGCAGGCGCCACGGTGGGTGGCTTGTTTGGTGGCAACGGCCCTTGGTTGTTGCTGGCAGGCACTGTGCTTATTTTGATTATGCTCACCGGCTGGTTTCGCGACGTGATCCGCGAATCTATGCAAGGGCTGTACTCGGCGCAAATGGACCGTTCTTTTCGCCAAGGAATGAGCTGGTTTATTTTCTCTGAGGTGATGTTTTTTGGCGCTTTTTTTGGTGCGCTCTTTTATGCCCGTTTTATCGCTGTCCCGTGGCTCGGTGGTGCGAGTAACAATGCGATGACCGCAGAGGTACTCTGGCCGGATTTTGTCGCCCAGTGGCCACTCACTTTAACCCCGGGCGGGATTGAAACCACCGCGATGCCGGCGATGGGGCTGCCCTTGCTTAACACACTGATCCTACTGACCTCGTCGGTCACGCTCCATATTGCCCATACCGCGATTGAAAAAAATCAGCGTGAGCGATTGAAAGGCTTTTTACTGGTGACTGTGCTGCTTGGAGCACTGTTTATGTTCTTTCAAGGCGAAGAGTATGTGCACGCCTATCAAGAAATGAATCTGCGTCTCGACTCCGGGGTGTATGGCAATACCTTTTATCTATTAACTGGCTTTCATGGTCTACACGTGACTTTGGGCACCATCATGTTGTTGGTGGTGTGGCTACGTGTGATGCGTGGGCATTTTAGCCCTGAGCATCACTTTGGCTTTCAAGCCAGTGCCTGGTATTGGCACTTTGTCGATGTGGTCTGGCTATGCCTGTTTGTCTTTGTGTATATCTTGTAGCTCAGTAAGGGCGCGGGTTGGGGGCAATCCAGCCCATGGAGAGCGCAATCAGCAATAACACGAAGACAACCACGGAAAACAGCACACGCCGACCGAGATAACGCGATAAAGGCACGGAACTATCGCCTTTTAGGAGTACCGGCAAGGCACGAAAGAGGTTAAACAGAATAAAAACCAGTAAGCAAATCAGAATAGCTTTGACCAACATAGCGCTCCTTAGCGCAATAGGTAATCATGAAACAAGGACGGCGAATGGGGTTTCTGATATTGACTGTGGTTGTGGTCTTGCTGCTCGTCAAGTTAAGCCACTGGCAATGGACGCGTGGCGAGCAAAAAGCCCAACACCTGGCACAGTTTGAGGCCAATCAAGCACCGGAATCGCTCTCAGGCACGGTGCAAAAAGGGCAATACCTGGCGATCGATGGCCAGTTTCGCCCCGAGTTTGCCGTGTGGCTCGATAATCAGACCCACCAAGGTCGCGTAGGCTATCGCCTTTTTCTTCCCTTTGTACCGAGCCAGCAGTCATCGCAATGGTGGCTGGTCGAATTAGGCTGGATAGCCGCGCCTGCACTGCGCCGCTTGCCGGCGGTGCCCGCGTTGGCATCGCGCTACCAGTTGTCTGGCTTTATTGATACACCGTCCAAGCGGGTGGTGCTCAAGAAAGAAACGGCATCGCATAAGTGGCCCGCTCGGGTGCAGCGCATTGACTTACAAGCACTGAAAGCCCAACTGACAACGCTGAATACGCAGTGGCTGATACGGACAAAAACATTGGTCGATCTGTCAGCGCCGAGCCAGGATGCCTTGGCGCAAGCGGGGATAACGCCGGTGTGGCAGCCGGTGGTGATGCCGCCTGAGAAACACTATGGCTATGCCTTGCAGTGGGCGTTAATGGCGCTCGCGGTCAGTATTGGCGCGGGCATCTGGTGGTACAAAACTAAACAGAGGGAAGCGGTGTGAAAGGACGCATGACGCTCGTGGCTTTGATTGGCATCTTTGTCCTGCCCGTGGTGGTGGCGAAATTGGTGTTGGAGCAAAGTTGGTATGAAAAAGGGGTCACCAATTACGGACAGTTTCTCACTGAGCCGGCGACCTTGAATTGGTTACCTGAGCAAGGCCAGTGGCGGTTGATTTATCGGGTGCCAGAACAATGTGATTCGGTGTGTGAGCAAGCCCTGTTTCA
The DNA here is from genome assembly GCF_027286325.1 of Salinivibrio kushneri. Taxonomy (NCBI): domain Bacteria; kingdom Pseudomonadati; phylum Pseudomonadota; class Gammaproteobacteria; order Vibrionales; family Vibrionaceae; genus Salinivibrio; species Salinivibrio kushneri. The sequence goes on from NZ_CP114588.1 coordinate 106,370, forward strand.
GTTAACACAAATTCCGATTGCGGTCGGTAAAGAGCGCGATCGGGTCAGCAGCGTGGCACTGACGAGCTCCGCCCCGAAAGCGCCGGAGGTACTGACATGGCAAACCTTGACCACCGAACAAGCGCAGGTGTGGCAGCAGCAAGCGTTTGATAAAAATACCATTTATCTTAGCGACCCGATGAATAATGTGGTGCTGGCCTATCCGGTCAGTGACGATAAAACGAAGTGGGTCGCGCAAGGCAAAGGCTTATTGCGCGATCTCAAACGGCTTCTCAAGTTGTCTAAGGTAGGCTGATTATGGCAACGCGTCACTACCAACTCGCCGTCTTATCGACACTGATACTGGCCGTGCTGGTGGTCGGGCTCGGCGCGTATACCCGCCTCACTGAAGCGGGGCTTGGTTGCCCAGATTGGCCCGGATGCTATGGCCATTTAGGGGTGCCGGCCAGTGAAAGCGCGCAATCGGTCGCCATGTCGCGTTTCCCAGATGCGCCAATTGATATCAATAAAGCATGGAATGAAATGTTACACCGCTACGTGGCGGGCACGTTAGGGCTGGCGATTTTTGCGTTGGCGTGGATCAGCTGGCGACGTCCCGATTATCAGGCGTTGCGACCACTGACCACCTTGCTCAGTGTGGTCGTCATCACGCAAGCCGCCCTAGGGATGTGGACCGTGACTTTAAGTTTAATGCCGGTGGTGGTGATGGCGCACTTACTCGGTGGTTTCACCACGGTGTGCTTGCTGGCTTGGCTGGCGGTGGTGGCAGGTGCGCTCCGACTGCCTGTGTTTTCGATGTCGTCATCCGCGCGCCGCGTGGGCACGTTGGCTTTGGTCGCGGTGATTGTGCAAATCGGACTCGGCGGCTGGACCTCCGCCAACTATGCCGCCACTGTATGCACTCAGCTTCCTATCTGTGAAAGCCCATGGTGGCAGCTTTTCACCCCTTCCGCCTTTCATCCCGTCAGTCCTCTTAGCGAAACCTATCAGTTTGGCGTGCTGAACCATGCCGAGCGGGTGACCATTCATGCCACGCACCGTCTCGGTGCCATGGTGGTCACCGCATTAGTACTTGCTTGGGCATGGATGCTGTGGCGTGCTGGGGCGCGTGCGCTGGCAATGAGTGTCAGCGCCGTGTTGGCGATTCAAATTACGTTAGGGGTGACCAATGTGGTCGCGCTACTGCCGCTGAGTGTAGCGGTGGCGCATAACCTCGGTGGATTGTCGCTATTGGCCACATTACTCCTCACCCGATTTTTATGTCTTTCACCGTCGACCCGACAAGGAGCCCGTGATGGCACAGTTTCAACGTACCGCTAGTGTTTCGACGCCTGCTGGCGCCAGTTGGCGAGATTATTATGAGCTGACCAAACCGCGTGTGGTTGCCATGTTGCTTCTCACCGCGTTGGTGGGGATGTGTTTAGCCACTCCCGGCTGGCCGCCGTGGTCGGCGGTGCTGGTGGGATTGTTTGGCATTGGTGCACAAGCCAGTGCCGCGGCGGTGTTTAATCACGTTATCGACTGGAAAATTGACACGAAAATGCAGCGCACCCGCCATCGCCCCGTTGCCGAGGGACGAGTCAGTCAAGGCGCCGCGTTGGCCTTTGCGGTGGGGTTGATGGTGAGTGGTTTTATTGCCTGTTGGTGGCTGAATCCGCTCACCGCTTGGCTAACGTTTGCTAGCCTGGTCGGGTATGCGTTGGTGTATACCCAATGGCTTAAACCTGCGACCCCGCAAAATATCGTGATTGGCGGGTTAGCCGGTGCAATGCCGCCTTTGCTGGGCTGGACTGCGGTGACCGGAGAGCTTCACGCCCACGCGCTGCTGCTGGTGATGATCATTTTTACTTGGACGCCGCCTCACTTTTGGGCGTTAGCGATACATCGCCGCCATGACTATGCCAAAGCCGATGTGCCGATGCTCCCTGTCACTCACGGGGTAGGATTTACCCAGACCATGGTCTTGCTTTACACCTTATTGCTGGTGGTGGTAGGAATTTTGCCTTGGTTGACCGGGATGAGTGGTTGGCTGTATCTGGTGGGGGCGACCACGTTAAATCTGGTCTTTGTCGGGTACGCTTGGCGACTGAAAACCCAGTCGCAAAAAGGCATCGCGTGGCAGACCTTTAAGTTCTCGATATGGCATATCTTCGCGACCTTTGTGGTGCTCCTTGCCGACCACGCGTTGCGCTATTAAGGGACTACTTTAGCCCTTGCGCCGACAGCACGGTGGCTTTATCGGCGACAAAAGACACTTTGATGTGTTTACCATCACCGCCCCACACACAGTGGGTCAGGCCCATGGTGTCGTCGCATTGGCTCGGCTCGCCAATATGGCTCACAACCACGTCATAGCTCATGCCGACTTCAAGTTGATCATAGTTTTGCTTGGTGACTTTCGAGCAGCCCGCTAGCAATACCACCAACACACAGGCAAAAAACACACGCATAACCATTCCTTATTCATTCAGTGTTGAGGGCAGTTGACCCAGTGCAACTGACGCAGTGTAACTGACGCAGTGTAACTGGCGCAGTGCAACTGACGCAGTGGGCTGCCGCTCGTCGATTAGATTGCCGTAATGGTACACTGCTGCACCGATAAGGGCTACCGCTTACCACGTCGCTTATCAACGCAATCGTGCGCTTTATCAAAAACGATACGTCATCATGACGGATTGAGTGTAATTCAAACTTCAGAATGAGGCAGTATGTGGCAGTCTTTAACCCAGCGTGAGCTTCACTGGCGGGTCTTATCGCTGGCTTTACCCATGGTGATCTCCAATATCACTGTTCCCTTGCTAGGGTTAGTCGATGCTGCGGTGATCGGCCATTTAGAGCATGCGTGGTATTTAGGTGGTGTGGCGGTTGGCAGCACCATGATAAATGTCACCTTTTGGCTGTTGGGCTTTTTGCGTATGGCGACCACCGGGTTTACCGCGCAAGCCTATGGCGCGAATGATAACCGTGAGCTGGCGGCCACCTTTGTGCGTGGGGCGACCTTGGCGGGCCTGTTGGCTGCGCTATTAATCGCACTGCATGTGCCTATTTTAGAGGGGGTGATGCACGTTAGTGATGCCAGCGCCGAAGTGAAACATTACGCGAGCCAGTACTTCTCCATTCGGATCTTTAGTGCGCCGGCGACCTTGATGAACTTGGTGATCATGGGCTGGCTACTGGGGGCGCAAAATGCGCGTCAGCCGATGTGGCTGCTGATCGTGGTCAACAGTGCCAATATTGTCCTTGATTTGCTGTTTGTGGTCGGTCTCGATATGAAAGTGGAAGGGGCCGCGGCGGCAAGTGTGGTTGCCGATTATCTCGGCCTCATGCTGGGGCTCTATTTTGTCAAAGGCATCTGGCAGTCGCGTCAGTTACCGACCGTTCGGTCGGTATTTGAGCGCGGGCTAACTGGGATGAGCCGTTTGCTAAAGCTTAATCGAGACATCTTTTTACGTAGCCTTAGCTTGCAGTTGGCCTTTACCTTCATGACCTTCCAAGGGGCGACACTTGGTGACGAGATTGTGGCCGCCAATGCGGTGTTGATGAGCTTTCTGATGCTGATTTCCTTTGCGATGGACGGCTTTGCCTATGCGATGGAGGCGATGGTGGGTAGAGCGATTGGCGCACAGAGCAAGTCTGCGTTGTTAGTGTCACTCATAGGCAGCACATTTTGGTCGTTGGTGATTTGTTTGGCGATCACGCTGGCATTTGGTGTGGCAGGCCGTCACATCATTGCGTTGATTTCCAATATTGAGGTGGTGCGTGATCAAGCGGCGCGTTATTTACCTTGGCTAGTGGCTATGCCTTTGGTGTCGATGTGGTGCTTTTTGCTCGATGGTATCTTTATTGGTGCGACACGGGGTAAAGACATGCGCAATGGGATGTTCGTCGCCACCGCGGGCTTTTTTGCTGCATGGTGGCTAGCGCAAGATTGGGGCAATCACGCCCTGTGGTTAGCGATGCTTACTTTTATGGCGCTAAGAGGGCTCAGTCTCGCGGTGTGCTTTGTGTACCATTGGCGACGAGATAGCTTTTTTGACGTCACACACTGAGACCTATCAACAAAAAACAGGCCAGTTGGCCTGTTTTTTGCGATAAGAGACGGCGTTTATTAGTAATAAGAATGATCGCCACGCGCGTGCTCGGTCACATCACGCACGCCGTTTAGCTCGCCGCTGAACTCAGCCAGCAACTGCTTTTCGATCCCTTCTTTTAAGGTCACGTCCACCATCGAGCAGCCATTGCAGCCGCCCCCGAATTGCAAAATCGCCACCGCATCATCGGTGATTTCAATCAAGTTCACATGGCCGCCATGGCTGGCAAGCTGTGGGTTAACTTGGCTTTGAATCACGTAATCAACACGCTCCATCAAAGGCGCATCGGAGGCCACTTTCCGCATTTTCGCGTTCGGTGCTTTCAGCGTCAGCTGTGAGCCCATTTTATCGGTGACAAAGTCGATTTCCGCTTCGTCTAAAAATGGCAGGCTCATCTCATCGATAAAGGCCGAAAAGCCGTTGAACTTAAGTTCAGTATCGCTGCTTTCTATCGCTTCGGGCGGACAATAAGAAACACCGCACTCGGCGTTTGGCGTGCCTGGGTTAACCACAAACACGCGAATATTGGTGCCCTCGGGCTGCTGCTCAAGCAGCTTCACAAAGTGGCTTTGTGCATTTTCTGAAATATTGACTTCTGACACGACAAATACCTGACTAATCCAGTGTGTTTTATACAGTGTACTCCGGTTTGCGTTGGCTATCACCCCTTGAAGCATGTGGCTACTTTCTGCGCATGGATAGCACGCTTTCCGTTAGGGTAGATCGGTACGTGCCAAGCAGTAAACATCGATCGTTTCTGCGCCGGCTCGTCGCAATAATCGGCACAGCTGGGACACCGTTTGCCCGGTTGTCACCACGTCATCAACAATCGCCACGTGCGAACTTGGCAGCTCACCGCTGATCGCAAACGCGTTTTTAAGATTAGATAGCCGTGCCTGTCGGCTTAAACCTTGCTGTGGCGCTGTATGGCGGCTTCGGGCTAAAACGTTATCGACGACGTGAGTATCCAGGTAGTCGGCGAGTGCCCAGGCTAAATGCATACTTTGATTATATCCGCGCTGCCAGCGTCGCCGCCAATGGAGTGGAACAGGCAGCAGTACGGGCGCGGGCGAATGAATTCGCTCACTTAACTGGCGGGCAAAAGGCATCGCCAATTCAAAGGCCTGTTGGTATTTAAATGCATGGATAAGCTGCGGCAGCGGATCCTCGTAGGCGCTGATCGCGACCAAACGGTCCCATGCTGGAGAGTGGCTAAGGCAGACACCACAGCGTGTCTGTGGTGTAGGGACCGGTAGGCCGCAACATTGGCATAGACAATAAGCGTAGTGCGCATCCCAGCAGGCGGCACAGCATAAAGCCGGGGTGGCACCCTTGGGTCCGGCATCCAATGACAAGTGGCAAACTGGACACTGAGAGGGCAAGAGTTTGCCTCTCCAATGGGTGAGTAAACGCGTGAAGCGCTGTGGTGCGATTGCTGATATCATAGGCACCTTGATTGAAAAGCAACCAAGGCAGTGTAAAGCATGGCGTTATGTGATTGGCAATCTCACGGGCAAGGTCCCGATCTGGTTCTCATTCATGGTTGGGGAATGAACAGCGCTGTCTGGTCAATGTTGCTCCCTTATTTGACGGCGCACTACCGTGTTCACTGTGTTGACCTGCCGGGTTTTGGCGACAGTGCCTACCAACCGGATCTTGATATCGAGAAACTGGCACAAGTGTTGCTTAAAGAATCACCAGCGCATGCAACTTGGATAGGTTGGTCACTGGGCGGATTAGTGGCAACACAAGCCGCACTTTTATCGCCACAGCGCGTGACTGGATTGGTCACTATCGCCAGCTCACCCAAGTTTGTTGCAGAGCCAGGGTGGCGTGGGATCAAGTCGGCGGTACTCACCGACTTTGCCGACCAGCTTGAGCGCGATTTTTCGCAAACGGTGGAGCGTTTTATGGCGCTGCAAGCCATGGGGTCACCCACGGCAAGAAAAGATGTGAAAGCGCTCAAGCAAGCGGTGTTCTCGCGACCGGCGCCTGACCCTCGCGCGTTGGCGGATGGCTTGGCGATGCTGGCCACCACGGATCTGCGCCAGCAGTGTGAGGCGATTTCCGTACCGTGGTTGCGGTTATACGGGCGGCTAGACGGTTTAGTACCCGCGTCGGTGGCGGAAGCTGTCTCTGCGTTAGCGCCTCGCTCGCAATGTGAGGTATTCGCACACAGTGCTCATGCCCCCTTTGTGACGGAGCCTGACGAAGTGGTGGACAAACTACTTGCCTTTTTAGGCACAAACTTGCCGCCCAAATAGTGTGCGCTGATCGTTTTTTGGTAGAATTGACTAAATCCTGTCATGGTTCTGCCGATAAGTTAACTATGTCACTTGCTCTGACATTAGGAGAGACCATAATGAACGTAGGTAACGTTGGGCAGTCTCAGGCGTATCATCAGCAAACGATGAAGCCAAAAGCGCCGACACAACCGCAACAAAATGCGGACAACGCGGCCAAAGACACGAAAGCAGCCAAGGCTGCTGAGACGCTTTCCGCTGCCGAGGCAGCAAAAGAAAGCAAAGATGTGAAAGCAGCGAAAAACGCTGAAGGTGTTAAAAAGCCAGAAGAGAAATCATCGGTTGAATCCTTTACCTATGGTGCGTTGGGCATGGACCACCCGGAAAAAGTGAAAGAAAACGATGATACGGCCTACAGTGCGGGACAATTTTTGTCTGCGCTGGGCACAATAGGCACCATACTCGCGGTTGTCGTCTAAACTGTAAGGAGACGAGGCCGCACTGACAATTAGGCCTTCAGCTGATGTTGGGAGGTAGCATCAGATGAATATATCGCCAGCAAGCGTCAGTATCCCAACTGTCGCGCCATCGGTGAACCCGCCAACGGAGCAAGTTGCGCGGGATAATCGCATGCGCGAAAAAATTGTTCCCACCAAGCAAGCCCCAGAGCCAGAACACGGCAAAGCGGCGACCGATCAAGGCAAGCAGCTCGGCCGCTCATCCTGGGATCCGTCACAACACCCTAATTATTCGCTCGACTACAGTCGCGAGTCCTTGTCCGACGCTGATTATGACGGTGCGAACATTGCCGGGCGTGTTGATGCCATGGCGCGTACCGAGCCGGGGGAGCAAGCACGTAAAGACAACGGCTACCCGCTGGGGTTGAAAATGCCGGAAGAAGTGCTGGAGAAAGTCGAAGAGCTGAAAAGGTTCGAGCAAACGCGTGCAGTGGTTGCGATGCGCTATCAGCAAGCGACCGTGGCGAATATGCCCTCAGAAGTGCTGATTGTGATTTAAATGGTGTTCATGACGCCATGCTGAGAAAGCCCACGATGAAAAAGCCCCACGATGTTGCGTGGGGCTTTTTGGTTAGGAGCGCTTGGCGCGGGCAAAGGCATCGGCCATGCTGCCCATTGCGGCGGGTTTGTCCTGGCGTTTTTTCGGACTTCTCTCACGCGGCTTAGGGGCGGCTGCTGGGGGTTCGCTAGCAGCCGGCGTATCGTCAAGGCGCATCGATAACCCAATTCGCTTGCGCGGCGCATCCACCTCCATGACTTTGACTTTCACCACGTCCCCGGCTTTGACCACGTCGCGGGGATCACTAATAAAGCGGTTCGATAGCGCGGAGATGTGCACGAGGCCGTCTTGGTGGACGCCGATATCAACAAATGCACCAAAGTGCGTGACGTTAGTGACCACGCCTTCGAGTTGCATGCCTGGTTTTAAGTCACTGATCTGATTCACGCCCTCGGCAAAGGTCGCGGTTTTAAACTCAGGGCGCGGATCGCGGCCTGGCTTGGCCAGCTCGTTCAATACGTCGGTGACCGTGATCTGTCCAAAGGTCTCGGTGGCATAATCGCTTGCGTTTAAGCTTTGTAGCATACCCGCATTGCCCACCAAGGCATCGATGGCTTTGCCGGTCTTTTGGGCGATTTGTTTAACCAAAGGGTAGGTTTCTGGGTGGACACCTGAGCGATCGAGTGGGTTCGCGCCATCCATCACCCGTAAAAAGCCAGCGCATTGCTCATAGGCTTTCGGGCCAAGGCGCGGGACCTTCAGTAAGGTTTTACGATCGCCAAATCGGCCATTTTCGTCGCGAAAGGCAACAATGTTTTGTGCCATGGTTTGGCTAAGGCCTGCCACCCGGGTGAGCAGTGGTGCGGACGCGATATTTACATCGACCCCTACGGCGTTTACACAGTCTTCCACCACCGCATCAAGCTTTTTCGCCAACTGGTGTTGAGAGACATCATGCTGATACTGACCGACGCCAATCGACTTAGGATCAATTTTAACCAGCTCGGCGAGAGGGTCTTGCAGGCGGCGGGCGATAGAAACCGCGCCACGTAGCGAGACATCGAGGTCGGGAAATTCTTTGGCTGCCAGCTCTGACGCCGAATAAACCGAGGCACCGGCCTCACTGACCATCACCGTTTGAATGCTTAAGTCGGCTTGTTTGAGCATGGTGGTGACAAAGTGTTCGGTTTCACGTGAGGCGGTGCCATTGCCGACCGCAATCAAGTTCACGCTGTGGCGGTCAATAAAACGGCGTAGCGTTTTACTCGCCCCATCAATATCGTGTTTAGGTGCGGTGGGATAAATAGTGGCGGTGTCGAGCAATTTGCCCGTACCATCCACCACCGCCACTTTACAGCCGGTACGCAGGCCTGGGTCAATGCCCATGGTGCAGCGAGGGCCAGCCGGTGCGGCCATCAATACATCTTTTAAGTTGGCCGCAAACACATCAATAGCGTCATTTTCCGCACGCTCTTTCAGGTTGGCCATGAACTCGGTCTCAAGATGCATTAAGATTTTGACCCGCCAAGCAAAGGCAATGACTTGTTTGCGCCAACGATCTGCCGGTGCGGTGCCCAAAGACAGCTGGTAGTGTTGAGCAATCATGGTTTCGCACACGCTTTGCTTGCTGTCTGGTGCTTGGTCGGGATCGGCAACCAGCGCTAGCTGTAACACGCCTTCATTGCGACCACGTAACATCGCCAGCGCGCGGTGAGAGGGCACCTTGGCTATCGGCTCTTGGTGGGCAAAGTAGTCTTTGAACTTGGCACCGGCTTCTTCTTGGCCGGCAACCACGGTGGCGCGCAGCACTGCATATTGCTTAAGGTACTGGCGCAGCGTCTCTAATAAGCTCGCATCCTCGGCAAGGCGCTCCATCATAATCGCGCGGGCGCCATCCAGCGCGGCTTTAGTGTCGGCGACGCCCTTTTCAGCATTGATATATTGCTCGGCAAGCGCGTCAGGGTTGTGCGAGGCGTCTTGCCATAAGGCCTCGGCCAAGGGGGCGAGGCCGGCCTCAATCGCAATTTGGCCTTTGGTTCGGCGCTTGGGTTTGTAAGGCAGATAGAGATCTTCTAAGCGGTTTTTACTCTCCGCGGCGAGAATATCGCTGCGCAAGCTGTCGGTGAGTTTGCCTTGCTCGTCAATCGATTTCAGGATGGTATCGCGCCGGGCATCCAATTCGCGCAAATAGACCAAACGGCTCTCAAGGGTGCGCAACTGCGAGTCATCCAGCCCTTGGGTGGCTTCTTTTCGGTAGCGGGCGATAAAGGGAACCGTGTTGCCATCATCAAGTAATTCAACCGCTGTTTTGACTTGGCCTGGCGCCACATTGAGCTCGTGCGCCAGGGTGTGTGTAATAGATGTGTGCATGTGTTTCCTTTTCTCTACAAGCACGGCAGGGGAACGCCCTGCCAAGGGATAGCATTTTTGACCGCGATGGGGACGAAGGTTCCGTCAGGTGTTACTGAGCGTCGCTGTCACTGGGCTTTGGGTAGGTAATGGTATTCACAAACCATTGCTTTTCGCCTTCAGGGGTTGAGACCACCACTTCGTCATCAACGGCTTTTTTTAATAGCGCACGGGCCATGGGGGCATCGATAGAAATGTAATCTTTGCGTTCATAAATCTCATCAGGGCCAACAATTCGAAATTGCTTGGTGTCGCCGGCTTCGTTTTCAATTTCCACCCAGGCGCCAAAAAAGACCCGTCCTTCTTGCTCGGGCGCGTAATCGACAATGGTTAAGTCATTGAGGCGTTTACGCAGATAGCGAACACGGCGGTCTATTTGACGTAACAAACGTTTGTTGTAGGTGTAGTCTGCATTTTCTGAGCGATCACCCAAACTGGCGGCCCAGCTGACAATTTTGGTCACTTCTGGGCGCCGTTCGTGCCACAGGTGATCGTGCTCGGCTTTGAGCGCGTTAAACCCTTCTCGGGTCACCAATTTGGTTTTCACGTTACCTCTCCTTTCGCTAGCCATTCGGCGTCGCGCGATATAACCTTGTCCAGGAAAGTACAAGAAGCGGGCAAACTTGTCGAGGCAACACTCGGTAACAATTTACCCCTCGCTTGGCGGCAGACAAACACGCGGTCTGAAAGAGAACTGTGGCAAAATTCAGTATGATATACGTGACGGCCAATCGATGGCCGGGCAACGATCAGCATTGAGGGCTTAGCATGCAAGAGAACTATAAAATTCTAGTGGTGGATGATGATATGCGTCTGCGCTCGCTACTGGAACGCTACCTGACCGAGCAAGGTTTTCAGGTACGCAGTGTCGCCAATGCCGAGCAGATGGATCGCTTACTCGCGCGTGAAGCCTTTCACCTAATGGTGCTAGATCTGATGTTGCCGGGTGAAGATGGCCTGTCTGTGTGTCGCCGTTTGCGTCAAGCGAATAACCAATTGCCGATTTTGATGCTGACCGCGAAGGGCGATGAGATTGATCGCATTGTCGGTTTAGAAGTCGGTGCCGATGATTACCTACCCAAGCCTTTTAACCCGCGAGAGCTATTGGCGCGGGTACGCGCAGTATTGCGCCGGCAGACCATTGAAGCGCCAGGCGCCCCGAGTGCAGACTCTACCACGGTGACCTTTGGCGAGTTTCGTCTCAACCTCGGCACCCGGGAAATGTTTCGCAATGATGAGCCCATGACGCTCACATCCGGCGAGTTCGCGGTGCTTAAAGCCTTGGTCACCAATGCGCGCGAGCCGTTATCACGTGACAAGTTGATGAACATGGCGCGTGGCCGTGAGTATTCGGCGATGGAGCGCTCGATTGATGTGCAAATCTCGCGTTTGCGTCGGATGATAGAAGAAGACCCGAGTAAACCGCGTTATATCCAAACCGTATGGGGGCTCGGCTACGTATTCGTGCCAGATGGAGAGGTGTAGCGATGCGGATGTCACCGCGGACTAACTTTGCACGTACCTTGTTTATCTTGGCTGGCTTGTTAATTGCCAGCCAAGTTTTTTCTTATCTGACCATCGTCAATTATGCCTTGCTGCCCAGTTTGCAGCAGTTCAACAAAATCCTCGCCTTTGAAGTGCGCCTGATGCTGGAGGAGGACTGGTACCTCAAAGACGGTGAAGTGCTTCATCTTGGTGAACCTGTGCGGCGGCAATTGTTGGAGCAGATTGGCGTCACCTTGCATGCGCCCAATAGTGAGCAAGCGGTGGCGTTTAAAGATGCCATGGAAATTGATTATTTAAGCGAGCATATCAGCGAGGAGTTGGGCACCCAAACCGAAGTACGCTTGGTCAGTGGTGAAGACAGCTACGTGCTGTGGCTGAAGTTTGACCAGATTGATGACTTTTTAATGCGGATCCCGCTTTCCGAGCTGCATCAAGACGATTTTGCCCCTTTGTTTCAATACAGCTTAGTGATTGCTTTGTTGGTGATTGCGGGCGGGTGGCTATTTATCAAGATGCAAAACCGCCCACTTGTGGCCCTTGAGCGCGCGGCGTTAGATGTGGCAGATGGCCGTTTTCCCGATCCTGTGCCGCCACGAGGGGCGTCAGAAATTCAGGCGGTGACGGTAGCATTTAATAAAATGTCAGCGGGTATCCGTAAGTTGGAAGAAGACCGCGCCTTGCTGATGGCAGGGGTTAGCCATGATTTGCGCACGCCACTGACGCGCATTCGCCTTGCCACTGAAATGATGTCATCGGATGATGCCTATTTGGCCGATAGCATTACCGAGGACACCGAAGAGTGTAATGAAATCATCAACCAGTTTATGGATTACTTGCGCGCCGTGCAGCAGCAAGACCCTGATCCTGTCGACTTAGCGAGCATTTGCCGCGATGTGGCGAGTAATCAGCAACAAATGGGGGTCGATATTGATCTCGACCTAGGGGCATTGCACGGAGAGTTATTTGCTAACTCGGTAGCGTTAAAGCGTGCGGTGACCAATTTGGTGGTTAATGCGGTGCGATACGGCCATGGTTGGGTCCGTCTCGGTTGTGGCAGCAATGCCGATCACACCTATCAGTGGGTGGAAGTGGAAGACAATGGCCCGGGGATCGAGGCGAGTTTAGAGAATTCGCTATTTCAACCTTTTACCCGCGGTGACACCGCTCGTGGTAGCGAAGGGACAGGCTTAGGGCTGGCGATCGTGAAACGCATTGTGGAACAACTTCACGGTGATATTCGCTTGTCGTCACGCACTGAAGGTGGGTTAAGAATTCAAATGACGTTTCCTGTGGGCAATAAAAAATAACGTCCTTGTGTGCGTGTGACCACGTTTTTGGCCGCGGAAGTCGCGGAAACAGGGGGGTAGGCCATACTGTCATAGAGACTCAATACACTGGGAAACGGCCATGCGTTTATCGCTAGACAGTCAGGATCCGACACCTAAATTTCAGCAGCTGATTGACCAAATTCAACGGCATATTGCCAGCGGCACCCTCTACCCCGGTGCGCGACTTCCCTCGGTGCGGCAACTGGCCAAAACATTGGCGATGAACCCAATGACGGTGTCGCGCAGCTATCAACAATTGGCCGACGAAGGCTGGCTTGAGCGTTTACCCGGTGTGGGTATGCAGGTGAGTGAAACCATGCGCCCGGCTGAGCCCGAGCAGCGTTTGCACTACGTTGAAGGCGCACTGGCGCACTTTATTCAGGCGGCCAGTGAAGCGGGATACAGCAAGTCAGAAACTATGGCGCTGATCATGACGCACTGGGAGCGTTACAGCGCCGATCAGGCATTAGAATAGTGGGTTTTATGCCCCAGCCAGCGGCGAATAATCGCTTGAGCATGTTGTGGGTAGTGTTGATGTAAGTGCGTGGCCAGTTTTTGCACTTCAGGGATCAGCCCCTGATCTCTGACCAAGTCAGCAATCTTAAACTCAGCCAGCCCAGTCTGGCGGGTGCCGAGAAGCTCGCCGGGTCCACGAATATCGAGATCGCGCTGCGCAATCACAAAGCCGTCATTGCTATCGCGCAGCACCCCAAGCCGCTGACTGGCGGTTTTGGATAAAGGGGCATGGTAAAGCAGTACACAATGACTGGCGACGGAGCCACGGCCGACACGGCCACGCAACTGATGTAGCTGGGCGAGTCCGAGCCGCTCGGGGTTTTCAATGATCATCAAACTGGCATTGGGCACGTCTACACCCACTTCAATCACCGTTGTCGCCACCAATAACTGTAACTCGCCTTGCTTAAACGCTTCCATTATCGCTTGCTTTTCTGCCGCTTTCATTCGCCCGTGAACCAAGCCAATTTTCAGGTTGGGGAGGGCTTCTTTAAGCGCGGTGGCTGTGTCTTCGGCGGCTTGCGCTTCTAAGGCGTCGGACTCCTCAATCAAGGTACACACCCAATACGCTTGTCGACCGGCTGCACACGCGGCACTGACGCGGGCGATGATATCGTCGCGGCGGGTGTCGGGGACGGCGACGGTTTGGATGGGGGTGCGCCCTGGGGGTAATTCATCGATGACGGACGTTTCAAGATCCGCATAGGCGGTCATCGCCAAGGTACGGGGAATGGGGGTCGCGGTCATGATAAGCTGGTGCGGGTGGGCGCCTTGCTGCTCGCCTTTCTCTCGCAGCGCGAGACGTTGGTGAACGCCAAAGCGGTGTTGCTCATCAATAATCACCAACGCTAGGCTGTCGAAGTGGACGCTCGCTTGAAACAAAGCATGGGTACCGACCACCATTTTCGCTTCGCCGTCAGCGATGCTTGCTAGGGTTTGCTCCCGCGCTTTCCCTTTTAGCTTGCCGGCCAACCAACCGACTTGAATGCCCAGTGGCTCGAGCCACTGAGCGAAGTTAGTGGCGTGTTGCTCGGCCAGTAGCTCGGTCGGTGCCATCAACGCGACTTGATGGCCTTGTTCAATGGCTTGCAAGGCGGCGAGCACGGCGACCAAGGTTTTACCTGCACCCACATCGCCTTGCACGAGGCGCATCATTGGAAACGGCTTGGCCAAATCTGCGCTGATCTCGCTCACCACTCGGGTTTGCGCGCCGGTGGGAGTGAAAGGCAAGTTGTCTAACAGACGCTGCCCTAATGACTGACTGGGCGCGAGGGCAAAGCCTTTCACTTGTTGGGCATGATGACGCACAGACAGCATCGACAGATGCTGGGCAAGAAGCTCTTCAATGATCAAGCGTCGCTGAGCAGGGTGTTGCCCTGCTAGTAAGTCTTCCAACACGGTCTCGGGCGGCGGACGATGTAAAAGGTGTAATGCATCGCGCAGCGAAAGCTGTCTATCGTATAAGCCCTCGGGTAGCAGCTCGTCGACGCCACTTTTGTCTAACAAAGCCAGGGCTTGATCGGTCAGGCTACGCAGCGTCGCTTGGCGCAGCCCCTCCGTCGTGGGATACACGGGGGTGAGGGTTTCTTCCATCACCAGTTCGGTGGGCTCAGAAAATACCTGATACTCGGGGTGAATGATCTCCAGCCCGTGCTTTCCGCGTTTGAGCTCGCCGTAGGCTTTTACTTGCTTGCCTACCGCTAAACTGTTTTTCATCGCGGCATTAAAATTGAAAAACCGCAGCGTTAACGCGCCGCTGCCATCTTGCACTCGGACGGTGAGCATCCGGCGACGGCCAAACACGGTGTCATTGTGGGTGATTTCCCCTTCGATGGTGGCATGTTGACCCGGTAAGAGACTCGCGACCGGCCACACACGAGTGCGATCTTCATAACGATAAGGCAGGTGAAACAATACATCCTGCACCGTATGCAGGCCTATTTTCGCCAGTTTTTCCGCCATTTTGCTGCCAACGCCACTTAAGGTATCAACAGTCACCGCACTTAGCATCGAAGATCGCATCCGTTTCTCTACTGATTCACTCTGGCTCGCGTGTCGGGCTAACGTGGATGTTTGGCCGACTGCATCTGTGCCCACCACGCCTCGTCGGCCACAATTTGACCGTGTTCATCTAGGGGCGGATAAGGCAAGCCTTTTTGTTTTGCCACGCGGGCAAGCACCGGGTGACCACGCTCGAACAAAATGTGGTGAACCTCGTGGTCGGGCAAGCGTGTCTTATCCAACTGGTACATGCCAGCCGCTTGGCGTTGGCGCTGTGCTTCGTACAAAATCAAGGCACTGGCCACTGACACATTGAGTGACTGTACCATACCCACCATAGGAATGAGGATGTCTTGGTCTGCTTTATCCAGTGCTTCGCGACTGATGCCTTGTTTTTCTTGCCCCAGCACGATGGCCGTCGGACGGGTGTAGTCAATCTCGCGAAAATCGACCGCGGTATCCGATAAGTTGGTGACTAACACCTGCATCCCTTGGGCGTGCATGGTCTCAAAGGCTTCTTCCGTGGTGTTGTGAGTCACCACATCTATCCAGTTACGCGAGCCGGCCGATGTGCCACCGAGGGTGCGCATCTTGGTGCCCTCTGGCCACACCGCATGCATGCGGTGGACTCCCACGGCGTCGGCAGTGCGAATGATGGCGGAAATATTGTTGGGCTTGTGAACTTGCTCCATGCAGACAGTGAGATCAGGCTGGCGTTGGGCCAAGACCTGATGAATGCGTTCAAAGCGTTCAGGGGTCATGATTCAATTCCGTCAATAACAGGCAAAAAACGGTGACGCCCGCCAAAAGGCGGGCGACAGGTAATGATGGGTTGGGGCACTCAGTTTTTCTGGCGGCTCACTTTCACCACATTAGGCATCACGCGAAGGCGGCGCATAATGTTGGCCAAATGCACTCTGTCTTTGGTCGTTAAGCGAACAAAAATGGTGTACAGGCGACCATCGCGCTCCTCGGTGGTTAACCCTTGGATATTGGATCCGGTTGCGGCGATGGTATTGGTGAGGTCGGCCAATGCCCCCTGGTGGTTTTGCATATCCACGCGTACCCGGGTGCTGAACTCTTGCTCAAAATCGTCCGCCCACTCGACGGGCATATATTTGTCCGGCTCTTGGCGGTGGCCGCGGATGTTAGCACAGGTTTCACGGTGGATAACCAAGCCTTTACCTGGGCTGACATGGGCAATGATCGGGTCACCTGGGATCGGACGACAGCAATTGGCATAAGTCACCAAGATGCCATCGGCACCACGAATCGGCATTTTACCCTCGGTGGGGGCAGCCGGGTCTTGGTCAAGCAGGCGACGTGCAATCACCACGCTCATGAGTTCGCCAAGGCCAATCGACGCGAGTAAGTCGTCGCTGGTTTTTAGCTTCAAGTCACTCAATACTGCGTCAACGCGCTCAGGGTCGATATCCGGGAGGTTTTGCTCTCCAAGCGCATGATTGAGCAGGCGACGCCCTAAGGTTACCGACTCTTCACGACGCATGGTTTTTAGCACTTGACGGATTTTTGTCCGTGCCCGCGCCGTGACCACATAGTTGAGCCAAGCGGCATTCGGACGCGCCCCCGGAGCGGTGATAATCTCAACCGTTTGACCATTTTTGAGCGGCTGGCTCAGCGGATAAGGCTGACGGTTAACCCGCGCGCCGACACAGGTGTTGCCCACATCGGTGTGGACGGCATAGGCAAAGTCGACCGCGGTCGCATCGACAGGCAGCTCGACAATCCGCCCCTTGGGGGTAAAGACGTACAGCTCGTCGGGGAAGAGATCGGATTTAACGCTCTCGATAAACTCAAACGAGCTGCCTGCGCTTTGTTGCAGCTCGATGATGTTCTGCATCCAACGTTGCGCCCGTTTTTGCGCGGTGGTGCCAGAAGGCCTGTCGGCGCCACTTTTATACGCCCAGTGTGCAGCAACCCCTTTATCTGCCATTTGATCCATGTCTTCGGTACGAATTTGTACTTCAACCGGGACACCGTGCGGACCAATCATAGAGGTGTGCAGT
The DNA here is from genome assembly GCF_027286325.1 of Salinivibrio kushneri. NCBI lineage: Bacteria > Pseudomonadati > Pseudomonadota > Gammaproteobacteria > Vibrionales > Vibrionaceae > Salinivibrio > Salinivibrio kushneri. The sequence continues at coordinate 123,508 of NZ_CP114588.1, forward strand.
GACTGATATCCGTTGGCTTTGGGCACCGCGATATAGTCTTTGAGCCGGCCTGGGCGTGGCTTATACAAGTTATGCATTTGCCCCAGCACGCGGTAGCAGGTATCGAGATCACCCACAATCACCCGAAACGCGTACAAATCCATGATGGTGTGGAAACGCTGCTCTTTATTCTTCATCTTGTTATAGATGGAGTAGAGGTTTTTCTCTCGGCCCAGTACACGGGCTTTAATCCCCGCATCTTCCAGGCGGCCTTCAATTTCCGCATGGATTTTTTGGATCATTTCTTTGCGGTTACCCCGTGCCTGCGCGATCACCTTTTTAAGCACGCGGTAGCGATTGGGGTACAAGGCTTCAAAACCGAGCTCTTCCAGCTCGACTTTTATATTATGGATACCCAGACGATGGGCGAGGGGGGCGAAGATTTCTAGCGTTTCACGGGCAATACGGCGCTTTTTATCTGGGCGGAGGGCGCCCAAGGTACGCATATTGTGGGTGCGGTCACTCAGTTTTATCAGGATCACGCGAATGTCATGGGCCATCGCCATGACCATTTTGCGAAAGTTCTCGGCCTGGGCTTCTTTACGGTCGCGAAATTTAAGCTTATCAAGCTTAGACACCCCGTCGACCAAATCGGCCACCACATCACCAAAGCGTTGCTGCAGGTCCTCTTTGGTCACCTCAGTGTCCTCAATGACATCATGCAGCAATGCCGCCATCAGGGTTTCACAGTCCAAGCGCATTTCCGCTAAGATACGTGCCACCGCGATGGGGTGAATGATATAAGGTTCGCCGGTTGAGCGAGTTTGCCCGTCGTGGGCATCCCTGGCTACTAGGTAGGCTTGCCGAAGCGCTTCAAGCTGCGACTCCGGCAAATACTGGCTAGCAACTTCTTTCAGGCTATCAAATAGATACAAACGGCCTGTCCCTGATAAATGCAGCGTTTAACGTTGACCAGAAATGGTGCTTACCGCGGCCATTTCAGCGGCTTCTTGCTCTTGCTTTTCCTGACGCTCACGTGCGTCGAGGACTTCTTTGTTGATCAGTCCTTCTTCAACTTCACGCAAAGAGATCACTGTGTACTTGTCGTTTTCTTCTGCAACGAGGGCATCTTTGCCGCCGGTTTGCATTTGACGGGCGCGGCGAGCCGCAACCAGAACGAGATCGAAGCGGTTACCAATTTTTTCAACGGCGTCTTGAACAGTTACGCGTGCCATGAAGGACTCCAGCTATGTCATCAATAGGTCATTCAAAATGACCGAAAAGTATACAAAAGGCCGCGACCTATTGCCAGCCTTGGCTGGGGCAATGGTCACGTCTCAATGTGGTGGTTAGTCAGCCAACAGTTCGTCGATCATCGCATGATACTTGCTGGCTTGTTTGGCTAGTGCCATCCGCTCGGCACGGATGATGGCCTTAATATCCATCAATGCGACATCAAAGTCATCATTAATAATCAGGTAATCATAATCAGCATAGTGAGAGATTTCGGAGCGTGCTTCTTGCATGCGCTGTGCGATCACCTCTTCACTGTCTTGACCACGAGTGGTCAGGCGTCTTTCTAGCTCTTCTCGGCTGGGAGGGAGAATGAAAATACTCTTGCTGTTCGGCATTTGCTGACGAATTTGTTCAGCGCCTTGCCAATCGATATCGAGGAAAATATCGACACCATTATTGAGCATTTTTTCAATCCATACCCGGGATGTGCCGTAGTAGTTGCCGAATACCTGTGCGTGCTCTAAGAACGCTTCTTGCGCAATCAGTGACTGAAACTCTTCCACGGAGACAAAATGATAGTGCACGCCATCTTCTTCACCTGGGCGCATGGCGCGCGTCGTGTGAGACACAGACACTTTCATGTCATAGCGAGGGTTATCATTCAGCAACGCTGAAATCAGACTGGATTTGCCCGCACCACTTGGGGCGGAAACAATGTAAAGCGTACCTTGGCTCATGGATTGATCACTTTCACTGGCTGATGCCCATCCGCAGTATAGCGTATACGTACAGGCGTCGATCGACGAATAGATAGTTGTTCCCCGTGGGAGGCGCGCAGGGTAGCACGAACTCATTTGGATTTGAACGGGATCGCGGTGAAAGCGATCATTAAGATGGCTTGTCATGACGCATAGCGGTTGTGGGTTTACAAAGGTTCACTGTTCGATGTGGAGCTGGTAGGGTAGCGCGCAGTTATCTAAGAAGATGCATAGCACGCGTTGGGGGTTGATTTTAGATTAGCCGCCCACACCTGTGTTGTGTGCAATTCACGCCCTTTAGGGCCTCAAACAGCGAGAAGATATCACTAAAAAACGAACGACATGAAGGAGGTGTCAATAATGGAAGGTACACCCGATTTGTATCCCTCACGCGTCAATGGAAAAGAAACCCTCTCCCCACGTCTAGACCCTGTTGTGTACGGCAGTGCGCAGCCAGAGGTACCGCATAGTTTAAGCCAGCACGAGCTGGATACGTTCGAGCGCCAAGGCTTTCTGGTTATGAAGGATTACATGCCGGAAATGGTGGCACCGCTTAAGCGTGAAATAACCCGTTTGCGCGATGATATGGCCGGCTATGAAGAGCTATATACCGAGCCGGATAGTGACGAGTTGCGCACTATTTTTAAACCTTTTGCCTACAGTGATTTGATCGATCGCTTCTCACGCGATCCGCGCATTCTCAATAAAGTGCGGCAAATTTTGGGCTCGGATGCATATTTGATGCAATCGCGTGTCAATATTAAGCCTGCGTTTAAAGGCAAGTCGTTTCCTTGGCATTCTGACTTCGAGACTTGGCACGTTGAGGATGGAATGCCACGGATGCGAGCCGTGACCGTATGGCTGATGTTAACCGACAACACCGAGCACAATGGGCCTTTGTATGTGATCCCCGGCTCGCACCATCATTATGCGTCTTGTGAAGGCAACACCGGCGAAAAAAACTATCAGCAATCGCTGAAAAAACAAATGCTGGGCGTGCCCAAGCCAGAGACCATGGACGCATTGTTAGAAGACAATGGCATTGCCTCGGTAACGGGACAAGCCGGTACCTTGGTGTTCCATGATTGTAACTTGATGCATGGCTCACCCGATAATATCGCCAACGACCCACGTTCGATTTTAATGTTCGTTTATAACAGTGTGGAAAACAAAACGGTGAAGCCATTTAGTGGGTTGCCACCGCGCCCACACTATTTATCTAACCCCGACCAACGCCCCCTGCAGGCAGTAGAGTCACTCTGGCCGCTGGCTTCCTAACCGTGTTGACGCCCACCTCTTTGTGGGCGTTTTTATTTTTTCGCTTTAAATCAGGGTTTTGCTATGCTGTCTCGATAATTGAACAAGCGTTTAATTATCTCGCCAACTTCAACGACATTAAGGAGTTTCCGTTGAACACATCATTAAAAGCGACCCTGAGCGTGACAGCTACTGCCCTGAGTGTGGCCAGTGCCGTATCCTTCTCTTCTTTTGCTCAAGCCAGTGACACGGCGTTAAGCGCACAACTTGGCATTGCCGATCACGCGGTCATTGCCCACCGTGGTGATTCTTACAATGCACCAGAGTCGACCTTGCCGGCTTACCAGCTTGCCTGTGAAGTGGGAGCCGATTATCTCGAGCTTGACCTACAGCGCACCAAAGACGGCAAATTGATCGCGGTGCATGACGACAACCTTAAGCGCAACACCAATATTGAGACAGTCTATCCTGAGCGTGCCGACGATCCGGTCAATACCTTTACTTGGGCAGAGCTGGAAAAACTGGATGCCGGTAGCTGGTATAACCAAGCCTATCCCGAGCGCGCACGAGAAAGCTTTAGCGGCTTGAAGCTAGTGACGCTGGATCAGGTACGTGAAATCGCGGAAGACTGTGCGCACCAGCCTGGGCTTTATATTGAAACCAAGGTGCCTGAGTTCTTCCCGGGGATTGAGCAGGATTTGAAGCAAGACTTGACCGAGCATGGTTGGTTAGATGACGACGCCAAAGGCAAAGTGATCCTGCAGACCTTTAACAAATCGAGCCTTGAAGCGCTGCAGGATGTGATGCCGAATGTGCCAAAAATCTTGCTGCTGTGGGCAGGTGATGGCTACATTCCCACTAAAGACAGCGCGCCGAAAGCGGATGATGAGTCTTACGCTCAGTACTACGCGCGTCAAGAAGTGGCCTCAAAATCCGGCTACGCAGAATGGTTGGATTATGCCAAGGAGCATGGCGCCATCGGTGTGGGGCCGTCGGGCACCCAAGCCAACTTTGATGATGCTTGGTCAAGCCAGTTTAGCTATATGGACTTGGCGAAGTCTTGGATGGTGGATATGAGCCATGAAAAAGGCTTGCTGATGCACATGTATACCTTGGACGATCGCGAAGATTTGATTCGTTACCGCGAGCGCGGTGTGGATGGCTTCTTTACCAACCGTCCTAACGTGGCGGTTAAAGCCTTAACCGACAGCGACGGTAAAGACATTGAAGCGACCTTAACGCAACTGGGTTATTAACCCCGCGCGTCAACTGTATTTACCTTTTGAGCCCGCCTGTTATTAGCGGGCTTTTTTAGTTATGTGCATCGACTGGAGCCGCACGCAGACACGCCGTTAATCCATCCCTGGAGGCTCCGCCGCGCCATCCTTGGCGCGGAGGGTCTGCTAAGCGAATCCAGTCGATGATAGCAGCGAGCATCGACTCAGTTTAGCGGGACTGATGCGCCATCAGTTTAGCCAGCGTACGTCGGTACATGGCATAAGCCACTGCGCCCGCAAGGAGGTTACCGATTAAGGCACCGGCAAATAGGCCAAATAGCTCGCCAATTTGTGCGCCTAGCCAGAGGCAGGGCAGGAAAAACGCAAATAGGCGGAGCGCAGAAATGGTCAGCGCGGTGTATGAGCGGCCTAATGCATTGGTAATTGACACCATCAACATACACACCCCTAGCGCGCCCAGGCTAAACGGCACTAGCGTAAGGTGAGTGTACAAGATATCGGTGACTTGTTGATCGCTGGTCATCAAGTCCGCCAAGGGAGCGGCAGCAAGCCAGGTCACCACGGCAATCAGCAATTGAAAGCCGAGAATAAACTGACACGCTAACTTAACCAAATGGCGCACTTCGGTCAGATCGCCTTTACCCAGCAAACGACCCACCATGGGTGGCATCGACATGGTTAATGCCAGCACCGAGACAATGGCAAAGAATTCAAAGCGTGAACCCAGTGCCCAGGCGGCCACTGCCGCTGAGCCAAAGCTGGCGAGCAGCTTGGTGGCCAGCATGGATGACACCGGCGGCAGCAGCTGGCTTATCATCGCCGGCCCCATAATATGCCCAATCGAACCCACACTTTGTTTGATGTTTAAGTCCTGCCAGTCAAACGAAACCCAGCCTTTGCCGAACACGCGAGGCGCGACAATGGCAATGCCAGCGCCAAACGCAATCAAGGTTGCCACGGCCGCGCCATTAATGCCCCAATCGAGCCAAAAGATAAATACCGGGTCGAGCGCAAGGTTTAATAAGCTGGTGACCACCATCATGGAGCCGGGCAACATGGTGTTGCCATTGGCGCGTGCCAGGCTATAAAAGAAGTAAAGCACTGCGCCTGTCCAGGCACTGACTAACCAAATTTGCCAATAGCTATCAATTACCGGAAATACCTTGTCCGGCGCATCGAGCAACATCAAGATTGGATGGCGCAAGGCGTAGAGCAAGCCGGCAAACAGAGCAACGCCTGCGGTGCCAATAAATAGAATCAGGCCGCCTAATTGTTTGGCATAGCGGCACTGATCGGCCCCGAGCGCGCGTGAGATCACCGCCGTGGTCGCAATCCCGAGGCCGACTTGAATGCCGATAATGATCATCTGAATGGGCAAGGTGAAGCCTTGTGCCGCGAGAGGTAGCACGCCCAACTGACCAATGAAGGCGCTATCGACAAGTTGAAAACTCATTAGTGACAGTACGCCAAACAGCATGGGTAAGGTGGTCGAGAACAAGCGCTTTGCGCGAGAAGCAGACTCCATCAGGCACTCTTTGCGTTAATAAAGGGAAAAAAGCCGAGCAGGAAGCGGCTCGGCATAACCTGACCAATTGTAGAGGATTGCTAAAAATTACCAACCCCTAATAAATGCGGGTATTCAGTGTTTGAACTCCTGACCCTAAGTGTGCAAGGGGTGATTAGAGGCGCTACTGCATACCATAATTGATGTTGGTGATTTGTGCTGGTGGTCTAGGTTATGGTGAAACAAATCACTATCACTGTTGCGCCGGTTTTGGTGAATGAATATGAGAATAGATGAGGCGGGAAGATGGATTGTCTTTTTACCAAGACAGGCTGTCGCGGTGGGTTATTGGTAAGTGAAGTGACGAAAAGAGACAATGTTTCGGTGAAATGTCAGTTTTATTGCATTTTAAACCAAACTTTTGTGACTATTGAGTGAAATATTTATTGCTTTTGGTGATAAGGAAGCTAGCACAACGCAGTAGAAAAACGGCATAGTTTTCGCTGTCTTGTAGCAAAAAAATCACTTCTAACAGGCCGTTATCGTTGATCGTGACTAAAAATCGAGATAAATATAGACCACTTTATGTGAGTGTGTAATACGTAGTGTTGCTTTCAGTGCTTAGGATGGCCAAGAGAGCACAACGGCAGGTTCCATGACCTGCAAAAATATCAGACAGTGGACAGGGAGTAGTGGCTATGCTGTCGTACTTTTTACGCCGGTTACTGTTGGTGATCCCGACATTTCTCGGCATTACCATTTTGATCTTTGGTATCACCCGTCTTGTGCCGGGTGGGCCGGTCGAGCGAATGATGACGCAAATGCAGGCACAAGCCGATGGCGGCTCGAGCTTGCAACGTGCTGGTGACAGCTCGGCGTTATCGGACGATCAGATTGCCGAACTTAAGGCATTTTACGGCCTCGATAAACCCGTGCTAGAAGCCTATGTCGATTGGCTGGGCAAGCTCGCCAACTTCGATCTGGGTGAGTCGACGCGCTACTACGAGCCGGTCACCGACATGATCGCCGAGCGTCTGCCCGTCTCCTTGTTTTACGGCGGCATGACCTTCTTCATCAGCTATTTTATCTCTCTTCCGCTCGGGTATTACAAAGCCCTCAAACACGGTTCAGTGTTTGATTCGTCCTCCTCTGTGCTGATTTTTATTGGGTTTGCCTTGCCTGGCTATGTGGTCGGGGTATTACTGATCACCTTGTTTAGCTATCACCTCGAATGGTTCCCGATGGGGGGCTTTGTGGGCGATGCCTACTACGACGCGACCAGCTTTTGGGAACGCGCCAAAGATGTGATGTGGCATGCGGTACTGCCGCTGATTTGTTATCTGATTGGTGACTTTGCCACCCTGACCATGACGATGAAAAACAACCTAATGGAAAACCTCTCGGCGGACTATATCCGTACGGCGATTGCCAAAGGGTTACCGTTCCGCTCGGCGGTGCGCAAGCACGCGCTGCGCAACAGCTTGATCCCGATTGCTAGCCATTTTGGCAACTCGTTGTTGTTCTTTATGACCGGCGCGTTTTTGATTGAAGTCATTTTCAATATCAATGGCATCGGCTTACTTGGCTATGAGTCAATTATGGAGCGCGATTATCCGGTGGTGATGGGCATTGTCGCCATCAATGCGCTATTACTGCTGGCCGGCAATATTATCTCCGATATCTGTGTTGCCTTGGTTGACCCTCGCGTGAAGTTTGGATCTTGATATGTTGACGTTTAGCCCTTTAACTCAAAAGAAAATCCGCAGCTTTAAGCAAATTAAACGCGGTTATTGGTCGTTTATCATCTTGACCACCATGCTGGTGTTGTCGCTGTTTGCCGAGCTTTTTATCAACAGTAAAGCGTTAATGGTCAAATACGACGGTGAATATTATTTCCCGGTACTGAGTGATGTGTACTTGGCGAGCGACTTTGGTCAAGTGGGGACCAGCGAAGCCAACTATCGTCAACTTGCCAAAGCCTTTGAGGCACAAGGCGGTGACAATTATGTGGTGATGCCCCTAGTGCCATGGAACCCACTGGAGCAAGATTTTAGCGGGGATTTTCCACCGACAGCGCCGAGCGCTGAGCATCAGCATTACCTTGGCACCGATGAGATTGGTCGCGATATCCTCGCTCGCTTGGTGTACGGCTTTCGTATCGCCATGGGGTTTGCGTTACTCACCATGGCCGCTTCCTATGCGATTGGTACAGCCGTCGGCTGTGCGATGGGTTTTTGGGGCGGCAAGTTTGACCTTTTCTTCCAACGCTTTATCGAAATCTGGTCGATGGTGCCGTTTTTGTACGTGATCATGATTTTGGTTTCGATTCTTCAGCCCACGTTTGCCCTGTTTGTAGGGATTAACGTGCTATTTGGCTGGATGGCGATCACCTGGTATATGCGCACCATGACCTATAAAGAGTCAGCGCGTGATTATGTGATGGCCGCGCGCGCACTCGGTGCCTCGACCAGCCGGATCTTATTCCGGCATATTTTGCCCAATACCATGGTGATGATTGTGACTTTGGCGCCCTTTACCATCGCACTCAATATTACCGCGTTAACAGCGCTGGATTATCTCGGCCTTGGGCTGATGCCGCCGACGCCCAGTTGGGGCGAGCTGTTACAGCAAGGCAAATCGAATTTGGACGCACCATGGATTGTTGCGTCCGTGGTGACCTCACTGGTGGTGGTATTAGTGATGGTGACCTTCATTGGTGAAGCGGTGCGCGCGGCGTTCGACCCGAAAAAATTCACCCGTTACGACTAACGTTAAACACAATGTGCAATGTTTGAATCACGATAAGGAAATCACGATGAAAAAACTGATCCTTGCGACCTCAATTTCGATGTTTAGCCTGACTGGCTGGGCGGCGGATTTGCCTGAAAACCTTAATTGGCAAACCAATTGGGATGCACCTAAAATCGGCTCTCCCAACGCCAAACGTGGCGGCGTTTTGCGCTCACACTTAAGCTCCTTTCCCCAGACGCTGCGCACGGTTGGCCCAGACTCCAACTCAGGCCTGCGCAGTTATTTTCTCGATGAAATGCCTTCATTGGTAAAGCGCCACCCAGACACACTGGAATGGATCCCGGATTTGGCCAATGAGTGGGCGTTTGGCGACGACCACAAAACCATCTACTTCAAGCTGAACCCAGAGGCGACCTGGTCGGATGGCGAGCCCGTCACCGCCGATGATTTTGTCTTTATGATGCAGTTCTACCGCTCGAAAGACATTGTTGCGCCTTGGTACAACGAGTACTACACCAACACCATTGGTGGGGTCGAGAAAATTGATCAACACACCATTGCTATATCGACTGCAATAGAGAAAAGCGACGAAGATCTGATGTATACCTTGGGTAGTTTGGTCCCACGTCCCGCGCATTTTTACGCCAATCCGAGCAAAGATGAAAACCAAGATGGCATTGCCGACGACTTTGTACGCCGCTATAACTTCAAAGCGACCCCCACCGTGGGCCCGTACGAGTTAGCGCGGGTGCAAAAAGGCCGTAGCGTCACCTTTGAGCATGTCGATGACTGGTGGGGCTACACCAACCCGTATTATCAACACCGTTATAACGTCGATAAGATCCGTCTGCGGGTGATCCGGGATAACGATATCGCCATGAAGCACTTTGAAAAAGGCAACTTGGATGTGTTCGACTTGCTATTACCGGATGTGTGGCACGACAAAACCCAATCTGAACCTTATAAAAAAGGCTATATCACCAAATTCTGGGGCCACAACGAATTACCGGTTGGCGCGGGTGGTTTATGGATGAATACGGCTATGCCGCTACTGGATGACATCAATGTGCGCAAAGGCATCATCTATGCCACGGACTTTGATGGCATGATTGAAAATATTACCCGTGGTGACTACTCACGCAAGCCACATGCAATGGGGCATGGTCATGGTGAGTACGACAACGATGGTGCGACACCGCCAGCGTTTGACCCTGAAAAAGCGATCAGCTATTTCGAAAAAGCTGGCTTTGACCAAGTGGGCCCCGATGGCATTCGTATTAACGACAAAGGCGAGCGTTTAAGCTTTGCCATCACTTATGGGTACCAACACCACACCCCACGCATCGCTTACTTGAAAGAGCAAGCGAAAAAAGCAGGGTTGGACTTTACCATTCACCTGGTTGATGGCTCATCGGCGTTTAAATACATACTGGAGAAAAAGCATCAGCTGGCGTTTCTCAATATGGGCACCTCAGAAATCCCGGCCTATTGGGAATACTTCCACTCGGATAACGCTAATAAAAAGCAAACCAACAACCACACCAATTACAGCTCCCCGGCGTTGGATAAGCTGATCATGGCGTACAAAACCGAGTTCGACATGGCGAAGAAATACCAGCTGTCGCACCAGATCCGCGCTAAGATCTCAGAAGCCAGTGTGATTGTACCTGGGTACATGGTGCCGTATGTGCGTCAAGGTTTTTGGCGTTATGTACAAATCCCAGACAACGCAATGACCAAGCGCACCGAAAAAATGGTCACCAGTGGCCGGGTGATGGGCTTTGGTACCTTCTGGATTGATGAAGAGATGAAAGACGCCACCGAAGAGGCGATGGATGACGATAAAGCCTTTGAGCCGGTGACCATCATTGATGACAGATACAAGCTGTAGGGGCGATTATGACGCAGGATGTCATTCTTTCGGTTAAGGATTTGACCGTTAGTTTTACCACTGACGACGGCCCCCGTGAGGTACTTCACGGGGTAAGCTTTGACGTAAAAGCCGGGCGCACGCTCGGCTTGGTGGGCGAGTCGGGCAGTGGCAAAAGTGTCACAGCGATGTCGATCATGGGCCTGCTCCCCAAGCCCTACGGCCAGGTGACGGGCGGCGAAATCTTGTACCGCGGGACCGACTTGGTGACCTTGCCCGCCAAAGAGCGCTACGCGATGCGTGGCAATCGGATCTCGATTATCTTTCAAGACCCGATGACGGCACTGAACCCGGTGCATACCGTGGGTCGGCAAATCAATGAAGTTTTGATGCTACACCGCCCAGAGCTGGATAAAAAAGCGCGCGCGGCGTGTGCGCTCGATATGCTGGCCAAGGTGAAAATCCCGATGCCAGAAAAGCGACTGAACGAGTACCCGCATAACCTATCCGGTGGGATGCGTCAGCGGGTAATGATCGCCATGGCACTGGCCTGCAAGCCCGATATCTTGATTTGTGATGAGCCAACCACCGCCTTGGATGTAACTGTGCAGGCCTCGATTTTGGACTTGATTAACGAGCTGCAAGAAGAAACCGGCATGGCGGTGATTTTTATCACTCACGATCTGGGGGTAGTCGCCGAGGTGTGTGACGATGTGGCGGTGATGTACGATGGCCAAATTCGTGAACGGGCGGATATTTTCACCCTCTTTGATCACCCATCCCATCCGTATACCAAGCGTTTATTGGGATTAATGCCGGGGCGTCACCATCAACCCAAACAGATGATTGATATTCGCCCGTTGGAAGCGTTTGATGCCGCGCCATCATCCCCGTAGTTGCAGGAGAACGCGATGAGCAAGGAAGTCCTCAGAGTAGAAAACCTGAAGCAGTATTTTGTCTCGGGCAAAGGCCTGCTTCGTCAAGGCTACACCATTAAAGCCGTCGATGGCGTATCGCTCTCGGTGTCACAAGGTGAAACCCTCGGGCTGGTGGGTGAGTCGGGGTGTGGCAAAAGCACCCTTGGCCGTACCATGCTTAAGCTGTTTGAGCCTACCGAAGGGAAAATTTTCTTTGAAGGTAAAGACATCACCCATTTATCGCCACGTCAGATGCGGCCACTGCGTAAAGACATGCAGATTGTCTTTCAAGATCCGCTCGAGTCGCTAAACCAGCGTCACACCATCGGCGGGATCTTAGAAGAGCCCTTTATTATTCACAATATAGGCACCGCGAAAGAGCGTCGCCAATGGGTACTTGAGCTGCTAGATAAAGTCGGATTGCCCCACGATGCGGTCAACCGCTACCCGCATGAGTTTTCGGGCGGTCAGCGCCAGCGGATTGGTATTGCGCGGGCGATTGCCCTTAAACCGAAACTGCTTATTTGTGACGAATCCGTCTCCGCTTTGGATGTATCGGTGCAGGCCCAGATTCTTAACCTGTTGCTGAAACTCCAGCAAGAGATGAACTTGGCGATGATTTTTATCTCCCACGACTTATCGGTGGTTCGTCATATCTCCGATAAGGTGGCAGTGATGTACTTTGGTCATGTGGTGGAAGAGGGTCCGACCGAAACCGTCTATCATCAGCCGCAGCATGAGTACACGCAAAAGTTACTCTCTGCCATTCCGATCACCCACCCTAAATACCGCAAGCACAAGCGCCGCGCTGAGCAACCGGCCGCTGACGCGGACGCAAGGGATGAGTCGGTGGACGAAAAAAAGCCTGAAACCACCCGCTAGCACCGTTTCCCCACCCTGTTTCAGGGTGGGCATCGGCTCATGCTTGCGCTTTTTGCCGAGGGCGATATCCCGATAACCGCCAATGTGGTGTGTCTCACACTTCTTCCTCTTTGCTTTATCCTTGTGACAAATTAATCAATAACTGTGAGTGCGATCTCTGTTCATGCATCAGTGTTACCGGTAACTTTACAGCGTAGAAGGTTGGTAACATAACAATTACATCCAGCATTTCGACCACTCGCATTCCAGCTTGATGGAATAAATGGAAATAAAACAAGGACATCCTACTATGAAAGCAATAACGAAAACCCTGCTCGCTGCCTCTATCTCTGGCTTGTTCTCTATGTCAGCGATGGCGGCGGATTTTAATCTGAAAATCCAATCGTCTGATCCCTCAGGTGATCTCAACTTTAAGGTTCAGCAGCGCTGGGCTGACCGTGTGGAGACCATGTCTGATGGCCAAATCAATATTGATTTATTGCCTGTTGGCTCTGTGGTGAAACACACCGAGACGCTCGGGGCGATAAAAATGGGGATCCTGGACGGACATGTCACCGCCACGGGCTACTTTTCCGGCAAAGATCCGGCCTTTGGCTTGATTGGTAATATGGTCGGTGCTTGGTCCGATACAACCCAGCTGCTGCAATACATGAATTACGGTGGCGGGAATGAGCTGATGACCGAGCTTTACGCCCCGTATGGTGTGCAGTTTGTAGGCGCATCGACCACGGGCGTTGAGTCGTTTATTTCCAAAAAACCGATTGACGGCGTGGCTGATCTTAAAGGACTCAAGCTGCGTGCCCCAGAAGGCTTGGTGCAGCAAGTGTTTGCCGCCGCTGGCGCCACACCGGTTAACTTGCCGGGCTCGGAAGTGTTTACCGGTCTGAGCAAAGGGGTGATTGATGCGGCCGATTACACCGTGTTTTCCACCAACCAAAAAGCAGGCATGAATGACATTGCACCGCACCCAGTGCAACCAGGCTTCCACTCGTTGCCACTGATTGATATCTCTATTGCGCAGAAAAAATGGGACAAGATGCCGGAAGACTTGCAGACCATTTTGAAAACCTCGGTGCGGGATTTTTCTTACGACATGACCACCCAGCTGAAAATGGCAGATATGGCGGCAGTGAAAGAGGCCAAAGCCAACCCAGAGATCACTATCCACGATTGGTCTGACGAAGAGCGCAAGAAGTTTCGTGAAATCGCCAAAACCCAATGGAAGGTGTTTGCCGAGCGCTCACCCAATGCACAAAAAGTGTATGACTCAGTCACTGATTTCTTAGAAACCAATGGCTTGTTGTAAGCATTCATCCTTGTCTTGTCAGTGATAGGAGGGCATCGCCCTCCTGATTGTGGACCTATTTTATGACTGAACAAACGCCTCATACCCCGCCCGAGCCCGACGAGCACCCAAGAAACGTACTCGATAGAGCGATCATTAAGGTGAGCCACTTATTAAGTTGGCTATTTATCGCCACCGTTTTTATCTCGTTTTACGAAGTGGTGATGCGTTACCTGTTTGATTCGCCCACCACCTGGGTGCATGAAACTGCCTCATTTATCGGCGGCTCCTTGTTCATTATCGGTGGGATTTATGCCTTTGCGGCCAACCGCCATGTGCGTGTGGTCTTAGTTTACGACGCGGTATCGTCACAAACGCGCAAATACCTCAACCTGGTTCATCACCTCGTCGGACTCGCGTTTGCCAGCATGCTGGCCTATTCATCCTACTCGCTTGCCAAGGAAGCCTGGTTTGCACCTTGGGGCGAGCTACGACTTGAGACCTCGGGGTCTGTGCTCAATGCGCCCTATCCGGCGCTGCTTAAAGGGCTGATTTTTATCGCGCTGTGCATTCTTGTGCTCCAGTTTGTATTGCATCTCATCCAAGAGCTGGTCGGGCTGAGGAACAAAGACGATGTTTGATTTATCTTCGATTGGACTGGCGTGGGGAAGCCTGCTCATGCTGGTGATGCTGATTGGATTGCTACTCACTGGGATGCAATTGGCGTTTGTGTCTGGGTTTGTGGCGATCTTTTTTACCCTCTTTTGGTTTGGCCCCGAGGCGATGCCATTAATTGCCAGCCGTACCTACAGTTTTGCCTCTGGTTACGTCTTTTTAGCCGTGCCGATGTTCGTATTAATGGCGGCACTACTTGACCGTTCAGGCATCGCCAAAGATCTTTTCGATGCCATGAAGTCCCTAGGGCGCAAGGTGAGAGGCGGGGTCGCGGTACAAACCATTTTAGTCGCGGTGTTGCTGGCTTCTATGTCTGGCGTGATTGGCGGTGAAACCGTGCTATTGGGGATCTTGGCGTTACCGCAAATGCTCCGCCTTGGTTATGATCGCAAGCTGGCGATCGGGACCACCTGTGCCGGGGGTGCGCTGGGGACCATGCTGCCGCCCAGTATCGTACTGATCATCTATGGTATGACCGCCAGTGTGTCGATTGGTGATTTGTTCAAGGCATCCTTTCTCCCCGCCTTCATTCTCGCCGCTTGTTACATCGCTTATGTGTTGATTCGTTGTAAGTTAAACCCGTCACTGGCGCCGATCCCAAGTGACAGCGGGGAAGACGATGAGCCGCAAGTGAGCTACTTTAAAGCGTTGTTTTTCCCACTTTTCTCGGTAGCCGTGGTACTTGGCAGTATTTACACTGGAGTGGCCTCGGTCACTGAAGCCTCGGCGCTTGGCGTGGTGGGGATCATGCTGTCTGCGATTGTCCGTGGTGAGATGAACCTTTCGATGCTCAAAGAGAGCGCAATTGCCACTATGCGTACTTGCGGGATGATCATGTGGATTGGCATTGGTGCCAGCGCCCTGGTGGGAATCTACAACCTGATGGGCGGGATTGATTTTGTTGAACAAGTGATCCTGAGCCTAAGCGGCGGCAGTGCGATAGGTACCTTGCTTATCATGATGGTGATCTTACTCGTCTTAGGGATGTTTTTAGACTGGGTCGGGGTGGCGCTGTTAACCATGCCGATTTTTGTGCCCATCATCACCGGGCTTGGTTTTGACCCCATTTGGTTCGGGGTGGTGTTCTGCCTCAACATGCAGGTGTCGTTCCTTTCGCCGCCATTTGGACCCGCTGCCTTCTACCTTAAATCAGTCGCCCCGAAAGACATTAGTCTTGGTGAGATTTTTACCTCACTGCTGCCTTTTATCGCCCTGCAAGTGTTCGTGCTGTCATTGGTGATTATCTTCCCTGAGTTGGCAATGTGGTGGCAATGATCATGGTATTAAAACAGCAATATCGAGTTCTCAAGGTGTTATCGCTAGCGTGTGGCTTGGCTAAGGGTTGTGGTGTGCAATGAAAGTAAAAAAACTATTAATCATGGGGGTTTCAGGGTGCGGCAAAAGCCTGATTGGCAGTGAAATTGCCCGTGCACTCGACCTGCCTTTTTATGACGGTGACGATTATCATCCCGCTGACAATGTAGAAAAAATGCGGCAAGGGATCCCACTGACTGATGCTGACCGCAGCGGTTGGTTACGTACCTTGAACCGTCTGTATACCGACAATGAGGCAGCGGTGATTGCTTGCTCAGCATTAAAGCCGGAGTACCGCGACGTGCTGCGACAAAACAACCCAGAGTTAGTGATTGTCTATCTGCAAGGGGATTACGCTACGATTTGGTCGCGGCTACAAAAACGGGCTAACCATTATTTTCATGGTGAGGCCATGCTGCGTAGCCAATTTGACGCCTTGGTCGAGCCCAGCCCCGAAGAGGCCTTGTTTGTCGATATCTCTTACCCCGTCGACACCGTGGTCGCGCACGCGTTGCAACAAATAAAGGAGATGGAGTCATGACGCCATCACAGATAGGTCTGGTTGGATTAGGTGTGATGGGGAAAAGCCTGGCTTTAAACCTGGTCGATCATGGCTTTAATGTCGCAGGCTTTGATATTGACCCGCATCACCGCCAAGCGGCGCTTGAGGCCGCGTTACCCCTCAATCAGGCGTCGGACAAGGGGCTGCTAACGGTGGTTGATTCGCTCTCTCAGCTGCTGGCCAGTTTGCAAACGCCGCGCGTTATCGCCTTGTCGGTGCCCGCCGGCGAGGTGGTCGACACGGTGATCGATGAGTTGCTAGCAGCGGGGCTCGCACCTGACGATATTGTTATCGACACCGGCAACAGCCTGTGGACGGATAGTGAGCGGCGCGCCCGCGACTACCAAGAGCAATTTCGATTTTTTAACACCGCCATTTCCGGCGGGGAAGTGGGCGCTCGCACCGGCCCCTCGCTGATGGCCAGTGGCGATGCGTCAGCGTGGGCGCAGGTTAAACCCATGTGGTTGGCGATTGCGGCAAAAGTGGATCACGCTGGTCAGCCTGTGAGCCAGTTTGAGCAGGGTGAACCGTGTGCCGCTTATTTGGGCGGTGCGGGTGTGGGTCATTATGTCAAGATGGTACATAACGGCATTGAATATGCGGACATGCAGTTAATTGCGGAAGCGTACCACTTTATGTCGCAAGCACTAGGACTGTCAGCGGTGGAAATTGGCCAATGTTTTGCTCGTTGGAACCAAGGGCCACTCAATAGCTACTTGATGGCAATCAGCGCCGAGATCTTGCAAACCCCAGACCCTATCACAGGTAAGCCGTTCGTCGAGGTGGTGCTGGATAAAGCCGGCCAAAAGGGGACAGGCATGTGGACGGCAGTGAATGCGCTGCAAACCGGTGTCGCGGCTCCGACCATTGCCCAGGCGGTGTTTGCTCGCGCCCAAAGTGGCTTAAAAACGGTGCGAGTGGCGGCAGCGAAAACCCGTACCAACTCAGCGGCAGTTGCGTATGATGATATTGATACACAGCTTGAAAACCTGCACGACGCCCTGTATTACGCCAAATTATCGGTGTATGCCCAAGGGTTTGACCTGATCAACACCACCGCGCAGCAACAAGGCTGGACACTGGACTTTGCGCAAATTGCCAAGATTTGGCGCGCAGGGTGCATTATCCGCGCGCAATGTTTAAGCGAGATTGCCAGCGCGTATCAACAGACGCCAGATGTCGCTAATTTACTTCTTGTCGCGCCCTTTGCCGAAGCGATGAACCGCCAAGCTCCCGGCTGGCGTGCGACCGTTGCCAGTGCCGCGCAAGCGGCGGTACCTATTCCCGCGATGGCGGCGTCATTGAGTTATTTTGATGCCCTGTACAGCGAGGTGTTACCCGCTAACTTGCTTCAGGCTCAGCGCGACTATTTTGGCGCTCATGGCTATGCACGTGTGGATGACGATGAGTCACGCCAGTACCATTTAACCTGGAGTGAGCAACCAAAGCGCCAGCGAATACGATAATAGAAGGCGCGCTGTGATGGGCGCGCCTTTTTGTTACACGTAACAACAAAAAGGGTCAAAGAGTGGGTATGATGGAGCCAAAACAAGACTGCATCAATGACAGACCCAGATGGCGAATAAGAAAAAGCGACCGACATTACAAGACATTGCCGACCGAGTCGGCGTCACCAAAATGACAGTAAGCCGTTGTTTGCGCGATCCGGCGATGGTCTCGGACGCCGCCCGTGAAAAAATCCAATTGGCGGTAGAGGAGCTGGGTTATATTCCCAACCGCGCCCCCGATATTCTTTCTAATGCGAAATCCCACGCGATTGGCGTACTGGTGCCTTCCCTGACCAACCAAGTCTTTGCCGAAGTGATCCGCGGGATTGAATCGGTTACCTCACCAGAGGGCTATCAAACCATGATTGCCCACTACAGCTACAGCGCCGCGCTTGAGGAGCAGAGCATTGAGTCTTTGCTATCGTATAACGTCGATGCAATCATTCTGTCCGAAAATGTGCATACCGATAGAGCGCGCAAAATGTTGCAAACCGCCTCGATTCCGGTGATTGAAATCATGGACAGCGTGTCGCCACGCCTCGAGCAAGCGGTCGGTTTTGACAACACCCAAGCCTCGCGGGATATGACCAACGCCCTGATTGAAAAAGGGCGCCAATGCATTGCGTATTTTGCCGCCCGTATGGATGAGCGCACGCGCTTAAAGCTTGAGGGTTATCATCAAGCGATTGCTCAAACCCAGCAAATGCCGATCAGTCTGCAAACTGAAGACGCCTCGTCATTTACCTTAGGGGCCAAGTTACTCGGCCAGATCCTTGAGTTACATCCCAAGGTGGATGGCATTGTTTGCACCAACGATGACTTGGCGATTGGCGCTTTATATGAATGCCAACGACGCGGGATCAAGGTGCCGGAACATATTGCGATTGCCGGTTTTCACGGCCACGATATCAGCCAAGCCATGCTCCCTAAACTGGCGACAGTGATCACCCCCCGAGAAGAAATCGGCCGCGTCGCTGCCACCGAGCTTATCGCCCGACTCCGCGGCGCCGACACCTGGCCGAGTCACATCGATCTTGGCTACCGCATCGAACACGGGGAGAGTATTTGAGGCAGGGATTGTCGTATGACTGTGAGGTGTTTTCTGCGAACGCTTAACTGAGGGATATTACGTGGGAGCTGGTCACCCCGATGCCAAACTTTATGTGGCAGCAAGCGGCGAAGTTGGCGGTAGGCTAGGGGATGGCGAATCTTTTGTAGACACTGGTTGGATGAATAATGTGGGAGGGTAGAGCAAGCGATGACTGAGACTACGTGGGCATTGATTGGGCTCTGGCTATTTTTTACTGCGGTATTCGCGTGGTGTGGGCTCAGCCTAAAAATCCAAAAAATGAGTCAAAACAGTGAAAAGCGGGATAACACAAGCGGTTAATACAGATTTGCTTTACCGCTCCCGCAAAAGGGGTCTATTCGCATAACGCTATAGGCGATACAAAACAACCCGACATGTAGAGCCGAGCTGTCTTTATATGGCTGATAGTTAAGCGCCGCGAACCGTTATTGATCACTCAATATTCTGGATCTGCTCGCGCATTTGTTCGATAAGCACTTTGAGCTCGACGCCGGAGGCGGTGATCTCGGTGCTGATCGATTTGGAGGCGAGGGTGTTGGCTTCGCGGTTGAACTCTTGCATCATAAAGTCCAAGCGTCGGCCGCAGGCGCCGCCTTTTTTGAGGATCTTGCGCGCCTCTGAAACGTGTGAGTCCAAGCGGTCAAGCTCTTCCGCAACGTCTACTTTTTGCGCCAGCATCACCATTTCTTGCTCTACGCGGGCTGGGTCGAGTTCCACTTGTGCTTCTTCTAAGCGCGTGGTTAAACGTTCACGCTGCCACTCAATCACGGTGGGCATCTTTTCACGCACTTTGATCACTTCAGCGCTAATGGCATCGAGTCGCTGCTCAATCAGGGCTTTCATGTTCTCGCCTTCGCTGGCACGTGCGGCGATAAAGGCATCAAGTGCTTCATCAAGACCGGCCAATAAGGCGCGGTGTAGCTCGTCGGTGTCTTGCTCCGGCGCTTCCATCACCCCTGGCCAGTTCAGTACTTGAAACGGATTGATGTTGCCCTCACCCGCGGTCTCTTTCACCCATTTGGCGGCGTGAATCACTTGTTTGGCCAAGGCTTCATTAATGGTGAGCTTATCTTGGCTGGCTTGTGAGGTATCAAAGCGCAGGTTGCATTCCACTTTGCCGCGGGCTAGGCGCTTGCGAAAACGCTCGCGTACCACAGGCTCAAGGCTACGTAGCGGCTCAGGCATGCGAATGTAGGTTTCGAGATAGCGCTGGTTGACGGAGCGGATTTCCCAAACCGCGTTGCCCCAATCGCCCTTGAGTTCTTGACGGGCGTAGGCGGTCATACTGTGGATCATGTGTACCTGCTCTTATGTGCTGAAGGTCAATGGCAAAGATTATACGCATCCATACCCTTGCCGTCAGCTCTCTTGGTCTGTGGGGTGGACAGGGATCGCAAGCGAGCGGAGAAACACGTATAATCGCGACCACATTCTTACAGTCAATAAGGTAACTTGCATGCGCCCAAGTGGAAGAGCACTCGACCAAATTCGTCCCGTTAGCTTTACCCGCGGTTTTACGGCCCACGCAGAAGGCTCTGTGTTGGTGTGCTTTGGTGATACCAAGGTGATCTGTAACGCCACGATTGAAGAGGGCGTGCCGCGCTTTTTAAAAGGCAAGGGCCAAGGTTGGGTAACTGCCGAGTATGGCATGTTGCCACGTGCAACCCACACCCGTAACCGTCGTGAAGCATCAAGCGGTAAACAAGGTGGCCGTACCGTCGAAATTCAACGTTTGATTGGCCGCAGTTTGCGCGCCGCGGTCGATTTAAAAGCACTGGGTGAGCGCACCATTACGGTTGACTGTGACGTGATTCAAGCAGACGGTGGCACACGCACTGCATCCATTTCTGGCGCGAGCGTGGCCCTGGCGGACGCACTTAACGCGCTGGTACGCGACGGCAAGCTTGCAGCTAACCCAATGCGTGGCCATGTGGCCGCCGTGTCGGTGGGTATTTATCAGCAAACGCCGATTTGCGACCTTGAATACGTGGAAGACTCGGCGGCCGATACCGACATGAATGTGGTGATGCTCGAAGATGGCCGCATGATTGAGGTGCAGGGCACTGCCGAGGCCGAGCCGTTTACCCCCGATGAGCTAAACGCGATGCTCGCGTTGGCCAGTAAGGGCATCGATGACATTGTCGTCGCGCAAAAATCGGCACTCGCCGACGCATAACAGATTAAGTAGCTCCCGCATCGGGGGCTATTTTTTTATCTATCCGACCCCGGGTGACATGTGGCGTGTTACCCAGACAACCAAGAGAGGAACGAATGAAAGCCTATCAGCGCCAGTTTATTGAGTTTGCCTTAGAGCGTGAGGTATTAAAGTTTGGCGAGTTTACCCTTAAATCAGGGCGGAAGAGTCCGTACTTTTTTAATGCCGGCTTGTTTAACACCGGGCGCGATTTGGCAAAGCTGGGTGAATTTTATGCGGCCGCGTTGATGGATGCAGGGATTGATTACGATGTGTTGTTTGGTCCGGCTTACAAAGGGATCCCGATTGCGACCACCACGGCGGTGGCACTTGCTACGCATCATGATGTGGATACGCCTTATTGTTTTAACCGCAAAGAGGCCAAAGACCATGGTGAGGGCGGCAACTTGGTCGGCAGCGCGCTGAGTGGCCGTGTGATGTTGGTGGATGATGTGATCACCGCAGGTACCGCCATTCGTGAGTCAATGACACTGATTCAAGCGCAAGGGGCACAGCTTGCCGGTGTATTGGTGGCCATTGACCGCCAAGAGCGTGGGCAAGGAGAGTTGTCGGCGATCCAAGAAGTCGAGCGTGACTTTGGTTGTCAGGTGGTTTCCATTATTAGCTTATCGGACTTGGTCACTTATTTAGAGCAAAGCCAAGCCGATCCGGCTCAGCTAGCGGCGGTGAAAGCGTACCAGGCGAGCTACGGGATTTAAGTTACGCGCGTGCAGCTGGCAGAGCCATTTAGGTGGCCTGTTGCACTACGCCAGTTGCACTGCGCTATTTACTGCAGTTGATTGGTGAGCAGTTGCCAGTATTGCTCGAAATTGGCAGTCGGCAACTGCTTAAATGACGAACGCACGTAGCGACAAAAGCCACCTTCCACTTGGCTAATCAATTGGCTGGCGAGCACTGCCTCATCCAATGGGAACCCTTTTCCTTCGCGTAAACGACGCTCGCGCAGTACTTGCTTAAGCTGCGCTTCGACGCGTTCAAACAGCTGGTTGATGCGCGCTTGTAATCTATCTTGCTCAAACATCAAGGCATGGCCTGTCATGATGCGCGTGAGCCCCGGGTTGCGCTCACCAAAGGCCAGCAGCAATTGCAAAATCAGTTTGAGGCGCACCAAGGTATCCTTTTCTTCCTCAATGATCAGGTTGATGCGGGATAACAGGGAATCTTCGATAAACTCGATTAGCCCCTCAAACATCCGCGCTTTACTGGGGAAGTGGCGATAGAGAGCTGCCTCAGACACCCCGACTTGCTCGGCGAGTTTGGCCGTGGTGATGCGTTGGCTGCCTTGGTTGGATTCCAGCATTTGCGCGAGCGCTTGAAGGATCTCTTCGCGGCGATTACTTTTTTTTGGGGCTGCCATGGATGCGATTCCTTTGTCTTTTTATCTGTCACACTGGCGACCGGTAAAGGAGGCATCATGGAGAGGTGCCGCCATGTGTGGATTTTTCCCCTATCTTAGCGACGAGGTCTCTGTATTAAAAGCAAAAAGCGTGGCCATGGCGCACGCTTTTGAACTTGTATTTTGGCGATAAGTAGGTTGCCCCTTTCACGCACCTCAGTGCTCATCCTGGATGGTTTGCTGTAAATAGCGGGCATGTATGTGCGCCATCACCTCGTGAGCTAATGTACGCTTTTCCGTGACCGGTAGGGCTTTGTCTCCCCCAGGCCAAAACAGGTGCAAGGCATTGCGATCGCTGTTAAAGCCTTGATCGGATTGGGATACATCGTTAGCACAAATCATATCAAGCGTTTTGCGCGTCAGCTTGTCACGCGCGTAGGCCGCTACATCTTGGGTTTCGGCGGCAAAGCCGACCGTAAATGGACGATGTGTTGTTAAGCCCGCTACCGAAGCAATAATGTCGGGATTTTTCACCATGGTGACCGTCATTGTGTCTTGATTGGCCTGCTTTTTCATTTTCTGCTCGGCCATGGTCTGTGGACGGTAGTCCGCGACCGCGGCACAGCCGATAAAAATGTCGTGATCGGTGATGCTCGCATGCACCGCATCATGCATTTGTTGGGCACTGGTGACATCAATACGCGTGACACCTGTCGGCACTGCCAAAGCCACCGGGCCGGAGACTAAGGTGACATCGGCCCCTAAACGGGCTGCCGCCTCGGCGAGGGCATAGCCCATTTTCCCTGAACTGTGGTTAGACAGATATCGGACTGGGTCTAGCGCTTCGCGGGTAGGGCCGGCGGTAATCATCACGCGCTTGCCTGAGAGCGGCTTGGGACCGGCCCAACGTTCGCATTCACCCACTAAGGCCAAAGGCTCGAGCATGCGCCCGGGGCCCACATCACCGCAGGCTTGCGCGCCACTGTCTGGGCCCCATATCAGGCAGCCGCGTGCACGTAGCCCACTTAAGTTCGCTTGGGTGGCGTGGGCGCGATACATTTGCTGGTTCATCGCCGGCGCAATCGCCAGGGGGGCATCGGTGGCCAAGCACACGGTGGTGAGCAAATCATTGCCCATGCCAGCGTGGATCCGGGCAATTAAATCGGCGGTTGCGGGGGCAATCAGCACCAAGTCGGCCCATTTAGCCAGTTCAATATGCCCCATAGAGGCCTCAGCCGCGGGGTCGAGTAAGCTATCCGATACCGGATGACCGGAAACGGCTTGCAGGGTCAGTGGGGTAATAAACTCTTTTGCAGCATGAGTCATCACCACCTTGACGGTAGCGCCACGCTCGATGAGGCGGCGGGTAAGGTCGGCACACTTATACGCGGCAATCCCGCCGCCCATGCCAAGCAGAATACGTTTACCGGCCAGCGTCTGGGCTGGCTGCTGTGAACTATTGGCCATAATGCTCTGTGTGTTGGAACATGAATGATAAAACCATACCATAATCCTTAGCGCAAAAAGCTTGTTTGAGCGCATGAATCCGCATGGGGTGTGATGTGCGTTGGGTGTGATATGGCTAGCGCACGGCTGAAAGCGTTGATGGTGGCTCATGATAAAATCGCGAACGCGCCGCAGTTACACGGAAAAGTCATTGCGGCATGAAAGGCGCTTACTTTAACTGGCGGCAACGTTGAAGAGGAATCACCATGAGCCTAAAAACCTTGCCGCAAGATTGTCGCCCCAGGGAACGCTTGTTAGCACGGGGAGCGGAAAGCCTCTCGGATGCCGAGCTGTTGGCGATTTTTTTACGCACGGGCGTCACAGGGATGAGTGCGGTAGCGCTGGCTGACCATCTGTTGCAGGATTTTGGTTCGCTCCGGGCGCTGATGGGCGCGGACCAAGGGGCGTTTTGTCAGCGAAAAGGACTGGGTAGCGCCAAATACGCCCAGTTGCAGGCGGTATTGGAGTTGAGTCGACGTTATTTAAAAGAAACCTTGAGCAAAACCGACGCACTCACCAGCCCAGACCATACTCGCCGTTACCTTTCGACCTTGCTGCGTGACCGACCTCGCGAGGCATTTTACGTTTTATTTCTCGACAATCAGCATCGCGTGATCGCCGATGAACAGCTTTTTGAAGGCACACACAATGCGGCGAGCGTCTATCCACGAGAAATTGTCCGTCGCGCGCTCGAGTTGCATGCGGCAGCACTGATTTTGGCCCATAACCACCCATCCGGCGTGGCAGAGCCGAGCCAGGCAGACCGACATATTACCGATAGAATTGCCAATGCCTTGTCATTAGTGGATGTTCGCGTGCTTGATCACCTAGTGATTGGGGACGGAGATGTGGTATCGTTCGCCGAACGAGGTTGGTTGTTATCCCCTTAAGGATCGCCATTGGCGAAAAAAACGATCAAAAAGCGCATAAAAGGATCTGCTCGGGACTTGAGCAATGTGAATTCAGTTAGTATAATGCGCCACCTTTGATAGCCTTGACCTTCGACCTGACCTTAACGATGCAGGACTGGCGGACAAGGTTGATATCGAGCCGAAACGATTTTGGAGAGACTTTCATGTCACGAGTATGCCAAGTAACTGGCAAGCGTCCTGTAGTTGGTAACAACCGCTCTCACGCTAATAACGCCACCAAGCGTCGTTTTCTGCCGAACCTGCAAACTCATCGTTTCTGGGTAGAAAGCGAAAAACGCTTCGTTAAACTGCGTCTATCTACTAAAGGTATGCGCATCATCGACAAAAAAGGCATTGATTCTGTACTTACAGAAATGCGTGCCCGCGGTGAGAACGTATAAGAGGAATTAGAGAATGGCTAAAAACGGCGTTCGTGAGAAGATTCGTCTAGTATCCTCTGCAGGTACTGGTCACTTCTACACCACAGACAAGAACAAACGTAACATGCCTAGCAAATTCGAGATCAAAAAATTTGATCCTGTAGTTCGCAAGCACGTTATGTATAAAGAAGCCAAAATCAAGTAATTTGATTGACGCTTTGAGAAAGACCCAGCTTAGGCTGGGTTTTTTTATAACTAAAATCTGGCCGCATTTGTGGTTATACTGCGGAGGACAAGCGTAACGTCCTCAGGTGAACAGACATGAAGCTAAAGCGGCAGACATGGAATAACATCCTGATTCTCTCAGTGGTGGTTTTTTTTGGCTTAATGCTGCTGCCAGATTATTTGCGTCATCAACGCCAAGCACGGGCAACACCTGAGGGGGTGATTGCGCTGGTTGAGTCGCGCAGTGACGTGCTGTCGTTGCGGTTTTCCCATTTAACACTGACGCGTACGTTAGAGGGCTGGCAATCGGATAAACCCTTGGTGATTAGCCCGACAGAGCTTGCTCAGCGCTGGCTAGGGCTGACTGGGACGCAAGTCGATGACACCACCATGCAGTCATTGCGACCCCAATTAACGTCTCCCCGTACGTTGGAGCTCACCCGTCGCCCCGACCAAGAGCCCATCCGCATTACCTATTATCAACAACCCCAATTTTGGTTGATGCAAAACGAGCACGGCCAATGGCTAGCGGTATCGGTAGATAGTCGGTATCTTTTTCCGCTATCAAAGTCGTAAATATTAAGAGCTGTCTTTATGCCAGAGTTACCGGAAGTAGAAGTAAGCCGTTTAGGTATCATGCCGTATGTCGAAGGGCAAACGGTCACCGAGATTACCATTCGTCAGCCCAAGCTACGTTGGCCCATCCCCGAAACCTTACAACAGTTGAAAGGCCAGGTGATACGTCGCGTCACGCGTCGCGCCAAGTATCTTTTATTGGAGACCGACGTCGGTACTGCGATTGTGCATCTTGGCATGTCGGGCAGTTTACGCGTACTGCCAACCGCTTTTGCACCGGAAAAGCACGATCACGTGGATGTCACGCTAAGTAATGGTCGTGTGATTCGTTATCACGATCCGCGCCGTTTTGGCGCCTGGCTGTGGCAGGAAGGGGATTTACCGCATCCTGTATTAGGCAAGCTGGGCCCCGAACCACTCACTGATGCGTTTAACCCAGACTATTTATTGGCCAAGGCGGCGGGTAAAAAAATGGCGATGAAAAGCTTTATCATGGACAACGCGGTGGTGGTAGGCGTGGGGAATATTTACGCCAATGAATCGCTGTTTTGTGCTGGTATCCACCCTAAACGTCCTGCAGGGAGTCTTTCCTTTGCCGAGGCGACAAAGCTGGTGGATGAGATAAAAACCGTGTTAGCGGCGGCAATTACGCAAGGCGGCACCACGCTAAAAGACTTTACCCAGGTAGATGGTAAAGCCGGTTATTTCGCTCAAGAGCTGCGCGTGTACGGTAAATCGGGTGCGCCGTGCCCCGCTTGTGGCGTGACCCTTGAGCGGATGGTTATCGGCCAGCGGGCAACCGTGTTTTGCCCGCAATGCCAGCCCTTATGAACGCTTGTCTTGCAGCTTTTCTTGCAACGCGGTCAGTACGCTAGGCGCGACAAACTCACTGGTATCACCGCCGTGTAACGCCACCTCTTTGACCAACGTCGAGGAGATAAATGAATGCTCCTCGGAGGGAGTGAGGAACACGCTCTCGAGCGCTGGCATCAATCGGCGGTTCATATTGGCCAGCTGAAATTCATACTCAAAGTCAGAGACCGCGCGCAAACCGCGCACCAGAATATTGGCCTGGTACTGCTTGGCAAAATTGACCAGCAACCCTGAAAAGCCCACCACTGAGACATTGGGAAGGTGTGCGGTGACCGCTTGCGTGAGCGCCACTCGCTCATCCAGGTCGAACAATGGCTTTTTGCTTGGGCTAGCCGCGATCCCCACAATCACATCATCAAACATTCTTGCCGCCCGCTCAATCAGATCCAGATGGCCATTCGTGATGGGATCAAATGTGCCTGGGTAAATCACGCGTGTATGCTGTTTGTGTGTCACGAGCTTTTCCTTAAAAACGTTGATCTGGGAAGAGGTTATCAAATCCTTGTCCATCACGCATTGTTCTTGCAGCGCCGTGACCTCTCGCCTGTGAATCCATTGACGAGCAAGGTACACTGATGTGCGCCAGCGTCAGTGCGCAAACAGGAAAAACCGTGAGTATAGAAGTAGAGCAACGTGACAACGAGTGTATTTGGTACGACCCTGCCTTGGTGGAGGGCGACCCTCGTCAGTATTTTGATATTCATTTTTGGCACCAACAAGCGGCCGTCACCGGCTCAGCGAAAGGGCGCGGTACCACGTTTTTTATTCGAGGGCCGAAAATGGAGATGGCGTTACGTCATTACTACCGCGGTGGCGTGTTTGGTAAATTCGTGAAAGATCAGTATTGGTTTCAAGGGTGGGAAGCGACTCGTTGTGGCGCTGAGTTCAACTTACTGGCCTATCTTCGCGAGAAAAAAATGCCGGTACCTCGTCCTGTTGCCGCGCGTGCAGTAAAAAATGGCCGTACCTATCGTGCCGATATCTTGGTGGAGAAAATCCCAGGTGCGCGCGATCTGGTTGCGGTCTTGAGTGAAAATAGCTTACTTGCCCATGATTACCGTGCCATTGGTCGGTTAGTTCGCCGCCTACACGACGCCGGTGTGTGTCATACCGATCTGAATATCCACAATATTCTCCGTGATAGAAAAGGAAAGTTGTGGCTGATTGACTTCGATAAGTGCCAGCAGCGCGATGGCGAGCAGTGGAAAGAGGATAACCTTGCCCGCCTTCATCGCTCGTTTAAAAAAGAAAAAGAGAAGCGTCAGATCCGTTGGCAACCCGAAGACTGGGCTGCCGTATTAAAAGGCTACAATCATATCCGTAAGTAAGACGCTAGCGCGGGCGATTAAGCCAGGGGGCGAGTGCCTGCAAGGTGCGCTCGACCGCGCCACGATTTTGTTCAACCACAGAGAGCCCAGCGTTACCCGCTTGTGCGGCAAGGGCGGGGGCACTAAAAAAGGCCCCTATTTTGGCGGCGAGGTCTTGGTTGTCGTTACACACCTGCAGGGCGCCTGCCTCAATCAGCGCGTCGCCAATCACTTGGAAGTTATAATAGCTTGGGCCAGTTAAAAGGGGCTTGCCTAACGCTGCGGGCTCAAGCAGGTTATGTCCTCCCACTTTTGTGCCTAAAAAGCTGCCCGCCATCACCACCACATCCGCGGCTGCTAAGTAGGTCATCATCTCTCCCATGGTGTCACCAAGGTAGACTTGGGTGCTGATCGCCAGCGGCTCACCCTCGGTGCGTCGTTGTACGCTGAGCCCTTGGGTGGCCACTTGCTGGGCGACATCATCAAAACGTTCTGGGTGACGAGGGACCAATATCAGCAAGGCGTCTGGGTAGTCGCGCAGTAATACACTGTGAGCGGCGAGCAAGGTGGCGTCTTCTCCCGCGTGAGTACTGGCACCTATCCAACAAGGACGCTCTCCACGTGTTTCACGAAGTGCGGCACCCAACGCCGGATCCACGGCTTTAATATCAAATTTCACCGAGCCAGCCACCGCGAGCTTGTCGTCAGCAACACCGAGGCTTGCAAAACGCGCCTGATCGTTTTGATGCTGACAAACGATTAAGTCGATATGTTTGCTCATGGCTTGAAAGAGCGGTGCGATTTTTTGGTAGCGTTGACAAGCTTTTTGAGAAAGCCGGGCGTTGATGACCGTGATGGGGATGCCCGTTCGACCCACATGATGCAAGGTATTTGGCCAAAGCTCGGTTTCCATAATCACGCATAAACGGGGAGAGACCGCACGGAGAAAACGTTTTACCGCAAAAGGGAAATCAACCGGCATATAGCGGTGTATGACACCATCGATACGCCTGGCTTGCTCAGCTCCTGTGGCGGTGGTAGTGGTAACAAGAATCGCGACATCTGGATAGGCTTGTTGCAGCGCGCTGATCACCGGCTTTGCGGCGAGGACTTCTCCCACCGATACTGCGTGCAGCCAAATAGGCTGACCGTCTACGTTGGGCGTGCCACCAAAGTGTTCACGCCACCGCTCGCCAACAACAGGCTTACCAGGCCGTTTGCGATAAAGCCCAAAAAGCAGAAAAGGGGCGGCAAGCGTGAGTAACAGTGTATATATCCAGCGCACAAGTTGGCTCTCGAACTGACCACAAATAAGAGTGTTATGATACAGTTGTCACAGCATTTATTGAACAGCGCTCTTTATGAAAAGTAAATCTGCCACCTTGATTATTTCCTTTTACAATAACAAAAACGCTTTAGAGTTGATTTTTCAGTCGCTGACTGAGCAGTGGAATCATGATTTTAATGTTGTGGTCGCTGATGATGGGTCGAAAGAAGAGGTGAAAAATTGGCTATCTGTAAAAGTAGAACAACTGCCATTTTCTGTTACACATGTTTGGCATGAGGATAAGGGGTTTAGGAAAAACAGAATTCTTAATAAGGCGATACTCGCCTCAAAAAGTGACTATTTGATTTTTATTGATGGTGATTGTGTTCCTCAGCATGGGTTTGTCAGAGATCATCTGCAAGCAGCTGAACGGGGGACCGTGGTGTGTGGACGTAGAGTCGAGCTGTCTAAGAAGTACACGGATTTACTGGTGAAAACTAATAAAAAGTCGACATTTAGTCATAAGTATATGCTATCCATGCTAGTTGACTATCTAGTTAATCGAAGGGAGAAAAACACGACAGAGTACACGGGCAAACACCTTAAAAATGGCCTGTGTTTGCCTTGGTTACAACGTTTAATGAGTATTTCCTCGAAGCCAAGATCAATTATAGGGTGTAATTTTTCTATACATAAGAAAGACCTAGAAAGGATAAACGGTTTTGATATGAACTATGAGGCGCCAGCAGTGGGTGAAGATACTGATATAGAATTCAGACTGAAAGGTGTGGGCGTACGAACCAAGGCTATCAAGTTTGGCGCAGCGTTGTTACACATGTATCACCACGAATTACCGAGGTCTTCAACTAACAAAGATATCTATCATAAAACCGTTCAAGAAGAAGCGTTTTGGGCTTCCAATGGCCTCGACAAGCTGAAAAGCTAATCCTTTACTTCTTTATATAGAACTTCATATTTTCTAGCGCATTCAGATATGCCAAACTGGCCTATCCTCGTTTCGGAGTTTTCCTTTATGTAGGAAAGTGTGACATCATCTTTGCTGATATTGTGAATTCTCGCAGCGAGAGATGCGCTATCCCCTGGTGTGATTAAATAGCCACTAATGCTGTCTTCAATGATATCAGGGATCCCGCCCGCGCGAGCGCCTATCACGGGAAGCCCTGCCGCCATCGCTTCTAAAATGACTGAGCCCAATCCCTCTGTATAGGACGGGTGAACGAGCAAATCGGCCGCCGCGAACCAATCTCCCATATTGGCTTGTTTACCCATAAACTGCACATTTGTGAGCCCCTGAGCTTGCGCCTCTAAAGCGTCACGCTCTTTGCCGTCACCGAGTAAGCAAAACTGAATGTCAGGTGATGTATCAGCCAGTAATCGTGCAGCTTCAATCGTGACATCAAAGCCTTTATGCGCATACATATTGGCGGCATGAATCACCAAGAACTTGCCACGAAAGTGCGCGTTGATTTGCTCAACCTTATCTTGCGAGACAGGGTAGGTGACAGGAGAGCTAGGGATTTTGACTAACTTGGCATCAGGGTGGCGTTTTTCTAGTTGATGGATGATCTCCGAACTCAAACCGACCAGCGCGCTGGCTTTGCGGTACGCCAGTTGAGATAACCACTTTTTCTTTAAAGGGTTATCGATGCGGCGTGTCACTATGTAGGGCACGCGGTGCAATAGGTGTTGAAACAGTGCCCAATAAATGGCACGGCCTTCGTGAACATGGATCAGATCGCATGTCGCAGTGATTGAGCGCCCATGTTGCCGAGTGTAGTGCGGACAAAGCACGATTTGGCATTGAGGTATCGCGCGAAGCTCGTCGAGCAGCTGGCTTTTAGGGTTCACCACCGCCGTGAGCTGGTAGCCCATTTGGGCTTGTTGCTGGATTAAGGTGAGGGTTTGGCGTTCCCCACCACTAAAGCCTGACGCGAGATTGACGTGACAAATGTGCATTTAGGGCGCCTTTTTCACATATTCTCTCAACCATAGATCTGCGTAACGCGTAAAAACAACGTTCGCACTCAATAGTGCAAGAACCAACCCATGTCTACCATCTAAAAAACCCTTCCTTAAAAAATACATTTTTATAAATCTGAATATAGAATGGGAGATAGCTTTTGATAAGCTTGATGTCTTCTTCCCTTCTCGCTGATCGCTCCACAACTTAATATACTGATTGGTTTTCGCTGTATATTCATGAAGGTATTTGAAGGTATTGTGTTTTAATATACCACCTAGATATATTTTTTTATGGGTGCTTGGCACAACAACGTGTTCATGTACTAAAGAATCTGAATAGTGCGCTTCTGATGCTTTATAAAGGCGACAAATCCAATCAGGGTGCCAACCAGAATGTTTTATCTCTTTTCCAAAAGCTTTAGATAGTCGATTAACATAAAAAACACAATTAGGTCGAACTTCATCAAGAGCATGAAGAATGCTCTCTTTAAGCTCAGGCGTCACTATTTCATCTGCATCAAGCCAAAGTACAAAATCACTGGTCACGTGGGACTGGGCTCGCTGACGTTGCTTCCCGAAGCCAGGCCAATCAGTGGTAACGTAAACTTTGTCAGTAAAACGTTTGGCTATATCAACAGTGTTATCTGAGCTTCCTGAATCCAAAATGACGATCTCATCTACCCAATTACATACCGACTGTAAACATTGTTCAATGTTATCTGCCTCATTCTTGACGATGAGTGCAGCAGCAACCGTGTTGATGTTTTTGCTCATTGGTTATTACCCACCTTAATTAAAGAAGCAACTCGGCTCGGGGCGAGATCGTTTAAACATTTTAAGTGCCCTAGGGGACATTCGCGCTGGAAGCAAGGACGGCACTCGATATCCGTGTGCACAATATCGACCTTACTGGTCAGCGGTGGGGTGTAATCGGGAGATGTTGAGCCGTAGATGGCTATCACTTGGCAGTTGACTGCCGCGGCGATGTGCATCAACCCCGAGTCATTGCTGACCACGGTTTGGCACGTACCCAAGAGGTCGACGGCTTCGATTAAGTTGGTTTTGCCTGCCAATACATGAATGTTAGGCGCGTTTTCTGCAAGAGCGGCAATTTTTTCACAGGTTTCAACATCTTTTGCTGAGCCAAATAGCCAGATTTGGTAGCCGTGTTGATGCGCTTGGCGTGCCACTTCAGCATAGTGCTGCTCAGGCCATTTTTTGGCGGGCCCGAATTCGGCACCCGGGCATAAACCAATCACAGGTTTGTCTTGATTTAATCCCAGTTTGGCGATGACGGCCGCTTGGGCGTCTGGGTCGATGTCTAGCGCCGGCTTAGGGAGGCTGTCTAGGCCGCCCAGCGAGGCAGAACTTTGCATCTCGGTGCGCGGGTGGGCCAGAGCAACATAACGCTCAACCATGTATTGAAACGCTTTCTTGTTGGGACGCAGGTCGTTGAGCAAGCCATAACGCATTTCACCTTTCCAGCCTATCCGCGTCGGTATTCCTGCAAACCAGGGGATCAGCGCGGATTTTGCGGAATTAGGCAGTACATAGGCTCGGTCATAGCTATGCTTTGCTAAGCGCCTGCCCAGTTGGTAGCGCTTACCAAGTGCCAATTCGCCATGGCCGAGTGGCATTTCAATGCTGCGATTAACCTCGGGCATGCGCGCGAGAATCGGCGCGCACCAAGCGGGCGCCATCACATCAATCTTGGCATCCGGGTGCTGTTGCTTGAGGGTTTTGTACAAAGACTGCGACATCACCATATCGCCGACCCATGATGGGCCAATGATTAAAATGCGTGTCATGATGCCCGTTTCCTCTTTGCCTCTTGGTAGATATTACGGCCATCCTCGCGGGTGCGCAGCAGTTGTAAGATCCACATGTATTGATCTAACTGGCCGTCGAGCATGGTCTCGATTTGTTGGTTCATCATGCGTGCGTCGGTGCGACTGTCTCCCGTTGGGAAGTCATTAAACGCAGGATGTACCTCGATGACGAACCGTCCCGTCTGGGCATCAAAGCCTGAAAGCACAGGGACAATATGCGAGCGGGTGACTTTGCTTAACTTGCCTAAACTTGGCAAGGTCGCTTTGGTCGCGGCAAAAAACGGTACGAACTCGCTGCTCTCATCTCGCATATCTTCGTCGGGCAAGTAGTAGCCCAAAAACCCGCGTTTAACTGCGCGGATAAAGGGTTTGATTCCTGCTTCGCGCTCATAACAGTTGCCGCCATATTGCACGCGTTGACGGTGCATTAGCCAGTCCAGCAGCTGATTTTTTTGCCGTTTTGAGAATGCCGCCACGGGGAGCCCTTGTGAGGCAAATAAAATCGCGGCTGCATCAATGGCCCAAGTATGGGGCACAAAGAGGATCACGGCCTCACCGTTATCAGTGTGCCGAGTGATATGTTCCATGCCAGTCACATCACAGTGGTTTTGAAGCCACTGGCGACTGCGCAAGGTGATCAGCGGAAAGCTCAGCAAAAAAGCCCCGGCGGTGGTCAAGGTGTCGACTAATATGGCTTCGCGTGCTTGCGCGGATTTCTCGGGAAAGCAGGCTTCCAGATTAAGCCAGGCGTTAAGGATCGTGCCTTTTTTCTTTTTAACCAGTTTGCGCGCCACCCATTGTGCGAAGCGATGCTTACCGCGCGCCGGCACCAGAAGGCTGAAAGGCATTGCGATGAGTAGCATCAGCCACGTGCCCCAGTATTTAGGCGCTAAGTAAGCACGCGAGAACGCTGGGTTATACGCGTGCGTGTCGTAGTCGTGTCGCTGTTTTGTCATTGCTCTTTCTCGCGTCCCACCATCAAGGGGACGAATTGCTTTTATTAGCGATTGATTTCGGCTAGGTAAGCGGCGACACCTTCTGCCACTGTCTTAAAGGAGGCGGTGTACCCCGCTTCACGTACCTTGGTCAGATCAGCTTGTGTGTACGCTTGATAGCGACCTTTTAGGTGTTCGGGGAAGGGGATTTCTTCAATCTCGCCTTGACCGTGGAAGTCGATAACTGCGTTGGCAACCGCACTAAAGGGCTCAGCGCGGCCGGTACCACAGTTGTAGATCCCGCTGATCTGTTGCTGCCAGAACCAAATATTCATTGCGCAGACATCACCGACATAGACAAAGTCACGCTTGAAGGTATCACTGCCCTCAAAGAGTTTGGGGTTCTCGCCTTTTAGAATTTGTTGATTGAGGTGATAGGCCACTGACGCCATGCTGCCTTTGTGCTGTTCGCGCGGACCATACACATTAAAATAACGGAAGCCAGTAATCGGTGGCAGTGTCTCGCCATGGGCCTTAGCATCTTCTTGCACGCGACGAACATAGTTGTCGAATTGCTGTTTGGAATACCCGTATACATTCAGCGCGCCTTCATACTCTGGCGCTTCAATGAAGTCACTGTCGCGGCCGCCATAGGTGGCTGCTGACGAGGCGTAGAGAAAGGGGATGTCACGGTCAATACAATAATGCAACAGCTCTTTGGAGTATTCGTAGTTATTGAGCATCATGTATTTGCCATCCCACTCTGTGGTAGTCGAACAGGCACCTTGGTGGAAAATGGCTTCGATTGGGCCGAAATTTTCACCAGCCATGATTTGGGTAAGAAAATCTTCCTTATCCATGTAGTCCGCGATGTCGAGGTCAACCAGGTTAACGAATTTGGTGCCGTCTTTGAGGTTATCGACCACCACGATGTCACGGTAGCCTTGCTCGTTCAGTGCTTTTACTAAGTTGCTGCCAATCATGCCAGCACCACCAGTCACAAAAATCATATCGTTACCTAATTCATTTTTATCTGACGACAGACCTCGTCGCCATTACTGTTGACTGTGATAGTATGGTTGAGCATCAACCGGGCAGAGGACTGAACCATACATGAAAACCCGAGACCGAATTATCCATGCTGCACTGGCTTTATTCAATCAACATGGTGAGCCGAATATCACCACAAACCATATCGCGGCAGATCTCGGGATAAGCCCGGGGAACCTTTACTACCACTTCCGTAATAAAGAAGCGATTATACACAGTATATTCGACCAATACGCGCAAGATCTTGCCCTTGCCTTTGATCCTAGTCAGCCTCGTGACGATACCCAAGCTTTACTGCAGCATTATCTCGACGCGACCTTTAGCTTGATGTGGCGTTATCGGTTTTTTTACGCCAATTTGCCGGACATTTTGCGCCGAGACGACGCTCTGCAGCAAAAATATCTAGGTGCGCAACAACAGCTGCAAACTAACTTGATGACCATCTTGCATCACTATCGGCAAGCCGGTTGGCTTAGCCTCAATGACCGCGCCTTGTCCGCGATCGGGGAAACGCTTAAGCAAGTGGCGTCGAGCTGGATTTTCTACCAAAGTGCGCAAGCCCCCCAAACGCAAATTCATGCAGGCGTCATTTACAAAGGCGTTTTGCAGATGTTGGCATTGCTTCATCCGCTGACATCAGCACAGGGGCAAATGGCCATCAGTGCGTTAATAGACCACTACGAACAGCAGTTAGTTCGCCAAGACTCACGCTCGCTGGATACATTGAACTGAGTTATCTCTCTAGGCTGACGTCGCATTGCGCGATATTCGTCCAGCTTGTCAGTGATTACACGATATGAATCACTGTCTGGTGCCCCTTATTGGCACAAAACGCGTGAACGTGCCATGATAGCAAGCATTCATTCGTCGTACACAATGTGTGCGACGGCCTTCCCAAAGTAATCATCACAGCACGGAGATTGCGATGACGGCTGCCTTCTATCAGCAAATTCGTCATCAGCTTGAGCAAGTAAAAGCTGATGGCTTGTACAAAAGTGAACGCCTTATCACCTCGCCACAAGCGGCCAGTGTCGCCGTCAATCATGAACAGCAGGTACTGAACTTTTGCGCCAATAACTACTTGGGGCTGGCGAACCATCCTGAGTTGGTCAAGGCTGCCAAGGCAGGGATGGATGAGCATGGTTTTGGTATGGCGTCGGTGCGGTTTATTTGTGGGACGCAAGATGCACACAAAACCTTGGAAGCCAAGTTATCTGACTTTCTCGGGATGGAAGATACCATCCTTTATTCCTCATGCTTTGATGCTAATGCGGGATTGTTCGAGACCATTCTCGGCCCAGACGATGCCATTATTTCTGATGCGCTAAACCATGCGTCAATCATTGATGGCGTACGCTTGTGTAAAGCGAAGCGATTCCGTTATGCCAACAACGATATGGACGAGCTGGAAGCCCAGCTTAAAGCCGCGAAAGCGGCCGGTGTGGCAAATATCTTGATTGTGACCGATGGTGTCTTCTCGATGGACGGCGTGGTCGCGAACTTGCCGGCTGTGTGCGATCTTGCGGAGCAATATGGCGCGCTGGTGATGGTGGATGACTCCCATGCGGTGGGCTTTATGGGCGAGCATGGCCGAGGCACCCACGAATACCATCAAGTAATGAATCGCGTCGATATCATCACTGGCACCTTGGGTAAAGCCATGGGCGGTGCGTCAGGAGGCTACACCTCAGGCAAAAAAGAGGTGATTGATTGGCTGCGTCAGCGTTCGCGTCCTTATCTCTTCTCCAACTCGCTGGCCCCCGCGATTGTGTCGGCATCAATTCGTGTACTGGATATGCTGGCTGAAAGCGATCATTTGCGTGAGCAGCTTTGGGATAACAGCCAACACTTCCGTGCACGCATGACCGACGCTGGCTTTACCTTGGCAGGTGCGGATCACGCCATTATTCCCGTGATGCTCGGCGATGCCAAAGTGGCCAGTGAGTTTGCTGAGCGGATGATGGAAGAGGGCGTCTATGTGGTGGGCTTCTCCTACCCAGTGGTACCGAAAGGTCAAGCACGTATCCGCACCCAGATGTCAGCCGCACATACGCGTGAGCAACTGGACCGTGCCATTGATGCCTTCATTAAAATAGGCAAAGAGATGCAACTGATTGGGTAATGTCATGACACAAACAACCATGAAAGCCTTGGCCAAGCTCAAAGCGGAGCCTGGTATTTGGATGACCGAGACCGAGCTTCCTGCGCTGGGGCACAACGATTTGCTGATCAAAATTCGTAAAACCGCTATTTGTGGCACCGATGTGCACATTTACAAGTGGGATGAATGGTCACAAAACACCATTCCGGTGCCGATGGTGGTCGGCCATGAATATGTCGGTGAAGTGGTCGGCATTGGCCAAGAAGTGCGCGGGTTCTCGCTGGGTGACCGCGTATCGGGTGAAGGCCATATCACCTGTGGGCATTGCCGTAACTGTCGTGGTGGTCGTACTCACCTGTGCCGCAACACGGTTGGTGTGGGGGTTAACCGTGAAGGCGCGTTTGCTGAGTACTTAGTGATCCCCGCTTACAATGCGTTCAAAATCCCGGATGAGATCTCGGATGACTTGGCCTCTATTTTCGACCCATTCGGTAATGCGGTACATACTGCACTGTCATTTGATTTGGTGGGCGAAGACGTGTTGATCACCGGCGCGGGGCCGATTGGCATCATGGCCGCTGCGGTGGCCCGTCATGTTGGGGCGCGTCATGTGGTGATCACCGATGTGAACGAGTATCGCCTCGAATTAGCGCGTAAAATGGGCGTAACCCGTGCGGTCAATGTCGCCAATACCTCGCTGGAATCAGTGATGGAAGAGCTGGGGATGAGTGAAGGCTTTGATGTTGGCCTCGAAATGTCCGGCGTACCGTCGGCGTTTAATAGCATGCTGACGGCCATGAATCATGGTGGCAATATCGCCCTCCTTGGCATCCCACCGAGTGATATGGGCATTGATTGGAATCAGGTGATCTTTAAAGGGCTCGTGATCAAAGGTATCTACGGCCGGGAGATGTTCGAAACCTGGTACAAAATGGCATCGCTAATCCAATCTGGCTTGGATTTAACCCCGATCATCACCCACCACTACAGCGTGGATGATTTCCAACAAGGCTTTGATGTGATGTGTTCAGGGCAATCTGGCAAGGTGATCCTCGATTGGCAAGACTAATGCCCGACAGCCGGAACCATGTTTAGCCGTGTTGATGCGCGCTAGGCACGAGTGACAAACGCCCGCCTGCATGGTGGGCGTTTTTAATCCAGCCAAGGTAGCGGATTGGTGGTGTTGCCTTTGCGGCGAATTTCGAAATATAGAGAAGGAGTGGATTGGCCACCACTGTCACCGACCAAGGCGATAGGCTCACCGGCGGTCACGGTATCGCCCACGTCTTTGAGCAAAGCTTGGTTATAGCCATACAAGGTCATGTCACCTTTACCGTGGTCTACTGCAATCAATAGGCCATAGCCACGCAACCAGCTCGACAGCACCACTTTTCCTGCATGGGCGGCTTGGACCTCGGTGCCGCGCTTGGCACCAATCACGATACCATTCCATGACACCTCACCGGATTGGCGCTCGCCAAAGCGGTGCAACAATTTGCCTTTGGTCGGCCAACGTAATTTTCCCTTGGCCTTGCCGATGCCCGCCATTTTCACTTGCGCGCGCCTTGCGGCGGCAGCGATCTGCTCTTGCAGGCGTTGTTTATTGGCTTTGAGCTCAGCTAAATAAGCACTGTCGCTGGCAATTTTAGCCCGGATTTTTTTCGCGGTCTGGCTTTGCGAGGCTTGCTCCTGTTCCAATGCTTGTTTTTTCTCGGTTAACTCTGCGACCAAGCTAGCCTGCTTATCACGTTGCTGTTTGAGCTGATGGGCCGTGAGTTGGTAATCGGTGCGGGTAGCGGCTAGTGATTCGATCGCCGCCTTCATGGTGCTTGCAAGCACCTCTGCGTACTTTGTGAGGCGGTCAAGTTTCGCTGGAGACTCTTGGCTCAGTAGGCGTTTAAGCTGATCGTGCTCGCCTTGGCGATATTGGGCGTCAATTAATTCGGCCAACTGTGCCTGCTGGGCAATCATCTCTTGTTTGAGTCGCGCTTGTTTTTTGCTCAAGCGCGTGATTTGGGCATCAGTCTGCTGCAGGGTTTGCTGGGCTTGGCGCGTTTTTTTAGACAGGGTGTCAATGCGTTTCGACTGTGCTTTTAGATCGCTTTGTAACGCATTGAGCTTTTTATTGTGCGCCGCCAATTGCGATTGCTGGCGGGCAATTTCATCGCTCACTCCCTCTAGCTCAGAATTAGCATGGGCAGCGCCAACTAACAGGCAGAGAAAAACGCCAGTGCATAATGCACTGGCGCGGAGGGTTTGGCGTAAGCGTGTTCGTTTCTCCCGCATGGGGGGATTATTTCAGATCGAACAGTGGCTTGCCAGTCATCTCTTCAGGAATCTCCATCCCGGTCAAGGCCAGCATGGTCGGCGCCAGATCAGACAGCTTACCGCCCTCTTTCAAGCTGACCGGCTGACTACCCACATACATCAGCGGTACTGGCAAGTTGGTGTGTGCCGTGTACGCACCGCCGGTCTCTTCGTTGACCATCATCTCAGCATTACCGTGGTCGGCGGTGATCAGCATCTGACCATCCACTTCTTTGATGGCTTCCAACACACGGCCGATGCAGTGATCAACGGCTTCACAAGCTTGAACTGCCGCGTCATACACCCCAGTGTGGCCCACCATATCACCGTTTGGATAGTTGCAGATGATCATATCGAACTTACCAGACTTAATCGCATCAACTAACTTATCGGTCAGCTCTTCTGAACTCATTTCAGGTTGCAGATCATAGGTAGCGACTTTTGGTGAGGCGACCAAGGCACGCTCTTCGCCTTCAAACACGGTCTCGATGCCGCCGTTGAAGAAGAAGGTCACGTGTGCGTACTTTTCGGTTTCAGAGATACGCAGCTGGGTTTTACCGGTTTTCGACAGCCATTCACCCAAGGTGTTCGACAAGCTCTCAGGTGGGAAAGCCACCGTGGTATCGATGTCAGCGGCGTATTCCGTCAGCATCACAAAGTCAGACAGTTCCGCGTATTTTTTACGCGCAAAGCCATCAAAATCAGGCATAAAGGCGCGCGTCATTTGACGAGCACGGTCGGCACGGAAGTTCATGAAAACGACCGCATCGCCATCGTTGATGGTCGCTTTGTTGTCACCGTCACGGTAAATTTCCGTTGGGGCGACAAATTCATCATTTTCTTCACGTGCGTAAGCGGCTTCCAAGCCTTCTACAGCGCTGGTCGCAGTGAATTCGCCTTGCGCTTGGGTGAGCAAATCATAAGCGCGCTCGACACGGTCCCAGTTGTTGTCACGGTCCATGGCATAATAACGACCAACCAGCGACGCGGTACGGCCTTTACCCAGTTTTTCAAACAGGGCATCGAAGCGCTCTAGCGATGCTTTTGCACTGCGTGGCGGTGTATCACGGCCATCCAAGAAGCAGTGCAGATAAATTTGATCGGCACCGCGCTCTGCGGCCAGTTCAACCATGGCGGCAATATGATCTTCGTGGCTGTGTACACCGCCTGGCGACATCAGGCCCATGATATGTACGGCTTTGCCCTTATCGACGGCTTTATCAACGGCAGCTGTCAGTGCTGGGGTTTGGTTAAACTCACCGTCCGCAATGGATTTGCCAATACGGGTCAAGTCTTGGTAAACCACGCGACCTGCGCCGATGTTGACATGGCCAACTTCTGAGTTACCCATTTGACCATCAGGCAGACCCACATCGAAACCGGACGCTGAAATCAGTGTGCTGTTCTCGGCCATGAGGCTGTCGATCACAGGGGTGCTGGCGTTAGTGATAGCATTGTCACTTTTAGGGTCGCGATAACCCCAGCCATCGAGAATCACCAGTGCAAGTGGTTTTTTCGCAGACATGTTACGTCCTCTTAATTCAAGCAAAAGACTGACATTGGATGCCAATGACATTGGATGTCATGGAGCAACCACTGAGGCATGGAGCCAGATGCATGGCTAGCTTCAGGACTCAGTGTGTGCGTAATTTTACAACATTTTACGGGCTGATATGTAGGCTAAGATCAATTATCCCAGCTGACAAGTTAACCAGCAAGCCTTGGTTCACTTGCCTTCGACCCTTGACTCCCCTCATTATGGCGAAGATCGCCGCTGTGCGCGAATGGCTTGGCTCGATTTCTGCGATTGATGAAACCTTCTTTCTTTTCAAGTTATTGAGCGGAAGGTGAAAACGCGGGGGCGTGCGTATGAGTGAGCAAACGCGCGATTTCGTCTCGGCAGGCTGTAAAACCATGGCGAGCAGGTTATACTCGACACCATTTTCACCCCTTGATGGACTCTCGCCCTCGGCGAGACAAGCAAGCAGTATAGAGCAAAGGTTATGCAGGAATATATTGATTTTGTCTCCAACAACATGATTCTCACCTTGGTATGGGTGGGTTTGGCGGCCACGTTATTGATGTCGCTGATTAAACAAAAAAACGCAGCGTACAAAGTGGTGGGCCCCAACGAAGCGGCGATCCTCAACAACCGAGAGAATGGGGTGTTCGTTGATATTCGTGGCCACGATGATTTCCGTGCTGGCCACATCACGGGCGCGCTTAATGTGTTACCGAGTGAAATCAAATCACAGTCGTTTGGTGAGCTTGAAAAACACAAAAATGACCCCATCATTGTGGTATGCAAAACCGGTCAAAC
Source organism: Salinivibrio kushneri (assembly GCF_027286325.1). Lineage (NCBI taxonomy): Bacteria > Pseudomonadati > Pseudomonadota > Gammaproteobacteria > Vibrionales > Vibrionaceae > Salinivibrio > Salinivibrio kushneri. The sequence goes on from NZ_CP114588.1 coordinate 165,455, forward strand.
GGCGGCTGACAGTGCCAACCAACTGGCAAAAGCTGGCTTCGAATCCGTGTATATTCTCAAAGACGGTTTGACCTCTTGGAACGATGCCAAAATGCCACTTGTTCGCGCCAAAAGCGGCAAGGGCAAAGGCAAAAAGAAAAAGTGATCCTTCACTCAATTCTCGAGCGACCGCATGACGCGGTGGCTCGCATTTTTTAATGTGCGCTGGCGCATTAGCAATTTTTTAAATAAGGACGAACCATCATGGCTGAAGCCGAAAACAACCAACAAGCCGAGCAAAATTTTGCCATTCAACGCGTTTTTCTCAAGGACGTGTCTTTTGAAGCACCAAACTCTCCAGAAGTGTTCCAGCAAGATTGGGCGCCAGACGTTAACCTTGATTTGGACACGCAAAGCCGTGAGTTGGGTGAAGGTATCTATGAAGTGATCTTGCGTTTGACCGTGACGGTGAAAAACCAAGACAGCAATGCGTTCCTTTGTGAAGTACAGCAGGGTGGTATTTTCTCTGTGTCAGGGATGGAGTCGCCACAATTGGCACACTGCTTGGGCGCATTCTGTCCAAACATCCTCTTCCCGTATGCGCGTGAAACGATTTCGAGCTTGGTCGTTAAAGGTACCTTCCCACAGCTAAACCTGGCACCGGTTAACTTTGATGCCTTGTTTATGAACTACCTGCAGCAGCAGGCGGGCGAGGCATCAAGCGAAGAAGACGCACAAGCATAAGGTGTGATGATGACAGATCTTGCTCCCACTCAAGATGCGGCCATTACGGTTCTGGGCGCTGGCTCTTACGGGACGGCGCTGGCGATCTCGTTGGCCAGAAATGGTGCCAACGTGGTGTTATGGGGGCACGATCCGAGTCATGTCGCGCAGCTAGAGATTGATCGCGCCAACCATGCTTTTCTCCCAGATGTTGCGTTTCCAGACTCGTTAGTGCTCTGTGCGGATCTCTCTGTTGCAGTCAATGCCAGTCGCGATTTGCTTGTGGTCGTGCCCAGCCATGTTTTTGCTGATGTACTGAGCCAAGTGCGCCCTCACTTACGTGCCGACTCTCGCATATGTTGGGCGACCAAAGGCCTAGAGCCCGAGACTGGACGCCTATTGCAAGAGGTGGCGCGGGAACAATTGGGTGACGATATTCCGCTCGCGGTTTTATCTGGCCCTACGTTTGCGAAAGAGCTCGCCGCTGGCATGCCGACCGCGATTTCGGTGGCCTCGCCCGATGCAGAGTTCGTGAGTGATTTACAAGAGACCATTCATTGCCAACACAGCTTTCGCGTCTATGGAAACCATGACTTCATTGGTATGCAGCTTGGCGGCGCGGTGAAAAACGTGATTGCGATTGGTGCTGGGATTTCCGATGGTATTGGCTTTGGCGCAAACGCACGAACGGCATTGATTACCCGAGGGCTTGCCGAAATGACCCGGCTGGGTGAAGCGCTGGGTGCCTCTCGAGATACCTTTATGGGGATGGCGGGATTAGGCGATTTGGTGCTCACGTGCACCGATAACCAATCACGTAACCGACGCTTTGGCTTGGCCTTGGGTCAAGGTGAGGATGTGCAAGGTGCCCAAGACAACATCGGGCAAGTGGTCGAAGGGTATCGCAACACCAAAGAAGTATGGGCACTGGCCCAACGTGCGGGGGTTGAAATGCCAATCGTCGAGCAGATTTACCAGGTGCTGTATCAAGGCAAACTGGCCCATCATGCTGCGCGAGATTTGCTGGCACGAGACAAAAAGTCCGAATAACAGCAAAGACGAACAGAGTAACGCGCGGGGTGAGAACCGCGCGTTTTTTTTATACACTGGCGTGAGGCGGTGTTGTCGCCTGAGTGGTAGATCATTTGGGATAAGGATGAAGGCAGTGAATCAGGCCAAAAAACAATGCCAACAAGATCGTGTCTGGCAAGCAGTGAAAAAAGAAGCGCGTGAGCATTCAGAGCGTGAGCCGATGTTGGCGAGTTTTTACCATGCCACCATTATTAAGCACGACAATTTAGCCAGTGCACTGAGTTATATTCTCGCTAACAAGCTTTCCACGCCCTCGATGCCCTCAATGGCGGTGCGAGAAGTGATAGAAGAAGTCTATGCTAATGATGCTTGCGTGGCGGAATCCGCGGCGTGTGATATCTGTGCCACCGTTGAGCGCGATCCGGCTGTCGAATTGTATTCAACGCCACTTTTATACCTAAAAGGCTTTCATGCGTTGCAAGGCTTTCGGGTCGCTAACTGGCTATGGCGTCAAGGACGAAAAGAGTTGGCCACCTACTTACAAAACCAAATTTCGGTGACCAGCCAAGTGGATGTTCATCCTGCGGCCTGTATTGGCCGTGGCATTATGTTCGACCACGCCACGGGTATTGTTATCGGTGAAACCGCGGTCATTGAAGACAATGTGTCTATTCTCCAAGATGTCACCTTGGGCGGCACCGGCAAAGAGGGCGGCGACCGCCATCCGAAGATCCGCACGGGCGTGATGATCGGTGCTGGGGCGAAAATTCTGGGTAATATTGATATTGGTGAGGGGGCGAAAATTGGCTCCTGCTCCGTGGTGCTTAACCCAGTACCACCTCATACCACGGTGGCTGGCGTACCGGCAAAGATTGTGGGTCGGCCCAGCTCGCACATGCCATCGCTGGATATGGATCAAGAATTTAATGGCTCGCACAAGACATTTATCTCGGGAGATGGGATATAACGCGGCTTGCAGAAGCGCGGCTTGCATAAGCGCGATGCATAAGCGCGGGCCTCACCCAAGCCATCTCAGAATAAAAAACGGAGCCGTCAGGCTCCGTTTTGTTATGCATAAATCATGATGCCGCTATTTAGAACAGCTTTTCGGCGACTTCGTACAGGTCGTCGCGGAATGGGCGCTTCATGTTTTCAATCGCATCGATGATGTCGTGGTGCACCATTTTGTCATTCTGAATACCGACACAACGGCCACCTTCTCCTTGCTGAAGAAGGTCAACGGCGTAAGCGCCCATGCGCGAGGCAAGAATGCGGTCAAAGGCGCCGGGCTGGCCACCACGTTGAATATGACCAAGAATGGTCGCACGTGTTTCGCGGCCGGTTTCTGTCTCAATGAACTTCGCGAGTTCATTAGCGTCGGTCATCAGCTCAGTGATCGCGATGATCGCGTGTTTCTTGCCTTTGTAGATGCCTTCTTTAACCTTGGCGAGAAGCTTGTCTTTATCCAAGCCGATCTCTGGGGTGATGATGTATTCACAACCACCGGCAATCGATGCCATCAAGGTTAAGTCACCACAATGGCGTCCCATCACCTCAACAATTGAGATACGCTGGTGAGACGATGAGGTGTCGCGTAGGCGGTCAATGGCGTCAATCACTGTGTTCATTGCCGTCATATAGCCGATGGTGTAGTCCGTCCCGGCGACGTCGTTGTCAATGGTGCCAGGTAGGCCGATACAGGGGTAGCCCATTTCGGTGAGCTTTTTCGCTCCCATAAAGGAGCCATCACCACCGATCACGACCAAGGCGTCGATGCCGTGCATCTTGAGGTTTTGGATCGCTTGCTCACGGACTTTTTCGTCGGCAAATTCAGGGAAACGTGCCGAGCCTAAAAACGTACCGCCGCGGTTAATCACGTCGGAAACACTGGTGCGGTTGAGGCGCTCAATACGGTTTTGATGCAGGCCGAGAAAGCCATCATAAATACCATATACTTCTAAGCCTTCGCTGAGCGCGCTGCGAACCACACCGCGAATCGCTGCGTTCATACCTGGCGCATCACCGCCACTGGTCAAAACACCAATTTTTCTAACCATGGTTACCCTCTAACTGTTCGTCACTTAATTCGTGCCGATTGCGGTAATGGCAACCTGCTTGCCCCAGTGAACCCGCAATGACGATCGCTTAAACTGTAATTTTCCTACTTCTGTAATAGTATTACAATTGCTATAGAAAAAAAGTTGATACATGTCAGCCCGATGAGCTTTTGTTCATGCCATCAATCACGCTTTTGCCTCTTTTGGCACCACGGATTTGGGGTCTTGATGGATGATCACATCTGCCCCGGGAAAGGCGACGAGCAATCTATCTTCCACTTCATCGGCAATTGTGTGTGCATCCACTAAGGGTAGCTCGTCATCCAGCTCTATGTGTAATTGGATAAACTTTGTCATGCCCGCCTGCCGAGTGCGCAGTTGATGAATGCCATGCACCCCTACCACTGAGCTCGAGAGCACGGCAATTTTTTCTTGTTCTTCAAGCGGTAACTGCCTATCGAGCAGTGATTGGATGGCCTCGTAAGCCATTTTAAGCGCTTGCGATAAGATAAATAGACTGATGGCAATCGCAAACCAGGCATCGGCTTGCGTCCAGCCGTACCAACTGAGGCCGAGAGCAATAATAATCGCAACGTTCATTAATAAATCAGATTGGTAATGAAGCGCATCGGCGGCGATGGCGGGGCTGGCGGTTTTACGGATCACCCATTTTTGAAACAGTACCAAACCAAGGGTGATCACGGTGGCACCGACACTGACCATAATGCCAAGTTCAGGAGCGGCAATCGGTACGGGCTTGAACAAACGTTCGAGCCCGCTGAGCAGCAAGAATGAGGCGGAGCCAATAATGAAGGTGGATTGCGCCAACGCGGCCAGTGATTCCGCTTTACCATGACCAAAGCTGTGTTCACTGTCCGCGGGCTGAACCGCATAGCGCACCACGAGCAAGTTAGTGACGGAGGCAAGCAAGTCGAGCAGTGAATCAACAAACGAGGCCAGCACACTGACCGATCCGGTGAGCCACCACGCGATGAGTTTGGCTAATAGGAGGAGGGTCGCAACACAGGTGGCTGCCCACGCCGCGGCTTCGACCCAAAACGCATACTTTTTTGTCATACTAAGGGCAGTCGGTTAATCAACACTGCCCTCAAGTATATATGCCCTTGACGGCAAACGTATGACACGGCGCAGGTTTAGCGCCAACAGTCACCTTTTTGACCCGACTGGTGATGCCCCCCTTTGCCACGGTGACCGTGACCGCGCTGGTCCCGTTTTTCCATCATGGTATCGAAAAAGGCGCTTTGTTGCTCAGGTGTTAGCACTTGCAACATCGCATGTTGGTGACGAGCGTGAGCCAAACGACTCTCAAGGTTAGGTTGTGACTGAGACGACAATAGGTCGCGCACCGCTGCTTCATCGAACGTCTCTTGGGTGAGCAGTGTATGCATGTTGGTATGGAAGTCGCCTCGTGCTTGTTGGCGCTGGGCTCGGTAGTCATCTCGCAATGCTTCAAGCTGCGTCTTTTGCTCAGCGGTCAAGTTCAGGTCACGCCACATACCGCGGTCCATGCCACCGCCAAAGTGCGGGGCAGCCAAGGTGGGAAGGGTCACTGCCGCAAGTGCCAAGCCAATGGTCAAGCGTTTCATCATCTTTCTCCTTTAGTGGGTTGTTTACCCTGTTAGCCTACGTGCTGGGATGTAAAGTGACGTTATTGGGTGTAAAGATGGGTAAAGTCACGCATGTGCGTGAGCCGCTATGATAGAAATACACCCTGTGCGGTGTCACAAACACGCCACGTTGGGAATGAGTGTAAAAGCATGTATCAAGTTTTAATCATCGATGATGACACAGCGTTAACAGGTCTTCTGAGCGAACTGCTGTCCTTGGAAGGATTTTCGGTGCGCTGCGCGGATAACGGCCAAGTGGGTTTGGAGATGGCCAGTGCGTCACCGCCCGATATCATTTTGCTGGATGTGATGATGCCAGTGCTCAACGGGATGGAAACCTTGCGCCAGCTACGCGCCACCTCCAACGTGGCGATTTTGATGCTCACTGCACGAGGTGAGGAAGTGGATCGCGTGATGGGGCTAGAGTTGGGTGCGGATGATTACTTAGCAAAACCGTTTAGCGATAGAGAGCTACTGGCAAGGATGCGTGCTATTTTGCGCCGCACGCAGGCCGTCACTGTGACTGAGGCATGCGCAGATGATGAGCCGGTACTGGCCCATCATGATGTGCGTGTTTACCCGCGCCGGCTGGAAACCCTGTGCCAAGACTCACCAGTGGATCTGACTGGAATGGAAACGGAAATGTTGGTGTGCTTACTGCAGCACCCTGGAGAAGTGGTGAGTAAAGCCTTGCTCAGCGAACAAGTACTGGGCAAGCGCTTAATGCCGTTTGATAGAGCGGTAGATGTGCATATCTCCAACTTACGCAAGAAGTTGCCAGAGCGCCTTGATGGTAAGCCAAGGATAAAAACATTGCGCGGGAAAGGTTACTTATGGGTCGATTAACAGCGCTGCGGCATCGTCTCGGTGAGCGTTGGGGGCAAATACCGTTTCTTGGCAGCCTCTATGGTCGGGTTTTTATCATTTTTTGGCTCACCTTACTGGTGGTGCTCGCGGCAGTGATGTGGGCCCAACGTGGTGACCCGCGTAGCCTGCATGCGATCCCATCCGCGGAAAAAGCGCGTATTGCGGCTCAGATTGAACAAATGGTTTCTGTGTCGCAGCGCCGAGGCCTCCCTTTGTCTGTGTTGGCGGCGCGGCAAAACCAACATCACGGCCATCGCCGCGCACCATTCAAACTCTACTGGGTGCCTGACAGCGCGACGCTCGATATGTTGCCTCGAGAGTTACGTCACTTTATGTCACGCACCTCAGACTCCGCTACCCCCATGCAGCGTCTTTATCGAGGAACCATGCTCGCTGGGCCGTTTCCGGTTGTGACGCCTGAAGGCGCAGGGCGCTTTTATCACGCTAGACGTTGGCAGCCTCGGCTACCCTTTGTCCTCAAAATACTGGAAAAACCGGAACATTTGTTGGTAGTAACCATGCTGGTGAGCACCCCTTTGCTGTTGTGGCTAGCGTATACTTTAACGCGCCCGGCCAGGCGTTTTCAGGCGGCCAGCCGACGGGTGGCGCACGGTGAATTAGTGACCGATCCTCAGCTTGAGCAAGGTCCGAGGGAGTTTCGTGATGCAGGGCGAGGTTTTAACCAAATGGTCACTGCGCTTAATCAGATGGTGACGGGACAACAACAACTGGTATCAGATATTTCTCATGAATTACGCTCGCCGCTCACGCGTTTGCAAATGGCGCGGGCTCTCGCTGCGCGTGAGCTGGGCGATAGCGAGGCGTTAGCGAGAATTGAACGCGAAGCAAGCCAACTCGAGGCGCTGATCAGCGAGTTACTGACCTTGTCACGCTTACAATCCCAAGGCCATCTCGAACGAGAAAGGATCAGTGCCGAGACCTTGTGGCAAACAGTGATAGAAGATGCCCAGTTTGAAGCCAGTCAACAAGGTAAGCAAGTCACCAGCAATGGGATCCCCGATGCCATGCTGACCGCCAATGTGCGCCTAGCACGTAGTGCCCTAGACAATGTATTACGCAACGCCATTCACTATGCAGACCAACAGATTAACATCACGGTGGAACGAGAGGAGGCACAGTTGTGCATTGTGGTCGAAGATGATGGACCTGGGGTACCAGAGACGATGTTAAAAGACATTTTCCGCCCGTTTTACCGAGTATCGGCCGCGCGTGATCGCCAAAGTGGAGGCTCAGGGCTTGGACTGGCGATTACCGCACAAGCGATTCAACAGCACGGTGGGCGGGTTAACGCGGCCAATCGCCCTCAAGGTGGGCTGGCGGTGTGTTTATATTGGCCATGTGGTTAATATTGCGCAATCCACAAGCGGTTGCGACAATACCGCCTTTGCTGGATTTTGCGGGTCACTGCTATGTTTGATATCGCGCTCTATGAGCCTGAAATTGCACCGAATACGGGCAATATTATTCGCCTGTGTGCCAATTGCGGCGCGCACTTACATCTGATTGAGCCGCTAGGGTTTGATCTTGACGAGAAGAAAGTCCGTCGCGCGGGATTGGATTATCACGACCTTGCGCGCGTAACACGGCATAAAGATTACGCAGCCTTTGCAAAAGCGATGGCGGGGCGTCGTATTTTTGCGTGTACCACCAAAGCAACCCAGTTTCACACCCAAGCCTCATTCCAAACCGGCGATGTATTGCTGTTTGGTCCGGAAACGCGGGGATTACCCAATACGCTGATCCAGTCGCTATCAGAAGATCAGCGATTGCGGATCCCCATGCAGGCGGACGCTCGTAGTCTTAACCTATCCAATGCTGTGGCTATCATTGGCTATGAAGTTTGGCGTCAATTAGGGTTTGCCGGCGCACAATAAAAAACGTCCCCAGTCAGGGGACGTTTTTTTAGGCGTTTAGTGTCAGTCGCTTACGCTTTTTTCGCGTCAGCCGCTGCTTTCGCGATGGCCGCAAAGCCCGCTGCGTCAAGCGCGGCACCGCCAACCAAGGCACCGTCGATGTCTGGCATTGCAAACAGCTCCGCCGCGTTGCCAGCTTTTACCGAGCCGCCGTATTGAATAACCACTTTGCTCGCCACGTCTTCACTGTAAGATGCAATGTGCTTGCGAATCGCAGCATGGATATCTTGTGCTTGCTGTGCGGTAGCCGCTTTACCGGTGCCGATAGCCCAGATTGGCTCGTAGGCGATCACGGCATCGTTCAAGGCTTCAACCCCTTGTGATTGGATCACAGCGTCAAGCTGACGTGCGCATACCGCGAGGGTTTCGCCGGCTTCGTTTTGTGCTTCAGACTCACCGATACAAAGCACAGGCGTTAGGCCGTTTTCTTTTAAGAAAGCAAACTTCTGCGCGACAAACTCGTCAGACTCTTGATGATATTCACGACGCTCTGAGTGGCCGATAATGATATGGGTCGCACCAAAGTCTTTCAGCATCTCTGCAGAGATATCACCGGTGAATGCGCCGCTGTTGTGTGTGTCGACGTTTTGCGCACCGAGTTTGATGGCGCTATCAGCCAGCAGTTGCTCGGCTTGGGCCAAATACATGACTGGTGGCGCGACGGCAACGTCTACGCCTTCAACACCTTTAAGTTCAGCGTTTAGGCCGTTAAGCAGTTCAGTGACCATGGCTTTGCTGCCATTGAGTTTCCAGTTACCCATTACCAATGGACGGCGCATAGGAATTCCTCCGCGGTTTAGTTGATTTGAAGTCAAAAGATGTAAAGAAGGTAGTCTATTGTAGCGCGGCCTTCTCTGTTTAAAATCATAGAATGGCGAGAATGCTTTCGTTTTTACCCGTTTTAGGACGAAAAGGGAACCTTAAGGTAGTAAATTTTCATCAGAATGACAGGCTGGCATCGACAAAAGTGTGACGGTCGCGCTCGTGGTAAGGCAAGACTTTCGGCACTATGCGAGTTGGCGTTTTTTATGGAGGGACGTTTTATGCCCCATCTGGTGATGGAATACACAGACGCACTGGCCGAGCGCGTCAATATCGATCAATTGGTGGATGACTTGCACCGTGCCGCGATTGCTACCGGCTGCTTTGACCCTGAGGCCTTAAAGTCGCGCGCTGTTCCTTGTGGTGTGTGGCGGGTTGGTGCCCAGTCAGACCGCAGTGAATTTGTCCACGTAGAGTTTCGTTTGCTTGCCGGACGCAGTGACACGCAAAAAGCAGCGATTAGTGACGCACTCACCGCACCGCTACGCGAGCACGCCGGTCACGTGAGCAGTTTAACGGTAGAAGTCCGTGATATGGACACCAACAGCTACCGTAAGTGGGTGGGTGACAAGCAAGCAATGTAAACCTAACTTGGACGCTCGGGCGCATTGGCGGTCGCTTTTCTGGCGGCTTGGCCGACGCGAAAGTCCATAATGTCCGCTTGATGACTGCGCAGCTCTTCGGGTGCCGTGAAGGCGGTGGCAAAACGCGAGTATTGGCGGGTGAGAGCCTGAAATAACATCACGTTGACGTGTAATGGGTTCTTGCCATGGTCAATCATTCGGTTGATATGGCTTAACATCGCATGTAGCTGAGGTTGAGTGGCGTAAGATGCATTGGCGATGACATCTTCACTCATTCTAAGTCTCAGCTCTTCTAGTGCACGAGGGTCAGACTCAGCCAGTGCCGCTAACTCATCGAAAGAGGGGAGGGTTTTCATCGCTTACTCCTTACACGCAGCCGATCATCTGAATCGTGTTACCAAAGCGTTAATTTAACTATGAGCCGAGGGCTGGTGGGGATCAAATTAGGCGTGTCTGGCTATATTGACGGCCTGAATGGAGATGCAGACGGGGGCGAGGGCAATCGACTGAATCCGAATTGGTTTTTGCAGTTAATTCTTGTCGATAAAAAATCCCTGCTTTACCGTATGCGTGTCAGCAAAGCAGGGGGAATGGCTTACCAGTAATGCTCGGTGGTGACGTTGCCAGGCTTACGGCGTAGGTTTTTGCTTAGCCCTTTGCCTTCCAGTAGTGTTTTCACTTCTTTGACCATGGCTGGGTTGCCACACAGCATCACTTGGCTTTGTTCAGGGGTAAGGGGAAGACCCACTACCCGTTCAAGCAGCCCGTCTTCGAGTGCGTGAGTCACGCGTCCAGAGAGCGCACCAGCGGTCGGCTCACGACTGACAAAGGGCTGAACCACCAATTGATCGGGGTATTGTTCTTGCAGCGCGTTAATGCGCGCTTGGTAGGTTAAATCCGCCGCAAAACGCACGGCATGCACCAGTATGATTTTCCGAAAACGCGACCATACGTCCCCTTGCTCCATCAAAGAAATATAAGGGCCAATTGCCGTCCCAGTAGCAAACATCCAAAGGTGTTGGCCTTGCGGTACCTCATCAAGGGTGAAATAGCCAGCCGGGTCTTGAGTGATCATCACATTTTCTCCCGGCTCCAGTGCGTGGAGGCGGGGCGACATTAAACCGTCTGCAACGCGAGTAGCATAAACTTCTAAGTATTTACTGTGTGGAGGATTCACGAACGAGTAGGCACGCTGGATCAACTTGCCATCGATCTCCATGCCGAGTTTTGTGAATTGGCCTGCCTTAAACGGCTCGACAGGGGCGGATAACACCAGGCTGAAGAGATCCTTTGTCCAATGTTGGTTCTCCACTACCTCAGCCTTGATCCAAGTGGCCATATTACCTCCTCACGTCTTTTCTCCAATACGGTATGTGCAGCGGCGCTGTCCTGAGACGATATGCTCTTCGCGCTCAACGCGATACGCCTCACCGAGTAGGTGACGGAATAACTGGATCTCCGATCGGCATAACGCCGGACAGGATTTCGCTGCGTGACAGATAGGGCAGTGATGTTCAATCAGTATATAGTCAACGCCGTCTCGGTGAAGCTCGGCCATATATCCCTCGCTCTCTCTAAGATACGTCAAGGTTTGCAATTTAGCCTCTAAATTATCGCAATCTTTGAGCGCGTCTTGATATTGCGCAAAGGTAGCCGCTTCGCGTTGCGCGATCACTTTTGCCACCCCTTGTTCGCCAAACACGTCTTGCACCGAGTCAATAAGCACAACCGATAAGTCATTATGGCTGTCGGCAAACCGGCGATGGCCGCGGGCAGTCAGAGACCAATGGCGTGACGGCCTACCTACTTTGGCGCGAATATCTTCAAAGTCGACCAAGCCATCATGCTCTAAGCTTTGCAAATGCTGACGCACTCCCATGGTCGTCATGCTGAGCTGCTCTGCTAGGGCTTTCGCACTTACGCTTCCTTCGCGTTTGATGGTATGTAGAATGCGGTCAGTGGACTTCATGGTTCGATCTCGATTACCCCAATCGCGTCGTCGTAAATAAATAAAGTAAAGTATTTATAAAAGGGTAATCGAAATCGATGGACTTGACTAGTCAGGGGCCGTATTCACGGCCCCTGACGTTATAGGATGTGCGGCGTGATCGCTGCGTCTTTGCGGCTTAAGTAGTGCGTAGAGCGGATCCGGCGAATGGTGCGGCATTGACCGCGCACGACCAAGGTTTCAGTCGTCGCCAAGTCACCTTGCCGGGTAATGCCGTCGAGCAAGTCGCCTTTGGTGATCCCGGTGGCGGCAAACACCACATTATCGCTACTGGCCATCGCCGATAACGACAGCACTTGATTAGCGGCAATGCCCATTTGCGCACAACGTGCGATCTCTTGTTCACCGAGTAAGCGATTGTCTGGGGTGTCTCCTTTAACCTGATGGCGAGGCAGTAGTCGGCCTTGCATATCGCCGCCCAGTGCACGGATAACGGCAGCAGAGACGACGCCTTCTGGCGCGCCACCAATGCCGACCATGACATCGACTTCACTTTCGGGCATACAGGTGAGAATAGATGCCGCCACATCCCCATCGGGGAAGGCAAAGACACGTATTCCTTGCGCCTGCATGGCAGCAATGATTTCGTCATGGCGTGGTTTGGCCAAGGTGGCTACAACCAAGGTGTCGAGTGATTTACCCAACGCTGCCGCAACGTTTTCGAGGTTGTCGAGCAAAGGCTTGTTAAGATCGATCGCCCCTTTGGCGCCGGGACCGACCACCAGCTTTTCCATGTACATGTCAGGGGCTTTTAAAAAACTCCCTTTCTCACCAGCGGCGAGGACTGCCAATGCGTTGGCTTGTCCCATGGCCGTCATCCGGGTGCCTTCAATGGGGTCTACAGCGATATCGACGGCATCAGCGCCTAAACCGACCTTTTCACCAATGTAGAGCATCGGCGCATCATCGATTTCGCCTTCCCCTATCACAATTTCACCGTCGATGTCGGTGAGGTTAAGCAGGGTACGCATCACTTCAACAGCCGCACCATCTGCTGCGTTTTTGTCTCCTCGCCCCAGCCATTTATACCCAGCTAATGCTGCGCCTTCGGTCACGCGCGAGAATGCCAATGCGAGATCACGTTTCATCAGTACTCCGGAAATGTCAGCCACATTCAGACAGGCCTTAGCCCAATTTGCGCGCAAGTCTACCAGAAAGAGAAAACGTTTGCGTCGGACCAGGTAGGGTGTTTTTGCCTAATCTGAAACGGTGATGACAAAAGACGCTGCATTTTTGCGCAGTTGTACACGGGCAGGTAGCGAGAACAGTGGCAGTCTGGTATCACCTGAGTACAATAAAGCCGGGGTGCACGTTCCGTTGCACGGGTTGCTGCGCATGAGGCAGTAACGGGATCAATCGTCAGAAATAAGGTGGCCTTGATGTCATTGGAAGTATTAGAACAACTCGAAGCTAAAGTACAAATGGCGGTGGATACCATTTCGCTGCTACAAATGGAAATCGAAGAACTGAAAGAAAAAAACGGATCACTGGAGCAAGATGCAGGCGCGGAGAAAGAGCGCCGTGAACAGCTCGAGCAGGAAAATGCCAAGCTTCGCGAAGAGCAGCAAGCGTGGCAAGATCGTATCCGGAGCTTGTTAGGTAAGATTGAGAACGTTGAATAAACAAAAACAGAGCCAATTGGCTCTGTTTTGCTATTCGGTATCAGGCGACGAATCAGTCGTCGTCTTCCGCATCGTCGATGTATTCGTCTGCCATGGTTAGCGCATCCGGTGAGAGGATCACGCCGGTAGTGTCGGCATAGACATGGTCATCAGGCAAGAAGGTAACGCCGCCAAAGTTGACCGGTACATCGGTTTCGCCCGTGCCTTGCTCATCCGCTCCGACAGGTATTGAGGCCAACGCTTGAATGCCGATATCAATCTCATCGATGGTATCGACATCACGGACACAACCGTAAACAATCATGCCAGCCCAGTCGTTATCAGCGGCAAGCTGCGCAATCTCGCCGTCAATAAGGGCGCGACGTAGCGAACCGCCGCCGTCAATCAGCATAATTCGCTGCTCGCCGTCTTGCTCGGCCATTTCACGAATTAACCCATTGTCCTCAAAGCATTTTACTGTGGTAATTTGGCCACCAAACGAGCTGCGGCCCCCATAAGAGCTAAACATTGGCTCCACGACATCCACGTGTTCGGGATACATGTCGCATAGTTCCGAGGTATTATATTCCATAGTCTAACTTCTTGTTGAGGCAGAAAAAGGCTGGCAAGCTAGCGTTGCCAACATGGCAAGTCCAAGTATAACGAGCCCATAAGGGTTTGCAATGTTAAAGCGGCCAATCTGTGGCTTAATTAGACCAACAGCATACCGGTCATAAACAGGCCATTGGTGAGCAGTGCACAACGTACCATGGTTCCCATCATGGGGCGCAGGGCGCTGGCATTGGTGGCTTGATAGACATCACGACCATGGCGCACCAGTAATGGTACACCGGCGAGGAACAACCAGCCCAACCAGGCTTGCAAGGTTAGGGCGGCAAACAAAGAATAACAAACGATAGCGCCAGCCAGCAAAATCACATGATATTGGCGTCCGCGTTCCGGCCCTAAACGCACCGCTAAGGTTTGTTTACCACAAGCACGATCGTTATCAATATCTCGCAGATTGTTGATGTTCAGCACGCCCACCGCCAGTAAGCCGCAAGCGGTGGCAGGAAGTATGACTAAAGAATCAATATGACCGACCTGCAAATAATAGGTGCCGGCTACCCCGAGCCAGCCAAAAAACATCAGTACCGATAAATCGCCCAGCCCGCGATAGCCATATGGTTTATTGCCCACGGTGTAGGTGATGGCTGCAACAATCGCCATCACACCAAGCAGCAAGAAACTGATAATGTCGGTCGGTTGTTGGCAGGCTATCGCAATCAGTGAGCCACCACTGAATAGGGTCAAACCAATATTGAGCATGAGCGCGCGGCGCATTGTGGTTAGGCTGACGTTGCCGGATTGGATCGCGCGCATGGGGCCGATACGCGTCGCGTTATCCGTGCCTTTTATGGCATCACCATAGTCGTTCGCGAGGTTAGAAAGGATCTGCAGCAATAAGGCTGTAACCAGCGCCATCAGGCTGATTGACCATGACAGGATCCCTTGTGAGGCAGCGACAGCACTGCCGGATAAAATCGAGGTAACGGCCAGCGGCAAGGTTTTAGGTCGCGCCGCATCCAGCCATATCGCAAGAGTAGAAGGCCGCATAGCGATCCTCAAGACGAAAAAACGATGCCACTATTATTGCGCAAGCGGGGGGAGGAGTAACCCATTGTCGGCTGAAATCCGACTTGCTATTGCGCTAGCTCAAATTTTAATGCAAAAAAGGGCAGCGTTTGCTGCCCTAACATTGCGATCTGAGACGCGTTTAAAGGATGAAGCGACTCAAGTCTTCGTCGTCAACCAACTCTTCGAGGTGGCGGCGCACATAATCAGCATCGACGGTGACACTTTGGCCGGCGCGCTCGCTGGCGTCGTATGAAACCTCTTCCATCAAGCGTTCCATCAAGGTATGCAGACGACGAGCACCGATGTTTTCGGTTTTCTCGTTCACACGCCATGCGGCAGAGGCCAGCTCATCAATACCACTTTCCTCAAACGTCAGATCAATGTCTTCGGTTTTTAGCAGTGCGGTATATTGCTGAGTAAGCGAGGCATTTGGCTCGGTGAGGATCCGCTTAAAGTCATGGGTGGATAGCGCCTCAAGCTCAACACGGATTGGCAAGCGACCTTGCAACTCCGGGATAAGATCAGACGGACGTGATACTTGGAACGCCCCCGAGGCGATAAACAGGATATGATCGGTTTTGATCATGCCGTGCTTGGTTGACACCGTGCTCCCTTCCACGAGTGGCAAGAGATCGCGTTGCACCCCTTCGCGAGACACATCGCCACCGCTGGTGTTGCCTGATTTACAGATCTTATCGATTTCATCCACGAACACGATGCCGTTGTTCTCCACCATGTGGATGGCTTGTTCTTTGATTTCTTCTTGGTTAACCAGCTTGGCGGCTTCTTCCTCGGTCAGCGCTTTCATGGCGTCTTTGATTTTCATCTTACGCTTTTTGGTGCTGTTTCCACCGAGGTTTTGGAACATGCTTTGCAGCTGGTTGGTCATCTCTTCCATGCCTGGTGGTGACATGATTTCCACGCCCATTTGTGGGGCGGCGACATCGACTTCCACTTCTTTATCATCAAGCTGACCTTCGCGTAATTTTTTCCGGAAGCTTTGCCGCGTTGAAGAGTCCTCTTGGTTGGCCTCGTTTTGGCCCCATGCGTCGCGTGCTGGTGGCAGCAAGATATCGAGGATACGATCTTCTGCTTGTTCTTCTGCGCGGAATTTTACTTTTTCCATCGCTTGCTGCTGGGTCATGTTCATCGCCACATCCGCGAGATCGCGGATAATGGTTTCTACTTCTTTCCCCACATAACCCACTTCGGTGAACTTAGTGGCTTCCACCTTGATAAAAGGCGCGTTAGCGAGCCGTGCCAAGCGGCGAGCGATCTCGGTTTTACCCACACCGGTTGGACCAATCATCAAGATGTTTTTCGGGGTGACTTCCGCACGCAGCTCTTCGGCAAGCTGCATTCGGCGCCAGCGGTTTCGCAGTGCGATCGCCACCGCACGTTTGGCATTGTCTTGGCCGATAATGTGACGGTCAAGCTCATGCACGATTTCGCGTGGAGTCATTTCAGACATCACTAATCCTGTTTCTTACTCTCGAGTTCTTCAACGGTGTGCTGCTGGTTAGTAAACACACATATATCACCGGCGATGGTTAGCGCTTTCTCGGCGATCTCGCGGGCATCTAACGCCGTGTTTTCAAGCATAGCAACGGCGGCGGCTTGGGCATAGTTGCCGCCAGAGCCAATGGCGATCAAGTCGCGCTCTGGTTCAACCACATCGCCGTTACCGGTAATGATCAATGAGGCGGTTTCATCGGCGACCGCCAGTAGGGCCTCTAATCGACGCAGTGCGCGATCAGTTCGCCATTCTTTAGCAAGCTCAACCGCTGCTTTGGTTAGGTGCCCTTGGTGCAGTTCAAGCTTGCGCTCGAAGCGCTCAAATAAGGTGAAGGCGTCAGCAGTGCCACCCGCAAATCCGGCGAGAACTTGGCCGTTATACAAACGACGGACTTTTCGGGCATTGCCTTTCATCACAGTATTGCCAAGCGACACTTGGCCATCGCCAGCAATAACCACTTTACCTTCGCGACGAACGGAAACGATTGTAGTCACGGGAACCTCTTTCTTTGTGTCTGGTACACCAGATGGGTGATTAATGTAAGAGGTTGGGTTTTACCGCTTACTTTTCAAGGGGAGAGGGAAGGATTTCAATTAAGGCTGGGCAAAGAATAGACTTGGCCCAGCCGATAAGACGCGGCGGCGTTATTCCCAGTACCAAATTGCGCAAGGTTCAACCCCGGCGCGCCGGAGCATATTACGGTCGCGTTCTGCTTGACGCTTACGTGGGTAAGGACCCAATACCACGCGGTACCAAGTGCCTTTTTCCCCTTGGCTTATCTTGATTTGGCTTTCTAGCCCTTGAAAGGCAATGATCGCTTTACGCTCATTCGCCTGCTCTTGACTGCGGTACGCGCCGCATTGCATCAGGTAAGGACGCGTGGATTGCGGCAATGCTTTGGCCTTCACTTCCACCTCTTTACTCTCTAGCTCTTCGATGTAACTCCATTTTTCTTCAGGCTTTTTAGGCAGATGTGCCTTATCGCTCTGCGTGGAAGGCTGAGGTTGAGGCTGTGCGTTTGTTGCCGGTTTAGGCGCGGGCGCGTCGGTATTGCTTAATAGGTATAGGCCATAACCAAACGCACCAACCAAGCAGACCGCAAGCAACGCCCACTTTAATGGGAATCGAGCACGCGCTTTGGGCGGTTGGCGGCGGGTATTTTTTTTACGCGGTGCTTTACCACGTTTGACATAATCACGAGTTGCCACAGCAAATAATCAAATTCAAAGCCAGTAAAGCGCTCATGTTACTGGCTTAGACCCGTGCTGACTAGTCTTACTACCGAGACGGTGGGGCCACGCTCTCACGGATCACTAACTTGGCATCTAAAAGCCGTGACCCAGCGTTCACTTCTCGTCCCTGCAAGGTGTTAAGCAGCATCAACATCGCCTGACGACCAATGTCATAGCGAGGCTGTGAGACAGTGGTCAGGGGAGGATCGCAATATTCCGCAAATTGGATGTCATCAAATCCAACGATGGAAATATCTTGTGGCACGCGCATGCCTAAGCGTTTTGCCTGCTGCATCGCGCCCACGGCCATCACATCGCAATGACAGAATACGGCGGTCGGTGGCTCGGGCAATGAGAGTAGGTTGGTCATCGCCCGCGCGCCAGAGGCAAAACTGAAATCGCCTACCACGCTGTAAGCAGGATTGACGGTAATGCCTGCGCGTTGCAACGCTTGCTGGTAACCTTGTGAACGGAACTGGGTGAGCGCCGTTTCTGGTACCCCAGTAATATTGGCGATACGGGTGTGGCCGACTTGGGTGAGGTAATTGACCGCCTCAAAAGCGGCAGTCAGGTTGTCGATATGCACCGTGGGTAGCTCAAGATCCGGGGCATACTCACACGCCATTACCAACGGAGGAAGGTTTTTCTGCTCGGGCTTACTGACATCAAAGGGCACATCTGAGCCCAGCAGGAGCATGCCATCTGCCTGTTTGGTAAATACCAAGTTCACGAATGAGTTTTCGCGATGATGCTGTTGGGCACTATCCCCGAGCAAAACCAAGTAACCGTGCTCCATCGCCGCTTCTTCGATCCCGCGAATGATCTCACTGAAGTAAGGATCGCAGATGTCCGGGACAATAGCGACGATAGTTTTGGACTCGTTGCGGCGTAGGTTACGTGCGAGTGAGTTAGGGGAGTAGCCAGCTTCTACGACCGCTTGTTCAACCTTTTTACGGGTTGAGGCCGAGACCTTTTCAGGGTTCATCAGCGCGCGAGATACGGTTGCTGTGGATACACCGGCAATGTGGGCAACGTCCTTCATTGTCGCCATAATGACAGTCCTCTTGTTATCTGTATTGTGAGATCAGACAGTTATTAGCTTGTCTGACCTGTTCTCTTAGCCAATTGCGGCCTTATTCTACCTAGCCTTGTCCGATTTAAACACGGACAAGCTAACAGTTATTGCAATGAAAGTGTGATTGCTGTCGCTTTACTGCAAGGGAATGTTAAGAAAGGTCTTGCGGCTCGACATCTAATGACCACCTCACTTTACGCGACAGGGGGAGTTGTTGGATGGCTGGGAGCGCCACCTGGAGCCATTGCTGCATGATTTTTCGGCTGGGCGCCTGAATGAGGAGTTGCCACCGATAGCGACCCGCGCGTTTGGCCATCGCGGCTGGCATGGGCCCCATAATATGGCATTCATCCTGTTGAATCGGTGAGGCAGCCAGTGTTTGACGCACTTGCTGTAAAAACTGCTGGACGCTGTTTTCTTCATGGCCGTCGGCGCGAAAGAGGCTAAGAAACGTATAAGGGGGGAGCCACGCCTGACGCCGTTCACTTAACGCAGACTCTGCAAAGGCTTGATAGCCTTTATGCACCAAAGATTGGATCAGGTTATGCTCAGGGTGGTGGGTCTGTAATAACACCGTACCTGGTTTGCTGGCGCGGCCAGCTCGCCCGGCGACTTGCACCATCAATTGGGCTAAACGTTCAGGCGCACGAAAATCATTACTGAATAATGCCCCGTCCACATCCACGAGCGCTACCAAGGTCACGTTAGGAAAGTGATGGCCTTTGGCGAGCATTTGTGTACCTAATAGAATTTGATACTCACCGTTTTCAATGTCTGCCAAGTAACCTTCGAGGCTCCCTTTTCGTCGGGTGTTATCACGATCAATGCGAACGGCATTGTATTCGGGAAACAACTCGCCAAGTTGGGATTCGAGTTGCTCGGTGCCGACACCGACGCTAATAAGTTGGGTAGAGCCACAGTCGCCACATTGGGGGGGAACACGTTTTTGGTGGCCACAGTGATGACAACGCAACTCCTGGTGTTGTTGATGAAGGGTATAGTAGGCATCACAGCGTTGGCAGTTTGCTAACCAGCCACACTCGTGGCACATCATCGCGGGCGCATAGCCGCGGCGATTTAAGAACAACATCACCTGATTGCCTTGCTGAAGGTGCTGGCGCATTTCGGCAATGAGCGGCGCGGATAAGCCAGCTTCGAGGTGATGGCCTTTGATATCGAGTATCCCCTGACGCGCGGTCACAGCATTACCGGGACGTTGCGTGAGCTTAAGGTACTGGTATTTACCGGTCTTTGCGTTGTGTAGGCTCTCTAGCGACGGCGTGGCTGAGCCTAAGATCACAGGGACTTGCTCTTCATGTCCTCGCATGACAGCCAGATCGCGGGCGTGATAGCGAAAGCTATCTTGCTGCTTATAGGAAGGGTCGTGCTCCTCATCAATAATGATGATGCCAAGCTTTGCCATGGGGGTAAAAAGCGCCGATCGGGTGCCGATCACTATCGCGGCTTGATTCTCTCGTGCGGCCAACCAGGCGTTGAGACGGTCGGTATCGCTGAGCCCCGAATGCATCACGGTCACAGGAACGGCAAAGCGGCGCTCAAAACGGCGAATGGTTTGTGGTGTCAGGCCAATTTCTGGCACCAATATTAACGCCTGTTGGCCACGTGCGAGCACCGGTTCAAGCACATTGAGGTACACCTCGGTTTTGCCTGAGCCAGTGATCCCCTCTAATAATGCGCAGGCAAACCCATCGCTGGCATTGATAGTGGCGACCGCCATGGCTTGTTCATGATTTAATGTCGGCTTTTCTTCGGTCACCGCAACGCTTTTAACCCAAGCATTTGCCTGAGAAGGGGGTGAGTAGGGCGCGATCCAGCCTTTTTCTGCCACCGTTTTTAGCACCGGCGCGCCGATGTCTTGTTCGATTAAGTCGGCTTGGGGGGCAGGACCGTGAGTGAGAAGCTGCAACACTCGGGCTTGTTTGGGCGCGCGGCTCAGGCCTGAGAGAGGTTGGTTTTGTCCTGACTCGGTGATTTGCCACCACTTTTGTTGCTGCAATGTCGCAGGGCGTCCCTTACGCAGCGAAGTTGGCATCACCGCCCCCATCGCATCTCCGAGTGGATGATGGTAAAAACGGCTAGCCCATTGCAGGAGGTTGTATACGGCGGGGGTCCAAACCGGTTGCGTATCCAGTACGGTATCAATCGCTTTGAGTTGGCTGGCTTCCACACTGGCCGTTGGTGACAAGCCAGTAACGATGCCGACTTTATGCTGGCGTCCAAACGGCACCTTGACGCGCCCTCCGATGATCGGATGCTGATCGTCAGCAATACGGTAATCAAAGGTTTTCGGCAAAGGGACAGGCAAAGCCACCTGAGCAAACTGTTCCATCACAACATCTTATTGGCCAGAAGGAATGTCAGTGTAACGGTTAGCCACACGTTGGCAAAGCCTTGTTGCACCGGAAGAGACACGCTGATTGCACAAAAAAGTTGCGAAAAAGAGGGCGCTTGATTAGAATTGCGCGCCTTAGAAAATGTTTGTTAACGACGTGTGGTGCCCGGCTTAGGATCGGGAGAGCGACACGGCCTTTAAGATGAGGTTATCCCTATGAAAGCTGGTATCCATCCAGAGTACAAAGCCGTCACAGCAAAATGCTCTTGCGGTAACGAATTCGCGTTCAGCACAACGCTAGGCAAAGACATTTACCTAGACGTGTGTGACAAGTGTCACCCATTCTACACTGGTAAGCAGCGTATCCTTGATACCGGTGGCCGTGTTGACCGCTTTAAGAAGCGTTTTGGTGCCCTTAGCAGCAAAAAATAAGCTGCTATTGACCGAATATAGAGAAGGGACGCATCAGCGTCCCTTTTTTTGATCGTATCGTCCTCGTATTTGGGCAACAGGTCCGAGCATCATCGCGAATACGGTGTTAGTACTGGTGGACGTTTGCTCCCTGCGTTACCATCTTTTTAATGATACAAACCTTCCCTGTGTGGTTTGTAGAGTGTCTGGCTAATATCGTTCACGCTTCCCTGGCGATATTAGTTACCCCTTCACGATAATAATTAGGAACACTAGATGTCGGACGATAAACGCCAGCAAGCGCTGGATTATCATGCATACCCTACTCCCGGAAAAATCTCTGTTGAATTGAGCAAGCCTGCTGACTCGGCCGCGGATCTCGCGTTGGCGTATAGCCCAGGCGTTGCTGAGCCAGTGCGTGAGATAGCACAAGACGCGGATGCGGTTTACCGCTATACCGGTAAAGGTAATATGGTGGCGGTGATCTCAAACGGCACCGCGATTTTGGGGCTAGGAAATTTAGGCCCCATGGCTTCTAAGCCCGTTATGGAAGGCAAAGCGTTATTGTTCAAGCGTTTCGCAGGTTTGGACTCGATTGATATTGAAGTGAAACATCGCACTATCGATGAGTTCGTTGATACCGTAGCCAATATTGCTGACACCTTTGGCGGTATCAATCTCGAAGACATCAAAGCACCGGATTGTTTTGAGATTGAAAAACAATTGATTGCACGTTGCGAAGTGCCTGTATTCCACGATGATCAACACGGTACTGCCATCGTAACCGCTGCTGGCATGCTTAACGCGCTCGAGCTACAAGGCAAAGATATCCGCGAGGCGACGGTGGTGTGCATGGGCGCAGGCGCGGCCGCGGTTGCCTGTATGGAGCTATTAATAAAATGTGGCGCACAACGTGAAAAAATCTATATGTTGGATCGTAAAGGCGTGATCCATACGCGCCGTGACGATATCAACAAATACAAGCAGTTGTTTGCCAATAACACAGATAAACGTACCCTCGAAGATGTGATTGAGGGCGCGGACATGTTCGTTGGCGTATCCGGCCCAGACTTACTCTCACCAGAAGCCTTGAAGCTAATGGCAGACAAGCCCGTGGTATTTGCTTGCTCGAACCCGGATCCTGAAATCCATCCGGACGTAGCACACCAAGTGCGCGATGATCTGATCATGGGAACCGGGCGTTCGGATTACCCGAATCAGGTCAATAACGTGCTCTGTTTCCCGTTTATTTTCCGTGGCGCACTAGATGTGCGTGCCAGTGAAATCAATGATGCGATGAAGTTGGCAGCAGTGGAGGCCATCCGCAGCCTAGCCAAAGAGCCTGTCCCGCAAACGGTATTAGACGCCGCCGGTTTGTCTTCGCTAAGCTTTGGCCCAGATTACATCATTCCTAAGCCCATGGATGCGCGTTTATTGCCGAAAGTGGCACGTGCGGTGGCGCTGGCGGCCGTCGAAACCGGTGTTGCCCGTATCGAGATGCCAGAAAACTATATGCTATAGCGAGGCCTGTTGTCACACACGAGTGACAGAGAGCACGATGCTGGAAATAATGAAAAACCCGCCGGTTGGCGGGTTTTTTTAGTATTCGCTATCGTCGAATTCGATACCAAGCTCTTCCATGATCCGACGTGCTTCGGCAGGAATGCTGTCGGGTTTATCCTTACGGATATCGTCATCGGTTGGCAGTGGTTGACCGGTGTAGGCATGAAGAAATGCCTCACACAACAACTCGCTGTTGGTCGCGTGACGTAGGTTTTGCACCTGACGACGAGTGCGTTCATCAGTCAGAATTTTTAGTACTTTTAATGGGATAGAGACGGTGATCTTCTTTACCTGCTCTTTCTTTTTACCATGTTCGGCATACGGATTAATGTAGTCGCCGTTCCACTGCGCCATGTCTCACCTATCTTGATTATGGAATACCCAGAATGATGCTGCGGAGATTTTAGCTATATTAACCGCCACATGCAAAGGAGTATAGACGTCTAGAAGTGTTGACGTCCCAAAAAGCACAGGGTAAGGTGGCAGTATGACACCTGGATCACGCTCACCATGCGCAAACCAGACTAGCAAGGACAGATCATGACAGAGAAAAAAACCGACACTATCGCCGTTCGGACCGGAATTGGCACTGATACCCAGCACCATGCGGTGGTGCCTCCCCTGTACTTATCGACCAATTACCGTTTCCCGGCACTGGGTGATGTGCCTACCTACGACTACGCGCGAGGTGGTAACCCAACGCGTGCGCAGCTCGAACAAGCGTTGACTGACTTAGAAGGGGGCGCGGGGGCAGTGGTGACCAACTGCGGGATGTCAGCGATAAACTTGGTGCTATCTCTGTTGGAGGCAGGCGATCACATCGTCGCCCCGCACGATTGTTATGGTGGCACCTATCGCTTGCTCGAATCACGCGCCAAACAAGGTATTTGGCAGGTGAGTTTTGTCGATCAGTCGGACCATGATGCGTTGGATCAGGCACTGGCTAAGCACCCCAAACTGGTGCTGGTGGAAACCCCGTCCAATCCACTTTTGCGTGTGGTTGATATTGCAGATATATGCCAAAAAGCCCATCAAGTAGGGGCTTGGGTGGTAGTGGATAACACGTTTTTATCGCCAGCCTTGCAAAAACCTTTTGCACTGGGCGCGGATATGGTGGTCCATTCCACCACCAAGTTTATTAATGGTCACTCCGATATTGTTGGTGGCGTGGTGGTTGCGCGTACGGATAAATTGGCAGCCACTTTGGCTTGGTGGGGTAACTGCTTAGGGGCGACGGGCAACGCGTTTGACAGTTATATGACACTGAGAGGGTTGCGCACATTGGGCGCTCGGGTTAAACAACACCAGCAAAATACTGAAGCGGTACTTAGCTACCTACAAACGGTGTCAGCGGTGCGGAAAATCTACTACCCCGGGTTGGCCTCTCACCCTGGTCACCAAATTGCTGCGCGCCAGCAAGCGGGGTTTGGTAGCATGCTGAGCCTAGAATTGGATACCGATCAAGCCGGTGTGGCGCGATTTATTGACGGCCTTTCGTTATTTGCCCTCGCCGAGTCACTCGGGGGGGTAGAAAGTTTAGTCACGCATCCTGGCTCGATGACACACAGAGCCATGAGTGATGCCGCGCAAGCGGAGGCGGGCATCGCCCCGACCTTGTTACGTTTTTCCATCGGGCTAGAAGATGCGCAAGATTTGGTTGCCGATTTGGCGAACGCCTTTGCCCGTTTAGAGGGTAACACCCCATAGAGGCTGCGCATCAGTGCGCGTCACTTTACCGAGACTGATAGACATTAAGAGAGACTTTGCCATGCATGCGCAACCGACGGAAACGTCCCCAGAGTCACCACGCCAATTGCACAAGTTTGGTGGCAGTAGCCTCGCGAGCCCTGATTGCTATCGCCGTGTGGTCGATGTATTGACCGCGCATGCGAGCCAGCAAGACTTAATCGTGGTATCCGCGGCAGGAAAAACGACTAACCAGCTGATTATGTGGTTGGCACAGTTAGACAAGGATGGCCGAGTGGCGCACGAGACGTTGCAAACTGTGCGAGCCTTTCAGCAAGACTTGATTGAAAACTTGGTGGATGGAGAATCAAAACAACAACTGGTGGATGCACTTTACGCTGATATCGCCACCATCGCTTCGCTGGGCGATAACGGCCTGAGTGAAAGTGACAAAGCGTATGTACAAGGTTTTGGTGAGGTATGGTCGGCGCGTCTATTGGCTCAACTACTCACTCAGCATCAGCGCGCAGCGGTGATGTTAGATTCACGCCAGTGTTTGCGCGCCGAGCGTGCCGCTCAGCCAGAAGTGGATCGCGGTGCGTCTTGGCCTTTGCTGCAAAATCAGCTTTCGCAACACAGCCACACTCATGTGGTGATCACCGGCTTTATGGCGCAAAACCAAGCGGGAGAAACCGTACTGCTTGGTCGCAATGGTTCTGATTATTCGGCCACTGTGCTGGGTGCGTTGGCCGGAGTGAGCCGTGTGACCATTTGGAGTGATGTTGCCGGGGTGTATAGCGCGGATCCACGTCATGTTGATAATGCGTGTTTGTTGCCTTTAATTCGTCTTGATGAGGCGGGTGAGCTGGCGCGTCTTGCCGCCCCCGTACTGCATAGCCGAACCTTACAGCCGGTGGCGCAAAGTGCCACCGACCTGACCTTACGTTGTACGCATGCGCCGGATAGTGGCTCAACACGCATTGAGCGTGTATTAGCGACCGGTCGTGGCGCCAAGATCATTACGGCGTTGGATGATGTGAGTTTGCTGCAGTTCGATGTGGCCCGAGGCCAGGATTTTCAGGCGATAAAGCAAGAGCTCAGCCGGATTTTGTCACAGCTAAAAGTACAGCCATTAGCAACCGATTACCAAGATGATCAATATCGAATTTTGTTGGCATTTACTACGGAAGTGGTTGCTCTGGTGATGGCGCAAATCCAAGACGCTGGCCTCTCCGCTGAGCTCAAACTACGTGAAGGCTTTACCATGGTAGCGGCCGTGGGGGCAGGCGTGGTGAACAACCCCGTTCATTGCCATGGCTTTTATCAACAACTCAAATCCCAACCGGTGGAGTTTATCAGTGAGTCAGCGTCTGGGCTCAGCATGGTTGCTATCCTTCGCCAAGTACACACTCAAGCCCTCGTCGCCAGCTTGCATGATGCCTTGTTTCAAGCTCAACGCCGTATCGGCTTGGTGTTGGTGGGGAAAGGCAATATTGGTACCCGCTGGCTAAGCCTCTTTGCCGAGCAAAAATCACACTTGGAAAAGCGTCATGGCAAGGAAGTGTCACTGATTTCAGTGGTGGACAGTCGCAACCAATGGCTTGATTTTGCCGGCATTGATGCCTCGCGGGTGCTGGATGGGTTTGATGAGCGTTGCGAGCCTTATTTTGATGATGAGTGGCTCACCCGTCTACTTAACCACCCGTATGATGATGTGATTGTGTTGGATGTCACCGCCAGTGCGTCATTGGCGTATTTATACCCGCGACTTGCCGAGCATGGCTTTCACTTAATCTCTGCCAACAAAGAGGCGGGCGCCGCACCCGCCGAGCAGTATCACGCGATTCAGCAAGCATTTAGCAAAACCGGCCGCCATTGGCTTTACAATGCGACCGTGGGAGCGGGGTTGCCGATTAACTACGCGGTACAAGATCTACGTGAAAGTGGTGACACGATTTTGGCGTTGTCTGGGATCTTTTCTGGGACCTTGTCGTGGCTGTTTTTGCAATTCAGTGGCGAGGTTCCCTTTAGTGTCCTGCTTGAGCAAGCTTGGCAGCAAGGCCTAACCGAGCCTGACCCGCGTGATGATCTCTCCGGTGCCGACGTGGTGCGTAAATTGGTGATTTTGGCACGCGAAGCGGGCATGGCGCTCGAGCCAGAGCAGGTTAAGGTTGAATCCTTAGTGCCTAAATCACTGGCTAATCTGTCTTTGGATGCGTTTCTTGACAATGCACACCAAATGGATGAACGGCTTCAGGAGCGATTAGTCAAAGCGCATAAAAACCGGTCAGTGCTACGTTATGTCGCGCGCTTGGAGGTTAACGGCAACGCCCATGTGAGCCTAGAAACCCTACCCAGCGAGCACCCACTCGCTCACTTGTTGCCATGTGACAATGTGTTTGCGATTGAGAGCCAATGGTATCGCGAGAATCCCTTGGTGATTCGTGGACCAGGTGCGGGACGCGATGTCACAGCGGGCGCCATTCAATCCGATTTAAATCGCTTGATAAGTCGCCTTCACTAACCCACCTATGGATAACCGTGCTCAAGCTGTCTGCGCGCTGCGTAGGCAGCTTTTTTGTATCGTTAGCCGCGTTGTCATGTGCGCATTGATGGCTGCTTAGTCTATCTTCATAACACCATGAGTTTTTTTCATGGCTTGTATCGTTGACATTTTAGCCGAATCGCGACAGTCTTTAGACATATGGACGTCTAAACGTATAAATCAAAGTAGAGCAGACACAGGCATACTGAACAGCGTCGTTCGGTGTCAGGGAGAGGATATGAGCTACACGCACGCAGGCCACATTGATGCACTTAATCAGAATATTGCTGACTTAGATGGCGATATTAATGTCTCATTCGAGTTTTTTCCTCCCAGCACTCCAAGCATGGAAGAAACCCTTTGGAACTCAGTACATCGCTTAAAAGCGCTTAAACCTAAGTTCATGTCGGTGACCTATGGCGCCAACTCAGGCGAGCGTGACCGCACTCACGACATCGTGAAAAGTATTCATGATCAAACCGGTATCGCCGCGGCGCCACATTTGACCTGCATCGATGCCACTGAAGATGAGCTTCGCCACATTGCCCGCGATTATTGGCAAAATGGCATCCGTGACATTGTGGCGCTACGCGGGGATTTACCCTCGCCAGAGAAGAAGCCCGATATGTACGCGGTGGACTTGGTGCGTTTGCTTAAAGAAGAGCATGACTTTGATATTTCGGTCGCCGCTTACCCTGAGGTACATCCAGAAGCGAAAAGCGCACAAGCGGACTTAATTAACCTCAAACGCAAAGTGGATGCGGGGGCCAGTCGGGCGATTACCCAGTTTTTCTTTGATGTGGAAAGCTACCTGCGCTTTCGTGACCGCTGTGTGGCAGCGGGTATTGATGTGGAGATTGTGCCAGGGATTTTGCCAGTGTCTAACTTCAAGCAAGCGTCACGTTTTGCCAAGATGACCAATGTGCGTGTGCCGCAGTGGATGCACAAACAGTTTCAAGGTTTGGAAGATGATCCCGTGACGCGCCAGATGGTGGGGGCTTCGATTGCGCTCGATATGGTGCGAGTGTTAAGCCGTGAAGGCGTGAAAGATTTTCACTTTTATACCCTCAACCGTGCGGAACTAACCTATGCCTTGTGTCATACCTTAGGGGTTCGCCCGCTCGCGGTCGCGCCTTAAAAAATACGCCCCGGTGTGTCGGGGCGTATTGGGTTGCGTGTTGTGTTTGTTGTATAGATTAGGCGCTGGCCGCGAGCATAGTGAGCTCGTCGCGCACTTCTTGCGCCCAGGCCATCCAGGCGCGGCGTTGGTGGATGCTGCGTCGCAGCGCAAGGCGCATCAAACGCTGTTGCAAGGTAAGCAAACCGACTTGTCCGTACTCACGTTGCTCAAGCTGAGTATAGTGATTAAGGAGCTGCTGAGACTCAATAATCAAATTATTCACATGATCCAGCATGGGAGCTGGGTCGAGCACATCACAACTGAGTAATCTTGCCACGTACTCGTCTCGTGGCGGCGCTAACTTAGGCGCTTGAATAAACCACGCTTCTAGCATTTCGGTACCAACAGGTGTGATGGCGTATACCTTTCTATCTGGTTTCCCGACTTGCGGTTCAAGCCGGTAGGTGACAGCTCCTCGGTCTGCGAGCTTATTGAGTTCACGATATACCTGCTGATGGCTGGCTTTCCACACATTACTGATGGTGGTGGAAAAGGCCTTGGTAATATCGTAACCGGTAGCTTCGCAGTTGCTCAGCACTGTCAGTATTACATGGGGGAGTGACATCTCTTATATCCACAGTTTTATTTGTACAACGGTTGTTTAGCGTCGGGCGATTAGCCTTCTTTGGGCTATTTCAATGCCTCCAGCGCTTGTTCTAAATCGGCAATGATGTCATCAATATGCTCAATGCCGATACAAAGACGGATCATCTCTGGGGTCACCCCGGCTTTCGCTTGCTCTTGTTCGTTCAGTTGGCGGTGCGTGGTCGAGGCGGGATGGCATGCCAGCGATTTCGCGTCACCAATATTCACCAAACGCTTGAAAAGATTTAGCGCATCATAAAACGTCACCCCCTCGTCAAAGCCGCCTTTTAAGCCGAATGACAGCAATGAGGCCGGCAGTCCACCGCGGATAAGCGACTTAGCACGTTGGTAATGAGGATGATTGGATTGACCGGCATAGTTGACCCACGCGACAGCCGGGTGATTGGCCAGATAATCGGCCACGGCTTTGGCGTTCTCGCAATGGCGCTCCATACGCAGGCTCAAGGTCTCTAACCCTTGCATCAACATAAAAGCGTTCATCGGCGAGAGTGCCGCGCCACTGTTACGTAGCGGCACCGTACGTGCGCGGGCAATAAATGCGGCTGGGCCAAACGTCTCACTATAAACCACGCCGTGATAGGCAGGCTCCGGTTGTGAGAATTGCGGGAATCGGGCTTGATGTGCTACCCAGTCAAAGGTGCCGCCATCGACAATCATACCGCCAAGGGTGGTGCCATGACCGCCAATGTACTTGGTGAGTGAGTGCACCACGATATCGGCACCATGCTCAATCGGTTTACACAAAACCGGTGTGGCCACGGTATTGTCGACCACCAACGGAACCCCATGCGCATGGGCAACCTTGGCTAAGCCTTCAATGTCGGCGATATTGCCGGCCGGGTTACCAATCGACTCGCAATATACCGCTTTGGTGTTGTCATCAATCAGCGCCTCAATCGCACTGGCGTCGTCACTCGCGGCAAAACGCACCTCGATGCCTTGCTCGGGGAGCATGTGGGCAAACAAGGTATAGGTGCCACCGTAAAGCTGTGGTGTGGCGACGATGTTATCACCGGCTTTGGCGAGGGTTTGAATCGCATAGGTGATGGCCGCCGCACCGGCACTGACACACAGTCCCGCAATACCGCCTTCTAATGCCGCCACCCGTTGCTCCAACACGTCGTTGGTCGGGTTCATTATCCGTGAGTAGATATTGCCCGGCACATCAAGATTAAACAGGTCAGCACCATGTTGCGCATTGTCAAACTCGTAAGCGACGGTTTGATAGATGGGCGTTGCCACCGATTTGGTGGTGGGGTCGGTCTGGTAGCCGTGATGAATCGAGAGGGTTTCGTCTTTCATGGCAATTCCTTTGCGTTGTTGGGTCGCGTCAGTGCGACCTTCAATAGTAATAATATTATCAATGCAACAGCAAGCATTAGCTGCGGCTTTGCATAAAAAAGTCTGTGGCCAGTCTTTCCTCTGCGTCATCTGCGCGCAAAAACAAAAAAGCCGCACCCAAGGGTACGGCTCTACTATCAAGGGTTAGCCGGTATTGCGCAGCCCCGCGGCAATCCCCGCGATGGAAATCATCAAGGCATCGTCGAGCGATTGGTCGGGATCCGCTTGTTGACGCGTCCGATACAAGAGCTCGGCTTGCAGCATATTGAGCGGCTCAACATAAATATTACGTAAGCGAATCGCTTCAGCGCCCCATGGGTTTTGCTCCATCAGGTTGTCGCTATTTTCCACTGCCAGCACAACCTGAATATCTTGGCGCAATTGCTCTCGCAAGGATTCACCTAACGGCCAAAGGCTCTCATCGACCAAGCGCTGATCATAGTACTTGGCAATGTCTAGGTTGGTTTTGGTAAACACCATTTCTAGCATGCCAAGGCGGGTGGAGAAAAATGGCCATTCGCGGCACATTTCTTCCAGCTGGGCTTTATGGCCTTTTGCAATGGCGTGATCGATAGCCTGTCCAGCACCCAGCCAAGCTGGCAGCAATAATCGGTTTTGACTCCAGGCGAAAATCCAAGGAATCGCCCGCAAGCTTTCTACACCACCGTTAGGGTTGCGCTTGGAAGGGCGCGATCCCAGTGGTAGCTTGCCTAACTCAAGCTCCGGAGTGGTAGAGCGGAAGTAAGGCACAAATTGCTCATGGCCGCGTACCACATCACGGTAGGCTTGGCATGAGATGTCACTTAAGGTGTCCATCAGCTGACGCCATTCTTGCTTAGGCTCCGGTGGTGGCAGCAAGTTCGCTTCCAAAATGGCGCTGGTGTAAAGGTTTAAGCTGTTGACCGCGACCCCAGGCAAACCCAACTTAAAGCGGATCATCTCGCCTTGTTCGGTCACCCGCAAACCGCCTTTTAAGCTGCGCGGAGGTTGTGAGAGCAAAGCCGCATGCGCGGGTGCACCACCGCGACCTACGGTGCCGCCACGACCGTGGAAAAGGGTGAGATTAACCCCTTGCTCATCACATAAATTGACCAGCGCTTCCATGGCGCGATATTGCGCCCAACCGGCGGCCATCACCCCAGCGTCTTTGGCCGAGTCCGAGTAACCGATCATCACCATTTGGAAGTTCTGGGTAAAGCCTCGGTACCAATCAATGGCCAGTAGTTCACCAATCACTGCCTCGGCATTGTTCAAATCGTCCAAGGTTTCGAATAGCGGACACACGTCCATGCGGAATGGACAACCGGCTTCTTGCAGCAATAGGTGGACAGCCAGCACGTCGGAGGCGGTGCGTGCCATCGAAATCACGTAGGCACCCAAGGCTTCACGCGGCTGCTCGGCAATCACTCGACAGGTGTCGATCACCTCTTGGACGTCAGGCGACGGTGACCAATCACGTGGCAACAACGGACGTTTAGACGCCAGCTCGCGGGTTAAGAAGGCTTGCTTGTCTTGCTCGCTCCATTGGGCGTAATCGCCCATCCCCAAATAACGGGTCACTTCTGAGAGCACATCGGCATGGCG
Source organism: Salinivibrio kushneri (assembly GCF_027286325.1). Taxonomy (NCBI): domain Bacteria; kingdom Pseudomonadati; phylum Pseudomonadota; class Gammaproteobacteria; order Vibrionales; family Vibrionaceae; genus Salinivibrio; species Salinivibrio kushneri. Next base: position 197,420 of record NZ_CP114588.1, read on the forward strand.
GGTACTTTCTTGGCGAATATCGAGTTTGATCAAGTGCACGCCAAAGCATTGCACGCAGCGGAGCAAGTCAAGCAATTTGCCGTCGGCAATAATGCCCATGCCACATTGATGGAGCGACTGGTAACACGCCAGTAAAGGCTGCCACAATTGCTGGGTGTCGGTCAGGATCCCTTGTGAGGAGGCGCGTTCGCCTTTCAGTTTGGCGTCCAAATAGCTCAAAGTGTGGGTTAGCTGACTGCGCATGGTTTTGAGGATAGCGCGATACGGTTCGTGCGCCTCGCCGGCCATTTCACGCACAGTGTCATCACACTGGGTCATTGACAGTTCACTGATCAAATCTTGCACATCGCGCAAGTACAAATCCGCCGCTTTCCAGCGTGATAACAGCATCACTTCACGGGTGACCTCGCTGGTAACATAGGGGTTACCGTCGCGGTCGCCGCCCATCCACGAGGAAATTTGTACCGGTTTGGCATCAATGGGCAAGTTGATATCGAGGTGGCTTTCAAGCTGCTGATCAAACTGGCGTAAAAACGCGGGCACCGCTTGCCACAGTGAATTTTCAATCACCGCAAAGCCCCACTTGGCTTCGTCAAGCGGGGTTGGTCGCTCTTGGCGAATCACATCGGTGTGCCATGCTTGTGCAATCAACTGCTCAAGACGTTTCTCCGTTTTGGCACGCTCTGCCGCCCCCAAATGTTCACTGAGCTCTAACTTCGATAAGCACTTATTAATCTGCACCAAGTTATGAATGGTGGTACGGCGTGCGATTTCGGTTGGGTGAGCGGTCAGGACTAACTCAATTTTTAAATCGGCGATCGCTTGTTGCGCGTCATTGGCATTAATTTCACCTTGGCTGACACGGCGGAGTAAATCGTCGATAGCATCCGGGCTGCACTCCAGCGCGTCGCATTGACGCGAGACGGTGTGATATTGCTCGGCGATATTAGTCAGATTCAAAAATTGGCTAAAGGCGCGGGCGACCGGAAGCAGTTGGTCAGCCGGCAAGTTTTGCAGCACGGTTTTCAGCTTAGCATGATCATCCTGATTGCCAGCGGCAGCCGATTTTGAGAGCTGACGAATTTCCTCAACTTTTTCTAGGAGTGCTGGACCATGGGCATCTTGGATGGTGTTACCCAGCAGACGGCCAAGCATACTGACATTGCTTTTTAAGGCAGAGTACTTTTCGTTCATAGCGTATCCATTCTGTAACAAAGTTACATCCTACTGTGACTGTAAAGAACCAATCTAGCGAATATTGCGCGATCGGGTCAACTTAACCGCAAATTAGCGCGAAAACTGGCCACCGGATTTGATGCTTATCATAGAGCTACCCCAAAAGCTGAAAAAAAGTTTCAGCTTTCAGGTTTGCCAGCTTTCTGAGGGCTTCTCCGCGCTCGCCGTATCGCGACTTTCTCGTGAATAGCAGTAGTGTTATTTGCATGGTTAGATGGAATTATTGCTCTAATATGAATGAATAGACATTAAAAGTGATTTTTTACGCTTTTTGGGGTTGACGACCAAACGGGAATGCGATAAAAAATAACCATTCACTATTTATGAATAAAAATATTTTTTGAGAGTTGACCATGATGCCACTCGCTGCCAAACACAACGCCCTTTCTGCTCGACGACGCTAGCCTGCTTTGCGTGGCTATCGGCTACGCCCTCGATACTCTGCTGCCCCGCAGCACGCCTTAAACACCTATAAAGAGAGACACCCATGACACTTAACACCATTATTGTCGGTGCCAGTGGCTACACAGGAGCCGAGCTTGTCGCCCTTGTCCATCGCCATCCGCAGTTGCACTTGGCCGGTTTATATGTCTCGGCAGGCAGTGAAGACGCTAATCGTCCTGTGAGCGCGTTGCACGGTCAACTGCGTGGCGTGGTGGATATGCCACTGATGCCGCTGTCCTCGCCACAGGATGTCGCCAAGCAAGCCGATGTGGTGTTTTTAGCCACCGCGCATGCGGTCAGTCATGAATTGGCGCCGGTTTTTCTGGCTCAAGGTTGCGTGGTGTTTGATTTGTCGGGGGCGTATCGGGTCAATCAAGCCGATTTTTACCCTGCCAATTACGGCTTTTCGCATCAGTCACCGACATGGCTGGCGCAAGCCGTGTATGGCTTGGCGGAGTGGCAACAGGAAGCATTATCTGCAGCGCAGCTGGTCGCCGTGCCGGGATGTTATCCCACCGCCAGCCAGTTAGCGCTCAAACCGGTGCTGGATGCAGGCTTGTTGGATAAACAAATGTGGCCGGTGATCAATGCCACCAGCGGCGTGACGGGCGCGGGGCGCAAAGCGAGTCTGACCAACAGCTTTTGCGAAGTGAGCTTGCATGCCTACGGGGTGTTTTCTCACCGTCATCAGCCAGAGATTGCCGCACACCTAGATACGCCGGTGATTTTCACCCCGCACCTTGGCAGCTACAAACGCGGCATTCTTGCCACCATTACCGCCAAATTAGCGCCAGGTGTTAGTGAGTCGGAGGTGGGGCAGGCACTGACCCAGGCTTACCAAGAGGCGCCGCTGGTACGGGTGCTCCCAGCCGGCGAGGTGGCCAAGCTACAAGCGGTGCAATACACCGGCTTTTGCGACATAGGCTATCAGGCCGCGTATGGGCATCTGATCCTCACCAGTGCGATTGATAATTTACTTAAAGGCGCGGCCAGCCAAGCCGTGCAGTGTTTAAACCTTAAGTTTGGCTTTGCCGAAACCACAGCGATTGTCTAGGAGAAACGGATGAAAACGCCATTAGTGATTAAGTTAGGCGGCGCGGCACTGAGCTGCAGCGAGACCCTCGCCAAGGTTTTCGGCGCGATGAACACCTATCGCAGTGAGGCTGAGCGTCCGCTAGTGCTGGTGCACGGTGGCGGCTATTTGGTTGATGAACTGCTGAAAAAACTCGCCCTCACCAGTGTGAAAAAACAAGGCTTACGGGTCACGCCAGTCGACCAGATTGATTATGTCACCGGTGCCTTAGCCGGGACGGCCAATAAGCTACTACTTGCCGAAGCGCGTAAGGCGAAGATTAAAAGCTGTGGCTTGAGCTTGGCCGATGGCGGCTTGTGTCAGGTCAGCCAGCTGGACCCTGAGCTAGGTGCAGTGGGGGAAGCCAGCGCCGGTGATCCTAGCCTGTTGCAGGCGGTATTGGCCGCGGATTGTGTCCCCATTATTAGCTCGATTGGCATCAGTGACCAAGGTGAGCTGATGAACGTCAATGCCGACCAAGCAGCGGTAGCGGTGGCAACCACTCTCGGGGCGGAGCTGGTGTTGCTGTCGGATGTCAGCGGCGTGCTAGACGGCAAAGGGCACTTGCTACCTTGCCTGACCGAATTAGATGCGCAGCACTTGATGGAAAAAGGCGTGATCACCGATGGCATGGTGGTCAAGGTCAACGCGGCGTTTGCCGCCGCCCGCGAACTGGGTAAACCGGTGGAGATTGCCACCTGGCGTTACCCAGAAAAACTCACTCAATTATTCGATGGCCAGCAAATCGGCACTCGGTTTAGCGCCAGTTAATAAGACGTATAACGACGCGACGAAACCGTCGACCCGTCACATCAGGATTTAAGGAGAGCAAGATGAGCAAGGTAAATAAAGTTGTACTGGCCTATTCGGGTGGATTGGATACCTCGGCCATCATTCCATGGCTAAAAGAAAATTATGACTGTGAGGTGGTGGCCTTTGTTGCCGACGTCGGTCAAGGCGAACAAGAGCTCGAAGGCATTGAGCAAAAAGCGCTCGCCTCTGGGGCATCACAGTGTTTTATCGCCGATCTGAAACACGAAATGGTAGCGGAGTATATTTACCCCAGCCTGAAAACCGGTGCGGTGTATGAAGGCAAATACCTTCTAGGTACCTCGATGGCGCGTCCGATCATTGCCAAAGCGCAGGTCGAGTGCGCCCTAGAGGTTGGAGCGGATGCACTTTGCCACGGCTGTACCGGCAAGGGGAACGATCAGGTTCGTTTTGAGAGCACCTTCTCCGCGCTGGCGCCGCAACTGAAAGTGATTGCGCCGTGGCGCGAGTGGGATCTCACCAGTCGTGAAGCCTTGCTCGATTACTTGGCCGCCCGTGATATTCCCTGCACGGCGAGCCTTGAGAAAATTTATTCACGTGATGCCAATGCTTGGCACGTCTCAACCGAAGGCGGTGTACTGGAAGACACTTGGACAGCGGCTAACCAAGATTGCTGGGTATGGACAGTGGCGCCGGAAGAGGCACCCAATACGCCCGAGTTTGTTACCTTAGGGGTGCAAAGCGGGGAAGTGGTCTCAGTCGATGGTGAGTCCATGTCGCCTTATGACGTGTTGACGCTGCTGAACGACAAAGGTGCTGCCCACGGGGTAGGACGGATTGATATTGTTGAGAACCGTTTGGTGGGGATGAAGTCCCGCGGCTGCTATGAAACCCCGGGGGGCACCATCATTATGGAAGCGCTGCGCGGTGTTGAGCAATTGGTGCTGGATAAAGAGAGTTATCAGTTCCGTGAGGAGCTCGGTTTAAAAGCATCTCACCTGATTTATGATGGGCGTTGGTTTACCCCGCTTTGTCAGTCGATTGTTGCCGCGGCCAATTCTCTTGCCGCGCCGGTAACGGGCGAGGTGGTGATCAAACTCTATAAAGGCCAAGCGACTGTGGTCCAAAAGCGCTCGACCAATAGTTTGTACTCGGAAGACTTTGCCACCTTTGGTGATGACGATGTCTACGATCACAGCCATGCCGAAGGCTTTATCCGTTTGTATTCGCTGTCGAGCCGGATTCGGACGCTGAACAAACAAAAACAATCCTAATTAAAAAAGCATCGTGAGCAGTAAGGAGAGACAGCATGGCATTATGGGGCGGACGCTTTAGTCAAGCAGCAGACAAACGGTTTCAAGCGTTTAATGATTCACTGCGCTTTGACTATCGCCTAGCAGAGCAAGACATTGTGGGCTCCATTGCTTGGTCCAAAGCCTTGCGTTCAGTGGGCGTGCTGAGTGATGACGAGCAACAGCAATTGGAGCTCGCGCTCAATGAGCTCAAGTTGTCGGTGATGGAAAACCCGAAGCAAATCTTAAGCTCAGAGGCCGAGGATATTCACAGCTGGGTTGAGCAGCAACTGATCGATAAAGTCGGGGATTTGGGCAAAAAGCTTCACACCGGACGCTCACGCAACGATCAGGTTGCCACGGATCTCAAACTCTGGTGTCGCCAGCAAGGCCAGCAAATCTTGCTGTCTCTCGACAAGCTTCAGCAGCAGCTGGTGGATGTGGCCAGCCAGCACCATGATACCGTGCTGCCCGGCTACACCCACTTGCAGCGTGCTCAGCCAGTGACCTTTGCCCATTGGTGTTTGGCCTATCTGGAGATGTTTGAGCGCGACACCACCCGCTTACAAGATGCGCTTAATCGTCTGGATACCTGCCCGTTAGGATCCGGCGCGCTAGCAGGCACGGCGTACCCGATTGACCGCGATGCTTTGGCACAACAACTGGGGTTTGAGCGGGCCACCCGTAATAGCCTTGATTCAGTCTCGGACCGTGATCATGTGATGGAAATGCTGTCTGCGGCGTCGGTTTCGATGCTGCATTTATCGCGGATGGCCGAAGATATGATCTTCTATAACTCGGGCGAGTCTGGGTTTATCGAGCTGGCCGATACGGTGACATCAGGCTCCTCGCTGATGCCACAAAAGAAAAACCCCGATGCGCTAGAGCTTATCCGCGGCAAAACCGGCCGCGTGTATGGCACCTTGTCGGCGATGATGATGACGGTCAAAGCCTTGCCACTGGCCTATAACAAGGATATGCAAGAAGACAAGGAAGGGCTCTTCGATGCGATGGACACGTGGCATGATTGCTTGGATATGGCCGCGTTGTGTTTTGAAGGTATCACCATTCACAAAGACAAAACCTTGCAAGCGGCGCAGCAAGGTCATGCCAATGCCACCGAGCTCGCGGATTACTTGGTGAGTAAAGGGATCCCGTTCCGTGAAGCGCACCATATTGTGGGCGTGGCGGTGGTGTCTGCCATTGAGCAAGGCTGTGGACTCGAAGATTTACCGCTTGCCACCTTGCAACAATTCTCACCGGTGATTGAAGACGATGTGTATGCCATGCTCACGATTGAATCCTGCTTGGCCCAACGTCGTGCGCTCGGTGGGGTCGCGCCCGAGCAGGTCAGCTTTGCCATTCAAGAAGCGCAAAAGCGTTTGGATAAGCGCTTTACCCCTAAAGTCACGGTGCGCTCGGCAAGGCTCACCGACCTCGATACCATCGAAGGCATGGTGGTGTATTGGGCGAAGTTGGGGGAAAACTTACCTCGAGACCGCCATGAATTGGTGCGCAATATTGGCCTGTTTGCGGTCTCCGAGCATCAAGGCGATTTGACCGGTTGCGGCTCGCTGTATATTTACGACTCAGGGCTGGCAGAAATTCGCTCTTTGGGGGTTGAAGCAGGCTGGCAGCGCCAAGGTCACGGCACGGCGTTGATGATGCACTTGATTAAAAAAGCCAAGCAAATGGCGATCGAGCAAGTCTTTGTTCTTACCCGGGTGCCCGAGTTTTTCACCCAATTAGGCTTCACCCCGACGTCAAAGTCGCAGTTGCCTGAGAAAGTGATGAAAGATTGTGAAATCTGTCCGCGCTTTCACGCCTGTGACGAAGTGGCTCTGACCTATAACATTGCTGGGCCGGCGACAATCTCAACCTTCTCTGCATTGGAGTAGGGTGACACTGTCTATCGCGTGACGGCGTCCGTGTCGTTATTGCGTCTCCCTAAGGCTGCGAGTGGATTAAACCGCAGCCTTTTTACCTGCCTCTGTCATAAAAACTTCATCAAATAGAGTGGCTTACAAATTGTTACATTGTACGGTTTGTCACAGAAGCGTCACGCGCAATGACCATCATGCCCGCGTTTTCTCGTTAATAATGGAGATTTTGTGGTGAAGACAATCCTTACGGCCGCGGTGGCCTCAGCCTTAGTAGCGGCAACCGCACACGCGGCAGTGCCTCAGCAAAACGACGCGTGGTACCAAGACGCGCAAGCCGCCCTGGCGGCCGCTAAAGCGAACCCACCTATTACGGGCAAAGCCAAAAACGTGATCCTCTTTGTCGGTGATGGCATGAGTGTGGGGACAATCACAGCGGCGCGGATTTATCAGGGCCAGCAGCAAGGACAAACCGGTGAGGAAAACCGCCTTGGCATGGAAAGCCTGCCGCACGTTGCGCTAGCCAAAACCTATAACACTGACATGCAAACGCCTGACTCGGCCGGGACCGCCACCGCTATGGTCACCGGGGTGAAAACCAAAGCGGGGATCATCAGTGTTGACGATAACGTTCAGCGTGGTTTTTGCAGTACCGCCAAGGGTAACGAAGCGAAAACCTTATTTGAAATGGCGGGCGAGAAGGGCAAGGCGCTGGGCTTGATCTCAACCGCTCGTTTAACCCATGCCACCCCAGCTACCACCTACGCGCACAGTGCGGATCGCAATTGGGAAAACGATAGCAAGTTACCCAACATTGCCAAAAACCAAGGCTGTACCGATATCGCCAGCCAATTTGTCGACTTTGATGCTGGTGAGGGATTTCAGGTGGCTTTCGGTGGCGGGCGGCGTGAATTTATTCCTGCCGATAGCGTCGATCCTGAGGGCAAAAAGGGCAAGCGTAAAGATGGACGCAACCTGATTGAGGCATGGCAAACCCGTCACCCTGATGGTCAATACATTTTCGATAAATCCGGGTTTGATGCCATCGATCCGGCGACCACCTCACGCGTGTTTGGCTTGTTTGAAAGCAGCCACATGAAATACGAAGCGGATCGCCGTGAAAGCCAGGATGAGCCGTCATTGGCGGACATGACCAGCAAGGCGATCGATATGCTCAGCCGCAACAAAGACGGCTATGTGATGATGGTAGAAGCTGGACGTATCGACCATGCTCACCATGCGGGCAACGCCGCGCGAGCGTTAGAAGATACGTTGGCTTATGACGATGCCATTAAAGTGGCCTTAGAGAAAACCAACCCAGAAAATACCCTGATCATTGTCACCGCCGACCATGCCCACACCATGGTGATGAACGGCTATGCGGAGCGGGGCAACCCTATTCTCGGTTTGTCACGTCAAAAAGGGCGCTTGAATCAGGATGATTTTGGTAAAACCTATACCACCATCACCTATGGCAACGGCCCGGGTGCGGTGAAAGGTGCGCGTGAAAACCTGCAAGAAAGGCAGGTGCGTGAGCTGGATTACAAACAGCAATCCTTGATTAAGCTCGGTTCGGAAACCCACTCCGGTGAAGATGTGGCCATCATGGCTCGTGGGCCGATGGCGTGGTTATTCCAAGGTGCCGTGGAGCAAAACTACATTTTCCATGTGATTAACGAAGCCACGGATCTGGCCGATTAATCGTCTGGTATGTCTGACGACCCGCGCTCTGGCGCGGGTTTTTTATTGCGCCGAAACGGATAAATAACCACATGCAGCGTGAGTAGCACACTGGCACTGCCGGCGGCGAATAACAAGGCAATCGACTCCACTTGCCGTGGCGTGTCGGCATAGCCCCACCACCAAAGTGGCCAAAGTAGCGCGCACATGGCGGCCAGTTGCTTCATACAACGGGTACAGCGTCCCAGTTTTTGTTGCCAAATCGCGGACTGACAGTATTTGCAAGCCATGCGTTTCTCTTGGTCGGTAATGGCGATAGCTTATTGTGGCGCAGTGGGCCGCCGGATACAAAAAAGCCCTCCAATCAGGAGGGCAAAAAGGTAAGCAAGTGCTTGGGGAAGCAACAGGCAGTGCCTGTAAAGCGCCGAAAATCGGCGAAAAGGGCAGTGGATTAGCAGCCTGGGCCACAGTCCATGCAGTGTTTGATCATTTCAGGGCCGAGTTTGAGCTTGGCATTCACATCCCGCAGCGCGGTACGTACCCCTTCTTCAATCACTGGGTGATAGAAGGGCATATCCAACATTTGCGAAATGGTCATTTGATTTTGATGTGCCCATGCCAACAAGTGGGCCAAGTGCTCGGCGTTCGGACCAATCATTTCAGCGCCAAGGAAGCGGCCAGTGCCTTGCTCGGCATAAACGTGTAACAAGCCTTTGTTGCGCAGCATTACTCGTGAGCGGCCTTGGTTTTCAAACGACACCACGCCGGTTTCAAAGCAGCCGCAGGGGCCGAGGCGGTCGGTAATTGCTTTGTAGCTTTCGCCCACCATCGCAATTTGCGGGTCAGAAAAGACCGCAGAGAGTTTGCTGCGGCGCAATCCGGCACGGATATCTTTGCCGCGTCCGGCGTTGTCACCGGCAATGCGCGCTTGGTCAGCCGCTTCGTGCAGCAACGGAATTTGGTTACTGGCATCACCGGCAATAAAAATGTGCGGTGCCGTGGTCTGCAGGGTGTAACTATCGGCAACTGGCACGCCGCGGGCATCCACTTTGATGCTGGTCGCGTCAAGGTTTAGCTTGTCGACGTTTGGACGACGACCGGTGGCGGCAACCACATAGTCGACCCAGCGCAGTTGGCTTTCGCCCTCTTTATCACGATAACGGATTTGCACCTTATCGCCTTCACGCACCATCTCTTCCACCTTGGCATCGGCGTCGAGATAAAACTCCTCACTGAAGGTGCGATTGGCATACGCCATGATGTCCGGATCGGTCAGCGGGCCCACTTGGCCACCGACGCCAAACATGGTCATCTCGACCCCGAGGCGATGCAGCGCTTGTCCTAGCTCTAGGCCAATTACACCCGGGCCAAATACCGCAACCGAGTCAGGTAGATCGTCCCATTCAAAAATATCATCATTGACCACTAAACGATCGCCAAGGTGATCCCAAGCGGACGGCCAGCTTGGACGCGAGCCTGTCGCGATCACGATGCGATCAGCATGGATGGTGGTGTGATCATCAACCATTAAGGTGTGATCATCCACAAAGCGCGCATAGCCGTCGATTTTGTCTTGAGCGGGAATGTCATCGACACTTTCCAGTACAAAGCCGACAAAACGGTCACGCTCGCGTTTCACCCGATCCATCACCTCACGGCCATTAATTTCCGTGGTGCCGCCGGGATACACACCGAAGCCGGGCGCTTTGTCGATATGATGCGCCGCTTCAGCCGCCGCAATTAACAGTTTGGAAGGCATGCAGCCAACCCGCGCGCACGTGGTGCCATAGGGGCCGCCTTCAATCATCACCACGTTATCCGTATGCGCTTTGGCTGCGCGATAAGCACCTAGCCCGGCGGTTCCGCCACCAATCACAGCCACATCAACCGTTAATGTTTTCATTGCTTTCTCCTGGGAAAATAAAGGGCGGCAAGGAAGCCGCCCAAACAGCGGATTACTGATTTAGATAGGTGTCGAGTTCTTCACTGCCACCGATATGACGGCCACCGATAAATACTTGTGGCACGGTGGCGCGACCGCTCACTGCACGCAAAGAAACCGTGGTAGCGTCTTTGCCAAGAATAATTTCCTCAAACTGAAGACCTGCGTCGATCAGGGCTTGTTTGGCCTTGGCACAGAATGGGCAGCCTGGTTTGCTAAACACGGTGATTGAGTCTTGTAGTTTGTGCTCAGGGGCGATGTAGCCCAGCATGGTGTCGGCATCAGAGACTTTGAACGGGTCGCCTGGCTCGTTGGGTTCGATAAACATTTTCTCGACCACGCCGTTTTTCACTAGCATGCTGTAACGCCATGAGCGTTTGCCAAAGCCAAGATCGTTTTTGTCGACCAGCATGTCCATGCCATCGGTGAACTCGCCGTTACCGTCAGGCAGGACATGAATGTTGTCAGCATCTTGGTCGGCTTTCCAGGCGTTCATCACAAAGGTATCGTTGACGGACACACAGACAATGTCATCAACGCCGTATTGTTGGAACACCGGATATAGCTCGTTATAGCGTGGCAGGTGTGATGACGAACACGTGGGGGTGAACGCACCTGGCAGGCTGAATACAATCACGGTTTTATTGGCAAAAATGTCATCGGTGGTAACGTCTTTCCACTGGTCGCCTTCGCGAGTGCGGAATGTTACTTGTGGTACTGGCTGACCTTCTTTTGTTGCTGTCATGGTGATGTCCTTTCTTGATTTAAGTTTGTGGGCGAATGTGTCGCCGCGTTTTGATGGGAGTAGTATTACCGATTGCAATTGATAGCTCTAATCGCTTAATGCTATGGTTTTGATAGTTATCCTCTATAGAAGAGACAAAGATGAACATTCGTGACTTGGAGTACTTGGTCGCTTTGGCCGAACACCGACATTTTCGTAAAGCGGCAGAAGCGTGCTTTGTCAGCCAGCCGACCTTGAGTGGTCAAATCCGAAAGCTGGAAGATGAATTGGGTGTGAGTTTGTTAGAGCGAACCAGTCGCCGTGTGTTGTTCACCGATGCCGGTATGAGGTTAGTACAACAGGCACGTAACGTCTTGCGGGAAGTCACAATTTTGACCGAATTGGCTAGTGAGCAAGGGGAAAGCATGACAGGCCCTTTGCATATCGGCTTAATTCCTACTGTGGGGCCTTATTTACTGCCAAAGATCATTCCTATGCTGCGCGACCGTTTTCCTGATCTGGAGCTGTTTATTCACGAAGGTCAGACGCAGCAGTTAGTGCAGCAATTGGAAGAGGGCAAACTCGATTGCATCATTTTGGCCTCTGTAGAAGAAACCCAGCATTTAAAAGAGCTGCCACTTTATGATGAGCCGATGCTGCTTGCCGTGAACGAAAAACACCGTCTCGCCGATTGTGCAGAAGTAGCTTTGGATGTGCTGCAAGGAGAGACCTTGTTAATGCTGGGCGATGGGCATTGTTTGCGCGATCAGGCGATGGGCTTTTGCTTTAAAGTGGGGGCGCGTGAAGATCAGCGCTTTCGCGCCACCAGTTTAGAAACCTTGCGGAATATGGTTGCGGCAGGGAGTGGGATCACCCTATTGCCGCAGCTATCGGTGCCTGCCGATAAGCGAGATGGTGTGGTGTATATACCCACCACCTCACCAACACCATCTCGTCAAATTACTCTCGACTACCGTCCTGGCTCGCCGCTACGAGGACGTTATGAGCAGCTGGCTGATGCTATCCATGAACAAATGACCGCCGTGATGCATGATCGGGGTTGCCGCTAACTTGTCGCGTTATGTGTATATAAAAAGGCGCCCGCATGATGCGGGCGCCTTGATGTTACGTTGCTATTGACGATGCAACAGAGTTAGAACAGGGATTCTGTTTCTGACTCATAAATATTGCCATCAGATTGCGATGAGACATATTCAGTCGGCTCGGTCCCTTTTACAAAGTACTCGAACATCGAAGTATGATCGGTTTTTCGAGTCAACAGCCCTGTTTCGCGGTCAATACGCACTTTAACAATGCCAGGTGGGACGGTTTTATTCTGCTCAGGGACGTCCGCGAGTGCATGCTGCATAAAATCAATCCACGCGGGCTCGGCGGTTTTTGCCCCTGACTCTGCCCCGCGAATAGGCTGACGGTCGTCGCCCAAATTGGCATTGCGAGTGGTGCGGCCAAGCTTGCGAGAGTGATCATCAAAGCCCACCCATACCGTGGTCACAATGCCTGGGCCGTAGCCCGTGTACCACGTATCCTTGGAGTCATTGGTGGTACCGGTTTTACCACCAATATCACGCCGTTTGAGCGCTTGCGCGCGCCAGCCGGTGCCATTCCAGCCTGTCCCATAGCGCCAATCGCCGCCGCCCCAGATATTGCTTTGCATCATTTCACGTACCAAAAACGCATTCTGCTCATCAATCACTTGCTTGGCATGGCGCTGGGTAGTGGTGTCATCTTGCGCGAGCAAGTTCTGCTCATTAAACGGATTGGCCTCTTCCGTTTGCTGCTCGCAATTATCACAAATCACCGGTGGGTTAGCGCGATAAATCTCTTCACCGAATGGGGTTTCGACCCGATCAATGATAAAGGGCTCCATAAAATAGCCACCATTGGCAAACACGCTAAAGCCCTGTGCCATTTCAACCGGTGTCAAGCTGCCTGCACCAAGTGCAATGGCTTCTGCGCGCGGCAAGTCATCACGCTTAAAGCCAAAGCGGGTGAGGTAGTCGAGTGCGTCATCCAATCCCACGCGACGCAGCACCCGCACGGCCATCACGTTTTTCGATTGCGCCAGTCCAAGGCGAGCCCGCAGTGGTCCTTCATAACGTGGTGGTGAATTTTTCGGCCGCCAGGCCACACCCTGGCTGCGATCCCAGCGGTTAATCGGCGCATCATTAATCAAGGTGGCGAGTGTCATGCCTTCGTGCACGGCGGCGGAATAAATAAATGGTTTGATACTCGAGCCCACCTGGCGCACTGACTGTGTGGCACGGTTGAACTTGCTATGGACAAAGTTAAAGCCGCCCACCAAGGCTTTGATTGCCCCCGTTGAGGGTGACATAGAGACCAGTGCAGTGTTGGTGGTAGGGACTTGGGCCAAATGCCAGCTGTCATCGACTTGGCGAATAAACACTTGCTGACCACTGGCGAGGAACTCATCAGCACGCTTGGGCGCTGGGCCTTGGCGACTGTCAGTAATATAAGGCCGCGCCCAGTCTAGTCCCTCCCAGGGCAGTTCGATTTCACGGCCATTGGGTCCGACAACCTGTGCCGATTTAGCTTGAACATCAATCACGACGGCGGGCTCTAAGGGGCCGTAGCTGGGTTGATTGGCAAGATGGTCAACAATGCGCTGGTGCTGCCAGCGTTGGCTAGGCGCTTGCCATAAGGTCGCAACTGGACCACGGAACCCATGGCGGCGATCGTAGGCGAGAATGTTTTCCACTGCCGCCTCGTTAGCAGCCCGTTGCTTGTCAGCATCGACACTGGTGAAGATACGCACACCGGAGGTGTAGGCGTCGTCGCCGAACTGTTCGACTGCCCATGCACGTGCCATCTCGGCAACATAAGGTGCGGAAAGCTCGATTTCAGCGCCATGATAGCTCGCCACGATAGGTTCATTTTTGGCTTGCTGATATTCTGCGTTGGAAATGTAACCCTCTTTGAGCATCCGTCCGAGTACAACGTTGCGTCGCTCTGTCGCCCGTGACAGAGAATATAACGGGTTCATGGTGGAGGGCGCTTTGGGTAATCCGACAATCACTGCCATTTCGCTCAAGGTCAGTTGATCGAGGGTTTTACCAAAATAAACCTGTGCGGCCGCGCCGACCCCGTAAGCACGATAGCCTAAGAAGACTTTGTTGAAATAAAGCTCAAGGATCTCTTCTTTGTTCAGTAGCTGCTCGATATGCACGGCGATAAAAATTTCTTTTATCTTGCGCATAATCCGCTTTTCGTTAGAGAGGAAGAAGTTACGTGCCAGCTGCTGTGTAATGGTACTGGCCCCTTGCTTGGCCGTACCAGACATGGCCACCACCACCGCGGCGCGCACAATACCGATTGGGTCAATCCCTGGATGTTGGTAAAAGCGACTGTCTTCTGTGGCAATCAATGCATCAATCATCGGTTGAGGGATGTCCTCGAGCATGACGGGGATGCGACGCTTTTCACCGAACTGGGAGATCAACTCACCATCGGTGCTATAGACCTGCATCGGAGTCTGCAGCTCGACATTTTTTAGTGTCGCCACATCGGGGAGGTCAGGTTTTACATACAGGTAAAACCCAAAGATTGTAGTGACTCCAAGCACTGTGCAAACCAGTGCAAAGATAAGCAAACGCTTTATGAACTTCACCTGAGATTTCCCGTTTTGTTGCCGTTGAGCCGTTCAATAATCATACGTGAGTAGTATAAAGGCACCAGCATTAAAAATAACCCGTGATGAGGCCAGTTTTGTAAATACTGACTTCACGCTGACGTTGGGAGCCTAACACGAAATGATGCGAAGTTCGGCAGTTTTAGGTCTCGCTTTGGGGCAACAGACCAGTTATGCGGTGGCCATTAAGCCATCATCCGCGACTCAGCAGGTATTAAGCTTTCACACACTAACAGCCTGTCACGATGACAGCTTGGTTGAGTCGATCAAAACATTGAAAGCAACCATGCTCGACCCGCTACCTTGGTACCAGCGCTGGATGGCGACTGTGGTGATTGGTGTCGAAGATGACACGGTGATCAGCAAAACATTGACGGCGGCGGATGTTGATGATCCGTTAGAGCAAGAAACGACGGTCGGGCAGGCACTAAGCCAAGCACTCAATATGGACATCAGTGATCTCCTGTTCGACTTCTCTAAAAAAGACGTCGGGGCGCAGCCAGGAGACGCACATTATCAGGTGATCGCGTGTCGCCAATCCGCGTTAGCGCCCATCCTCGCTGCCTGTCGCCAAGCCAAACTAAACGTGCGTGTGGTGGACCGACAACAGCATGGTCTTCAAGCCTTGTATAAGGCGTTAGTAGCCTATCATCAACCCAGTGTTTGGCCACTTTGGTTACATTTATGTGCGGAGGCACTGACGGTAACCGGAAAACGCAGCGATGGGGAGGATTATCAGCAACGATTATCGCTGACCTCACCGAGACAGACAGACGCCGGTGATCTGTCCCACCAAGTGCTATGCCAACACATTGAACATGCTTATCAGGCCTACCTGACTCAAGCTGGTCGTCACTCAGAGGCCAGCGTTTGGTTAAGTGGTGATTGGCCGGAGAGTCTGCGCTCTCCCGCCCAGATAGCGTGCCACTTAATCAACCCCGGTGCGCCGTTTGGTTGTGAAAATTTGAACGCCCCTGCCTGTGTGGCGCTTGGACTGGCTCTGCGAGGTGCTCAATGATGGCCATCAACTTATTACCGTGGCGGGCACAAGCACAGCGTCGCCAACAGCGTGCTTTCGCCATTACCACGCTCATGGTCGTGGTGGTAACACTCCTGCTTGGCTGGACGGTCACAACAGTGCAGCAGCATAGGATAGAGAGCCAGCAAGGACGTAACCAACAGCTTGAACAAGGTATCAAGCAGTTTAAAAAAACCTTGGCTCAGTTTGAGCAACAAGATACGCAGCGTCGTGCGTTGCAGTCGCGATTGGGGTTAGTTAACCAATTGCAGCAACAGCGTAATAATGTGACTGCCGTGCTCAATTTTATTCCTCGTGTGATGCCTCCTGGGGCGTACCTTACCCGCATCGCGCAACAAGCGGAGCGTATTAGTCTGGAAGGCTGGGTTCACTCTAACGCGGAGCTTGCGCGTTTACTGGCGTCACTGGAAGCGGACCAAGCCGTAGACGAGCTTGATATAGAGACAGTCGTCACCAATGGCAAGGCGGTTGGACCCAATAAACGTTTCACGCTCAGCTTTTCCTTTACCCAGTATGTGGCCCCCGAGCGGCCAAGTGGCGAGGAGGATGCATCGTGATCGAATTAGACTGGCGACACCTCCCTTTTGCACCGCTGTGGGTCAAACTGAGTGTATGGACAATATTGGGCGGGATGATCTTAGGCCTCATGTGGGTTGTGGTGATTGAACCTCAGCATGTTCAATGGCGGCGAGCGAGTATGCAAGAGCAGCCATTGAAAGCTCAGTATCGAAAGCTTGCGCATGAAGTGGCTGGGTTACCGGATGTCGAAGCGCAACTCAACGCGTTGAATCAACAGTATAACCAGCTGATCGCGCAGTTACCGGAGGAAGAAGAGCTAGCTGAGTTATTGGCGGGCATTAGCGATGTCGGTGGGCGCCATCAACTCAACTTCGACACCTTAGCGTGGCAGCCTCGTCAGCAGGGGCCATGGTTGGACGCGATTCCCATCGATATTGTCTTACACGGTCAGTATCGAGATATTGGCGCATTCAGCGCTGATATCGCGGCAATGACGCGCTTGGTGTCATTGCAAAACTTTATCCTGACGCGTGATCAAGCGTCACCAGCCGATGCCTTACGGCTGTCTGTGTCAGCCACCACCTACCGTTACACTGGCCCTGATGGGCGTCGTTGATCATTGTAGTAAGGAAGCAGGATGAGACACTACGTGTATATCTTACTTGCGCTTCTCAGTGGCTGTCATGACGATAATACCGACATTGAACAGTTTATGAGACAGGCAAAATCGCAGGCCGAGGTGAGCGCCACCCGGATCCCTCCCGCGCCAACTTATCAGCCGCTTCCGTTTGCTTCGCGCGGTCGCGACCCCTTTTTTCTTGAGCCTGATAGTCGACCACACCTCACAGCAATGGAGGATTGTTGGCAACCCGCGTCAGGTCGACAGACATCTCCACTGACGGCGGTGCCACTCGATCAGCTTAAGATGACAGGCAGTTTAACCAAGGGTGAGCAGAGGCAAGCGCTTATTACGCTACCCAGCGGGTTGGTGCGCAAAGTGAAGCGGGGTGACCGGCTGGGACCGCATCATGGTCGTGTGATCCAGGTTGCACCTAATCAAGTGAGAATTAAACAGCTGTTGCCAGATGGGTTGGGTTGCTGGCAGCCGCGTTTTATGACTTTGTCAACCCACCCCAGCGTGTCGTAAAAAGGATAGCGTGAATGAAAGCAAGCAGGGTAAGGAGCACATTCGGATCAGGACTGGCGCAAGCCGCAATTATCACTGTTTTCGCTTGTGGGATGGTATGGAGTGCTGTAGTGGGGGCCGCTGAGGCGGTGACCTTGGTACAGGCGCAACTCACGTCTTCTACTCAACAAGAAACGCAGCTCCGCTTGCGTTTTGACAGTGCCGCGGTGATGGCGGATTTTCGCCAGACGAGCCCTCAGCAGCTAATGATTAGGCTACCTCAGGTGGTCGTCACGCCAGATTTGCTCGGGCGGATGAAAGGGCAAGAGACGGGTCTGCCTGTGAACGCCGTTCACATCACTCAGGAAGCAGGCTATACCAAGATAGAGATTCACGCCGAGCAAGCGATGACGTTTGATTACCAGCAACAGCATCAGCAATTAATTATCACCTTGCGCGATTCTGATCCGGTGACCGCTCAAGCCCCGGCCCCCGAGGCGCCGATTTCCATCAATTTCCAAGATATTCCTGTGCGGGCAGTGCTACAACTTATTGCCGAGCAAAATCAATTCAATTTGGTGACCACTGACAGTGTGCAGGGCAATATCACCATGCGTATCGACGGGGTGCCATGGCAAGATGTGTTGGATGTGATCCTCAGGGTCAAGGGGCTAGACAAGCGTCAACGTGGGGATGTGATGTTAGTTGCGCCTCGTAGAGAGCTCATGGCGCAAGAAAAGCAAGATCTCGAGATGGCGCAACAAGCAGACGCACTGTTGCCTTTGTCTTCTGATGTGATCACCGTTAACTACGCCAAAGCCGGTGACGTTGCGGCATTAATCCGAGGCCAGGGTCAGGGAGTGAGCTTACTGTCTGCTCGTGGCGCTGTCTCACTCGATTCGCGCACTAATGCGATCATCGTTCGTGATATTGAGAAGAACATCGAGCGTATCCGCACCTTGGTGAGTCACTTAGATGTGCCCGTTAAGCAAGTGGAGATTGAGGCACGTATTGTGACGGTCGAGCAAGGCTCAGTAGACGAATTAGGTGTACGTTGGGGGCTGTTGAATCGAAATGGCTCAACCACGGTTGGTCCGTCTGTGGAAGGTAACTTGATGTGGGATAGCAATGTCACCGGGCGAGGCCCTGAAAGCTTAAACGATGCGGCGACAGACGGCGCCAATATTGGTGACTTCCTCAGTGTGAACCTGGCAGCTGCTAACCCCTCCGCCTCGAGTATGGCCTTACAAGTGGCGAAGCTCGGCAATGATCTTCTGCTCGACTTGGAGCTGTCTGCGCTTGAAAGCGAAAGGAAAGCAGAAGTGGTATCGAGCCCTCGACTTATCACCACCAATAAAAAAGCGGCCTACATTGAACAAGGGACAGAACTGCCTTATCTCGAGGCTTCTTCAAGCGGTGCGGTGGCAGTGTCTTTTAAAAAAGCGGTGTTGAGTTTATCGGTGACCCCACAAATCACGCCCAATAATACGCTGGTCTTGGATTTAAAGTTAACCCAAGATATGCCCGAAAAAGCTGTGGTGGCCGGAAAAGGCGAAGCGATGTCGATCAGTACCAAACGCATTAATACCCAAGTACTGGCGGAAAATGGTGAAACCGTAGTCTTAGGGGGCATCTTTCAGCAAACCATGATCAACAAAGAGACCCAAGTGCCGCTGCTGGGGGATATTCCGTTGGTTGGTAACCTGTTTAAGCACCAGTTAAAAGACCATGCAAAACGCGAACTTCTGATCTTTGTGACCCCTAAAATCGTCACAGACTAGGTTAGGTGTTGCCAAAGGGGTCACTGTCCTGAGATAATTTTTAATCTGATCACGAAATATCTGTGAGGAATTGGCGCCTCGGGCTTTTTTCATTAAGCCTGCGGGCGGTGTTGTCTTATTTAACCGCGCGTAAAATTGCTTAAAATGGCTGAAAAACGAAACATCTTTTTGGTAGGCCCTATGGGGGCTGGTAAAAGCACAATTGGTCGTCATCTCGCTCAGCAACTTCATATGGAATTCTATGATTCTGATTCAGTGATTGAAGATCGTACTGGAGCAGACATTGCATGGGTATTTGACGTTGAGGGTGAAGAAGGTTTCCGTAAACGCGAAGAAAACGTGATAAACGACCTCACTGAAGAGCAAGGTATCGTTCTCGCGACTGGCGGTGGCTCGATCATGAGCAAAGAAAGCCGCAATCGTCTCTCTGCTCGTGGTGTTGTGGTGTATTTAGAAACCACCATCGAGAAGCAGCTGGCACGCACCCAACGCGATAAGAAACGACCATTATTACAAACTGACCAACCACGTGAAGTGCTTGAGTCGTTAGCGGAAGAGCGTAATCCTCTTTATCAAGAAATTGCTGATTATGTTGTACGGACTGACGATCAAAGTGCCAAAGTGGTGGCTAATCAAATCATGGCTCTGTTAGAGCAGCAATAACCAAACACAGGACCCGACCATGGAACGGATAGACGTTAACCTAGGGGCACGTAGCTACCCTATCTCGATCGGTGAAGGGCTGTTAGCTGATGCTAGCCTATTTGGGAGCGTCCATTCGCGTCGGGTTGCTGTCATCAGCAACGAGACAGTGATGCCGCTATACGGCGACGCGCTGGTCTCAACCTTAAAACAGGCAGGCGCGGCGGATGTCGCTCGCTTGAGCCTGCCCGATGGTGAGGCTTACAAGTCTTTAGAGACGTTTAACACCATTAACACCTTCCTACTCGAGAACAATTACAACCGTGATGTGGTACTCGTCGCCCTTGGCGGCGGTGTCATTGGTGACATCGTTGGCTTTGCCAGCGCCTGTTATCAGCGCGGGGTGGACTTTATCCAAGTGCCCACCACGTTATTGGCGCAGGTGGATTCATCGGTTGGTGGCAAAACAGCGATTAATCATCCACTGGGCAAAAACATGATTGGGGCTTTCTATCAACCCCAAGCGGTGGTGATTGATACGCAAGTGCTTAGCTCTTTACCGAGTCGTGAGTTTGCCGCTGGCATGGCCGAAGTGATCAAATACGGCATTATTGCCGATGCGTCTTTCTTTGATTGGCTAGACAGCGAAATGACGGCACTCACAGCTCTCTCTCCGGATGCGCTAAGTTATGCCATTCGCCGCTGTTGCCAGATAAAAGCTGATGTGGTCGCACAAGACGAAACGGAGACCGGCGTACGCGCGCTCCTTAATCTGGGTCACACCTTTGGTCATGCCATTGAAGCTGAAATGGGGTATGGCAACTGGCTTCATGGTGAAGCCGTCGCCGCAGGCACGGTATTGGCTGCTAAAACGGCACTGCGACATGGCCTGATTGAGCAAAAAAGTGTGTCACGTATCACTGCTTTATTGGAAAGTGCCGAACTTCCCGTACAAGCACCCAGTGAGATGAACTACGATGCTTTTATTAAGCACATGATGCGTGATAAAAAAGTGCTTTCAGGACAGTTGCGCCTGGTTTTACCAACAGCGATAGGCCAGGCTCAAGTGGTTGCAGATGTTCCACATCAGTGTATTGCTGATGTGATTGATGCCGGTTAACCATTGAATGCATGACAGACACTTTTGATACCTTAGCGCTGGATCTGGAAAGCCAAACCCAGCTTCTTTCTCGACTGCAATTTATTACTCGATTTAGCGCTAACCTGATCCAAGTCACTGGGCCTGAAGGGGCCGGAAAAACGTGGCTCAGTGAGCGCTATATGGAGCAGTGGGCAGATGCTCATGTTCACGCCTTATTGGCGTGTCACACCGCTCAGAGCGATGCACAGCGCCGCGCGATCTTGCTGCGACAAATTGTTAAAGATGGCGTGTTTAACGAGGCTGACCCGCTTATCGATAGCCTTACCATGATGCTCGATGGTGGAGGGTGCGATGCCTTATTGGTGATTGATGATGCGCACCGTTTGACTCCAGGCTTGTTGTCAGAGTTGTGGGCCTTGGTGCAACATGCACAGCACCAAGCCAATTGGCGTATCAATGTGGTGCTTTTCGCGCTACCTGGAAAGTTGAACAAGTGGCTAGGCCAGGTGTCTTACGGACACGAGCAAAAACCCCTGGAGCTCGAAGTCTCTCCCCTCAATGAGGGAGAAGCTGAGATGTTCATTGATGTGTTGGCGGTAACCCAGCGCATCGGTGGCGAGAAAAAGAAACAGTGGTTAGCCAAACTTGCCAATCAAACCGTTTACCCCGGCACCATTATGGGAAAGGAAAATCAGGAGACAGGCGCTGTGAGTAAAGATAAGAAAAAGCCCGCTAAGAACAACAAACCCTTCTTAATGCTGATATTGGCGGTGGTGCTGATGATCCTAGGGGCCGGCGCGATTTGGTGGGTGTTCCCCAGTCAACAAGATGACTCTGCGTCAGAGATGGTGCTTCCTGAAGGGCTCAAGAACTTAGACGATTTGCTCAATGAACAAGAGGAGCAAACGATCACTGATCCGCAAACAGCGACCCAAACAGGCGCACAACCGAGTGCGACTAACGCGGGCGCGGGAACCGATACGATTGCCTCGCCGTCAATGGATAATGGTGCGGTAACTGAAGATCAGGCGACCCTGCCAGAAGATATCAATGGTGAAGGACTAACTGTCGGGCGCAGCGATGAAGGTCAGCGAGTTGTGGTACCGGATGACGTGGTCGATGCCATTATTGATGAACAAGATGCTGGGGGAGACGGTACCGACGCGGTGGATGAGCCCTTAGCTAGCGAAATCAGTGAGGCGGTGCCAGCACCAGCCGCCCCACAAGCCTCAACGAGCGATACTGCTCAAGACGAACAAACAGCGAGTGAGGACCAGGCATCCACATCGGCTAACCGTGCGCAAGACGCCCGTGAACCAGGAGCACTGCCGCTGGTACCACAAGCACTGCTCAATGTCTCTGCACAACGCTATGCGCTGCAATTGGCCGCGTTACAGTCACGCGCCGATGCGGTGGCGCTCATTGAAAACTATCAATTGGCTGACCGCGTTCAGGTGTATCAAACACAGCGAAACAACGCGACCTGGTACATGGTCTTGCTGGGAGACTATGCCAGTGTGACCGAGGCACGTCGTGCTGAGCTCAACTTAGCGGATAATGTCCGTGCGTTGCAGCCTTTTGTGAAATCATTTAGTCAGATCCATCGCGAAATTAACCGAGCGAATGGCCAGTAAAATCCGCTGATTGATGAATCAAAATAGGGTACAATCCGCCCCTTTTCAGACCGCAGAGAAAGACTAGGGGCAATGAGAAAGCATCGTGCGTTTCTAAAGTGGGCAGGTGGTAAATACTCACTGGTCGATGATATTCGCCGTCATCTTCCCGAGGGGAACACACTGATAGAGCCTTTTGTCGGTGCCGGATCGGTGTTTCTTAATACCGATTATGATCACTATATCTTAGCGGACATCAATCCCGATCTGATCAATCTCTACAACATTATAAAACAAACGCCATCACGGTTTGTGACGGATGCGCGCGCGTTTTTTTGCCAAGAGTTCAACCAAAAAGAGCGTTATTTGGATGTGCGCCGTGAGTTTAATCTCACCACGGATCCTTACTTACGTTCGTTGTTTTTCCTCTATATGAATCGTCACGGCTTCAATGGCTTGTGTCGCTATAATAAAAAGGGTGGCTTTAATGTGCCCTTTGGCTCCTACAAAAAACCTTACTTTCCGGAAAAAGAACTGGCAGTTTTTGCCGAAAAAGCGCAACGGGCAGAGTTTGTTTGTGAGGGATACGCGGAAAGCTTTGCTCGAGCCAGCAAAGGCGACGTGATTTACTGTGATCCACCTTATGCACCGCTCACCGCGACGGCAAACTTTACTACCTATGCCACAAATGGCTTCACGCTTGATGATCAAGCCCTGCTGGCTGAACATGCCGAGCAAGCCTCCGTGAGTCAGGGGATCCCTGTCCTTATTTCCAATCATGACACACCGTACACCCGCCGCTTATATCGTGGCGCGTCGTTTAATGTGGTGAAAGTGAAACGTACCATTAGTCGCAATGGCCAAGGCCGCAATAAAGTGGACGAATTACTGGCATTGTTCGCACCGCAACCCTCGACCCCATAAGCTCTCTGGCGGGGGTTGCCACTTGTCGGTATTAAGTCACGAGGCTGACTAGTGCTAGCAAGACGGCGATAAATACCCCGATCATGACCACACCAGTGATAATATATGCTGCAGGTGAGTCATGACCAAAGTCTCTTTCGCGATTTTGTTGCGATTGGACGCCAAATAATGCTGCGATGACGCTCTTCATTACGTCAAAAAGTCTAGGTTTGCTGCCCATGCTGCCTCCTTTTTTGGCGCCTTTATTTACTCTAGTCAAGCCCCCAAGACTTGTCAGTGTTAGCGATGATAAAACCGCGAACGGGTAAGACTTCATGGCTAAGATCGGGTAGAATTGCGGCAACTTTTTGGTAATTGAGGCGACCGCACTATGAAGGATTTTTTGATTGCGCCATCGATTTTATCTGCCGATTTTGCGCGACTAGGTGAAGAAGTGGAAAACGTGCTCGCCGCGGGTGCGGATGTGGTTCACTTCGACGTGATGGACAATCACTATGTGCCTAACTTAACCTTTGGTGCGCCTGTTTGTCAGGCGTTGCGAGACTATGGTATTACCGCCCCGATTGACGTGCACCTCATGGTTAAGCCAGTTGATCGGATTATTCCTGATTTTGCCAAAGCTGGTGCGAGTATGGTGACGTTTCATGCCGAGGCCAGCGAGCACATTGATCGCACGTTACAACTGATCAAAGAGCATGACATGAAGGCGGGCCTGGTGTTTAACCCAGCGACCCCATTACACCATCTTGATTATGTGATGGATAAGTTGGATATGATCTTGCTGATGTCGGTCAACCCAGGTTTCGGTGGTCAGTCATTTATCCCTACCACGCTCGATAAACTGCGGGCAGTGCGTGAGCGTATTGATGCCAGTGGTCGAGATATTCGCCTTGAAATCGACGGTGGAGTGAAAGCAAACAATATTGCTGACGTGGCGTCGGCCGGCGCAGATATGTTTGTCGCGGGATCAGCCATTTTTGGTCAGCCTGATTACAAAGTGGCCATTGATGAAATGCGTGCCGAACTGGCAAAAGTAGAAAGGTAGTGAAGTAGTATGAGCCTGCGTTATATTGCATTTGATTTAGATGGTACCTTGGTAGATAGCGTGCCAGATTTGACCCAAGCCCTACAGATGATGCTGGCAGACTTGGACAGGCCCACAGTGAGTGTGGCCGAAGTGACCGGCTGGATTGGCAACGGGGCCGATATCATGATCCGTCGTGCCTTGTCGCGCGCTCACGCGCACGACCCCGATTTAGATCCCTCGCTGGTGGCACAAGCCAGAGAGCGCTTCAATTTCCATTACGAAAACAATGGGCACGAAAAGACAGTATTGTATGCGGGGGTCAAAGACACCTTGAACCACTTGCACCAGCAAGGCTATCAACTGGGTGTGGTCACCAATAAGCCTTACGCCTTTGTGCCAGCGATTTTAGCCGATTTAGGCCTAGCCGAATTATTTACCGATGTGATTGGCGGCGACAGTTTGTCGACCAGTAAGCCCGATCCCGAAGGCTTACATCTACTGCGCGATAAACACGGACTCACCAATGCCCAGATGTTGATGGTCGGTGATTCAAAAAATGACATTCTGGCAGCCCAGAATGCCGGAATCGCCTCCGTCGGCCTAACTTATGGCTACAACTATGGTGAGCCTATCAGTGACAGCTGCCCTACCTATATATTGGATCACTTTAGTGAATTAGTCTCTGTGGTTGCTAACCACCCAGAGTAACGCGTTTAATAAGCAAATTAAGACCGCCCCCACGGGCAATATGTAAAGGAATCAAATCATCATGAGTCAATCTTCAAAACCCATTGTATTGAGTGGTGTGCAACCCTCTGGCGAGCTAAGTATTGGTAACTATCTGGGCGCGTTGCGTCAGTGGGAACAGATGCAAGATGATTATGACTGCCAATATTGCGTGGTGGATTTACATGCGATCACCGTCCACCAGGATGCAGACGCGTTACGCGAAGCCACGCTTGATGCCTTAGCACTTTGCTTGGCGGTGGGGGTGAGCCCAGAAAAAAGTAACCTGTTTGTGCAATCACACGTGCCTGAGCACGCGCAGTTGAGCTGGGTACTTAACTGCTACACCCAAATGGGTGAGTTAAACCGGATGACCCAATTTAAAGACAAGTCGCAACGTCATGCTGAGAACATTAATGCGGGATTGTTTGGCTATCCGGTGTTAATGGCGGCGGACATCTTGTTGTATCAAACCAATCAGGTTCCGGTTGGTCATGACCAAAAACAACACCTGGAATTGGCGCGTGATGTGGCGACCCGCTTTAATAACCGTTATGGCGATGTATTTGTGCTCCCAGAGCCGTATACACCCGACGTGAATGCCCGGGTAATGAGCCTGCAAGATCCGACCAAGAAAATGTCTAAATCGGACGATAATCGCAACAATGTGATTGGTTTGCTGGAAGACCCTAAAGCGATCGCGAAAAAAATTAAACGTGCGGTGACTGACTCTGAAGAGCCACCCCGTGTACGTTTCGATATTGCGCAAAAGCCAGGGGTGTCTAATTTGCTTGGGTTATTGTCGGGCGCCACGGGCAAGTCGATTGACGCGCTCGAGCAAGCCTACGA
Organism: Salinivibrio kushneri; assembly: GCF_027286325.1. Taxonomy (NCBI): domain Bacteria; kingdom Pseudomonadati; phylum Pseudomonadota; class Gammaproteobacteria; order Vibrionales; family Vibrionaceae; genus Salinivibrio; species Salinivibrio kushneri. The sequence continues at coordinate 223,476 of NZ_CP114588.1, forward strand.
GGGCAAGATGTACGGGCATTTGAAAAAAGATACAGCCGATGCGGTGGTCGCTATGCTTGAGCCGTTGCAAGCGCGTTATCACGAGTACCGTGCTGATCGCGCATTGCTTGATAGCGTGATGAAAAAAGGCGCCGAGCACGCTTCAGCACGGGCGCAAGAGACATTGCGCAAAGTCTATGACGCGGTAGGCTTTGTTCCACGCGTGTAGCGGGTCACTAAAAGATGACAAAAGCAGCGGGTGAAAGCTCGCTGCTTTTTTTTTAACATAACTGAACCAGCTTCTCACTTCTAATTACTTCATCAATAATCGCTGATTCCGGTGCGATTCATATCACGTCATATCCTGTACCTATCATGAATAATACACTCGATTTTCGAGTAAACACTCAATTACGTGAAGGAACAGGTATGAAAAAGCCAATGATGTGGTCACCGCTTGCGCTGGTAATGGCGGGGATTGCACTGCCCGCGGCGGCGACAGCGCCACTGACCGAGAGCTACCAATGTGGGGTGACGACCCCGACCCCCATTTATGACATTCAAGGTGATGGCGCGCGGAGCCCGCTCGTCCCTGATGGCAAATACAGTTCTGACAAAACCTATGCCGTAAAAGGCGTGGTGACGGCTGTCACCCAAGGCCTCTACAAAGGGGTCTGGATTCAAGATCCGCAAGGAGATGGCAACCCAGCAACGTCCGACGGGTTGTTTGTCTATTTGCGTGACGCGCAAGACTTAGCGTTGGCGCCCGGCGATACGCTTTGTGCTAGCGGGAAAATTAAAGAGTACTACGGCCATACCCAGCTGGGTGTCACGGACGGACAGGTAGCAAAGGGGGCTTACCAAGGTGATGTGCTACCCACTGCTATCCGTGTGGGGGCAGAGGAGAGCCTTGATCAGGCACTGGAGCGCTATGAAGGCATGAAGGTGACCATGGACGCTGACAGTGAACTAGTGATCACCCGCAACTTTGGTTTTGATTACGATGCATTTCGCAACAACATGGTGTTATCACATCAGGCGCCTTTGTATAAACCGACACAATTGCATCCTGCACTAACACCAGGTGCTGAGGCGCTGGCAGAGAAAAATGCCCAAAACCAGCTTTATATTGAAACCGACCAGAAAGCGAAAGATGGGGAGATCCCGTATTTCCCTGGCCTTGATGCTGAGCAAGGCTATTTGCGGATTGGCGATCGTATCGAGCGCTTAAGTGGTGTGTTGGGTTATAGCTACAACCAGTATCGTTTGGTGGCGACCAATACCATCACCGCTGGGGATATCGTGCATCGCAATGACCGTCAAGCGGCGCCAAAGACGGTACCAGGCACAGATATTAAGGTCGCGAGCTTTAATGTGCTTAACTACTTTACTAGCGCCAGTGCGGTCGGTGGTCCACTCAATGTGACCTGTGACGATCAAGCCGATGCCGATGCGAGCCGCGGCTGTAATCGTGGCGCAAAAACCGCGGCTGAGTTTGAACTGCAACGCTCGAAAATCGTTAACGCATTGACGGCCATGGATGCTGATATCGTTGGCTTGATGGAGATTGAAAACAACGGCTTTGCAGCGGGCAGTGCTATTGATGATCTGGTGACTCAACTCAACGCCCAGTTTGCTGACCCTCGTGATCACTATCAATTTGTTGAACCGAGTGAGGCGGAGAAACATCAAGGCGCTTACTTTGGCTCTGATGCCATCATGGTAGGCATGATTTATCGTCCTGCGACAGTGGCATTAGCAGGCGATGCCCAGGCTATCCCAATGCCCGAGCAGCATATCAGTGGCGAAAGCCCAGACGGAGAAACCAAGGCTCTCGACAAATACCAGCGTGATAGCTTGATCCAACGCTTTATGGTTAATGATCAACCTCTGAGTGTGGTGGTGAATCACTTCAAATCAAAAGGCTCGGGCTGCTATGAAGATTGGGTTGCGGGTGAGTTTGATAGCGAAACGGCTGATCTGCAAGGGCGTTGCAATGAGTTCCGCGTTTCGGCGGCTGTGGCATTGCGTGACCGATTAAACACCGTGGATGGTGATGTATTGATCTTGGGAGACTTGAACGCGTATGCGCAAGAAGATCCTGTTCGAGTGCTGACGGACTATCAGCGTACCGAGGGGCAACGCGACATTCTCACTGCTGCGGGAACGGAAATTCGTGGTGTGCCTATGCATGCGACCGGCCAACCCGTGGAGCACGGATTGGGGTATACCAATTTGGCCACTGACTGGTTAGGGGACAAAGCCTATTCGTATTCGTTCTCTGGTGAGCTAGGTGCATTGGATCATGCTCTTGCGAATGCCAGCTTGGCCAGCAAAGTGGTTGGCGTGGAAGAGTGGCACATTAACTCGGTAGAAAGCACTTTGTTCGAATATAGCCGCAAATACACCGGAGATTTGGTGAAATCGGACAATGCGTTCTCATCCTCTGATCACGATCCTGTCTTGATCTCGCTTGACTACCCAGCACCTGTGGTTCCTGTCTCTGTGACCGTGAACAATCGCAGCATTTTACCCATTGTACCGCAGCTTAACGGACAGAAAAGTCCGGTTCATGCGTGGATGAAATGGCGTTCGGTGCGCGAATTTGATCAACGCTCTCCCTTGGTCCAATCTTTGGATCTCAAGCGTGATGATCGTATCGCGGTGTCGGTGAAAGCCTTGGGGCTGTTCCCAGTTTATTGTGGTAGTGCGCCCGCTGATACGCCGATGACAGTGACATACACTGGCTTTCGCTGTCAGTTAAACCGCTAACCTCGATGTCGCTCGTCCCAGGCTCACGCTAGGATGACGCTCTATAAGCACTGTGTTAGCATCATGCCGGTTTTCAATCGCATGGCCGAGCACAGTGCTTCTTATCATCGACAACTACGACTCTTTTACCTACAACCTGTATCAATACTTCTGTGAATTGGGCGCATCTGTTTGCGTCAAACGCAATGATGCGATTAGCTTGGCGGAGATAGAGGCGATGGCGCCCACCCATATCGTGGTTTCACCAGGCCCTTGTACCCCAGACGAAGCTGGGATCTCGCTGGCGGTGATTGAGCACTTTGCGGGAAAGGTTCCCCTTTTAGGTGTCTGTCTGGGCTATCAAGCCCTTGCGCAAGTATTTGGTGCTAAGGTGGTACGCGCAAAGGCAGTGATGCATGGTAAAACATCGCCCGTCGATCACGCAGGGCAAGGTGTCTTTGCTCATTTGCCCAGCCCGCTTACCGTCACGCGATATCACTCCTTAGTGGTGGATCCACACAGCTTACCCGCCTGTTTGATGGTAACAGCAACCACCATGGAGGCAGATGGGCGTGAAATTATCATGGGGTTAAAGCACCGTGAGCTCGCGGTGGAAGGGGTACAATTTCACCCAGAAAGTATTCTCACCCAAGAGGGACATGCTTTACTGGCCAACTTTCTCCAGCAATAACGTCGACAGGATAAAGGCGCGACAGTGTTAAGCGCCGTTACCTCGGGGCATCCCAGCCGCGCTCTCCATTACACACGCTTGCACCAAATGGCGATCTTTATCACCAATTTTACATTTCGCGATTTTTGACTGCCTTATCAATGGCTGCAACCTTATGCAGCCTAGCTGTTATCTCCCCTCAGTCTTGCCTGTTTGGCATCATAGCCTTGCTTGCTCTGCGCTTCTCTCTGCTCACAGTTTATGCATAACTATCTCGGTAAACTGCATGAGTTCGGTTACCCTGCTGAAAACAAAACATAATCTGCTATTGCTGCGGTTAAAATAATGTAAATACTATGCATCATAGATTAAACACAGAAGGATTGAGTGATGACAATGGAGCACAAAGTAGAACGTAAACTCTTCGACGAAGTCATGGTGCCATGTTACAACCCAATGCCGATGATCCCAGATCATGGTAAAGGGTCGCGTATCTGGGATCAGGAAGGTCGAGAGTATATCGATTTTGCCGGTGGTATCGCGGTGAGCTGTTTAGGTCATTGTCATCCGGTAATGGTGGATGCACTGACCGAACAAGCGCAGAAGCTGTGGCACTTGAGCAATGTGATGACCAACGCCCCGGCGTTGCGCCTCGCAAAACGCCTCACCGAACTGTCCTTCGCCGACCGCGTGTTTTACGCTAACTCAGGCGCCGAGGCGAACGAAGCCGCACTGAAACTGGCGCGTCGCTGGGCAAAAGAAGAGCACGGCGAGCACAAAAGTGAAATCATCGCTTTCACCAAAGGTTTCCACGGTCGCACCTTCTTTACCGTGACGGTAGGGGGACAGCCCGCTTATTCAGACGGCTTTGGCCCTAAACCTGGCGATGTCACCCATCTTCCTTACAACGACATCGCCGCATTGGCCGACCATATCTCAGATCGTACCTGTGCGGTGATGATGGAGCCATTGCAAGGCGAGGGCGGCATCGTGCCACCGGAAGCAGGCTTTTTGCAGGCCGTGCGCGAGTTATGTGACAAACACAACGCCCTGTTGATTTTCGACGAAGTCCAAACCGGCAATGGCCGTACGGGCACCTTTTATGCCTATCAAGAATCAGGGGTTGAACCGGACATTCTGGCGACAGCCAAATCACTGGGTGGCGGGATCCCCATTGGTGCCATGCTTACCACCGAACGTCTCGCAGCACACATGAAACCGGGCGTTCATGGCTCCACCTATGGCGGTAATCCATTGGCGTGTGCGGTCGCAGAAGCCGTGGTCAATGAAGTGACCAAGCCCGAAGTGCTAGAGGGTGTCATTGAGCGCGAGCAATGGTTCCGTGACGGTTTAGAGGCGATTAACGATAAATACGGCATCTTCAGTGAAGTCCGTGGCAAAGGCTTGCTACTCGGTGCGGCACTGAACCAAGACTGGGAAGGCCGTGCACGCGATATTCTGGTTGCCGCGGGTGAAGAAGGCCTGTTGGTATTAGTCGCCGGCCCAAATGTGGTGAGGTTTACTCCGTCATTGGTGATTACCAAAGCCGATATTAAAGAAGGGATGGCACGCCTGGAGCGCGCGATTGCGAAGGTTGTTGCAGGATAAGCGACCTCATACACTCGGAGGGATTTGAGATGTTAGTTATTCGGCCTATCCGTGCATCAGATTTTGATGCACTGATGTTGTGTGCGGAAGCGTCCGGCCACGGGTTTACCTCGTTGCCGGTGGATGCCGATTTGCTCCAAGGGCGAATTGATAATTCGCTAGAAAGTTTTGCCAAAAAGGTGACAGAGCCTGGCCCGGAAGGGTACTTGATGGTCGCTGAAGATGTAGAAACCGGTGAGATTGCCGGGACGACTGGGATTGAAGCGGCTATTGGCCTCGACAATCCATTTTATAGTTACCACCTGACGAAGGTGGTGCACTCGTCGCGCAAACTGAATGTGCATAACATCGTGGAAGTGCTGACGTTTGGCAACAACTACACCGGCACCACAGAGATCTGCACCTTGTTTATGCGCCCTGAGTTTCGTGGCGGCCTAAATGGCAAGCTTTTGTCTAAGTGTCGGTTTTTGATGTTGGCACAATTTCCCGAGCGTTTCGCAGACGTGGTCTTTGCTGAAATGCGTGGTGTGTCTGATGACGAGGGGAACTCGCCGTTTTGGCAATGGTTGAAGGATAACTTCTTTAACATTGACTTCACGTTGGCTGACTACCTCACCGGGATTGGGGCGAAAGGCTTCATCGCTGATCTGATGCCAAAATTACCGATTTACGTGAGCCTGCTCAGTGAGGAAGCGCGAGCGGTGATCGGGCAAGTGCATCCCAATACTCGCCCAGCGTTGCGCTTGTTGGAAAAAGAAGGCTTTTCGTGCCGTGGCTATGTCGACATCTTTGATGCCGGCCCCACGGTGGAATGCTTACGTCACAATATTGAATCCGTGCGTCATTCTTTCAACGCCTCGGCAAGCGTAAGAGAGCACAGCAGCGCGCAGGACTATTTGATATCGAACACGGACTTTGCCGGTTTCCGCGCGACAGCGGCGAAAGCGGCGGTGGATCATGAAACCAATCAGGTGGTGATCAGCCCCGCGGTAGCAGACGCATTGAATGTAAAAGAAGGCGATCAGCTGCGTTTGATTGCCATGGAGGGATAAGATGACAAAGCAATCAGCAGGCCATCTGATTAACGGAGAGTGGGTGAAAGGCGAGGGCGAGGTGATGACCTCGCAAAATCCCTTTGATAGTCAGTGTATTTGGCAAGGTGAAGAAGCGACGCGCCCCCAGGTTGAACAAGCGGTTAGCGCCGCACGTGAAGCCTTTCTTCGTTGGCGTAATACTGAATTTGCCGAGCGCCAAGCGCTGGTTGAGCGCTTTGCCGAGATAGTGAAAGCGAATACGGACGATTTAGCGCGCACCATTGCTGAAGAGACGGGCAAACCATTCTGGGAAACCAAAACCGAAGTCGGTGCCATGGTGGGAAAAGTGGCGATCTCATTACGCGCTTACCACGAGAGAACGGGCTCACGCGAAAAAGATGTCAATGGCACGCAAGCTGTGTTGCGTCACCGTCCGTTAGGTGTGATGGCGGTCTTTGGCCCGTACAACTTCCCGGGTCACCTGCCCAATGGCCACATTGTCCCCGCGCTACTGGCCGGTAACAGTGTGGTGTTCAAGCCGTCAGAATTGACGCCAAAAGTGGCGGAAAAAACACTGGGGTATTGGTTAGAGGCAGGGCTGCCGCATGGCCTTATCAATCTGGTACAAGGTGGCCGTAATACCGGCGAGGCTTTAGCACAAGCCCGAGGCATTGATGGCTTATTGTTTACCGGTAGCGCCAATACCGGCCATATCCTCCACCGCCAATTCGCGGGTCAGCCCGATAAGATGCTGGCACTGGAAATGGGGGGAAATAATCCCTTGGTGGTCAGTGATCAGTTTGGTGATTTAGAAGCCACCGTCTATACCATCATTCAGTCAGCGTATCTTAGCGCCGGTCAACGTTGCACCTGTGCACGCCGCCTGCTGCTGCCTGAAGGAGAAGTGGGTGACAAGATCTTGACGCGCCTAGCACAATGGACAAAAACCGTGCGAGTTGGCGGCCAGTTTGATGATCCGGCGCCGTTTATGGGCGCACAGATCTCAGTGGCGGCAGCAGAGGGTATTCTGGCCACACAGCAAAAGCTTGTTGATCTGGGCGCGAAGCCAGTGATTGAGTGTGAACATCAGCATGACGCGGTGATCTCGCCAGGGATCTTGGATGTCAGTGGTATTCAAGACTTACCGGATGAAGAGTATTTTGGTCCGCTTCTGCAAGTGCAGCGTTACCAGGATATGGCCGATGCGGTCACCAAAGCCAATGACACCCGCTATGGGTTGTCTGCCGGACTTATCAGTGAAGACGATGGTGAATGGCAGTACTTCCTTGACCATATTCGTGCAGGGATTGTTAACCGCAATCGCCAATTGACGGGCGCTAGCGGTGACGCGCCATTTGGTGGGCCGGGTGCCTCGGGGAACTTACGCCCCAGCGCTTACTATGCAGCGGATTATTGCGCTTATCCGATGGCGTCAATGGAAGGGGAGCAGGTGGTACTGCCCGAAACGTTCGCCCCCGGCATTCCGAATCAACAGGACTAAGGAGAGCAACATGGACAGTGGCCAAGCGTTATTCGACAAACTGTGGCAGGACTACATCAACCGTCTGTGCCCTTCGGCACATAAGGTGCATGCCTTATTAGAGGAAGGGCAACCTTTGATCAATGATCATATTGCCTTACGGACATTTGGTTTACCTAAGGTTGGGCTAAAGGTACTTGCGCGTCCATTTCTCGCCTTGGGGTATCAGCAAAAAGGTGACTATACCTTTGAAGCGAAAAAGCTCAACGCCTGCCATTTTGAGCATCCCGATCCTTTGATGCCAAAAGTTTTTATCAGTGAGTTGATGGTCGAGCAATGCTCGCCAACGCTTCAGGCGATTGTCGAGAAGCTGGTGGCGCAGGTCGATGAATCGTCACTAACAGGCAGTGATTTTCTCCATCAGGGGCGTCTATGGGATGTTGATTGGGCGACCTATCAAACCCTTGCCGAAGAGAGTGAATATGCGTCTTGGGTGGCGGCACACGGTTATGGTGCGAACCATTTTACCGTGAGCGTGAATCAGCTGAATGCGCATGATGATTGCCTCTCGGTGAACAACCGATTGCGCGACAATGGCTTTGCGATTAACGAGTCAGGTGGAGAAGTCAAAGGGGATGCATCAGTGTATTTGGAGCAATCCTCCACCATGGCGGATCGCGTACCGGTTGCTTTTTCTGATGACACGCAAACCATCCCGGGTGGATTTTATGAGTTTGCTAAGCGTTATGTCCTGCCCAATGGTGAGCTCTACCAAGGTTTTGTGGCTGCCTCGGCAGATAAAATCTTTGAAAGCACCCACTAGTTATTCGTCCTTGCCCGAATACGGGTCGACGTCATATGAAAGGGAGCGTGTGATACGCTCCCTTTTTTATCGTCTATTGGGCCTCGATGTCGAGCCAAAACGTGTCTGGAATCGCTTGTGTTTCGTTGCTTAAATGTGGGTTATCAACTCGGATTACGGTGCGTTCACTAATGTTTGCCTTTTCAAAGGTTTCCTTAACTAAAGGCGCATTATTGAAAAACTCGATAAATGATCCGTCTTGATACGCCGCTTCAAAAGCGCGATTTAACATCTCGGCGACGTCAGCATGTTGCGGAGACACAAACAGGAACATCGGGAAGCGATAGATCAGCATCAGGTGTGGGTCAACTAACAGATTACCGTATTGCGGCCGCTCGGCTAATTCACTAAAAGGCTCAATCAAGGCACGAGGGAAGAGATCGGCACGACCCGTATCAACCACTTTAAAAATGTTTTCAAAGCTCGATATTTCACGTACGCGAAATCCCGCAGAGTTAAGCACTTTGACGTCGGCCCAGCCTTGTCCCTGAGTCATCGTAAGAGACTGCAAATCACCCGCGCTATTTATCTGAGCGAGTTGGGGCTCAGTGGCTTGGTTGGTAATAAACAGGCGATGGCCGAGTAAACCACGAAACACGGGATAGCGAATGGGGATCAGTTCCGATTCCAGTGTACGGTCGGCACCAAGCCAGTCGACAGTGAGCTTGCCTTGCTTGAGCATCTCCACTTTACGAGACTGAGAGCCAATTTGGCCGTCAAAGGCTTGTAAGGTGACAGATTCTCCCGATTTTTCAGCAAGAAATTCAATCAGCTCAATGGCATAGAGGTCAAGCGCTGAGCCAGCGCGTGGCTCGGGGTGTACAATCGTGGTATTGGATGCGGCATGGACTGAAAACACAGAGAGCGCGAGGGCGGTGAGGGCAGTTATCACTTTTTTCATAAACGATACCTTGTTAATTTAGTGTTAACAACATCGTTTTGAGTTTAGAAGCTATCCGCGTGCTTGCCAGAAAGTGGAGATAAAAAAACCGACGCCAGGGCGTCGGTTGGTGATACAGAGAGCGGCGCAATTAGCGTGTGCCGTATACCACGATGGTTTTACCGTGTGCGGAAATGAGGTTTTGCTCTTCCAGCATTTTTAGAATACGTCCCACGGTTTCACGCGAACAGCCGACAATTTGGCCAATTTCCTGACGGGTGATCTTAATTTGCATACCGTCAGGGTGTGTCATGGCATCTGGCTGCTTCGCCAAGTTCAACAAGGTTTGCGCAATGCGCCCTGTGACGTCCAGGAAGGCGAGATCCCCTACCTTTTGGCTAGTTACCTGCAAACGACGCGCCATTTGTGAAGACAGGCGCATTAAGATGTCAGGGTTAACTTGGATGAGCTGGCGGAACTTCTTAAATGAAATTTCTGCCACTTCACACGGTGATTTAGCGCGAACCCAAGCAGTGCGCTCTTGGTCTTCTTCGAAAAGCCCGAGCTCACCGATGAAGTCACCTTGGTTAAGGTAAGACAGGATCATTTCCTTGCCTTCTTCATCTTTGATCAGTACGGCCACAGACCCTTTCACGATGTAATACAAGGTCTCCGCCTTCTCACCTGCATGGATAAGCGTGCTTTTAGACGGATACTTATGAATATGACAATGTGAAAGGAACCACTCGAGTGTAGGGTCTGTTTGAGGTTTTCCTGGAACCATATAACTTATTTCCTCTGCATGTGTTGCCCGGCAACAACGTCCTATCTTTGTCTGAGGGGTAACCCATCAGATCATTGCACAGAATACGAAGTCTGAACGCGGGCTACAAGCTCACTGTATGTTAACAAGAGTGTATCTTTTTTTGTTGGTGATTTCTTGATTTTGATCTAGGCCAACCGCCTAAAAATCTGGCAAAAACGTGGCTAAGATCACGGCTTGAGAAGTAATACATCATGGATGCGCTACGCCTTAGCCAATCTTGCCTTTTTCTATCAATTGTTGGATCAATGGACGGATAATCAATTCCATCGCAAAGCCCATTTTTCCCCCAGGCACCACTAAGGTGTTATGCCGTGACATAAACGACCCAGTGATCATCTGCAACAGGTAGGGGAAGTCGACATTTTTCATCCCACGAAAGCGGATCACCACAAAGCTCTCGTCCAAAGACGGGATCCCTTTGGCATTTAATGGGTTTGAGGTATCTACCGTGGGAACGCGTTGAAAATTGATATGGGTGCGAGAAAATTGCGGAGTGATATAGTGCAAGTAATCATCCATTGAGCGCACAATTGAGTCGGTCACCGCTTCACGAGAGTGACCTCTATCGCGCGTATCGCGGACAAATTTTTGAATCCACTCTAAGTTGACGATGGGCACCATACCTATCAAGAGGTCGACGTGTTGCGCAACATTGACGTCACCGTCGACCACCCCACCGTGCAATCCCTCGTAAAACAATACATTGGTATTGTCGGCCAAGTCTTGCCATGGTGTGAAGGTACCAGGCATTTGGTTATAGGGCACCGCTTCATCAAAGGTATGTAAATAGCGACGGTATTTTCCCGTGCCTTGGTCGCCATACTCACGAAAAAACTGCTCTAGTCGAGGGAAGTCGTTGGCGGTGGGGCCAAAGTAGCTGATATGCTTGCCTTGTTCACGCGCTTTACGGATCTCCACGTCCATTTCGGGACGAGTAAAACGGTGAAAGCTGTCCCCTTCTAGCCAGGCCGCTTTGATGTTCATCATCTGGAACATCTTACGGAAGGCCTCCGAGGTAGTGGTGGTACCGGCTCCTGACGAGCCGGTAACCGCAATAATTGGATGTTTAGCCGACATGACGCGCCCTGTCATTCAGTCTGAATTTGTATCGCGATACGGCGTGTACTGCGATGCTAAGAGCCGAGTGCTGCTTTACGACGAATATCCACTGTCTCGTGCAACTCGGAATACACAATCACGGCGTCTCCGGATTGTAATTGTTGGCGAACATCATCAACTTTTTGTGCAAAGCTGACTTCTTGCTCACCATAATCGGTTCCTTCCCGTAATACAAAGTGCTCAATTAACGCTGTCAGTGTTTCGTCGGGAATCGACTGCCATGGAACCATCATACTACATCACCTTTTATTTATCTCAGGATGGCACGCGAGGGTGCGTGATGCGAATGTTGTGAATTGGCTCGCATTTTACCCGATCATACCAGTAAATGCAGTGGTTCTCTTTGATTCCTTTGATGGCACTAACGTGCCGTCTTGCTCAGTGACTCATGCGGCAAATAAGACGCTAACCAGCCGGGCACCGCTTGCTCAAGCCACAACTGAGGTTGGCGCCAGCTTCCCGTGACAAAACCAACATGGCCGCCATGCTCTGTGAGTTGGTAGTCGATATTGGCGGGTAAGGGGGACGTTGGGATCACCGCGTCGGTCATAAACGGGTCGTCTTTGGCATGAATGATGGCCAGCGGTGTCTTAATGGCATTAAGCACGGAAAGGCCGCTGCAGGCACGGTAATAATGGTGTGCATCGTCAAAGCCATGAAGCGGGGCAGTGACAGTTTGGTCGAACTCAAACAACGTATTGATCGTTGGGCGTTCTCCCGCATGCCACCGGCCGACTTGCTGATGACGGGTCAGCTTTTCAGCAAGGGTTTGTCGCATCGAGCGCAACAAATAGGCTTGATAAACACGGGAAAACCCTTTCTGGATACGCATCGAGCACGCGGCTAGGTCAAGTGGGGGTGACACTGCGCAACCACAGGTCACGATGGGATCATCGTGATAGTCCGCCAGATAACGTACCAGCATGTTTCCCCCTAAGGAAACCCCGACCGCGCCAATTTGACTCTCTGGATAGGTCTCACGCAAATAGGTTAAGAAGGCACGTGCGTCTTGGGTTTCTCCAGAGTGATAGGTCCGCGCGGCACGATTAAGGCGGCCACTGCAGCTGCGAAAGTGCATCACTACGCCGCACCAACCTTGACGTTGGAACGCGGCGAGCAAGCCGTTGGCATACGGGCTGTCGAAACTGCCGGCTAAGCCATGGAATAAAACAACAATCGGCTGCCCAGGTTGCGGTTGATGTGTCCAGGCCAAATCAACAAAATCGCCATCGGGCAGATCAAATTGCTGCCAGCGAGGGGTGAAAAGCGGGGCACGACGCAGAAAGCGAGGCAACAAGGTTTGTAGGTGCGCATTCCGTGCACTGGGAATGGGTCTAAACGGTGTCATCATGGTTACTTCCCTCTTCCTCGGCGGGCGTCACCCTCAGTGATGTATATAGGTTGCGTGCTGATGGTGACAGCTGACGGCAATAGTAGGCGAGAGGAGAGGCGGTATCCGTGAGCCAGGTTTGACGATTTAGGGCCTCGACTAAATCCTGCTGTTGGAATTTTTCTAAGCTGAGCTCAAAGTTAAGCATTTTTTTGTACTGTCCACTGCCGACCCGCGGCTTCAAATCTCGCCGCAGGTGACGATAGGCAATAAGCAAATGCTCCGATCGGCTCAACGCGTGTTTGAGTTGGCTCAGGCTCTCGGGGGCAAGGCCGTAGCCATGTTGCTCAATCCAGGCGAGCAACAAGGCAAGGTTGACGTTACCTTGGTGCTCGTCTTGGAGCTTGAGGCAGGCTTGTTTCACCTCTGGCTTGCCATAATGATGTAAACAAAACTGCCACAGGTCGGCGGGGTTCGCCATCCCAGGGGTTAGCTTTGAGTGAATGTCGCCTCCAGGGCTTCCAGCTCTTCTTGTCGCTCCATCCATTCTTGTTCCACCTCTTCGAGCGTCGATTTGGCATCCGCTTGACGTTGCAATTGCGCCGTGAGTCGCGCTTTGTTATCACTGTGATAAATCTCAGGATCCGCCAACTGGCTTTCCGCGTCACTGATAATGGCAGAGAGTTGTTCTATCTGTGTGTCGAGATTGTCAATTTTTTTCCGCAAAGGCGCCGTTTGCTTGCGTAATTCGGCATCGCGGCGTTTTTGCGCTTTGCGATCCACTTGGGTTTGTTGCGGTGCTGTTTTCTCCGCGGCCGCTTGTTTTTTGCTCTCAGCGCGATCAGCACGCTGTTGATCGGTCAGCCAGCGATGATAATCGTTCAAGTCTCCATCAAAGGGTAGCACTGCGCCATTGTCGACCAAGTACAAGTCATCGGTAGTGGCGCGCAGCAAAAAGCGATCGTGACTGACAATCACCATCGCGCCCTCGTAGGACTGTAAAGCCAGCGTTAATGCTTGGCGCATATCCAGGTCAAGGTGGTTAGTGGGCTCATCGAGTAGCAGTAGGTTCGGTTTTTGCCACACCAGCAAAGCGAGCACCAAGCGGGCTTTTTCGCCTCCAGAAAAGGGGCCGATGGGCTCGAGCGCCTTGTCGCCTTGAAAGCCAAACCGGCCGAGAAAATCACGCAAGGTTTGCTCAGCAGTGGTAGGGGCTAACCGGTTTAGGTGCTGAAGTGGCGTATCGTCGATCCGCAACGTATCAAGTTGGTGTTGGGCAAAATAGCCAATTTTCACCCCTTGTGAATAGGTTAATTCACCGGCCATGGCGGGTAGGCTACCCGCGAGCAGTTTAATCAGGGTTGATTTACCCGCACCATTGCGCCCTAGTAAGCCAATGCGCGCCCCCGGCACCAGGTTAAGGCGAATGTTTTCAATAATGGGGGTCTTATCATAACCAGCCGCCACCTTGTCCATCATCAAAATCGGTGTGGGTAAGGCATCCGGGGTGAAGAAGGTAAAACTAAATGGGTTATCGTATTGCGCGGGCAATACCTTCTCCATCCGCTCAAGGGCTTTAATCCGACTTTGCGCTTGACGGGCTTTGGTCGCTTTGTAGCGAAAGCGATCAATATACGATTGCATGTGGTTAATTTGCTTTTGTTGCTTTTCGTACTGCGCCTGTTGTTGAGCCAATTTTTGCGCGCGCATTTGTTCAAAGTCGGAATAATTACCCGTATATTCATTAAGCTGTTGGTGCTCAATATGAATAATACGGTTGACGACAGGATCCAAAAAGTCCCGGTCGTGAGAGATCAACACCAAGGTCCCTGGATATTGCTGTAGCCATTTTTCCAGCCACATCACCGCATCGAGATCTAGGTGGTTGGTGGGTTCATCCAGCAACAGCAGATCAGAGCGGCATAATAGCGCTTGTGCTAAGTTCAGCCGCATTCGCCAGCCACCTGAGAATTGGGTGAGTGACCAGTGGATTTGTGGTTGGCTAAAGCCCAAACCATCAAGCAGACTCGCAGCGCGTGCTTCAATGGTATAACCACCAATGGCATCCAATTTGTCGTGCAACATCGCTACCGCATTACCATCATCACGGGTTTCGGCGTCGCGTAAGGCTTGCTGTAGCTCGCGGTATTCGCTATCGCCATCAATGACGTATTCAAGTGCGCTTTTGTCGAGTGCCGGGGTTTCTTGCGCCACCCATGCTACCTGCCACTGACTCGGATAGTCACAATTGCCGGCATCCAACGATAATTGATGGCGCAGCAATGCAAACAGGCTAGATTTGCCACAGCCATTTTTTCCCACCAAACCGACTTTGTCGCCTGGCGAAATAGTGGCAGAAGTGTGGTCAAGCAGGGGCTTACCACCACGAAGCAGTTGAATGTCGGAGAAGCGAATCATGATTTCTCAGTCTGTCTCGGGTTGATGGATGCGCATGGTTGCGCGGTCGTTATACCAGCTTGATACGGGGATTGCCAAATTCTACCGCGTCATCCCACTGGTCAGACACAGACGGGGCATATTTGTGTGTTAAAGTTAAAAACATGGAACAAATGAACAGATTGCGTTCTTACAATAATCATAACGACAAGGAAGCCTATGCCCCGAGATAAGGCTGAAAGCCCCTCTCTTCCCAAGGTACTGGTGATTTTTGCTCACCCCGACCCCGATGAATCTGTTGCCAATCGTCGCTTAATTGAGGCCATTACGCCGTTGTCCCATGTCACAGTCCATGATATTTACGCCGCATACCCTGATTTTGTGGTGGACGTGCATCATGAGCGTGCGTTGGTCACTGACGCCGATGTGTTGGTCTTTCAGCATCCACTGCAAATGTATTCCTGTCCGGCATTGTTAAAAGAGTGGATAGATGTGGTGTTAGGGAAAGGGTTTGCTCATGGACAAGGCGGGGATGCGTTGGCCGGTAAAACCTGTCGTTTTGTGGTGACCACTGGCGGTGCGGCCGAAGCGTTTAGCCAGCAAGGTTACAATAAATATTCGATGGCCGAGTTATTGCAACCCTTTGAGTTAACCGCCTCATTATGTCGGATGTATTGGATCCCGCCGTTGGTGTTGCACTGGGCACGTCGCGTTGGCGATGCCGATCGCGATGCGTTTGCCGAGATTTACGCCGATTGGCTCGCCGATCCATTGGCGCAACAAGGAGGAGAGGATGGATAACAACCTCTTATCGGTGGCTTTTGTCTTTTTATTGGCCGCGGTGATTGCGGTTCCGTTGGCACAGCGCTTGGGCATGGGCTCTGTCCTCGGTTATTTGCTGGCAGGCATAGTGATCGGGCCTTGGGGGCTGGGTCTGGTCCGTGATGTGGATGCGATTCTCCATTTTGCGGAATTTGGCGTGGTGCTGCTGCTGTTTTTGATTGGTCTGGAGCTGAACCCGAAAAAGTTGCTGCAAATGCGCCGACCGATTATCGGGCTTGGGGGCAGTCAGGTGGTACTCACCGCGTTCGCCATTGGTGTGGTATGTATGATGACAGGCTTAACCCTTTCCCAATCATTAGTGATTGGAGTTGGCCTGGCGCTTTCTTCTACCGCGATTGCGATGAAAATTATCGAAGATCAACGCCTAATGCGCAGCGAAACCGGACAGTCAGGCTTTGCGGTCTTGCTCTTCCAAGACATTGCGGTAATCCCGATGCTCGCGATGATCCCTGCGCTTGCCGGTGGCAGTGCCGGTAGCTGGCTCGACGTATTATGGATGTTTGTCGGTATCGGTATTTTGCTGGTAGGCGGTCATTTCCTGCTGCGCCCGCTGTTTCGTTTAGTGGCCATGAGCGGTGTCACCGAGCTATTTACCGTGACCTCGTTGGCCTTGGTGATTGGTATTGCCCTGGCCATGCAAGCATTGGGCTTATCGATGGCGCTCGGGGCGTTTCTTGCGGGCGTATTGCTTGCTGAAAGTGAATACCGTCATGAGCTAGAAACCGCGATTGAGCCTTTCAAAGGTTTGTTGCTCGGGCTGTTCTTTATTGCGGTGGGGATGACCGTTGATCTCGGCTTATTGCTCGATTATCCCCTCGCAATTTTAGGCACGGTGGCAGCGTTAATTTTTGCAAAAACCATATTGCTTTACGGGTTGGCGCGTCTGTTTGGCGTGGCGCCAAAGGCACGTAGTCAAATGGCGGTGTTGCTTAGCCAAGGCGGGGAGTTTGCGTTTGTTATTTTTACTGCCGCGCGCAGCCAAGGGTTACTCGACCAGCCATTGAATGCATTTTTGTTGGTGGTGGTGAGCTTATCAATGATGACGACGCCTTTAATGCTGACGCTTCAACAGCGCTGGTTTGCCCGCACGTTCAACGAGCCAGAGGAAGCGCCGCCCCAAGGACAGTTTGAGCAAGCTGATGCGCGCGTGATCATTGCCGGTTTTGGTCGCTTTGGTCAGGTGGTAGGGCGTTTGATGTTCGCTAACAAAATTGGCGTAACCATATTGGAACGTGATCCGACACAAATTAAGCTGCTACGTCGCTTTGGCTATGAAGTGTATTATGGCGACGCAACCCAGCTCGACTTATTACGGGCGGCCGGTGCGCATACCGCAGAAGCGATTGTGATTTGTACCGATTCGCCTGACGAGGTGATGGAGATTGTTGATCTTTGTGCGCGCCATTTCCCTAACTTAAAGGTAATGGCACGGGCGCGGAGCCGTGTAGAGGCTTATCAATTGATGGCGCAGGGCGTTGACCAGTTCTCGCGTGAAACCTTTTTGGGCGCACTTGAACTGGGGCGGCAGACGCTAGAGTCACTGGGTATGCATCCGTATAAAGCCAAGCGAGCCGAAATTTTATTCCGTAAGTTGGATATGCGGGTATTGCAAGATCTATTGCCGCAACACAGCGAAGACTTGGCGACGGCCTCCCGAGTGAAAGAAGCACGCAAAGAGTTGGAAGAAATTTTTGACCGAGAAATGCGTGGTGACAGTGAGCGGCACCAAAGTTGGAACCGAGATGAGTAAGGTGTTGAAGTGAAAAAACGTTTCATTGCTGGGGCAGCATGCCCAGCGTGTCAACAACTCGATACGTTACGAGTATGGCGCGAAAATAATATTGACAAAGTAGAATGTGTCAGCTGCGATTATCATGATAGTCGGTTGCCTGATTCGGCACAGCAGTCACACTCTGGTGCCGAGTCAGCAGAGAATGTCATTGGGATCTTTAAACCGGAGTAGGGGATCCGTTATCATCGGCAGTCCATTTACCTTCCGGTCTCGGAGCGAGCATGAAAATTGCAAAAGATGTGGTAGTCAGCCTGGCTTACCAAGTAAAAAATGAAGATGGTGCACTTGTTGACGAATCAACAGCACAAGAGCCTCTCCAATACCTGCACGGTCATCGTAACCTGATTGTAGGTCTTGAGAACGCGCTGGAAGGCCGCGAAAAAGGTGAGAGCTTTGACGTGACTGTAGGCCCAGACGAAGCCTATGGCGATTACCAAGAAGCCATGGTACAACGCGTACCGGCTAACGTATTCCAAGGCGTAGACCAAGTAGAAGTGGGCATGCGCTTTATGGCAGAAACGGACCAAGGCCAAATCCCGGTCGAAGTGACTGAAGTTGATGGTGAAGAAGTGGTAGTTGACGCTAACCACATGCTAGCCGGTCAAACCCTGTCTTTCTCTGTGGAAGTGGTTGACGTTCGCGAAGCGACAGAAGAGGAAGTGTCTCACGGTCATATTCACCAAGAGGGTGAAAGCTGTGGTCACGACCACTAAGACGGTCTCCGTCTGTGGTGAATGAAAGGCGCCGAATGGCGCCTTTTTCGTATCAGTAGTGCGGTGGCGGCGTTTCTTCTGCTTGGCTGGCAATGTTTTCCGGCTCTATGTTTTTTAATTTACTGACTAAGTATTGAATCTGTACCGTCATACGCTCAATGTCCCCCTGCTGCTGGGTTAACGCGCTGTTGAGCTGCTCGAGGGTGTCTTCTTGAAAAGCGACCTTATATTCCAGGTCGTCGATTTGTTGCTGTAACTTATCAATCTCACTCATACTGCTCTCTCGCTATTGCGCGTCGGTTAACCAAGCTTGGGCGATACCGGCGGATGTCCCGGAAATCACGCGCCCCGTGGGGTCGATAGCCACATCATACACGACTGCGCTCGGTGGGCGAGTGTCTGGTTGCGCCAAGGCTTGCCAGCGGCCGATGTTTTCACCGCTTTGTACGTCCCATAACTCGACCCGCTGTGAGGGGGTACCAGTGGCCAGTTGACGGCCGTCATCGGAAAAGCGGGCACTGGCGTAAATCGCTTGGCGAGCAAAAATATCCAATTCACTCACCTTATCTCCGCTCGGCAGAGCCCAAATTACCGCGCGGTTGCCGCCATCAGAGACGAACGCGTATTGCCCTTCTCGATGTAGCGCGACTTGCTTAACCCTTTGGTCGTACGCAAAGTCGTTAATAATCTGCCCCGAGTCGGTTTCCCAAAAGTAGGCATGATGGTCATTGCCACCGGAGAGTACGTACGCACCATTGGGCGAAATCGCCACGGCATTGACTTTATCGCGATGCGCCAGGAACTCTAAGCGCCTTCCCGTGCCTAAGTCGATGAATAATGCTTTGCCGTTAGACATAGCCAGCACCAATTTTTCACCATTGTTACTGATCGCGGCATCACGAATGATGCCGTCAGAAATGGACCAAAGCCCTTGAGACTGGCTCCAAGCCAGATCCCACACGGCAAAGTTTTGTGCCGTGGCAGTAATGGCATAGCGTTTATTATCGGAAATATGGCTGACCACCACAGGGTTCGCATTGGGGTCTTGCGGCCCCAGCTCCGCTAATTGCTGATTGGTGACAAGATCCCACAGCACGATATCGGTTTCGTCCGAGGCGAGTAAGGCAAACCGGCCATCGCGGCTAAGGCTAAAGCTGGTGGCGCCTTCAGGGTGGATTGACCAGCGCTGGGCTTCTTTGCCAGACTGCCAACAGCCAAAAAGTGCGCTTAAAACAATAAAAATGCCAACAATGTGGCGGATTTTGGGCATCATACTTGAGTTCCAGAGTGTGCAGCCATATAACCACGAGTATATGGATAGAAACAGGCTTTCGCATGGTTGATGCGTCAGTAAGTACAATACGAGGATTAATCCTTACCATCAACGGAGTACCCAATGAAATCAGTAATGAAGATGTCGCTACTCGCGGCAACCGTTGCCTTTGCCGTCGGCTGTCAGCAAGAAGACGCAAAAGTAGAGCAAACCAACCAAGCGGCTGAACAAGCCGAAGCGGCGTTTGCGAACGAAGACGACAAAGCAGCCTACGCGATTGGCGCTTCTTTGGCACAGTATCTTAATGCCAACCTTGAACAGCAGGCTGAAATCGGCCTAGAGCTGGACAAAGAGGTGGTACTGCAAGGGGTGCAAGACGTCTTTAAAGGTGAGTCAAAATTGACGGACGAGCAAGCACAAGCGGCGCTGCAATCGCTTGATCAGCGTGTGACCAAGCTTGCGCAACAACAAGCAAAAGAAAAAGCAGAAGCGGCAATCGCCGATGGTGAAAAATACCGCTCCGAGTTTGCCCAAAAAGAGGGCGTGAAAGAAACGGATTCTGGGCTGTTGTACAAAGTTGACAGCATGGGTGAAGGCGAGAAGCCATCAGCAGAAGATACCGTTGTGGTCCATTACAAAGGTACCCTGACTGATGGCACGCAATTTGACAGCTCGTACGAGCGTGGTGAGCCGGCCACTTTCCCACTTAACCGTGTGATCCCAGGCTGGACTGAAGGGGTGCAATTGATGCCTGTGGGCTCTAAGTTTACCTTTGTTGTGCCGCCAGAGTTAGCTTATGGTGACCAAGACACCGCATCAATCCCTGCCAACTCAACCTTGGTGTTTGATGTTGAGCTACTTGAAATTAAAGATGATGCGAAAAAAGGCAGCGCGAGCGAAGGCTAAAACGCAGTGTCTTTAGCCGTGATACCAGCCCCGGCCTTGCCGGGGCTTTTTGCATTTCTAGATAGGAATTCTGTTAAACTGAGCGTAGAGCAATAAAGATAAACGGTCGAATAAGGATAGGCGTACGTGGTACCGACAGAGGGTTTTGGCGCGAACATTATGACGGAAAGTGAGCTCATCGAGCCCAATCCACTCAACCAACAAGACAGCATTATATTGCAGTCCTACTCGGCTGTGGTCGATGGGCTAGCAGCCTTGATTGGTGAGCATTGTGAAATCGTGCTGCATGCATTGGACGATCTAAATAAATCGGCGATAAAAATTGCCAACGGCGAAAATACCGGGCGCCAGGTAGGCTCGCCCATCACTGACTTAGCGTTGCGTATGCTACGTGATATTGAGGGATCAGAGCGTAACTTTTCCCGCGCGTATTTTACCCGCGCCAAAAGTGGCACCCTAATGAAGTCGATCACGGTGGCTATCCGGAACGGAGATAACCGCATCATTGGGCTGTTATGTATCAACATCAATTTAGATGCCCCTTTTTCTCAGGTACTACAAGCCTTTATCCCAGATGATCAGGCCAAGCAGGCGGCCTCATCCGTTAACTTTGCCAGTGATGTGGAAGAGCTGGTGGATAAAACGGTCGAGCGAACCGTTGAAGAGGTGAACGCGGATAAGACAGTGTCTAACAATACCAAAAATCGCCAAATTGTCATGGCGCTCTATGATAAAGGGATTTTTGATATTAAAGACGCCATTAACCGGGTTGCCGCCCGGCTAAATATTTCCAAACACACTGTTTATCTCTATGTCAGACAGCGCAAAACCGAAGAGACAGAGTCATGAGTTTGCACTACGTGTTAGTGGTGACTGAGCCTGCCTATGGCTCACAAATGGCGCGCACTGCGTACCAGTTTGCAGCCGCTGCCATTGAGGCAGGGCATACAGTCAGCAAAGTATTTTTTTATCAAGACGGTGTGTTAAACGGCACGGCAACCACAGTGCCTGCCAACGATGAGTTTGATATTGTCACGGCATGGCAAACCCTTGCACAAGACCACGGTGTGCAATTGGAAACATGTGTGGCCGCAGCGCTACGTCGTGGCATTGTCAGTGATCAGGAGGCGGCACAACATGCGTTGCCACATAGCACCTTGGCCGCGGAATTTTCGCAAGCGGGACTCGGGGCGTTGGCAGAGGCGTTGTTAACCGCCGATCGTGTGATGCAATTTTAAGAAGGCAGTGATGAAAATAGGGTTTGTTTTTTCTTCAGCACCCCATGGCAGCGCGAGTGGCCGAGAAGGCCTGGATGCATTGCTTGCCGCGTCCGCCTTTTGTGACAACTTGGTGGTGTTTTTTATCGGTGACGGTGTCTTTCAATTGCTGGGTGGACAGCAACCGAGCCAAATTTTAAGCCGCGACTATATTGCCAGCTTCAAAATGCTGCCTCTGTGTGATGTGGAAGAGGTCTATGTTTGTCAGGCCTCGTTGACCGCACGAGGACTTGAGCAGGCAACTACGGTACTGCCGACTCAAGCGTTATCGGTCGAGCAAGTAAAAACGCAGTTGTCAGGCTGCGATCGCATTCTACATTTTTAAGGAGAAGGCCGTGCTGCACTTGGTCAAACATTCCCCATACAGCCGTCAAGCCTTAGCACAGTGCTTAGACTACGCTCAGCCGAACAGCACCATTGTCTTGCTTAGCGATGCCGTCGTCGCTGGGGTGGCAGGTAGCGAGTGGGCAAATCGATTGTTTACCGAGACTCATGCTGTTTATTTGCTCAGCGACGATGTGATTGCTCGGGGACTTGGCGATAAACTCCATCCCAGTGCTGAGTTGATTGATATGCGTCAATTGGTCGATTTAAGCGCTGACCATGTCACGCAAATGACATGGTAATCGGCTAGTCTTTGTCGTGTGTGAAAATCCCCCGTGTGCTGCTCGAAAAACAAACAATGCAAAGATCTCTGTATAAATCTTGACACCCCATACCCCGACGCCTAAAATTTCGCGTCCCTGTTGTATTGGGGCTAGATTTTTCACACTTATACGTTAAGTAATATCAGGAGCTATTTAATGGCAACTATTAACCAGCTGGTTCGCAAGCCACGCTTGAAGCAAGTTGCGAAAAGCAACGTGCCTGCGTTGGAAGCGTGTCCACAAAAACGTGGTGTATGTACTCGTGTTTACACCACTACTCCAAAGAAACCAAACTCTGCACTGCGTAAAGTATGCCGTGTACGTTTGACCAATGGCTTTGAAGTCACCTCTTACATTGGTGGTGAAGGCCACAACCTGCAAGAGCACAGTGTTGTGCTTATCCGCGGCGGTCGTGTTAAAGACTTGCCGGGTGTGCGTTACCACACTGTTCGTGGCGCACTTGACTGTGCAGGCGTTAACGGCCGTAAACAAGGTCGTTCTAAGTACGGTGTGAAGCGTCCTAAGTCTTAATGGATTCCGTTAAGTAAGGCCAAACACTCAAACAATTGAATTTTGAAAAAACTGAAAAGTTTTGGATAAAACCTGAAGAAGACAACGGAGATAATCCATGCCACGTCGTCGCGTAATTGGTCAGCGTAAAATTCTTCCAGATCCTAAGTTCGGATCAGAATTGCTGGCAAAATTTGTAAACATCCTGATGGTTGACGGTAAGAAGTCAACTGCTGAAAAAATCGTTTATGGTGCACTAGACATCATGGCTGAACGTTCTGGTAAAGAGCACTTGGCTGTATTCGAACAAGCTCTTGAAAACGTACGCCCAGCGGTCGAGGTTAAATCTCGCCGTGTAGGTGGTTCAACTTACCAAGTGCCAGTAGAAGTACGTCCTGTACGTCGTAACGCACTGGCTATGCGTTGGTTGGTTGAAGCCGCTCGTAAGCGTGGTGAAAAATCTATGGCTCAGCGCCTAGCAAGCGAGATGCTAGACGCGTCAGAAAACAAAGGTACTGCTGTTAAGAAACGTGAAGACGTTCACCGTATGGCAGACGCGAACAAAGCGTTCGCACATTACCGCTGGTAATGCCTTCATGGCGTGTCCCGTTCGGGGCACGCCAAACCCATTTTCTAAGGTTAACCTTAGCAAGAGGATACTATTGTGGCTCGTAAAACCCCTATCGAGCGCTACCGTAACATCGGTATTTGTGCTCACGTAGACGCCGGTAAAACCACGACTACCGAGCGGATCCTGTTCTACACAGGTCTGTCACACAAAATCGGTGAGGTACACGACGGCGCCGCTACCATGGACTGGATGTCGCAAGAGCAGGAGCGTGGTATCACCATCACCTCAGCCGCGACCACGACTTTCTGGGCCGGTTCTGATCAGCAGTTCAAACAGCACCGCGTAAACATCATCGACACCCCTGGACACGTTGACTTCACTATCGAAGTTGAGCGTTCTTTGCGTGTGCTTGATGGTGCGGTAGTTGTATTCTGTGGTTCATCAGGTGTTGAGCCTCAGTCTGAAACCGTATGGCGTCAGGCTGACAAGTACGAAGTACCGCGTATGGTATTCGTAAACAAGATGGACCGTGCGGGTGCTGATTACCTGCGCGTTGTTGATCAAATCAAAAACCGCCTTGGCGCACACCCTGTGCCAATTCACTTGAACATTGGTGCAGAAGACCAGTTCAAAGGCGTGATTGACCTGATCAAAATGAAAGCGATCAACTGGAACGAAGAAGACATGGGTATGACTTATACCTATGAAGAAATTCCAGACGATCTGAAAGAGCAAGCAGAAGAATGGCACAACTTCCTGGTTGAGTCTGCTGCTGAAGCCTCTGAAGAGCTGATGGACAAGTACCTTGAAGAAGGTGAGCTGTCTGAAGAAGAAATCAAGGCAGCACTGCGTCAGCGTACGCTTGATAACGAAATCGTACTGGCAACCTGTGGTTCTGCGTTTAAGAACAAAGGCGTTCAGGCAGTACTGGATGCGGTTATCGAATACTTGCCATCACCGATTGACGTTAAGTCAATCAAAGGTGAAGACGAAGACGGTAACCCAATCGAGCGTCATGCAGACGATAAAGAACCGTTTGCCTCACTAGCATTTAAGATTGCAACTGACCCATTCGTGGGCACGTTGACCTTTATGCGTGTTTACTCAGGCGTGGTTAACTCTGGCGACACTGTCTATAACTCAGTGAAGCAAAAGCGTGAGCGTTTGGGCCGTATCGTACAGATGCACTCGAACAAGCGTGAAGAGATCAAAGAAATCCGTGCCGGTGACATCGCTGCAGCGGTAGGTCTGAAAGACGTGACCACGGGTGACACCCTATGTGCAATGGATTCAAAAGTAATCCTAGAGCGCATGGAGTTCCCAGATCCAGTTATCCAAATCGCGGTTGAGCCTAAGTCTAAAGCTGACCAAGAGAAAATGGGTATCGCGCTAGGTAAACTGGCGGCAGAAGATCCATCTTTCCGTGTTGAGTCTGACGAAGAGTCTGGCCAGACCCTGATTTCTGGTATGGGTGAGCTTCACCTAGACATCATCGTTGACCGTATGCGTCGCGAATTTAACGTTGAGTGTAACGTTGGTAAGCCTCAGGTAGCGTATCGCGAAACCATCCGTGGTAGCACCAAAGTTGAAGGTAAGTTCGTTAAGCAGTCTGGTGGTCGTGGTCAGTACGGTCACGTATGGCTGAAAATCGAACCATCAGAGCCAAACGAAGGCTTTGTCTTTGTTGACGAAATCGTTGGTGGTGTGGTTCCACGTGAATACATCAGCTCGGTTTCTAAAGGTATCGAAGAGCAGATGGCTAACGGTGTACTCGCTGGCTATCCGGTACTTGACGTTAAAGCAACCTTGTTCGATGGTTCTTACCACGATGTTGACTCTAACGAAATGGCGTTTAAGATCGCCGCATCAATGGCATTCAAGAAAGGTGCTCACGACGCGCAACCTGTTATGCTTGAGCCAATGATGAAGGTTGAAGTAACCACACCAGAAGAGTGGATGGGTGACGTTGTTGGTGACTTGAACCGTCGTCGTGGCCTGATTGGTGGTATGGATGAAGGCCCAGCGGGTCTGAAGATCGTACGTGCCCAGGTTCCACTGTCTGAAATGTTCGGTTACGCTACTGACCTACGTAGTGCAACACAAGGCCGTGCATCTTACTCGATGGAATTCAGCGAGTACGGTGAAGTGCCTAAGAACATCGCTGACGCCCTGATCGCAGAGCGTAGCTAATTATTTTGGTCCAGATGCCGACATCATGGTCGGCATCAAACACTGACTTCTGAGTTACTAGGCCAAGCCCTTTAACTCACAACTAGGAAGGAAGACGATCGTGTCTAAAGAAAAATTTGAACGTACGAAAACGCACGTTAACGTTGGTACTATCGGCCACGTTGACCATGGTAAAACTACGCTGACCGCAGCTATCTGTACTGTACTTGCAAAAGTACACGGCGGTGCTGCTCGTGACTTCGCGTCAATCGATAACGCACCAGAAGAGCGTGATCGTGGTATCACCATCGCAACGTCTCACGTTGAGTACGATACGCCAAACCGTCACTACGCACACGTTGACTGCCCAGGACACGCTGACTATGTGAAAAACATGATCACCGGTGCTGCACAGATGGACGGTGGTATCCTGGTTGTTGCTGCAACTGATGGCCCAATGCCACAGACGCGTGAGCACATCCTACTAGGCCGTCAGGTTGGTATTCCAAACATCATCGTGTTCATGAACAAATGTGACATGGTTGATGACGAAGAGCTGCTTGAGCTGGTTGAAATGGAAGTACGTGAACTACTTTCAGAGTACGACTTCCCAGGTGACGACTGCCCAGTAATCCAAGGTTCAGCGCTAGGTGCCCTGAACGGTGAAGAGCAGTGGGAGCAGAAGATCGTTGAGCTATCTGAAGCACTGGATTCTTACATCCCAGAGCCAGAGCGTGCGATCGACAAGCCGTTCATCCTGCCAATCGAAGACGTATTCTCAATCCAAGGCCGTGGTACCGTAGTAACCGGTCGTGTTGAGCAAGGCATCATCACTGTTGGTGACGACGTTGAAATCGTGGGCATGAAAGACACCACCAAGACCACTTGTACCGGTGTTGAGATGTTCCGTAAGCTTCTAGACGAAGGCCGTGCCGGTGAGAACGTTGGTGTTCTTCTGCGTGGTACTAAGCGTGACGAAGTAGAGCGTGGTCAAGTACTGGCTAAGCCTGGTTCAATCACTCCGCACACCAAGTTCGAGTCAGAAGTATACGTACTGGGCAAAGACGAAGGCGGCCGTCATACTCCGTTCTTCAAAGGCTATCGTCCACAGTTCTACTTCCGTACAACTGACGTAACCGGTACTATCGAGCTGCCAGAAGGCGTTGAGATGGTAATGCCTGGTGACAACATCAAGATGGTTGTTGAGCTGATCGCACCTATCGCGATGGACGAAGGCCTACGCTTCGCTATCCGTGAAGGTGGCCGTACTGTAGGCGCGGGTGTTGTTGCTAACATCATCGCTTAATTTGATAGACGCCTTGTCTTATCAATCAAAGGGAGCGCACTGCGCTCCCTTTTTGTTTCTCCTATCTTTCGCCATCCCTTGATTCAAATGAGTCAGTCATCAATAACCAAGCGTTATATAAAAAACCTTTACCTCAACCGCAATGCAAACTATTCTCGTTATAGTTCAAGTTATGAGATCGCTAAGATGTTAGTTTGTATTTGCCACAGCGTGTCGGATAAAACCATTAAGCATTGGGTGCGCCAGCAAGGCGTCACAAGTATCCGTGAATTGCGCCAACTGACCCCTCTGGGGTCGCAATGTGGTAAATGTGTACGTCACGCCAAAGAGGTGATATACGACGAGAGCCAACTTATTACGCTACAAAAAGCCAGTTAACCTGCAGTCAATATTTGACAGCCTCCTTATGGGTTCTACATTTGTTAGGTAGAACCCATAAGGAGGCTTTTGCCATGAAAGGCGATCCAAAATCGATAGCGTTTCTCAACACGGTACTCGGCAACGAACTGATTGCGATTAATCAGTACTTTCTGCATGCGCGCATGCTTAAAGACTGGGGCTTAAAAGTCATCGCGGACAAAGAATATGAAGAGTCCATTGATGAGATGAAGCATGCGGACAAGCTCATTGAGCGTATCTTGTTTTTAGAAGGGACGCCCAATTTGCAAGATTTAGGCAAGTTACGCATTGGTGAAGATACACAAGAAATCTTCGAGTGTGACTTGGCGCTAGAGATGCAAGCGCACGAAGACCTGAAAGAAGCGATTGCCTACACCGAAAGCATCCGCGATTTCGTGTCGCGAGATTTGTTTCAGTATATTCTCGATGATGAAGAAGAGCATATTGATTGGCTCGAAACCCAGTTGGGGCTGATTGATAAAGTGGGTATCGCCAACTACAACCAAGCGCAGATAATCGAAGATGCCAGCGATAAAGGCTAAGACGACGCTTAACGTATTGCGGTAGATGAACGCACCCAGTCGGGTGCGTTTTTGTTTGGGCTTATTTTTTAACCAAGGCTTGCAAAGCTATCGCGCATCGGTATAATGCCCGGCACTGCTTAAGTCATTGCGACTTCCGACGCAGTTGTGAACCAATGAGCATCGAGGAATGGAACAGTAAACTGTTCGTTTAATGTATACTCCGCTTATGTTCGCAGTCATAGAATAATGGCTGACAATGTGCCTAATTTTGGCACTACGGTTTCACATAAATTAATCGGCATTCCCTCGTCTTAATGAGGTGGAATGGCGATATTGTTTGTGTAAATATTTTAGAATTTGGAGCTCTGTCTCATGCAGAACCAACGTATCCGTATCCGCCTTAAGGCGTTCGATCATCGTTTGATCGATCAGTCTACCGCGGAAATCGTTGAAACCGCTAAGCGCACTGGCGCACAGGTTAAGGGACCAATCCCTCTACCTACTCGTAAAGAGCGCTTCACCGTTCTTATTTCTCCGCACGTAAACAAAGACGCACGTGACCAGTACGAAATTCGTACTCACAAACGTCTGATCGACATCGTTGAGCCAACAGATAAAACTGTTGACGCTCTGATGCGTCTTGACCTTGCTGCGGGCGTTGATGTTCAAATCAGCCTGGGTTAAGGGGGAGTAGATAATGATTGGTCTAGTCGGTCGTAAAGTCGGTATGACTCGTATCTTCAACGAAGATGGCGTTTCTATCCCGGTAACCGTAGTTGAAGTTGAAGCTAACCGTGTTGCTCAGGTACGTAAGCCTGAAGTTGACGGTTATGCCGCAATTCAAATCACTACAGGCGAGAAGAAAGCAAGCCGTGTTAACAAGGCACAAGCTGGTCACTTTGCGAAAGCAGGTGTTGAAGCAGGCCGCGGTTTGTGGGAATTCCGTCTGGAAAATGGTGAAGAGTTCGAAGTTGGCGCTGAGCTAAACGTCGATCTTTTCTCTGAAATCAAAAAAGTAGACGTTACTGGCACGTCAAAAGGTAAGGGTTTCCAAGGCGGTGTTAAGCGTTGGAACTTCCGTACTCAAGACATGAGCCACGGTAACTCTTTGTCTCACCGTGCACCTGGTTCTATCGGTCAATGTCAGAGCCCAGGTCGCGTATTCAAAGGCAAAAAAATGGCAGGTCACATGGGTGCTGAGCGTGTAACGACTCAAAACCTAGAGATCGTACGTGTTGACGCTGAGCGCAATCTGCTTCTTATCAAAGGTGCAGTCCCAGGTGCTACAGGTGGCAACGTGATCGTTAAACCAGCCGTTAAAGCGTAACGTCGAGGAGATAGTAATGGAATTGGTAGTCAAAGGCGCCGACGCGCTAACTGTTTCCGAAACTACCTTCGGGCGTGAATTCAACGAGTCCCTGGTTCACCAGGTAGTCGTTGCATACGCAGCTGGTGCCCGTCAAGGTACTCGCGCTCAGAAAACTCGTTCAGACGTGTCTGGTGGCGGTGCTAAGCCATGGCGTCAGAAGGGTACTGGTCGCGCCCGTGCAGGTACAATCCGCAGCCCAATCTGGCGCAGCGGTGGTGTCACTTTCGCAGCACGTCCTCAGGATCATGCTCAGAAAGTAAACAAAAAGATGTACCGTGGTGCTCTGAAGAGCATCCTGTCAGAGCTGGTTCGTCAAGAGCGTTTGATCGTTGTTGATAACTTCTCTGTTGAAGCACCAAAAACTAAAGAGCTTGTCGCTAAGCTGAAAGAGCTTGAGCTGAACGATGCTCTGATCGTCACTGCCGAAGTTGATGAGAACCTGTTCCTTGCCGCACGTAACCTTTATAAGGTTGACGTACGCGATACAGATACCATCGACCCAGTTAGCTTGATCGCTTTCGACAAAGTCGTGATGACTGCTGATGCAGTTAAACAAGTTGAGGAGATGCTGGCATGATCACTGAAGAGCGTATCCTAAAAGTTCTGCGTGCTCCGCACATCTCTGAAAAAGCGACGATGGCCGCTGAAAACAACAACACTGTTGTGTTCAAAGTAGCCAAAGAAGCAACTAAAAAAGAGATCAAAGCGGCAGTTGAAAAACTGTTCGAAGTTGAAGTGAAGTCTGTTCGTACTCTTCTCGTTAAGGGTAAGACCAAACGTCAAGGTATGCGTGAAGGCCGTCGTAGCGACTGGAAAAAAGCGTATGTTGCCTTGAAAGAAGGTCAGGACATCGACTTCGTTGGCGGCGCTGAGTAAGACGGAGGAGTAAAAGCAAATGGCTATTATCAAATGTAAGCCGACTTCACCGGGTCGTCGTCACCTTGTTAAAGTGGTTAACCATGATCTGTACAAAGGTAAACCATATGCACCACTGCTAGAGAAAAACTCTAAGTCTGGTGGTCGCAATAACAACGGTCGAATCACAGTGCGTCACATCGGTGGTGGTCACAAGCATCATTACCGTGTAATTGACTTCAAACGTACTAAAGACGGTATCCCAGCGAAAGTTGAGCGTCTCGAGTACGATCCGAACCGTAGTGCAAACATCGCGCTTGTACTGTATACGGACGGTGAACGTCGTTACATCATCGCACCAAAAGGCCTAAAAGCCGGTGATCAGATCCAATCTGGTGCAGATTCAGCTATCAAGGTAGGTAACACCCTGCCAATGCGCAACATCCCAGTGGGTTCTACTATCCACAATATCGAGCTTAAGCCTGGTAAAGGTGGTCAGTTAGCTCGTTCTGCGGGTGCCTATGCGCAAATCGTAGCTCGTGACGGCGCGTACGTCACACTCCGCCTGCGCAGCGGTGAAATGCGTAAGGTTCTTGCTGAAGGTCGTGCGACTCTTGGTGAAGTGGGTAACTCTGAGCACATGCTACGCGAACTGGGTAAAGCCGGTGCCGCGCGCTGGAAAGGCGCACGTCCAAGCGTACGTGGTGTTGCAATGAACCCGATTGACCACCCACACGGTGGTGGTGAAGGCCGTACCTCAGGTGGTCGTCATCCAGTATCACCTTGGGGTATGCCAACTAAAGGCTTCAAGACCCGTAAGAACAAACGTACCGACAAGTACATCGTACGTCGTCGTAACAAGTAATTATTATCAGAGGATAAGCCATGCCACGTTCTCTCAAGAAAGGTCCTTTTATTGACCTGCACTTGCTGAAGAAGGTAGAGAAAGCGGTGGAAAGCGGTGACAAGAAGCCTTTAAAGACTTGGTCCCGTCGTTCAATGATCATCCCACAGATGATCGGATTGACCATCGCTGTCCATAATGGTCGTCAGCACGTACCCGTTTTCGTTTCTGAAGAAATGATCGGTCACAAGCTGGGCGAGTTTGCACCAACACGTACTTATCGCGGCCATGCTGCTGATAAGAAAGCTAAGAAGCGTTAAGGGGTAAGAAATGGAAGCTATTGCTAAACATCGCTTTGCTCGTATCTCGCCTCAAAAAGCACGTTTGGTTGCGGATCAAGTGCGCGGTAAAGACGTAGCACAAGCACTGGAACTACTGACTTTCAGCAACAAAAAAGCTGCTGACCTGGTTAAGAAAGTGTTGGAATCTGCTATTGCAAACGCCGAGCATAACGAAGGTGCGGATATCGACGATCTAAGCGTCGCCAAAGTCTTCGTTGATGAAGGCCCAATCATGAAGCGTATTATGCCTCGTGCAAAAGGCCGTGCCGATCGCATCTTGAAGCGTTCTAGCCACATCACTGTTGTTGTAGCAGACCGCTAAGAGACGAGGAGATAAAGCAATGGGTCAAAAAGTACATCCTAATGGTATTCGTCTTGGCATTGTTAAGCCTTGGAATTCCACTTGGTTTGCTAATAACCAAGATTTCGCTGACAACCTAGACGGCGACTTTAAGGTACGTCAGTTCTTGAACAATGAACTGAAAAAAGCGTCAGTCTCTCGCATCGTTATCGAGCGTCCTGCTAAGAGTGTTCGTGTGACTATTCACACTGCACGTCCTGGTGTGGTTATCGGTAAGAAAGGTGAAGATGTTGAGAAGCTGCGCGCTCACGTTGCAAAACTAGCCGGTGTACCAGCGCAAATCAACATCGCTGAAGTACGTAAGCCTGAGCTAGATGCGCAACTTGTTGGCGACAGCATCGCATCACAGCTAGAGCGCCGTGTTATGTTCCGTCGTGCGATGAAGCGCGCGGTACAAAACGCTATGCGCCTAGGTGCCAAAGGTATCAAAGTAGAAGTAAGCGGCCGTCTTGGCGGCGCTGAAATCGCTCGTACCGAGTGGTACCGTGAAGGCCGTGTGCCACTGCACACCCTTCGTGCTGACATTGATTACGCAACTTCTTCTGCTCACACCCAGTACGGTGTAATCGGCATTAAAACCTGGATCTTCAAAGGTGAAATCCTAGGTGGAATGGCTGAAGTTGAGCAAAAGGCTGACAAGCCGAAGAAGCAGCGTAAAGGCCGTAAGTAAGGAGTCTATCGATGCTTCAACCAAAACGTACTAAGTTCCGCAAGACTTTTAAAGGTCGTAACCGCGGTCTGGCGCACGGTACTGACGTAAGCTTCGGTACCTATGGCCTGAAAGCTGTTGGTCGCGGTCGTATCACTGCGCGTCAAATTGAGGCGGCTCGTCGTGCGATGACTCGTCACATTAAACGTCAAGGCCAAATCTGGATTCGTGTCTTCCCTGACAAACCAATTACTGGTAAGCCGTTGGAAGTTCGTATGGGTAAGGGTAAAGGTTCAGTAGATTACTGGGTTGCCCAAATCCAACCAGGCAAGGTCCTGTACGAAATGGATGGTGTTCCTGAATCACTGGCTCGCGAAGCGTTTGAATTAGCTTCACGTAAGCTACCGATCAAAACCACTTTCGTAACTAAGGCGGTGATGTGATGAAAGCACAAGAACTACGTGAAAAGACTGCTGAGCAGCTGAACGAAGAGCTAATGGGTCTGCTACGTGAGCAGTTTAATCTGCGCATGCAAGCGGCTACTGGCCAACTTCAGCAAACTCACACTCTTAAAGCTGTTCGTCGCGATATCGCACGTGTAAAAACCGTACTGACTGAGAAGGCTAACGCATAATGAGCGAGAACATCCGCACTCAGCAAGGTCGCGTTATCAGCGACAAAGGCGATAAAACTATCGTCGTTGCTATCGAGCGTTTTGTGAAACACCCAATCTACGGTAAGTACATTAAGCGCACGAGTAAGCTACATGTACACGATGAATCAAACCAGTGTAACCAAGGTGACACTGTCGAGGTTCGTGAGTGTCGTCCAATCTCTAAGCAAAAGTCTTGGACATTGGTTCGCGTTGTTGAAAAATCACGCATCTAAGCGATTTTTCATACAATAATAAGTCAAACGGCTCTCATTTGGGGGGCCGTTTATTTTTTATCTACCCATCTGGTCAAAATAGTGTTATTATTCGCCGCCCTTGTAAAAAGGCAGCCCGACCCGAGATGGGTCTAGATGTAATAACAGCGGAGCACTAACAATGATCCAAATGCAAAGTATGCTGGACGCAGCCGACAACTCCGGCGCTCGCAGTGTAATGTGTATTAAGGTTCTGGGTGGCTCTCACCGTCGTTACGCCCACGTTGGCGACATCATCAAAGTTACCGTTAAGGATTCAATCCCACGCGGTAAAGTGAAAAAAGGTGATGTGCTTAAGGCGGTGGTAGTTCGCACCCGTAAAGGCGTACGTCGTCCAGACGGCTCTGTCATTCGCTTCGACCGCAATGCTTGCGTGTTGTTGAACAACACGAACGAGCAACTAGTCGGCACACGTATCTTTGGCCCTGTGACACGCGAACTTCGTACTGAGAAGTTCATGAAAATTGTGTCTCTGGCGCCTGAAGTTCTGTAAGGAGCGATCTCATGGCAGCTAAAATCCGTCGTAACGACGAAGTTATCGTTCTTGCCGGTAAAGACAAAGGCAAGAAAGGTAAAGTATCTAAGGTTCTACCGACCGGTAAAGTTATCGTTGAAGGTATTAACCTCGTTAAGAAACACCAGAAGCCGGTTCCGGCTCTGGGCACTCAAGGTGGCATCGTTGAACAAGAAGCCGCTATTGACGTTTCAAACGTGGCTATCTTTAACGCAGCTGCTGGTAAAGGTGACCGTGTAGGCTTCCGATTTGAAGACGGCAAAAAAGTGCGTTTCTTCAAGTCGAATGGCGAAACTATTAAGTAATTCTGGAGTAGTACAATGGCGAAACTGCATGATTACTACAAAGAGACAGTTGTAGCTGAGCTATCTAAGCAATTTGGTTACAAAAGCATCATGCAAGTCCCAGGGATCGAAAAGATCACCCTTAACATGGGTGTGGGCGAAGCTCTGAACGACAAAAAACTGCTTGAAAATGCAGCTGCTGACATGACCGCGATTTCTGGTCAAAAGCCGCTGATCACTAAAGCACGTAAATCAGTCGCAGGCTTCAAGATCCGTGAGGGCTACCCAATTGGTTGTAAAGTAACCCTACGTGGCGAGCGTATGTGGGACTTCTTTGAGCGTTTGATCGCTATCGCAGTTCCTCGTATCCGTGACTTCCGTGGTCTGAACCCGAAAGCGTTCGACGGTCGCGGTAACTACAGCATGGGCGTTCGCGAGCAAATCATCTTCCCTGAGATTGACTACGACAAAGTCGATCGTATCCGTGGTCTTGATATTACTATCACTACCACCGCAGGTACAGATGAGGAAGGTCGAGCTCTGCTGGCTGCCTTTAACTTCCCATTCCGTAAGTAAGGTGAAGGGTTACTGTTATGGCTAAAAAATCGATGAAAGCACGTGACGTAAAACGTGCGAAGCTCGCAGCCCGTTATGCTGAGAAGCGTGACAACCTGCGTGCGACCATTAAGAATGTCAACACGTCAGACGAAGAGCGTTGGGACGCCGTCCTGAAGCTTCAGTCGCTACCACGTGATTCTGCGAAGTCTCGTCAGCGTAACCGCTGTAACCAGACTGGTCGTCCACATGGCTACCTACGCAAATTCGGCCTAAGCCGAATCAAGGTTCGTGAAGCTTGCATGAAAGGCGAGATTCCGGGTCTGCGTAAGGCAAGCTGGTAATTGAATCACGGGAGTAAAGACTTATGAGCATGCAAGATCCGATCTCGGATATGCTGACCCGCCTACGCAACGGTCAGGCAGCAAAGAAAGTTGCTGTTAAAATGCCTTCGTCAAAGCTAAAAGTGGCAATTGCTGAGCTACTAAAAGCAGAAGGTTACGTGGCTGACGTCGCAGTAAACAGCGACGCGAAGCCTGAACTGGAAGTGACGTTGAAATACTTCGAATCTAAACCAGTTATCGAGCAAATCCAACGTGTTAGCCGTCCAGGCCTGCGCATCTACAAAAAGAAAGATGAGTTGCCTTCAGTGATGGGTGGCCTTGGTATTGCTGTTGTATCAACTTCGAAAGGTTTGATGACCGATCGCGCAGCTCGCAAAGCGGGTCTGGGCGGTGAAATCATCTGCTACGTAGCTTAATAAGGAGTAGGAAATGTCTCGTGTTGCAAAAGCACCTGTCGTAGTTCCTGCCGGCGTAGAGGTGAAACTTAACGGTCAGGAAATCACTGTAAAAGGAAGCAAAGGCGAACTAAGCCGCACGCTTCACGATATGGTGGCAGTAAACCAAGAAGAGAACACCATTACCTTCGCACCAAGTGTGGAACACGCTAAAGCATGGGCTCATGCTGGTACAGCGCGTGCACTGGTCAACAGCATGGTTGTTGGTGTTACAGAAGGCTTTACCAAGAAACTGGTCCTGAAAGGTGTTGGTTACCGTGCAAATGTTGCAGGTAATAAACTTAACCTGACACTTGGTTTCTCTCACCCGGTTGAGCACGCTCTGCCAGAGGGTGTTAAGGCAGAATGCCCTAGCCAAACTGAAATTGTTATCAGCGGTGCTGATAAGCAAGCAGTTGGCCAGGTGGCTGCCGATATCCGCGCATACCGCAAGCCAGAGCCTTATAAAGGCAAAGGCGTTCGTTACTCTGACGAAGCTGTGCGTACCAAAGAAGCTAAGAAGAAGTAAGGTAACACTATGGATAAGAAAGCATCTCGTATCCGTCGTGCGACCAAAGCACGACGCAAGATCGCGGAAATGGGTGCGACTCGCCTGGTGGTACACCGTACTCCACGTCATGTGTACGCACAGGTTATCGCTGGTAACGGCGCGGAAGTTATCGCAGCCGCTTCTACCGTAGAAAAAGCGATCCGTGAGCAAGTGAAGAGCACCGGTAACAAAGACGCCGCTGCAGCCGTGGGTAAGATCATTGCTGAGCGAGCGAAGGAAAAAGGCATCGAAGCCGTTGCTTTTGACCGTTCCGGTTTCCAATACCACGGCCGTGTGGCTGCACTGGCAGATGCTGCCCGTGAAGCTGGTCTGAAATTCTAAGGTAGGTGGAAGATGGCTAACGATAAACAACAAAGTGATTTGCATGAGAAGCTGATCGCTGTAAACCGTGTATCTAAAACGGTTAAAGGTGGTCGCATCTTTACCTTCACTGCCCTGACTGTGGTAGGTGATGGTAACGGTCGCGTAGGTTTCGGTTACGGTAAAGCCCGTGAAGTACCTGCTGCGATCCAGAAATCAATGGAAAAGGCGCGTCGTAACATGATTACTATCGCGCTGAAAGACGGTACTCTGCACCACGCTGTTAAAGGCCGCCACACTGGTTCAAAAGTGTACATGCAGCCAGCATCAGAAGGTACAGGTATCATCGCCGGTGGTGCGATGCGTGCCGTGCTTGAAGTAGCAGGCGTTCAAGACGTTCTGGCGAAAGCATACGGTTCGACCAACCCAATCAACATCGTTCGTGCAACGATCGATGGTCTGGGTGGTACGAAGTCTCCAGAGATGGTAGCTGCGAAACGTGGCATGCCTGTCAACGAAATTCTGGGGTAATACGACATGGCTAAGACAATTAAAGTAACTCAGACTCGTAGCGCTATCGGCCGCTTGCCGAAGCACAAAGCGACCCTGCGTGGCTTGGGCCTACGTCGCATCAACCACACTGTTGAACTTGAAGATACACCGTGCGTGCGCGGTATGATCAACAAAGTCAACTACATGGTTAAAGTGGAGGAGTAATCACATGCGTTTGAATACTCTATCTCCGGCTGCAGGCTCAAAGCCTTCTGCGAAGCGTGTAGGCCGTGGTATTGGTTCAGGCCTGGGTAAAACCGGTGGCCGTGGTCACAAAGGTCAGAAATCACGTTCAGGTGGTTCAGTACGCCCAGGTTTCGAAGGCGGTCAAATGCCTTTGAAACAGCGTCTGCCAAAATTCGGTTTTACTTCGCGTAAAGGCCTAACTTCTGCTGAAGTTCGTCTCGGCGAGCTGGCAAAAGTTGAAGGTGACGTAGTAAGCCTTGAAACATTAAAAGCAGCGAACGTTGTTGCACAAGACACTCGTACGGCGAAAATCGTACTGTCTGGTGAAATCGCTCGCGCTGTGACTGTTAAAGGTGTTCGTGTCACTAAAGGCGCTAAAGCGGCAATCGAAGCTGCAGGCGGTAAAATCGAGGAATAATTTAGCTCGAGGACGAGGTACAGATGGCAAAACAACCAGGACAAAACTTCAGTAGTGCAAAAGGCGGAGTCGCGGAGCTGAAAAGCCGCTTACTTTTTGTAGCAATGGCATTATTGGTATTCCGTGCCGGCTCTTTTGTGCCAATTCCTGGTATTGACGCTGCTGTACTTGCCGATCTGTTCGAACAGCAACAAGGGACCATCATTGACTTGGTTAACATGTTCTCTGGTGGTGCCCTTGAGCGTGCTTCGATACTGGCACTGGGCATTATGCCGTATATTTCGGCGTCGATTATTGTTCAGTTATTGTCAGTGGTTCATCCCGCGTTAGCGGAGTTGAAAAAAGAGGGCGAATCTGGCCGTCGTAAGATAAGTCAGTATACCCGCTACGGCACGCTGGTGTTGGCAACTTTCCAAGCAATTGGAATCGCGACTGGTTTACCGAGTATGATGCCAGGTCTGGTGATTAACCCAGGTCCTGCATTTTACTTTACTGCGGTCGTCAGTTTGGTCACAGGTACCATGTTCTTAATGTGGTTAGGTGAGCAAATTACGGAACGTGGTATAGGTAACGGTATCTCGCTGATTATTTTCACTGGGATTGTCGCGGGTCTGCCACCCGCAATTGGACAGACAATAGAGCAAGCGCGTCAAGGCGACATGTCTCCGCTTCTCTTGCTAGGTATCGCAGTGATCGTATTGGCGGTCGTCTACTTTGTGGTCTTTATGGAACGTGGTCAACGCCGTATCGTCGTTAACTACGCTAAGCGGCAACAAGGTCGCCGTGTCTTTGCAGCGCAAAGTACGCACCTGCCACTTAAGATCAACATGGCAGGCGTTATCCCTGCGATTTTTGCATCAAGTATTATTTTGTTCCCTGGCACGCTTGCTAACTGGTTTGGTAAGGGTGATCAAACAAGCTGGCTAACCGATGTGTCATTGGCACTGAGTCCGGGGCAACCAGCGTACGTAATACTTTATGCGGCAGCGATTATCTTCTTCTGCTTTTTCTATACAGCGTTGGTGTTTAACCCGCGAGAAACAGCAGATAATTTGAAGAAGTCAGGAGCGTTCGTACCTGGTATTCGCCCGGGTGAGCAGACTGCTAAATACATTGATAAAGTAATGACTCGGTTAACCCTCGCAGGTGCCATGTATATTACCTTTATCTGTCTGATCCCCGAGTTCATGATGATTGCGTGGGATGTCCACTTCTACTTTGGTGGTACATCACTACTTATCGTAGTAGTCGTAATCATGGACTTTATGGCTCAAGTTCAGACTCATTTGATGTCTCAACAATATGAGTCCGTGTTGAAAAAAGCCAACCTCAAAGGCTACGGCCGCTAATAGGTTGTCTATTTACGGAGTTTAGCAATGAAAGTTCGTGCTTCCGTTAAGAAAATCTGCCGTAACTGTAAAGTGATCAAGCGTAACGGTACCGTTCGTGTGATCTGCAGTGAGCCAAAGCACAAGCAGCGCCAAGGCTAATAGCAGAATATTTTTCTTGCAAAATGAGGTCAGGCTGGCTACATTAGCCAGCCCACCTTTTGTATGTGCAAAAGAAGTGGTTATGCCGCTGCGTATCCTCGACGGGCTCTGCAGCGGTTCTACTTGAAAAGTACTAGGAGTGAATAGTGGCCCGTATAGCAGGCATTAACATTCCTGATCAAAAGCATGCTGTTATCGCATTGACTGCGATTTACGGCGTCGGCAAAACAACCTCTCAAGCTATTTTAGCTGATGCAGGTATTGCTGAAAGCACTAAGATCAGTGAACTATCAGAAGAACAGATCGACCAATTGCGTGACGGTGTCGCTAAGTACACCGTAGAAGGCGATCTACGTCGTGAAATTTCCATGAACATCAAGCGTCTTATGGACCTTGGTTGTAACCGCGGTATTCGTCATCGTCGCAGCTTGCCACTACGTGGTCAGCGTACGAAGACCAATGCTCGTACCCGTAAGGGTCCGCGCAAGCCGATCAAGAAATAATCGGGGTAGATAAGTACTATGGCTAAACAAGCAACTCGTGCACGCAAACGCGTACGCAAGCAAGTCGCTGATGGCGTCGCGCACATTCATGCGTCTTTCAATAACACAATCGTGACGATTTCTGACCGTCAAGGCAACGCTCTAGCATGGGCGACCGCCGGTGGTTCAGGTTTCCGTGGCTCTCGTAAGTCAACTCCATACGCTGCGCAGGTTGCTGCAGAGCGTTGTGGTGAAATGGCAAAAGAGTACGGCCTGAAAAACCTCGAAGTGATGGTTAAAGGTCCAGGTCCAGGTCGCGAGTCTACTATTCGTGCCTTGAACGCAGCGGGCTTCCGCATCACTAACATTGTTGATGCGACGCCAATCCCGCATAACGGTTGTCGTCCACCTAAGAAACGCCGCGTTTAATACGCACTAGCGCTGTTTCTTAGAATATTGGAGAAAGATCATGGCAAGATATTTGGGTCCTAAGCTGAAGCTTAGCCGTCGCGAAGGCACTGACTTATTCCTTAAGTCAGGCGTACGCGCGATTGATACCAAGTGTAAAATCGATAACGTCCCAGGCGTTCACGGTCAGCGTCGCGGCCGTCTGTCTGACTATGGCGTTCAGCTTCGCGAGAAGCAAAAAGTACGTCGTATTTATGGCGTAATGGAAAAGCAGTTCCGTAACTACTACAAAGACGCTGCCCGTATCAAGGGTAATACAGGTGAAAACCTGCTTCAGCTTCTTGAAGGTCGCCTAGACAACGTAGTTTACCGCATGGGCTTTGGCGCAACTCGCGCTGAATCACGTCAGCTGGTAAGCCACAAAGCGATCCTAGTTAACGGCAAAGTAGTTAACGTACCTTCTTTCAAGGTTTCGGCAAACGACGTGATTAGCATTCGCGAGAAAGCTAAGAACCAGGCGCGTATCAAAGCAGCTCTAGAAGTTGCCGCTCAACGCGAACTGCCAACTTGGATCGAAGTAGACAGCAAGAAGATGGAAGGCACATTCAAGCGCCTACCAGAGCGTTCTGATTTGTCTGCTGACATCAACGAACACCTGATCGTCGAGCTTTACTCTAAGTAAAGCTGAACTAAAGAGAGGACATAATGCAGGGTTCTGTAACAGAATTTCTTAAGCCGCGTCTAGTTGATATTGAACAAGTTAGCTCGACGCACGCAAAAGTAACTCTTGAACCCCTAGAGCGTGGTTTTGGCCATACTCTGGGGAATGCGCTACGTCGTATCCTACTTTCATCTATGCCAGGCTGTGCGGTGACGGAAGTTGAAATTGACGGCGTATTGCACGAGTACAGCACCAAAGAAGGGGTTCAGGAAGATATCCTGGAAATCCTACTTAACCTTAAAGGCCTAGCCGTTAAGGTTGAGGGTAAAGATGAAGTTATCCTTACTCTGACCAAGTCTGGTGCAGGCCCTGTTGTTGCAGGCGACATCACCCATGATGGTGGTGTTGAGATTGCGAACCCAGAACACGTTATCTGCCACCTGACTGATGCAAGCGCTGAAATTAGCATGCGTATCAAGGTAGAACGTGGTCGTGGCTATGTACCAGCGTCTGCGCGTATCGATAGCGAAGACGACGAGCGTCCAATCGGTCGCCTACTTGTTGACGCAACGTTCAGCCCAGTAGATCGCATTGCTTACAAAGTGGAAGCAGCGCGTGTCGAACAGCGTACTGACCTCGACAAGCTGGTCATCGATATGGAAACTAACGGTACACTGGATCCTGAGGAAGCGATTCGCCGTGCGGCAACCATCCTAGCAGAACAGCTAGATGCGTTTGTTGACCTGCGCGATGTACGTGTCCCTGAGGAGAAAGAAGAGAAGCCAGAGTTCGATCCGATCCTACTGCGTCCTGTAGACGATCTTGAACTAACTGTTCGCTCTGCTAACTGTTTGAAAGCAGAAGCGATTCACTATATCGGTGATCTGGTACAGCGTACCGAGGTTGAGCTTCTGAAAACGCCAAACCTTGGTAAGAAGTCTTTGACTGAAATTAAAGACGTGCTGGCATCACGTGGTCTGTCTCTAGGTATGCGCCTAGAAAACTGGCCGCCAGCATCCATTGCTGAAGATTAATCAGAGACTGATTATTTAGTTAGAAGGATTAGGTCATGCGCCATCGTAAGAGTGGTCGTCAACTCAATCGCAACAGCAGCCATCGTAAAGCGATGTTCAGCAACATGGCTAGCTCGCTGGTAACTCACGAAGTTATCAAAACAACTTTGCCAAAGGCAAAAGAGCTGCGTCGCGTTATTGAACCGTTGATTACCTTAGCTAAAAACGACAGTGTTGCTAACCGTCGTGTAGCATTCGCTCGTACTCGTAACGACGAAGTCGTAGCGAAACTGTTTAATGAACTCGGCCCACGTTTTGCTTCACGTGCCGGCGGTTACACTCGCATTCTGAAATGCGGTGTTCGCTCTGGTGATAAAGCCCCAATGGCTTACATCGAGCTTGTTGATCGCCCAGAACAAGACGCTGAGCAAGCTGCAGAATAAGTTTAATTACTTATAAGTAGCACCCAGAAAAGCCAGGCAACTCGCCTGGCTTTTTCTTTATCCAGCGTTGTCTTGTGTAGACCAAAATGCCTGATAGGTTTTCGATGTTTGTATCTTTTCACGCAAGAGCTCGGATACAGGTAACAAAATTGGCAGCATAAATGACAGTTTTTAATGCTTAGGAAGCAAATAGAGCTTTAGTTGGCTAAAAAGGGCGATGTTGGATAAAAATAGACCGTTTAGGAAAAAAGAAACAATTTAATGATTGACGGATGTCACAAACGCTTTAGAATGCCGCCCTACTTAACGCAGATAGCGCGTTAGGGGAGTCAAAAAGAGGTTTTGTTTCACCCGATTGGGTTGAAAAGAAAAGATAAATTTTCTTCTTGACTTTAACGGCAAGGCGCGTAAGATACGCAGCCCTGACCGAGCGAAGCGCAGCTTCGCACAGTCAACGCTCTTTAACAATTTGACCTATGCAATCTGTGTGGGCACTCGTTGAGAATAGACAAAAGATTTATTCGATGAACTGAGTGACCAATTCATGTTGGTCCAGCCTTGAGCTGTTTTGATTTCACTTTTTTAAAAGTGGATGCCAACAGGAGCACAGTCA
The DNA here is from genome assembly GCF_027286325.1 of Salinivibrio kushneri. Classification (NCBI taxonomy): domain Bacteria; kingdom Pseudomonadati; phylum Pseudomonadota; class Gammaproteobacteria; order Vibrionales; family Vibrionaceae; genus Salinivibrio; species Salinivibrio kushneri. The sequence goes on from NZ_CP114588.1 coordinate 265,956, forward strand.
ATTCGTTTGTCTCGTAAGAGACGAACAAAACAGTATTTATCGAGCCGTTTGTCTTTCCTTTATAGGAAAGCAAACACCAAAACTTAAATTGAAGAGTTTGATCATGGCTCAGATTGAACGCTGGCGGCAGGCCTAACACATGCAAGTCGAGCGGAAACGGCAGCATTGAAGCTTCGGTGGATTTGCTGGACGTCGAGCGGCGGACGGGTGAGTAACGGCTGGGAACCTGCCCTGACGAGGGGGATAACCGTTGGAAACGACGGCTAATACCGCATAATGTCTTCGGACCAAAGGTGGCCTCTACATGTAAGCTATCGCGTTGGGATGGGCCCAGTTAGGATTAGCTAGTTGGTAAGGTAATGGCTTACCAAGGCAACGATCCTTAGCTGGTTTGAGAGGATGATCAGCCACACTGGGACTGAGACACGGCCCAGACTCCTACGGGAGGCAGCAGTGGGGAATATTGCACAATGGGGGAGATCCTGATGCAGCCATGCCGCGTGTGTGAAGAAGGCCTTCGGGTTGTAAAGCACTTTCAGCAGTGAGGAAGGTAATGTACTTAATACGTGCATTGCTTGACGTTAGCTGCAGAAGAAGCACCGGCTAACTCCGTGCCAGCAGCCGCGGTAATACGGAGGGTGCGAGCGTTAATCGGAATTACTGGGCGTAAAGCGCATGCAGGCGGTTTGTTAAGTCAGATGTGAAAGCCCGGGGCTCAACCTCGGAACCGCATTTGAAACTGGCAGGCTAGAGTCTTGTAGAGGGGGGTAGAATTTCAGGTGTAGCGGTGAAATGCGTAGAGATCTGAAGGAATACCAGTGGCGAAGGCGGCCCCCTGGACAAAGACTGACGCTCAGATGCGAAAGCGTGGGTAGCAAACAGGATTAGATACCCTGGTAGTCCACGCCGTAAACGCTGTCTACTTGGAGGTTGAGGTTTAAGACTTTGGCTTTCGGCGCTAACGTATTAAGTAGACCGCCTGGGGAGTACGGCCGCAAGGTTAAAACTCAAATGAATTGACGGGGGCCCGCACAAGCGGTGGAGCATGTGGTTTAATTCGATGCAACGCGAAGAACCTTACCTACTCTTGACATCCAGCGAATCCTTTAGAGATAGAGGAGTGCCTTCGGGAGCGCTGAGACAGGTGCTGCATGGCTGTCGTCAGCTCGTGTTGTGAAATGTTGGGTTAAGTCCCGCAACGAGCGCAACCCTTATCCTTGTTTGCCAGCACATAATGGTGGGAACTCCAGGGAGACTGCCGGTGATAAACCGGAGGAAGGTGGGGACGACGTCAAGTCATCATGGCCCTTACGAGTAGGGCTACACACGTGCTACAATGGCAGATACAGAGGGCAGCGAAGCTGCGAAGTGGAGCGAATCCCTTAAAGTCTGTCGTAGTCCGGATTGGAGTCTGCAACTCGACTCCATGAAGTCGGAATCGCTAGTAATCGTGGATCAGAATGCCACGGTGAATACGTTCCCGGGCCTTGTACACACCGCCCGTCACACCATGGGAGTGGGCTGCACCAGAAGTAGATAGCTTAACCTTCGGGAGGGCGTTTACCACGGTGTGGTTCATGACTGGGGTGAAGTCGTAACAAGGTAGCCCTAGGGGAACCTGGGGCTGGATCACCTCCTTACTGACGCTATTTTTGCGAGTGTTCACACAGATTGTATAGGTTGAAGTATTAAAGAGGATATGTTCCCAAACATATCAGTGTGTCCCATTCGTCTAGAGGCCTAGGACACCGCCCTTTCACGGCGGTAACAGGGGTTCGACTCCCCTATGGGACGCCATTGGGTTGTTAGCTCAGTTGGTAGAGCAGTTGACTTTTAATCAATTGGTCACAGGTTCGAATCCTGTACAACCCACCACACTATTGTGGGCGATTAGCTCAGTTGGGAGAGCACCTCCCTTACAAGGAGGGGGTCACTGGTTCGAGCCCGGTATCGCCCACCACGCTTTAAAGGTTTTTACTTAAGAATCTTTAGAACGTGGTTTATTTAGCAATAAACGACATGCTCTTTAACAATCTGGAAAGCTGACAAGTCATTCTTAAAGAATGACAGTAAAGTTCTCAATCAGTGACATGTAATGTCACTCAGACAATCAAGTGTGCTTGGGCTTTGTCTTAGTGATAAGCAAAGTCTCTATTTTGAGTCCGGCAAAAACAAAACCTTAATTAGTTGATGATTCAACACTCATTGGTTTTGCGACGTAGATTTCTTTTTTAGACAATCTCGCGCGAGGCGTTTGTCGCTGGGAGCGTAACGTGTTACGTGACCAAGCAAACGGTGAGCAAGAGGACGTATAAAAGAGAAAGATCGAGCAAAAAGACCTCTTGGGGTTGTATGGTTAAGTGATTAAGCGTAGACGGTGGATGCCTTGGCAGTCAGAGGCGATGAAGGACGTACTAACCTGCGAAAAGCGATGGTGAGCTGGTAAGAAGCATTTGAGCCATCGATGTCCGAATGGGGAAACCCACCTGCATAAGCAGGTATCTTAGCGTGAATACATAGCGCTAAGAGGCGAACTCGGGGAACTGAAACATCTAAGTACCCGAAGGAAAAGAAATCAATTGAGATTCCGGCAGTAGCGGCGAGCGAACCCGGAGCAGCCCTTAAGCGGCTTAGGCGTTAGGTGAACAGGTTGGAAAACCTGGCAATAAAGGGTGATAGCCCCGTAACCGACGGCGCCTTAGACGTGAAAACGAGTAGGACGGGACACGTGATATCTTGTCTGAACATGGGGGGACCATCCTCCAAGGCTAAATACTCCTGACTGACCGATAGTGAACCAGTACCGTGAGGGAAAGGCGAAAAGAACCCCTGTGAGGGGAGTGAAATAGAACCTGAAACCGTCTACGTACAAGCAGTGGGAGCCTCCTAGTGGGGTGACCGCGTACCTTTTGTATAATGGGTCAGCGACTTAATGTAAGTAGCAAGGTTAACCGCATAGGGGAGCCGTAGGGAAACCGAGTCTTAACTGGGCGTCGAGTTGCTTGCATTAGACCCGAAACCGAGTGATCTAGCCATGGGCAGGTTGAAGGTTGAGTAACATCAACTGGAGGACCGAACTCACTAACGTTGAAAAGTTAGGAGATGACCTGTGGCTAGGGGTGAAAGGCCAATCAAACTCGGAGATAGCTGGTTCTCCCCGAAAGCTATTTAGGTAGCGCCTCGGACGAATACTACTGGGGGTAGAGCACTGTTAAGGCTAGGGGGTCATCCCGACTTACCAACCCTTTGCAAACTCCGAATACCAGTAAGTACTATCCGGGAGACACACGGCGGGTGCTAACGTCCGTCGTGGAGAGGGAAACAACCCAGACCGCCAGCTAAGGTCCCAAAGTTATCGCTAAGTGGGAAACGATGTGGGAAGGCTCAGACAGCCAGGATGTTGGCTTAGAAGCAGCCATCATTTAAAGAAAGCGTAATAGCTCACTGGTCGAGTCGGCCTGCGCGGAAGATGTAACGGGGCTAAGCGATACACCGAAGCTGCGGCAATGTCCTTATGGATATTGGGTAGGGGAGCGTTGTGTAAGCTGTTGAAGGTGTGCTGAGAGGCATGCTGGAGGTATCACAAGTGCGAATGCTGACATGAGTAACGATAAAGGGGGTGAAAAACCTCCTCGCCGGAAGACCAAGGGTTCCTGTCCAACGTTAATCGGGGCAGGGTAAGTCGGCCCCTAAGGCGAGGCCGAAAGGCGTAGTCGATGGGAAACGGGTTAATATTCCCGTACTGCTGCTTACTGCGATGGGGGGACGGAGAAGGCTAGGTGGGCCTGGCGATGGTTGTCCAGGTTCAAGTGCGTAGGCTGATTTCTTAGGCAAATCCGGGAAATCAAGGCCGAGACACGATGTCGAGCCACCAAGGTGGTGAAGTCATTGATGCCATGCTTCCGGGAAAAGCCTCTAAGCTTCAGGTAAGTAGGAACCGTACTCCAAACCGACACAGGTGGTCGGGTAGAGAATACCAAGGCGCTTGAGAGAACTCGGGTGAAGGAACTAGGCAAAATGGTACCGTAACTTCGGGAGAAGGTACGCTGCCCGCGGTGAAGTCCCTTGCGGATGGAGCTATGGGCAGTCGCAGATACCAGGTGGCTGCAACTGTTTATTAAAAACACAGCACTGTGCAAAATCGAAAGATGACGTATACGGTGTGACGCCTGCCCGGTGCCGGAAGGTTAATTGATGTGGTTATCGCAAGAGAAGCCATTGATTGAAGCCCCGGTAAACGGCGGCCGTAACTATAACGGTCCTAAGGTAGCGAAATTCCTTGTCGGGTAAGTTCCGACCTGCACGAATGGCGTAATGATGGCCACGCTGTCTCCACCCGAGACTCAGTGAAATTGAAATCGCAGTGAAGATGCTGTGTACCCGCGGCTAGACGGAAAGACCCCGTGAACCTTTACTACAGCTTGGCACTGAACATTGAGCCTACATGTGTAGGATAGGTGGGAGGCTTTGAAGCGGCGACGCCAGTTGCTGTGGAGCCATCCTTGAAATACCACCCTTGTATGTTTGATGTTCTAACTTAGCCCCATTATCTGGGGTGAGGACAGTGCCTGGTGGGTAGTTTGACTGGGGCGGTCTCCTCCCAAAGCGTAACGGAGGAGCACGAAGGTGGGCTAATCACGGTCGGACATCGTGAGGTTAGTGCAATGGCATAAGCCCGCTTAACTGCGAGAGTGACGGCTCGAGCAGGTACGAAAGTAGGTCATAGTGATCCGGTGGTTCTGAATGGAAGGGCCATCGCTCAACGGATAAAAGGTACTCCGGGGATAACAGGCTGATACCGCCCAAGAGTTCATATCGACGGCGGTGTTTGGCACCTCGATGTCGGCTCATCACATCCTGGGGCTGAAGTCGGTCCCAAGGGTATGGCTGTTCGCCATTTAAAGTGGTACGCGAGCTGGGTTTAGAACGTCGTGAGACAGTTCGGTCCCTATCTGCCGTGGGCGTTGGATGATTGAGGGGAGCTGCTCCTAGTACGAGAGGACCGGAGTGGACGAACCGCTGGTGTTCGGGTTGTGTCGCCAGACGCATTGCCCGGTAGCTAAGTTCGGCACAGATAAGCGCTGAAAGCATCTAAGCGCGAAGCTGGCCCCGAGATGAGTCATCCCTAGAGCTTCGAGCTCTCTAAAGGGTTGTCGTAGACGACGACGTTGATAGGCAGGGTGTGTAAGCGCTGTGAGGCGTTGAGCTAACCTGTACTAATTGCCCGTGAGGCTTAACCATACAACACCCAAGAGGTTTTGGGTTGGACTTAAAATAAGCCAGTTGATTGTGGCGAGAACGAACAGCTTTCTAGATTTAGGAACGAATTTATCAAATACATCCTTGTATTTGACCCTGACGGGCCGCACTAAAGTGCGTTAAATTTTGTTCCAGACAAAATTTTGCTTGGCGACCATAGCGCTTTGGACCCACCTGACCCCATGCCGAACTCAGTAGTGAAACGAAGCAGCGCCGATGGTAGTGTGGGGTCTCCCCATGTGAGAGTAGGACATCGCCAGGCTTGCTTTCTTGTTTTCAGATTTTTTGAAAAATCTGAAGGCAAAAACGGCTCATCTTATTGATAGCTCGATGCTGTTGATATCTGCGATGCTCATGTATTGGCATACACTGCGCGTCTCGATTCAACATCCTCATCGCATCAAATAAGATAACCTAATTAAAGCAGCGAAGTGTAAGACTTTAATTAGTAGAAATTTAATTATCAAAGCAGATTGAAGTAAGACTTTGATAACGCGTTTTCGCTGATATAGCTCAGTTGGTAGAGCGCACCCTTGGTAAGGGTGAGGTCGGCAGTTCAAATCTGCCTATCAGCACCAGCATTTTCTTGGCGGCCATAGCGTAACGGCACCACCTGAACCCATGCCGAACTCAGAAGTGAAACGTTGCTGCGCCGATGGTAGTGTGGGGTCTCCCCATGTGAGAGTAGGTCACTGCCAAGAGCTTTTTCGAAGCCCTCCGCATTCGCGGGGGGCTTTTTTCGTTTCTGTCTTTCTTATCAATATTGTCTTCTCCTATGCTTAAAGCAACGTTGGCCTAAGAGTGATTACTGCTTGAGCTCAATCAGTGACTGGGTTATGTTAGTAGATATCTGGACGTCTAAACATCCCTAGGAGGCAGTGATGCCGATTAAAATCCCGGATCAACTCCCCGCGACCAATATTCTGCGGCGTGAAAATATCTTTGTGATGACAGAAACCCGTGCGGTGAGTCAAAACATCCGCCCGCTGAAGGTACTGCTGCTCAACCTGATGCCAAAAAAAATTGAGACAGAAACGCAATTTATGCGTCTACTCTCTAACAGTCCTTTGCAAGTGGATGTTGAGCTTCTACGGATAGATAACCGACCAAGCAAGAACACACCGACCGAGCATCTTGATACCTTCTATCGCCAATTTGAGACGGTACGAACACGTAACTTTGATGGTTTGATCGTAACCGGGGCACCGTTAGGACTGGTACAGTTTGAGGACGTGATATATTGGGAACACCTTCAAGATGTGATGAATTGGGCGCATAAGCACGTCACCTCAACCTTATATATTTGTTGGGCCGCGCAAGCAGGGTTAAAGCTGCTGTATGATTTACCCAAGAAAACCCGCAAAGAGAAGCTATCCGGGGTTTACCGTCACCACATTAATGCTGACTTATGCAAACATCCGCTATTACGCGGCTTTGATGATAGTTTCTTAGCCCCCCACTCGCGCTATGCGGATTTTTCTCCTAACTACCTTGCAGAGCATACCGATCTCGATATCTTAGCCACGTCCCATGAGGCGGGTACCTATCTGGCGGCGACGAAAAATAAGCGCAATGTGTTTGTCACCGGTCACCCAGAGTATGACTCTCATACCTTGCACCATGAATATCATCGGGATTTAGAAGAAGGGATGGAGCCAGCGGTCCCCCTTAACTATTACCCGGATGATGACCCCTCGCAGCCGCCGTATGTCAGTTGGCGTAGCCATGGCCATTTATTGTTTGCCAACTGGCTAAACTATTGTGTCTACCAGCAAACGCCCTTTGACTTGGATGCGTTCTCAGCGTCTAACTTTACCCTTGATGAATAAAAAAGGCGCTCGCGGGCGCCTTTTGATTAGGGAGTTGTGTGGGTTTAGGTTTGATGTTTATCCATTTCGTCTTGTGCCGTATTTGCTTTATCAACCATGCCTGTCATGGTTGAGCCTTGCACTAAAATGGAAAACACCACCACCGCGTAGGTCATGATGAGGATGAGCTCGCGCACATCAATATTTTTTTCTGGCACCACCATGATGCCAGAAGGGACAGCCATCGCCATCGCCAGTGCTAGGCCACCGCGTAATCCTCCCCAGCTTAATATACGCACGGCCCAAGGGTTATAAGTGCGAAAACGGTTAAAACCGAGGTAGCACATTTTCACGCTAATAAAACGAGCCAGAAGTACAATAGGAATCACGGCCGCCATAATGATCCAGTCTTCTTTGTGGAAGCTGATTTGCAACAAACTCACCCCGATGAGGAGAAAGAGTAGGCTGTTAAGGAATTCATCGACCAACTCCCAGAAGTGGTCGAGGTGATCTTCACTTTCTTTGGAAAAACCAATAAAGCGGGTCCAGTTGCCAATCATGATCCCGGAGACGACCATTGCCAGCGGGCCAGAGACATGCAGCATATCGGCCAGCACATAGCCAGCGCTGGGTATGGCCAGCGTTAATAGCAATTCCATCGAGTGGTCGTTGGTGGCACAAATCAAGCGATGGAAAAGATAGCCAAGCACCAGGCCATATAAAATCCCGCCAACGGCTTCTTGTAAAAACAAGGCAATGGTACCGCCCACCGTCGGGTTGTTGTCGCCAAAGGCCAGGGTAAAAAGAGTCACAAAGATCACGATACCCACGCCATCATTAAATAGCGATTCTCCCTCTATTTGTGTAGTGATCCGCATCGGTGCTTGCAGTTTTTTCACAATGGCGAGAACAGCAATGGGATCGGTCGGCGAGATCAGCGCGCCAAATAGCAGGCAGTAGAGATAATCAAAGGGGATGCCAATCAGTTGAAACACGCCCCAGATGCCGGTGCCGATTAACAACACAGAGATCAATAGCCCGCCGATCACCAGGGTTGTGATCTCCCACTTTTGGTCGGAGAAAGAGGGAAGCTTGACGCCAATTCCCCCCGCGAAAAGCAAAAAGCCAAGGACGCCTTTTAGTAAAAAAGTATCAAAGTGGACATCTGTTAGTATTTGCTCGGCCATGGCTTTTAGTGGAATGGCTTGGTATTGACCGGCGATCACTATCAGCAGAGACAGCAGGAGCGAGCTGGCGGTGATGGCGATAGTGGTTTGTACTCGACTGATTTTACTATTAATAAAAGCGATAAAGATGGCTGCAGCAGCCATAAAGCTGAGGATTGCGTAGGTTGACATGCCGCTTCCTAGTGCAACGAGGGAATGAAAAATTGTGTCGAAATATTAATGGAAATCGCTTTCAAAACGAACAGCTAAATTGAAATAGATCAAAAGAAATTGTTATTTATAGACGTCTAGATTTCCATTTTCGCTGTGGTAGGATGAAATGACTGCAACGAGGAAGATGATAAGCGTAAAAGTATGGACCGACTGACACAGCAACTGCGCGAACGTATTTTGGTAATCGATGGTGGCATGGGCACCATGATTCAGGGACTAGGGCTCAATGAGGCCGACTATCGTGGCGCACGTTTTAAAGATTGGCACTGTGATGTAAAGGGTAACAATGACCTTTTGGTGCTGACTCAGCCCGATAAAATCGCTGCGTTACATAGTGATTATCTGGCTGCGGGCGCGGATATTATTGAAACCAATACCTTTAACGCCACCCAAATCGCGATGGCCGATTACGACATGCAGGCGCTGAGTGCGGAAATCAACTTAGTGGCCGCTCGGCTTGCGCGTGAGGTTGCTGATGCGTGGACGGCGAAAACGCCGGACAAACCCCGCTTTGTCGCGGGTGTGTTAGGGCCCACTAACCGAACGTGTTCGATCTCACCGGACGTGAATGACCCAGGCTTTCGCAATGTCAGCTTTGACCAGTTAGTCGACGTGTATGCCGAGTCCACTGAAGCGCTCATTGAGGGCGGTGCTGATATCATCATGTTGGAGACCATCTTTGATACTTTGAATGCCAAAGCCTGTGCGTTTGCGGTTGAGAAGGTCTTTGATGCCCGCGGTTTTCGCCTACCCATTATGATCTCCGGCACCATCACTGATGCGTCAGGACGCACCTTATCAGGGCAAACCACCGCCGCTTTTTATCACTCGTTGCGTCATGTTGAGCCACTGTCTTTTGGCTTGAACTGTGCGCTCGGGCCGGCTGAACTGCGCCAGTACGTCAAAGAGCTGAGCGACATTTGCGAGGGCTTTGTCTCTGTCCACCCTAACGCGGGGTTACCCAACGCCTTTGGCGAATATGACCTCTCTCCTGAAGAGATGGCGACACACATTGATGAGTGGGCGGCATCTGGCTTTATCAACTTGGTCGGTGGCTGTTGTGGCACTACGCCTGAACATATTCAAGCGATTAGCGAAGCGGTGACGCAACATGCGCCTCGCTCTCTTCCTGATCACTCTGTGGCAAGTCGCTTGTCTGGGTTAGAGCCACTGACGATTGATGCCGATAGCTTGTTCGTTAATGTGGGTGAGCGCACCAATGTGACCGGCTCAGCACGCTTTAAACGCTTAATCGTTGAAGAGCAATATGACGAAGCGCTTGAAGTGGCATTACAGCAAGTGGAAAACGGCGCCCAAATCATCGATATCAATATGGATGAGGGTATGTTGGATGCCGAAAAGGCCATGGTGCGATTTCTCAATCTTTGCGCGGCCGAGCCGGATATCGCCCGTGTGCCTGTGATGATTGACTCCTCCAAATGGGAGGTGATTGAAGCCGGCCTTAAGTGCATTCAAGGGAAAGGCATCGTCAACTCTATTTCGCTCAAAGAAGGAGAAGAAGCCTTTCTTCACCAAGCACGTTTAGTCCGTCGCTATGGTGCAGCGGTGATTGTGATGGCGTTTGATGAGCAGGGCCAGGCCGATACCCAAGCGCGGAAAGTGGAAATCTGTACGCGCGCCTATCATCTTTTGGTCGATCACGTCGGTTTTCCGCCGGAAGACATTATTTTCGACCCTAATATTTTTGCGGTTGCCACCGGCATTGATGAGCACAATAACTACGCGGTCGACTTTATCAACGCCGTGGCTGATATCAAGCAAACTTTACCGCATGCCATGATCTCGGGCGGCGTCTCAAATGTGTCGTTTTCGTTTCGAGGAAACAACCCAGTCCGTGAGGCCATTCATGCAGTGTTTTTGTATCACTGCATTAAAAATGGCATGGACATGGGGATTGTCAACGCCGGTCAGTTAGCCATCTATGATGATTTGCCTGAATCGCTGCGCTTGGCAGTAGAAGATGTGGTGCTCAACAAAGATGATGGCGCCACGGAGCGTTTATTAGAGATCGCCGACAGCTATCGCGATAGCGGAGAGAACGAGGTCACGGAAACCGCGGAGTGGCGCAGCTGGCCAGTGGAAAAGCGGCTGGAACATGCATTGGTTAAAGGCATTACAGAATTTATTGTTGAAGATACCGAGCTGGCCCGCGCGGCGGCGAGTAAACCCCTGGAAGTCATTGAAGGCCCGTTGATGGCAGGCATGAACGTGGTCGGGGACTTGTTTGGTGAAGGCAAGATGTTCCTGCCACAAGTGGTGAAGTCGGCACGGGTGATGAAGCAGGCGGTGGCCTACCTTGAGCCTTACATCAACGCTGAAAAGCAGCAAGGGCAGACCAATGGCAAGATCTTACTCGCCACGGTCAAAGGGGATGTGCATGACATTGGCAAAAACATTGTTGGCGTGGTGCTGCAGTGCAATAACTTTGAGATTATTGATCTCGGTGTGATGGTGCCGACCGATAAAATCCTGTCGGTGGCTCGAGAAGAAAACGTCGACATTATTGGTTTATCGGGTCTGATCACCCCATCGTTAGATGAGATGGTGAACGTGGCGAAAGAGATGGAACGTCAAGGGTTTGATATTCCTCTGCTGATTGGCGGTGCGACCACGTCCAAAGCCCATACCGCAGTGAAAATTGAGCAGCATTACCATGCGCCTGTGGTCTATGTGCCCAACGCGTCGCGTGCGGTTGGGGTATGCTCATCGTTATTATCCGAGACGCAGCGACCCGATTTTGTGGCGCGTTTAGCCAAAGACTATGCGGCGGTGCGCGAGCAACATCAACGCAAAACGCCTCGAACTGCCCCCGTCACCCTTGAACAGGCGCGCGACAATAAGTGGCAAACGGACTGGGCAAATTATGCGCCTCCGCAGCCATTGAAGCCGGGCGTCCAAGTTTACGATGATGTTTCGATAGCGACCTTACGTCAGTATATCGACTGGACACCCTTCTTTATGACGTGGTCACTCAGTGGCAAATTCCCCGCGATTTTGGATCACGAACTGGTGGGGGAAGAAGCCCGTCGCTTGTATCAAGACGCCAATGCTTGGCTCGATCGCTTCGAGGCGGAAGGATTAGTGGCGGCAAAAGGGGTGTGTGGCCTCTTTCCTGCCAACAGCGTGGATGATGACATTGAAGTGTATACCGACTCGTCACGGCAAGCGGTGAGCACGATATTGAATCACTTGCGCCAGCAAACGAAAAAGCCACGTGGTGCCAACTATTGCTTGTCGGACTTTATTGCGCCAAAAAGCAGTGGCCAGCCGGATTGGATTGGCGCATTTGCAGTGACAGGCGGTATTGGCGAATATGCCTTGGCGGAAGAGTACAAAGCGAAAGGGGATGATTATAACGCGATCATGATCCAAGCGGTGGCGGATCGACTCGCAGAAGCCTTTGCAGAATACCTCCATCAGCAAATTCGGATCACATTGTGGGGCTATGCACCCGATGAGACGCTAGATAACGACGCCCTGATCCGTGAGCAATACCAAGGGATCCGACCAGCGCCGGGTTATGCCGCCTGTCCTGAACACAGTGAGAAAGGCAAAATTTGGCAATTGCTGTCGGTAGAAGCGCATACGGGGATGACGCTCACGGAAAGCTACGCGATGTGGCCGGGGGCGTCGGTCTCAGGTTGGTATTTTTCCCACCCTGAGTCACGTTACTTTGCGGTGGCGAAGATCCAAAACGATCAGCGAGACAGCTATGCAGAACGCAAAGGATGGAGCAGCGAAGAAGCGGAAAAATGGCTCGGGCCGAACTTAAACGGCTAACGAAAGAAGCCAGCACATTGGCTGTGCTGGCTTTTTTATTATTCAAATAAGTCCGCGTGTAACTGCTGCACTACCTGGGTGGCATCGTCATCTTCAACCACCACACAGATATTGTGATTACTGGCACCGTAGCAAATCATGCGCAGTTTATATTGCGTTAAGGCACTGAACACAGGCGCGGTTGCGCCAGCGGTATGATTCATCTCGTTGCCAATCAGTGCCACTACCGCCAGGTTCTCGCAGATCTCGACATGACATAACTGGGTCAGCTCGGCGATAGCTGCTTCCGGCAGCTGCGGCGCATCCCCTTGGGTGTTGGTCTGATCTAAAGTCAGAGAAACACTGACTTCTGAGGTGGTGATTAAATCTACCGAGATTTCAAATCGTGCCAAAATCTCAAACACTTTGGCCAAAAAACCATAAGCATGGAACATATTCAAGCTGGTCAGCGTCACCATGGTTTGATTCCTTCGTAAGGCGACGGCACGAAACAGCGGTGCCGAATGTGCGTGCTCACGGATCCAGGTGCCACCTTGCTCAGGCGCGCTCGCGGCCCCGACAAACACCGGTATATGTTGTCGTACCGCGGGTAATAAGGTGGATGGGTGGAGGATTTTGGCACCAAACGTCGCCATTTCTGAGGCTTCGCTAAAACTAATTTCACTGATTGGGCGTGCTTGGTCGGCAATTCGCGGGTCAGTGGTATAAATCCCGGGCACATCGGTCCAAATGGCCAAACTCTCTGCGTCCACGGCTTCGGCGAACAGTGCGGCACTGTAGTCACTACCACCACGACCTAAGGTGGTGGTTTGTCCGTGGGCATCGGCGCCGATAAACCCTTGGGTGACCACTCGATGTGTGGACAAATGCGGGAGCAATTGGTCGTGGCACTGTGTGCGCGTGTGCTGTGGGTCAGGCTGGGCACAGCCAAACTGGCTGTCGGTGCGCAGCAATTCACGCGCATCTTTTCTCAAAGCGGTTATACCTCGGCTGTTGAGCAAATGGGTGAAAATATGGGTCGAGATCAGCTCGCCGCAGGCAACTAACGCATCCGTTAACGCTATGTCAGGGGTGATGGCCGCTTTTTCGGCATACTCGGCAATGGCGAGATGCCAGTGTTCGACGGCTGCTTGCGTGTTTTGGCAATCAGGAAGTTGCTGCAATATGGCTTGGTGAATGGCATGAATGGCGTCCAACTTGGCTTGGCGCACGTCAGGGTCGCTAATCCCTTTTGCCAGCGCGACCAAGTGGTTGGTCACACCGGCGCACGCACTGATCACGATTAAACGGGTTTGCGGGTTTTGTTCGATAACCGTGGCGCTTTGCTGCATCGCCTCTAGCGTTCCGACACTGGTGCCGCCAAACTTAGCGACTGAAATTGATGGTAATGGCCTCACGTCCTTTCCCCTCTCTGGCTAGCAGAGTCAATAAATTAAAAATGATGGGGAACATCAGAAGTCACATCGTGACCGCGATAAATACCGCGACAAGGATAGGAAGAGCAAACGGCAGGTGTAGTCTGCCAGAAGCGCTCCACCTGTCTTTCCATATGGATGACAAGTGACAGCCTGAAGGATTCAGCCTTCAAGGCCGGCAGCGTATCGACCCCGATCGTACGCCACCTCGGCATTGTCTCCCCTGGTTATCACGCTTAGGAGTGGGGCTCCGCCTGATAACTGCCTGAGAAATGCACCTCTTCTGCATGTTCAGTCATGGGTCGGTGACCGCATGAACAGTTTTAACATTACGGGTGCGGTCGCAGGGTGTCAACCGTGTTTTTGCGCCCGATGGGGAGCACTGCCCAGCACCTGCATCTCACCTAGGCAAGAGGAGGCCATCGCGCCCTATCGACACTGACAAGAAAAGCGAATCGCCGCTAGCGATCACACAGTTCATGTGCCAGAGGCTAGGGGAATGGCGAAAAAATATGCTATAACGGTGAGCCTCGGTACCAACAACAAGGATTCGTGATGGCTCGTGCAATTTCCGATATTCAGTCTTTTCAACCCGTCGCTCGCACATTGATGGGGCCAGGGCCCTCTGACATTTACCCGTCGGTGCTGCAATCATTGAGCAAGCCGACATTAGGACATCTTGACCCCTTATTCATTGCCATGATGGATGAGGTCAAGCAGCTACTGCAGTACGCTTTTCAAACCGAAAACCCGTTTACCATAGCGGTCTCTGCGCCCGGAAGTGCAGGGATGGAAGCCTGTTTTGTCAATTTGGTGGAACCTGGCGATACGGTGATCGTGTGTCGCAATGGCGTGTTTGGCGACCGGATGCGAGAAAACGTGGAGCGTTGTGGCGCACACGCGGTGATGGTCGATGATGCTTGGGGTGATCCGGTTAATCCTGAAAAGGTTGAAGCGGCCTTAAAAGCACATCCAGAGGCCAGCATTGTCGCCTTTGTTCACGCAGAGACGTCCACAGGCGCTTGCTCAGACGCACAAGTATTGGCGACGCTGGCGCGAGAGCACGGCTGCCTTACTATTGTGGATGCGGTGACCTCACTCGGTGGTGTGCCGTTGAAAGTCGATGAATGGCAGTTAGATGCCGTTTACTCGGGCAGTCAGAAGTGCTTATCGTGTGTACCTGGCCTATCGCCTGTTACCTTCTCTTCGCGTGCGGTCGAGAAAATGCAGGCCAGGACGCATAAAGTGCAAAGTTGGTTTCTCGATCAAAGTTTGGTGCTGGGGTATTGGAGTGGCGACGGCAAACGCAGTTATCACCATACTGCACCGGTTAATAGTCTGTATGCATTGCATGAATCATTGCTCAAGTTATATCAAGAGGGAATTGAGAACGCTTGGCAGCGTCATCAAACCATGCATCAACGCTTAAAAGCAGGGTTAGAGCGTTTAGGCATCCGCTTTGTGGTCGATGAGCCTTACCGTTTACCCCAGTTAAATGCGGTTTATATTCCTGACGGTGTGGATGATGCCGCTGTGCGCCAGCATTTACTTAACACCTATAACTTGGAAATTGGCGCCGGCCTCGGTGATTTGGCGGGTAAAGCTTGGCGGATCGGCTTAATGGGCTATGGCGCAAGGGATGAGAACATCGCCCTGTGCCTTAAAGCCCTTGAAGAAGCATTACGCTAGGGCGTTGTATTTTCTGGGAGGGTATGGCGGATTGTCCATACCTTCGCTGCGTTTGGATACAAGTAACGCGCTTCTTGCTGGATATCGCGAGCCCGTTGACGGTCACCGATTTGTAAAGCCACCTGATAAGCATGCTGGTAGCCAGCAAAGCGTGGTCTTTGCGCGACTTGGCGCAATAATTGGTTGAGATGCTGCTGGCGCTCCGCCTCTGATAAACGTGCCAAATTAGCTTGAAACTGACGGCTTTGTTGTGCGTGGGCCAGCTTTTGCTGCCACCATGGATGTTGCTGGTATAAGGCAAAACGTTGCGAACTGAGTAAAGAGTCGCGCAAATAACGATTGGCCAAATACACGGACGACAGGCACACAAGTGTCGCGATGACGAGGGCAGTGATCATGGTGCGACTGGCCACACGCTGGCTGTAATCATGGGTGAGTACCGGATAGCGGCGATATTTACTGGTGAGGTTGTCAAGCCAGTATAGCCAAAGGAGTAACAATATCCCATTGAACCACTGGGTGCCGCTCACCGGATAGATCATCAGCCCTGTGAGCGGAGGGAGCACCAAAGCAATCAAGATCCGCCGTGTCCCTGAGGGAGCACGAAGGATCCTGACGCCCAGAGCAATGATCACCAACACGTAGCCCAATCCAATCAATAAGCCTCCTTCCAACAGCCAAAACAGCAGTGCACTGGGTAGGCTGACTGGACCAAGATGGCCGGGTTGTGAAGCAGAAAGCAACAGCAAAGCCTGCTTGCCATTCCCCATGCCCACCCCGAAAAAGGGCGTTGTCTGCCATTGTTGCCACGCTAATAGCAGCGCACGTTGCTCGCCGGCGCTCAGCCATTGCCAACTATCTTGACCACTGAGGGAGAATATCGCCAGGATAGCGCCGAGACAGACTGCCACAAGCCACGCTTTGTGCTGGCGCCTGGAGGCAAAGCGACCCAAATAGGCTTGTTGCAACACAATGGCACACAATGCAAAGAGCAGCAGCAGCGGCTGGCCTTGCATCGCTAATACAGGAATAAAAATTAAGGGGGTGACGGCCAATAAGCTTTGGCTGACGGGATGCCGGTAGCGGCCACTCGGCTCTCTAGCGAGAATATACGCCGCTAAGGTGAGGCCAGTGAGCAGCAGGGTATGCGTGACCGCTGGGGGCAAGTGAGGCACCCAGTTGTTAAACATGAAAGGCCCCATGCCCGGTGGTGATTGATTACCCAACACCGACAGCACCGCTAGCCAAGAGGCGAGCAAAAATACCCCGAGTAGCTTTTGCCGCTGCGAATGGTTAAACACAAACTGCTGAAGGCTGGAGAAGAAACCGAGGCTAAGTATCAAGGCGGCCATGGCATAACCGCTATTGAGTGCCTCAGCGTGCGGATAGAAATAGGGAACAATCGCCAGGCCTGTTGCCAAACCGAGCATCCAGGTCAGTCGGCTTGCACGCCAGGTATGTTGACGCACGATTTCCAGGCAGGCAAACCCTAAGGTAAACGCCAAGGTCAGTAGTGATAAGGCTGCCGCAGGGTGGCGTATGCCCACCAGCGGGAGAGATACCGAGTAGAGTGGTAAGCAGATTAACCACAAGGCCGCTAACGCTAGCAGAAATGGGGTTGTTAGCGGCTTTCGTATCACACGACTCTGCGGCAGCGCTGAGGTCATTATCGCTCCAACATAGGTTTCAGGAAGTGAGCCGTGTGGCTACCCACCACATTGACGATGTCTTCTGGCGTGCCTTGGGCGATGATCTCACCGCCGCCGTTACCGCCTTCTGGCCCTAAGTCGATGATCCAATCCGCGGTTTTTATCACATCCAGATTATGCTCGATTACCACGATAGTGTTGCCCTGTTCGCGCAAGCGATGTAAGACATTCAGCAGTTGTTGAATATCATGGAAATGAAGCCCCGTGGTTGGTTCATCGAGGATGTAGAGCGTTTTACCGGTATCGCGCTTAGACAGCTCACGGGCCAGTTTTACACGCTGCGCTTCGCCGCCTGACAAGGTGGTGGCGGCTTGGCCAAGGCGAATATAGCTCAAGCCGACATCCATCAATGTTTGCAGTTTACGCTTGATAGCGGGCACGGCGTCAAAAAACGCACGCGCGTCTTCGACAGTCATCTCCAGCACTTCATCGATGGTTTTACCTTTATAGCGCACTTCGAGTGTTTCACGGTTATAACGCTTCCCTTTACACACATCACAAGGCACATACACATCGGGTAAAAAGTGCATTTCCACTTTGATCACGCCATCACCTTGGCAGGCTTCGCAGCGTCCACCGCGCACGTTAAAGCTAAAACGGCCGACTTTATACCCGCGTGCTCGCGCCTCTTGGGTACCGGCGAAAAGCTCACGGATCGGGGTAAAGATCCCCGTATAAGTGGCGGGGTTTGAGCGTGGGGTACGGCCAATAGGACTTTGGTCAATATCGATCACCTTGTCGAAATGTCCCAACCCATCAATCGACTCGTAAGGCGCTGGATCAGCGGTGGTCGCGCCGTTTAATTGCTGGTGGGCAACTTTAAAGAAGGTGTCGTTGATAAGCGTTGATTTGCCTGAGCCCGACACGCCCGTCACGCAGGTCAGTAGCCCGACAGGCAGGTGGAGATCAACGTTTTTCAGGTTGTTGCCCGTCGCCCCCTTTAGAGTCAGCATTTTGCTCGGGTCGCGCTCAATGCGTTGTGCAGGCACCTCAATCGCTTGTTTACCACTTAGATACTGACCTGTCAGTGACGATTCACTGGCGAGTATGTCCTTTAAACTGCCTTCGGCAACAATTTGTCCACCATGTGCGCCGGCCCCCGGGCCAATATCAATGATGTAGTCGGCCGCACGTATGGCATCTTCATCATGTTCGACCACCATCACGGTGTTTCCTAAATCGCGCAGGTGCTCCAAGGTGTCAAGCAAACGGGCATTGTCACGCTGGTGCAGGCCAATAGAAGGCTCATCCAGGACGTACATCACGCCGACCAAGCCCGCGCCAATTTGG
Source organism: Salinivibrio kushneri (assembly GCF_027286325.1). NCBI lineage: Bacteria > Pseudomonadati > Pseudomonadota > Gammaproteobacteria > Vibrionales > Vibrionaceae > Salinivibrio > Salinivibrio kushneri. The sequence continues at coordinate 284,327 of NZ_CP114588.1, forward strand.
CTGGCTAGTCGAATACGCTGTGCTTCACCACCAGAGAGGGTATCGGCACTGCGCGATAAATTCAGGTAGTTAAGCCCCACATTGACCAAAAACCGCAGCCGGTCGTGGATCTCTTTCATCACCTTTTCGGCAATTTTGGCGCGCTGTCCGGTTAAGGTCAGTTGTTCAAAGAAATCCAGCGCCTGTTGAATGCTCAGCTCACAAACCTCGGGTAGATTGTGGCCGTCGATAAACACATGACGGGCTTCTTGGCGTAAGCGTGAGCCACCGCAGCTGGCACAGGGTTTAGTGGCGATGTATTTGGCCAGTTCATCGCGTACGGCGTTGGATTCAGTGTCGCGATAGCGACGCTCCATATTGTTGAGGATCCCCTCAAACGGATGTTTGCGTACACGAATATCGCCCCGATCGTTGACGTATTTGAACTCGATCTCTTTTGGCCCTGACCCATACAAGAGGATATCCTGAATGGTGCCGGAGAGATCTTGCCATGGCACTTCCAAATCAAACCCGTAATGCTCAGACAGCGATCGCAGCATTTGGAAGTAATAAAAATTACGTCGATCCCAGCCTCGGATCGCGCCCCCCGCTAAGCTAACCGCTGGGTTTTGAATCACGCGTTTAGGGTCAAAATATTGTTGCACTCCCAAGCCGTCACAGGTGCCACAGGCGCCGGCTGGGTTATTGAACGAGAACAGGCGCGGCTCAAGCTCTTGCATGCTGTAACCGCAATGTGGGCAGGCAAAGTTGGCAGAAAAAATGATCTCTTCCCCTTCGCCGTCCATCCAACTGATCACCGCGCTGCCGCCGGTGAGTTCGAGCGCGGTTTCAAATGATTCGGCCAGACGCTGCTGTTGATCACTGCGCACTTTAAAGCGATCGACCACCACTTCAATGGTGTGCTTTTTTTGCAGTTCAAGTGTCGGCGGATCGGATAGATCGCACACTTCACCATTGATCCTTGCACGGATAAACCCTTGAGCGGCTAAATTCTCAAGCGTTTTAACATGCTCCCCTTTCCGATTTTTGATGATCGGTGCGAGCAACATCAGCTTGCTGCCCTCCGGCAGTGCAAGCACTTTATCGACCATCTGGCTGATGGTCTGAGCCGCTAAGGTCACATCATGAGTGGGACAACGTGGCTCGCCGACACGCGCATAAAGTAAGCGTAAGTAGTCGTACACTTCAGTGATGGTGCCGACCGTTGAGCGTGGATTGTGCGACGTGGACTTTTGCTCTATCGAGATGGCAGGCGACAGGCCCTCAATATGGTCAACATCCGGCTTTTCCATCAAGGAAAGAAACTGACGTGCGTACGCTGACAAGGATTCAACGTAACGGCGCTGGCCTTCAGCGTATAGGGTGTCGAAGGCCAGCGATGATTTTCCCGAGCCAGATAGGCCGGTAATCACGATCAGCTTGTCGCGAGGGATGGTGAGGTTGATATTTTTGAGGTTGTGCGTGCGCGCGCCTCTGACGTCGATATTGTCCATTATTATCCTACTACTCAGTCAGCTCACTGGTTGGTCGCCTAGTATGGCACAGACATGACCATGACCAAATAAAAAGGCTGTATATTTACACAGCCTTTACACGAAGGGGAAAAACACGCGATCCGACGCGGTTTACGTTATCGACGATTCTTCACCGTCGCTTCGTCTTTGTTGCTTCCGCCAAGGTAGTGGTGCTTGTAGCAGTGATTGGTGGCTTCAATAAAGCCTTCCACGCTGCCACAATCAAAGCGCTCGCCTTTAAATTTGTACGCCAGTACACAGCCTGATTGTGCCTGTTTGAGCAGTGCATCGGTGATCTGCACTTCGCCGTTTTTACCCGGCGGGGTGTTTTCCAGCAGATCAAAGATATCAGGCGTAAGAATATACCGACCAATGATGGCGAGGTTACTTGGCGCATTGCCCGGATCGGGTTTTTCCACCATGTTGTCTACGCGGAAAAGGTCATCTTTGATCTCTTGGCCGGCAATCACACCGTATTTGTGAGTCTCATCTTCGGGGACTTCTTCCACGGCCACGATGGAGCAACGGAATTGGTTGTAAAGCGCGACCATTTGTTTGAGCACGCCATTACCAGAATGAATGCAAAGATCATCCGCCAGTACAACGGCAAAGGCTTCATCGCCGACCAGCTCACGCCCGGTTAAAATAGCATGCCCCAGGCCGCGCATTTCATGTTGGCGAATGTATGTGAAAGAGGCTTTTTCGATGGTGTTGCGGATATCATCCAATAGCACTTCTTTGTTGGTGCCACTGATCTGATGTTCCAGCTCGTAGTTTTTATCAAAGTGATCCATGATGGCATGCTTACCACGTCCGGTGACAATGCACATCCCATTGATACCCGCTTCCAAGGCTTCGTCCACGCCGTATTCAATTAAAGGCTTGTTAACCACCGGCATCATCTCTTTGGGCATCGACTTGGTTGCCGGTAAAAAGCGGGTGCCATAGCCAGCCGCTGGGAACAGACATTTTTTTATCATCTCAGATCCTTTCGTTTTTGTTGGATGGCGAGCGGTTTATAACGCGGTCGACACCCCTAAGCGGGTTGTTAGCAAGCGGCTGCTAACAATGTTATCTGGGTCAATAGTTTGCTGGGTTCAGTGCGGCTAAGCAAGTCCTACGCACCAATGCCCCCAGATAGCGTGACAACACCCGCGTTGCTTACCCGGCATGTGCTGAAAAATGCGTCATAAAGGCATCGGTAAAGGCTGATAGGGACGCAGAAGGAAGGGCATTAATCCCTGCTGCGGCGGCCCGTCCTCCGCCCGTGACAAACTGCTCTGCCAATTGCGCGGCCCCAGTAGGGCGATTTAAAGGCGCACGAATACTGACCATCCAATCTCCTTCAGGCATAGGGGTGAGCACAGCATGGGCGTGGTCAGGGTTGCGGTTGGCTAACTGGTTGCTAAACATGCCGCTGATTCTGCGTGCCCATGCGGTATCAGGAAGCAGGTACAGCTGGGCGCTTTCATCACTACGCTCTGGAGTGAGGGTTTGGGCGCGCTCCCGATCGTGTTGATACGCATCGGCCAATTCCATCACCATGTCTGGATAGGCGCGCATAAAGGCATCGGGGGTGGTAAAGCCACACAGGTGACGGTATAGCACCGCGGGCGGGATAATCAGATCATCTAAGCTTGCACCGTAGCTGTTGTAGTTGAGGTAGTGGCCGAGCCGCTCTAAGCGGGCGCGTGTATGTTCGTCGAGGCCAGACTGCCGAGCGAGGGCATTGGCGGTGCGATCCAGGTTATCGCCATACGCGCCAACCAACGCCCACTCTCGATACTGACCACCGACAAGCTTGTCGATAATGAGCGCGGTACAGGTATTGGCACTGGTATGAATATGCGCGTCTAGCAAGGACGAGTCTGGGATGGGGCCACTTTGATGATGATCGGCATAGAACACGCGCGTGCCAGCTGCGAGTAATGTCGCGAGTGCGGCTTGGTTCTTCGCCATAGAAACGTCGAGTACAGTGACCTGTTCGGTGTCGGTGGGTACTTGTTTTAACAGGGCAATATCGCGTTTAACACCGGTAATTAAAGTGGTTGCTTGCGGGTGTGCCAAGCGCCATTGCACCAGCGCGGTGAGCCCATCCGCATCCCCGTTAAAGACATCAAATCCCATCCCCTGACTTCCTTTTTAACTGAGTGACGCGACATCCTACCTTGATTGATGAGTTTGACCCAACTAGCGGTGATCGTCGTCAGCGCCAGGATAGCCCTCAAGCCCCGTCGAGCCAATTAAGGATAAGTTGTTTTTTGCCCAAAATACCGCTTGTACCCGGTTTTTGACATTGATTTTCTTAAACACGTTATAAAGGTGAGACTTGACGGTGTGCTCACTGACATCAAGTGCACTGGCGATATCTTGGTTGGAAGCGCCTGTGACTAGATGGCGTAGTATTTGTTGCTCGCGGTTGGTCAGGACAATGGCCTGCTCGTCGATCGCTTGTTGGTGGTGTTGTTGATAATAGTGGATTAACGCGGCCATTTTGTGACGGGGCAGCCAGTACTCGCCAGAGAACATTTTTTCGATGCCGTAACACAGGTGTCGGATCTCATCTTCTTTTTTAAATACCCCTTTGATAAATGGCCAGCTGGCGAGCTCTTTGGCACTTAAATCATGTGCATTGAGCAGCGCAAAGACATGTTGGTCGGCAAATGGGATTAGCGATTGTTTTAGCTGCTCGGTGGCAATGTCATCAAAGGCGTTTAAGTCCACCAGCACTAGGCCTGGGCGAGCGGTGAGTTTATCGGTGATCGCATCGGGCGTGACGAGCTCGACCTCGCTATGGATTTCTTTTTCCAAGCATGTCATCAGTGCAGACACAGACATGCTGGGCTGAGAGATAAGAAGCAGTGTGTAACTATCTGAGGTGGTTTCGGCTTGGTTCATAAGCATCCTACTGATGATGACTCAACATGCGTATCTGCGTGTGACGTCAGTGGGTGATCACCGACGTCAAGGCTGGGCAAGCTTTCCATCAGTCTAAACCATTTTTATCTTTGAGGTATACGCTGCGAGTGATAACCCATTGTGCTGACGCGTTAACTGAAGAATATGGAAACAGATCGCGTGGAAAAGCTTCGAACCTCTGGGGTGCTCGTGCTAGACTTCCTCCTTATTTATCCAATTTGCGAAATCATTTCGCGCGCAACCAAGAACAGTGGGAGTCACCTATGGCCAGCCGTGGCATAAACAAAGTCATCTTGATTGGTAATTTGGGCAACGATCCGGAAATCCGTTACCTCCCCAACGGCGGTGCGGTGGCGAACCTCAGCCTCGCGACCTCAGAGTCATGGCGTGATAAAAACACCGGTGAGATGCGTGAGAAAACAGAGTGGCACCGCGTTGTGCTGTTCGGTAAAACCGCCGAAGTCGCGGGTGAATATCTGCGCAAAGGCTCTCAGGTGTATATCGAAGGCCAATTGCAAACACGCAAATGGCAAGACCAAAACGGGCAAGACCGTTACACCACGGAAGTCGCGGTACAACCGTTTAGCGGCAGCATGCAAATGCTGGGTGGCCGTGGTGGTCAGAACCAAGGTCAGCCGATGCAGCAGTCACCGCAGCAACAAGGTGGATGGGGACAGCCTCAGCAGCCTCAACAACCACAGCAAAACTTTAACCAACAGCCACCGCAGCAGCAGTCGGCACCGCAGCCACAGTCTCAGCCTCAGCAGCAATATAACGACCTGCCTGATTTTGACGACGATATTCCGTTCTAAAACGCGCGGCGTGAAATGGCGTGTTGACGTCACGGTTGTTGCAACGAAAAAGCCCCTGCTGGGGCTTTTTGCGTTTTGGTGAGTCTCGGAGCCGACTGGGCTAGGCGACGCCAGGGCCTGTTTTTAAAAAGTGCGGCAGTTGCGTCGGCGTTGGGCATTTTAGCTGGCCCATCACTTGCGTCAGTTGTTGGGTAAGCATGTCTATTGCATGCTCTCCTCCATGGTGACCTACTGCACCACAGGCATAGACAAAGGTGCGGCCAAGCAGGGTAAAGTCGGCGCCCATTGCCATGGCTTGGGCGACATTGCCGCCGCTTTGTACGCCACTGTCCATCAATAGTTTAATTTTGTCACCATATAAGCGCTTGATGGTTTGAATGGTATCCAGCGGTGACTCACCGACATCCAGCTGACGTCCCCCATGGTTGGATAGGACCACCGCATCGGCACCGAGCGCGACCGCTTGTTTGACATCGTCTGGGTTGACCAAACCTTTTAGCACCAGTGGCCCGTCCCAGTTATCACGGATGACCTTAAGACTGTCAAAATCGACAGCGCCCATCACTGTATTATTCATAAAGTTGGCCAGTTCGCTGGTGGGCATGTTTTTTGGCATGTAAGGCTTGAGGGTTTGCATCTCAGGTACACCGGCCAGTAAGGTCTGCCAGCTCCATACTGGACATTGCATCATTTGCACGATATTGCGTAAGTTCATTTTCGGTGGCATCGCCAAGCCATTTCTTATATCGCGAGGGCGATAACCAAAGGTCGGCACATCCACAGTGACGACCAGCACTTTATACCCTGCACCTTTGATGCGACCCATGAGATCTTGACGGATCTTGGCATCCGTGGGGTTATAGAGTTGATACCACGCCGTTCCCTCAGAGATCTCAGCGATGGTCTCGAGACTCGCTGAGGATACGGTGCTGAGTACATAAGGAAGCTTTGCTTGATAGGCCGCTTTGGCCAAAATTTCCGGCGCCTTGGGCCACATTAACCCTTGCAGTCCGACGGGGGCGACACCAAAAGGCGCGGCATAGCGTTGGCCAAATAACTCGACGGATAAGTCGATCTCTGGGGTCGGCGCAAGCAAGTCAGATTGCAGTTTTACGTGTTCAAACGCCCCGGCATTGTGCGCCACGCCAATCTCATCGTGGCAACCGCCACAAAGGTAATCGAAGGCGAAGGCGGGGATACGCCGTTTTGCTGCGCGTTTAAGAGCGGGGGTATCAGGGTACTTAGGGTTATAATAGGCCATGGAGCGTGTGCCTTGTTGAGTTGAGTGTCTTGGCTAACCCTAGCGCAGAGATTGTTATCGATATATAGATAAAAGATAAAATACTTTTTCCAAAATCGGCTAAGCCCCGATAATATTTGGCGTTACCTCATGCTTTACCTGCGCGCTAAACGTACAAATCTTTAACTTTCTGTTTAATAAAATCGATAAATAATTTGGTTTTGGTGTGGTTATACTCCAATTTTGGGTAGTAAGCATAGGCGGAGGAACGCGGCTGCTTTAACGCGGGTAGCACCGGAACCAATAAGCCTTGGTCGATTTCTTTTTGCACCGTCCCAGCGCCTCCCAAAATGATCCCCATGCCAATCACCGCGGCACTGACTAAGGCTTCAGGGTTAGGTGAGACGAAATTTCCGGACAATTGTAAGCGTGTGCCATCTTCAAACACCCGTTCTTGCGGCTGATGTGAATTACCGTATAGCAAAATATTGTGTTGGGTTAATTGCTCGGGCGTGGTGATCGGGGCATGGCGAGCTAAATACGCAGGGGCGGCAAAAAAACCAGGTTGAAAATCAAATAATTTGGCGGCGATATAACTGGCGGAGTTGAAATATTCGAGCTCACGGCTGATCACCACATCTAGGTTGAGATCGGGAAGCTGCCCGGGTGTGAGGGTGGTGAGTTCAACTTTGATTTTCGGATAAATCTCAAGAAACTCAGCAATAAAGTTGACCAGAAAGCGGTTCCCTGTCACCAATGGCGCACCGATACGCAACACACCGCTCACCTCACCAAAAGTTGAGGTGGTCTCACTGACCAATTGTTGCCAGTCGTCGACCCACGTTTTGGCACGATGATAGAAAAGATCGCCTGCATCCGTCATCGATAGACTGCGTGTGGTGCGCTTGAGTAATTGAACGCCCAGTTGACGTTCTAGCCAACTAAGGCGTTTTGATAACGCAGAGCTTGATGTATGTAGCTTCGTCGCCGCTTGGGCTAACGAGCCATGATCCACCACACAGATAAAGCTTTGTGTACAGGTAATCCAGTCCATGAGTCCTCGTTGAATAAAAAGACAGCCACCGATTCGTGGGCTAGGCATTCACATTATGATAACCAAGCCTGATAATAGCGGCTAATAGCCCCCAAAGGCGACCCAAGTCAGCAGAGAATCATGGATAGAACAGCCAATGCGATCAAAGTCAGCGGTATGAAGCTGACCAACCGACTCGTAGCATTTGTCACCCTTATTGTGGTGTGCGCCATTTTTGTGTTGTTTATTGGCGGTGCGATCAGTTTTCGCCAGCTCGGTATTGATTTTATCTCTCACTATGTCGATGGCATGGTGGAGGTGATTGATCAAGAGATGGCAAGCGATCAGCGCGATAACCAATACTTTTCGCGTTGGCTGCCCAAGATGTTGAAAGCCAGTAATGTGACCTCCCTAACGATCTACTCGGATGCTGGGATTTTGTATCAATACGAACAAATTCAATACCAGACAGTCGCTAATCAGCAGGTGATCTCGCGCGATATTCCTTTGGAAAGCAATCCTGGCTTTGCCGTCAAGTTGACCTTCGTGCCGCCCTATGCCGAGTTTGCTTACTCGATTGGCCCTTTGTCATCGTTATCGGCGGCGATTTTGGTGATTGTGCTGGGGCTCGCGTGGGGGATCCGCTGGCTTAGACGTCAGTTGTATGGCAGTGAGGTGCTTGAGCAGCGTGGCCGGCTGATTTTAGCAGGGCGTTTAGACGATGCGCAGCAAGGCGATAGCCGAGAGTGGCCTATCCCTGCCAGTGCGGCATTGACCCAGCTTATCGAGGAGCTCAAAGAAGCCCGCCAAGAGCGAAGCCGCTTTGATACCTTTATTCGCACCAACACCTTTCTTGATCAGCTCACCGGTGCGGCGAATCGGGTAATGTTTGATAACCGTTTGCACACCCTGGCTAGCGATGACGCTAGCCAAGGTAGTGTGATCTTGGTCCGTGTTGCTGAGTGGGAAGAGTTAGTGTCGCAGCACGGACAAGAAGCCGCCGATCAACTGATCCAAGCGATTGGTAATGTCTTATCCAATGCGATTCAGCGTTTTCCCGATGCGGTGCTGGCGCGCTATTTTGCCTCGGATTTTGCCATATTGCTGGTCAACCAAGCTGGGGATGAAGTCCATCCGTTTCTCGCTCAGATCACCAATGCCTTAGATAAGCTCGCACCACCTGAGGCACTTGATCAAGACAACTGGTTTCACCTTGGTATGACATCATTTGGCGCCAGCGAGCGACGTGGGCGATTAATGGATGAAGCTGAACGCGCGTTAAAAGCGGCGACGCTAACTGGGCAGAATGGTTGGTCCCAGTTCGATAAGCAACTCAGCCAACTGGATAAACGTGGCAGTGTGCGCTGGCGGACGTTGTTGGAGTCGGTGATGGCGGGAGAAGGCCCGATGCTTTATCGACAGCCGGTGTTTGCTCGAGATGGCAAAACCCGTCTTCACTATGAACTTTTAAGCCGAATTAAGGACGAAAAAGGCAAGGTGCTCAAGGCATCGCGTTTTTGGCCAGGCGTGGAGTTGGTCGGCATGGATGTGGCCTTTGATAAAGCCACCCTTGGCCGAGCGCTGTGGTGGCTAAAAACACGTGACTATATCGACAATTATGCCGTTAATGTGAGTGCGTACTCACTTTGCCAACGTGAGTTTGTGGTATGGCTACGCGATGCTTTATTACAAACGCCACGCAGTACCTTGAATCGTTTGCTCGTGGAGGTGTCCGAAGGTGCCCTGGTTTCACACTTTGATGCGGCGCGGCCTTGCTTACGAATGATTGCCGCGTTAGGGTGCCGTCTAGTTGTTGACCAAGCTGGCCGAACGATAGTGAGCACTCACTATGTAAAAGATATTCAACCAGCTTATATCAAGCTTCACCGCAGTCTGGTTCGTAATATTCACCAACGTCCAGAGAACCAGCTGTATATACGTAGTGTGCTAGGCGCGTGTGAAGCTACCCCCACAGAGGTACTCGCGGTGGGTGTGGAAACCAATGAGGAATGGTCTGTAGTGAAAGAGCTTGGCGTAGCAGGCGGACAAGGGCGACTGCTGGGGGCGGAAATGTCGCCACATCCGGCGCAGAAAAAGCGCCGCCGGTGGGGAAAACGATGACCCAAACCATCAAGCTATCGTATCAATCGGGACGTGGGTGGTTAGAAGCGTTATTACTGGTCAGTATTTTGTCGGTACTGGTGGTGATTGCGATCCCTAAGTTCTACGATTATGAGGCGGATGCCAATGTGTCAGCACTAAAAGGGTTAAAAAGCGGCATTGAAAGCGTCATGACGCACACCCATGCGTTAGCGAAAAAAAATGAGATAAGCCATCAAGCTTCACAGTCACTGAGCGTCAACGGCACGCAGATCGATATCGCTTATGGTTATCCAACGATCAGCGGCTTACCCAAATTAGTGACGACGCTGCAGGATGCAACACGGTGGCATATTCGACGCTACCCGGAGCAAGATCGCGTCGATTTTATTTGGCTGTTTCACGAGCAGCCCGCGACGGCCTGTTATTTGACCTATCGCGAAGCAACGGCATCAATGAAGGCGTCTACTCAGTTGGTGACGCAGGCATCGTGTCAGTCACCAACCCAAAAAAGACAACAGGAATAATGCGTTTTTGATGGAAAAATCATCAAAATGACAGCGCATTGAAAAAAAACACAGATCTCATTCAGGTTTACAGCACCGTATCTTGCTGCTTACCGTGCGCGTTGATACATTTAGCTCAATTTGTCTGATTTCATAGCTTGCAGGATTAATCGACCATCATGTTTAAGAAACTTCGCGGGATGTTTTCCAACGATCTATCCATTGACTTGGGAACCGCCAATACACTGATTTACGTAAAAGAACAGGGCATTGTTCTGGATGAGCCGTCTGTTGTCGCTATTCGTCAAGACCGAGCAGGCTCGCCCAAGAGCGTAGCGGCTGTGGGTCATGATGCGAAGCAGATGCTAGGTCGTACACCGGGTAACATTGCGGCCATTCGCCCGATGAAGGATGGTGTGATTGCTGATTTCTACGTCACTGAAAAGATGCTGCAGCACTTTATCAAATCGGTGCACGATCACAGCTATATGCGCCCAAGCCCGCGTGTACTGGTGGCTGTACCATGTGGCTCGACCCAAGTTGAACGCCGCGCGATTCGTGAGTCGGCCTTGGGTGCTGGCGCCCGTGAAGTCTACTTGATTGATGAGCCGATGGCGGCGGCGATTGGTGCAGGTCTGCCAGTATCCGAAGCCACTGGCTCGATGGTGATCGATATCGGCGGTGGTACCACTGAAGTGGCGGTGATCTCGCTTAATGGCGTGGTCTATTCATCGTCGGTGCGTATTGGTGGCGATCGTTTTGATGAGTCGATTATCAATTATGTTCGCCGTAATTACGGCAGCTTGATTGGTGAAGCCACCGCAGAACGGATTAAACATGAAATCGGTTCCGCCTATCCAGGCGATGAAGTCCGTGAAATTGAAGTGCGTGGTCGTAACCTTGCGGAAGGGGTGCCGCGTAGCTTCACGCTTAACTCCAATGAAATTCTCGAAGCGCTGCAAGAGCCTCTGACTGGGATTGTCTCTGCGGTGATGGTCGCGCTTGAGCAATGCCCTCCGGAGCTGGCGTCTGACATTTCAGAGCGTGGCATGGTGATCACCGGTGGTGGTGCGCTGCTGCGTGATCTTGACCGCTTGCTGACCGAAGAAACCGGTATTCCTGTGGTGGTCGCCGAAGACCCATTGACCTGTGTAGCACGTGGCGGGGGCAAAGCGCTGGAAATGATCGATATGCACGGCGGTGATCTTTTTAGCGAAGATTAACGTGATTGTGCCTACAAACAGGTCGTTTTCATTATGAAACCTATGTTTGGCAGAGGTCCGTCTCTGCAATTGCGCCTGTTTTTCGCTCTTTTACTATCAGTCAGCCTTATGCTGGCTGATAGTCGTCTTGATGCGTTCGCTGGGGTGCGTTATTTCCTAAACACGCTGGTGGCGCCGTTACAATATGCGTCCAACGTTCCGCGCGACACCTTAGACGAACTGGTGATGCAGTTTCGTTCTCACCAACGTTTAGTGGCAGAGAACCGAGCATTGCGAAAGCAGGTGTTACAACTGGAAAGTGATCAGCTTCTTTTAGCGCAGACAGAGCGCGAAAACCAGCGTCTACGCGAGCTACTGGGCTCGTCGTTCATTCGGGATGAACGGAAGATGGTCGCCGAAGTGATGGCCGTTGACTCGGATCCTTATAAACATCAAGTCATGCTAGACAAAGGGCGGACCAATGGGGTTTATGAAGGGCAACCGGTGATCAACGAGCACGGTGTGGTTGGCCAAATTGCGTATGTGGGTGCCCACAACAGCCGAGTGCTGCTGCTCACCGATCCAACCCATGCCATTCCTGTTCAGGTCATGCGTAATGACATACGAGTGATTGCGTCTGGGCGCGGGTCGGCCCACTACATTGGCTTAGACAATATTCCTAGCAGCACGGACATTAAAGTGGGTGACAAGTTAGTCACCTCAGGTCTGGGCGGAGTCTTTCCTGAAGGCTACCCGGTTGGTACGGTGACGGAATTTTCGTTTGATAATAAGCGCCCATTTGCGCAAGTACGCGCCACCACAGCGGTGAAGTTTGATCGTCTGCGTTATCTGCTTTTGGTGTGGCCAACCCCTGAAAAGGGCGAGAACGCGCGCCCGGACCAGCCTGTCGCGCAGCCGTCATCAGACACTGCACCATCACCTGACACCGCACCATCGTCCGATGCCGAGGGAGAATCGCCGTAATGGCAAATGTGACATTTCGCGGCCAGTTTGTAATTTGGCTCTCTTTTATCATTGCGCTGATTTTACAAGCCGCTCCTTGGCCGGGGGAACTCGCCCCCTTTCGCCCTTCTTGGGTATTACTGGTTACTTTTTATTGGGTGCTGGCATTACCTCATCGGGTCAATGTCGGTACCGCGCTAGTACTCGGCCTGTTGTGGGATCTGATGTTAGGGTCGACCCTTGGGGTGCGCGGCTTGATGATGGCGATTTTGGTTTACATCGTGGCGCTGAACTTTCAATTGTTACGCAACATGTCGTATTGGCAGCAGGCACTCTTGTTGGCATTACTGACCTTGGCGGGAAAATTGATCGAGTTCTGGGCGGAGTACTTGGTGTCTAACGTACAGTTTAACCCTGAGCAGCTTTGGGCGGGTGTGCTTAACTTTATACTCTGGCCTTGGATCTTTCTGTTATTGCGCCGTTTACGCCGTCGCTTTGCCATTCGCTAACGCACTAATCGTAAAGAGGTATCATGAGCTGTGATTTATACCTGGCCTCGGGGTCACCTCGACGTCACGAACTACTCACTGGTATGGGGGTGAATTTCGCCCGCGTGGTGGTGGATGTGGAGGAGCAACAGCAGCCTGGCGAGTCGCCTTACGCCTATGTGTCACGTTTATCACAAGACAAGGCACGGGCTGGGGTCGGGCAAACAGGTGGCCATACCCCGGTGCTCGGTGCCGATACCATTGTGGTTGACGGCGAGCAGGTCCTCGAAAAGCCGCGTGATAAAGCGGAGGCGACCCGAATGCTTCAGCAACTCTCTGGAAGAGAGCACCAGGTGATGACGGCAGTGACTGTCGCCAATGCTATGAAGCAGATCACCACTGTTGTGACCACCAAAGTGTGGTTTTGTACGCTCAGTGATGAGCAGATTGAGGCTTATTGGCAATCGGGTGAGCCAGTTGATAAGGCCGGCGCCTATGCGATTCAGGGGCTGGGCGGTAAATTTGTCACTCGAATTGATGGAAGCTATCACGCCGTGGTTGGTTTGCCACTGTATGAAACCGAGCAGCTGCTCAAACAATTTTCGGTCTGAGCGCATATCTGTCGCTAGGCCCCACTTTTGAGAGATTCGGGGAAACCATGAGTGCGGAACTGCTAATAAACGTCACCCCTAGCGAGACGAGGGTGGCGATGATTGAGGGGGGCAACCTCCAAGAAATCCATATCGAACGTGAAGCAAAGCGTGGCATTGTAGGCAATATCTACAAAGGCAAAGTCAGTCGTGTGTTGCCTGGTATGCAGGCAGCCTTTGTCGATATTGGCTTAGAGAAAGCGGCGTTTTTACATGCCTCAGATATTGTTCCCCATACCGAGTGTGTCTCGGAAAATGAGAAGCAACAATTCCAAGTGCGCGATATCTCCGAGCTGGTTCGCCAAGGACAAGATATTGTGGTGCAAGTGGTCAAAGATCCGCTGGGCACCAAAGGCGCGCGTCTCACCACCGATATTACCTTGCCTTCGCGTTACTTGGTTTTCATGCCAGGTGCCGCCCATGTTGGGGTATCACAACGTATTGAAAGTGAAGACGAACGTAAGCGACTAAAAAGCATCGTCAGTGACTATTGCGACGAGCTCGGTGGCTTTATTATTCGCACCGCTGCTGAAGGGGCAACAGACAATGAAATGGCGCAAGATGCCGCCTTTTTAAAACGTTTGTGGAATAAGGTGTTAGAGCGCCGCACGCGTTATCAAGCCAAATCCATGTTGTACGGTGAGCTGGCATTGGCTCAGCGCATTGTGCGTGACTTTGTCGGGACCGAGTTGGATTTGATCCGGGTCGATTCCAAGATTGCCTATGAAAAGCTGCAAGAGTTCACGTCAGAGTTTGTGCCTGAGCTGGCCGATAAATTGGTGTACTACGACGGACAAGTGCCGATCTTTGACATGTACGACACCGAAAATGAAATCCAACGCTCGTTAGAGCGCAAAGTCCAGCTCAAATCGGGTGGCTACCTGATCATCGATCAGACGGAAGCGATGACCACCATTGATATCAACACCGGTGCATTTGTTGGGCGGCGGAACCTGGATGAGACGATTTTTAATACCAACATTGAGGCTACGCGTGCGATCGCTCGTCAATTGCGGCTGAGAAATTTGGGTGGGATCATCATTATCGACTTTATCGATATGAGTACCGATGAACACCGACGCCGCGTCTTGCATTCGCTCGAGCAGGCACTGAGCCAAGACAGGGTCAAAACCAATATCAATGGTTTTACTCAGTTAGGGCTGGTGGAAATGACACGTAAACGCACGCGAGAAAGTATTGAACATGTGCTGTGTGGTGGCTGTCCAACCTGTGATGGGCGAGGTTCGGTCAAAACCGTGGAAACTGTCTGCTACGAAGTGCTACGTGAAATTACTCGCGTTAACCGCATTTATGAAGCGGATAAGTTTGTGGTGTACGCGGCTCCTGCGGTGATTGAGGCATTGGCAGAAGAAGACTCGCACCTTGTGGCGGAGTTGGAAGTGTTTATTGGTAAGCAAGTGAAAGTGAAATCCGAGCCTTTATACACGCAAGAACAGTTTGACGTAGTAATGATGTAATCCATGACCTGGGTGAGAAGGGGTATGCGCTGGCTAACGGTCAGCGTCATCAGTTTGATAGTGATAACCGCCCTGCTAATCGGCGGTTTGCGCTTTCTATTGCCCAATATGGAGATCTTGCAAGCCCCGCTGAGACAGTGGGTGTCGGAGCAAACTGGCTTTAGTGCGCAACTGGATGGTATTGCCGGCCAGTGGCGCAATCTGACACCGTCACTGCAACTTGAAAACGTCGCGCTAGCCACTAGCGACAACGGTCCCCCGCTGTTAACCGCTCATGCAATCAGTTTGCAATTGGATGTCTCTGCCAGCCTGATTCGGCGCCAGCCCGTTTTTTCCCATGTCACACTCGACGGCTTGGTGTTCGATACCGGTCAACTACCGGATAAAAACACCCGAGCGGGCGTTCGCGAGCGGCTAGAAGACTTATTCTTGGCGCGGTTGGGACAATTTTCGATCCCCAATGCCAAGGTGATCCTGGTAACCCCTTCGCTAGAAGCGCAGACACTGGTGATCAGTGACTTGTTTTGGCGCAATAACCAAGGTGAGCACCAGGTACAAGCCAGGCTTGGCATGCAAGGCACGCAACTAGACAAGGTGCGAGTCAACGCGGCTTTCCGTGAAACCGACGGCTTGAGTACGCTAACGGGAGACTTTTATTTGGCCAGTGAGGCGATGGATATTGCTCCTTGGCTGACTCAACAACTCACGCCGTCCGCCACCATCAACACCGCGCGTTTAGACGCAAAAGCCTGGGTGAGGGTGGAGCAAGGGCATGTCGACAACGGCTTGCTATCGATTGATAACTTCGCACTCGCTTGGCAAGACGGTGACAATCAAGCCAAACAATGGGCCATTAAAGACAGCCACATCCAGTTGCGAGCGATGGATGATCAACGCTGGCGGGTTGACTCTGATGGGCTATGGGTACAAGCGGGTGCGACCACCCAAGCTGCGCTGTCACAGCTATCTTGGCAGGGGGCGTTGGACAACTGGCGTCTCAATGCAGCCAACGTCGATATTGCCTCTTTACGTCCTTTGCTTGGGCTTGCCAGTCAATCAGCGCAACAGCACCGTGTGGCGGCTGCGTTGTCCCCATCAGGTCAGATCCGTTCTTTAGCGCTGAGCAAAGCACCTGACTCCCCGTTACGTTATCAAGCGACCCTGGAGGCGATCTCGGCCAAGCGCTGGGGCTACCTGCCAGCGTTCCAAGGCCTGAGCGCGATGATCTCGGGGCAAGGCCGACAAGGCCAAGCAGAGCTGGCGCTGGGGGCACAATCTCTGCCTTACGGCGACTTTTTTCAAGCGCCGCTCCCGCTTGAGCACGGTGCGTTGACCCTCAACTGGCAGCAAAACAAGCAAGGCTTGTCAGTATGGAGTGAGCAGGCAGTGGTCAAGGGGGCAGACGTGCAAGGCTCAGGCGCGTTTCGTCTGGATATTCCGTCACAAGGTGCGCCTTTTTTGGCGTTGTACGTGCAAGCCGATGTATCGGATGCGGGACAAACATGGCGCTATCTTCCCACCCGAGCATTGCCTGACTCATTAACCGATTACCTTTCTCGCGCCATTCAAGCCGGACGGGCCAAAGACAGTGAAATTCTTTGGTTTGGTGCCCTCGATGCGTTTCCTTACCAGGATCACAGCGGTATTTTCCAAGCCATGGTGCCACTTCGCGGCGGGGCGTTTAGCTTTAATACCGCCTGGCCAACCTTAACGGAGCTGGATGCGACCTTATTGTTTGAAAACGCGCGCTTAGCGATTGAGGGTGAGCATGTGCGTTTGGGGGACGCTGTCAGTCGCCACGTGCAGGCTGAGATTGCCGATATGACCCAGCCGGATAGCTACCTGGATATTAACGCGTCACTGGCCGCGACCGGATCGGCTGTCCGTCAATACATGCTGGCGACACCGTTAGTCGATACCGTTGGCGCGGCCTTGACCCATGTGCAAGTCGATGGGCTGGTTAATGCTAACCTAGGACTCGACATCCCGCTCAATGGTGAGCAACCTCATGCCGAGGGCAAAGTCCGCTTTACCGGCAACCAGGTATCGATTCAGGCTCCGGCCATGCAACTGGATAACTTATCCGGCGAGCTGGCCTTTAGCGACGACACCCTCACTACGCAGTCGATGCAAGCACAATGGTTAGGGCAACCCATCAGCCTCCAATTTACCGGTGAAACCGTGGCGTCCGGCTATCAGCTTGATCTGGGTATAGACGCCGATTGGGATGTGGTGCCATTACTGGACACGCTCTCGCTACCCCTCAAGGCCTATTTGGGTGGGGGCGCACGTTGGCAAGCTGGGCTTGACTTGACCTTAAATGACACCGGTTTTGATTATCAGCTTGGTGTGGATGTCGATACCACACCGCTACAGTCGACGTTGCCCGCACCGCTTAGTAAGCCACGTTGGCAAAAGGGCCACGCACGCATTGAAGCCAGTGGCAACAGCGAAGGCTTGACCGGACGTGTGGCGCTGCCTAGTGTGAGTTATCAAGCCCGCATCAACACCCAGGGTCGTCGCCCCCAGTTTACCGCGAGCCAATGGCAAATTGGCACGCAAACTAACACCTTGCTCGCAACCCGTGGTCACCGCGCGGACCTGCACCTTAAGCAACTTGATGTCGCGGCTTGGAAGCGTGTTTGGCAGCGGGTGAGTCAATCTTGGCCGAGTGGAAGTGACCAGTATCCCGCTTTACCAATGCCGCGCCGGATTAACGCCAAGATTGATACGGTCAGTGCCGACCCTTTAGCGTTTCATGATGTGTCGTTAGCGGCGCGACACAAAGCCGAGGGTTGGGAGGTGTTAATGGGCAGTCGAGAGCTTAGTGGACAAGCCAACTGGCCGACACAAGGAAGGCTGAATGTCGCGATTGATCAGTGGCATATTAATCGCCAGTTGGCAGAGGAGGGTGAAACGGATGACTCGCCCTTGTTTGAGCCCGTGGACACACGAGCCACCCCCGAGGATAAAGCCTTGCTCGCTGCCATTCCGCCGACACACTTAGTGATTGAGGATCTGTGGTTGCAAGGGTATCGGCTTGGGCGCATCGAGGCGGTACTCGATAAGAAACCCTCACAAGTCGATCTTTCTTCCCTGACGCTAGAGAGTGGGAAAAACCACGCGTCAATCAGCGGCCATTGGCTGATTGACGAGCAAGGCTACAATCAAACCGCGTTGACCATAGCCTTGGGAGGCGAAAGCACCTCAGATTTAATGGGGCGGTTTGGCATCAGTGGCGGGATCCAAGACGCCAGTTTTTCGACTCAAGCCTCGTTAGATTATGCTGGCCTGCCTTGGAAGGTCGATATTGCGAGCCTTAATGGTGACATTCGCTCGGATGTTAAAGATGGCTATTTAAGTGGGGTAGGAGGCGCCGGTAAACTATTGGGGCTGTTCAGCCTTGATTCTATCTTGCGTAAAATCCAGCTCGATTTCTCCGGTGTGTTTGAAGATGGTTTGGCCTTTGATGACATTACCGGGCGGGCGGTGATCACAAATGGCGTGGTTGTGACGGATAATATCCGCATGGATGGGATAGCCGGTGATATGGTTATTAAAGGGATTGCCAATTTGGTGACCAACCGTGTGAACGCCGATGTGCGGTTTACGCCGGATATTACCTCAGGGATCCCTGTTCTTAGTGCGTTTGCGGTGACGCCGCAAACGGCGCTGTATGTATTAGCCGTTACCACGGCCATCTCTCCCGTGGTCGATGTATTCACCCAAGTCCGTTACCAAGTGAGCGGGCCAATAGGGACGCCAGATATCAGGGAAGTGTCGCGCGACAAAGAGGCATTAGCACTGCCAGCTGATGCGACGGAGCGATTGCGCCAACAAGCAGAAAACGCCAAGGAGTGAGCATGATGAAAGCAGGTGTTGTCCAAATGACATCCAGCGCTGATCCCATCCACAACATGAAGACATTGCAAGCCAGTTTACATCGCTTGAGTGAACAAGGCGTTAAGCTGGTCCTTACCCCCGAAAATGCCCTGGTGTTTGGCGGTAAGCAGGATTATCAGCGCCATGCTGAACGGTTGGGTCATGGGCCTTTACAACAGCAGCTTGCCGAGCTGGCTCACCATTATGATCTTTGGCTGATCGTGGGGGCGTTTCCGATTCAAAATGACAACGGCATGTTAAGCAGTACCAGCTTAGTGTTCGATAACGCTGGGCACTTACGCGGCAGCTATGACAAATTGCATCTATTTGATGTGGAAGTGGCTGATGCGCATGGTCGTTACTGTGAGTCAGACTATTTTGATGCCGGTGACCGTCTCGCAACATTGGATACGCCGTTTGGCTGTCTTGGATTAAGTATTTGCTACGATGTCCGCTTCGCGCCTATGTACCAAGCCTTACGCGCGCAAGGAGCCGATATCATTACTGTGCCGGCGGCCTTTACTCGGGTAACCGGTCAAGCACATTGGGAAACCTTATTGCGGGCACGTGCAATAGAAACCCAATGCTGGGTGATCGCTGCCGGTCAGTGCGGGGAGCACAGCAAAGGGCGCCAAACTTGGGGGCACTCAATGATCATTGACCCATGGGGGCAAGTGGTCGCCTCGTTGGGCAGTGAACCCGGTGTGACTTGGGCGGAACTTGATTTAAGCGTAGGGGAATCCATTCGGCATAAGATGCCCGTACTGTCTCATACCCGGTTGCAAAGCCAATTGAAATAGCGCACCCTCGGCGCGTTATCTTTTTTCTCGGCTGTCGGTTCGGCAGCCACAACCAAGAGTAAACGAATGAGTCTGGAACAGGTCGAAGAAACCTTGCTGCGCCCGGCGGGCGTGAGTGAGTCGCAACTGCATGCGACGTTGGCGCACCTGAGCGGTCGCCAGATTGACTATGGCGATATTTTCTTCCAATCCACATGGCACGAATCTTTAGCCTTGGAAGACAGCATCATTAAAGATGGTTCATTTAATATCGACCGCGGGGTCGGTGTGAGAGCGATCATCGGTGAAAAAACCGGATTTGCTTACTCGGATCAGCTCACCCCGGACGCCTTGATGCAAAGTGCCACTGCCGCACGCGGCATTGCCCCAGCAGGTGGGCATGGCAAAGTGAGTGCTTTTTCAGCGGTACAGGCCAAACCGTATTATGGCCCGACGGATCCGCTTGCGAGCTTAACGCGCGAGCAAAAGATCGCCCTACTCAAAGAAATAGACAGCTATATCCGTGCCAAAGAGCCTCGAGTGAAAGAGGTGAATGCCAGCTTGAATGGCCTTTATGAGCAAGTGCTGGTGGCCGCCACTGATGGCACCTATGGCGCCGATATTCGCCCACTGGTTCGCTTGTCTGTCTCTGTGTTGGTTGAACAAGACGGACGCCGCGAACGCGGCAGCGCGGGGGGCGGTGGCCGTTATGGCTATGACGTATTCTTGCAAGAGGATGCGGGTAAGTCACGCGCGCTGCAATTTGCCGATGAAGCGATTCGTTTAGCACTGGTCAACTTGCGCGCCGAGGCGGCACCGGCCGGCACCATGCCCGTGGTACTGGGTGCGGGTTGGCCGGGCGTACTCTTACATGAAGCGGTGGGCCATGGCCTTGAAGGGGACTTTAACCGTAAAGAGTCTTCGGTGTTTACCGGTAGCCTTGGCGAACAGGTAACCTCCTCGCTGTGCACCATCGTCGATGATGGCACCATGAATGATCGTCGCGGCTCACTGAGTATCGATGATGAAGGGGTCCCAGGTCAGTACAATGTGTTAATCGAAAACGGGGTGCTCAAAGGCTATATGCAAGACAAGCACAATGCCAGTTTGATGGGCGTTGCGCCCACTGGCAATGGCCGTCGTGAGTCGTATGCGCACCTGCCGATGCCGCGGATGACCAACACTTACATGCTCGGCGGTGAAAGCTCGCCAGCGTCGATGATTGCGAGTGTGGAGCGTGGCTTATATGCGCCAAACTTTGGCGGTGGTCAAGTCGATATCACCTCGGGCAAGTTTGTGTTCTCCACCTCAGAAGCGTATTTAATTGAGAACGGTGAAATCACCACCCCAGTGAAAGGCGCGACCTTAATTGGCAGCGGTATCGAAGCGATGCAGCAAGTCTCGATGGTGGGGAATGATTTGGCCATTGACCCTGGTGTGGGTGTGTGTGGCAAAGCGGGACAGAGTGTCCCTGTCGGGGTTGGACAGCCGACATTGAAGCTGGATGCGATGACAGTCGGCGGGACTGAATCGTAACCAAGGACGCCAGTGCGAGGCACTGGCGTTTGATGTTATAAGCTTTGGTCGTAAAAGCTTTTGAGATACTGGAAAATCTCGCGGTAGGCCTTGGGCGGCTTACTTTGCTGTTGCTCTTTTTTGGCCTGGCGCGCCAACTGGCGTAAGCGTTGACGATCGGCATCAGGGTACTGCAAAAGCACATCGCTGATCGCACTGTCGCCTTGGTCAATAATGCGGTCACGGAGTTGCTCAAGCTTGTGGAGCTCAACCGTTTGCTGCGCGTGCTTGTTTTGCAATTTATCAAGCGCAGCCTGAATCGGTTCAGGATCGCGAGAGCGCATTAACTTGCCAACATATTGCAGTTGACGGCGGCGCGCTTCGTTTTTCAAGCGTTGTGCGTCGGTAATGGCGCTGAGCAAGTCATCGTCGAGCGGGAATTTCTCTAACACGGCTGGTTTAAGCTTGACCAGCGCTTCGCCAAGTTCTTGCAAGGCAAGCATATCGCGTTTCATCTCGGACTTGCTGACCCAGATGATCTCTTCCTCTTCCTCCCAGGGAGCGGGTTTATTTTTACGGCCCATGTTCAACCTCAGTGAGAATGTGCAATGACACGTATGTTAACAAGAAACGCGCCCAAACGCGGGCTTTTTTATCATAGGCTCGCACCGCGACGTGTGTCGAACTTGAATGCGAATCAAAAAGGTCAACTATGAGTGTGAAACAACAAGTCGCCGAGCAAGAACAGCAACTTCGTCAAGCTGTCAGCCGTGCGCTCGACATGGCCTCGGCCAAGAGTGACCAGGCGGAAGTGGCGATTACCAAAAGTACCGGCATCAGCGTGAGCTCGCGAATGGGCGAAGTTGAGAATGTAGAGTTCAATCAAGATGGTGCCCTTGGGATCACCGTTTACCGGGATCAGCGAAAAGGCAGTGCATCGACCACCGATCTGTCGGAAAAAGCGATTGCGAAAACCGTTGAAGCGGCGCTTGAGATCGCCAGTTATACCTCGCCGGATCCTTTCGGCGGCCCAGCGCCCAAAGCGCTCATGGCGTTTGACTACCCCGACTTGGACTTATTCTATCCCGATGAACCTGAGCCAGATGCTGCTGCCGCCTTGGCGATTGAAGCCGAGCAAGCGGCACTGAGCCATGACAGCCGAATCAAGTTCAGTGATGGTGCCAGTTATGACAGCCACTATGGAGTCCGTGTCTATGGCAACAGCCATGGCATGCTCGGCAGTTACCCTTCAAGCCGCCAAGCGTTAAGCTGCTCAGTGATCGCGGAAAGTGACGCGGGGATGGAGCGTGACATGAGCTACACGGTGGCACGAGACAAAGCGGATTTATGGACACCTGCTTTTGTCGGCGTCGAAGCGGCCAAACACGCCGTGGCGCGCCTTAACCCACGCAGTGTCTCGACGTGCCAAGTGCCGGTGATGTTCGACCGCAGTGTGGCGACTGGGCTGTTTGGCCATTTGGTGATGGCGATCAGTGGCTCAGCCCTTTACCGTCAATCTTCTTTTTTACTGGATAAAAAAGGCGAGCAGATTTTCCCTGATTGGCTCACCATTAACGAACTTCCCCACGTGCTAAAAGGCTCAGCGAGTGCGCCTTTTGATAGTGAAGGGGTGATCACGCAAGACAGACGCATCATTGAAAAGGGTGTTTTAAATACCTATCTCGCCACCAGTTACGCGGCACGCAAATTGGATATGGAACCCACCGGCCATGCTGGCGGCATTCACAACTGGTACGTTAGTCACACCGGCCAAGATGCCGATGCCATGCTAAAAACATTAGGCACGGGATTATTGGTGACGGAGTTGATGGGACAAGGGGTGAACCCGGTGACTGGCGATTACTCGCGCGGTGCGGCAGGTTTTTGGGTGGAAAACGGCGAGATCCAATACCCGGTGAGTGGGATCACCATTGCCGGTAATCTCAACGAGATGTTCGCGAACATTGTCGCGATTGGCACTGATATCGAGACGAGAAGCCAAATTCAAACTGGTTCAGTGATCATTGATGCGATGAAAATCGCGGGGGAGTAACGCCTCGGTCGCCCATCAATCCCGCGGTATGAGACCACCAAGCACGCGTTCCGTGCTTGGTGTTTTTTTATCCGGTGATAAACACCAGTAACAGGGCTCCCAACACCAAGCGGTAAATCACGAACGGAAGCATGCCTACCCGTGTCACTAGCTTTAAAAAGGCGTGAATACATGCGTAAGCACTGACAAACGACACCAATAGGCCCACACCGATCGCACCCATGGCCACCGGCTCTGGGCTGGTCGCCAATTGCAGCCCCAGGTAGGAGCCAGCGAGTGTGATGATAGGAATCGACATCAAAAACGAAAACCGTGCCGCGGCTTCGCGCGTGTAACCGAGCATTAATGCTGCGGTAATGGTGGCCCCCGAACGCGATGTGCCAGGGATTAAAGCAAGTGCTTGCGCCAGCCCGATCAAAACAGCGCGATAAGGAGTAGTACGATATTCATCGCACGTCTGTGTCGCGTTGCGATCGGCCCACCATAATAAGCCACCAAAAATCAGTGTCGTCGCCGCGATCACCCAGGCTGCGCGCAGATAAAGCTCAATCACGTCTTTTAAAAACAAACCGGCTACACACGCTGGAATGGTGGCTAACACGATCATCCATGCCAACTGACTATCCGGGCTGTGCTGGCCTTTGAGCGAGGCGAAAAAGGCTTTAAGGAGATTCCACACTTCACGGCGAAAATACCCCACCACCGCGGCCAGTGTGCCGACATGTACAGCAACATCAAAGGCGAGGCCTTGGTCCGCCCAGCCAAAAAGCTGAGAAGGCAGGATAAGGTGTGCGGAACTGGAAATAGGAAGAAACTCGGTTAACCCTTGAATCAAGGCCAAAAAAAAGGCTTCAAAGAGGCTCATAATGCTTAAATATCCTTCAAATAAGTCGGCGTCTCAATCGGCCACAGTGGTTGGTCTTGATCAAAGGCCTGCCAAAGCTGGGCGAAGGTACGGCCATCACCGGGAATGGCTTGGTCAGGGCAGAGCTCGGCGAGTGGCCAAAGGGTAAAGGCAAATTTGTAGATATCGTCTCGAGGCAACATAGGCCCTTTGGCTTGGCAGTGTTCGCCAAACGTGAGTAAATCGATGTCAATGGTGCGATCGCGACATTTAGGATCGTTGCGTTCTCGGCCTTGTTGCGATTCAACGTCACGAACGGCTTGCCAAAAGTCCTGCAACGAAAGCGAGGTGTGAAGCTCGGCAATAAGGTTATAAAAATTGGGGCCGTCGAATCCCACCGGTTCGGCTTCAAAAATACGGGAAAATCGACAGTGTGGGTCGAGTTGACGCAATGCTTTAACGGCTTGTTCGATATGAATATCTCGCTCAATATTAGAGCCAATACTAAGTAATGCTTGTGTCACCGTATGCCTCGCTCTATGACTACACCTACATTCTTGGCCTGAGCGACCGCGCCTGGTTTCGCCACCCGCACTTTAATCCAACGGACGCCAAACTGGGTTTGAATTAAGTGGGCAACCTCTTCAGCCACACGCTCGATTAACGCACAGCGGCTGGCTTGTACATGGGCGATAACCGCCTCACTGATACTGGCATAATCAAGCGCTAGCGCCACGTCATCTTGCTGGGCAGCGGGTTGATTATCGTGCGCCATTTCAATATCGAACACCAGCTTTTGCTGGATGGTCTGTTCCCAATCGTAGACACCGATAGTGGTGTACACGTCGAGTTGCTCTATGAATACGGAATCCATGTTTTTTCACACTCCGTGACAGGTCGGATACCACTGTGGTAAGAAAGTTCGTATTATTGGACGAGTTCATTGACAGATGGATACGCAATGCGTTCCGATCCATGATAGGTTTATCGATGAACGTTGGCGCACTATAGCAACGAATGCGGCACAAACTCTAGGGATTTCACATGACTGCACTGGCCATTGCCATCATCATCGCTGCCTATTTACTTGGCTCTGTGTCCAGTGCCGTGCTGGTTTGTCGTGCGTTTGGCTTGCCAGACCCAAGAGACCAGGGGTCGAAAAACCCAGGTGCGACTAACGTTTATCGCCTCGGTGGGCGCTTTGCCGCGGCATGGGTGCTGCTGTGTGACATGCTGAAAGGGATGATCCCCGTTTGGCTAAGCTACCTGATTGGCATTAACCCATTTCTACTGGGGCTTATCGCGATTGCCGCCTGTCTTGGACATATTTATCCGGTCTTTTTCCATTTCCGTGGCGGTAAAGGGGTGGCGACCGCACTTGGCGCGATGGCGCCGATTGGTTTGAGCTTAACTGGCCTGCTGGTGGCGACCTGGGGGCTGGTACTTGTGTTGACGGGCTACTCGTCACTCAGTGCCATCGTGACAGCGATCGTCGCCCCGCTATTTACCTGGTGGATAAAGCCGCAATTTACCATGCCCGTCGCCATGCTTTCGTGTTTGATTTTGTTTCGTCACTACGACAATATCCGGCGCTTATTGGATGGCGACGAAAAACCGGTGCTTCTCGGTTGGTGGCGACGTTAGCGACAGAGAGGCTGGTTATACGCTGGCACATTAACAGCAAAAAAGGCAGCACTAGGCTGCCTTTTTGTGTCTGGTTTGACGAATGGTTAGTCGTCGCTCTCGACCGCGACAAGGGTGTCGAGTGGCCAACGCGGCTGCGCTTTTACACCTAAACCCATGTGTTCGCCATTTTTAAGCCGCTGCATGCCCGCATAAGCGATCATCGCGCCATTATCGGTACAAAACTCAGGGCGAGGATAGAACACATCGCCGCCGCGCTTTTGCGTCAGCGTCTCCAGCTTTTCCCGTAAATGACGGTTGGCGCTCACGCCGCCAGCGACCACTAAGCGATTAAGACCGCATTGGTCGAGCGCACGCTTACACTTGATAGCCAGGGTATCGACCACAGCATCTTGAAACGCATAGGCAATATCAGCGCGGGTTTGTTCGTTGGTGTCATTGGCGGCAATGGTATTAGCGGCAAAGGTTTTTAACCCTGAGAAGCTAAAGTCTAAACCGGGACGGTCAGTCATCGGGCGTGGAAAGGTAAAACGGCCGTGGGTCCCGTTTTCTGCCAGTTTAGACAGCAAGGGCCCTCCCGGATAGTCAAGTCCCATCAGCTTGGCGGTTTTATCAAACGCCTCACCGGCGGCGTCATCAATTGACTCGCCAAGAATGCGGTATTGGCCAATGCCTTTTACTTCGACCAATTGTGTGTGGCCACCGGAGACTAACAGAGCGATAAACGGAAACGGTGGAGGATTGTCCTCAAGCATCGGGGCGAGAAGGTGGCCTTCCATATGGTGAACGCCCACAGCGGGGACTTGCCAAGCATAGGCCAGACTTCGACCAATGGTTGAGCCCACAAGCAGGGCACCGACCAACCCCGGACCAGCGGTATAGGCAATACCGTCAATCTGGGCGGGAGTGAGGTTTGCCTCAGCCATGGCCTCTTTAATCAGCGGCAAGGTTTTCTTAACATGATCACGCGAGGCAAGTTCAGGCACCACACCACCATAATCGGCGTGAAGCTTAACCTGGCTGTAAAGTTTATGTGACAAAAGGCCTGCGTGGTCGTCGTAGATGGCGACGCCGGTTTCGTCACAAGATGTCTCTATGCCTAGAATGCGCATCATAACCTCAGAATAACAGCCGATAGATCGAGTGCTTACAGTCATTGCCCACGTATAATGTGATGACCAAAGCGAAGAAGACAGTGTCAGCGCAGGCTGACCGTGCGCGCAATCTTACATGGCTTAGAAGTAATTCGCCAGATGCGCTTTACAATCGCCCCCTATTCGGATTAGAATTTCGCACCATTTTTAATCAAGGCTGGCCAATTGTTCGCCAGCAGTAACTGACAACCCCCGAGGTGAAAGGCACATGCCAGTAGTTAAAGTACGTGAAAACGAACCATTTGACGTAGCACTGCGTCGCTTTAAGCGCTCTTGTGAAAAAGCAGGTATTCTTTCTGAAGTTCGCCGTCGCGAGCACTTTGAAAAGCCAACTACCGTTCGCAAACGCGCTAAAGCTGCCGCTCAGAAGCGTCACCTGAAGAAGTTGGCACGCGAAAACCAACGCCGCGTACGTCTGTACTAATAAAGACAGATTCAGGAAGGTGCTATGGAATTGCTTGAACGTTTAAAAGACGCCCAAAAAACGGCGATGAAACAAAAAGACAAGGCGCGTCTAGGGACGCTCCGCCTTGTTTTGGCAGCCATTAAACAGCAAGAAGTGGATACCCGCCAGTCGCTCAGCGACGAGGATATCTTGGCTGTGCTGACCAAAAATGTGAAGCAGCGCCGTGATTCCGTAGCCCAGTACCAAGCAGCCGGTCGTGATGATCTTGCCGAGACAGAGCTTGCCGAGATTGCGGTGATAGAAGAATTTCTACCCCAACCTCTAAGCGATGACGAGGTCGATGCATTGGTGAAAGCAGCGGTTGAAAAATCCGGTGCATCGTCAATGCAAGACATGGGCAAAGTGATGGGGATATTAAAACCCCAAGTTCAAGGTCGTGCTGATATGGGAAAAGTAAGTCAACGTGTTAAAGCACACCTAGGCTAACCTTTTCCCACTCTATAACAAGCCGTGCTTTCCTATTTTGGACGGCGCGGCTTGTTTGCTTCTCTCCCTATAAATTTCAGGTTATGGCAGGCAGAATCCCGCGCGCATTCATAGATGACTTGCTTTCACGTCTCGACATCGTTGAGATCATTGATGCACGGGTCAAGCTTAAGAAAAAAGGCAAAAACTACAGTGCCTGTTGCCCTTTCCATAACGAAAAGACGCCTTCATTTAGTGTAAGCCAAGACAAGCAGTTTTATCACTGCTTCGGGTGTGGTGTGCACGGCAATGCCATTGACTTTGTGATGGAGTTCGAGCGACTCGAATTTCCTGATGCGATCGAAGAGCTTGCTGGCACGCTAGGTTTAGAGGTACCTCGTGAGCAAACAGGAAGCGGCAACACGCGTCCTAGTATGCCTAGTGATGACAAGCGTCAGATCTACGAGATGATGGAAGCCATTGCCCGTACCTACAGTGGCGAACTACGCACTGAAGCCGGGCAAGTGGCCATTGATTACCTCAAACAGCGTGGCCTATCCGGAGAAGTGGTCAAACAGTTTGGTATTGGTTTTGTCCCAGATAAATGGGACACCATTAAACGCCGCTTTGGTCGCAATCAGGCGGATATTCGTCAGTTACTGACCGCGGGTATGCTGATTGAGAACGATAACGGTCATAGCTACGACAGGTTCCGTGGCCGCGTGATGTTCCCCATCCGTGATCGCCGTGGGCGAGTAATTGGTTTTGGCGGGCGCGTATTAGGTGATGGCACGCCCAAATACCTCAACTCGCCAGAAACGCCGATTTTCCATAAAGGGCGTGAACTATACGGCTTGTATGAGGTGATGCAACGCTATCGTCATCCAGAGCGTATACTCGTGGTAGAAGGGTACATGGACGTGGTCGCGTTGGCGCAATTTGGCGTGGATTATG
This sequence comes from Salinivibrio kushneri, assembly GCF_027286325.1. Taxonomy (NCBI): domain Bacteria; kingdom Pseudomonadati; phylum Pseudomonadota; class Gammaproteobacteria; order Vibrionales; family Vibrionaceae; genus Salinivibrio; species Salinivibrio kushneri. The sequence goes on from NZ_CP114588.1 coordinate 312,928, forward strand.
CGGTGGCCTCTTTGGGCACCTCGACCACGGGGGAGCACATTCAAACCCTTTTCCGGCAAACCGGTACTATACTGTGTTGCTACGATGGCGATAGGGCTGGGCGTGATGCTGCTTGGCGGGCTATGGAGCAAGCGTTGCCTTATATCCAAGATGGCCGGCAGTTAAAATTTATGTTTTTACCCGACGGTGACGACCCTGACTCGATCATCCGCCAAGAAGGCAAAGAAGGGTTTGAGCAGCGTCTTGGCGAAGCGCAAAGTTTATCGACCTTTATGTTTAACACCTTGCTCAAGCAGGTGGATACCAGTAGCCAAGAGGGCAAAGCCAAACTGGCCAACTTGGCGGTGCCACTGATTGAAAAAGTGCCGGGTGATACGCTCCGTCTTTATTTGCGTAATACCTTAGGTCAGAAGCTCGGGATTATGGATGACCATCAGCTGGATACCTTGATTCGTCGTCAGGGACAGCCGGTGAAAGTCCATGGCCAGCCAGATATCAAGCGTACACCGATGCGTGAGGTGATTGCGCTACTCGTGCAGTACCCTAAACTCGGCCAAGAAGTACCGCTGTTGCCCTCGGCCGACACCATTGATTTACCTGGGTTAGCGTTGTTAAACCCGATCCTTGAGATTTGTCGACAGCGCCCCCATATCACTACCGGTCAGTTGCTTGAGCGCTGGCGGGGAACGAAACAAGAGCCCTTGCTAGCCCGCTTGGCTGGCTGGGATCTACATGTTGACGATGAAAATGCGTCAGAACTTTTTTGCGATTCACTGGATAAAATACTCGCCCAGTGTGTCGAACAACAAATAGCCAAGTTGCAAGCGAAGTCAAATACCGTCGGCTTATCAGTCGAAGAGAAGCGGGAACTGATGCTACTGATACAGAGCCAGTCCGTTTAGAAAGTAGCCAGCAAAGGTGACATTTGTTAAAATTGGCGGTTTGCGTTTCCGCATACTAAATTCTTCACTCAGACCCGAAGTTGGATATCGTCTATGGATCAAAATCCGCAGTCACAGCTGAAGTTGCTTGTCGCAAAAGGCAAGGAGCAAGGCTATCTGACCTATGCCGAAGTTAATGACCACCTCCCGGAAGACATTGTCGATTCCGACCAAATAGAAGACATCATTCAGATGATCAATGACATGGGCATTCAAGTGGTGGAAGCCGCGCCAGATGCCGATGAATTGATGATGTCAGAAACCGTGGCCGACGAAGACGCAGCCGAAGCGGCGGCGGCAGCACTTTCTAGCGTGGAGAGTGAAATTGGGCGCACCACGGATCCCGTTCGCATGTACATGCGTGAAATGGGGACGGTTGAGCTACTGACCCGAGAGGGTGAGATCGATATCGCCAAGCGTATCGAAGATGGTATCAACCAGGTGCAATGCTCAGTGGCAGAATATCCGGCCTCGATTGCATCGCTGTTAGACCAGTTCGATAAAGTGGAAGCCGAAGAGCTTCGCTTAACCGACATTATTTCAGGCTTTATCGATCCGAACCAGGATGACGTGGCACCTACCGCGACTCATATCGGCTCCGAGCTCAGTGAAAAAGAGCTTGAAGACGAAGATGATGAGGACGAAGACAAAGACGATACCGACGAAGACGATGAGAGTGATGAAGATGTTGGTATCGATCCTGAGTTGGCGCGTGAGAAGTTCAGCGAACTTCGTCGCACCTATGCGGCAATGGAAGGCGCGATCCAGCAGTACGGTCGTTATGATGAGCGTACTAAAGAGTCGATCGATGCGCTGTCAGAGACATTTAAGCAGTTCCGTCTGATCCCGAAACAGTTTGACCGCTTGGTTAATGACATGCGTCAAACGATGGACAAAGTGCGTACCCAAGAGCGTTTGGTGATGCGTCTTTGTGTCGATCAGGCCAAAATGCCGAAGAAAACCTTCGTCCAACTGTTTGCCGGCAATGAGTCATCGGATGCATGGATTGACGAAGCGCTGAACTCTGGCAAGCCTTACGCAGAGCGCGTGGCGCGTTACGAAGAAGATCTTCGTCGTTGTGTGCAAAAGCTGAAGATCATCGAAGAAGAGACAGGCTTGTCGGTTGAACGGATCAAAGATATCAGCCGTCGTATGTCTATCGGTGAAGCGAAAGCACGCCGTGCGAAAAAAGAAATGGTTGAGGCCAACTTGCGCTTGGTGATCTCGATTGCCAAGAAGTACACCAACCGTGGCTTGCAGTTCTTGGATCTTATCCAGGAAGGTAACATTGGCTTGATGAAAGCGGTGGATAAGTTTGAATATCGCCGTGGTTACAAGTTCTCAACCTACGCGACCTGGTGGATCCGTCAGGCAATCACGCGCTCGATTGCGGACCAAGCTCGAACCATCCGTATTCCGGTCCACATGATTGAGACCATCAACAAACTCAATCGCATTTCGCGTCAAATGCTGCAGGAAATGGGCCGAGAGCCGTTACCTGAAGAGCTGGCTGAGCGGATGTTGATGCCGGAAGATAAAATTCGCAAGGTGTTGAAGATCGCTAAAGAGCCGATCTCGATGGAAACCCCAATTGGTGATGATGAAGATTCACATCTGGGTGATTTTATCGAGGACACTACCTTGGAGCTACCGATGGATTCGGCAACGTCGAATAACCTCAAGATGGCAACCAATGACGTGTTGGCCGGTCTGACCCCGCGTGAAGCGAAAGTACTGCGTATGCGCTTTGGTATCGAGATGAATACCGACCATACCCTAGAAGAAGTGGGTAAGCAGTTTGATGTGACCCGTGAGCGTATTCGTCAGATTGAGGCGAAAGCGCTACGTAAGTTACGTCATCCAAGCCGCTCTGAGACATTGCGTAGCTTCTTGGACGAGTAATGACTCGGTTTCAAACTATCCAATGAGAAAGGCGAGCCAGATGGCTCGCCTTTTTGTTTCTTGTGTGTCGTGGCAGGTGCACACACACCGTGGTTGTCACTGCTAAGTGATAAACAAGGTAGCCAGCCCCAAGAAGGCGAGCAGACCGACCACATCGGTGACCGTGGTGAGCGCCATCCCACCGGCCAATGCCGGATCAATATTGTATTTTTTCAGTAGCGTGGGGATCGCCACCCCAGCAATACCCGCGACAAACAAGTTGACCATCATCGCCCCTGAGATGATCAAGCCCAGCTCAAGGCTGCCTTTCCATAACACCACGACACCGCCAATGATCATCGACCAGACTAGGCCGTTAATCATGCCAACGGTGGCTTCCTTGGCCAGCAGCCAGCGGGTGTTGGAGTCACCAATATGGCCAACGGCCAGGCCGCGAATCACCAAGGCAACGGTCTGGTTACCGGCCACACCGCCCATTGAGGGGACAATGGTCATCAACACCGCGATGGCTGCCATTTTATCCAAGGTGCCTTCAAACATGTTGGAGACCGAGGCCGCGGTTAACGCTGCCAGCACGTTGATCCCCAGCCAAATACTGCGGCGACGCGCACTTTTAAACGCGGGGGCAAAGGTGTCTTCCTCGTCATCGAGGCCGGCCATGCTCATCATCGAGTGCTCAGCATCTTCACGAATAATGTCGACCACATCATCAATGGTGATTCGACCGACCAAGTGGTTGTGCTCATCCACCACGGGGGCTGAGACCCAATTACGGCGTTCAAACAGGCTGGCGACATCACCGTCATCCATGGTGACGCTGATCGCCTCATCCGGCGCATCCATAATGTCAGCGATATCAGTGTCCGGTTGATTCACCAACAGGGCACTGATCGGCAAATTACCAATCAAGCGGCCGTTTGGGTCGATCACATACAGCGTATCTGTGGTGTCGGGTAACTCACCGCGCATCCGTAAGTAGCGTAATACCACATCCACGGTCACATCATCACGAATGGTGATGACGTCAGTGTTCATGATCCCGCCAGCAGACTCCTCGGGGTAAGACAGGGCTTGCTGTACCCGCGTCCGGTCTTGGGCATCCATTTCCGCCAGTACGTCTTGGGAAACGTCTTGCGGTAGGCTACGCAGCAAGTAGGCCACATCATCGGTTTCCATTCCCTCTGTCGCTGCCGCGAGCTGATCAGGGGCCATGCGAACCATGATGCCGTCTTTCACATCTTCTGAGAGCTCATCAAGGATCTCACCTTGATCTTCCGGGTCGGTGAGCTGCCAAAGTACCAGGCGTCCTTTCGGTGGAGAGGCCTCTAAAAGATGAGCCGTGTCTTCTGGCTCCATGTCCTCGAGCATACGGCGTACGCGCACAAACATGCCTTGCTCAAGCAATTGAGTGACTTCTTGGAGCCGTTGGTGGGTTAGGTTACTTTGTTCTTGTTCTAATGTTTCTGCCATCGGCCACTCCCCCAAATGCAATGACTAAAATTCTAACCTAATCAGGGGAGTCTGTCGCATGACAAATCGGTGATAGACGGGATTTAGCACCATTCACCGCGCTGGTCAGCGCAGTGGTTGCGGAGGCGTTAGCTGTCTTCGTCGAAGCCGGCTTCAAATAATGCTTTCACGGCATCGAGGGCAGGTGATGCTTGTGGACCGGTGGCTGACACGGTAATGGTTTCACCTTGCGCGGATTCCAGCATCAGCATTGCCATCACACTGTCAGCGGTGGCGGATTTATCCGCGCTTTGCAGCACCACATCGGCATCATACGCTTGCACCAGTTCAACCAGCTTGATGGCGGCGCGTGCATGCAAGCCTAAACGGTTGCGAATGCACACTTGAGCCGATACCGAGGTCACTGTTTTTGCTCCAAGGTACGGTGACGCGTTTGCACTTGCTCGCCCAGCTCTTGGAAGTAATCCGACAGATACTGCGCCACATAGACAGAGCGATGTTTTCCCCCGGTACAGCCAATGGCCACAGTCACATAGCTACGATTGTTATTCTTAAGTGCAGGAAGCCACGACTCGAGGAAGCCTTTTATTTGCGCCACTAACATGGCCACATCAGGTTGGGCGGCGAGAAACATACGCACGGGCTTCTCGAGCCCTGTATGAGGGCGAAGCGCGGGCTCCCAGTGTGGGTTGGGGAGAAAGCGCACATCAAACACATAATCGGCATCGGCCGGTAAACCATGCTTAAAGCCGAACGATTCAAACACCATCACCAAGTCGCTACTTGTGCGCCCCAGTACCAGTGAACGGACAGACTCACTTAAGTCGTGAATCGATAAGCCCGTGGTGTTAATCACCCGATCAGCGTGCTCTTTAATCGGCGCCATTTGCTGCTTCTCAGCCTGTATGGCCTGCTCTAACGAGAGGTTGTGTCGAGTGAGGGGATGCAACCGACGGGTTTCGCTGAAACGTTTAATCAGATCTTTATCGTCTGCATCTAAATAGTACACAGTGACATCGCAGATTTCGCGTAGCGCCGCCAAGGTGTCGGCAACTGGCTCTTTAGCGTTAGGAAGATTGCGAATATCGAGACTGACCGCAATTTTGGCGTCGGCATCGTCTTGCGAGACCACAAAGTCACGCAGTAAGTTGACGGGCAGATTATCGACGCAATAGTAGCCAAGATCCTCCAGTACCCGCAACGCCACTGATTTTCCTGAGCCGGAACGGCCACTGACAATTTTTAGCATCATAGTTCGCTCCCGTCAGCGTTGCCCATTATTGAGTAATGATATTGTACAGTTCTTGGTCTGAATTGGCATTTCGTAGTTGACGACACAGCTTTTTGTCATTCAGCTTCTCGGCAATCGCAGACAGGGTTTGCAGGTGTACTTTGCACTGTTCGTCCGGTACTAGCAGCGCGAAAAGCAGATCAACGGGTCGTTTGTCGACGGCATCAAACTCAATCGGCTCGGCGCATTGTAGCAGCACGCCCACGGCATGTTGGCTGTCGAGGGTGCGGCCATGGGGAATGGCAATGCCTGCCCCAATGCCGGTGGTGCCCAGCTTTTCGCGGCTTAGCATGCATTCAAACAAAGTTTGTGCGTTGGTGCCTAGCTTGTCCGCAGCAACCTGGCTGATAATTTCCAGGGCGCGTTTCTTGCTAGAGCAGTGGACGGCACTGCGGGTGCAGTCCACTGACAGTACTTCTTTCAGTTCCATAGCTTAGTGCTGTTTGAGCTTTTCTTTGTGTTTACTCAGTTGCTTGACCAGCTTATCGGTCAGCCCATCGATGGCCGCATACATATCATGCGATTGTGCTTTTGCATGGATCTCCCCGTTGTTCACGTGGAGCGTTGCTTCTGCAATCTGGTCGAGCTTTTGGACATTCAGTACAACATGGACATTATTAATGTGCTCGAAAAAGCGCTCGAGTTTAGCAAACTTGGTCTCCACATACTCGCGTAGTGGTGGCGTGACGTCGACAGACTGTCCGGTCAGATTGATTTGCATACACACTTTCCTTCTGTTGAGGCGCCTATAGCAGACGCTTACGCTGGTTTGACGGCGCAATACCCAGTGACTCTCGGTACTTAGCAATGGTCCGTCGTGCAACTTTAATGCCTTGCTCGGCCAGCAATGTGGCAATCTTACTGTCGCTAAGCGGCTTGTTAGCCGGCTCGTCAGCGACCAATTTTTTGATCAGTGCGCGAATCGCTGTGGATGAGCACTCGCCGCCATTGTCGGTACTGACGTGGCTAGAGAAAAAGTATTTCAGCTCGAAAATACCGCGCGGCGTATGCATGAACTTTTGCGTGGTGACACGGGAAATGGTTGACTCATGCATATCGACATCCAAGGCGATGTCGTTAAGCACCATCGGCTTCATCGCCTCTTCCCCGTACTCAAAGAAGTCGTGCTGATGTTCGACAATACAGCGTGCGACCTTCAGCAAAGTGTCATTACGGCTCTCCAAACTTTTAATTAGCCATTTGGCCTCTTGCAAGTGTGAGCGAATAAATTGGCTATCAGAGGGGCTACAGCCATTACGGCCATAAGCGGCGTACTGCTCGTTCACTTTGAGCTTGGGCACGCTATCGGGGTTAATTTGGACCACCCACTGACCTTGATGTTTAAACACGGAGACATCAGGCACCACGTATTCGGCCTCATTGGTCACAATGAGGTTGCCTGGGCGTGGCTCGAGGCTATGGATCAACTGCATCACGGATTTAAGCTCAGGCTCTTTCAGGCGGGTTTCACGCATTAACTGGCGATAATCACGGTTGGCGAGTAAGTCCATGTGCTCGGTCAGCACCTTCCGCGCTTCCTCAAGCCACGGGGTATCGGCATCGTATGTCGCCAGTTGCAGCATTAAACATTCTTGCAGTGAGCGAGAGGCGACGCCTAGAGGATCAAAATGTTGCACACGTTTAAGCACGGCCTCGACTTCGTCGAGCTCAATCTCTTCGCTGCCTAAGCTATCTAAGATCTCTTCGGTGCTCACTGACAGGTAACCTTGGTCGTCCACTGCATCAATGATCGCCATCGCAATCACCTGATCGTTTTCGGAGAAGGGCGTGAGCTCGAGCTGCCATTTCAAGTAGTCGTAAAGCGTTTGGGTGGTTTCGCCTTGATAAACCGGTTGGTCATCGTAACCGCTCGCCCCGACGCCCGTATTGCCTGTGCCGGCAGAGTATAAGTGATCCCAAGTGGTATCGACGGGGAGATCGTCCGGCATTTCGTTTTTTTCAAATGCGTCAGACGTTTCCATGGTGTCCGCACTGGCGGTCGCGGTTTCTTGTGCGCCCGCGTCTTGATCATGGGGTTGCTCGCGCTGATTGGCCTCTTGCTCTTGGCCTTCGTCATGCTCCAACAGCGGATTGCTTTCCAACGCTTCTTGGATTTCCTGTTGCAAGTCCAGCGTCGACAGTTGCAACAGACGGATCGCCTGTTGTAACTGCGGTGTCATTGCGAGTTGTTGTCCAAGCTTAAGCTGAAGCGTGGGTTTCATAGAGGCTGTACACCTTTCCTTATTTCAACGACCAAAGAGGTTAAAAACGCTTGCTCTGGCTATCAGGGCAAGCGCTCTTTATTAACTATAGCCATGATTGGCAGTTTTTAGCGTGAGCAAGTCCACTATATTTTACCCCAACCGACCCACTGAGCTGGGGTGATTGGATCCATTACAGTTTGAACTGATCACCCAAGTAGACCCGTTTAACATGCTCATCGTTGAGCACTTCATCAGGGGTACCGTGTGCAATCAAGTGTCCTTGGCTGACAATGTAAGCATGTTCACAGACACTGAGCGTTTCGCGCACATTGTGGTCGGTAATCAGTACGCCCAAGCCACGATCACGTAAATGTTCGATGATTTTCTTGATATCGATTACCGATATTGGGTCGACCCCGGCAAACGGTTCATCTAGCAAAATAAACTTCGGGTTAGCGGCTAAGGCGCGTGCAATTTCTACCCGGCGGCGTTCACCCCCCGATAAGGCCATGCCCAGGCTGTCACGGATATGCTGGATATTAAACTCATCGAGCAAATCTTCCGCTTTGTCCTGACGCTCTTCTTTGCTCAGAGACTTGCGGGTTTGCAGCACTGCCATCAGGTTATCGTAGACGCTCAGCTTGCGAAATATCGAGGCCTCTTGTGGCAAGTAGCCAATCCCCAGGCGTGAGCGGTTATGCATCGGCTGAATGCTAATGTCTTTATCATCGATATAAATGGCCCCTTCGTCACGAGCGACCAAGCCGACAATCATGTAAAACGACGTGGTTTTACCCGCACCGTTAGGGCCTAAAAGACCAACAATTTCACCGGATTTCACTTCCAAGCTGACATCGGCGACCACTTTTCGCCCTTTATAACTTTTTGCCAAATTGGCCGCTGTAAGTGTTGCCATGTCGCCTCTTATTGCGCGTCTGTCGTGGATGAATCCTTGGAGGAGGACTCTTTGGTACTTGGCTGCAAAATGGTGGTCACCCGTTTGGTGCTATCACTTTCTGCCACAAGCTGTTGCTTGTCGATTTCATAGGTGATCACATTGCCCTCTACTTGGTTACCACTTTGCTCGAGCATCGCATTGGTCGACATTTTGAGAAACTCATTGCCGACTTCGTAGCGTAGTTTGTTGGCTTCGCCATGAATCTCTTTGCCATCGTCCATGGTTTGCTCAAACGTGGCCGGCTTACCATAGGCTTCGATGGTTTCATCACCCTCTTGGCCTTGGGGGCGAATCACGATCAGTTTATCGGCCAGGATTTTAATGCTGCCTTGGGTCAGCACCACGTTTTGGGTAAAGGTCACCGTGTTTGTGGCCATATCTAGGTGCTGGCTTTCTGACTCTATATAAATAGGTTGCTCAGTATCACTGCTTAGTGCCAGTGAGTAATGCGACAGCAGCAACATGGCACCTGCCAGCGCTTTAACGAGGGGTCGTTTCATATCGGCCTCTAACATCGTCTAACAATTCCATCTGGTGGTTACCGAAATTTCCTTTCACCCGTTTTCCCTTGGTTTGAAAACGGGTGCCGGTGATCGTCGTCGGACTCTCGGACCAAAAATCTCGCGTGGTGAGATTCAAGGTCACCGAATCGGTGGCTACCGAGTTAATTTGTGCATTCGGTAGTAGGTTAAAAATGCGTACGTTACCTGTCATGGTCAGCAGGTGTTCGTCGGACAAAACCGCGTAGTTAGCGCTCACACGCCACTCTTCCTCTTTGCCTTCCTTATAGGTCCAAAGCACGGGCTCATTGAAATGGGTCTCGTCAATTTTGGCGTAATGTTCAAGGTGTTTGGCTTGCACAGTGTAACTGCGCACGCCATCCGCATTGTATTGGACGGTTTCAATCGCTTCGCCAGTAAACAGAGGTTTTTCGGCATCAGGTGTCACCTGTTGTACCCGTTGCCAACCATGCTGAACCAATAAATAGTAACCGCTCACTGCGCAAAGCACGATCAGTATAAGCAGGCCCAGCCGCCGGATCATAAACTCAAGCCCTTGTGTTGGTCGAGTTCGCCACGCGCCTCTAACATCAAATCGCACACTTCACGCACCGCGCCAAAGCCACCACCTGTTTGCGTGACAAAGTGCGCGCGGCGCTTCAGGAGTGGGTGACCATCAGCCACACAGCATGATAGGCCCACTTTTTCCATCACTGGCCAGTCAATCAGATCATCACCAATATAGGCGGTGTGGGCGGGTAAAACATCACACTGGCGACATAAGTCTTGATACGCCACACGCTTGTCACTTTGCCCTTGATACACATGTTGGACACCGAGGGCGTGCATTCTGTTCGCGACAATTTGCGATTGGCGGCCAGTGATCACGGCGACTTCAATGCCAGCGTTCATAATCGATTTGATGCCATACCCATCACGGGTATGGAACGCCTTGAGCTCTTCGCCATGATTGCCCATGTAGACGCGACCATCGGAGAAAACCCCGTCAATATCGCAAATCAGCAACTTTATCGCCGCGGCGCGTTGAAATACGTCGGCGGCCACAGGGCCATAAAGGGTGTCAATCACAGTGGAAGCCATTACATTACTCCGGCTTTTAAAAGGTCATGCATGTTAAGGGCGCCAAGTAACTGGCCGTTTTTGGCAACCAGCAACCCGTTAATTTTACGCTCTTCCATGAGTTTGAGTCCTTCTGCCGCCAGCAGTTCCGGTTCAATGGTGACCGGATTTGTCGACATCACCGAGCCGATGGTGGTGGTGTGCAGGTCAATACGCATATCCAGCAAGCGACGCAAATCGCCATCGGTAAACACGCCCGTCAGCTGCCCATGACTATCAACAATCGCTGTCATGCCCAGGCCTTTTTCTGACACTTCTAACAGGGCATCACGAACCGTGGCGGTTTCTTTAACCACGGGCAAGCGCTCGTCTTGGTGCATCAAATCACTGATGCGTAATAACAGTTTACGCCCTAATGCGCCACCTGGGTGGGAGAGGGCGAAATCGTTCGCGGTAAAGCCTCTGGCTTGCATCAACGCCATCGCGAGGGCATCGCCCATCACTAAGGTGGCGGTGGTGCTGGAGGTGGGGGCCAAGGCCAATGGGCAGGCTTCTTGCGGGACATGAATATTAAGATTCACTTTCGCGAGCTGACCCATGCTGGAATTAGGGTTGCCGGTCATACAGACCAAGGGGATCCCGAGGCGTTTAATCACGGGCAGCAGGGTTAAAATTTCCCCTGCTTCACCCGAGTTAGAAATAGCAAGTACCACATCACCTTGGTGAATCATGCCCAGATCGCCGTGGCTGGCTTCCCCTGGGTGGACAAAAAACGCAGGTGTGCCCGTGCTAGCCAATGTCGCAGCAATTTTTTTACCAATATGGCCGGATTTACCCATGCCCATTACCACGACTTTGCCGGTAGCGTGCAAAATAAGCTCACACGCGGCCTCGAAGTGGGTGTCAATCGCCGTTTTTAGTTGGGCAATCGCGTCTTGCTCAATGTTGAGCACATCAAGCCCGGCACGGCGAAAATCAAAACTGTAATCACTCATACTTGTGTCCGTTTAGGCTGCCGCATTCACAAATAGGTAGCCCTGATAGCCGATATAACAAAGGAGAAAAACAGCGCCTTCGATGCGGTTGATACTGCGCGATTTGCCGAGTGCAAAAATCAGCAACATGATAGAAAGCACCAACATAATATAATAATCGCGGCTCATGGCATACTCACTGATCGCCGAGGGGTTGAGTAACCCAGGGATCCCCATCACCGCGAGAATATTGAACACGTTTGAGCCGATGATGTTGCCGACGGCCAAGTCATCCTCGCCTTTCATCACGCCGGCAATCGACGCGGCGAGCTCAGGCAAACTGGTGCCAATGGCGATGATGGTCAAGCCAATCACCAGATCGCTCATGCCAAAGTATTGTGCGATGGTTACCGCCGAGTCGACCACTTGATCCGATGACACTAACAGTAACGGCAAGCCGATAATGATCCACAATACAGCTTTTTGATTGCTGACATCGTTAGGGATATCCGACTGCTGGTCGGCAAGAATCGGATCAGTGCCGCCAGAGTCTTTGCCAATTTTCAGCATCATTAAGATGAAGATCACAAACAGGGTGAACAGCCCAACCCCTTCAAAAAAGCCGAGGTGGTTGTTCCAAAGCAGCACCCCGGCCAATATGGTGACCCCCAGCATTAAAGGCAGCTCGCGACGAATAATGGTTGAGCCAATAGAAAGGGGCTTGATCAGTGCAGTAAAGCCGAGGATCAGCGCAATATTGGCGATATTAGAGCCCAACACATTCCCCACGGCGGTGTCGGTTTTATCCGCTAAGGCGGCGTTGGCCGAGACCATCATCTCGGGGGCGGAGGAGCCCATGGCCAGGATAGTCATCCCGATCACCAACGGAGAGACGCCGTAGTTTTTCGCGATTGCTGCCGCACCGAACACTAATCGGTCGGCACTCCACACTAGCACGATGAGTCCAACAATAAGTATGGCAACCGCTATGACCATGACACCTATCCTTTGCGTTTTCTAATTGGGTACAAATGAGGTGCAATTCTGACGGCTAACGGGGTAAATGTGAAGCGAAAAGCCCGTGCTTTAGCGATGAAATCGGTGATTTCATTCATCAACATGAGAGTTGTCGCCATGAAATGGTCGCCGTGAAACGGTCGCCATGAAATGGTCATAATGAAATAGCAGTGATGACATGGGGGGTGACTAACACAGAGGTTGTCGATAGTCATAGTCGCTGACGGGGAACGTGTCCGGCGATACCTGCACTGACTTGGCGTTACATTTGCCGGACGTAGGCTGACCGATGTTTGACACGAAAAGCGAAAAGAAGCTGCTATTATCAGGGATAAGTCACGTCCTGCGGGCGCTGAGGTGCGGCGTGGCTTGTGTTAGGGTGGGTGACGCCTTATTATCAGCCACTTCATTTCGTTCCTTTATAACAACCATGAGATGCGGCCATGGCAGCACAGAGCCTGATAGATATCAGTGGGATGACGTTCTCACGGGGCAATCGATGCATTTTTGACAATATTGATTTGCAAGTGCCACGTGGTCAAGTAACCGCGATCATGGGGCCCTCAGGCATTGGTAAAACCACCTTGCTACGTTTGATTGCCGGTCAGCTTAAACCGGATACGGGCGAGATTGTGTTTGATGGCCACGCCATTCCTACCTTGGGACGACGCAAGTTGTTTGAAGTCCGTCAGCGGATGAGCATGCTGTTTCAATCAGGGGCGCTATTCACCGATATGACGGTGTTTGATAATGTCGCTTTCCCACTGCGCGAACATACCGATTTAGACGAGTCGCTAATCCACACCATCGTGATGCTCAAGCTAGAAGCGGTGGGGTTGCGTGGGGCGCAAGCGTTAATGCCCAGTGATCTGTCTGGCGGTATGGCACGTCGTGCGGCACTCGCTCGCTCAATCGCCCTCGATCCTGAACTGATTTTGTTTGATGAACCCTTTGTCGGCCAAGACCCGATTACCATGGGCGTATTGGTTACTTTGATTCGCCAGCTTAACCAAGCGCTGGGGCTCACCTGTGTGGTGGTCTCGCACGATGTGCCCGAGGTCATGAGCATTGCTGATCATGTTTATTTACTGGCCGATAGCCGCATTATTGCCAGTGGTTCGCCCCAGTCGCTGCGTGACAATCCTGACCCATGGGTCAAACAATTTTTAGAAGGCCATGCTGATGGCCCTGTGCCTTTTCGCTATCCCGCAGGCGAGCTAACGCAGGAGATTTTCCGGTGATCAAAACACAAATTGAAGATGTGGGCCGCCGGGCGATGCGTGTGGCTGAGTCCATGGGCCGAGCAACCTTTGTGATGACCGGTGCACTGATTGGCCGTCCGCAACCGAGCAAAACCTTCCCGCTATTGATCAAGCAGCTTTATTCGGTGGGGGTTCGCTCACTGGCGATCATCATGGTCTCAGGCCTGTTTATTGGTATGGTGCTGAGTTTGCAAGGGTACCTGGTCTTATCAGACTTTGGCGCGGAAACCAGCCTTGGGCAAATGGTGGCCTTGTCGCTGCTGCGTGAGCTTGGCCCCGTAGTGACCGCCTTGTTGTTTGCTGGCCGCGCCGGGTCAGCGCTGACTGCGGAAATTGGCTTAATGAAAGCCACTGAGCAGCTCTCTAGCCTTGAGATGATGGCGGTCGACCCGCTGCGTCGGGTGATTGCCCCGCGCTTTTGGGCGGGCGTGATTGCCATGCCACTGCTGGCAGTGATTTTTATGCTGGTGGGCATTTGGGGTGGCGAGTTGGTCGGCGTCGACTGGAAAGGCATTGATCACGGCAGTTTCTGGTCGGTGATGCAAGCGTCGGTCGATCTAGGTTATGACGTGGGCAACGCACTGATCAAAAGTGTGGTATTTGCAGTGGCTGTGACCTGGATTGCCCTTTTTAACGGCTATGATGCCACACCGACATCGGAAGGGATCAGCCGCGCCACCACACGCACTGTGGTACATTCATCGTTGGCCGTGCTTGGCCTAGACTTTGTCCTTACTGCACTCATGTTTGGGAATTAATCATGCAACAGAGTCGTAAAACAGAATTTTGGGTAGGTTGCTTTGTCATTGCTGGCATTGCAGCGTTATTGGTTTTGGCGTTTCAAGTGGCAGACGTCCAACGTTGGGGACGGGCGGATACCTACACCTTAACCGCTGAGTTTGACAATATTGGTGGCTTGAAAGTGCGCTCCCCCGTCAAAGTGGGCGGCGTGACGGTCGGTCAGGTCACAGATATTTCATTGAATGCAGAGACGTATGTTCCGCAGGTTACCTTGCAAATAAACGCAGACGCCGGGCGCTTTCCCGAATCAAGCTCGGCATCGATTTATACCGCAGGGTTACTGGGTGAGCAGTACATTGGCATTACCCCAGGTTTCGTGGATGAAGCCCTCGGTATTGGCTATCTCGATGCAGGGGACAAAATTCAGGACACCAAATCGGCACTGGTGCTAGAAGACTTGATCGGTCAATTCCTCTACAGCATGGGTGACAAGGAGTAAACAGCATGAAGAAGATATTGATCGCACTGGGCAGCGTCGTTTGCCTCATGGTTTCTAGCCTTGGCTCTTTGGCGCAGGCCAGCGAGCCGGTTGATCAATCCAACCCTTATCAGCTGATTGAGCAAGTCGCGGACAACACCTTTAGTCGCTTGCGTAAAGATCGCACCTTATTCCGCGCCGATCCAGACTTGCTGCGCGATGTGGTCAAAGACGAGTTGCTGCCTTATATCCATACCCGGTATGCGGCATCGCTGGTGTTAGGGGCGCAGTATTATCGCAAAGCGACACCGGCGCAGCGTGATGCCTTTACCGAGGCATTCACTGAATACATGATTGCTTCCTATGCCCAAATCCTGCTCGAGTATGATGACCAGGACGTCGAGGTACAAAAAGATCAGCCGATTGCTCCGGACGATAAAATTGTCAAAGTGCGGGTGGACATTACTGACTCGTCACGACCACCAATTCGCCTTGATTTTAGCTTACGTAAAAATACTCGGACAGGAAATTGGCAAGCCTATGACGTAACCGCTGAAGGTGTGAGTATGATCCAGTCTAAGCAGTCGGAGTGGAAAGCGCCGCTACGTCGTGATGGCATTGATTCGGTCATTGAACAATTAAAAACCTTGGCAGATCGCCCCATCCGTCGAGAAGACAAGCAAAAACAGGACGCCTCATGAGCATCCGCCTAACCGCTGGGGACGGGCAACAGTATCACTTGTCAGGGCGATTAGATCGTGACACAGTGCCTGACTTTTGGCGTCAGCGTGACCAGTGGCTCCCCACCGACACCGCCTTGAGCCTGGATTTAAGCGCGCTGTCGCGCGTCGATTCGGCTGGTATGGCGATGTTGCTACACCTTGATAAGCAACTACGTAGTCAAGGACAACAGGTGCGTTATCAAGGGGTGCCAGAGCAGCTTAAATTGTTGTTAACGCTGAGCAATTTAGAAACATTTTTTGACGATGCTGAGCATCAAGAAGGGGTTTAAACGTGGAAGCAAGCGAAGTTAAAGCCATTTTAGAGGCAGCTTTGTCAGTGGACGAGCTGCACGTGAAAGGCGATGGCAGCCACTTTGAAGTGATTGCTGTGGCAGAGATGTTTGACGGGATGTCACGTGTGAAAAAGCAACAAACGATTTATGCACCGCTGATGGCGCATATTGCACGTAATGATATCCATGCTGTCAGTATTAAAGCGATGACCCCGAGTGAATGGGCGCGCGATAAAAAGCTGATGCAGTTGTAAGAGGGTCTGATGCAAAAGTTTCGAGTGACGGGCAATGGCCCGCTAAAAGGTGATGTGGCCATTTCTGGCGCGAAAAATGCCGCCCTCCCGATTTTATTTGCTTCACTACTGGCTGAAGAGCCGGTCGAGGTGGCGAATGTCCCTAAATTGCGTGACATTGATACCACCATGGCACTGTTATCTCGCTTAGGTGCCAAGGTCAATCGTAACGGCTCTGTGCATGTGGATGCCAGCGACATTACCGAGCTATGCGCCCCTTATGATTTGGTGAAAACCATGCGCGCGTCTATTTGGGCGCTTGGGCCGTTGGTGGCACGCTTTGGTAAAGGCGAAGTGTCATTGCCAGGCGGCTGCGCGATTGGGGCACGCCCGGTGGACTTGCATATCAATGGCCTTGAGCAGCTGGGTGCCACTATTACCTTGGATGAAGGCTATGTGCGCGCCACCGTCGATGGTCGCTTACAAGGCGCCCATATCGTGATGGACAAAGTCAGCGTCGGCGCAACGGTTACCATCATGAGCGCAGCCACCTTGGCTAACGGCACCACAGTGATTGAAAACGCGGCGCGTGAGCCAGAAATTGTTGATACCGCCAAGTTCCTCAACATGCTGGGTGCCAAGGTGTCAGGTGCAGGCACGGATCGGATTGAAATTGAAGGGGTAGAGCGCCTCGGCGGCGGTAAGCACTCGGTGGTGGCTGATCGGATTGAAACCGGCACCTTCTTGGTGGCTGCGGCCGTGTCTGGTGGGCATATTATTTGTCGCCATACCTCGCCCGAGTTACTCGAAGCGGTATTGCACAAGCTCGAAGAGGCGGGGGCTAAGATCGTCACCGGTGATGACTTTATTGAGCTCGATATGACTGACCGTGAGCTAAAAGCGGTGAATGTACGCACAGCGCCACACCCAGGCTTTCCGACCGACATGCAAGCCCAGTTTAGCTTGCTTAACTTGGTGGCCAAGGGTACGGGCATTATTACCGAAACCATCTTTGAAAACCGCTTTATGCACGTCCCTGAACTGCAGCGCATGGGTGCCCATGCAGAAATTGAGGGCAACACCGTGATCTGTGGTGACACCGATAGCTTAAGCGGTGCGCAAGTGATGGCTACGGATTTGCGCGCCTCGGCGAGCTTAGTGATTGCTGGTTGTATCGCTAAGGGCGAGACCATTGTCGATCGCATTTATCATATCGATAGAGGCTACGAGCGCATCGAAGATAAACTTCAAGCGTTAGGCGCGAAAATTGAGCGGATTGACGCGGAGTAACCTCGCCTCACACTCGAGACACAAACGCCAGCATTGAGCTGGCGTTTTTGATGGCGTGAGCCGATAAGTGCAGAGAGCGGCGGATAGCCCTAGCGGCGCTGCCTTTCATCGCCCACCTTGACGGGCAGTGTCAGGGTGTCGCCATCACGAATGAGGGTCACATCGAGCGTTGAGCCTGGGCGAGTATCGGTGACCATATCCATGGCACTGCGTGCGCCACGTACCGCTTGCCCATCAATCTTAATAATTAAATCTTGCGGTTGGATCCCCGCTTTATCCGCCGGTCCCCCTTGGTCGACCCCAGACACCATTACCCCTCGTTGTTGCTCGGCATCGAGCAGGCGTGCCATCACCGGATTCACATCGCGACCATCAATGCCGATATAGCCTCGGATCACTCGGCCATCGGCAATCAGTTTGTTCATGATTTTTTCGGTCAACCCGTAGGGGATCGCAAACGAGATCCCGTAGGTTTCCAAATCGGTGGCTTGCTGGAACGAGGCGGTGTTAATGCCTACTAACTCGCCCCGACTGTTGACCAAGGCTCCCCCAGAGTTCCCTCGGTTAATCGCGGCATCGGTTTGTAAAAAATCTTGGCGGCCATAAAAGCTCATCCCGGTACGGCCAGTGGCGGAAATAATGCCATAAGTGGTGGTTTGTCCGAGATTATAGGGGTTGCCAATCGCGAGCACCGTATCACCCACCGCAGGTTGGTAGCGATCGTTGACCGGGATTACGGGTAAGTTATCGGCTTGCACCTTAAGCACCGCTAAGTCGGTGCGCTGGTCTTTGCCGACCATTTGCGCGGTGAAAATACGACCATCTTGCAGGGCAACAATCACTTGGTCGGCTTCCGCCACCACATGATAGTTGGTGACAATATAGCCTTTGGCACTCATGATCACCCCTGAGCCTAATCCCTGGGTGTTAAGCGCTAGCCTGTCGTTGCCGGTGTAATTGCGAGTGTAGATGTTGACCACCGCAGGTGATGCGCGTTTAACCGCATAATTAAATGACACCAATTCAACTGGCTTTTCGTCGTCATTGTCGGCAAAAGAAAAGTCGGATAACAGGCCAGAACGTAAGTCTGGCACCGCCACTAATAACAGGGCAGCTGTCACCAAGCCAATAATCACAGAGCGAATCAATAACGCCAGCATAAACAATGCCATCCTCAAGCAACTTAACGCGGAGCTAGAGAATAGCATTGTCAGTGAGGGTTGGGGAAATCATCACCGCTGTCTGGGCAAAAAAATGCCTGCCGAGGTGGCAGGCATCAATTGACGTTCGCTAGACGTGCGTTCGCGGACTAGCGGATCACTAGGTACAGCGAGCTGTTTTCGCGGACGATATTGAGCGCCAACACGCTAGGCTTGTCTTCCAGCAGTTTGCGCAAGTCGCCGAGGTTCTCAATTTTGTGGCGATTGAGGCCGACAATCACATCGCCTTCACGCAAGCCATAGCGCGCGGCGAGGGAGCCTTCTTCAATCGCTGTCACTTCCACCCCGGCCGGTTCGGTGTCGTGATTTTTGAGCTCAGCACCGGTGAGCGCTTTATGCAGGTTATCAGCCTTGGTTTGCGTCTGGCTCGCTTCTTTAAGGGTGGTATCCATTTCTAGGTTTTCACCGTCGCGAATAACCCCCAAGGTCACTGGCTTGCCCGCGCCCAAGGTGGCAATTTTGGCGCGTAATTCACCAAAGCTGCGGATGCTTTTACCGTTTACCGACACAATGATGTCACCGGCTTCTAAGCCTGCTTCTTCTGCCGCAGACTCTGGCATCACTTGGCTAACAAAGGCGCCGTGCTGAGTGGCAAGACCAAAAGCATCGGCGAGTTCCGAGGTGAGTTCGCGCCCAGTCACCCCCAGCATGCCGCGGCGCACTGAACCGTATTCGATAATTTGATCGACAAGGCTTTTCGCCATATTCACCGGAATCGCAAAGCCAATCCCGACGTTACCACCGTTGGGGCCTAAAATCGCGGTATTGATCCCCATGAGCTCGCCATTAAGGTTAACCAGGGCGCCTCCCGAGTTACCACTGTTGATCGCCGCATCGGTTTGAATAAAGTTCTCAAAGTTTTCTAGGTTCAAACCACTGCGTCCCAGTGCTGAGATGATCCCCGACGTCACAGTTTGGCCCAGCCCGAATGGGTTACCAATCGCCACCGCAAAATCGCCCACGCGCAGTTCGTCAGAGTTCGCGAGCGGAATTTGGGTAAGGTTATCGGCATCTTCATCCAACTGGAGGAGGGCAATGTCAGACATTTCGTCGCTGCCAATCAAGGTGGCATCGTACTCGCGTCCGTCTTTGAGCTGCACGCGAATTTGGTCGGCATCATCAATCACATGGTGGTTGGTGACAATATAGCCT
Source organism: Salinivibrio kushneri (assembly GCF_027286325.1). NCBI lineage: Bacteria > Pseudomonadati > Pseudomonadota > Gammaproteobacteria > Vibrionales > Vibrionaceae > Salinivibrio > Salinivibrio kushneri. Next base: position 332,656 of record NZ_CP114588.1, read on the forward strand.
TTATCCGCATCAACAATTACCCCTGAGCCGAGCCCACGAAATGGACGCTCTTGGGCTTGCTCGGGCGGTATGTTCGGGCCAAAGAAAAAACGAAAAGCTTCTGGAATACGCTGCTTGGCGACTTTATTGCCTTCAACGGCAATACTGACGACGGCCGGAGAGACCTTCTCCAACATCGGCGCCAAACTCGGCATGGCTTCGCCGTTAACGGTTTGCGGTAGGGCAGCGTGGCTTGGGAGAGGGGAAAAGGCCGCGCCAAGAGTCAGCGCGGCGATACTCATCGCTAGTAAAGACTTCTTCATCATAGACTCACACTCCGATTGTCAGGTATGAAGTGAGAGTGGGGGCTATCTGAAAAAGTTCAATCCTCCATCAACTCGTCGCGCGTGACCCTTCACCGCTTTTGAGTAGTCCAGAGGCACTGCCTGAGTAGTCTCTCGGCGGCTCACTGGTTGTATCGACTTTCACTTCGGTGATTTTACCCAATCGCTTGGCAAACGGGTTGTCCTGATCGGGCAAGTTTGGCATCAAATCGGTCGAGGTCTTTGCCATGTGTTGATAGAGCTTGTTGTAATCTTTGGAAAGCGTATCGAGCAACTCCGCGCTTTGGGCAAAATGATCAACCAGCTCTTGGCGATATTGCTCCAGCTCGTAACGTGACTTTTCTAGCTCCCTTTTCATGTTTTTTTGTTGTTTGAGATCGCGTGTCGTCATGCGGGCAATGAAGAAGCCTACCGCGATACCGATGACGAGAAAGATCAGGCTGTTAATCCAGGCCATAACTGCTCCTTGTAGTCACAAGTTGACCGCCCACAGATACCACTGACGGGTCAGTCACGACAAGTAAAATCACTTGCCTACCTAATAATATCGTACATTCCCCATTTACTCAGCAAGGGAAGATTTAGCTCACTATACACGTCGATGCTTATTGGCGGTACTGGCAGCGGGCGGATTGTGTGTTGGAGTGCGACCGCCCCGCGTTTTTGTCGATATGTTACGTTTTTTATCGGGCGTGTTACTATGCGTGGAGGCGATAATCAATGAGGCTTTCACGGAATGACGCCACTCGAACATTATAATAACGATCTGACCCACAACGATTTTATTGAAGACCCCGCTCAGCGTATGGCGGTAGAGAAGCTTGATGATCTCTATCACCGTCTGGTCGCCAATCCCATTGCGCCCGCCACGTCCGAAAAGCGCAGCTGGCTGCCTTGGCGTAAGCGTGAGCCGGTCCCTGTGACACCTGTAAAAGGCCTGTATTTTTGGGGCGGCGTGGGGCGCGGCAAAACCTATTTAATGGACACCTTTTATCATGCCTTGCCGTTTGAAAATAAAATGCGCATGCATTTTCACCGCTTTATGCATCGTGTGCACCAAGAGCTGAAAATGCTTGATGGTGAGGTTGACCCTTTGCCACAAATCGCCGACAAGTTCGCCCGAGAAACCCGAGTACTGTGCTTTGATGAGTTTTTTGTCTCTGACATTACCGACGCGATGATTCTGGGGACGTTAATGGAGGCCTTGTTTGCGCGTGGCATTACCCTAGTGGCCACCTCTAACATTGTGCCAGATGAGCTCTACTGGAATGGGTTGCAACGTGCGCGCTTCTTACCGGCGATCGCCTTGATTAACCAGCATTGTGAGGTGGTGAATGTCGACTCAGGGGTCGATTATCGTTTACGCACGTTAGAGCAAGCCGAGATCTTTCACCACCCTTTAGATGACGCCGCGACGGCGCAAATGCACGCTTATTTTAAAAAGCTCAATGGCGAGGGTGGGGTGAAACAGGATGTGATTGAGGTCAATCATCGGCCGCTGCAAACCATCGAAAACGGCGATGGGGTGGTGCATTTTAGCTTTGCTGAGCTTTGCCAATCCGCACGTAGCCAGAGCGATTATATGGAGCTAGCACGCTTTTACCACACGGTGTTGCTGGCTGATATGCCTCAGCTGACCGGTGCGCAAGACGATGCCGCGCGGCGCTTTATTGCCTTGGTGGATGAGTTTTACGAGCGCAGCGTGAAGCTAATCATCTCGGCGGCGGTGCCCATGGATAGCCTCTATCAAGGCGAGCGGCTGGCGTTTGAATTTAAGCGCTGCCAATCACGCTTGATTGAAATGCAAAGCCATGACTACCTTGCCTTGCCACACTTGCCCTAAAATAGGATGGCATTCGGGGCGCAAGCGTTCTGATGGCGCGCGCCCTGCGAGGTAAGGGTAGGCGGTAGCCAAACAATAACCAACTGATGAAAATCCACCGAATTTTTTTGCCAAAAGGAGGTGATTTTTTCTCCACTCTTCCCTATAATCTCGCGACCCACCGTTACTGTTGAAAGGCTTAGGCCGAGTGTACCACCACTCGAAGGGGTGATGTATGGGCGCTTAACAGTGGGAGCTTAGGCTCCTGAAGTGAAACTTATTAATCGGGTAATCATTAGCATGAAAACTTTCGTTGCTAAACCAGAAACTGTAAAACGCGACTGGTTCGTTGTAGACGCTGAAGGCAAAACGTTGGGCCGTCTGGCCACTGAAATTGCAACGCGTCTGCGTGGCAAGCACAAGCCAGAATACACTCCTCACGTTGACACCGGTGACTACATCGTTGTTATCAACGCTGAGAAAGTGGCTGTTACTGGCCGCAAAAAGTCTGACAAGATGTACTACAGCCACACTGGCTACATTGGTGGCATCAAGTCAATCAGCTTTGAAAAACTGATCGCGGAAAAACCTGAACTGGTTATTGAAAAAGCCGTTAAAGGTATGTTGCCACGCGGTCCTCTAGGTCGTGCTATGTACCGTAAACTGAAAGTTTACGCAGGTTCTGAGCACAAGCACGCGGCACAACAACCGCAAGTACTAGACATCTAAGAGGAATAAAGCAATGGCAGAACAATACTACGGCACCGGCCGTCGCAAAAGCTCCGCAGCGCGTGTCTTCATCAAGCCGGGCAGCGGTAACATCGAGATCAACAAGCGTTCTCTCGAAACTTACTTCGGTCGCGAAACCGCTCGCATGGTCGTTCGTCAGCCGCTTGAGCTGGTAGAAATGACCGAGAAGCTAGACCTGTACATCACCGTTTCTGGTGGTGGTATCTCTGGTCAAGCTGGCGCAATCCGTCACGGCATCACTCGTGCTCTGATGGAGTATGACGAGTCACTACGTCCTGCTCTACGTGCAGCTGGCTTTGTTACGCGTGACGCTCGTCGCGTTGAGCGTAAAAAAGTGGGTCTACGCAAAGCACGTCGCAGCCCGCAGTTCTCGAAGCGTTAATCGACGTTCCAGTCAGATTTGCTGCAAAAAGCCTGGTGGCAACGCCAGGCTTTTTTTATCCATCTGTCCCGTCCTGAAATACGTTGACATAAAGAGGACTTCTTTATGACAACATCAAGTAACTCAAGCCGTAAGCGTACGCAACGTGATTACACCTTAGCCTTTAAATTAGGCGTTGTTGAGCGTGTTGAAAAAGGTGAAATGACCTACAAACAAGCGCAAGCCCGTTTTGGTATTCAGGGCCGCTCAACGGTGCTCGTCTGGCTCAGAAAACATGGTAGACTCGATTGGTCGAAACCATTTCAGCATCCCCTTATGCCACATTCAAAAGAAACCCCAGCCGAAACTATCAAGCGCCTTGAGCGTGAGTTAGCCGAAGAGAAACTGCGTAACCAAATCCTCAACGGTATGGTCGATATCATGGACAATGAGTACGGAGCCGGCCTCAGAAAAAAGTACTTATCCGGTACATCTGGCAAGCCAAAGCCAAAAGCAAAATCAAGTTAGCGTCGGCATGTCGTGCCGCAGGCGTTTCTCGACAAGGTGTCTACCAAGCCGTTGCTCGAATGGAAAGCCGAAGAGCTGAACTATCAATCATCAAAGACTGGGTCCAATACTGGCGTAAATATATGCCGAGGTTAGGGGCGCGTAAGCTCTACGCGTTGGTAAAGCCCAAGCTAGTTGAACATGGCATTAAACTAGGGCGAGACGGGTTTTTTAGCTATCTGAAAAGTGAAGGTTTACTGGTTAGACCCAAGAAAAGCTACACAAAAACAACGTGTAGTAAGCACTGGATGAAGAAACATCCTAACCTGCTAAAAGAAGACGGACTACATGATGCTGCGCATGTACTGGTTAGCGACATAACTTATGTTGAATCAGACCAAGGTGTGCATTACCTGTCACTGGTGGCCGATGCCAGTTCACGCAAGATAGTGGGTTATCACGTGAGCGAAGATATGAAAGTAGACAATGTAGTGAAAGCGCTGAAAATGGCCGTCAAAGATAAGCGCTATATCGGCAATGCGGTACATCACTCAGACCGAGGTTCGCAATACTGCTCAGCCGTTTATCAGAATGCGTTACAGGAGAGTCAAATCCAGTCGTCGATGACGGATGGTTATGATTGCTACCAAAACGCGTTAGCGGAAAGAATCAATGGCATACTGAAGCAGGAGTTTTTACTGTACCGGTGTAAGACACTGGCAGAGCTGAAAGTACTGGTAAAAGAATCGATAGCGATATACAACGAAATGAGACCGCACCTGAGTTTAAGTATGACAACCCCCAATCAGGTGCATAATAGAAAAGGCCAGCTACTGGAGCTGGCCTAAAAACTGTCAACCTATTTTAGGACGAGACAATCAATTCAGCCAGCATTCTTGCGTGCAATACTCATTTATTTCCTTTCAAAACAGTGTATAAGCACTCACTTTCCAACATTTTTATTACCCTTTCCTCAATTCTGTGCACACCGCTCACATTTGTTACAAAAAGGTAGCTTTATCTTGTCAAAAAGTAGGGTTTTCTCTATCATCTAGCCGACGTAATAGCAGCTAAGATTTAATCGAACTGATCCCAGTCAGCCGTTATTACATATTCGTTTTTAAGTAAGCCGTACGCTCCATGGACGCAAAGGACACAATAAAAATCCAAGCGGGAGCACATGGGAGAATGTTGGATGAGCAATGCGCCAGTGAATACCGGCCGACGCCGTTTCCTGACTGCGACGACGTCAGTTGTTGGCGGTTTAGGGGCCGTAGCAGTTGCCGTACCTTTTATTAAGTCTTGGAACCCAAGCGCGAAAGCCAAAGCGGCGGGCGCGCCTGTCGAAGTCGATATCAGCAAGCTACAAGACGGACAAATGATCCGTGTTGAGTGGCGAGGAAAACCTGTGTGGATCGTGCGTCGTAGTGACGCGGTCGTCGAAGAGCTGTCTAGCTTCGAGGACCAGCTTCGTGATCCCGGTTCGGCACAGCCGCAACAGCCAGAATACGCAGCCAACCAGACCCGCTCTATTAAACCTGAAATTTTTGTCGCGGTTGGTATCTGTACCCACCTAGGTTGCTCGCCAACCTATTTGCCTGACAGCTTCAGTGAGCAAGTGAGTGGGGTGAAAGCCGGGTTCTTCTGCCCGTGTCATGGTTCCAAATTTGACATGGCAGGACGCGTATTCCAAGGCGTACCTGCACCACTGAACCTGGTCGTTCCACCTTATATGTACTTGGACGACAAACGGGTACTCGTGGGACAAGATGAGGGGACTGCGTAATGGAAAACTTGCTGAACTGGGTTGAGAAACGCATTCCAGCGATGAATGCGTATCGCAAACACATGACTGAGTACCCAATGCCGAAGAACTTCAACTTCTGGTATATGTTTGGTGTGCTCGCAATGCTGGTTCTGGTTAACCAAATTCTTACTGGGATTTGGCTAACCATGAACTACGTACCCTCAGCGGAAGGCGCGTTTGCTTCTGTTGAATACATCATGCGTGATGTGGAGTACGGCTGGCTCCTGAGGTATATGCACTCCACCGGGGCCTCGGCCTTCTTTGTGGTGGTCTACCTGCATATGTTCCGCGGCCTGATTTACGGCTCCTACCAAAAGCCACGTGAGCTGTTATGGCTATTTGGTATGCTGATCTTCCTGGTACTGATGGCTGAGGCCTTCATGGGCTATCTGCTACCATGGGGACAAATGTCGTACTGGGGCGCACAGGTTATCATCTCCTTGTTCGGGGCCATCCCGGTTATTGGTGATGATCTGACACTGTGGATTCGTGGTGACTATGTTGTCTCTGGCGCAACCTTGAACCGTTTCTTTGCCCTCCACGTAATTGCACTGCCGATTGTGCTCTTACTGTTGGTGGCGTTGCACGTGCTTGCACTGCACGAAGTGGGCTCAAACAACCCAGACGGTATCGACACCAAATTGCCAAAAGGCAAAATGGGTGATAACTACCAGTCGCAGTTCAAGTTCCACCCGGATTACACCAAGAAATACGACATCATTGATTCGATTCCTTTCCACCCTTACGGGACCGTGAAAGACTTGATTGGTGTGGGCGTGTTCGGCATTTTGTTTGCCTACGTGATTTTCTTTAATCCCGAAATGGGCGGCTATTTCCTTGAGCCACCCAACTTTGAAGCGGCTAACCCGCTGAAGACCCCTGAGCACATTGCCCCTGTTTGGTACTTCACGCCGTTCTACGCGATTTTGCGTGCGATCCCAGACAAGCTGATTGGTGTTATTGCCATGGGCGCGTCGATTGTGATGCTATTCATCCTGCCGTGGCTTGATCGCTGCCGTGTGCGCTCATACCGCTACCGCAGCAAGCTGCACTTGGCGAACATCGTCCAATTTGTGATTGCCTTTATTGCTCTGGGTATTCTGGGCGCGTTACCAGCAACTCCAACGTACACCTTGCTGGCGCAGATCTTCAGCTTCTGTTACTTCATGTTCTTCGTGCTGTTGTTCTTCTACAGCAAAAATGAGGCAACGAAACCGCTACCAGAGAGGGTGACATTCAAATGAGAAAATGGATTGTAATCTTGTGCGCGCTGTTGCCCTCTTTGGCGATGGCCGCCGGTGGTAATGTCCACTTGGACGAAGCCAACAATGATTTGACAGACAAAGCCTCATTGCAACGTGGCGCCAAACTGTTCATGAACTACTGTTTTGGCTGCCATGCTACGCAGTATCAGCGTTATCAGCGTGTGGCCGAAGATCTCAATATTCCTAAAGACTTGATGGAAGATAACCTGATTGTCGATAAGAATGCCGATTACGGCGAGTTGATGAAAAACGCCATGACACAAGAGGCGGGCGCGCAATACTTCGGTGCACCTGCGCCCGATCTAACCTTGGTGGCACGTGTGCGTGGCGTGGATTGGCTATATACCTATTTACGTTCGTTCTACGTCGACCCATCGCGCCCATTTGGGGTGAACAATACCGTGTTCCCGAACGTGGGTATGCCACACGTGCTCGAAGAGCTTCAAGGCACACCCCGTAAAGTGTACGAAACACGTATGGTGGACGGTGAGCCGGTGGAAGAGTTTGTTGGCCTCAAATCTGACGGTAACGGCGAACTCAGTGCCAGCGAGTACGATAATGCGGTGCGCGATCTGGTTAACTTCCTTGAATATTCAGGGGAACCGGTGAAGCTAGAGCGCCAGCAACTGGGCTGGTGGGTGATTGGTTTCTTCGTGGTATTCTTGATTTTGGCGTACTTCCTCAAGAAAGAATATTGGCGCGATGTGCACTGATCGGTTAATCTAGTGTGTTGCTAATCCGCAATGGGGACTTTAGGTCCCCATTGCTTTCTATTGATATTGAACATCCTGGAGGGGTTGATGGCTGTTGCTGCCAATAAACGCTCGGTGATGACGTTATTCTCTGACGCATCTGATCTCTATAGTCATCAGGTACGCATCGTCCTCGCAGAGAAAGGTGTCAGTGTAGAAATCGAGCTGGTGGATCCGAATAATCTGCCAGAAGATCTGGTTGACTTAAATCCTTATAACTCTGTTCCAACCTTGGTAGACCGTGAGTTAGCGTTGTACAACGCGGATATCATCATGGAATACTTGGATGAGCGTTTCCCTCACCCACCATTGATGCCGGTATACCCTGTTGCCCGTGCACAAAGCCGTTTGATGATGTACCGCATCAAGCGTAACTGGTATACCTTGGTTGACCAAATTATGGAAGGCAGTGCTGACGACGCCGACAAAGCGCGTAAGCAGCTGCGTGAAGAGCTTCTGGCTCTGGCTCCAGTATTCGCCGAAGATCCTTACTTCTTAAGCGAAGAGTTTAGCCTGGTAGATTGCTATTTAGCGCCGCTGCTGTGGCGTTTGCCTGCACTAGGCATTGAGCTAACTGGCCCAGGTGCGAAGCAAGTAAAAGATTACATGACGCGTCTGTTTGAGCGTGATTCGTTTCTCGCCTCACTGACAGAAGCTGAACGTGAAATGCGACTAACAGGTCAATAATGTCTACATCAGAATTTGCGATGACACCACGTCGCCCGTATTTAGTGCGTGCGTTTTACGACTGGTTACTAGATAACGATCTTACCCCCCACATGGTGGTGGATGCGACCTTACCGGACGTACAAGTGCCGTTTGATTACGTTAAAGACGGGCAAATTGTCCTCAACATCGCCCCGCGTGCGGTCGGTAACTTGGAATTGAGCAACGAGCACGTGTGTTTTAATGCGCGCTTTGGCGGCAAGCCCCAGCAAGTGCTGGTGCCTATGGCTGCGGTGCTCGCCATCTACGCACGTGAAAATGGCGCGGGCACCATGTTTGATATGGAGCCAGCCTACGCCCACGCTGATGATGAGGAGATGTTTGAACAAACCGCTCCATCCAGCGAGGGAGAAGACGACGAAGAGCCGTCTTTGGTGTCGGTCGACAGCGTTGATGATCCTGAAGCACTGCCGCAAGCGGATGACGAAGACGACACGCCGGCCACGCCAAGCAAAAAAGGCAAGCCGACGCTGACCGTGGTGAAATAACCGCGTCGCAAGTTCCCCTTGAAGGTGAGACACAAAAAACCAGCACCCAAGTGCTGGTTTTTTTATGCCTAGGCCTTACGCCTAGACCTTGTGCCCGCCGTGCGGGTAGCGAAGGTAAGGCGCCTCACGACGCCTGTATCCGCTGCAGCGGTATCAATGACGCTCAGTCATGATCTCGCGTGAGAACACCTTCTCACAGTATTTGCAGCGTAGCTTCACATCATCTGCTTCACTCAGCACGCGGAACGAGCTATCCACCGCCGGCTCACCGTGGGTAATACAGTTAGAGTTTGGGCAGCGGAACACGCCTTGAATGACTTCCGGCAAGGTCAATGGCAGCTTGGCCACCACTTGATAGTCTTCGATTTGATTGACGGTTGCCTGTGGCGCATACAGCGCGAGTTGACTGGCCTGATCTTCGCTGATCACCACGTTCTCGATTTTGATCAGATCTTTGCTGCCCAACGCCGACGAGGGGAGATTCAGACCAATGGTGATCCGCTGATCGCTACCGTGCATTTGAAACAGGTTTAAGATCTTAAAGCCAATATGCGCCGGGATATGATCGATCACCGTGCCGTGACAGATGGCTTCAACTTGTAGTTTGTTATCCGTGCTCATTTTGCAACTCCTTCAACCTGTTCGTTTAATACCAGTGCCAGAAGGGCTTCTCGCGCATAGACGCCGTTCTCAGCTTGCTCAAAGTAATAGGCGTGCGGGGTCTTATCGACATCCACGGTAATCTCATCCACGCGCGGCAGCGGATGCATCACCTTCATGTTGGGTTTGGCATCACGCAGCATACCCGCATTTAAAATGAACGCCGCTTTAATGTGCGCGTATTCTGATTCATCAAAGCGCTCTTTTTGCACCCGCGTCATATACAGTACATCCAGCTCAGGCACCACATCGGTGATGCTACTGTGCAGGCTATACGGGTGGCCCGCGGCAGTCAGCTCATCTAACAAATACTCAGGCATCGCCAGCGCATCTGGGGCGATATAGAAAAAGCGGTTCCCCTCGAATTTTGACAAGGCTTGCGTCAGCGAATGCACAGTACGGCCATATTTCAGATCGCCCACCATGGCAATATTGAGGTTATCGAGCCGCCCTTGGGTTTCGTAAATCGAGAACAGGTCGAGCAGGGTTTGGGTTGGATGCTGGTTAGCGCCATCACCGCCGTTCACCACCGGCACACCTTCAGAGAACTCCGAGGCCAACCGCGCCGCACCTTCTTTGGGGTGGCGCATCACAAAGCCATCGACATACGAGGAAATCACCCGTACCGAGTCGGCCAAAGTTTCGCCTTTTTTGCCTGACGAGGTATTGCCACCGTCGGGAAAGCCGATCACCGAGCCGCCAAGACGTTGAATCGCGGTTTCAAACGACAAACGTGTGCGCGTCGACGCCTCAAAAAAGCAGCTGGCAATCACTTTATTCTTCAACAGCGTCGGGTTAGGGCGCGCTTTAAGCTCGCCCGCCGTGGCGACGATTAACTCCAGCTCGTCGCGGCTGAGCTCGGGAATGGAAATAATATGTTTGTTATAAAGCGTATTGGCCATAACGCGAGTCCCTTTCTTTGCAGTGTGCTACAGGCAAAAAAAAACCTCCGAAACGGAGGTTTTTACGATCACGACCAATGCGGATACCGTCCCGCAATGGGGCGGATAAATCGCTGTTTGTGGGTGGAATAACCAACATAACTTCTGGCCGTGTAGTGAAATCTGGCCGAATTATACGCCCCTATTTATGTCGTGCAAGCAAAAGTGCAATCGTTTACGTGCTTGCGTTGACGAGTGTGGCAACCATCACAGCCTTGATGGTATGCAGTCGGTTCTCTGCCTGATCAAAGACGATCGACTGCTCAGATTCGAACACCGCGTCGGTCACCTCCAGCCCATTGAGCCCGTATTGATCGGCAATTTGTTTACCCACACCGGTCTCATCGTTATGGAAGGCAGGCAAACAGTGCATAAACTTAGCGTGTGGGTTTGCGGTGGCGGCCATCAAGCTTGGATTCACCTGATAAGGGGTGAGATCAGCCACACGCTGCGCCCAGGCCGATTCGGGTTCACCCATCGACACCCAGATATCGGTATACACAAAATCACACCCGTTCACCGCTGCGGTGTCTTCGGTTAAGGTGAGCGTCGCGCCCGTATTGGCGGCGATAGCTTGGCAGGCGGCAATCAAATCGGCCTCAGGCCAGTAGGCTTTAGGGCCAATCAGGCGCAGATCCATCCCCATCTTCGCCGCGCCGACCAATAGCGAATTACCCATGTTGTTGCGCGCATCCCCCACATACGCAAACGCGATTTGATTAAGCGGCTTGTCGCTGTGCTCTTGCATGGTGAGCAGATCGGCCAACACCTGGGTGGGATGAAAATCATCCGTTAAGCCATTCCACACTGGCACTCCGGAATGTGCGGCGAGCGTCTCGACCACTTCTTGGCCAAAGCCACGGTATTGAATGCCATCGTACATTCTCCCTAACACCCGCGCGGTGTCTTTCATGGTTTCTTTATGGCCAATCTGGCTGCCGCTAGGGCCGAGGTAGCTGACCTGTGCGCCTTGGTCAAACGCTGCCACCTCAAAGGCACAGCGGGTACGGGTCGACGTTTTCTCAAAAATCAGCGCAATGTTTTTGCCCGTGAGCTGTGGGGTTTCCTCCCCACGAGCTTTGGCCGCTTTAAGTGCGGCGGCATTATCAATCAGATCGTGGATTTGCTGAGGTGACAAGTCGAGTAAGGTGAGCAGTGATTGCTGGTAGAGGTCGCTTTTCATATCTATCTCTAAATAACGCGCCAAATTGAATATTAAATCGATATTTATGTTTAATTATTCTCTGATGGTAAAGCGCGTGCCAGCAAGATGCAAGTGACAAAACCGAGCATAAAGGCCATGAATTGACCAATAACACACCGTTTTGATGATTTTCTGACCGCGAAGGAGGGATTTAATCAAGCGCTGACAATGCTGATAAGTTGGCGACAAACTAGACAATCCTTTTACCGCCTTATAGCGAGAGAATGACAGGGCCGCGCGATGAGTACGAGATAGTGTTCATGTCCTCAAGGGCAAACGACAATACTAGGAAGGAGAACATGATGAAAACACAAAACAAAGCACTGACTCTTAGCGCACTCATGATGATGGTTGGCCTCGCCGGCCCCGCGATGGCCAACGAAGCGAGCCAACCACAAGGCGACCAACCCGTGGTAACCTGCCCAGACGGCGGCACGGATTGCGACACGCAGCCAATGCCAGAAGATGACAACAGCACCTGGCCGGCAGAAGACAGCCAAGACCCCGCCATGCAATAAGGCGGTAACCTCCTAAGCAAGCAAAGCGTGAGTGCCGCCACATTGGCGGCGCTTGTTTATCCGCAACACGCTAAGTGCTCAAAAAGCATACTGAATTCGCCCCCCTTACAGCTAGACACCCTGTGAGCCTTCCCCTATAATCCCATTCCATTCGGCCCCTTAGCTCAGTGGTTAGAGCAGTCGACTCATAATCGATTGGTCCCCAGTTCAAGTCTGGGAGGGGCCACCAGTCATAGCAAGGCGTAGCAGGTTAGTACCTACTACGCCTTTTTTGTACCTGCTGATTTTTAGTCAAACACTTAGTCAAACAAGGAACGGGTACAACTCCCGTTTTCGCATTAGAAAAAATCAGCGGAGTAACTCTGATAGATGCTCAACACTCCAATCCTGCTAGCAGTCCTCTTTCCACTTGCTTATACAAACGCCCACCAAAACGACTAACCCCCTGTGCCCTAGGTAACTTCTTGTACCCATCTCACAAAATATGGCTTATCTAACACTTTGGACAATAGCGCACGAAAACCAAAACAGCCCTTGATACACTAGCTTCAAATCTACCAACTCGATGGCGTGTTAGGTGCCGACAACTGATCGGCGGTAGCATGGCTAAACACTGGACGGTTAACCAGCTTATCGGTTAGATGCAGCCAAAAACGTGCGCGTTTATCCGTGACAGATTCACACTATCTCAGAACGGATGACAAAAAGATCCTATTAGTCAGACGCTTACAGACTCACGCTTGGGGATAGTGTGAATACGTGAGGAGTGATAGGCGGCATGCACACTTTCGCGGAAGAGCCGTATCGATTAAAGAGGAAAAATCCGCGTGGGATCATTCGGTTAGGTAGAAAATGGTGCGGATAACGATTTTGCGAAATCGAGTATGCGCGCTAATACAATGTTAGTGCTCAGGGGAACATCATGGATACGAACAAAGTCATTGAATATAGAAAAAGCATAAAATTCGAGCTCGTAAGAGCAAAGTTGGCCTTTGATGAATTTTTCGGTTATGCAGGTGGTTTCATCACTGACAGGTTCGACGACACTAATGTGCTTGCGAAAATAAAGATATTTGACGCATATGCAAGGTGGGTTGGTCACCTTTATGAGTCAATGCTAGCTCTGGTTAAAATTGAAGATCAGAACTCTGTTTCTGAAAATTCAAAATCAGATGTAACAGATCCAGAAATTCAGTGTGAAGCACAGAAATCGTTGAATCGTTTCAATGCTCTAGTTAAGTCGGGAGAAATCAATCCTGATGGCCACGTATCACTAACCCTAGATGGTGAGTTTGCATCAGACCTGAGGAAAGCAAGAAATAAGTGCTCGTTTCACTGTACCAATAACCGGGTTCAGAGTGAAATTCTACAAGAATTTATGAGTAAACATCATCACATGGCCTATTGGCTGTATTCAGAAATGCTCAATCTTCATGGGAATATAGATTCTGAGTGTGACAAAGATCTTGGCGCAATAAATCAGTTCTTCTCAGTTAGCCGTAGAGCACTGTCATGAAAAAAGCACTAACAAACGCATGTTGTCGGACTGGTTTTCCGCTGCGCTCAAAACCAGCCGCAAATGCGGGCGTTATGCCATTCAAAGAGGAAAAGCATTGAGTAGTTACTATAAGTATTGTCCAGTTTATTCGCATGATGAACTAGATAAAGAGTATTCTCTGATCAACCTATTTGAAAATCAGGTTACGTTTTCACGTAGAACAAATTTCAATGATTTGTTTGATTCAAAAGTACTTTTTCGTCGGCCGACTCGTGAACGAGTCAGACTTACCTATCAAAAGCTTTCTGGCCAAAACAAGCGTACTTTCAAGACGTTGTATATGGGCCCAGAGGCGGTGAAAAACTTCGAGTTCTTACATGCAGAAATGAACAAGATTTTAGACGGCTATCTTTTCTATTGTTTAACAGACAATCCAAAAAACAACCTAATGTGGTCTCATTACGCTAATTCTCATAATGGATTTTGCATCGAATGGGACGGTGAACATGTAAAACCAGAAAAGGTAGACTACCGAGACAGTTTGCCAACGTTGGACATTCTTGAACTGATAGAGTCTACGATCGGGTTACGCTCAAAAGATGAGTTAGCAATACAAGCTTGGAAGGCGCTCAAAGTTAAACTACGAGAATGGGAGTACGAACAAGAGTATAGGTTTAGTTTGGGCAAAAACTCTCAGGGTCAAATTATAAAAGATTTTGGCGAATTTGCTCTAGTTAAGTCACAGCCAGAATGGGTAAAATCGATAATTTTTGGTTATAGAATGCCAAGTAATACGAGAGAGTATATCCAAGAAAAGCTAGGGGCGAACGTAAATTACAAAGAGGTCGTTATAGCTCAAAACGAGTTTAGTCTATCAATTCAGCCACTGGCATAACAAACGAGTATGTCGTCAATCCTAAATTTTTGCGAGATTTTTATCCCACATCACGCCGTCTCTGAGCATCGAATTTAAGATCACTACCATCTTGCGCACACAGGCAATAATGGCGACTTTTTTCGGCTTTCCAGCGGCGACTAATCGGGTATACGTGGCTTTAAAAACAGGATTACATTGCATCGCAGACATCATCGCCATATACAACACGGTGCGAACTTGAGCACGTCCACCTTGGATCACTCGTTTGCCTTTATATCGCCCACTTTCTTTTGTCACGGGTGCAACACCAATGAGTGATGCCGCTTGTTTGTTAGTTATATAGCCCAGCTCAGGGACGTTACTGATGATAGATGCTGCCGCAATGCTACCAATGCCAGGCACGCTTTGTAAGAGCGTATTTTTAGTCTGATATTCAGGGCATGCTTCAATCAACTTCACGAGTTTTTGTTCGATGTTGGTGATTTGATTTTTCATCGCAGTGAGCATGGGTTTGATGGTTGAATGCAAGGTTTTGGGCAGTATCTGCAAGCGGTTCTTTTCCATCGTTTGCATAGATAGGAGCTGGTTTCTCCTGGTGACTAAGTCACTCATTAGACGTATATTTTCCGCCTTGATAATGGTGATTTCAGGCTTAATGGCGTCGCCATAATGTGCGATTAACTCAGCATCTAAGCGGTCATTTTTCGCTCTGCGCCCAATGGCGCCGGCGAAGCGTTTAATGTGCACAGGGTTGGCGCGTACGATGGGTAAATTGGCTTCAATACACGCGAGCACAAAGGACATTTCTAATCGGCCAGTGGCTTCAATGATGATGCGCTCAGGCTGATATGGCTTGATGATTTTCAATGCATCTTTAATGCCTTTATCAGTGTTTGGCACAGAGAAGAAGTGCGCAGTTGGTCTGACGTAGATGTCGAGTTGCGCTTTGCCGGTATCGACGCCGATGTAGATGTTTTGATTGGATGAAGTATTCATAATAAGCTAACTCTTGTTTGCGTAATACGGGTTCGAGACCCAGTCGAGTATTCGAGTTTGGTGCTTGGAGTTCTAAGGTGCGTTCATGTTTGTTATCGGTCTCTCGACAGAGGAGCCAGCATTCAATCGAACTGCACATTAGAAAGCTTTAGTTGCAGCTAAAGCCTGGGTCTCACTTTACCCAAATTCGGGTGAGATTATCCATACAATAAATTTAAGAGTGATTCACAACGCTTGGTGCTCTCACTTCAAGCCAGTTTAGTGTTTATGGCACAATGCCTTAGGTAAGGTGTTAGCGTTGTTCACACCTTAATTTGGCGTTAGGCTCTTCTACATAGGAAGTTAAATGAGTGTCGAGAAAGAACTAAGAGATTATTTGCATGCGAATCTCAAAGAATTAAATACAAAGTCGAGAGATATAGATTTAATTCTCTACTTTTATGGGTTTGGAAAAGATCTATGGCCTACCTTAGAGGATGCAGCCATTGAGTTTAACGTCGGAAATTCCGAGGGTAGGCGGTCGGAGCGTCCACGACAAATATTAAATTCGAAATTCAAAAAATCAGCTAAATTAAGCGACTTTTCTCAGTTGAGTAAGTTCTCTAAATATTTGAACTCGTCTCCCGTCCATTCCTTTGAAGATTTAAAGAAATATATGGGGATATACGGTGTCTTTGATGGGACTCAAAATATAGTCGCTCTAATAAGACTGCTCAATGATCTTGGCGAAGCCAAGGAATATGAAATATATACTGTTGATTTTCAGGAGCTGACTAGATCCAAATATAGCGAGAACAGCGAAGTAATTGTTGGAACAAAATCAAGAGTCAAGTTTCTACAAAAAGCCTATAAAAAATCCAAGACAATACCAGGACTGCTTGGAATTGCTAAGCTGCAATACTTTATGGAAGATATAGATCTGGAAGAAATTGATACCAAAATAGTATTGAATGCAATTAAATCACACTCAGATTCATGGTTTTATAAACATGATGGTGAGGACTATTACCTCTTTGAATCTAGAGACAACACGATCGTTAATAGCCTTGAGAAAATTAAAAATATCACTAGCGAAGAAGACTTAGATACTTTGGCAATAGTCCTAGAAAACTCATTAAGAAGAAGAACAGCTCCAAAGAAAAGAAATTACCCCCCAAAAGAAGTAATAAAACAGTACCTGTTAAGATCTAAGCACACACAAATTAAAAGCTCCATCGTTCACATAAATGTTGAGCCAGCAGAACTCACTGATATAGAACGGGCTGTTAGTAAATATCTCGCTGAATCTGACGTAAATGACTACCCCACGATATCAGAATATTTGATATCTTTAGATTTTGAAAAACCAACTATTGATAAAGCTGTATTTCACTCACCTTTAATTTTCGTCGATAAGAGTCAAGGTCGATATCACTACCGTTACAGGCTAGTCGGAAAAAGCGTAAGTAGTTCCGAATTGGCTGATGAGTACGAAGTTTTTCGACAAAGATTAATTAAAGCTTCATCTGATGGTACTGATGGTGCTAATAGCGTGACAACAAGAAAAGAACACCATATTTTAAGTCAGTGGCTATTTGAGGGAAAAGAAAAAGAGCATTGCGCAATTTGTAAAAAAGAGTTTTCAGTGAAGTCATTAGTTACTGCGCACAAGAAAAAGCGAAAAGACTGTGCCGAAAATGAAAGAACAGATCCACATATAGTCATGCCATTGTGTGTTTTTGGCTGTGACTATTTATATGAGAAGAGGATGATCTATATCGAGTCTGGTGTTGTAATTCGAAGTGATTACCCCGAAGTAGGTTATGGATTTGAGTTAAGCTATATAAATGAAATCAAAGGGAACAATATTGACGCTAGGTGGCTTGAAGGTGGTGACCAATATTTTCCAAAGCCTAACAAGAAAAAGCAGGCGGACGCATAAATGCGCCGCTGTTTTTGGCGTTAGCGAGTAGAGGTTTATCATCGATCTATTATGAAAGAAGAACTAAAAAGTACACTGAAGTTTTTGTTGGTTTTTGGCGCTATTCCGTTTTTGTACTTTCATGCCTTTATCTTTAGCGTCATTTACTATGATGATTCTTTGGAAATCGCATTGTTTGTTGTTCTTCCCTTGATGTGGCTTTGCTTTTCCAGAATCATGCGATATATGCCAAAATCAATGCATCTCATAATGAGAAAAGGGAAATCAAAAACGGACTTTAAGAAACCTTCTTTGCCAATATATTTAGAAGCACTAATTTGGTATCCGATTGTAGTTGCAATCTATTATCACCTTCACTCCCGGTTTTTGTTGCTGAGCAATCTTGACAATGTTGGTGATGGACTAATATCCATATTGAGTGGTTACGGAGCGTACTTCTTAGCTACTCTGATAGGTGGTGTGGCATCAATATTTGTAATCGAAAATGTCTCATCACTGAGAAGGGACATACCGAATGAGCAATGGATAGCAATACGAAACCGTATTTCATCTGTCTTAGTTTTGTACTTTGGAGTGATTTTCTTTTTTTCTGGTCTGTACCGGTGGGTATCAGAAAACATAGAAGGGAGCTTTTCTAAACCGATAGAATCGACCGTTGATTCTATATATTTTAGTGCGGTCACAGTTACAACTCTGGGGTATGGGGATATCACGCCAACAGCAGTTGTGTCTAAACTTACTGTGGTTGCTCAAAGTATAATGGGTGTGATTTTGCTCGCCGTTCTTATCGGTTTAGTGATTTCTGTATCCTTAGTCAGTAAAGATACTGAAAAACCTAGCGCGGAAGGTAATGAGTCCGCTAACAAATAGCTGCACCGGACAAAATACTCGCTGCGCTCGCATTTTTCCGGTGAGCTAGGCGTTAGCTTATTCGGAGGTAAAATGAAAACAAAAGAAGTAAGTAGCTTTGAAGATTTACATTCTGCATTGAGCCAATATAGAGCAGATAATCGTTGGGTATTTAGAGGTCATAGCGACCCAGATTGGGAGCTCAAGCCAAAAGCAGGTAGATTGCCTTACTCAAAGCAAAATGATCTGACTTACTTTAAGGCTTGGCGTAGACGAGCAGTTGAATTTAAAACGGAGAGTTCCCCAACATCTGAGTGGGAGTGGCTCGCTGTAGCTCAGCATCATGGTTTACCAACTAGGTTAATGGATTGGACATATAACCCTTTAGTAGCTGCTTACTTTGCTGTAAACGGTCCAGCAAATTCAGATGCTGTAATCTATTGTTATAAATCAACAAAGTTCGTTAGTGATGCGTCTTGCAGACTGGAAGATTATCGCGGCGGTGTTGTGTTGTATAAACCTTACGCAGTTGTACCTAGAATTAGCCGTCAAAGTGGTTTATTCACATTACATCCAACCCCAGAGGAATCGATGCTTGACACTTCTGAAGCTGAGTATATCGAACGGATTATTATCAAGAAAAACTATCGAGATAAGTTGAAATTTGAGTTAAATCAGTACGGAATTAACAAATTAAACCTATTTTCTGATTTGGATGGTCTATCCGAGCATATATGCTGGCATATTGAGAATTCAGATTATTGGTCAAATCACGAAGAGTTCATCGAAACACTGGAAAACATAAGCTAACAAACGAGTATGTCGTCAATCGTTAAGTTTTGACGAGGTTTTATCCCACATCACGTTGTCTCTGAGTATCGAATTTAAGATCACCACTATTTTACGCACTCGGCGGCAACAAATGTGGAGAGGTGTTAACAGAGTTCGCCTTGTCTGCAACTGCGCACTTTCACCCTTCAAAACTGCGCAGTGTTTTGCGCACTTTTTGACTCACGACCCGCGCCCCACAAAGGTTAGCGACGCAAAGATGTCATCGGTGTCCGGTTTTTCTTTTTTGTCTACAAGTGCGCAATTCTTCGGTTTGAATTTAACCCTACTGATACCATAACGTTTAGCCTGGCCGGGCCTATATCGTTTCCCTTTGTCGTTGGCTTTGCCACGCACTTTAGCGAGATACGAGAGCCAGTAGATGATCTCAGCTTTGGCGTGTAAGCTCCCTCTAGGTAGTACTTTAAAACCGCATCCTTGTACATGGCCTCCTTCAAAGGCTGCCCAGTAATCGTCAATGGTGGTTTGAATGGTATGGAAGTGATTCACCTTTGAGCCATCAAGAAAGAGCACGCAATGGTAATGCTGTTGTTTGGCCTTTTCATGCTCTCTCACCCATAGATAGCCAATGTTAGGCGTTTTGTAGCGCCGCTTTAAGGCTTGCACCACCAGCGAGAACAAGCGGCTCACCGTTGTGCTATTGTCTGTGTATTCGGTTAAGTGCAAATCAAAACGAAAGCAGAATACTCTCGCGTAGTGAGATTCCATCGCTTCCAACTGACCGACCAAACGCTGGAGAATGTCAGTGTAGAGCGGCGACAAGTTTGGCCCAGTATTGACCTCCCAGCAGCGACCGTCTTTGGTTTTGAAAAATCCCGTATTAGTGGAGTAGGGCAATTCCTGCTCTCCTTTTCATTACTCCACCAGCTCCTTTTTCATCACCGTTTGCGGCTTCAAAGTCGCTTCGCACGCATCGGAAGTCGGCGAACCAAAGTGTATTGCCCTTATTTCTCTTATCAGTGATATGGATATTGGGTGGAAGATATTAATAAAACCCGACATACTTCCCCAGGATCGGTAAGTGGCCACTATCAACGTGATTGCAAGGCTGCCAAGTCGCTCTCAGTAACCAAGCGCTTTGAAACAAGTAGAAATACGCTTAAGAAACCTTGAAAACATATCTCACCTCGTCTCAGTACCATTAGAACAGAGGTTTAGCTGATAGCAGTTACTTACTTTTGCCACTGCCAATAGAAATGGCTGCCAACACTGACAGCCACTGGTTTGAATGATTTTTTACTATCGGCGGCGCGGGGGTATATCGTCTCGGCTAGCCTGTAAGTGACGTTTAGCCGTTGTCGCGAGCTCCTGCATTGCCCATATAACCCCCTTACAATGTTGGTTATCAACGTCCTCAAAATGAGCAGTACCCAGTACGACAGTTAGGCTCTCTAGCTGACACAAGGCTTTATCTGCCAGCTCTGCGTGATCAACGGGATGCTTGGTTAAACTCGTCATTACGCTACCTCACCTAACGCTTGTGGCTCCGACTGAAAAGCGGCTAGCAGCGCATTGCAATCGCGCTTTGATAACGGCTCAGCTCCCCGTTTGGCTCGCCAGTTGTTAAGCAAATAAATCGCGCTTTTTGCCGCATCGAGATCAGTAAGCCAGTAGCGTTTAAACATGGCCTTGTAGCCGCGCACACTGGTAAACGGTGCGGGCTGATCGGCGATGCGCACATCATGACGAATGCGGAGAAGGCTCATATCCGTTGGCAACGTGATACTCCAAAACTTGCCGGCCTCATCCAGCAAGTTGGCATGAGTGAGATCTCGGATATTCACGTCCAGCGGATGTAGGCCAGCTTTACCACGGCGTAAAAGCTCTAACAGACACAGTTCGGCCTTACTTGGTGCAGGAAGTTTACTCATTGTTGCCACTCCCCATTAAGCCACGCCTCATAGTCAGCTTCACGCCAGCCAATCGTGCGTCCGTTGATTTGCCGAGGGGCAGGGAATGATTGCTCCTTGCGCCACCAGCGCCAAATGGTTTTAGGGGAGCGCCCGACAAGGGCTGACATTTCTTTAAGAGATACAATGCGGTTTATTGCCATGCTCTATTACTCCATCGGTTAACTTGAGAACATGGCTAGCTAATATAAGGATGAATTTTCGGGTGGGTACGCACTTAGTTAAGTATTATTTGTAGTTAATAACTTTAAACTATCTTTACTCATTTCTTTCGTTTACCTGAAATCCAATTTCCTACGGTGACAGGGTTTGCGTCGATAGGGCCAATTCCGTCTCTTGCAAATTGGGCCTCCAGCACATCACATGCCGCGTATGGATTTTCTATAACTTCAGCCCCTAAATTAGGGTGTGACTCGATAAGTAAACGTATTAGGTGGGCCTGTTTTTTTTCAATCCTAGGTGGTCGAATACTCTGAGCTTCCTGCTCCGCTTGCCGCAGGGCAGTGGCAATTTCTTGGTTGTTGTAGCGAGTATTTAAAACTTCCACACCATGTATCGCTCTATGTAGCTTTTCGAGGTCAGATTTAAGCACAAGCCTTTCCGAGCTCAAATCTGGTATAGAGATACGAGCCAATTCTACATCTCTCAAGCCACCCTCATACTGTATGTGATTCAAATCAGTTGGGCTAACCAGTGTGTATTCGCCATTGAAAAACAGTTGGTCCTTTACTACCCATAGTCCACTAGCTAAAGCATCGTAAGTTAAAAATGGAGGGAGATGGGGATCACTTAAAGCCATAGGCCCTACACCAATTAACGAGCAAAACTCCGACTCAAAGTTCTCACCCTCATCCAAGCTTTCGATAAGTTCTATGTCCGATGAGAAATTTTGAAAAAGTGCTATTTCTCTGAAGCTCTCAGTTTTTGGCCTCAATGTTGCTCTGCATGTTTCATCGTCAAGCTCGACACACAGCTTAACGGCCCCCACCTCATGCCAATGATAGATGTCCTCTTCCTCGCAACCTAACAACCTCGCCGCTCGCGCCACTGAGCAGTATTCAAGAGGTAATAACGGTGGCAATTGGGCATCCGTTTTTTTCTTTGTTGACATGGTTTAATCCCTCCCTACAAATGCCACTACATTGGTGACAGTTGTGTTTTCGTTTAATCGTTGCTCCCATGATTCCAAAGCTCTTCGCTTCTCGGGCAGGTATTCATAGCGGTCATAGTGTTTGCTGGATACGTCATTTAGTGCATGGTTCTGAATGCGGTCCCGCAGTGATTTGGAAATGCCAATCTCTCCCATCAGGGTTTTACAGGTGCGGCGAATGTCGCGGGGAGTGAATGACGAAACAAAAGGCGTTGCCTCTCTGTATCGAGTAACGGCCTGAGAAAGCGAATCCATTCGGATATGCTCATCGCGGTTTAAGCGGTGCGGAAAAATGAAGTCAGAGTCTTGGCTTGCCTCGCGCAGTTGTTGAAGAACCACCAGCGCGGATTCAGTCAGGGGAATGATGTGCTCTCGCTTATTTTTAGACAGATCACGACTTACCAATAGCGATTTCTGTTGCCAATCTACCGCTTCCCACTTCGAAGCCGCCAGCTCGTAAGGTCGCTGGCCCCCAGTATAGAGGCAAAGCAAAATGAGGCACCGGATAGTATCACCCATTCTAAACCGTTCATATTCCCCGTTCAGGTCGGCGATTAGCTGGATCACTTCACCTATTTTGAGGTAGTGATTACCCACGCGCTCTGCATCTTTCTGTTTGGGGATAGCCGTCATTGGGTTAAACACCAACCCAAACTTTGCCTCATCAATGAAGTTAGCAGGATCGTTATCGTGCCTTAGTCCGTAGTTAAACGCGGCCATCAGATAGCTGCGTACACGGTTTGACTGCGTTCTCGCCCCACGCCTTATCATTTCCGCCAACACCAGTTTTAACTCGTGCGTGGTGATATTCTTGGCTTTGGTGGAAGGAGGTATAATCGGATACACTTCCTTCTCAAGAGATGCGAGAACCGCTTTGTGGGTACGCTTACCGTCCCGCACCATTTGTGCGACATAGGCTTCAAACAATTGCTGTATTGAACCCTTCCTTGCCTCCTCGCGTTTTGCGCTTTCCTGTTCACGCCTTTGCGTTTCGATTTGCTCTTTCGGGTCAATCCCTTGTAAAAGCAACTCCCCCAGCTCTTTCTGTTTTGCCCTTGCCTCAGTAAGCGACAGCGCAGGAAACTGGCCTAACGGAATGAACTTCGCTTTGCGGTCCATAAAGTAACGAAACACAAAACGCTTGCCGCCCTTTGGCGTGACTTGCACTGCCAGCTTGCCCGTTCCGCGTTCACTATTACTGTCCCACTCATAGTAGGGTTTGGCTTTGGGTTTTAGCCCCCGAATAGCACTTACCGTTAACATGGCACATTCCCTCACTCAAAGATTCCCTTGTTTGACTACGGCGATTTTTAGTCAAACAATTAGTCAAACAAGAGCGTACCTGAATGAGACTATGCGAGAAAAGACAAACTGAAGAGGTGTTTGTAACTAGTTGAATTAAGTCACAAATAAACTAATATGAGATGATGTGAGATTTTATCGAAAACAGCCATATCACGACTCATAATCGATTGGTCCCCAGTTCAAATCTGGGAGGGGCCACCAGATTCTATAAGGTTAGTAAGCGTAGTGTTTACTAACCTTTTTTGTACCTGACGATTATGGATCAGGTAATGGGTCAGGTAAGCCCCGATCACGCACTCTTCTCTGTCTCCTCCCAGTACTAATCCGAATACTGCGCTGTTGCCAAATGTGTCCTTCTGGCGGATAAATCTCTCCCATAGAGAACAAGGAGAGATTAAACCCACAAACCAACCATAAGTAACTTAAATTGCACTTATAGATTGTTTCTTATACATTCACCACAAAAGTGAGTTATATTGAACTTATGTGTTGAGGCGAACTCGATAATGACAAAAGTACATTAAAAGGCACTTATGAAAAAAGGTAAGAGTGTAAAGGCACAACCTATGCCTGATTTGAATACCGAGTTTAGTATGGAAACGCTGGGGAGCGCCATTCGCTCAAAGCGCACCGATAGAGGTTGGCGTATCGATGATCTCGCTTCAAAAGCCAACTTATCTCGTAGAACAGTCATGAAGATAGAAAAAGGCGATACCAGTGTCACCTTTGCCAATGTACTTGTCCTCATGGACATCTTAGGGCTGTCGTTACGCCTTATCGACCTAAATCTATTTGCTCGTCCACATAGCCAAATAACCTTCCAAGCGGAAAACAGCGTGATAAGCAGTGAGGACGGTTGGTATGAGTAAGTTACAACAGCTAGACGTGTTTATCGGTACGAATACCAAAATTGGTCGTTTGATTCTCCCCGTCGGAACAGAAACAGAGTTCTCATTCATCTATGAAGATGAATGGAAACACACGGGGTTCCCGATTTCACCACACATCCCTTTCGATGATCAGGCTTCGCCACGCAGTATCGAGAACTATCTTAGAAATCTCCTTCCTGAAGGAGAAGCCTTTGAGGAGATGATACAAAACACCACTATCTCCAAAAGCAACACGTTCGGGCTGATTCGTAAGCTTGGTGCAGAAACATCTGGCGCATTATCTTTTCGAGTGTCAGGTTCGGAGCCTCAAGAAACTAGCTTTAGACCTGTACCTAATGAGGAGTTAGTAGACCGACTAGAGCGTAACTTTGCGCCATTGGTTTATTGGGACGGTAAGGTTCGCCTTTCGGTTGCAGGTGTGCAAAACAAGTTAAACGTACTTAAGCGCGGCGATGAATGGGGGTTTGGGGAGGGAAAATTGAGTTCCAACTGTATTCTGAAGTTTGAAAGCGGTAAAGCACCGTGTATTGCTGTTAATGAGTTCTTCTGTATGACATTAGCCAAGCTATCTGGTTTGGACGTCGCTAATGTCGAGTTAACTCGCATTGGGAAGACGAGGACACTGAGCATAGAGCGGTTCGATCGTGTCTATATCGAGGCTCGTGATGTCGTTCAACGAAAACATGTGATTGATGGCTGTCAGGCAACTGACTTACCTCCAGGCTACAAATACGAGCGTCAGAATGGGGATGAAGGCGATGGCGTGTATATGCGTGATGGCGTTTCTTTCCCACGCCTACTGAGCGTTAAAACTATAGACACGGTAATCACCAATCTAAAGCTTACCCAATGGATGCTCTTTAATCTCGCAACACTAAACTATGATGCTCATGGTAAAAATATTAGCTTCTTCGTCACTCCTAAAGGCCTAGAGCTGACCCCTTTTTATGATTTAGTGAACATAGAAGCCATCGCTCAAGAGGGAGTAAAGCGCAATTCGCGAAGCGGTGAATTGTCTGCTGATGAGGGGCGGGCCGCCAGTATCCCTCAATATTTTGCAATGTCGATTGGCGATTGGGAAAGTGAAGACTTTCAAAGTCCGCCGAAAGGTAACTTCCAACGTCCAATCACCAGCTATGATTTAGCCGAGTTCGGTGCTCTACTCGGTTATTCAGGCACTAAAATGGCTTCCATAATGGTAGAAACCGTTGGTGCTATAAAAAATGCCCTGAAGGAAGCGGTTGACCTTACCGAAGCTCAAGGAATCGACGATGGGGAACGTGAACACATAGAGCTGTGTGTGTCACTCATCCAAACAGAGTGTGAATACTTGCTAACGCAAGCCGACAGTGTGCCAGAAATGAGTGAGCTTCTTTAATGGAAAATGCAGGGGAACCAAACTCGACAAGTTCGGCTTGATGATTTTGTAACGATTTCAGTTCATGGTTCAAATCCCGTATCCATTCCCACGCCAGAGCGTGGGAACGAGTAAAAAACCACATACAAAAAACGCAGCCCCAAGGCTGCGTTTTGGCTTTCTATCCCCAGTCCAAGATTATTCTGTCGGTTCGATGGTCAGTGGTTCCCAGGTGGCGGTGGTGTTGCCGCCGGCGCTGGGGTGGTCGCGGTATTCGCGGTCTTTGAGTAGGGTGTAGTACACGTCCACAAAGTCATCATCGTTGGTGAGCCAGCCGTCGGGGATGGCTTCAATGATTTTGCCGGTGATCTTGGTGATCACGCCATAGGCTTGTACCTCTAAATCGGGAATGGCGGCAATGATGTCGCTCGCTACTTCGTTTAACTTCAAGGCCAATTCTTTGTAGTTGGTGCCGTCGTCTTGCTCCATCAAGATCACGTCTGCCGCGCCCCAGCGATAACGCTCCCAGTGGATCATCACCTGATTAGGATGATAGGTGGTTTGGTCGTAATCCAAATAGGGCATATCGACAATATCGAGCGTGGGTTCGTCACGGCTGGGGTTCACGCCGGTGACAATCGCGTAAACCTCGGCCGCGCCGGAGATCCAAGGCTCTTGGTCGTCTTCAAGGCGGATTGATTTGAGCACTGTGGTGTCAATAGGCTCGGCCGGGCCTTGTGCCATCATTGGCGCGTGACGACGCATACGGGGCGCTGGGGCTTGCTCGGCCAAGGTGCGGCGCATCACTTCTAGGCCAGCTTTAAGTGAGGCCTCACCATTGGCATCCACCACCAAAATAGGGCGGTCAGGCAACTGATGAACATCTAGCCAGTGTACCTTGCCCTCGGTGTCGTAGGCTTCAATCTGGGTCCAGGTTTTATCATCGCCTGCTGGTTCAAAGGCAAACAGCGGCGCTTGGCCGGCTTGCCAGCGCGCGAGCATGCTGGGGTCTGCCAGACGCACTTCAAGCAGCTGATCGGCGACGTCTTCGACCCCTTGTGCCTCTCGCAAGGCGCGGTCGGCGGCGCGCAGTTGATCGTTAAGCTGATGTGCGCGCGTTTGGGTGAGGCTTTGTAGCGACGCATTCAAGCCATAGGCATTAATGCTACGGTGGAGCACAGGTGCTAATAGCGCATAGTCTTGGCTAAGTTGTTTGGCGGTGTCGCGTTTTATATCAACCACTGAATTATCGGCATTGGCCGCAAAAGTGGGAGTCAAAGCTTGGGTGATGCCAGCCAATAATAGGGCAATGAGCGTATTTTTCTTCATCGCGTTTCCTTTTTGTTGTGTTTCCAACTGACGCCAGCGGATGCTGACTAAGGCCATCATGCGACGTAAATGAGAAATAATGCTATTTAGAAAATAATGTGATGTGAGGCGAGTTCATAAAAAAGGCGCAACCGCAGCATGAAATGTGTCACTTTTGGTACCAAGGTGTGCGAGTGGCAAAAAAACGCCCAGCCAAGTGGCCGGGCGTTAAAGTGAAAGGCGTGAGGTTAAATGCCGTCGCGTTCAAGCGGGCAGCTCATACAGCGTGCACCACCGCGGCCTCGACCCAGCTGGTCGCCCGGGATAGAGAGCACCTTGATCCCGGCTTTGTCGTATTTCTCGTTGGTGTAGGTGTTGCCTTCATAACCAATCACCACCCCTGGTTTGACCGTGAGCACGTTGTTGGCATCGTTCCATTGTTCACGCTCGGCGGCATAGCTGTCACCGCCAGTGGTAATGATGTTGAGCGGGCCGACATCGAGTGCTTTTTCAATCGCGGTGAGGTAGCAAGACTGCGCTTCTACGTTTAGGCTGTCTTCGCCTTTGCGGGTTAGGCGCCAGCATGGCAAGTCGGGGCGCATCACGGTGGGATAAACCGAGAAGGTGTGCACGTCCATGTGGGTCATCACCGTATCTAGGTGCATGCACGAGCGGTTTTTCGGCAGCTGAACCGCAATCACTTCTTTGGCTTGGCCACTAAACAGCAGGCTACGCGCCAGTTGCTCAACCCCTTGTGGGGTGGTGCGCTCAGACATGCCAATTAATACCGCGCCACGGCCAATGACCAGCACATCGCCGCCTTCAATCATGGCGTTATCGTAGTCACGTACCTCATCACCGAGGTAATTAATAAACGCGCTGCCCGCAAATTCAGGGTGCCAGCGGTAAATTGCGCGCAGATGGTTGGTTTCACGTTGGCGCGCCGGTTTCGCCATGGGGTTGAGTGATACGCCACCATACACCCAGCACGAGGTGTCGCGGGTAAATAGATGGTTGGGCAGCGGCTCAATCACAAAGTCGGTTTTATCGTGCATGGCCTGCATCATTGAGGATGATTGCACGGGCAAGTCGATATAGCTTAAACCACCGAGCAGAATGTCAGCCAGGGTGCTGTGGTCAATGTCTGCCAAGTAGGCGCGTACATCACTGGCGAACTGATATCCGAGGCGGTAGTGATTGAGCTGAGTATCGAGCAGCCATTGTTTGGCCTCGGGCACGGCCAGGGTTTCGACCAGTAAATCGTGGAGCAGATACACGTCGACGCCTTGGTCGGTCAGGGTGCGGGCAAACATGTCATGCTCTTCCCCCGCGCGCTCAACAGCCAGCACATCATCAAACAACAGTTCATGGCAGTTAGATGGCGTCAGGTGGTTCAACGCTCGTTCAGGGCGGTGAAGCAGTACACGCTTCAGTTGCCCAACTTCAGATCCAACGTAAAACTCACTCATGGTAGGTCCTCTTTTTCCTTAATACGGGCCAGGTAATGAGACAAACAGCGTATTGCACACACGGGCGGTGTGCTCACCGGTTAGCTGGGAATGCAGGCCGTTTGCACAGGGTGGGCGTGTCTCATCTCCTCCTTGGATGCTCGAATAATGACAACCTTCTCGGGGGAGGTCAATGTTACAAATCACTAACAATCTCGCCGGACTAGCAAGGTCACAGAAAATTCATTAACTTGGCGGTTTTCTCATCAGCGAGACCATGATGAGCCGTGGCATTTTTTGCTAAACCGTGCCATATTGCGCCGGTATTCATTTTCTGGAGTCGCGTCTATGTCACAGGCTGAACTTATCGAACAACAACACCAAGAAACGCGGATGATCATCGAGGAGCTTCTCGCCGATGGCAGTGATCCTGATGCGCTGTATACCATTGAGCACCACCTGTGTGCCGATACTTTTGAAGCGCTAGAAGATGCGGCGGTAGAAGCCTTTAAAATGGGCTTTGAAGTGGCCGAGGCTGAAGAGCTTGAGCTGGAAGAGGGCGGCACTATCGTTTGCTTTGATGCAGTGATGGAAACGGCTTTGAATGCTGAGCGCATTGATGAGCAAGTTGAAAAGTTGGTGGCGTTAGCTGATAAGCACAACATTGATTACGACGGCTGGGGCACTTACTTCGAGTCGGATGAAGAGGAAGGCCCTGAGGGCGAGTAACGCGCGATCCGGTTGAACGACTGAGTATAAAGCCACGAAAACGTGGCTTTTTTTGTGCCTGGAGGGGGGGGTTAGAGCGTCTTTATCATGGTGACTTCACAGCTATCGTGGCCGGTGTTGCCCATACGCGGGCACAGGGTAAAGCCGAGTGATTGATACAAGGCAATGGCGGCGGTGAGGTTGGCGGTGGTCTCGAGATAACAGCGTTGATAGCCCCATGCACGCGCTGTTTCCATCGCCTGAATCGCTAATTTTTTCGCCATCCCTTTGCCTCGCAGTGCGGGCAAAAAATACATTTTTTGCAGCTCGCACACGCTATCGTGACCCGGCAAAGGGGCAACACCGCCACCGCCGAGGATTTTCCCATCGGCCTCAATCACCCAATAAGCGGCATGCGGGTGGGTATATTGTTCGCTGAGGCAGTCAAGAGTGGGATCAGCGACGATAAACCCGGCATCGGCACTGAGGCCGTGCTCGGCAGAGACGCGACGAATCACATCGGCAATCGCAGGGTTATCGTTTGGTGTCATTAAGCGCACGGTTAAAGGTGCGTGTGAGCTTGGCTCGCGTAAATATTGGGGACTATCCTTGGCCATCAAGACACTCCAAATAATACATGTATCAGTAATCTATCTCACCAGGTTGGCTTTCACAACGCAGCACGAATGTTGAAGGAAAAACTGACAGGGGGATACAATATTGACAGCGTCGTCGTAAATGTCTTTTTGGTGAAACAAGGAGATACTGCCTTTTAACCACTGACAGTGCTCCCCTTGGTGTTAGTTATACCGTGATTAAACCGATGTTTTTTTTAATGATGATGCCCCAAGTGAAGCGGTGCGGGTTTTACCGCATGGCGACGTTGCCACACCTTTTCGTGGAAGAAGTACGCCAAGGTGTTGATGCTTGGCTCAACCAGCGCCAGTGCGCCACCGACCAACCAATCGCCACTGATTAAATAGCCCACCAAAAAGGCAACGTTAAAGTGCACGACCGCAAAGCTGGCCGTTTTGACCGCGGGGCGCGCTTGGCGGCTAAGCTGCCAGAGTTTTTCATGAAGATAAAACGCCCCGGTATTGACGGTGGGTTCGGTCATCGCAATCAGGCTGCCAATGATGATATCGCCGGTCAGCACATAGGCCACGGTAAAGGCGATAGAAAAGTGGATAGCGGCAAAACTGAGTGTCTTCTTCATGGTGTAGCTCCTTATTAGCAACACGCGTTTAATCAACACTGACAGTATGCACAGAGACTGTCGATAAATAAAAACGGTTCTCACTATCTTTTACATAGAGGCGAGCTATCAACGGCGATCAGTGCTCGGGATAACAAGCGTTTAGAAACTGACCAAGCCAATTTTTCGCGGAGGTGGGGCATAAAAAAGCCACACCGAGCGGTGTGGCTTGATAGGCTGAGTGAGCCGAGGATTATAGCGCGGCGATGGTCGCTTTTTGCTCACCAAGCTTGGTGAGGCTCTCACGGTAGCCATCGAGCTTTTCACGCTCTTTCGCCACCACAGCTTCAGGTGCTTTGGCGACAAAGCTTTCGTTGCCCAGCTTGCCTTCAACACGCTTGATTTCACCTTCTACGCGAGCGATCTCTTTATCCAGACGTGCTAACTCGGCGTCTTTATCAATCAAACCTGCCATCGGGATCAAGATCTCTGAGCTGCCGACCAACGCAGAGGCACACGCAGGTAAGGTTTCGCTACCGTCAAGCACGGTGAAACTGCCGAGTTTCGCCAGAGCATTCAAGGTAGTGCGGTTGCGGGTCGCACGCTCAGCATCACGGCTATCTGCGGCTTTTAACATCACCTCAAGCGGCTGGCTTGGCGCAATGTCGTATTCTGCGCGCAGGTTACGGATGCTGACGATAAACTGCTTCACCCACTCAATGTCTTCTGAGGCTTGCGCGTTAACACGGCTGGCATCAAATTGCGGCAACGGCTGGTTCATAATGGTGTCGCCGTCGACACCGTCAACCAGTGGTTTGACGCTCTGCCAAATCGCTTCCGTGATGTATGGGATCACAGGGTGCGCGAGACGTAAGGTTTTTTCCAATACGGTGATCAGAGTGTAACGGGTGGCACGTTGCTGTGCGTCGTCACCTTTCCACAGTACGGGTTTGGTGAGCTCCAAGTACCAGTCACAGAACTGGTGCCAGATAAACTCATACAAGACACCGGCCGCCATATCGAGGCGATAGTTGTCGAGATGAGTATTGAAGTCTTTCGCCGCTTGCTGGAACTGAGACTCGATCCACTGATCGGCCAGTGAGAATTGCATCTCGCCACCGCTCATGCCGCAATCTTGCTCTTCGGTGTTCATCAGCACGTAACGGCTGGCGTTCCACAGCTTGTTACAGAAGTTGCGATACCCTTCAAGGCGCTTCATGTCCCAGTTGATATCACGACCGGTTGAGGCCAGTGCCGCGAGGGTAAAGCGCAGTGCGTCGGTACCGTGGGCTTCGATGCCATTCTCGAAGGTTTTACGGGTCGCCTTTTCAATCTTTTCTGCCAGCTTTGGCTGCATCATGTTGCCGGTACGCTTGGCAACCAGCTCGTCAACACTGATGCCGTCAATCATATCGAGCGGGTCGAGCACGTTACCCTTGGATTTTGACATCTTGGCGCCACTTTCATCGCGGATAAGACCAGTCATGTAAATGGTCTTAAACGGCACTTGTGGCTTGCCGTTTTCATCTTTGATGAAGTGCATGGTCATCATGATCATGCGCGCCACCCAGAAGAAGATGATGTCAAAGCCTGACACCAACACATCGGTAGGGTGGAAGGTTTTCAGTGCATCGGTGTTTTCTGGCCAACCTAGGGTACCGAAGGTCCAAAGCGCGGATGAGAACCACGTATCCAACACGTCTTCGTCTTGGCGTAGCGCCACATCGTCGCCAATCTGGTTATCGCGACGTACTTCGTCTTCGTCACGGCCTACATACACATTGCCTTGGTCGTCGTACCAGGCAGGAATGCGGTGGCCCCACCAAAGCTGGCGTGAAATACACCAATCTTGCACGTCACGCATCCACGCGAAGTACATGTTCTCGTACTGCTTAGGCACAAATTGGATATCGCCGTCTTCAACCGCTTTTACCGCCGGCTCTGCCAATGGTGCGGTGCGCACATACCACTGGTCGGTCAGCATTGGCTCAATCACCACGCCGCCGCGATCGCCATATGGCACAGTCAGATCGTGATCTTTAATTTCATCCAATAAACCCAGCGCATCAAATTCGGCGACGATCGCTTTACGTGCGGCAAAACGCTCTAGGCCTTGGTAGTTTTCTGGTAGGGCACTATCGAAAGCATCACTTGGCTGGCCTTTGTGATCAAACACTTCTGCTTGATCGCGAATGTCGGCGTTCAAGGTCAGGATGTTGATCATCGGTAGCTGGTGGCGCTGGCCGACTTCGTAGTCGTTAAAGTCGTGCGCAGGGGTGATTTTCACACACCCGGTGCCTTTTTCCATGTCGGCGTGTTCATCGCCCACAATTGGGATGCGACGATTAACCACAGGCAGCAGCACGTGCTTGCCAATCAGGTCTTTATAACGCGGGTCTTCTGGGTTGACCGCAACACCGGTGTCGCCCAGCATGGTTTCTGGACGGGTGGTCGCCACCACGATGTAATCTTTGCCTTCAGCGGTTTGAGCGCCATCAGCGAGTGGATAACGGAAGTGCCACATGTGGCCTTTCTTGTCTTTGTTTTCCACTTCTAAGTCGGAAATGGCCGTATGCAGCTTAGGATCCCAGTTCACCAGGCGTTTACCGCGGTAAATCAGGTCTTCTTGGTGCAGGCGAACAAACACTTCTTTCACCGCGTTAGAAAAGCCTTCATCCATGGTGAAGCGTTCGCGATCCCAGTCGACAGAGGCCCCTAAACGGCGCAACTGTTGGGTAATGGTGCCACCGGATTCGCCTTTCCATTGCCAAATTTTGTCAACAAAGGCCTCACGACCGTAATCGTGTTTGGTTTTGCCTTCTTCGGCGGCGATCTTGCGCTCCACGACCATCTGCGTCGCGATACCGGCGTGGTCCGTTCCCACTTGCCATAAGGTATTGTTGCCCTTCATCCGTGCGGCACGGGTCAGGGTATCCATAATGGTATCCTGGAACGCGTGGCCCATATGCAGGCTACCGGTCACGTTTGGAGGTGGGATCATGATGCTGAATGCATCTTTGCTGGTATCACCATGAGGTCGGAAATAGCCCGCCTCTTCCCAGCGCTGATACAGCGCTTTTTCGATTGATTGTGGATTATATGTCTTTTCCATAGCGCTCTTGAAAGATCGTCAAGGTTTGGGCGATTGGTCGATGGCCAGGGTATGAAGTTGCAGGCCTGCCAGTCGGTATGCTTTATATCGGTGACGCGCGTGCTGTTTGAGCGTCTCATCGCAAGGGACGAAGTCTACCACTTGTGCAAACGAAGGCGCAAAATTTGATGGCTCTGTCGCCAAATTGATAAGCACGCTGCGATGACCCGTATGGCGTACGCCAGGCCAGCCGATTTCCACCGGTGCGCCGCCTCGCGGCCCTTCACCGACCAAGTTATGGGGCAAAAATACATCTGGGTCACGTTGCCACAGCAAATCATCGAGTTGATGCGC
The DNA here is from genome assembly GCF_027286325.1 of Salinivibrio kushneri. Taxonomy (NCBI): domain Bacteria; kingdom Pseudomonadati; phylum Pseudomonadota; class Gammaproteobacteria; order Vibrionales; family Vibrionaceae; genus Salinivibrio; species Salinivibrio kushneri. Next base: position 366,486 of record NZ_CP114588.1, read on the forward strand.
TTGGGCTTGGTCGTGCGCGGCCAGGTAAATGCGTTGCCCTTGTTGATAGTAGTAAAAAGCCAGTTCGATAGCGGTTGCTACTATGATTTGTGTGTCACGCTTTTGCGTGTCACTGTCTTTGTTTTCACGCGCTTGCTGTTCGTGTTCGGGTGTTAGCCCCGGGCGTTCGGTATCGTCGGCTGGATCAGGCGGCGATAGCAAATAAAAGGTGGCGGTGGGCATATACGCTCCTAAATATGAGAAACGGCCTCCGTCCCAAAAGCAGGGTGTCCGGGTAGCGCGAGCCCAACAACATAGCCGATTGTGCGCACAGACACCAGTATTGAATAAAGTGTGAACAAAAAAGGAGGCCGGTTGGCCTCCTTCTCCTTACTCTTCCACTTCTAGGCCAGAGCGGTTCAGTAAGAATTGAACCAACAGCGGCACCGGACGACCGGTTGAGCCTTTTTCTTTTCCGCCACTTCTCCAAGCGGTACCGGCGATATCTAGGTGCGCCCAGTTGTATTTCTTGGCAAAGCGCGACAAGAAACACCCGGCGGTGATGGTGCCGCCACCTTTACCGCCAATGTTGGCCATATCGGCAAACGGGCTGTCGAGCTGCTCTTGGAACTCGTCAGTCATTGGCAGGCGCCACGCACGGTCACCGGCTTGCTCTGAAGCATTGATGATATCGTGCGCCAGTGGGTTTTGGTTGGCAATCAAGGCGCTAATGTGGTGGCTCAAGGCCATGATGCACGCCCCGGTTAAGGTCGCGACATCAATCACACATTCTGGCTCATAACGTTCAACATAGGTCAGGGCGTCACACAAGACTAAACGGCCTTCAGCGTCGGTGTTGAGCACTTCCACGGTTTGGCCTGACATAGTAGTGAGGATATCACCTGGACGATACGCTTGACCGTCGGGCATGTTTTCACAGCCAGCCAGCACCCCAACAACATTAATCGGCAGGTTGAGCTCGGCCAGCGCGCGCATCACCCCAAAGACCGACGCAGCACCGCCCATGTCGTACTTCATTTCGTCCATGTTGGCGCCAGGCTTGATGGAAATACCGCCCGAGTCAAACGTCAGGCCTTTACCCACCAAGACAATCGGTTTGGCGTCTGGGTCTGGGTTATTTTTGTACTCCATGATAGACATCATCGACTCATTTTTGGAGCCTCGGCCCACGGCTAAGTACGAATGCATGCCCAGTTTTTCCATTTCTTGCTCACCGATGATACGGGTTGTGACCGTTTCATAGTCGTCGGCAAGACGACGCGCTTGCGAGGCAAGGTACGCTGGGTTGGCCACGTTTGGTGGCATGTTACCCAAGTCTTTACAGGCGTTAACACCAGAGGCAACCGCCAAACCGTGCGCGATAGCGCGCTCACCCAGGTTTAGTTCACGACGTGTTGGCACGTTGAACACCATTTTGCGCAATGGGCGGCGAATTTCTGGCTTAACGCTTTTGAATTGGTTAAAGGTGTACAGGCTGTCTTTGGTGCTCTCAACCGCCTGGCGCACTTTCCAGTAGGTATCGCGTCCTTTGACGTGCAGCTCGGTTAAGAAGCAGACCGCTTCCATCGACCCCGTTTCGTTCAGGGTATTGATGGTTTTTTTGATAATCTCTTTGTATTGGCGCTCGCCCAGCTCACGTTCTTTACCGCAGCCGACTAGCAGGACACGCTCAGACAGGACGTTCGGGACATGGTGCAGCAGGAGCACTTGGCCGGGTTTTCCTTCCAGATCACCGCGGCGCAGCAAGGCGCTGATGTAGCCGTCGCTGATTTTATCGAGCTGCTCGGCCACAGGGGAGAGGCGGCGAGGCTCAAATACACCGACGACAATACAGGCACTGCGTTGCTTTTCGGGGCTACCGCTCTTTACACTGAACTCCATTTGTACTCCTAGATCCTAAAGACAATTGAGACCAAATGTTGGATAATGCCGCTTCTATGTTGTTGAACGCTCTACATGCGCCCGGATCAGCCGGCGGTCAACAAATGGCCGAAAGATTAGAAAACAACTAATTAAACCAGAAACTATAGTTATTCGAGTAAAAAAACAAGTTTTCCATAGGTGCCTTCGCTTTGATAATTGTTCGATATTTGATCCGGGAGACGGTTAAGACACAAGTTGCAGTCTTATTTGTGTTATTTCTGGTCTTTTTCAGCCAAAAGTTCATCCGTGTGCTGGCCAATGCCACGGAGGGATCGATCCCGAGTGATCAAATTATTACCTTAGTAGGTTTGTACATGCCGTCGATGGCGATGTTGATGTTGCCACTAAGTTTGTATATCGGGATCTTGATCACTTTTGGCCGCCTGTATGCCGAGAGTGAGATCACCGTGATGAACGCCACCGGGATCGGTAACGAGTTTTTGATCCGCGCGGCGCTTTATTTGGCGATCATTACCGGCTCGGTGGCCGCCTTTAACGCACTCTGGCTAACACCGTGGGCCAATAACCAAGAGTTAGAAGTCATGGAGCAGCTGGAAGCGAAATCGGGGCTGGAGCTGCTGGTGCAAGGTCAGTTTCAAAGCGCCCCTTCCGGCGAAGCGGTCATTTTTGTCGATAACATTGAAGATGATGGCCAAACCCTCAATCAGGTGTTTGTTGCCCAGCCGGTGCCGCGTGGCTCCTTGCTGCCCAATGTGGTGGTGGCTGACAAAGGTTATGTCTCTGAGCTCGACGATGGCCGCCAAGTGCTGGACTTGGTCGACGGCACCCGCACTGAGGGATTGCCGACCCAGCTTAACTATGGCGTGACCACCTACGAGAACTATCAGGTGCTGATTGGTCAGCGTGAGGTGCGCGAGAAAAGTCGCGATTGGGATGCGGTGCCTACGCTGCAACTGTTTGGTGAATCGAGCTTAAAAGCGCGCGCTGAACTGCAGTGGCGTATCTCTTTGGTGCTGTGTATTCCGTTGATGACCATGATTGTAGTGCCATTGTCGGCGGTGAACCCACGCCAAGGACGGTTCGCTAAGCTATTCCCCGCGATTTTGATTTATCTGGCGTACTTTTTGTCGATCAGTGCCGCCAAATCGGCGGTCGAAGATGGCGATCTCCCCGCTCAAATTGGGCTTTGGAGTGTCAATATCGCTGCCTTGTTATTGGCTGTGGTGCTTGCCGGTTGGGATTCGCTACCGGTGCGAAAACTCAAAGCTAGCTTAAAAGGATCTGCCTGATGTTTCGCATTCTTGATTGGTATATTGGTCGCACGCTGATTGGCACCTCCTCGTTATGCCTAGCAACCTTGGTGGGGTTGTCAGCGATCATCAAATTTGTTGAGCAGCTGCGCTCGGTGGGTGATGGCACCTACACCATGGGTAAAGCCATTTTATACGTGGTATTGAGTATGCCCCGTGACATTGAAATGTTCTTCCCAATGGCGGTGTTGCTGGGTGCCTTGATTGGGCTGGGGATGCTGGCATCCAGCTCCGAGCTGGTGGTGATGCAGGCGGCGGGTATTTCTAAGCTGCAAATCGGTATGTCAGTACTTAAAACCGCGATCCCCTTGATGCTCATCGTGATGGTATTGGGTCAATGGGGCGCGCCCGATGCGCAAAAAGCCGCGCGAGAGTTACGTGCCATTGCCAAATCAGGCGGCAATGTGATGTCGGTGAGGCGCGGCGTATGGGCGAAAGACGGCAATGACTTTATTTATATTGCCCGCGCCGATGAGCAAGATAACCTCACGGGCGTGAGCATCTGGAAGTTTGACGATCAACAAAACATGACCAATGTGGTGTTTGCCGAAAGTGCTGACTACCTTAATCAAGACAGTTGGATGCTCAAAGATGTCACCATTACTCGGATGCAAAAGCGCGAAGCGATTTCTAACGTGCAGCAAGATCAACTGGTGTGGAAAACCACGCTGACCCCCGACAAGTTAGCAGTGGTGACGGTGAAACCCGAGGAGCTCTCTTTGTCAGGTTTGTACAGCTACGTCACTTACTTGCAGGCGTCTCAACAAGATGCCTCTCGCTACGAGCTTGCTTTATGGCGTAAAGCGGTACAGCCGTTGTCGATTGCAGTCATGATGTTGCTGGCGCTCAGTTTTGTGTTTGGGCCACTGCGGAGCGTGACCATGGGGGCGCGCGTGCTCTCTGGGGTGATCTTTGGTTTTGGCTTTTATATTGCCAATGAGGTCTTTGGGCCAATGAGCTTGGTATACAAATTACCACCAGCGGTTGGTGCCATTACCCCAAGTGTGATTTTCTTAGTGATCACTTTGCTGCTACTTCGGCGCAAGTTGTAGCTTGTCAGGCGCAAACTATCGCTTGGGCAGCGAGCCCTATAAAGGGATCAAAAAAGGGCCGACATGCTGTCGGCCCTTTGTGTATTTCGGATAGGACAGTAAACGCTTAGAAACGATAGCTCATGCCTAGGCGTAGGTCACGCCCTGGCTCAGGCATGCTGCTGCCGCTGTTTAAGGTGAACGAGCTGTGCTCGCTGTATTCTTTGTCGAGCAGGTTGTTGACCGCCAATGATACCGTCAGCCCTTGGTAGGCGGCTGGCTGCCACTGCGCGCGCACGTCATGCACTACATAGCCAGGCTTCTCGTGATCGCCGTCTTGCACATCGGTCAAGCGCTCAACGCCTGTTAGGGTATAGCCTAAGCTCACATCCGTATCAACCAGCTGATATTGCGTATCCCACACCCAAGTGTTACCCACTGACGCGCCGATTGCCATTGCGTCGCCTAGAGGATCGCCGTTTTCATCTTCCATATTGACATGGCTATAGCTGAGCTGCGTATCGAACTGATTGAGTGCCCAGCCCACGCGCGCCTCGATGCCTTGGCTCGTGACCTCATCCTCGAGGTTGTAAAGATAATTTGGGTCACTGCGGCGATCGTACGCTTGGTAGTTTTCTATTTGAGTGTTAAAGCCGGTAACCGCTAAATTTAGGGTGTCTTGCTCGGTCAACATGCCATAGCCTTGCCATTCCGCGCCGATTTCAGCTTGCTTGGCGTGCTCAGGCTGTAGATCTTTATCTACCTCAACAGCACCGCCAATCAGCAACACTTCCCGCGTTTTGGCACCGCGCACGGCTTCGCCGTAGCCGGCATGCAGACGCAGGTTGTCTGTGGCTTGATAGCTCAGCTGCAAGTTGGGTGAAACCTCACTGCCATCGACGTCGCCGGCTTGGCCGTAATCGGTGTGGTAATCATCAAAGCGTACGCCCCATGCAATGCCAAAGTCACCGACTGTCATTCTATCTTGTAAAAACAGGCCGATATTACGTGCTTTGTCTTGATTGTTGGCACCGTTGGCTTCGTCGTAATCGAGGTTTTCGGTTTTTTGCTCGAACATATCGATACCCGCGGTGAGCGCATGTTGCACTGCGCCGGTATCAAAGCGCATTTGGTTACGAATATCGCCGCCGATTTGACGGGCACGGCTAAAGGTTTCGCTTTCAATCCGATCCAGATCCAAGGTGTTTTGATACAGCTTGGTGGTCAATTCAATCCAGTCAGAATCCGGCGCCCAGCGATGTTGGAATGATAAGGTTTCGCGCTCGGTTTCTTGATAGCTGCGTGACTGGCGGCTGAAATAGGGCATATGAGCACGGACAAAGTAATCGCCCTGATCAGTACGACGCTCGGCACTGACGCGGACATCGTGATCGCCGTGATTGAGCAGTGACAACTTCACCAGGTAACTGCGTTGTTGGCTCGCTGTTGCTGGCTGTAGGTCTCCGCCGCCGTGGCGATAGTCATCACTGTTACGCCCTTTCATGTAGGCAAGAATCCCCAGGGACTCACCTAAGCGACCATAGACGGCAGAGCTGCCAGAGGTAGCATTGGCTGCACTTTCAAGGCCGCCTGAAAGTCGAGCCCCGATGGTTTGGCCGGGACGTAGCATGTCTTGTGCGTCTTTGGTTTCAAAACGTACACTGCCGCCCAGCGCACCAGGGCCACTGTCGGCGCTCGCTGGACCTGACTCAACCCCAACGCGCTTGAGAAGCTCGGGTTCAATGCTTAAACGGCCTTGGTGGTGGAATAAGTAACCCCCTTGTGCAGCACCATCGACGGTGATGTTGAGGTTTGTGTCTTCAACCCCGCGCAGATAAACCTTCTGGCCGGCACCGACGCCACCACCGACATTGATGCTGGCGTTGTCGCGGAACATGTCTTCCAAATCTTGAGCCTGACGGGCTTCAAGCTCTTCAGCGCTGACCGCCATATTACCTTGCAGGCTGTCAGCGGTGACGGTTACCGTTTCGACAGGCTGTGCGTCTTGGGCGTGTGTGGGGAGGCTAAGGGTGCCCGCGGTGATGATCGCAAGGGTTAGCGGGTTTAAACGTAAATGCATGTCATACTCCTATGCAAATAGTTCTCATTTAATTGTGGCGGGACTATATCAGGCGCAAGTAAAATTCACTAACAAAAATTCTAGTAAAAACCATTATCATTAGTGTTTGTAACTGATTTGTATGTAATTAAAGGCTAGATGTAGCGCTGATGTTTTTTCTTGAAGATGAAAAAGAAAGAAAAGGGTTAAAGAGAAAGCAGCGTGATTGACGAAAAACGATAACCATAGGGGGAGAGCGGGTGACGAAGCAGGTGGATACGCACCGACGTAAAAAAGCCGACACAGAGGTCGGCTGACAGATAGGTTGTTTGTTGTGAGCGGGAGGCCTGTCTTATGGCGAGCTCTCGTCACCGACATACTGGAACGCTTTGATCACGCGCTCGACGCCACGTACATTGCGGGCGATGTCCACCGCTTTGTCCGCTTGCGCTTGGGTAACCGCTCCCATTAAAAACACTTCTCGGGCTTCGGTGATCACCTTGATATTGACCGAACGCAACTGATCATCCGCCACAAACGCGGCTTTCACGCGGGTCGTGAGCCAGCCGTCGGTACTAATATCGGCAAGACCAATCATGGGTGCGTCGCGCACTTCGTTGTAGACCACGTCGACATTGTCCAATGCGCGAATGCGCTCAACCAATTGCTCGGTCAGAGCCGGATCGGTGCTTTGCCCCACTAACAGTGCTTGCCCTTGAAAAGCGGCCGCTTTTGCACGAATTTTATTTCTAAACGGCGGTTTATTGACAATCCCCGCTGTGTTTAGGCCAATTTGTGTGTCCTGCCACTCCTCGCCGGTGGTGCGTGGGTCGGAGGAGTAAACGGTTGAGCACGCTTGCAAGGCAAGCACAAACATCAAGGTGATTATCAGGCGCATGGTTTATTCTCCGTGAGAAGGGAAGAGCACCTGATCGATAAGGTCGCACAAGCAGTGTACGGTAAGTAAGTGCCCTTCTTGGATCCGTGCGGTACGTTGTGACGGAATGCGGATCTCGACATCGCGCTGCCCGAGCAATCCGGCCATTTCTCCGCCGTCTTTTCCGGTCATCGCAATAATGGTCATATCACGGGTCACCGCGGCTTCCATGGCTTTGATGATGTCTTTACTGTTACCACTAGTGGAAATCGCCAGCAAGATGTCGCCAGCTTGTCCTAAGGCGCGTACTTGCTTAGAAAACACTTCGTCATGGCTATAGTCATTGGCCACCGCCGTTAAAGTAGTGGTGTCTGTGGTCAGTGCTAATGCTGGCAAGCTCGGGCGCTCGGTTTCAAAGCGATTAAGCAGGCAAGACGCAAAATGCTGGGCATTGGCGGCTGAGCCACCGTTACCACAACAGAGGATTTTATTGCCATTAAGCAGGCTTTGTACCATCACCTGAGCCGATTGTGACAGGTACTCAGGGATTGCCTCAGCGGCAGCTATCTGGGTTTGAATACTTTCGGTAAAGCTCTCTTTGATGCTCTCTAGCATGACTTACCCTTGAACGATGTTTTTAATCCAGTTGACCGCCTCAACACTGCCATCAAAGGTGACGGCGTCAAAGCGAAATTCGGTTTGTGTACTTTTTATACCGCGACATTGCATCCAGCGTTCTGCCGCCAGAATTAAGCGTCGCTGCTTGGCGGCGGTAATGCTGGCTGCTGCGCCACCAAATCCGCGCCCTTGGCGAAAACGGACTTCGACGAACACCAAGCAGGTGCCGTCTTGCATCACTAAGTCGATTTCTCCACGGCGACTGTGCGCGTTTTTATCCAAAGTGGTCAGCCCATGGCGAACGAGGTACTGGCAAGCTTGTGCTTCGTAAGCTTGCCCTTTCGCTCTAGGCTGAGGACGTATCACTGCGCATCCTGCTTGGTTTGGTTCGTAATGGGCTCGATGTCTGTCTTGCCAAACCGCGCCCAGTCCAGTTGTCGATGGATAACACAGTTATCCGCCAGTGATAATTGGCCTGTTTGGCCACTAAACTGGTAGCCAGGTTGTGCCTGCATTTGCGGTAACCCTTTCAGCAGGCCGTATGCATCCATCCCAAGCGCGTGTAAACGCGTGGTGTTATTGCTCGGCGAAGGATGGCGCTGCTGGTATTGCTGATACGCTGCGCTTTGGGTGCTAATCAGCAGCGGAATATCACTAAACTCGATGCCCTGCAGCTCGGCTAATTGTCCCATGCCATCTGCGCGGTTGTTGCTGCGTGAGCTGGCGTACAGCTTGGGTGGCTGCACATCCGGATTAATGGCCACTTCGATAAAGGGTTTGAGCAAGGTAAGCTCGGCGGCACCGGCGACCATATACACGGCATCAATGTCCCGACGACTCCGTGCTTGTGATTGCAACGGCAAGTCGGTGAGCTGCTTCATTTGGGCTATCCGACGTTGACTGGCGTCTAAGCCGAAAATATCACGGATGCGCGCTTGCATTTTATCGCGATCACCCAACGGTGCTTGTTCTACCTCGGTGTCGGTGAGTGATTGCCAACGCGTGGAAAAGGCGTCGCGCATTCGCTGTCCAAAGGCAGAATCAGGATAGAGCACCAGCGGGAATTGATACCCCTGTTGGTGCAAGCGATCGGCTGCTTGCGCTGCTTCTTGCTCGGGGGATAAGGTGAAATAACATACCCCTTGCTGGTAGCGATCATCCGTTGGTTCATTGAGCGCTAACACTGGCACTTGTCCAGCAATGGCGTTGCTCACAGCGACTACCTTGTGTTTTTGCAAAGGCCCGACGACAAAATCGACGCCGTCATGGGTGATGCGTTGGGTGAGCGTATCAATATCCAAGGCGTTGGTGTCGTAAAAGCGTATCTTGGGACGTTGCTCAGCATTAGCATCCAGCATGGCTTCGACAAAGCCATCACGAATCGCATCCCCTTGTTCGGAGAACTTGTCGGTCAGTGGCAGCATTACACCAACATGGGTGGGTTGGGTAATCGTCAGCGCTTGAATGTCCGCCAAGTTGTCTGGGAGGTACTGATTGGCTGGGTGCGCAGGGTGCGACGCTAAATAGGCATCCAACTGGCTTTGCATCTCAGCCACATCGCCTGTGTAACGACGAGCGATATCGAGTAACTCAACCCAGCCGGCAAGAATGTCATCGTCGCTGTTTTGCAGCTGCTTGATTTCATTTTGGCTCAGTAACTGTAAATCTTGCCATAAGGTGTTCCAGGCTTGCTGTGCTTGGTTTTTATCCACATAGCTGGCGAGTCGGTATTGATGGGTTACCGCGCCGAGCGCATTGTCTTGCTGGCGGGCAATCTTGGCCTTTTGCTGGTAAAAGCGCACATACTGGCTGTCTTTAAGCTGCCAATTGGGAGAAAGCACCAGTACCTGGCTGGCGTCAGCGAGTTGGCCGGTTTGCGCTAGAAAGCGCGCACGCGCTAAGGTCCACTCAATGCGTTGTTCGGTGTTGAGTTGGCGCTCCGACAAGCGTTGCAATAGCACGTCGGCTTGGTTTAGCTGTTGCTCATTAAGCAGTGCTTTTATCGCCAGCAAATACCAGTCGTTTTGCTTCTCACCTTGGCTGGTTTCTGCTTGCAACAGGTAGAATGTCGAATTCTCCGTTGCCGGCTGACTGATGACATCACGCGCGGTTGGCGTAGACGTCGGTGCACTACACGCAGCCAGCGCTAACGCTAGGGCTACAGGGGTGATAAGTCGTGTTACACTTTGACGCTTCTGGGTAAGTTTAACCATGAACATGTTTCAACCGTGACAACGTTGCCCCTATCTTAATCGCCGAAGGGTTGTTAAACAAATGACTGATGCAAATCTATCCGACCATGCTCACCCCACGCTGTATATTGTGCCGACACCGATAGGCAACTTGGCGGATATTACCCAGCGTGCACTCGATGTTTTAGCCAGTGTGGATCTGGTTGCTGCCGAAGACACACGTCATACCGCTCGGCTGCTCTCGCATTTTTCTATCAATGCGAAGACTTTTGCGTTGCACGAGCATAACGAGCAACAAAAAGCGGCGGCATTATTAGCGCGCTTACAACAAGGCCAGTCAGTTGCATTAGTCTCGGACGCGGGAACGCCGTTGATTAGCGACCCTGGCTACCATCTCGTCACGCAATGCCGTGAAGCGGGCGTGCGAGTGGTGCCTCTGCCAGGTGCTTGTGCGGTGGTCACCGCATTAAGTGCTTCTGGTTTGCCTTCAGACCGCTTTAGCTTTGAAGGGTTCCTGCCGCCGAAGACAAAAGCACGTCAGGATACGTTCCGCACCTTGGCCGATGATCCTCGCACCTTGATTTTCTATGAGTCGCCGCACCGTATTCGCGACAGTTTGGCGGATATGCGTGAAGTGTTGGGTGAGACGCGCCGCGTGGTCTTGGCGCGTGAACTGACCAAAACCTTTGAAACCATTCACGGGGCGCCTTTAGGCGAACTGATTGAGTGGTTAAATGAAGATGCCAACCGGCTGCGTGGTGAAATGGTGTTATTGGTAGCAGGTTATCGTGCCGATAAGAGCGCGTTGCCCTCGGCGGCGTGTCATGCCCTCGGTTTATTGGCCGCTGAGCTACCCCTGAAAAAGGCGGCGGCATTAGTCGCGGAATTGTATTCGGTTAAAAAGAACGCACTCTATAAGTGGGGCTTGGAGAATCTGTAGCTAAGCGTGATTTACGCTGGCTTGCGTGGTGATTCTTCTATATACTCCCCCGCTCGAGTTGGCCAGGTAACCGCTGCTTTATTGATGTCCCACGGGAGACTGATAAAGGGGAGGAAAGTCCGGGCTCCTCAGGGCAGGGTGCCAGGTAACGCCTGGGAGGCGCGAGCCTACGACCAGTGCAGCAGAGAGTAGACCGCCGATGGCTCTTCGGAGCACAGGTAAGGGTGAAAGGGTGCGGTAAGAGCGCACCGCGCGGCTGGCAACAGTTCGTGGCACGGTAAACTCCACCCGGAGCAAGACCAAATAGGTCCCTATTGGCGCGGCCCGCGTTTGGGGACGGGTAGGTTGCTGGAGCCTGTGAGCGATTGCAGGCCTAGACGAATGGTTACCGCCGTTTTTACGGTACAGAACCCGGCTTATAGGCCAACTCACCTCTTTATCGGGCGAGCCTTTTGGGCTCGCCCTCTCTTTTTCAGCGCTTGAATCAGACGATTTGGTTATAACCTGATGCGGCTGGTTGGATTGGTGACTGATTAACCCGCTGAAATATCTCTTTAATCCTCCCAGGTGTGATCTTTGTCACTGTGATGGCTTGCTTGACTTTCTTTTTACCTGCTACGTACACTTCTGGGTGGGAAAATGTGGTGTAAAGTGGATAATCTTGGTGAAAAAGGGAAAATAGCGCCATGTTACGCGGCGTCAGTGCCATATCGGTCGACAAAAAAGGGCGGCTAGCCCTGCCAACTCGCTATCGCGATGGGTTAATTAACCATTGTGACGGCCAGTTTGTGTGTACGATCGATCACCAGCTCCCTTGTTTGGCCTTGTATCCCGTCCCAGAGTGGGAAGTAATAGAAGACAAGCTTGCACAGCTGTCGAGCTTTCAGCCGGCAGAACGGCGCTTGCAGCGATTGCTACTCGGCCATGCCTTTGATTGTGAGATGGATGGCCAAGGCCGGCTATTGTTGTCCGCAACGTTGCGCCAGTACGCCGGGCTTGAGGGCAAAGCGATGCTGGTGGGCCAACTCAATAAGTTTGAGATTTGGGATGAGCAGACATGGCAGGCACAAATTCGCCAGGATATGGACACACAGGCGGAATCAACACCGATGATCAGTGAGCGGTTAGCTGACCTCTCTCTGTAAATAATGAAGTGAACTTATGTCAGAACAGTATACCCATGTTTCCGTCCTATTGAACGAATCGGTAGACGGCCTCGCGATAAAGCCAGACGGCATTTATGTCGATGGCACTTTTGGTCGCGGCGGTCACTCTCGCCATATTTTATCGCAGCTGGGTGAAAACGGGCGTTTGTACGCCATTGATCGCGACCCTCGCGCGATTGAAGAAGCCAACACCATTGACGATCCTCGCTTTCAAATCATTCATGGCCCTTTTTCTGACATCGACGCCTATCTGCGTGACCGGGGCTTGAGTGAAAAAGTGGATGGCATACTACTCGATCTGGGCGTGTCGTCTCCGCAGCTGGACGATCCTAGCCGCGGATTCAGCTTTATGCATGACGGCCCTTTAGATATGCGCATGGATCCCAGTAGCGGCCAGTCAGCGGCGCAGTGGTTAGAAACCGCCAGCCCAGACGACATTGCTTGGGTGTTAAAAGTGTTTGGTGAAGAACGTTTTGCCCGCCGAATTGCCAATGCGATTGTGCGTCATCGTGAGGATGAAGAAGCGACCCCGCTAACCACCACCAATCAGCTAGCCAAGCTGATTGATCATGCGGTGCCGTTTAGAGAAAAGAAAAAGCACCCAGCGACGCGCAGCTTCCAAGCGATTCGCATTTATATCAACAGTGAATTAGATGAGATTGAGCAGGCATTGCAAGGTGCACTGGCAAGCCTTGCCCCCGGTGGCCGTTTGTCTGTGATCAGCTTTCACTCGTTAGAAGATCGAATGGTGAAGCGTTTTATTCGCAAGCAAAGTAAGGGGCCTGACGTGCCCAAAGGGGTGCCTTTGACTGAAGCACAGATCGCGGAGCTTGGCTCGGCGGCGATGAAGCCCATCGGTAAGGCAATTAAACCGTCTGCCGAAGAGGTGGCGCAAAACGCACGTGCGCGTAGTTCGGTATTACGTATCGCGGAGAAATTAGGGTAAATCATGGAGCCGCGGCCAAGCCTTGCTAAACAAATTCGTCAGGACGTACTGGCCATCGGCAAGTTGCCGTTGGGTTTGTTGGTCGCGGTGCTGATATCAGCGATCGCTGTGGTGTCGATGACGCAATCGACGCGCAGTTTGATTGCCAAACAAGATGCGTTGCTTGAGCAGCGCGAAACGCTTGAAGTGGAGTGGCGAAATCAATTGCTAGAAGAAAACGCGTTATCTGAACATAGCCATGTCGAGGCAGTTGCGCGTGAGTCTTTTGGCATGATTCGACCGACCAGTGATAACGAAGTGATCGTCAAACGGTCTTTGAGTAATAGCCGGTGAAAAAACGTTCTAACAAGCCTGCCAATCGCCGTACGCCGAAAGCGCCACCTGTGCTGATACAGTGGCGCTTTGGCCTTATTTGCGTGTTTATCGCGTTTGCCTTGGTTGCATTGGTGGCACGTGCGGCGTATATCCAAGTCATTGAGCCCGACAGGCTGCGTCATGAGGGTGACTTGCGCTCAGTACGGGTTGAACAAGTGCATTCTGCTCGTGGGATGATTGAAGACCGCCAAGGTGAGCCGTTGGCGGTCAGTGTCCCCGTACAGGCGGTGTGGGCCGATCCGGTGACGGTGTTTAAACACCAAGGGCTCAACAACGTTGAGCGCTGGTATGCACTGGCCGACGTGCTGGGTCTAGACCGCCAGGCGTTGATTGACAAGATTCAAGCGAACCGTAAGCGGCGTTTTATTTATTTACAGCGCCAAGTGCGTCCAGCGATGGCCGCGTATGTGAACAAGCTAGACTTGCCCGGCGTGGGACTGAAAGCCGAGTCTCGTCGCTTTTATCCTAGTGCTGAGGTAAGTGCCCACTTAGTGGGGATGACAGGCATTGACGGTCATGGTCTGGAAGGCATTGAGCGGCGTTTTGATGACTGGCTTGCCGGAGAGCATGGCAAGCGCACCGTGCGCAAAGACCGGTTTGGTCGTGTGGTTGAACATATTGCCACTGAAGACAAAAAAGAAGGTCAATCGCTCACGCTCAGTATCGATCAGCGTTTGCAAGCCATCGCCTATCGTGCGATTAAGCAAGCGGTGGCCGACTATCGCGCCACGTCTGGCTCGTTGGTGATGGTGGATGTCAAAACTGGCGAAGTGATGGCGATGGTTAACGCCCCCTCTTATAACCCTAATAATCGCAGCTCGCTGAAAAGCTTTAATATGCGCAACCGCGCGATCACTGACGTGTTTGAACCTGGATCCACCATGAAGCCCTTTGTGGTGCTCACCGCGTTGGAAAACGGTGTCGCGGATATGGACACCGTGATTGATACCGGCAATGGCATCATGCAAATCGGCGGCAGTCGTGTGCGCGACGTCTCCAAAGTGGGTAAAGCCAACCTGGCGCGGATCCTCAAAAAATCGAGCAACATCGGTGTCAGTAAGCTGTCGTTGGCGATGCCCGTGGAAACCTTATTGGGTGAATACGGCAGCTTTGGCTTGGGGGCAAGTACTGGCGTCGAGTTGGTTGGTGAGTCGGTAGGACACTTTCCCTCACGCCGCCGCTGGTCAGACTTTGAACGGGCGACGCTGGCCTTTGGCTATGGCTTGTCAGTGACGCCGGCGCAACTGGCGCGTGCCTATGCCACGCTCGGCTCGTTGGGCATCAATCGACCGCTAAGTATTTTAAAGCGCGAGGGGGTCACTGAGGGGAAACAAGTCGCCTCGCGTGCGAATGTGTATAAAGTGCTGCAAATGCTAGAGGGCGTGACCCAAGAAGGCGGGAGCGCACGCCGTGCCGCGGTGGATGGTTATCGGGTCGGCGCGAAAACCGGTACCGCCAAAGTGGCGGTGGCAGGTGGTTATGGCGATGAGTATATCGGTTATACCGCGGGGCTGGCACCGATTAGTGATCCCAGACTGGCGATGGTAGTGGTGATCAACGAGCCTCAAGGCGACAAGTATTATGGTGGCCAGGTCGCGGCGCCGGTGTTTTCTGATGTGATGAAAAGCGCACTCCAGATCTTAAACATTGCACCGGATGCGGGCACAGGCCCTGGGTTGCAAGTGGCTAAGTATGCAAGTGAAGTGAACCAGAATGAATGATTTAAACCAATGGCTGAGTCCGTGGCTGGTAGATGCGCCGAGCGTCCCAGTAAAACAGATGACACTCGACAGTCGCTGCGTCGGTGATGGCGATGTGTTCGTGGCGGTGCAAGGCCATCAGGTCGATGGTCGTCAGTTTATTCAGGCTGCGATTGAGGCAGGCGCAGCGGCCGTGGTGCAACAAGGCGAACATGACCAGGTAAACTGGCACGGCCAAGTCCCAGTGATCACTGTGTGCGCCTTACCCCATGCACTGTCTGCGATGGCCGCCCGTTTTTATCACGACCCCCAACAGCACTTGCATGTGATTGGTGTGACTGGGACCAACGGCAAAACCACGGTGTCACAACTGATTGCTCAGTGGCTTGAATCGTTAGATAAGCGCACGGCGGTGATGGGCACCACAGGCAACGGTTTTATCGGCGCGCTGAAAGCGGCCGAAAACACCACTGGGGACGCAATTAGCATTCAAGCCCAGCTGGCAGACTTTGTTCAGCAAGGGGCCAGCCATGTGGCGATGGAAGTATCATCGCACGGCCTAGCACAAGGACGCGTCGCCAGCCTTGCTTTTGATGCGGCGGTGTTTACCAATTTAAGCCATGATCACCTTGATTATCACGGCACACTGGATGCCTACGCCGAGGCGAAAAAACAACTGTTTGAGTTAGGTTCGCCACTTAAAGTCATCAATGCGGATGATAGTGTTGGTCGCACCTGGCTACAGCAATGGCCCGAGGCGATTGCGGTCGCCATGGATGCAGCTTCACTGGATGCCCATGCAGGCCGATTTGTGCGCGCGACATCGGTGGCTTATGCCAGCGATGGTGTACGGGTGCAGATCGACTCATCCTGGGGGCAAGGCGAAATTCATGCTGCTTTGGTGGGAGATTTTAATGTCAGCAATTTGCTGGTGAGCTTGGCCACCTTATTAGGGCTGGGCTATCCACTGGCGCCGTTATTGGCCGTGAGCCCGCAGCTGCAAGCTGTCACGGGGCGGATGGAGGTTTTTCTCGCCGCTGACAAACCGACAGTCGTGGTTGATTATGCTCACACGCCCGATGCGTTAGAGAAAGCGCTGCTTGCCTTGCGTCGCCATTGTAACGGTGCGCTGTGGTGCATCTTTGGCTGTGGCGGAGACCGTGATACACGCAAGCGGCCATTAATGGCCCGTTTGGCTGAGCAGCACGCCGATCATGTGGTATTGACCAACGATAACCCACGTAGCGAAGACCCTGAGACCATTACTCAAGACATGCTTGCGGGCATGGAGACGCCAGAGCGCGCATGGGTAAAACACGATCGCGCCGGCGCGGTGAGCCAGGTTATTCGCCAAGCCAAAGCCGAGGATATTGTTTTAGTCGCAGGCAAGGGCCATGAAGATTATCAAGTTTTAGCGGACGGCAAGGTGCACTATTCCGACCGAGAGACGGTGGCGGCGCAACTCAAGGAGTTATCATGATTCGGACCTCACTCGATACCCTCGCGCACGCGGTGAACGCGACGATTTTACAACGTGAGTTGATACCGGCGAGCCCTCAAGTTGATGCCATTACCACAGATACCCGCGAGCTTGGCGAAGGGGCGATGTTTGTTGCCTTAAAAGGGGAGCGCTTTGATGGCCATGACTTTGCGGATCAAGCCAAAGCGGCCGGTGCGGCGGCGATAGTGGTCGAGCGTCCGCTGGATGTGGCGATCCCTCAATTGCTGGTGGAGGACACACGTATCGCGCTTGGCCAGCTGGGCGCGTGGGTAAAAAGCCAGTGTCAGGTGTCCACCATTGCCATTACCGGCAGCTGCGGTAAAACCACGGTAAAGCAAATGCTGGCAGCTATTCTGACACAAAAAGGCCCGACCTTAGCCACTGCAGGCAATTTTAATAATGATATTGGTGTGCCGCTGACTCTGTTCCGGCTGACCCCTGAGCACCAGTATGCGGTGATTGAGCTGGGCGCGAATCATATTGGTGAAATCGCTTATACCACCGCGTTGGTGAAACCGGATATCGCTATGGTGACCAACCTGGCTGCGGCACATCTTGAGGGCTTTGGCTCGCTGGAAGGAGTGGCAATTGCCAAAGGAGAGATCTACCAAGGTCTGCCAGAAGGTGGCATTGCTCTGGTCAATCAGCACAGCCACGGCGACGAAAAGTGGCAAGCGGTCTTGGCTGACAAGCAGGTGATCCCCGTCACTGACACCGAGGCTGCGCCATTGAGATTAATAGAGAGCGTGCTCACCGATGCAGGCTGTTATCAAATCACCCTCAGTGATGGCGAGATGCAAAAAACGGTCACCTTGCCATTACCCGGGGTGCACAACATCACCAATGCATTGATGGCCGGTTGTGCGGCGATGCAGCTACCGGAGGTGAGTTTGGACGATGTGGTCAACGGCCTCGCCTCCGTAGAAAACGTGGCGGGACGCACTCAGGTGACAGAGCCTCGTCCGGGGTTGCGGTTGATTGATGATACCTATAACGCCAGTGTGCCGGCGATGAAATCAGCAATAGATGTACTGGCCAGCTACCCTGGGGAGCGCTGGCTCATTGTGGGGGACATGGCTGAGCTGGGGCAATACAGTGAACAAATGCACCGTGAAGTGGGACAACATGCTGAAAAGGCACAGTTAGACCGTGTTTTCACGACCGGAAACGATAGCCGTGTGATCAGCGAATGCTGCGGCGGCGACCATTTTGATAGTAAAGAGGCGCTAATCGCGCATGTAGTAGCCATGATGAACACACACACACCAGACACAATTTTAATTAAAGGCGCTCGCGGAATGGCGATGGAAGCCGTGGTTACCGCCATCAAGGAGGCTTGCTAATGCTTTTATGGTTAGCGGAGGCGTTACAAAACCTTTTACCTTCAATGCGCTTGTTTGAATACCTCACGTTTCGGGCAATTGTCAGTGCCTTGACGGCGTTACTGTTCTCGCTGTGGGCCGGACCGCGTTTGATTAAACGTTTACAATCGATGCAAATTGGCCAAGTGGTACGCGAAGAAGGCCCTGAGTCTCACTTTAGCAAGCGTGGCACGCCAACCATGGGCGGGGTGCTGATTGTTGCTGCCATCAGTTTAACCGTCTTTTTATGGGCAGACTTAGCTAACCCTTATGTGTGGGCGGTGATGGTGGTATTGCTCGGCTACGGCGCGGTGGGCTTTGTCGATGATTACCGTAAGGTGGTGCGCAAAAATACCGATGGCTTGGTGGCGCGCTGGAAGTACTTTTGGCAATCCGCCATTGCCTTAGGGGTGGCGTTTGCGCTGTATGCGCACGGAAAAGACACCGCGGCCACTCAGTTGGTGGTGCCGTTTTTCAAAGACGTAATGCCGCAACTTGGCCTGTTTTATGTGGTCTTTACCTATTTTGTGATTGTCGGCACCAGCAATGCGGTAAACTTGACGGATGGCCTAGATGGATTGGCGATTCTGCCCACGGTGATGGTCGCCGGTGGGTTTGCCTTTATTGCCTGGGCTACCGGGAACGTCAACTTTGCCAGCTACTTGCATATTCCGTATATCCAATACAGCAGTGAGCTGGTGGTGGTATGTGCCGCGATTGTCGGTGCTGGCCTTGGCTTTTTGTGGTTTAACACCTATCCGGCGCAAGTCTTCATGGGTGATGTAGGCTCGCTGGCACTCGGCGGCGCGCTCGGCACTATCGCCGTATTGGTGCGTCAAGAGCTGCTACTGATCATCATGGGCGGAGTGTTCGTGATGGAAACGGTCTCAGTGATCTTACAGGTTGGTTCTTATAAGTTGCGTGGCCAACGTATTTTCCGCATGGCGCCGATCCATCACCACTATGAACTAAAAGGCTGGCCGGAGCCGCGCGTGATCGTGCGCTTTTGGATTATTTCGTTGATGCTGGTGCTGATTGCACTGGCCACACTCAAGGTACGCTAATCATGTCAGCCGCGAGCCAGCGTTCATTAACCGAGTTTCGCCATATCGTAGTGATGGGCTTGGGTGTGACCGGCCTGTCGGTGGTGCATTTTATTGCACGCCGTCACCCTAAGGCATGCATCCGTGTGATGGACTCGCGCGCGCAGCCACCGGGGCAAGACCAACTGCCAGATAACGTCGAGTTGCACACAGGCAGTTGGCAGGCGCAGTGGTTAGCCGATGCCGATTTGGTGGTGATTAACCCAGGGATCTCGCTGCAGACGCCAGCGTTGGCGCCAGTCCATGCAGCGGCTACGCCTATTGTGGGAGACATTGAGCTATTTGCCTGGTACTGCGATAAGCCAGTAGTGGCAATCACCGGCTCCAACGGTAAAAGCACTGTCACGGCGCTGGTGGGCGAAATGGCGAAAGCGAGTGGGATTGACGTCGGGGTGGGTGGCAATATCGGTGTCGCGGCGTTAGATTTGCTCGACCGCGGTCACGAGCTGTATGTGTTAGAGCTGTCCAGCTTTCAACTCGAGACCACTGACTCGCTGGTTCTAGATGGCGCGGCCTTTTTGAATTTCTCAGAAGATCATATGGATAGGTACGACAGCTTGGCTGATTATCGTGCCGCCAAGTGTCGTATTTTTACCCATGCGACCACTTTGATTGCCAATGCCGATGATCCGCAAACGCACGATGATCTGCAAACACGCCAGGGTCTGCAAACAAACAGCGCCTCCTCCATGCGTCTGTTTGGTTTTCATCAAGGTGACTACTGCCTTATCACTCACCAAGGTGAAGCGTGGCTATCGGCGCACGGCCAGCCATTATTGCCTGTCTCTTCGCTGGGGCTGGTGGGACGTCATAACGTGGCGAATGGGCTGGCGGCGATGGCATTGGCTGACAGTGTTGGCATCAGTCAGCAGGGGCAAAAATCGGCACTGAGTACATACGCCGGCCTCCCGCACCGCTGTCAAAAGGTCGCCGAGCACCAGGGCGTGCTTTGGGTCAATGATTCAAAAGCCACCAATGTGGCCAGTACCCTGGCCGCGCTCGATGGCCTAGATATTGAAGGGCGGTTACACCTGTTGGTCGGGGGCGATGGTAAAGGCGCGGACTTTAGTCTGTTGCAACCTGTGTTGGCGACGCTGGACGTGTCGCTTTACTGCTTTGGCAAAGATCAAACGCAGTTGGCGGCGCTCGATAATTCGGCGCAGTGTGTGGAAACGCTGCACCAAGCGGTCGATGCTGCAGCGCATCAAGCCTGTGCCGGAGATATGGTGTTGTTATCACCCGCTTGTTCAAGCTTGGATCAGTTCACTAATTTTGCTGCTCGTGGGGATGCCTTTATCGCCGAGGTAGAATCGATGATCGCGAGGCACGCATGACAGTAAGCCGACTTCCCCAATATTGCTGGCAGTGGCTACGCACACCATCTCCTGGGGTGTTGTACGACCGCCAGTTAGTCTGGACCTCGCTGCTGTTAATGGTTATTGGGTTAGTCATGGTGACCTCGGCGTCTTTACCGGTTGGACTTAGGCTGGCCGATGCCCCGTTTTTGTTTGCTAAGCGTCATGCTTTTTATCTGACGGTCGCCATCATTGCGGCCGTGGTGGTGATGTATATCCCAGTGCGATTATGGCAGCGTTATAGCGGCTATATGTTATTGCTTTCGTCGCTGCTGCTGCTGGCGGTCCTCGCCATTGGTCGGTCTGTTAACGGCGCGGCGCGCTGGATTTCGATTGCCGGGATCAACATTCAGCCCGCAGAGATTGCCAAGTTATCCTTGTTTGTTTTTCTGGCTGGCTACCTGGTACGTCGCCATGGTGAAGTGCGTGAACATTTTCGTGGTTTTGCTAAGCCCTTGGCAGTGCTCTTGTTCTTCGCAAGCTTATTGTTGGCGCAACCTGATTTAGGCTCGGTGGTGGTGATGTTTGTTACCACCGTGGGGATGCTATTTATTGCAGGGGCGAAGCTGTGGCAGTTTATTGCACTGCTGATCACCGGGTTGACCTTGGTCGGGGGCTTGATTGTCGCTGAGCCTTACCGGGTGCGCCGCGTCACTGCCTTTTTAGACCCATGGCAAGACCCGTTTGGCAGTGGCTATCAGCTAACCCAATCCTTAATGGCATTTGGGCGCGGGGATTGGTTTGGACAAGGGCTAGGTAACTCGATTCAAAAACTGGAATACTTGCCAGAAGCCCATACCGATTTCGTGTTTGCGGTGATTGCCGAAGAGCTTGGCTTGGTGGGCGTCAGTGTGATTTTGTGTCTGATTTTTTACTTGGTGTTTAAAGCCTTGTTTATTGGCAAGCGTTGCCTAGAGCAAACGCAGTTATTTGGTGGGTTTCTCGCCTTCGGAATTGGGATTTGGTTTGCGTTTCAAACCATGGTCAATGTAGGCGCTGCCGCTGGTATGTTGCCAACCAAAGGTCTCACATTGCCCTTGATCAGTTACGGCGGATCCAGTCTGGTGACCATGGCAGTGGCAGTTGCTTTGCTATTGCGTATTGACCACGAGTACCGCCTGGCCACCTCGCAAGCGCATCAACGAAACCCTTATCAAGGTAAAGAACAGAATAATGAGTAAAAAACGATTATTAGTGATGGCGGGTGGTACCGGTGGCCATGTGTTCCCCGGGCTCGCGGTTGCCAAGTATTTAGAAAAACAAGGCTGGGAGATCTGCTGGTTAGGGACGGCTGATCGCATGGAGGCTGATTTGGTGCCTAAATATGGCATCGAGATCGCATTTATTCGTGTTAAAGGCTTGATTGGATCTGGGCTGATGCGCAAGCTACGAGCCCCTTGGATGATTGTCAGTGCGATTTGGCAAGCGCGGCAAGTGATCAAGCGCTTTAAACCCGACGCTGTATTAGGCATGGGTGGCTATGTCAGTGGCCCAGGCGGGATTGCCGCGTGGTTAAGTGGTGTGCCAGTGATCCTGCACGAGCAAAATGCGGTGGCAGGGTTAACCAACCGCTGGCTGGCTAAGGTAGCCAAGCAAGTATTGCAAGCGTTTCCAGGCGCCTTCGATGGCACGACAGTGGTCGGTAATCCTGTACGTCGAGACGTGTGCGATCTTGCTGCGCCCGAGCAACGTTTGAGTGAGCGAGAAGGCGCCTTGCGTGTCTTAGTCATGGGAGGCAGTCAAGGTGCGCGGATCCTTAATCAAACGGTGCCAGAGGCTATTGCGCTCACCGAGCAAGCGGTCACGGTTCGCCACCAAGCAGGCAAGCATAACGCTAACCACACACGTGATGCGTATCAGCAAGCCGGAGTCAGCGACGTTGAAGTTAGTGAATTTATTGATGATGTCGCCGAGGCCTATGCGTGGGCGGATGTGGTGATTTGCCGCAGCGGGGCATTGACGGTTTCTGAGCTGGCGGCGGCCGGCGTTGGGGCGATTTTCGTCCCCTTCATGCACGCAGATAGGCAACAGGCTCTCAACGGTGACTACTTAGTCACCCGCGGTGCGGCTTTAATGATTGAACAGCCATCACTGACAGCGAGCACATTGGCTGAGACAATTAACCAGCTTGACCGTCCGCGCTTATTAGCGATGGCGACGGCAGCGCGAGAGGCGGCCATCATTGATGCAGATGCCCGTGTCGCGGACGTCATCGTCACGCACGCCAACAAATAGAGAATAGAGAATGGGTAAATTGGATAATCAGCAGCTGGAAAAAATTCGCACCATGATCCCGGAAATGCGCCGGGTTAAGCGGATCCACTTTGTGGGGATCGGTGGTGCAGGCATGTGTGGTATTGCTGAAGTGCTGATTAATGAAGGTTACCAAATAACCGGCTCGGATCTTGCACAGAATATCGTCACAGAGCGATTGGCATCCATGGGGGCGCAGATTTTTATCGGGCATCAAGCGAGCCATGTCGAACAAGCCAGTGTTGTGGTGGTGTCGACAGCCATTAAACCGGATAACCCGGAAGTGGAAGCGGCAAAGGCGGCGCGCATTCCTGTGGTGCGTCGGGCGGAAATGCTTGCCGAATTAATGCGCTATCGGCACGGAATTGCCGTTGCCGGCACCCACGGCAAAACCACCACCACCGCGATGGTCACTCAGATTTTCTCCGAGGCGGGACTGGATCCCACGTTCGTCAATGG
Source organism: Salinivibrio kushneri (assembly GCF_027286325.1). Taxonomy (NCBI): domain Bacteria; kingdom Pseudomonadati; phylum Pseudomonadota; class Gammaproteobacteria; order Vibrionales; family Vibrionaceae; genus Salinivibrio; species Salinivibrio kushneri. The sequence goes on from NZ_CP114588.1 coordinate 389,616, forward strand.
CGGGTTAGTGAAAAGTGCTGGGACCAACGCGCGGTTAGGCAGCAGTCGCTATTTGATTGCAGAAGCGGATGAAAGTGATGCCTCTTTTTTACACCTGCAGCCAATGGTGGCGATTGTCACCAACATAGAAGCTGACCATATGGATACCTATGGCGGCAGCTTTGCGAAGTTGCAGCAGACCTTTATCGACTTTCTCCACAATCTGCCGTTTTATGGTTTGGCAGTGGTGTGTATTGATGATCCTGTGGTGCGTGAATTGATCCCCGCGATTGGGCGGCAAGTGATCACCTACGGGTTCTCGCACGATGCCGATGTATGTTTACATGATTACCATCAGCATGGGCAGTGCGGTGTGTTTAAAGTGACACGCCCTCATCGCCAAACGCTAACTATCCGTTTGAACACTCCTGGCCAACATAATGCGCTCAATGCGGCAGCAGCGATTGCGGTTGCAACCGAAGATGGTGTGGACGATGACGCAATCTTACGCGCCTTGGCCAATTTTGCTGGTACGGGTCGACGTTTCGATCAGCTCGGTGAGTTTGCGGTGGATGAGGGAACGGCCTTGCTGGTGGACGATTATGGTCATCACCCCAGTGAAGTGGACGTTACCATTAAAGCGGCGCGAGCAGGCTGGCAAGATCATCGTTTAGTGATGATTTTTCAGCCACACCGTTACAGCCGGACACGCGATCTTTATGATGACTTTGCCAATGTGTTGGAAAAAGTGGATGTGTTGCTGATGTTGGATGTGTACTCGGCGGGAGAAACGCCGATTGCAGGTGCTGACGGTAGAAGCTTATGTCGTAGCATTCGCGCGCGCGGTAAGCTGGATCCTATTTTTGTGCCTAATGCTGAGGCATTACCCTCTGCATTGGCCAACGTGCTGCAACCTAATGACTTGGTTTTAACACAAGGCGCGGGTGATATTGGTAAAGTGGCAAAAAATTTAGCGGCAAAGCAGCTAGACAAGGCTAAAATGGCGCAATAAATAGTAGCTGACGAGATAAAAATAGCGGTCAGTATCGGTTGTTGCGAGAACAAACATCGGTTTTTATCGTCTTTGTGGGAAAATGGCGCGCAATCGATCCCAGCTTAGTGATGAAAGTGCATCTTTGGGTTGGAGAGCGTCACGCAGGATCGCTATAATCATTCGGTTTTTTCGCTGTGAGTGTCAAGTCGCATCGACACAAGGCGATAAGATAGGTATGAGCATGGTCAATGCCCTGACACGCGTACAAACAGTGATAAAACTGGATCGGCAAAAAGGCGCGTCACTCGCGTTCCTGGTTGGGGTCATTACCCTAATGTTGCTGGGGATTGTCCGTGTGATTGATTGGATGAGTGATGAGCAGCAGCTCCCCTTGTCGCAACTGGTGATGGAAGGTGACCAAACACATGTCAGTGTTGATCAAGTTCGCCAAGCGGTGTTGTCAGGCGGCGAGCTAAAAAGCTTTATGCTGCAGGATGTGAATCGCATCCAAGCGAATATTGAGGCACTCCCGTGGGTGAAACAGGTTGCGGTAAGGAAACAGTGGCCCGATACCTTAAAGGTACATATTACTGAATACCAGGCTAGCGCGATTTGGAACGGGCAAAAATTGCTGACGCCAGCCGGGACGGTTTTCAATGGTGCCCCGCAAGATGTCGCCGATAAAAAGCTGGTGTCGTTACATGGCAATACCGGCACATCGGAAGAAGTCTTGCGAACGAGCCGAGAGCTCGAACGTAAATTACAGCGAATTGGCTTATCAATTCAGGCGTTATCACTGAACAAACGGCGCTCATGGCGCATTGTGACACGAGATGGCGTACGGATTGAGTTAGGGCGTAAAGCTCGACAAGAACGGCTGGCGCGACTGGTCAGTTTATACCCTCGGATAAAGGCGCAAGACAAAGCCATTGCTTATGTAGATTTGCGGTATGACACAGGGGCAGCGGTAGGCTGGAAAACAGAGGCAGACGACGCGAATAGCCAAAATTAAGAGATGGTTGAATGAATAAAACGACAGACAAGTCACTGATAGTTGGGCTCGATATCGGTACGTCCAAAGTGTCTACCTTGGTCAGTGAAGTGCTGCCAGATGGCACCATCAATGTGCTGGGTGTGGGCAGCAGCCCGTCGCGCGGTATGGATAAAGGTGGCGTGAACGACTTAGAGTCTGTGGTTAAATCTGTTCAGCGAGCGGTGAATGAAGCCGAGATGATGGCAGATTGCCAGATCAGCTCTGTCTATCTTTCTTTGTCAGGGAAGCATATTCACTGCCAAACTGAGAGAGGAATGGGGACAATATCGGACGAAGATGTTACCCAAGACGACATAGACAATGTGATTCATACCGCGAAGTCGGTCAAAATCAGTGATGAGCAGCGCGTGCTGCATGTGATCCCACAAGAATACAAAATTGATTATCAAGAAGGGATCAAAAATCCGCTCGGGTTATCCGGGGTAAGGATGGAAGCGAGTGTGCACCTCATCACATGTCACAATGACACCGCAAAAAATATTGAGAAAGCAGTCGAACGTTGTGGTCTTAGCGTTGATCAACTGATTTTCTCCGGGCTTTCAGCAAGCCATGCCGTGATCACACCGGATGAGCGAGAGTTGGGTGTCTGTGTCGTCGATATCGGTGGCGGCACCATGGACCTTGCTGTATGGACAGGAGGCGCCCTCCGCCATGCCGAGGTGATCCCTTATGCGGGCAATGTGATTACAAGTGATATCGCGTATGCCTTTGGCACACCGCTGGCCGATGCAGAAGACATTAAAGTGAAATATGGCTGTGCATTGAGTGAGCTGGTGAACAAGGACGCCAAAGTCAATGTCCCAAGTGTGGGAGGACGCCCATCAAGGACATTGCAGCGACAAACCTTGTCAGAGGTGATTGAGCCGCGTTGCTCAGAGCTCCTAGGATTGGTGAACCAAAAGCTGGTCGCTATCCAAGAGAAGTTGCGTAGCGATGGTGTTAAACATCAAATGGCAGCGGGGATTGTGCTCACTGGGGGTGCATCACAAATGCACGGCTTGGTTGAATGCGCAGAACGTGTTTTCCAAAACCAGGTGAGAGTGGGACAACCGGTGAATGTCACAGGATTGACCGACTACGTGCAAGCGCCTTGTTATGCAACCGCGGTTGGGCTTTTACACTACGGCAAAGAAAGCTTGCTGACAGAAACGAGTGAACCAGAACAAAAGCGGGCTGTGGCTAGCTGGATTAATAAGCTGAGTAGCTGGTTTAAGAAAGAATTTTAACCCTGATGCGAACAGGAAGGACGGAGAGAACTCATGTTTGAACCGATGATGGAAATGTCTGACGATGCGGTGATTAAGGTCGTCGGCATTGGCGGTGGCGGTGGTAACGCCGTTGAGCATATGGTGCGTGAGTCAATCGAAGGGGTTGACTTCATTAGCATTAACACGGATGCCCAAGCACTACGTAAAAGCAGCGTAGGTACGGTCATTCAAATTGGTGGTGACATCACTAAAGGCCTAGGTGCGGGGGCAAACCCACAAGTAGGCCGAGATTCTGCCCTTGAAGATCGCGATGCGATTAAAGCTGAGCTCGAAGGTGCCGATATGGTATTTATCGCAGCCGGAATGGGCGGTGGTACAGGGACAGGCGGCGCGCCGGTCATCGCGGAAATCGCGAAAGAGATGGGCATTCTGACCGTTGCTGTAGTGACCAAACCATTCAGCTTTGAAGGTAAGAAGCGATTAGCCTTTGCAGAGCAGGGTATCGAAGAGCTGTCAAAAAATGTTGACTCGCTGATCACGATCCCGAACGAAAAACTGCTCAAGGTGTTAGGTCGCGGGATCACCTTGCTCGATGCCTTTGCCAAAGCAAATGATGTGCTACGTAATGCTGTGCAAGGGATTGCTGAGTTGATCACTCGCCCAGGCCACATCAACGTCGACTTTGCTGACGTACGCACTGTGATGTCAGAAATGGGACACGCAATGATGGGTAGCGGCGTGGCAACCGGTGAAGACCGTGCCGAAGAAGCAGCAGAAATGGCGATTTCTAGCCCGCTTCTTGAAGATATCGATCTTGCTGGCGCGCGTGGTGTGCTGGTGAACATTACCGCAGGCTTTGATATGCGTCTTGATGAGTTTGAGACCGTGGGTAATACCGTCAAAGCGTTTGCATCAGACAATGCAACAGTGGTGATCGGTACATCGATGGATCCAGAGATGAGCGATGAGCTGCGTGTGACTGTGGTGGCAACCGGGATTGGTAATGAGCGCAAGCCAGATATCACCTTGGTCACCAATTCACAGTCTGGGCAAGCACAGGCAGAGCCGAAAAAGGCACAGCCTTTGCAAGAGAAACCACAGGCGGCAAGTGCAAACCCTGCGGCGAAAGAGCAGCCTGCTGCTGCATCATCGAATGCAGCACCAAAATCGCAGACCGAGCATGATTATCTCGATATTCCTGCGTTTTTGCGTAAACAAGCTGACTAATCGCAATTGCTTGGTTTGTAGCCAGTGATGTGCTACCATCACGCTCCCCTTGTCTAAGGTGACAGGGTAATGAGTGACGCAGAGCACACTTTTTTGAGAAAAAGTTGAGATAAGCCGATGATTAGACAGCGAACATTGAAAAGTATGGTCCAAACGACTGGTGTGGGTCTCCACTCTGGGCGTAAGGTTACGCTTACTCTGCGTCCGGCTCCTGCCAATACCGGTGTGATTTACCGTCGCACAGACATGGAGCCGCCGGTAGATTTTCCGGCTAACCCTGAGGATGTGCGCGACACCATGTTGTGCACCGCCTTAGTCAATGACGCGGGTGTTCGCATCTCAACCGTTGAGCATCTCAGCGCAGCGATTGCAGGCATGGGGATCGATAACATTATTATCGAAGTGGACGCGCCAGAAATTCCGATTATGGATGGCAGTTCAAGCCCGTTCATCTTTTTGCTGCAGTCTGCGGGTATCGACGTCCAAAACGCACCAAAACGGTTCATTCGCATTAAAAAGCCTGTTCGCATTGAAGACGATGACAAATGGGCGGAGTTATTGCCTTACAATGGCTTCCGTCTTGATTTTGCTATCGAATTCGACCACCCCGCGATTGAATCAGAGCAACAAAACTTGGTGCTGGACTTCTCTAGTCAGTCTTTTATTAAAGACTTAAGCCGTGCTCGTACCTTCGGTTTTATGCGTGATATCGAGTACTTGCAGTCACAGAATCTGTGTCTGGGTGGCAGCTTCGATTGTGCCATTGTGCTGGACGATTACCGCATCTTGAACGAGGAAGGTCTGCGTTTTGACAACGAATTGGTCAAGCACAAGGTGCTGGATGCTATCGGTGACCTCTACATGTGTGGTCACAGCATTCTTGGTGAAATGCGTGCGTATAAATCGGGCCATGCACTGAACAATAAACTGCTGCGCGCGGTGTTAGCGGACCAAGAAGCGTGGGAGTGGGTTACGTTTGAAGAAACGGAGACTTCTCCAGTGGCATTTGCGGAGCCGGGGATGGTTTTGGCCTAACCCTCAGTCTGCTCAGTGCGCGTTTGCACGGTAAAGGCGCAATGCACCATGCTGAGGCGAAGTAAACGCTGAGGCAAAGTAAACGGCGAATACCAAGCAATTGATAATATAGAAAGCCAGAGGTCACTCTGGCTTTTTTTGATCTTCGGCGAGTTTAGCTAAGGCTTCGAACCGTGCTTTTAGCTTGGGAGAGGCGCCGTTACCTAGCGCACGCAGTAGCTCACCAGAGGCTTGGCTAAGGTGGCGGGGCGGCGCTGTTTCTTTGTCTTCTCGATCGGCAGCCGCAAGTGCCGGGTTAATTTTCACTTCAATGGTTGTCAGGCTTGCCAGACCCTTATTACGCAATACCGACAATAAGTGCTGCCGTTCATAGTTAAGTCGCATCGCCCAAGCGGCACTGCCCGCCTCAACCACTAATACGCCATCACGATAGTTCGCGACGCGACAAGCCTTAGACGTTTCACCGGGTAATAACGCCAAGATCAGCTTGTTTAGCTTCGCAAGCTCAACCGCTCGCTGAGCAATATTGTTAGGGTCGCTCTCCAGCAGGTGCAGGGTAGAGCGGGGACGGTGGTCTCTCATCGCGCGATAACTGCCTTTTTTCTCATCAATCCGGTGCCTGAACGGGCGCACAGCGTCTAATTTTCACTAATTGATCCCTTGAGTATGGGATTTGTCATAGGATGTGAAAGTAATTTACCTTATCATACATGCTCCACCTCGGCATGTAGCCTACCGGGTTGATATATCGGTATGTCCTGAGGTGATCACCAGAGAGTGAACAAACCATTCACAGGTAAGTGTCGCATGGGTTAGGCGATGGCAGCGTATTTTTTCCGTGCCATCTACCACATTTACATTCAGTCACGTGGAAATCGTTGTGAAGTGGCGTTATCGCCCTTGAATTCTGTCCAATTGGGCTCCACTTAAAGAAGATGCGTTTTGGCATCTAGTGTTGAATCGATGAGCTTAAGCCAACCCGCGTTTGAACTGAAACACGCCAGCATAGAGGCTGTGTAGCGGCCGCCCATGTGGGAAAACCATTAAAAAGAGTACCGGCAACGCCATGTTATCGAAAGTCCTGACTAAAGTTATCGGAAGCCGTAATGACCGCACCTTGCGTCGGCTGCGAAAAGTTGTTGATGAAATCAACAAACTCGAACCCCAATTTGAAGCATTGAATGATGATGCGTTAAAAGCAAAAACCGTTGAATTCCGCGAGCGCCTTGACCAAGGGGCTGCGCTTGATGACCTCCTTCCTGAAGCCTTTGCCACTGTACGAGAAGCGTCCAAACGTGTGTTTGGCCTACGCCACTTTGACGTGCAAATGGTTGGCGGTATTGTGCTTCACAATGGCCAAATTGCAGAAATGCGCACCGGTGAAGGTAAAACCCTGACCGCGACGCTACCTTCTTATTTGAACGCACTGACAGGTAAATCGGTTCACATTGTGACGGTGAATGATTACTTGGCGGAACGTGATGCTGAAACCAACCGTCCGCTGTTTGAGTTTTTAGGAATGACGGTTGGCGTTAATGTGCCTAACATGCCACCAGAAGCGAAGAAAGCGGCTTACGCATGTGATGTACTTTACGGTACCAATAATGAATTCGGTTTTGATTATTTGCGTGACAACATGGCATTTCGCGCAGAAGACCGTGTGCAACGCGATCGCTATTTCTCGATTGTCGATGAGGTTGACTCGATCCTCATTGATGAGGCGCGTACGCCTCTGATTATTTCTGGGCCAGCAGAAGACAGCTCGGAGATGTATCAGCGTATCAATGCCTTGATCCCAAGTTTGAAACAGCAAGAGCAAGAAGATACCGAAGATTATCAAGGTGATGGCCACTTCACGGTCGATGAGAAAGCCAAGCAAGTGTACATGACCGAAAACGGGCAAGAGTTTGTCGAAGACTTGCTCAAGAAAAACGGCTTGATGGGAGAGGATGATACCCTGTACTCTCCGGCCAATATCAGCCTGATTCATCATATTAATGCCGCATTACGCGCGCACGTCTTGTTTGAGCGCGACGTTGATTACATCGTTAAAGACGATGAAGTGATCATCGTGGATGAGCACACTGGGCGTACCATGCCGGGACGTCGTTGGTCGGAAGGCTTACACCAGGCGGTGGAAGCCAAAGAAGGGGTGAAGATTCAAAACGAGAACCAAACTCTGGCCTCGATCACCTTCCAAAACTTCTTCCGTTTGTATGACAAACTCTCAGGCATGACAGGGACCGCGGATACCGAGGCGTTTGAGTTCCAGTCTATTTATGGCCTAGACACCGTGGTTATCCCGACCAACCGGCCAATGGTGCGTAAAGATCACGCCGATCAGGTCTACATGACCGAAAAAGAAAAGTTCGCCGCTATTGCGGAAGACATCAAGACACGCTCTAAAGCCGGTCAGCCGGTGTTGGTCGGGACGGTGTCGATTGAAAAATCTGAATTACTGTCCAATGCGCTGAAAAAAGACGGCATCAAGCACCAGGTGCTTAATGCTAAATTCCACGCCCATGAAGCGGATATTGTTGAGCAAGCCGGTTACCCGGGTGCGGTGACAATTGCTACCAACATGGCCGGTCGTGGTACCGATATCGTGTTGGGTGGCAGCTGGAAACAAGTGCTGGGTGATGTCGAAAACCCGACCGACGCGCAAGTAGAAGCGGCGAAGGAGAAGTGGCAGCAGCTTCATGACCAGGTCGTTGAAGCCGGCGGTTTACATATTATTGGTACTGAACGTCACGAATCACGTCGTATCGATAACCAGCTACGTGGTCGTGCCGGCCGTCAAGGTGACCCAGGTTCAACCCGTTTCTATTTGTCGATGGAAGACTCTTTGATGCGGATCTTCGCCTCAGAAAAAGTCTCTAACATGATGAAACGATTAGGGATGGCGGAAGGCGAAGCCATTGAGCACCCATGGGTCAACAAAGCCATTGAAAACGCGCAACGCAAAGTGGAAGGGCGTAACTTTGATATTCGTAAGCAACTGCTCGAATTTGATGATGTCGCCAACGACCAGCGTAAAGTGGTGTACGAGCTACGTGATGCGCTCTTAGTTTCTGAAGATATCAGCGAAATGATCGAGCACAACCGCGAGGATGTGGTCAATAACATTGTGAACCAGTACATACCACCACAATCACTAGAAGAAATGTGGGATATTGCTGGCCTTGAAAAGCGCCTTAAAGCGGATTTTGATCTCGAACTGCCGATTCAGCAATGGTTGGATGAAGACGACAAACTCTACGAAGAGTTACTGCGCGAGCGCATTCTGACTGCTCTGATTGAGGTTTATAAAGGCAAAGAAGAGGCGGTAGGGGCAGAAACCCTGCGTAACTTTGAAAAAGCGGTGATGCTGCAAACCTTGGATACGCTTTGGAAAGAGCACCTCGCGGCGATGGATCACCTCCGTCAAGGTATTCACTTACGTGGCTATGCACAAAAGAACCCGAAACAAGAGTACAAGCGCGAATCGTTTGAGCTGTTTGAGGGGATGCTAGAAGCGCTGAAAACCGATGTGGTGACAACGCTCAGCCGTGTCCGCGTGCAACAGCCGGACGACGTTGAGCGTATGGAAGCTGAGCGCAAAGCACGTGCTGAGCAGGCTGCGCAAAAGCAGCAAGTTAACCATGCGCAAGCCGATAACCAGTTTGATGATAGCGACAGCGCCGAACAGGGTGGCAACGAGACCGTGGTGCGTGATGGTCGCAAAGTCGGTCGTAATGAGCCTTGTCCTTGTGGATCAGGGAAGAAATTTAAGCAATGTCACGGTAGAATCTAAGCCCTGACCATGCGTTATCAAAAAGGCCGTTTATCGGCCTTTTTTTATTATCAGGAGAGGCCATGAAACGGGTAAGTATTGCCGCTGGCATTATTGTTAATCCGACACAAGACAAAGTCTTTATCACTCGCCGTCATGCTCACGCCCATCAAGGGGGAAAGTGGGAGTTTCCTGGCGGAAAAATTGAAGGGAGTGAAACCCCGCAACGCGCATTGTTAAGAGAATTAAACGAAGAAGTTGGGATTACTGCAAAAGCGGTCAGCCCCTTTATATCGTTAGACTTTGACTTTCCCGACAAAGCATTAAGTTTGGATTTTTTCTTGGTCTGTGACTTTGACGGTGAGCCCCAAGGCTGTGAGGGGCAAGAGGGTATTTGGGCACCGATTGCCGAATTGGATAACTATCCGTTTCCCGATGCCAACGATGCGGTATTAGAAAAAATTCGCGCTCGGTTCTGAGCGCGAGAGAGGAGAGGCATTGTAGAAAAGTGGACAGGGGCAGAACGTTTATTCGTGCTGCCCTTCTGACCAGAGATCATCATCCGAAAGGTCAGGGGCACCGGGGATAGCTTTTTCTTCACTGGCCCATTCGCCCAAATCAATCAGCTGACAGCGTTTACTGCAAAATGGACGATGTGGGCTGATCTCTCCCCAAACCACAGGCTGTTGGCATGTTGGACATTGGACAACGGTAGGGGCATCACTCACGTGGATCTCCTTAACAAACACTGATATGAACAGACATATTGTCGGCGACCTCGTGATCGTCGTCAAATGGCATAAAGCGGATCGCGAAGCGGTTTTTGTGTCCAGATACTAACGGGTAGACCCCAAGGTCGGGGGAAATTTTGAGTCGTATCAAGCAAGCCCCGTCCGCTTCTTGTTGGTAGAAACCCTGTTGAACCGTCGCTGTGCCGCCGTGTGCGCTTTCACGTGTGAGTTGCAGCCAGAACGCCAAAGCGTGACGTAATGGTGCCAGGGTTTCCATCCAGGCCTGAATCGCACTTTGACGAGCGGCAAGCGGTTGATGAAGCCAGTAGTGGAAATTGGGTAGATCAAAGCTACAGCTACCACCAGGAATAGAAAAGCGCTGCTTGATGCTGGTTAAAAAACGGTCTTCTTTTAACGGTTGGCCGAAGCGCTTGGCCTGTAATACCGCGCGTTGATGCTCGCCAAGTTGGTCGAGGAGCTGATTGAGCTGTGTCTGATCAACCTGGGGCACGTCAGCCCATGCTTTGAGTTTTTTCTTGAGTTTGTCCAAGTCCTTGGCGAGATCCGCTTTCACTTGCACCTGCTCTAAAATTTCCAGTAGATCAAATAAGCTGCGGAAAAATTGGATATGGTGGCAGGGTGCGGAAAGCCCGCTCACTTCGTCCAGTTGATCGAGCAGATACTCCAGGCGCAAGTAAATTCGCACCTGTTCATTGAGTGGGTGTTCATACAAAGTGAGGCTGGTCATAAGCGTTTTAGCTGTCCTGTCCGACTATGGGTCGGCGTTTGCCTGAGTTGCCAAGGTTAAATACATGTGATGTAAGGCATCAACTTGTCGATCAAGTTCCGCTTCGGTTTGCGTATTATCGATCACATCATCGGCGACGGCGAGGCGTTGTGCGCGATTGGCTTGTGCGGCCAAAATCGCGTGAACTTGTTGTTCGCTAACGTGATCACGCGCGAGCGTGCGAGCGATTTGTGTTTGCTCGTCCACATCGACGACCAACACCCGTTGCGTCAATGACATCAGGTTATTCTCTACTAACAAGGGCACCACAAGCAAACAATACGCTGAATTGGCTTGCGCACAGGCTTGGATCATGCGCTGGCGGATCATGGGATGAAGCAGGTTATCGAGCCATTGCTTATCGTTTGGATGACTAAACACCCGCTCACGAAGCCAAGCACGATCTAGGCTGCCATCTGGGGTTAATGCCGGCGTGCCAAAGCGCCCAACAATCGCGGCCAGGCCGTCACTATCGGGGGCAACCACCTCGCGGGCGATCACATCGGCATCAATAATATCAATACCCTTGGCGGCGAAACGGTTGGCAACCGTGGTTTTTCCACTACCAATCCCTCCGGTTAACCCGACCACAACGGCCATTAGCGCACTCCCAAAATCTGTGAAAGGTACCAGTATAACAGGCTATCGCCCCAAAGCAGACTTAGCCAGCCTGCGACCGCAATAAATGGACCGAAGGCAAATGCGTGTTGCAGACTTTTTCGTTGTTGGCGCAGCAATAGTGCTCCGACGATGGCGCCACTCAGTGAGGCGACTAAAATCAGTAGCGGTAAGGCTTGCCAACCGACCCAAGCCCCCAAAGCCGCAAAAAGCTTAAAGTCTCCATACCCCATCCCTTCTTTGCCGGTGGTGAGCTTGAATGCCCAGAAGAGGCTCCAGAGGCTCACATAACCAACCATGGCGCCAATGACACTCTCACTGAGGGTGACAGGACTGATGCCGGTGAGGGCGAGGCCTATCCCTGCCCACATTAAGGGTAAGGTGAGTTGGTCGGGCAGCAACAGGGTTTCCCAATCAATGAGGGTCAGCGCCAGTAAAGTCAGGCTGGCCCCCATCACCGCGATGGCCCATGCTGGTGAGGGAATAAGCCATGCGGGGAGCATGCAAAGCATCGCGCTGGTCAGCTCAACCAATGGATAACGTTTACTGATGGAGTGTTGGCAATGACGGCAGCGGCCTTTTAAAACCAGCCAACTGAAAAGCGGGAGATTGTCATACCAGCGAATGGTTTGCTTGCAGGCCGGACAGTGAGATGCGGGGAGACACAAATCAAAACGCTGCGCATCAGGCGCGTCAATGCCAGCATCGGGAAACGTCGCCAAGCATTCTTGACGCCAACGACGTTCCATCATGATGGGCAAACGTGCGATGACCACATTTAAAAAGCTACCGATAATCAGGCCAAATAAGCCAGCAAAAAAAATGAATAACGGTGATGAGAATATCAACATGGGACCTTCTGGGTATAAACCTTGTGCGCATCATAGCGTCTTGCGTTGTCAGACTCTATCTTGGCTAGCCAAGAACAGACATCAGATTGAAAATGGGTAAATACATGGCTACCACCAAGCCGCCAATCAATAGCCCCAGCACTAAAATTAACAGGGGCTCGATGATTTTACCGAGGTTGTCCACGGTGTTATCGACCTCCGCTTCATAGATTTGTGCGACACGGTTAAGCATATGATCGAGCGACCCCGATTCTTCACCAATCATCACCATTTGTGTCATCGTCACGGGGAAGCTATCACTGTCACGCAATGCTTGGTAAAGCGGAATACCGGTGGCTGTGTGTTGATATACCGCCTTAAGTGCGTGGGCATAATAAGCGTTGGTCATGGATTTTGTTGCGGCTTGTAAGCCAGAGAGTAACGGAATACCGGCACTAAAGGTGGTGGCTAAGGTGCGAGAAAACTTGGCGATGCAGGCTTTGCTCACCACGTCACCCATGACGGGGAGCCGGAGTAGCCAGCGATGATAGTGATGTTGGTAAGTCGCATTTTTGCGCTGTAGCACTAGGTGCAAAGCGGCAAGGCCCGTCACCATTAGTGTGATGGTTAAGGCGTGCTGACTCACCATGTCGGATAAGGCGAGGACTTGTCGCGTGAGCCAAGGCAGTTCTGCCCCGAATGAGTTGAAAATATGTTTAAATTTTGGGATCACGAACACCAACAGATAGGCACTGACGCCTAATGCCACGCTGACCACGATGCTAGGGTAGATCATGGCTTTAATCACTTTACTGCGAAGTAGTGCCTGCTTTTCACGGTATAGGGTCAGGCGAGCAAAGATCTCCGGCAGTTGCCCGGTTTGTTCGCCCGTTGCGACCAAATCGCAATAAAAGCGATCGAATAGGGGACTCGCGTGCGCCAACGCATCGCTCAAATTGGTACCCGCCTCGAGTTGCTGGCGGATATGACGCACCAGCAAGCGCATTTCGGCTTTGACCTGATTGAGCGCGATGAGGTTGAGGGCTTGTACGATGGGGATCCCAGACTCTAGCAGGGTGGTGAGATCGCGTGAAAACTGGGTGATATCCGCGGCTTTGGCTTTATGGCGGCGCTGCTGAAAACTCGATAGCCGGCGGCGAATGAGGCGAGTGGGGACAATGGATTGACTCGCTAGCTCTTGGCGTGCGTCTCGCTCGGTATAGGCGAACAATTGCCCTTTTTTTTCACCACGGGCGGCGGCCTGGCGCCAATGAAAAAGAAACAGGGTAGATTTGGCCATAAAGACTCCTTAGGCAAGCTGAATAACGCGGGTAAGCTCTTGGATGCTGGTGATCCCTTGGTTGAGTTTGGCAACCCCAGAGTCGGCCAATCGCCACATGCCTTCTTCGGTAGCCAGTTGGGTTAGCTCAATCGCGCTGGCATTTCGGTAAATGGCGCTGGCAACCTTTTCTGTTACGGGGAGCACTTCGTACACACCAGTACGCCCTTGATAGCCTTGATAGCACTGGTAACAGCCTTGAGAGTTAGCTTGGTACAGGGTGCTTGGGGTTAAGCTTGGGTAGAGGTTGGCTAAGTACTGAAGACGTGGGTCATCAGACGGGTGCGGCCGTTTACAAATCGGGCATAAACAGCGTACCAAGCGCTGAGCCACCACCAAGGTCAGTGAACTGGCAAGATTGTAGGGCGCAATGCCCATATGGGCTAAACGGGTGATGCTTTCGGCCGCAGAATTAGTATGCAGCGTCGATAATACTAGGTGACCGGTTTGCGCGGCCTTGATCCCGATTTCAGCGGTGTCGAGGTCGCGTATTTCTCCTACCATCACCACATCGGGATCTTGGCGCAAAAAAGCGCGGAGTGCGGTGGCGAAATCTAAACCGATGTTAGGATTAACATTGACTTGATTGATGCCTTCTAGCTGGATCTCGACCGGATCTTCGACGGTGGCAATATTGCGCTCAGGTTGATTGAGGTACCGTAGCCCACTATACAAAGAAACGGTTTTGCCACTTCCCGTCGGGCCGGTAAATAAAACCATCCCTTGCGGCCTATCCAATGCGTCTTGATAGCGCTGGCGTTGCCACTCAGTTAAGCCTAAATCATGCAGCGTCAATTGCTGCTGACCATTATCTAACAGACGAACGACTACTTTCTCACCCCAAATGGTTGGCAAGGTGGAGACGCGCATATCGACCGTATGATCGGCGGTGAGGGTCAGCTTAATGCGCCCGTCTTGTGGCAAACGTCGTTCGGCAATATTGAGTTGGGCTAAGATTTTGAGTCGGGTCGACAGCCGCCGCGAGACCCCCGCTGGAGGGTGAGCATAGGTGTGTAATAAACCGTCTTGGCGAAAGCGAATTCGATAGTGATGCTCAAAGGGCTCGAAGTGCACGTCGGAGGCTTTTTTGCGCACTGCATCCACCAAGATCTGTTGAATATAACGACTGATGGGCGCCTGATCGCTTTGTAACTCGACACTGTCTTCTTGTGGGCTATCGGTGACGGTTAGGGCCGCTAAGTCCTGATCACTGATGGTCATGCCATCGCCCGTGCCATCGATATCTGCACCATATAAATGACGCAAAGCGGCATCCAAATCCGGCTGACTAAGCACCACTAACCGGACATTGAGCCCAGTAGAAAAGCGAAAGTCGGCGACCGCTTCTTGGTTATCTGGATCACTGACCCCCAGTAATAGCTCTTGGCCTTGCTGGGCAAGCGGCAACACTTGGTGACGCTGAATCAAATCGCGCCTATCTAGGGCATAACAGGTGTCTTTATACGGGTACTGATGGCTTTCCGAAAAAGGCAGGTGATGCTGACTCGCAAGGGTGTGGGCGAGCGCGGTGGGGTCAACCCCAGCATCGAGTATATGCGCAAGACTGAGCGAGGTATTGTCGCCAATGCCCAGCATATCGCGCTGGGCATCAGTCAATAAACCGGCTTGATACAACGGAGCGGTTGGGATCATTGTCTGCTTATGCTTTTTTACATCCTTTAATCTCACCATCTTCGAAAGTTTCTTTCGTTGTGTATTTACATACCCAAGCAAAGTCGTTTTTCTCAAAGGTAATTATTGTCCCGTCAATAGAGCTATTTCCATTAAACGTGACTTTCAGCTCAGTCCCTTTGGCATTTTCGCCTTCTCCACCTTCTTCACTAGCACCTGAGACGGTGACTGTTGCTAGCTCTCCGAGATTCGTAGCGTCACCTAATTTTTCTCCAAATTTACTCGCTGTCGAGCCACTATTTTCATCCAAATAAAGATCTAACCGTGTAAGAAGAGCACGGCCTGATGCTAACCCTGAGTTAAATTCAGCAATTTTTTGTTTATTGACATAAGCGGGGACGGCGATGGCAGACAGGGCTGCGATAATGCCGACGACGATCAGTAACTCAATCAAGCTAAACCCTTGTTGCTTTTTCATCCTATTTCTCTCCTCTCAATGATGGTCGGCCGCCAACGCGGTGGCCGCGAGTGCAGCGACTTTACGCTTGTGAGCGCGGCGCGAAAAAGAGGGGAGAGATGAGTTTGAGACTGAAGGGTAAAAGCTGGATGTAACAGTATTTTTTTCTAATGTAGTGTTCGACTCACCACAAATTTTTTGCCACAAAAGAGCGATAAAAAGGCCGCCCATCGCGGGCGGCCTGGTCGAATCTGAGTGAGCGTACGTGTTATTGAAAACGCATGGATAAATCGAGTGCGGTCACGTGCTTGGTAAGCGCGCCCACAGAAATATAGTCCACCCCAGTAGCGGCGTATTCTGCCAACGTTTCAAGCGTGACGTTTCCTGAGACTTCCAACGCCACTTTATTTTGGTTCAGGGTCACCGCTTCACGCATCATCGGCACACTAAAGTTATCTAACATCACAATATCGGCCCCAGCGTCGATGGCTTGTTTGAGCTCATCCAGAGTTTCGGTTTCTACTTCTACCGGTTTATCAGGATTAAGCCGGCGCGCTGCTTTGACGGCGTTCTCTATCCCGCCACAGGCAAGAATATGGTTTTCTTTGATCAAATACGCATCAAAGACACCAATGCGATGATTATGACCACCACCGCAGGCAACCGCGTACTTCAGCGCACTACGCAGCCCCGGAATGGTCTTACGCGTGTCGAGCAATTTGGTGTGGGTGCCTTTGAGTGCTGCCACATAGGTTGCGACCTTACTCGCACATCCAGAGAGGGTTTGAATAAAGTTCATCGCATTGCGTTCACCGGTCAACAAGACACGCGAGGGTCCCTGTAAGGTACAAAGCGATTGGTTGGCGGTGATGGCGTCGCCGTCCTCGACATGCCACGTCAAGGTGACGTCGCCACCGAGCTGATGAAACACTTCATCCGCAAAGGCACGGCCACAGAAAACGCCATCTTCTCGGGTGATCAATGTCGCTGTGGATACCGAGTCTGCCGGGATCAGGCTGGCGGTTATGTCTTTACTGGCGTCGATCTCGCCACCCAGATCTTCTCGTAGGGCGTCGGTCACCGCGCGGGTCACATCGGCGCTGAGGTGAGAAGTGAGATAGGCCAGGCGGCGCTCGCTGTCATGGACAGCATGAAAAGGGGTTGATGTCATCATGGCTTACCGCGGTCATCAAAAAGTGGTCGAATGATAACGCTGGTGATAACGAAATGCAGCTTTTCTCTCTCGTTTCCTCACATTCGTCTATTTTTTTAATCATATTCTGTCTTTTAAATTGTCTACACTTTAGGCAGAAACAGTCAAAGAGGTGATGCCATGAAGCGAGGGTTAGCGCTGGTGGCCATGATAGCGATTGCGTTGATTGGTTTTCGTGCTTGGCAGCAACTAAGGCCACCGGTGTCCGAGCCATTATCGTCACTGACCATTGCGGTCTCGCTCACTCCCTTATCGGCACCGATTATTGTGGCTAAGGAGCAAGGTTTGTTTAAAAAGCAGGGTATCGATATGACCCTTAAGCCGGTTCATGGGGGCGTAAAGAGTTTTCAAACCTTAATGTCAGGGGAAGTGGATTTAGCCACTACCTCGGAGACGGTGGTGATGTTTAACAGTTTTGAGCGCGATGACTTTAATGTGCTAACCAGCTTTGTCGAATCAGATAACGACGTAAAACTCTGGTCTATTCGCCGTGAGATTAGCAGCTCGCTGGTGGACGCACTCGACAAGGCACGCGTGGGCATTGTTGCGTCGAGTGCCAGTGAATACTTCTTTGATTCTTTGCTGCAATTGCACGATATACCCAGAGCTCAGGTGGAAAAAGTCTACTATTCCCCTGAAACACTGCCCAAGGCGCTCCTCGATGAGGAAGTGGATGCGATAGCCATATGGGAGCCCTATGGCTATCAGCTACTCAAGCAGTCCAACCAGCCGGTGCAGTCGCTTGACAGTAAAGGCTTGCACAGCCTCTCTTTTCTACTGGTCAGCGATCGCTTACTCGTCAATAAGCAACACCAGGACATGCAACGGGTTGTCAGTGCCCTAGACGACGCGGTGAGCTTTATTCATCAGCACCCAGAACGGGCTAAGGCACAGGTCTCCGCGTACCTTGACATGTCAGACGATAAACTCAGTTGGCTATGGCAAGATTACTTATTCCGCCTTTCATTGAATGACTCATTGTTACTGCGGTTAAAAAACCAAGCGCGATGGGCGCAAGAGGCGGGTTTAGTGGAAGGGAACACTCCGTCATTCCGCCACATACTCAACCCAGGCCCCTTGGTTGAGGCCACGCAAAAAGTGAGTTTATTAGAATGAGGATTGGTCAGCAGCTCAGTATTGTTGTCTATGCCTGTACGGCGCTTACTTTTGTTACGCTGTTAATTACGGTGGAGCTTTTTTACAAGCAAAATCAAATCCAAGCACGGTTAGACAGTATTGTGGCGGTACACTCGCAGATTGATAGCTTGCGAGGCCGTTTATGGTTATATCGTCAATACCCCAGCACACAAACGCGCCAAGATGTACATCAGTCCACCAACGCATTGCGGGCGCAACTAAACAGTGATAAAGAGGCGTTACCGCCGCAGTCCGCGCAGTCGATTCGACTCGCGGCAAACAGCATTGACCGCTTATTGGGGATTACCGCTGATCAGCTAGATGGTAACCCCTCTGTGGATGACAGGCGTTTGATGCTGTTTTCGCGTTTTAATGTGCTGCTGCAGGCGATGAGTGAAACCGCTTTTTCGGTGCGTCAGCAAGTTATGCACCAGTCGGGGCAGCAACAGAAAACCCTACTGGTGGTACATGGTGGCGTACTGGTGGTGTTAGCCTTGTTGGTAACCATGTTTGTGACCAGCTTACGGCGGCGGCTAACGCACCGTCTAAAAGCATTGCATTCAACGATTACGCAAATCAAACAAGGTGACTTGACCACGGAATTAACCTTGACTGATAAAGATGAGCTGACTGAATTGGCTGATCATGTCAATGACATGAAACGTGCGCTGAGCCATACCATGGTGGACAAGAAACAGCTGAGCGAAGAAGTCGCACGGCAAACCCAACAGCTTCGCGAACAGCAGCATCAGCTTAAATTCCTTGCTGAACACGATGAGCTGACCGGTTTGTTCAACCGACGCGCGTTCGAATCGCATGTAGATGTGGCGTTGATGCGTGCTAACCGCGCGCAAACTAATGCCGCTTTACTGTTCATTGATTTGAACAACTTTAAGCAAGTGAATGACACCTATGGGCATGGCGTCGGTGATGAGTTGCTCAAGGTGGTCAGTCAGCGCCTAAAACAGTCCGTGCGCCGGTCTGATTTGGTTGGCCGCTTGGGCGGTGATGAGTTCATTGTCTGGCTGGATTTATTAGCGGACAAATCGGCGTTGAATGAAGTGATCACACGTATCCAAGACGAAATGCATGCTCCGATACAAGTTGCAGATACCTCGTTGTCATTGGCCATTAGTATTGGTGTGAGTTGCTTCCCAACGGATGGGCTTGAGCTGCAGCAGATGATGAATCAAGCCGATGCCGCTATGTATTACGCCAAAACCCATCCGTCAGCGCGCTGTTGCTTGTATTCCAATCTTCCAGCTGACCAGATAAAGTAGCGATTTTGCTCAAGCGGATCGGGTATGTCTTTTTCACAGATTGACAATCATTGGTTGGTAGGCGCGCGCGCTTGCCTGTCTCCTCATCATAACCAACGTCCGGATAGTAACGATATCTCCTTGCTGGTGATCCACAACATCAGCCTGCCGCCCGGTCAGTTTGATGGCCCCTATATTGAGCAGTTTTTTCAAGGGCACCTCGATCCGGCTGAACACCCTTATTTTGCCGAGATCGCATCGCTTCGCGTCTCTGCCCACCTACTGATCCGACGAGATGGAAGTGTGATCCAGTTTGTACCATTCAGTGCGCGTGCATGGCATGCTGGCGCTTCGTGTTTTGACGGTCGGCAGCAATGTAACGATTTTTCTATCGGTATTGAGCTAGAGGGCACAGACACACATCCATACACCGAACAGCAGTACCAATCGTTAGCGGCGATCACGCAGACGCTGATGCAGTACTACCCAGCCATTACCCGTGATCGAATCACAGGACACCAACATATTGCCCCAGGACGTAAAACGGATCCTGGCGCGGCGTTTGACTGGAAAAAGTTACACGCACTGATTTAAATGCCTATGGCGTTGACCGACACAAATGGTCTGACCAATTTTGAGGGGCTGAGTATTCGTGGCTGTCAGGCTAAAAATACACAGGTTTCCATGATGTCAATCAAAGTTCAGGTGGACAGAATACCCGCTGTCTGGTAACTTTAGGGATCAATAAAGTAATTGGTCTTACCAATTTACAATCAGTCAGTTTCTGCAGCTAAGCACCATGCTCTGGGTGCAGATGGTCAATAAATACAATGGCATATCAGCGAATTCGTCAACCTAAACTCTCGGATGTAATTGAAAAAGAACTCGAAGGCTTAATTCTGGAAGGGACCTTGTCTCCAGGCCAGAAGTTACCGCCTGAACGAGAGTTAGCGACGCAATTTGATGTGTCTCGCCCGTCAGTGCGCGAAGCGATTCAACGGCTTGAAGTGAAAAAGCTACTGACGCGCAAGCAAGGTGGCGGCACCTTTGTCAGTGAACGCCTTTGGCAACGCTTCTCTGAGCCACTGCTAGAGTTATTGGCGGACCATCCAGAAACCCAACTTGACTTACTGGAGTCACGACATGCCCTAGAGGGCATTTCTTCGTATTTTGCCGCACTACGGGGCACAGAAGAGGATTTTTCTCGTATAGAAGACTGTCATGATGCCATTCGTCAAGCGCAGAAAAACGGGGACTTAGAGGCAGAAGCATCGGCTGTGATGCAGTATCTCGTTGCCGTAACGGAAGCGGCGCATAATGTGGTGTTACTTCATATTATGCGTAGTCTCGCGCCGTTACTGGAACAGAATATTTTGCAAAATTTTGAGCTACTTTATCGCCGTCAAGAGACGGTGGAAAACGTCAGCCGACACCGAGCTGAGATAGTGGATGCGATTACCGCTGGTGAACCAGAAAAAGCCAGACAAGCGTCGCATGCACACTTGGCTTACATTGAGGAAACTCTGTTGGATCTTGGTCGAGAAGAAAGCCGTCGCGAACGGTCTCTACGTCGAATTCAACAACGCAAGGACGAGTTGGAGTAGCCTTATTCGCATCTATAGAAACGCGAAAGGCACTGCAGCTGCGACAACGTTTGTTTTGTACGAGTCAATCAACGAAAGGATAGATCGCCATGTCTGAAGTCATGAAACATGACGTGGACGCACTTGAAACACAAGAGTGGTTGCAAGCTCTTGAGTCAGTCGTTCGTGAAGAAGGTGTAGAACGTGCCCAGTTCCTTCTGGAGCAAGTATTAGGGCAAGCACGTTTAGACGGTGTTGACATGCCAACGGGCGTGACCACCAACTATGTAAATACCATTCCTGCTGATCAAGAACCTGCTTACCCAGGTGATGTGAATCTGGAACGCCGTATCCGTTCTATCATTCGTTGGAACGCAATCATGATCGTGTTGCGTGCGTCCAAGAAAGATTTAGAGCTGGGTGGCCACATGGCATCATTCCAGTCTTCGGCGGCATTTTATGAAACCTGCTTTAACCACTTCTTCCGTGCGCCTAACGAGAAAGACGGTGGCGACCTGGTGTATTATCAAGGTCATATTTCTCCAGGTATCTATGCGCGTGCCTTTGTTGAAGGCCGCTTGAGCGAAGAGCAGCTCGACAACTTCCGTCAGGAAGTTGATGGCAAAGGGGTGTCTTCATATCCACACCCGAAACTAATGCCTGAGTTCTGGCAGTTCCCAACCGTTTCTATGGGTCTGGGTCCCATCGCGTCTATCTATCAAGCGCGTTTCCTCAAATACCTCAACGGCCGTGGTCTAAAAGACACCTCTGAGCAGCGTGTTTACGCGTTCCTCGGTGACGGTGAGATGGATGAACCAGAGTCACGCGGTGCGCTATCATTCGCGGCGCGTGAAAAACTGGATAACCTTTGCTTTTTGATTAACTGTAACCTGCAGCGCCTTGATGGCCCTGTAATGGGTAACGGTAAAATCGTTCAAGAGCTGGAAGGCCTCTTTAAAGGCGCTGGCTGGAACGTGATCAAAGTGGTTTGGGGTTCCGGCTGGGATAAACTGCTGGCCAAAGACACCTCGGGTAAATTACTGCAGTTGATGAATGAAACCATCGACGGTGATTACCAAACCTTCAAATCAAAAGATGGTGCCTACGTGCGTGAGCACTTCTTCGGCAAGTACCCAGAAACAGCCGCCTTGGTTGCGGATATGACTGACGAAGAAATCTTTGCGCTTAAGCGTGGTGGCCATGAGCCATCAAAACTGTTTGCGGCCTTTAAAGCGGCCCAAGAGTGCAACGATCGCCCAACCGTTATCCTAGCGAAAACCGTTAAAGGCTATGGCATGGGTGAAGCGGCAGAAGGCAAAAACATCGCGCACCAAGTGAAGAAAATGGACATGACTCATGTTCACGCTATGCGCGACCGCCTTGGCCTGCAAGACTTGCTGTCTGATGAAGACGTACAAAACCTGACGTACCTGAAGCTGGAAGAAGGCTCTGCCGAGCACGAATACCTGCATGCGCGCCGTAAAGCCCTGCACGGTTACACGCCGCAACGTCTGCCTAACTTTACTAAAGAGCTGACGCTGCCAAAACTGGACGACTTCTCCGCATTGCTGTCTGAGCAAAAGCGTGACATCTCGACCACCATGGCATTTGTGCGCTCTTTGAACGTACTGCTGAAAGACAAAAGCATTGGCAAAAACATTGTGCCTATCATTGCCGACGAAGCACGTACTTTCGGTATGGAAGGCCTGTTCCGTCAAGTAGGTATCTACAACCCACACGGTCAGACTTACACCCCAGAAGATCGTGGCGTGGTGTCTTATTACAAAGAAGACCAAGGCGGCCAAGTACTGCAAGAAGGGATCAACGAGCTAGGCGCGATGTCATCGTGGGTAGCGGCAGCGACCTCTTACAGCACTAATGATCTGCCAATGATCCCATTCTACATCTACTACTCAATGTTCGGCTTCCAACGTGTTGGCGACATGGCGTGGATGGCGGGTGACCAGCAAGCGCGTGGTTTCCTATTGGGTGCTACTGCCGGTCGTACTACCCTGAACGGTGAAGGCCTACAACACGAAGACGGTCACAGCCATATTCTGGCGAGCACTGTACCTAACTGTGTTTCTTACGACCCAACCTTCGCGTACGAAGTGGCAGTGATCATGCAAGACGGTATCCGTCGTATGTACGGTCCTGACCAAGAAAACATCTATTACTACCTGACGCTGATGAATGAAAACTATCATCAGCCAGCCATGCCTGAGGGCGCGGAAGAAGGTATCCGTAAAGGTATCTACAAACTAGAAACCTACACGGGCGACAAAGCGAAAGTTCAGTTAATGGGCTCTGGCACCATCATGACTGAAGTGCGCAAAGCGGCGAAACTGCTTAGCGATGAGTTCGGTGTGGCGTCTGACGTATACAGCGTGACTTCGTTCAATGAGCTGGCACGTGACGGTCAAGATGTCGATCGCTTCAACATGCTAAACCCAGATGCAGAAAGCAAAGTGCCTTACATCCAAACCGTGATGGGCACAGAGCCAGCGATTGCTGCTACCGACTACATGAAGAACTACGCTGACCAAGTTCGTGCGTTTGTCCCTGCTGAATCTTATAAAGTGTTGGGTACAGACGGCTTTGGCCGCTCTGACAGCCGTGAAAACCTCCGTCGTCACTTCGAAGTGAACGCAGGTTATGTGGTTGTTGCGGCACTTAATGAGCTGGCTAAGCGTGGCGATGTTGATAAGAAACTGGTAGCTGACGCTATCAAGAAATTCGACATCGATACCAACAAAGTAAACCCGCTGTTCGCGTAAGAGGCTGAAATAATGTCAATCGAGATTAATGTAC
Organism: Salinivibrio kushneri; assembly: GCF_027286325.1. Taxonomy (NCBI): domain Bacteria; kingdom Pseudomonadati; phylum Pseudomonadota; class Gammaproteobacteria; order Vibrionales; family Vibrionaceae; genus Salinivibrio; species Salinivibrio kushneri. Next base: position 413,282 of record NZ_CP114588.1, read on the forward strand.
CTGACATCGGTGCGGATGAAGTAGAAGTGACTGAGATCCTTGTCAGCGTGGGTGACAAGGTTGAAGAAGAGCAGTCGTTAATCACCGTTGAAGGTGATAAAGCATCCATGGAAGTCCCTGCATCACAAGCGGGTGTGGTCAAGGAAATTAAAATTGCCGAGGGTGACAAAGTCACCACCGGCTCTTTGATGATGATCTTTGAAGCGGAAGGCGCTGCACAAAGCGCGCCAGCGCAAGAGGCGGCACCTGCTGCTGCCCCAGCAGCCGCATCAGAAATCAAAGAAGTGCACGTGCCTGATATCGGCGGCGATGAAGTTGAAGTGACCGACATCATGGTGGCGGTAGGCGACAGCGTCGACGAAGAGCAATCATTGATCACCGTTGAAGGCGACAAAGCCTCAATGGAAGTGCCGGCACCGTTTGCGGGTACCGTTAAAGAGATCAAGATTGCCTCGGGTGACAAAGTGTCAACTGGCTCTCTTATCATGATGTTTGAAGTCGGCAGCAGCGCCTCTGCTGAGGCGCCTGCACAAGCTGCACCTGCGGCCCCAGCCGCGTCGGAAAACAAAGACGTAAACGTTCCTGACATTGGCGGTGATGAAGTCGAAGTGACTGACATCATGGTCGCTGTAGGCGATACGGTTGAAGAAGAGCAGTCACTGATCACCGTTGAAGGCGACAAAGCGTCAATGGAAGTCCCTGCACCGTTTGCAGGTACAGTTAAAGAGATCAAAATCGCCGCGGGCGATAAAGTGTCTACTGGCTCGCACATCATGGTGTTCGAGGTGGCGGGTAGCGCACCCGCAGCGGCACCTGCTGCAGAGGAAAAATCTGCGCCTGCGCAAGCACCAAAAGCGGAAGCCCCAGCAGCAGCTAAAGCTGACGCCGGTAAAGACGAGTTCGTCGAAAACAAAGAGTACGCCCATGCGTCACCTGTTGTTCGCCGTCTTGCGCGTGAATTCGGTGTTAACTTGGCGAAAGTCAAAGGTACTGGCCGTAAAGGGCGTGTACTGAAAGAAGACGTGCAAGGCTACGTGAAAGAGGCGCTGAAGCGTCTTGAGTCTGGTTCAGCGTCTGGCTCAGGCGACGGCAGCGCACTTGGCCTGCTCCCTTGGCCGAAAGTGGACTTCAGCAAATTCGGTGAAACCGAAGTGAAGCCACTGTCTCGCATCAAGAAGATCTCGGGTGCGAACCTGGCACGTAACTGGGTGATGATCCCGCACGTGACCCAGTGGGATAACGCTGATATCACTGAAGTGGAAGCGTTCCGTAAAGAGCAAAACGCGATCGAGAAGAAGAAAGAGTCGGGCATGAAGATCACCCCATTGGTGTTCATCATGAAAGCGGCGGCTAAAGCGCTGGAAGCTTTCCCTTCATTCAACGCGTCACTGTCTGAAGACGGTGAAAGCCTGATCATGAAGAAGTATGTCAACATCGGTATCGCGGTTGACACACCAAACGGTCTGGTTGTGCCTGTCTTTAAAGACGTCAACAAAAAAGGCATTCACGAGCTGTCTGAAGAGCTGATGGTGGTATCGAAGAAAGCTCGTGCCGGTAAGCTGACGGCGTCAGATATGCAGGGTGGTTGCTTTACCATCTCTAGCCTAGGTGGCCTCGGCGGTACGGCATTTACGCCAATCGTTAATGCACCAGAAGTGTCTATCTTGGGTGTGTCTAAGTCAGAAATGAAGCCAGTATGGAATGGTAAGGATTTTGAGCCTCGCTTGATGCTGCCGCTGTCGCTGTCTTACGACCACCGTGTGATTGATGGTGCCGAGGGTGCGCGTTTTATTAGCTACCTCAACGGCCTACTGTCTGATATTCGCCGTTTGGTACTCTAATCGCAATACCAACAACCCGACTGACCGGTTAAAGGTCGGTCGGGAATTGTTGTGCAGCTCACAGGCTATGGGTTTTTATTTTTCAGCCCATTAACATGGCTGTAAACTGTGGCTCCCAGATACCCACAACAATAAAAAATTACCGCTCTTAGCCTGTCAGGGAATAAGACTATAACGAGGTCAGAATGAGTAAAGAAATCAAAGCGCAAGTCGTCGTCCTTGGCGCTGGTCCTGCTGGATACTCCGCCGCTTTCCGCTGTGCCGACCTAGGTTTGGAAACCGTATTGGTTGAACGCTACAACAACCTTGGCGGTGTGTGTCTAAACGTCGGCTGTATCCCATCTAAAGCCCTACTTCACGTTGCCAAAGTGATTGAAGAAGCCAAAGCCATGGCCGAGCACGGCGTGGTATTCGGCGAACCACAAACCGATATCGACAAGATCCGTTCTTGGAAAGATAAGGTCATTGGTCAACTGACTGGCGGCTTAGGCGGTATGGCCAAGCAGCGTAAAGTGACAGTCGTCAATGGCACAGGCCGTTTCACTGGCGCCAACACCCTGTTAGTCGAAGGGGAAGAAAACACCACCATCAATTTTGATAATGCCATCATCGCGGCCGGCTCTCGTCCTATCGAGCTGCCATTTATTCCGCATGATGACCCACGCATTTGGGACTCCACCGACGCCCTAGAGCTCAAAGAAGTACCCGAGAAAATGCTGTTAATGGGTGGCGGTATCATCGGCCTAGAAATGGGAACCGTGTACCACGCACTTGGCTCACAGGTTGATGTAGTCGAAATGTGCGATCAGGTGATCCCTGCGGCAGATAAAGACGTGATCAAAGTCTTTACTAAGCGTATCAGCAAGAAGATGAACCTCATGCTGGAAACCAAGGTGACTGCGGTAGAAGCCAAAGAAGACGGCATCTACGTCACCATGGAAGGCAAGAAAGCCCCAGCAGAGCCTGTGCGCTATGACGCTGTCTTGGTTGCTATCGGCCGTAGCCCGAATGGCAAGCTGCTTGATGCGGGCCAAGCGGGTGTTGAAGTCGACGATCGTGGCTTTATCAATGTTGATAAGCAAATGCGCACCAACGTGCCGCACATCTATGCGATTGGTGACATCGTGGGTCAGCCTATGCTGGCGCACAAAGGTGTACACGAAGGCCATGTGGCTGCAGAGGTTATCTCAGGTAAGAAGCATTACTTCGATCCAAAAGTGATCCCATCGATTGCGTACACTGAGCCAGAAGTGGCGTGGGTCGGCAAAACCGAGAAAGAGTGTAAAGAAGAAGGCATTAACTACGAAGTGGCGACCTTCCCATGGGCGGCTTCAGGTCGTGCGATTGCGTCTGACTGTTCAGACGGCATGACTAAGATGATCTTCGATAAAGACACCCACCGTGTGATCGGTGGTGCGGTTGTTGGTACTAACGGTGGTGAACTGTTAGGCGAGATTGGCCTTGCTATCGAGATGGGTTGTGATGCCGAAGATGTCGCATTGACAGTACACGCTCACCCAACCTTGCACGAATCGGTTGGTTTGGCTGCAGAAGTGTTTGAAGGCTCAATCACTGATATGCCTAACCCGAAAGCGAAGAAAAAGAAATAAACCACGCGTTTATATTTTTCTGACTCAGCCCCGCAATGCGGGGCTTTTTTGTATCTGTGAACCCGTGTAGATCGTGAACAAAAAAGCGGGCCAAGGCCCGCTACGTGCGTTGGTCGGTAGCATCGCAATGGTTTAGAGCTTAAAGCTCCCTACCAAAGTATCAAGACGTTTGGAAAGATCGCGCAGTGACTCACTGGCTTCTGCCATGGTATTGGCAGTATCAGCGGTTTGCTGCGAGCTGTGGTTAATCTCTTCGATATTTTGGTTAATGTCGTTGACCACGGTTGACTGCTCTTCAGTCGCGGTAGCCACTTGGGTGTTCATGTCCGAGATTTGCACAATTTGCTCGTTGATTGCATTGAGCGATTGTGAGGCCTCATCGGAAGCATTCACCCCTTCAGCGGTCATGGTGCGGCTTTGCTCCATGGCATCCACCGCGTTGCGCGCTTCTTGCTGAAGACGGTCAATCATGGTCTGGATTTCGTCGGTGGAATCAGAGGTACGGCTGGCCAAACTGCGTACCTCATCGGCAACAACCGCAAAGCCGCGTCCTTGTTCGCCGGCTCGCGCCGCTTCAATCGCCGCATTCAGCGCCAGTAAGTTGGTTTGCTCGGAGATCCCGCGAATCACATCCAAAATGCCGCCGATCGAATCGGTGTTTTCAGCCAAAGCACTGATCACTTTCGACATATTTTCCATGTCATCAGCCAGTCGAGCAATGGTATCCCGTGCCTGGGTCACCACGCCTTGGCCACTTGCCGCATCATCAGAGGCTTGGTTGGCGGCACTGGCAGCGCTGGCCGCATTGCCTGCAATCTCATTGACGGTGGCCCCCATTTCATTGATGGCGGTGACCACTTGCACCGTACGATCCCGCTGATACTCGCTTTGTGATTGGGTGGCGCCGGCTTGTGATGACACTTGCTCGGCCGCACTGCGTAACTCGCCACCGGTACGGGCAACGTCTGAGACCAAACGATGGATTTTCTCGACAAAGCTATTAAAACCAGAGGCCAGTTGACCAATCTCATCTTGGCTGTTGATATCTACACGTTGGCGCAAGTCCCCTTCACCTTCACCAATCTCACGGAACACATTGGCCACGTATTGGATCGGTTTGGTAATGGTCGCAGCGAGCCATACGGCAACGACGATAAAAATGAGACCGACGACGACCGATACCATCAGGATTTGATTACGCGTTTCATTGAGAGGTGCGTAAACCTCTTCGGCAGGGACATCTGCAATAACAAACCAATCCATGGAGGGCACATAACTGGATGCGAGCAGCACTTCTTCACCATTAATGCTGGTGTCGAGCAGGTTAAAGTCACCTTTTTGCAGCAAGCTGCGGGCTTGACCACCATAAATATCGCTTAAGGTTTGCTCGCCCATCAGATTGGTGTCGCGGTGCAGTTGCACGAGACCGTCAGCGTTGACCAAGAAGACAAAACCAGACTGTTCAATTTTAAACTGATTCAAAAAGCGGGTCATGTCCTCCAGCGAGCGTGAGAAACCGGCCAATCCTTTACCATTCAGCTGTTGGAAGTTGACAAAGAGCTTGAGTTCGCCATTTTCTTCTTGGAAAACTTGGGCCATGGTGGCATTGCCGCTATCGAGGAAGTTGTAAAACCAACTATCCTTTTCACGCGTTAACACTCGCAAAAAACCGTTTTGGTTCCAATATTGCCCAGTATTGCGGTTGGCAATGGAGGCATCATTCAAACCGTATTGCTCACGTAATACGTTGAGCTGTTTGATCACGCGGTTTTCTTCTGCGGGCGTAATATCTTGGTTGATGATATCTAGCATCACAGGGTTAGAAGCCAGCTGACGTGCAGCGGATTGTAGTTGGTTGACCTCACTATCAATGGTATCTCTAAACTGGGTGAGGGTGGTGGGAAGCTCATTTTCTAACAGGCGCTTTTCCATGATGTCGCGTGCTTGGCTCAAGCTCATGTAACTGATGATGGCGGTGGAGGCGATCACCGCTGAGACAAATGCCAGCACGAGTTTTTGTTTAATCGTGAGTTGCTTTAGCTTCATGCCCTTCTCTCTATTTGGTCTATTAACAGACGATAGGTTAGCGTGACAAAAATGTGATGATGTTTATGGCACTAACATCTAAGTTAGCAGTTATGGGTGAATGATTGGTTATGTATCGACCATGAAACAATAAAATTGAAGCCGTTGCTTAGAGTTATTGATAAAAATGACACTCTCCTCGCGATTTCAACATAAAGCGGTAAAAGTGCGCTGTCGTTTGCGGGTGATAGATGAGAAAGCAATGGTAGCCGGATCACTGCGCTATGGCGAAAAGCGGTGTAGAATCAGCGACAACTGCGACCTGCTCTGGGTAAAGAAAACTCAGAGGTGGGGAATAGCGTACAGCGTCACTTAGACCTAAGTATTATGTTTCACAAAACGAGTAGATTTTAATTTTAGGTTAAAAATGCTATCCTCACGCAGCGGTTACGTGCTCGAACCCTCGTCTTGCTGGAAATTTTAATAAACTTCGCCGGATAAGCGTGATACGAGTACTAACACTTTCCAAGGATGTTGGATCACACGATCTGACCGAGAAAAGAGGAAATAGTCGTGCTTGAAGCCTACCGTAAACACGTCGAAGAACGTGCCGCTCAGGGTATTGTGCCTAAACCGCTGAACGCTGAGCAAACCGCCAGTTTGATAGAACTGCTGAAAAACCCGCCCGCTGGCGAAGAAGAAACCCTCATTTATTTACTGGAAAACCGAATCCCACCCGGTGTGGATGAAGCCGCTTATGTGAAAGCAGGCTTTCTGGCCGCACTGGCAAAAGGTGAAGCGCAGTCTCCGTTGATTAGCCCCGAGCGTGCCACTGAATTACTTGGCACCATGCAAGGTGGCTACAACATCGAGCCGCTGATCACCTTACTTGATGATGACAAGCTTGCGCCGATTGCGGCGAAAGTGTTGTCTCATACCTTATTGATGTTCGATGCGTTTTACGACGTTGAAGACAAAATGAAAGCAGGCAACGCCTACGCCAAGCAAGTGATGGAGTCGTGGGCGAACGCTGAGTGGTACCTGGAAAAACCACAAATTCCTGAAAAAGTGACACTGACGGTGTTCAAAGTCTCGGGTGAAACCAACACCGATGACTTGTCACCCGCGCCAGATGCATGGTCACGTCCTGATATTCCCCTGCACGCGCTGGCGATGCTGAAAAACGAGCGTGAAGGTATTCACCCGGACAAACCGGGAGAGATTGGCCCGATCGAGCAAATGAAAAAGCTGGAAGAAAAAGGTCATCCACTGGTTTATGTCGGTGATGTGGTCGGTACTGGCTCGTCTCGTAAGTCGGCAACTAACTCAGTGTTGTGGTTTATGGGGCACGACATTCCTAACGTCCCTAACAAGCGCTCAGGTGGTTTTTGTTTAGGTGGCAAAATCGCGCCTATTTTCTTTAATACTATGGAAGATGCGGGCGCTCTGCCGATTGAACTTGATGTCAGCAAGCTCAACATGGGCGATGTGATTGACCTGTATCCGGCCGACGGCAAAGTGTGCAAGCACGGCACCGATGATGTCCTATCTACCTTCCAACTAAAAACAGACATCTTGTACGATGAAGTGCGTGCTGGCGGACGTATTCCATTGATCATTGGCCGAGGCCTGACTGACAAAGCCCGCGAATGCTTAGGGCTTGAGCCGTCTGAGGTGTTCCGTCGCCCACGTCCGGTGGCTGATTCCACCAAAGGCTTTACCTTGGCACAAAAAATGGTAGGTAAAGCCTGTGGTGTTGAGGGCGTGCGCCCGAATACCTATTGTGAGCCAAAAATGACGACTGTCGGTTCGCAAGACACTACCGGGCCCATGACTCGCGACGAGCTGAAAGATTTGGCCTGCCTTGGCTTTACCGCTGATTTGACCATGCAGTCGTTCTGCCATACCTCTGCTTATCCAAAGCCGGTAGATGTGGAAACCCACCACACGCTGCCAGACTTTATTATGAACCGTGGTGGCGTGGCGCTGCGCCCCGGTGACGGTGTGATCCACTCATGGCTCAACCGCATGCTGCTGCCTGATACCGTGGGAACGGGGGGGGATTCACATACCCGCTTCCCGCTGGGGATTTCTTTCCCGGCAGGCTCAGGTCTCGTGGCCTTTGCGGCCGCGACCGGCGTGATGCCACTGGATATGCCAGAATCGGTCTTAGTGCGCTTTAAAGGTGAAATGCAACCCGGGGTGACGCTACGCGACCTGGTTCATGCTATCCCTTATTTTGGCATTCAAAAAGGGCTGCTGACGGTGGAGAAATCGGGCAAGATTAACGAATTCTCTGGCCGTATTTTGGAGATCGAAGGGGTTGAGCACCTGACGGTTGAGCAGGCGTTTGAGCTTTCAGATGCATCCGCGGAGCGTTCAGCGGCTGGCTGTACCGTCAAGTTATCGCAAGACTCTGTGGCTGAATACCTTGAGTCGAACATTGTGATGCTTAAGTGGATGATCTCTGAGGGCTATGGCGATCGCCGTACCATCGAGCGCCGCATTCAAGCTATGCAGCAATGGTTGGAAAACCCAAGTTTGATGGAAGCAGATAAAGATGCCGAGTATGCACATGTGCTCGAGATCGACTTGGCTGATATCAAAGAGCCAATTCTGTGCGCGCCGAATGACCCAGATGATGCACGTAGCTTGTCAGATGTGGCAGGTGACAGTGTTGATGAAGTCTTTATCGGCAGCTGTATGACCAACATTGGCCACTTCCGCGCGGCGGGTAAACTGCTGGACAAGTTCGGAGGGAGTTTATCGACCCGTATGTGGGTAGCACCACCAACGAAGATGGATAGAGATCAGCTGACGGCGGAAGGTTATTACGGCATTTATGGTCGGGCAGGGGTGCGTATCGAAACGCCAGGGTGCTCATTGTGTATGGGTAACCAAGCGCGAGTGGCAGAAAAATCTACCGTGCTTTCAACGTCGACGCGTAACTTCCCGAACCGACTTGGCACGGGCGCGAATGTCTATCTTGCGTCAGCAGAGTTGTCTGCTGTCGGCGCGATCCTTGGTCGTATTCCGACCAAAGAGGAGTACCTTGAGTACGCGGAGCAAATTAACGCGACCGCCAGCGATACCTATCGCTACCTCAACTTCCATCAGATGGATGCCTACACCAAAAAAGCGGATGATGTGATTATTAAAGCCGCGGTATAACCGCCTTTTACTCACAGGATCATTCAAAGCGCCCCACTACAGGGGCGCTTTTTTTATGCGTGTTAAGCGGTTGTGGGTCGATGGGAGGAGAGTCGGATCATGCGTGCGATGTTTTCACTGGTACGAATGAGGTTTTTTTTACTGTTCATTAGCGCGTCGCTCAATTCACAGGGGCCGGCTTGAATGGGAAATATCGCCGTGACGCCTTGCTGGTAAAGCGCCTCGCAATCGTCACCCACGCTGCCTGCGAGCACGATGACGGGAATACGATGGGCATGTGCGATTCTAGCAACAGCGGCAGGTACTTTGCCGTGCTGGGTTTGTCCATCGACACGGCCTTCGCCTGTGATCACCCAATCGGCTTGTATCAATACGTGGTGGGCATGGGTGCGTGAGAGTAACAATTCCACCCCTGGCTCAAGCTGCGCGCCGAGTAACCCGCCGAGTGTCGCGCCGATCCCGCCAGCCGCGCCAGCGCCTGAAAAGTGGCAAATGGACTGTCCCAATTGTAGGTGGCAAATACTGGCAAAGCGGTGCAGGTATTGCTCCAATTCTCGAATGTCTTCTTCCTGGGCGCCTTTTTGTGGCCCAAAGACGGTGGTAGCGCCATGCGGTCCACATAATGGATTGTCTACATCGCAGGCGGCAGTGAGTTTGACCGTGTTAAGGCGAGCATCCAGTCCGTCAAGATCCAGCGTCATCAGTGCACCCAGGCCCTCTCCTGTAGGCGGTATTGGTTTGCCCGCGCCATCAAGGAGCTTGGCGCCCAGGGCGGTCAGAATCCCTGCACCAGCGTCATTGGTGGCACTGCCCCCCAAGCCGATAATGATCTCATCAATGTCATGGTCAAGCGCGGCACGAATGAGCTCACCGGTGCCTAAGCTGGTGGTATGACGTGGATTGCGTGCGTGAATAGGCACCAAAGGCAGCCCAGATGCACTGGCAACATCAATAACCGCAAGCCGATGCTCGCGGTTGATAATAAAATCGGCGGTCACCGAGCGAAAATCGGGTCCAGTAACCTCGCAGTGATAACGCTCGCCACCAAGTTGGTCGAGAAAGCTTTGTGCAAAGCCTTCACCCCCGTCAGCCATTGGCAGTTGAGAGAAACGGGCGTTAGGCAAAATAGGCGCGATGCCAGCCTCGATCGCCTGAGCAACGTGGCGAGCACTGAGGCCTTCTTTAAATGAATCAGGTGCGATCACGATATGCATTAGCCTATCCTTTACTGCTTACTGTTATTCCATTTAAGTATGGTTGAAGTGACAGCTTGATGACAGCCTCGGCTTGGCAATTATAGGAAAAAGCCGGACAATAGCGTGCCAAATTTGGAGGTCAGTGTGGATTACGAATTTTCTCGCAACAGTTTTGATGACAGCTACCGGATTGTTTTTTCTATGGGACATGAAGCCATAGGACGTTGGCTATTGGATGAACTCGGCACGGAGCTGACGCAAGTGACAGCCTGTCTACATACTCTGCAGCAACTTGAGTCAGAGCAGCAGTGGCGCGGGCATACGTTCACGCTTACCGCCAATCATGATGAGGTCGTGGTGGTGGCGAATGCGATGCTGCAACCTGCCTCGGATGACGCGCAAATCATGCTCAATGAGCAAGCGCTGACCTTTTATGATGAAGAAAGCTACGCCGCGTGTGGTTACCAAGACTTTTTGGAAATGCTAGACGCCTACCAAGACTTTATTGCCCGTTACGGTCGACGTTAAGCGGGCTCACTGAGTTAGCTAGTCATCGATGAGCACGTATTACCGTGTGCGTGCTTTGAATCGATGAATCTTTCCCCGTTTTTTATCCTTATTCTCGCTTCTATGTTCCCCATTGGTGCAATCGTGTACCGCTCCCGCGGGTATGCGCTGTGTTGGTGAATAATTCGCACTTATATGGTGCAAATCACCGCCTTTATTTCTATTTGTTTTTTAAGTTATTGAATATTAACTAATTAATTATTGGCACGGCTCTTGATAGTTAGACGATGATGCAAACACAAGGACTCAGGAGAAGGATATGAAACTGATTAGCGCCATTATCAAGCCATTCAAGCTTGATGACGTACGTGAAGCGTTGGCGGATGCTGGCATTGACGGCATGACTGTCTCAGAGGTGAAAGGCTTCGGCCGTCAAAAAGGGCACACAGAGTTATACCGCGGTGCTGAGTATCAGGTCGACTTTTTACCCAAAGTAAAATTAGAAATCGCGGTGCAGAGCGAGCATGTCGACAGTGTCGTGGACGCGATCTCTAAGGCTGCACAAACCGGCAAGATCGGCGATGGCAAAATCTTCGTCTTTGATCTTCAGCAGGCGGTGCGTATCCGTACTGGTGAGATGGATCTGGAAGCAATTTAAAAACAGGGAGTAAAGACAATGGAACTGGTAAACACGGTGACTGAATTGCGCTACGCGCTCGACACCTTTTTCTTTCTTTTATCCGGTGCGCTAGTGATGTGGATGGCAGCAGGCTTTGCCATGTTAGAGGCAGGGCTAGTACGCTCAAAAAACACCACTGAAATACTGACCAAAAATATCTGCCTCTATGCCATCGCATGTACCATGTACCTGTTAGTGGGCTACAACATCATGTACGTGGATAACAGCGGTGGTGGCTTTATACCGTCTTTCGGTACCTTGATTGGCACGCAAGGGGCGGACGCGGATCACTCGCTTGAATCAGACTTCTTCTTCCAAGTGGTGTTTGTGGCGACAGCGATGTCTGTGGTGTCAGGCGCGGTGGCTGAGCGTATGAAGCTGTGGGCGTTCCTGGTGTTCTCTGTCATCTTAACTGCGGTGATTTATCCGGTTGAAGGTTATTGGACCTGGGGCGGTGGCTTTCTCTCAGAAGCAGGCTTTAGCGACTTCGCTGGCTCTGGGATTGTTCACATGGCCGGTGCCGCTGCGGCACTCGCAGGTGTTCTGCTCTTGGGGGCGCGTAAAGGGAAATACAGCAAAAATGGCAAAATCAATCCCATCCCTGGTTCAAACCTGCCCCTCGCTACCCTAGGTACTTTTATCTTGTGGTTCGGCTGGTTTGGCTTTAACGGTGGTTCACAGTTGATGGTGTCGGATTTTGAAAACGCGACCGCGGTCGGGCAAATCTTCTTGAACACCAATGCGGCTGCGGCTGCGGGTGCGATTGCTGCTTTGCTGGTGTGTAAAACCATGTGGGGGAAAGCGGATTTGACCATGGTACTCAACGGTGCGTTAGCCGGCTTAGTGGCCATCACCGCGGATCCGCTATCACCTTCACCTGTGGCAGCGCTGATCATTGGTGCGGTATCAGGTGTGGTTGTGGTCTTCAGTATCGTTGGTCTTGATAAGATTAAAATTGATGACCCTGTTGGTGCTATCTCTGTGCACGGTGTGTGTGGCTTCTTCGGCTTGATGGTTGTGCCTTTAAGTAACACAGGGGCAACCTTTGGTGCGCAGCTTTTGGGTGCGGCAGTGATTTTTGCTTGGGTATTTGCGGCAAGTTTCCTCGTGTGGCTAGTGCTGAAAAACACCATGGGTATCCGTGTTACCGAAGAAGAAGAAATGTCAGGGATGGATTTACATGACTGTGGCATTGATGCATATCCCGAATTTGTTAGCGTAAAATAGTCAGTTACACTTAACTCGATTAAACTCTGAAACGAAACCTTACATTTTTGGATGTAAGGTTTCTTTGTTTTTGCGTCTGATCATATTGAGCCCTGAGTCATTAGTTGTATACTAACGAAACTGAGATTCGTTATCATTTATCATCATATTTAAGGACTGCCACGATGAAAAAACTACTGATTGCCTCGGCTATCACCGCAAGCCTATTAGGAACCAGCGCCGCGGTTGCGTCCGAAGAAGTCAATGTTTACTCGTATCGCCAACCTTTCTTGATTGAACCCATGTTCGATGCGTTTACCGAAGAGACCGGCATTGAGGTGAATGTTAAATTCGCCAAAAAAGGCATGGCGGAAAAGGTTAAGCAAGAAGGTGAGTACAGCCCGGCTGACGTTTTGCTAACCGTTGATATTTCACGCCTTCAAGAGCTGGTTAATCAAGACGTGGTTCAGCCTGTACAGAGCGCGGTGATCGACCAAAACGTGCCTGAGCAGTTCCGTGATAGTGAAGACAAGTGGGTTGCGCTGACAACACGTGCCCGTGCGGTATACTCATCACGTGAGCGTGTGGGTAAACTAGGTGATGATTTTGACTACCTTGACTTGGCAAAACCAGAATGGAAAGGCAAGATTTGCACCCGTTCAGGCAAACACCCATACAACGTTTCTTTGGTATCAGCCATCATTGAAAACCACGGTGAAGCGAAAGCCAAAGAGTGGTTAGAGGGCGTAAAAGACAACCTCGCGCGTAAACCACAAGGCAATGATCGTGCACAAGTGAAAGCGATTAAAGAAGGCCTGTGTGATGTATCGCTAGGCAACAGCTATTACCTAGGTAAAATGCTGAATGACGAAGAACAAACAGCGTGGGCGGAAGCGGTTTACTTGAACTATCCTGGCCAAAACGCGCACGGTACGCACGTGAACGTGAGTGGCATGGCGATGGCGAAGTACGCGCCGAACGAAGAAAACGCGCTAAAACTAATGGAATTTTTAACGTCAGACAAAGCACAGCATATGTATGCTGAGGTGAACTTCGAAGAGCCTGTGAAGCCGGGTGTTGAGCAGTCTGAGCTGGTGGCGTCTTGGGGCGACTACAAGCATGACCCAATGCCGCTTGAGGCGATTGCGGATAACTACAGCCAGTCAGTGAAACTGCTGGATGAAGTGCAGTTCGACCTGTAAGCCATTGCATAGGGGCGGATGCCGCCCCTGTTGTCTTTCTCTGACGCCTTAATGTAGTAGGCCATGCGAGATAGATTACCCATTATAAAAACCAGCAGTTGGAGCTTAGCTCTGTTGCTGGTTTTGCCGATCTTAGCGATCTTTTATACCGCGGTAGGCGACACCGGGGATATTTTCCCTCATCTGTTTGATACCGTACTACCGACTTATACCTTGAACACCAGCTTGTTAGTGGCTGGCGTGGTGGCGATTGCGATTATCCTCGGGGTGCCCACCGCGTGGATGCTGGCCATGTATCAGGTACCGGGCAGCCGACAACTGCAGTGGGCGATGGTGCTTCCGCTTGCGATGCCGGGCTATATTATTGGCTATATCTACACTGACTGGTTTGACTACGCAGGCCCATTGCAACGTGGCTTGCGGGCACTGTTTGAATGGCAAACGGTCAATGATTACTGGTTTCCCGATATGCGTACCTTGCCGGGTGCGTGTTTTGTGCTGGCGTTAGTCTTATACCCTTATATCTACTTGCTCACCCGTGCCGCGTTTATGGAGCAAAGTGTCACCTTGACCCACTCAGCGCGTTTGCTCGGTTGCTCGCCGATGCAAAGCTTTCGTCGCATTTCTTTACCGTTGGCACGGCCGGCGATTGCGGTGGGGGCCTCTTTGGTGGCGATGGAGGCGCTGGGCGATTTTGGTACGGTCAATTACTTTGCGGTCAGCACCCTTACAACCGCAGTCTATGATACTTGGTTGAGCTACTCGAGCTTAACCGCTGCCGCCAAAATCTCTGCGATCATGCTGGTTGCTATCTTCCTTTTGATCAGTGCTGAACGTTATGGGCGACGTAAACAAGCACAATTTAGTCCAAGCTCGAGCAGTGATGCGATTGAGAAAATGCCCTTAACAGGCTGGCGCAAAGTCGGTGTGTTAGCGTGGTGCTGGAGTCTGCTGTCACTGGCGTTTATTTTACCCCTGTTACAGCTTTTGGTGTATGCATGGCACTACTACGAAAAAAATGCGGTCAGCGAATTTGCCACCTTTAGCTATAACAGCTTTTATACCTCAAGTTTAGCGGCGCTCATTGCCGTTGGCATTGCGTGGACAGTCAATGTGTATCGCCGCCTGCGTGGGCATGGGGTCAGTGTGGCGCCCATGCGATTGGCGTCTATGGGGTATGCGGTGCCGGGGACGGTGCTCGCGATTGGCGTGATGTTAGTGCTGACGCGCGGCGATCACTTCATTAACGATATCGCCACCCATTACGGCTGGGGACGGCCTGGCCTCCTATTATCTGGCACCATGGTGGCCTTATTGGTGGCCTTTGTTGTGCGGTTCAGTGCCGTCGCCATTGGCAGCATTGAATCAAGCATGGCCAAAATTCCTCCTTCATTGGATATGGCGGCGCGAACCATGGGGTGCACCACCACAGGGGTGATTCGCCGTGTGCATTTACCCCTAATTCGGCGCGGCACGCTCATTGCGATGCTGTTGGTGTTTATTGAGTCGATGAAAGAGCTCAATGCGGCCATTTTATTGCGCCCTTTTAACTTTGAAACACTGGCCACCTATGTGTACAACTTTACCTCGGATGAGCACCTAGAGTATGCCGCCTTGCCTGCGATTTTGTTGGTCGTGGTTGGTTTGGTCCCCCTTATCCTGATTAACCGGTCATTGGAGCAAAAATATCAATGAAGTGTGCGCTCGCGATAGAGAATTTGACCTGCAGTTATAACGGCACTCCTGTTTTAAAGGATTTGTCGCTGCAAGTCGCGCCGGGAGAAATTGTGTGCTTGCTCGGCGCCAGTGGCTGCGGGAAGACGACGTTGCTAAAAGCAATGGCAGGATTAATGCCATTATCCTCAGGAAAGCTATCGATTGGGTGCAAACTCATGGACGATAATCAGCATTCAATCCCGCCAGAGCAACGCAATATTGGGATGATTTTCCAAGACTATGCGCTGTTCCCACACCTTACGGTGGCAGACAATGTGGGGTTTGGTCTGTCTGGATTCAGCACGGCAGCACGAAGTGAAAAAGTGACTGAGATGCTCAAGCTGGTGCGTCTGGCGGAGCTGGGTGACCGCTATCCTCACCAGCTCTCGGGCGGCCAACAACAGCGCGTGGCGATTGCGAGAGCGCTGGCTTATGAACCCGATCTGTTATTGCTTGATGAGCCCTTTTCAAATATTGATACCCAGGTTCGTCATGATTTAATTGAAGAAATCCGACGCATTTTTAAATCCCAAGGCGTCACGGCGATCCTTGTGACGCATAGCCGAGAGGAAGCATTCGCGTTTGCCGATAAGCTGGCGGTAATGAATCAGGGGCTCATTGAACAGTATGGCGATACCACAGAGGTGTATTACCAACCTGCGAGCCGTTTCGTCGCTGATTTTCTTGGCCAGGGCTCTTATGTGCCCGTAACGGTCTCGTCGCAAGAACAAATGCAGACACCGCTCGGCCCTTGGCCTCGTCCGGTGCATTGTCATCCAGGCGCGCATTGGTGGCTACTGAGACCGCAGTTTCTCAGTATCCGTGCTGATGAGAAGGGGGAAGGACAGGTGTTATCCCAACAGTTTATGGGTGACAGCAGCCGTTATACCATCGATATCCATGGTCAAAAACTGTCGGTACACGCGCGTGAGCCGCTATTGGTGGGAGATAAAGTCAGTTTACATATTCGCCCTCACGAACCAGTCCTTTTCAATGATGGGCCGAGTTTTATTGACGATTAAGACACCAGAACCAAAAAAGCCAACCGAAGGGTTGGCTTTTTACGGCGCGACTACGATTAGCTTTGCTGGCAAAGTACATCAATATAGTGTTGAGCCATGGCGTTTAAAGCCGTTTTGTCTGGTTGCTGGTGCGCCTGTAAAAATAGCACATAGCACACCCCAGCCAACATACTGGCAAGCTCACGCGGTTGGTGACGGTCGACCATCTCACCTTTTGCCATCCCATGCTGGAACACTTGTTCGAACTGATCCATCGCGTCTCGACTGCCTTTGACAAAGCGTGGCCAAATATCCTCGCGAATAGAGGTACTCCACTCAAACCAGACTTTCATCCAAGCTTTGTCTGCCAGTGCCGTGTCGATAATTTGCGAGGTAATGCAGTTTAGCGATGCTCGCATCGATTGATCTTGCTCGGTGCACTCATTAATGAGTTTAATGAAGTGTTTCTCGGTCTGGGCCAAGATCTCTTCCACCAAGTCTTCACGGGTTGGGAAGTAGTTAAATACTGTTGCGACGGAGACATCTGCCATTTCGGCAATATCGGCGTGCCCCGCACGACCAATCCCGCGTTTGGCAAACACATCTAAGCCACACCCTAATAACTGCTCTTTGCGGCGCTCGGGCGATAGCCGCGTCCTTGTTCTCTCATTTGATTGAGCCATCCTAAAACCTGCCAACTTATTTTTGGTTTGTACAAATTAATTATTGTTTGTGCTAATGACTTTATTATTAGCGGGGTTGAGTTTATACCAGCCATTTATGGCCTGACAACGGCTAGAAGCCTGATCTAGGCCGTAAAAACGTAATTTTGTCTGCAAAAAAAGTCATTCATTACAAAAAACAAAGGCATGGATTATTTTTTCTTATCAATCAGTGTGATACCCAACTAGTGTGCGGGTGCATAAGCGATGAAAACGCGCTCGCTGGGATCCGCAATCGATTTAGTGCTAGACTATGCCACCTTTGTTAGTGACCTCCCTTTTGTGGAGAGACAACCATCGGGGCAGATATGAAACACACCGTTGAAGTGATGATTTCAGAGCAGGACGTTCAGGCGCGAGTGAAAGCCTTGGGCGCCGAGATCAGCGAGCACTATAAAGACTCACCGGAGTTGGTATTAGTGGGGCTGCTGCGTGGCTCGTTCGTTTTCATGGCGGATTTATGCCGTGCGATTGACATGCCGCATGCGGTCGACTTTATGACTGCATCAAGCTACGGCAACAGCATGGAAAGTACGCGTGATGTGCGTATTTTGAAAGATTTGGATGATGATATTAAAGGCAAAGACATACTCTTAGTCGAAGATATCATCGATACCGGCAATACGCTGAGTAAGGTGTGTGAAATCCTGTCTTTGCGCGAGCCAAATTCAGTACGTATTTGTACCTTATTAGATAAGCCTGAGCGCCGAGAAGTCGACGTCAAGGTTGATTGGCTGGGCTTTACGATTCCAGATGAATTTGTGGTCGGTGTGGGCATCGATTATGCGCAAAAGTACCGCCATCTGCCGTACGTTGGTAAAGTGATTCCGTTGGACTAAAGGGTTCAAGGAATGCGAAAGGAGAAAGCCGAGCCTATGCTCGGTTTTTTTGACCCCATGATACAGGCGAGTGCCAACCTTCCTTGTTAGAGACGTAGGGAAGGATTAATACTCGACTTGGTCAGGCACAAGTTCACACATTGCCGCTTGGTAGTTTATTTCTAGCGATTCCCGACTATTGGCGGTCATCCCCAGATCCCGCAAGATCCCATCGGTGGTGTCGTAAAACCAGCCATGAACCTTTACATCTTGGCCGCGTTCCCAGGCGGCTCGCAAAATCGTTGAATTGCCCAGATGATAAACCTGCTCTGCGACATTGATCTCACACAGTCGATTACCGCGTGCTTGCGCAGGCAATTGGCTCAGGTAGCTTTTGTGTTTGAGGTAGAGGTCGCGAATATGTAGCAACCAATTGTTAATTAAACCCAGCTCAGGGTTTTCTATAGCCGCATGTACCCCGCCGCAGCCGTAATGCCCACAAACAATAATGTGCTTGATTTGCAGCACGTCGACGGCGTACTGCACGACGGATAGGCAATTTAAATCGGTATGAATAACTTGATTGGCGACATTACGGTGGACAAAAAGCTCGCCAGAGTCGAGACCAGTCAAGCGCTCTGCGGGCACACGACTATCGGCGCAACCAATCCATAAGTATTCAGGGTGTTGCTCTTTGGCAAGGTCGGCAAAAAACTGTGGGTTAGTATCACGAATGTCTTTTGACCAGGCTTTATTATTGGCGAACAACGCTTTGATTTGGGCCATATTCACGCAAGCTTTTGGTAATGTAGTCGTTTACCACTATACCTTAATGACCGAGTGTGAAATACACTGAGATCAATATTCACATTCTTTTACATCTGTCACGCCCAATAGATCACGCTGTTTACCTTCAAAGCCACTGCTCGGATCGGTTAATCCAAGAAAACTCGTATACTGTCTTTTCCATCATCAATGCAGTAGAGGGTAGTGAGTGTTTGATAAAGGACGATTTGCACAGCTGACATTAAAAGGGGATCTATTTGGTGGGGTAACCACCGCGATAATCTCATTACCATTGGCACTTGCATTTGGTGTCGCCTCTGGGGCTGGCGCGGAAGCGGGGCTATGGGGCGCGATTTTAGTCGGGTTGTTTGCCTCGCTATTTGGCGGGTCGTCTACGCTGATTTCTGAACCGACCGGCCCAATGACAGTGATCATGACCACGGTATTAACCGCCATGATGGCGCGTTACCCGGAAGGGGGCGTAGCTATGGCATTCACCGTCGTCATGATGGCGGGGGCGTTCCAAGTACTGATTGGCAGCTTAAGGCTGGGGAAATACGTCACCTTAATGCCTTACAGTGTGGTATCCGGCTTCATGTCAGGGATTGGGGTGATTTTGATTTTGCTCCAGCTTGCCCCCTTGCTGGGGCAAGCGGCACCTTCTGGCGGGGCGCTTGGCACACTTAAAGCATTGCCGGACTTACTCGCTAATGCCGATTTTAAAGAGGTATTTCTCGGGGCGCTGACCCTTGGCATCTTGTTTTATTTTCCGGCGAAATATCGCCGTTTTATTCCCGCACAGCTTGTCGCGCTCGTCAGTATCACTTTGGTTTCAATTTTATTGTTTGATACCGACAGCATTCGTCGTATTGGGGAAATCCCCACTGGCTTACCTTCGCTAGTGATCCCGCATATCACGACAGAGCATTTTACCGCGATGGTGATTGATGCCCTCGTGCTGGGCACCTTAGGGTGTATTGATACCTTATTAACCGCGGTAATTGCTGACTCACTGACTCGGCAAGAGCACAACTCTGATCGCGAGCTGCGCGGGCAGGGCATTGCCAATATGATTGCCGGGTTATTTGGTGCGCTCCCTGGCGCGGGGGCCACTATGGGCACCGTGGTGAATGTGCAAGTGGGGGCGCGCTCTCCTTTGTCGGGGATATTGCGGGCGGCGATGTTAGCCGCGGTGGTATTGGTGGCAGGTGCGCTCACCGCGCCGATCCCGATGGCGGTACTCGCGGGCATTGCGGTATATGTCGGGTTTAATATCCTCGATTGGAGCTTTCTTCACCGCGCCCATAAAATCAGTTTGCAACAAACCGGTATTATGTATGGCGTGATGGCGCTGACGGTGTTTGTTGACTTGATTGTTGCCGTCGGCCTAGGGGTATTCATTGCCAACTTATTGGTGATTGAGCGCCTAAGCCGAGAGCAAGCCAAGCAAGTACGGGCCATCAGTGATGCCGAAGATGATGAAGTGCCGCTGGATGACGAAGAACGTGCGCTGCTTGATGCGAGCAATGGCCAAGTGTTGTTTTTCTATCTTTCAGGACCGATGATTTTCAGTGTCTCGAAAGCAATTGCACGCCAGCATGCCCACATCAACGAGTTCCGTGTGATGATTCTGGACCTAAGCGATGTGCCCATGTTGGATATGACCGTTGGTTTGGCATTAGAGAACGCGATTAAAGATGCGCGTGAGGCTGAGTGCACGGTGTTTTTACTGTGTCCGCACGACGAAACGCGCGAGCAGCTGCAGCGCCTTCATATCGGTGATTGGGTCCGAGAGGCGCATATCTTTACCACACGCAAACCGGCGCTCGAGGCGGCCAACCGCTTGGTAGAAGTGATGCCATAGCGGGCTGTTCAACGTATGTTACACGTCAATGCACGCAAACTCGCTAACTGGCGCCATGAGCGGGTTTGTGTGCTGTCATGGCTTTTTAGGGTGATCCACGCGTTACCCGCTTAGAAAAAACACGTCATCACGATCACTTAAATACAAGATATTTAGTGAATCTTTGCCACATTTCTCATCATTTTATTCTTTTTGGTTGAAAACTAACCATGCGTTTCCTCTCCTGATTTGATCTTGTGCACATTCCTATATACTGGCGCGCGCACTGGGGACCCCCCGTGCCAGTGAGTAAAGCCGTCATGGCCGTGATACTGCATACGACTTGAAAGGATCAGCTGTTTTGAAATTCGAACGATTCAAGAACTGGACCCTGAAAGGGGACCTGTTTGGGGGCGTCACCACGGCGGTTATTTCTTTGCCCCTCTCGCTGGCGTTCGGGGTAGCGTCTGGTGCAGGCGCGGAAGCCGGGATGTGGGGCGCCATTTTGGTGGGGCTTTTTGCCGCGTTATTTGGTGGCTCTTCAACCCTTATCTCAGAGCCGACCGGTCCGATGACAGTGATCATGACCGCGGTACTTACCACCATGGTGTCACGTTACCCCGAAGGGGGCATGGCGATGGGCTTTACCGTGGTCATGATGGCCGGCTTATTCCAAGTGATCTTGGGGACCTTGAAGCTTGGAAAGTACGTTACTTTAATGCCATATAGCGTGATATCTGGGTTTATGTCCGGTATTGGCGTTATCTTGATCATTTTGCAGCTGCCGCCTTTGTTGGGACACGTGCCCCCTGAAGGAGGCGTGCTGGGCACACTGAGGACGTTGCCTGAGCTGATTGCACACACTCAGCGCAGTGAGCTTTTATTGGGGCTGCTTACGCTTGGGATCCTCTTTTCTTTCCCACAAAAATATCGCCGTTATATGCCGGTACAACTCGTTGCCTTGGTGGTGGTGACTTTGCTGTCAATGTGGTGGTTTGATCTCGAGGCGATTCGCCGAATTGGTGTGATCCCAACTGGCTTGCCAACCTTGATGCTGCCACACATCGACAGTGAGGTACTGACCACCATGGTGGTGGATGCGTTAGTGTTGGGGACCTTGGGCTGTATTGATACTTTGCTCTCTGCGGTAATCGCTGACTCGTTGACGCGCGAAGAGCACGACTCGGATAAAGAGTTGCGTGGTCAGGGGCTGGCCAATATGGTGGCGGGATTATTTGGCGCTTTGCCGGGAGCGGGTGGCACCATGGGCACGGTTGTTAATGTGCAAGTAGGCGGACGTTCACCGTTTGCGGCCATTGTGCGCGCCCTTATTCTAGCGGCGGTAATCTTGGTCGCAGGCTTTTTGACCGAGCCCATCCCGATGGCAGTGCTGGCAGGTATCGCCATCTATGTGGGCTTCAATATCCTTGACCGCACCTTTATCCAGCGTGCCCACAAAGTCAGCTTGCATCAAACCGTGATCATGTATGGAGTGATGATACTGACGGTGTTGGTGGACTTAATTGTGGCAGTGGGCGTGGGTGTATTCATTGCCAATATTATTGCCATTGAGCACTTAAGCCGTGAGCAAGAAAAGCAGGTAAAAGCCATCAGTGATGCGGATGAAGATGACGTCCCCCTGAGCGAGATGGAAAGGGCTTTATTGGACAGCGCCAACGGAAAAGTGTTGTTTTTCTATCTCTCAGGCCCAATGATATTCAGTGTCTCTAAAGCGATTGCACGTCAGCACAGTAAAATCGAGGAATTTGATGTCATGATCTTAGACCTCAGTGACGTGCCCATGATTGATATGACCGTTGGCCTCGCGCTTGAAAATGCGATCAAAGATGCGGTTGACGCCAGTTGCCAAGTTTTTCTGCTCTGCCCCCACCAAAAAACACGGGATCAGCTTGAGCGCTTGCATGTTAAAAATTGGCTCACCGACGATCACACCTTTGATAGCCGTTATGATGCACTCCGTGCCGCGCACCGAGTGACCGAGGTCATGCCTTAAAAGAACGGGAGCTTATGAAAGCCATCGACATCAAAGACCTGGTCAAAACCTATGGGACCAGTGTTAAGGCGCTAAAAGGGGTATCGCTCTCTGTCGAGGAGGGCGATTTTTATGCGCTATTGGGGCCAAATGGGGCGGGTAAATCCACCACCATTGGCATTTTGAGCTCACTGGTGAATAAAACCCAGGGGCAGGTGAGTATTTTTGGCTACGATCTCGATACCCAAAAGGTGGAAGCCAAAAAACAAATCGGGCTGGTGCCACAAGAGTTTAACTTTAACCAGTTTGAGAAAGTGGAGCAGATCGTGGTGAACCAAGCGGGTTACTATGGTGTGCCCCGCGACCAAGCCAAATTACGCGCGAAAAAATACCTCTCGCAGCTCGATTTATGGGACAAGCGCCATGAGCCTGCCCGTAATTTGTCGGGAGGCATGAAGCGTCGCTTAATGATCGCCCGTGCGTTGATGCATGAGCCTCGTCTGTTGATCTTGGACGAGCCAACCGCTGGTGTCGACATTGAGCTACGTCGTTCAATGTGGGACTTTCTCACCGAGATTAACCGGCAAGGGATCACCATTATTCTCACCACTCATTACCTTGAAGAAGCCGAAACCTTGTGTCGCAACATCGGCATCATCAATCGAGGAGAGCTGGTAGAAGATACCTCCATGAAAGCCTTGCTGGCGAAGCTGGATGCAGAGACGTTTATCCTAGATTTACAACCCGGGCATAAGCTGAGCACCTTAAACGGTGTTAACTGGCAGAAAACCGATACTAATACCCTAGAAGTTGAAGTGAATAAGTCAGTCGGGTTGACCCCTGTCTTTGATCAGTTGTCGCAACAAGGCGTGCAGGTGCTGTCGATGCGCAATAAGGCAAATCGCCTTGAGGAGCTATTTGTCACCTTAATTCAGCAAAATGGGGAGGAGCGTGCATGAATGCTTTGTATTGGGTGGCCTTTCGAACCTTGATTCATAAAGAAGTGGCGCGCTTTACCCGTATTTGGGTGCAAACCTTGGTTCCGCCAGCGATTACCATGAGCCTCTATTTTATCATTTTCGGTAATCTGATTGGCTCGCGGATTGGCCAGATGGAAGGCTTCTCCTACATGGAGTATATCGTGCCGGGGCTTATCATGATGTCGGTGATCACCAACTCTTACTCCAACGTGGCCTCTTCGTTTTTTAGTGCCAAATTTCAGCATAATATTGAAGAGCTTTTGGTAGCACCGATCCCTAACTACGTGATCATTGCCGGTTATATCGGTGGCGGGATGTGTCGTGGGTTAGCGGTGGGGGCGTTGGTGACCATGACCTCCCTGTTTTTCGTCGACTTGCAGATAGCGCATCCGTTGATTGTGATTACCACCGTAGTGTTGACCTCGGCGGTGTTTGCCCTGGGTGGACTGATTAATGCTATCTTCGCCAAAACCTTTGACGATATTAGTCTTATCCCTACCTTTATCTTGACGCCATTAACTTACCTCGGTGGGGTATTCTATTCGCTCTCCCTGCTGCCTGAGTTTTGGCAGGGGGTATCTAAGCTCAATCCCATTGTGTACATGGTAAACGCGTTTCGATACGGCTTTCTTGGCGTGTCAGATGTCGGCATCATGACATCGTTTGGGGTGCTGATGCTGTTCATCATCGGGCTGTATGCCTTGGCGTGGGGTTTGATTTCCAAAGGAACAGGCTTGCGTAGTTAACGACCTAACAGTACCAATAATCCGAGTTGATATCGGATAAAAAGCCCCGGCCATGATGGCCGGGGCTTTTTATTGCGAGCTTGAACGATGACGCCTGATGGTGTGCTGACGCTTAGTCAAATAGACCTTTCAGCCACCCGACCGGATCTGACTGACCACAGCGCTTGGCAAACTGCCCATCAATATCCCAAACCGGCAGCGATATTTCACCACGACAATTTAGTTGGTATTGACTGCCTTGCTGAGTCACGGCGACTGTGGTGACGTTAGCCGGCCATGATAACGTCAGCGCACTGGCGCCTCGGCGACTGAGGTAATCATCATAGACACGCAATGCCCCCGACGCACCGGTAAGCCCGGTTGATTGGTTATCGTCGCGGCCAAGCCACACCGTGGTCACTTCTTTATCATCGATACCGACAAACCAACTATCACGGTTATCATCTGTGGTACCGGTTTTCCCCGCGAGTGCCACATTGCCATGGCGACGCGTCAAGTAGCGTCCCGTCCCCTGCTGAACCACCTGTTTCATCGCGTACAACGTCAGCCAGCCCGCTTGCTGAGGCACAACACGCTCCGCTTTTGGCCAGTTTTGATAGAGGCTTTGCCCCTCTTTGGTGGTGACCGCGCGTAAGGCGGTTAAAGGGGCACGTTGCCCTCCGCTGCCGAGGGTTTGATAGACCTGAGTGACATCGAACGGGCTCATGCTAAATGCGCCGAGGAGCAATGACGGTACTTCGGGGATACTATCGGTATTGGCGCCCAGTTTGCCGAAGGTATTGATCACTTCATCTAACCCCAGCTGCATGCCAAGATTCACCGTCGGCACGTTGTAGGACTTGGCAAGGGCGGTGAGTAAGGAAACACGGCCACGATATTGACGATCGTAGTTACGCGGTTGCCAGCTACTGCCTTGGCTGCCCTCGAGGCGAATAGGTTTATCATCAATCTTGCTGGTCAGCTGGAAGCGTTCGGGCTGGCTCAATGCAGTCAGATACACCGCCGGCTTTGAGAGCGAGCCGATGGGGCGTTTGGCGTTTAATGCGCGATTAAAACCTGCAAAGCCTGGGCGCGCGCCGCCGACCATGGCACGGACTTCACCGCTGCGGCGGTCGGCAATCACTGCTGCCGCTTCAAGCTTGTTACCTGCTCGGCTTTTAAGTGCTTTGACCTTATCGACTACTGCGCCTTCAATCGCTTGCTGTGAGACAGGGTCGAGCGTGGTAAATATACGTAGCCCTTCGCCTGCGGCGTATTTATCGCCGACATTCTGGCGGATCTCCTCTTTGAGTTGATCAAAGTAGGCGGGCTGAGGACGCGAGAGCGTCGGGGCGGCTTGAATATCGAGCGGGCGACTGGCGGCGGCATCATAATTGGCGCTGGTGAGCAGATTTTGCTCGAGCATCAAGCGCAACACCAGATCGCGTCGTGTTTTCGCGCGCTCAGGGTGGCGGAAGGGGTTGTAATAGGACGGCCCTTTTACCATGCCAACCAGCAATGCGAGTTGATCGACCCGTAGCTCACTAATAGGACGGCCAAAATACAAACGTGCCCCTAAGGGAAAGCCGTGCACGGGCTCACCACGGTTTTGGCCGAGGTAAACTTCGTTAAGGTAGGCTTCAAGGATTTTATCTTTGCTATAGCGAAAATCCAGGATCAGTGCCATGTAGGCTTCTTGTACCTTACGCCACAAGGTGCGATCACGCGTGAGAAACAAGTTCTTAGCCAACTGTTGGGTAAGCGTCGAGCCACCTTGTACGGTGCGCCCTGCGCGAATATTGGCAACCAAGGCGCGCAAAATACCGGTAGGAGAAACACCTTCGTGATGATAGAAGTCTCTGTCTTCCGTGGTAATTAAGGCTTCAACTAAAAACTCAGGAAAACGCTCTCGTGGCAAGAATAAGCGTTGCTCACGAATACCGGACTCCATCATACCCAGTAGCTTGGGCTCGATACGCAGTAATCCTAGCGGCTGCTGGCTGCTTACCTCGGTGATTTTACCCACTTGCCCGTCAGCAAAGCTTAGCATGGCATGACGCGCTGGCGCGGGGCCATCTTCAAAATCAAATGGGCGACGAATGATCTCAAGCCGTGTGCTTGACGCCGAGTATTCGCCAGGGCGTTTTGGGGTGCGTACCTTCTGATAATTAAGCGCATCCAGTTGCTGGCGTAACTGTGAGAGGGAAAAGTCACTGCCAGGAGACAGATTGATCACTCGGCCATAAACGACCCCAGGAAGCTGCCAAATCTGGCCGCTGAATTTGTCTTGGATTTTTCCATCCAGGTAAATACCTAAAATAACCACGGCGGCAATACCGACGAGGCTGCACTTTAGCCCCAAGCCTAACAGGCGTTTTCCCCAACTTGGCTTAGTCGGCGCCTTCTTGGGCTGGCGCTTGGGTGATGAACGTTTTTTGTTGCTCGCGCGTGAACGTGTTTTTTTCTCTGCCATACAATAGCTTAACTCTGATTAAAATGGCGCTTGGTTTTTCGGGTTGGCACATGGTTGGCCGGATCATCAGGCCAAAGGTGCTTAGGGTAGCGCCCTTTCATTTCTTTTTGCACCTCTTTGTAACTGCCTTGCCAAAACCCCGCCAGATCTTGGGTGATTTGTAGCGGACGTCCAGCGGGGGAGAGTAGCTCCACTTGCACCGCCACCTTGCCGTTAGCCAGGGTGAGTGTCTGAGCCTGTCCGTACATCTCCTGCATTTTGACCGCTAAAACGGGCGCACTTTCTGGCGTATAGCGCAGTGGATAACGCGAGCCGGTTGGGACGGTAATATGTGTGGGCAGCGCCGCGTTCAATTGTTGGGTGACAGCAAAGCCGAACCAAGCTTCCAGCACAGGCTTGAGATCCAACTGCTGCAGGGCTTGCCAACGTGACATGCCATGGATAAAAGGCGCCAGCCAGGTATCGAGGGATGCCAATAAGTCGTCGTCACTCAGTGGCGGTAGCATGATATCCAGTCCCCAGGCTTGCGCGCAGCGGGCGCGGGTGAGCAAGGACTGGCTGCCGCTTTGCCAATTCAATGCATTAATGCCTTTTTGGCGCACGGCGTCTAATAATCCTTGCGCCTGCTGCTCAGCACTGAGTGTATTAAGTGGCTCACGGCAAAGTACTAATTCGCCGAGGCGTTGCTGTTTTTCTGCTTTTAGCATGCCGCGGTGGTCATCCCATTCCACAACCTCATGTTGACGTAATAAGTCGGGGCGCATCTGTTGTAGCGTGTCCAGTGATAGCGCGATGGCACTGAAGGCGCGGCTGTCGTGTTGAGCACCGGCCATCACATCACAAACCACGATTGCCTCGGTGCGACTGAGTGCGTCTTGACTATCGAGCGTCACACCGTGACCATTGGCCATCATAAAGCGCCCCGCTTTTCCCCGTCTCAATGCGATTCTATCTGGCCAAATGTTCGCTGCCAGCAGTGGCAATATGGCTTCATCGAGTGGGCGTTGTAACGTTATCCCAAGTGCCCGTGCTAGTGACTGGGCGCGGTCTTGATAGTCTTTGTGAGACATGACCGCCTGTAATTGGTCAACCAGCGCCAGTGATACGCCTGATGTCATCGGTTTGTCGGCCCAAGCGGCAAGCCAACACGCCGTGGATAACACCGAAGCCTGCGACCTTTCAATACGGGCTAGCATCGCGGCAGCGCGGGGAGTGGCAGCTAACTGACTTGCCCGTTGCCCCAAGGCCGTTAACGCGTGGCGCGTATCAATCAGCCCCAATTGTGTCAGTCGCAGACACGCGGCTTGCCAGTGTTGGGTAGGGGGCGTGTCAAGCCAATGTAAATCCTTCACATCACAGCCCCATTGGATCACATTAAGCGCAAGATCGGTTAAATCTTCCCGCAAAATCGGGGCAGCGGGAGCGGCAGGTAAGCGTTGAAACTGCTCTTCGCTATATAGGCGCAGGCACTGTCCTTCCTCAAGGCGGCCGGCGCGGCCTGCTCGTTGAATGGCGGCACTGCGCGTGATCTGCCGTGTTACTAGCTTATCGATACCCGTTTGAGCTTGATGGATAACCATCCTCTCAAGTCCCGCATCGATCACTAACCGGATCCCTTCGATGGTTAAACTGGTTTCAGCAATGTTGGTTGTGAGCACTAACTTACGCCTTCCAGGAGAGGGAGGTGCGATCGCAGCGTGTTGTGCTGAGACGTCAAGGCTGCCGTGGAGACGATGCAAATCCATGTCATCAGGCAGGCGTCCTTCTAGGGCGGCATAAACCTGTTTTATCGTGCTCACACCGGGGAGAAAGAGTAGCGCTGATCCCGCGTGTTGAGCGATAAAATCGAGGCTTGCGCTGGCCACCGCATGCGCCCATTGTGAATGCCGTGAAATCGGATGGTAATGATAATGAATCGGAAAACTACGTCCTTCGGTGGTGAGGGGTAAGGCATCGGGTAAATGCTGACGCAGGGCGTGGTTATCTAATGTCGCGGACATGATCACCAGGCGTAGGTCATCTCGCAAGCCAGCTTGGCAGTCTAGGCTCAAGGCGAGCGCGAGATCGGCATGCAGACTGCGTTCGTGAAACTCATCGAACATGATCACACTCACGCCATCAAGCATGGGATCCGTTTGTAGCAAACGTGTCAGCACCCCCTCAGTGACCACCTCTACACGCGTTTTAGCACTGACTTTTGTCTCCCCACGCATGCGTAAACCTATGGTTTGGCCAATAGGTTCACCCAGGTGATGGGCGAGGAAGTGGGCAATATTGCGAGCGGCGAGCCGACGGGGTTCCAGTAGCACGACTTTTCCCTGCAGTGATGCTTGCTCAAGTAACGCAAGGGGTAAGCGCGTCGACTTACCGGCTCCTGGTGGTGCGGATAAGAGGATCTGCGGATGGGTCGTGAGCCCGTCTATCAGGTCAGGTATCACGGCATCAATGGGAAGCTGCGACAAGAGTTTACCCTTTGTGTCAGAATCAAAGTGACTATTTTAACGGACTGAGCGTAAAAGGAGAGCCCATGCGACTATTTTTCGCATTAGGTTTGGACGAGAAAGCCAATCAGGCCGCTCGGGATCGCCTCGTGCGTTACAACCATCACCTTTTTGGAGTGGGGCGCGCGGTGCCCGATCAGAACTTACATCTCACCTTGGCGTTTTTGGGGGAGGTCCCTGATACCAAGCTCCCCGCGCTCCAAGCTGCGGCAAGTAACCTGGATCTGCCTGCGTTTTCTCTCACTACCTCTGGTGTTGAAATATGGGAACAGCCGAAGATTGCGTGTGTAACGTTCAACCAACCACCGTCGGCATTGTTTGAGCTGGCCAATCATTTACAAACCTTATCCGTTTGGCCCGCTAAAGCGGACAGTCATGCGTTTACCCCGCATATTACCTTGCGTCGTGGTGTCAAAGATGACAATGCACTGGACTTACCGACGCTTCCTGCCCAGACATTTGCCTGTCAACAATTTGGGTTATATGCTTCGCCCTCCTCCGCGTCGGATGAATCGATACCCAGAGATAATGAGGGGCGGGCGTTATACCAATGCCTACATCAATTCAGCCTTTGTTAATCATCAGCAGGAACGGCAGATGCAATTTTCCCCACCGCTAGCGTCGGCAACTTTAGTACGCCGCTATAAACGTTTTTTAACCGATGTCACGCTGGCTAATGGCGAGTCGCTGACCATGCATTGTGCCAATACAGGGGCGATGACCGGTTGTGCGACGCCAGGAGATACCGTTTGGTATTCCACCTCCGATAATACCAAGCGTAAATACCCGCATAGTTGGGAGCTCAATTATACCCAGCAGGGACACTGGATTTGTGTTAACACGGCGCGCGCCAACACCTTGGCGGTTGAAGCGGTGCAGGCGAATCGTATCCCTGAACTAGTGGGGTATCGACAATTACAGACGGAAGTACGCTATGGCAGTGAAAACAGCCGCATAGACCTACTATTACGTGACGATGACAAACCTGACTGCTATATAGAAGTAAAGAGTGTCACATTATTGGGAGAAGACGGCTGGGGTGCGTTTCCGGACGCCGTCTCGACACGTGGGCAAAAGCACCTGCGTGAGCTGATGGCGATGGCAGAGCAAGGACATCGTGCGGTTTTATTATTCGTTGTTTTGCACTCAGGGATTGAAAAAGTCACAGGCGCCCCCCATATCGACCCGGATTATAACCAGTTATTAAATCAGGCGCTGGCGTCAGGGGTAGAAGTGCTCTGCTATCAGGCTCAGATGTCGCCGAGTGAGCTAAATCTGGTTAATTCCGTACCTTTTGTTAGTCATAACGCAAAAGTGTAAGCATGTTCACATTGGGCGTTGCGCGGCGTAAATCAAAGATTGCCACCCTAAAGGCTTTCTGCTATAGATAGCGCCCTCATTTGACAGACACGGGTCATGTCAAGGTTTTTTAGGAGAAGCTGAATGCCAGAAAGCAAAGAAAAGAAATCGCTGGGCATCCTGGCCATTGCCGGATTAGAGCCATACCAGGAGAAACCTGGAGAGGAGTATATGGGAGAGGCTCAGCTTGAGCATTTCCGTAAAATCCTCAATGCGTGGCGTAATCAGCTCAGGGAAGAAGTCGACCGCACCATGAATCATATGAAAGATGAGGCGGCTAATTTCCCCGATCCTGTCGATCGTGCAGCACAGGAAGAGGAATTCAACCTAGAGCTGCGTAATCGCGATCGCGAGCGCAAGCTGATTAAGAAGATCGATAAGACATTGCAGCGTATCGAAGATGATGACTTCGGCTTTTGCGACTCGTGTGGTATCGAAATTGGGGTGCGCCGCTTAGAAGCTCGCCCAACAGCAGAGTTGTGTATTGACTGTAAAACACTGGCTGAGCTAAAAGAAAAGCAAATGGCTGGCTAACGCTTGCCCGTTATATTTGCACTCATCGATCTCTAGCCGTGGTTAGCAGAGAGAAAATCAGACAGATAAAAGGGAGCTTCGGCTCCCTTTTTGTATTTTTGGGTGCTTGTGTTAGCGCAAGATCCCCGTACAATTTGCGCTATTCACACTCGCTGCAGGCGTTGCACCTACTGTATATGCGCTTATCATGACTTCTCAGACCGCTTATATTGGCCGTTTTGCCCCTTCCCCGTCGGGCCCGCTGCACTTTGGCTCATTGGTGGCGGCACTTGGCTCGTATTTAGATGCGCGTGCACACCATGGGCAGTGGCTGGTACGGATTGAAGATATCGATCCGCCTCGGGAGCAACCGGGAGCAGCCAATGACATTTTGCGCACGCTGGAGGCGTTTGGTTTTGAGTGGGACGGAGAGGTGCGTTATCAAAGCCAGCACCTTTCTGATTATCAAGCACAAATAGAGGCTTGGCTTGCATCGGGACAAGCGTATTATTGCACCTGTACGCGTCGGCAAATCAAAGAGGCGGGCGGCGTCTACCCAGGGTGGTGCCGCGATAAAGACAAAGGCCCTGACGGGGCCGCGGTGAGGCTAAAAAGCCCCATGGAGGTGTTAGCCTTCAATGACCGATTGCACGGCACGCTCCACCTGGATGCGCACCTGGCCAACGAAGACTTTATTATTAAGCGGCGTGATGGCTTATATGCATACAATCTGGCGGTGGTATTGGATGATATCGACCAAGGCGTGACCGATATTGTGCGTGGGGCGGATTTGATTATGCCGACAGGGCGCCATATTGCGTTGTACCAACAACTCGGCCAACCCGCGCCGCGTTATTTACATCTTCCTCTGGCTGTCAATGCAGAGGGACACAAGCTTTCTAAGCAAAACCGGGCTCCTGCCATTGATAACCAAGCGCCGCTTCCTGCTTTACGCGCAGCGATGACGTTTCTTGGTTTGCATGCAGTGGCCGACACTGAGGTGGCTACGCCCACCCAATTATTAGACCTGGCGGTTAAGCGTTGGTCGTTGGCACAGATACCGAGAAAAACGGAAGTGACGACAGCATTCTAAAATGGCCCACCCTGATATATTATATGCCGCTGTTTCATGGCCCGAACAATTAAATACGAGGTGAGCTATCTTTAATCGAGTGACCAGCTTTTGCCGTAAGGTTCTGAATCGTGATAGTAAAACACGCGCAATTGAGGATCTTAAGTTGGAAGTTATCCCCCGCAAAGCACATGGCATTTCGCGAAAAGGTATCAGCGAAAATGCGCTGAAAGTGCTTTATCGCCTGCACAAAGCGGGCTTTGAAGCGTACCTCGTTGGTGGCGGTGTGCGAGACCTTTTGTTGGGGCGTGAACCCAAAGACTTTGATATTGCGACAGACGCAACGCCGGATGAAGTCAAAAAGCTGTTTCGTAACTGTCGACTCATAGGCCGACGCTTTCGTCTCGCCCATATCTTATTTGGGCGCGATGTGATTGAGGTCGCCACGTTCCGAGGCCACCACGGCAAAGGCGAAAAAGATAAGCAAACTGCTCGCTCAGAAGATGGGATGCTATTGCGTGACAATGTATATGGCACCATCGATGAAGACGCGCAGCGCCGTGATTTTACGGTGAACGGGCTGTATTACAATATCGCCGACTTTTCTATTCGGGATTACGCTGGTGGTCTTGATGATCTCAACAACCGCGTCATCCGCCTGATCGGTGATCCTGAAACGCGCTACCGTGAAGATCCAGTACGGATGCTACGCGCAGTGCGCTTTGCGGTTAAGCTCGATATGACGATTAACAACGCGACAGCAGCGCCCATTGTCGAGCTTGCACCGTTATTGCAAGATATCCCAGCCGCTCGAATGTTTGAAGAAAGCTTGAAGTTGTTGCAGTCCGGTCAAGGGTTCGCGACGTATCAAATGTTGCGCGAGTCCAATTTATTTCAGCAACTCTTCCCAGCGGTGTCAGCGCACTTTACCGAGACACAAACCAGTCAAACAGAGCAAATGCTAGAGCAGGTATTACGCTCAACCGATAAGCGGGTGGCCAACGAACAGCGCATTAATCCGGCTTTCTTATTTGCCGCCATGCTTTGGTATCCCTTGGTGACACGGGCGGAAGAAATGGCATTCGAGAGTGGTTTGAGCTACTACGATGCCTTCATGGTGGCCGCCAGTGATATTGTGGATGAGCAAGTGAAGACCATCGCCATTCCACGGCGCTTCACCGCCATGATACGTGAAGTATGGCAATTGCAAATGCGTATGACTCGTCGCACTGGTGCGCGTGCGTTTAAAACGCTGGACGAGAAAAAATTCCGTGCGGCATTTGATTTGCTTGAGATGCGCGGTGCGGTCGAAGGTGAAGAGACCGAAGCGCTGTGTGCGTGGTGGCGAGACTTTCAGCGTGCGGATCAAAGTGGCCGCCAAAAAATGGTGCGTGCGATCAATAAAGTTCATAATACGCGTAAACCCAAGTCTCGCCGGCGTAAGGGGCCGCCACGTCGGCGTAAACCGCAGTCAAATTCAGACGCATGAATCGGGTATATATCGCCATTGGCAGCAACCTCGGTGAGCCTGTCGAAAAAGCTAAGCAGGCGATTGCTGCGTTAAAGACACTGCCGCAGAGTCGCTTTGTGGCAGCATCAGCCCTTTATACCAGCAAACCCATGGGGCCGACTGATCAGCCCGATTATGTTAATGCCGTCGCGGCGCTGGACACTCAGCTTGACCCTCTGACACTATTAGACGCAACACAAGCCATTGAGCTTGATTATGGCAGGGAACGCAAAGCAGAGCGTTGGGGACCGAGAACCTTGGACCTTGATATTCTACTCTATGGCAATCGCGTCATCGACGAGCCGCGACTGACGGTGCCACATTATGGCATGAAAGTGCGTGAGTTCGTGCTTTATCCACTTGCCGACATCGCCCCCGACTTGTGCTTGCCAGATGGCAGCACTCTCGCCGCGTGCCTGACGCGCGTTGATCGCAATGGTTTAACCCGTATCAGCGAGCACGCTTAATCGGTGGGCCCCAGTTTCAGGCTTTGGGAGACACAATGAAAAAAATCACAATTACCGATCTGATCACTTGGAAGCAGCAAGGGCAGAAATTTGCGTCCTTGACTGCCTATGATGCGAGCTTTGCTCAATTATTTGAGCAGCAGGATGTACCTGTTTTATTAGTTGGCGATTCGTTAGGCATGGTGTTGCAAGGCAAAAGCGATACCTTGTCAGTATCGGTTGACGAGCTGGCGTATCACACCCGTTGTGTCCGAGCGGGGAGTCCAAATAGTTTATTGATGGCCGATATGCCATTTATGAGCTGTGCCACCCCTGAGCAAGCCTGTGCCAATGCCGCGGAGTTGATCAAAGCGGGCGCTAATATGGTCAAAATCGAGGGCGGGTCATGGCTGGTTGATGCGGTGAAAATGCTGACTGAGCGCGCCGTGCCGGTTTGTGCGCATTTGGGCCTCACCCCGCAATCGGTGAATATCTTTGGTGGCTTTAAAGTACAAGGCCGTGAGGAAGAGAAAGCCGAGCAAATGGTGGCCGATGCGGTCGCGCTAGAGAAGGCCGGTGCACAGATTATCTTACTTGAATGCGTTCCCGCCTCACTGGCTAAACGTATTACCGATACGGTGTCTGTGCCGGTGATTGGCATTGGTGCCGGCGGTGACACTGATGGTCAAATTTTGGTCATGCATGATATGCTCGGTGTATCGGCAAACTACATGCCTAAGTTCTCGAAAAACTACTTGGCAGAGACCGGTGATGCGCGCGCTGCGGTGGCTAAGTATGTGCAAGAAGTGGCGAGTGGCGAATTTCCCGGTTCCGCCCACACGTTTAAATAGAGAGACCGAGTATGCAGGTAATTTCTGAGGTGGCGCCACTGCGCGACCAAGTTGGTCAGTGGCAAAAAGCAGCTAAGCGCATCGCCTTTGTGCCGACCATGGGGAATCTCCATCAGGGGCACTTAACCTTGGTGCGTAAAGCCCGCGAGCAAGGCGATGTGGTGGTGGTGAGTATTTTTGTCAATCCGATGCAATTTGATCGCGCGGACGATTTAGCCAACTACCCGCGTACCTTGGACGATGATCTGGCCAAGTTGCGTGAAGAGGGCGTAGACCTGGTGTTTACACCCACGGCCGATACGCTATATCCACATGGGCTGGATGCACACACCACGGTCGAGGTGCCAAGGCTCTCTACCATGTTAGAAGGCGCCTCCCGCCCCGGCCATTTTCGTGGTGTCGCCACCGTGGTGAGCAAACTCTTTAATTTGGTGCAGCCCACGGTGGCCTGTTTTGGCGAAAAAGACTTTCAGCAATTGGCGGTGATCCGCAAATTGGTGGCAGATATGGCCATGCCGATTGAGGTTATTGGTGTACCTACCGTGCGTGAAAGCGATGGTTTGGCAATGAGCTCTCGTAATAACAACCTAACCGTCGATGAGCGTCAACGTGCGCCAGTACTGGCAAAAACCATGCGCTGGATGAGTGCACAAATGCGTAATGGGCGTCGTGATCTTGATGATCTAATTGAAGATGCCCATGATCAACTGCGTGCAGCGGGATTACAACCTGACGAATTCTATATTCGTGATGCTACTTCTCTTGCGCACGTGACTGAAGACAGCCGGCAAGCCGTCATTTTGGTCGCTGCCTACCTTGGCAATACACGCCTTATTGATAACCTGATGGTGGAGTTGCATCGAGCCGTCGAGAAAGCGGACAAAGCTGATCCCAGTGGCGACTAATGCGTCGTCGCTTAGCCGTCTGCGTCCATAAAGTAGGCAATTCGGGTGCGCGGCTTCAGGTACTCTTTCACCGCGTCTGGCAATTTAGAGATAGGCACAGCCGTGTCTATCTCTAGCTCACTCTCGCGCATGTCAATGATGGTGGCTTGATCGGAAGGAATATCCGGATCATAAATCATCACATTGGGTTTAAGCAGTGCAGAGCTGTTTACCGAAATAATAATGCCGACATCGTCATTCGACAGCTTCACCACCGTCCCCGGCGGATACACGCCCATCATCTTGACAAATAATGCCAGCAGACGTGGGTTGAATTTGGCTTTATTGTCTTTAAAAAGATGGGATAAGGCAGCAAAAGGCATCCGTGCTGGCGCGCCAAACTGAGGGCGACATAAGCGGTCAAAAAAGTTCACCATACTGACAATTTGTGCCGCTTCGTCGATGTCATCGCCTAATAAGCCTTTGGGGAAACCACTGCCGTTAGCAAACTCGTGGTGTTGGGCAATGATGGTTTCTACCTCAGGGGTACACTCGTTCATTTCTGATACCAGCTCCGTCCCATAATTAACATGTTGACGGTAGTAATTCATCTCCGGCTCCGTCAGTCGCTCCTTTTTTCGCACGATGGCCGACGGCACCTTCTTTGTCCCGATATCATGCAACACCGCGCCGGTGATCAGCGAGCGAAGCTGGTCATTGTCGTACCCGTTGCTGCGTGCCAACATTAACGCGAGAACGGCCACATTCAGTGAGTGTGCATACATGTCTTCTGCTAGGCTCGGATCGTCCATCAGATGCAGGGTGACATTCGACTCGCTACCAAAGACCATCATACTATCGACGAGCATGCGGACATCCTCATTCGCTGCCTGAGGGCGGTTTGCGGCTTTCATATTGATGGCGCGCAATTGAGCCATTGAGCGCTGATAGTGTTTTTGCACTTTTTGGATGCGGATTCGAAAGCGGCGTTGCTCCTCTATCCGTTGCTGTTTCTCCTGCTCCATCGCCTCTTTTTCGCGGCTGACCGCATTCGGGTCGACTTCATCTGGGTTCTCTTTTTTTTCTGCCAGTGCAGGTAAGGGAGCCGCCGTACTCTTATCAGGGTAGTAGTAGACAAAGCTTATCGGGAGTGATCGTATTACCTTCGCTTGTCCCTCACTTTCTATTTGAAAACGATTAAGCATAAACGGATGATCGCGCCACTTTAGCGGGAGTTTTATGTAAAGACCGGCTTGAAGTCGCTCTGTTGAAAGTTTGATGCTATTGGCTGACATGCGTTAATGACACTCGATCCATGAGGTAAAAGACAAGAATGAAACCCCGACAGATTACCATAAATAGGCGCTACTGAGTAAAAAGCCTAATCGCTATAGCACTGAACGGAAGCCCACTTAAAGCGTAGCAAAAAGTGTTAGAGGGCGGAATATGTTCGCTGTCGCGGCAAGTTGCCGCACCATGTTTGTAGAGGTGCGGCCTGCAAGGTGCGGCCTGCAAGGTCACCGACACGGTGTCGGCATAAAAAAATCCCCACTCGTGTGAGCAGGGATTTTCGTAAACATGGTGCCCGGAGGCGGAATCGAGCGCGGCCTGCAAGGTCACCGACACGGTGTCGGCATAAAAAAATCCCCACTCGTGTGAGCAGGGATTTTCGTAAACATGGTGCCCGGAGGCGGAATCGAGCGCGGCCTGCAAGGTCACCGACACGGTGTCGGCATAAAAAATCCCCACTCGTGTGAGCAGGGATTTTCGTAAACATGGTGCCCGGAGGCGGAATCGAGCGCGGCCTGCAAGGTCACCGACACGGTGTCGGCATAAAAAAATCCCCACTCGTGTGAGCAGGGATTTTCGTAAACATGGTGCCCGGAGGCGGAATCGAGCGCGGCCTGCAAGGTCACCGACACGGTGTCGGCATAAAAAAATCCCCACTCGTGTGAGCAGGGATTTTCGTAAACATGGTGCCCGGAGGCGGAATCGAGCGCGGCCTGCAAGGTCACCGACACGGTGTCGGCATAAAAAAATCCCCACTCGTGTGAGCAGGGATTTTCGTAAACATGGTGCCCGGAGGCGGAATCGAGCGCGGCCTGCAAGGTCACCGACACGGTGTCGGCATAAAAAAATCCCCACTTGTGTGAGCAGGGATTTTCGTAAACATGGTGCCCGGAGGCGGAATCGAGCGCGGCCTGCAAGGTCACCGACACGGTGTCGGCATAAAAAAATCCCCACTCGTGTGAGCAGGGATTTTCGTAAACATGGTGCCCGGAGGCGGAATCGAACCACCGACACGGGGATTTTCAATCCCCTGCTCTACCGACTGAGCTATCCGGGCCAAGGCGACCTATTAAATAGCATTAACCGGCTCGTGTCAAAGTATATTTAACTGCTTCATTACATTGAAATAAGTATTATTCCCACGTTTTTAAATTGCTTGTTTTTGTGATCTTACTCATTCTTTTGAATGAATAGAAAGGAATGCAAAGATGTTGATTTACTTATATTTGGTAAATAGTTGTTTTGTTATCCCTTTGTTTTTCTAGTGATATTTTTACCCTTGCTGGTTTCATAGATCATCCATCTATCGATAATCCATCCTGAAAAGTAAGGACTAATACAAGTCGTTCCATTGAATGTTGCTACACTTATTCAACAAGCAAATGAGATGCCTTGTTTTGACAACAGCTTAGGGCGATTCAGTCATGGTAATAGAACTCGGAGAGTCTCTCGATATCTCCCAGGTACAGCAAATAAAGGCGGATTGGGAGGCGAAAAAGACTGACAATCCGTCATGCGTGATAGATGCCAGCCAATTGGGCAGGGTCGATGGTGCAGGGCTTCAATTATTACTGGGGCTGGTACTTTCGTGTGATGACATCCAGTGGCAAAACGTTCCAGATTGCCTACACATGTCGGCGCAACATGCCGGAATGACGACTTTATTAAAGCTAAATACTTGATACACGGAGTGGGAGTAAAAGGATGGCAAATATACTAGCAGCGGATGATTCGGTATCTATTCGGCAAATGGTGAGCCACACGTTAAAAGAGGCGGGTTATCAGGTTGAAACAGCGAATGATGGTGCAGATGCACTGCGAAAAGCAAAGTCTAAAAAGTTTGATCTCATCATTTCCGACGTCAACATGCCGGTGATGGATGGTTTTGAGTTTGTTAAACAAGTACGAGGCGTACAGCAGTACAAATTTACCCCGATATTGATGCTCACTACCGAAGCGTCCGCTGAGAAAAAATCAGCGGGTAAAGCAGCGGGCGCGACAGGATGGATTGTTAAACCATTCAACCCAGATACCTTACTGAAAACACTAAAGCGCGTGCTGTAAGGCGCATCAACGGAGGGTGATATGGCCATGGATATGGACCAGTTGCGACGCATCTTTTATGAGGAATGTCGTGAGAACCTCGAAGTGCTGGAAAGAGAGCTCTTAGCGCTTGATCCGGGTGCGACAGATCTTGAATCCATTAATACCATTTTCCGTGCTGCGCACTCGATTAAGGGTGGTGCTGCCACCTTTAATCTTGACGATATTAGTCACTTCACTCATGTGATGGAAACCTTGCTTGACGAGGCTCGAGAGGGAAAGCGACAGCTCGACAGCCACACGATAGATGTATTATTGCGTGGCGGTGATTGTATCCTCGCGATGCTTGAAGCTTACGAAAATGAGGCTGAGTACGACAAAAGCGAGCGAGATGCCGTTACTGCTGCACTTAACGCAATTATGGATAGCGATAGTGCGGCGTCAACAGCCTCTGAGCTAACAGAAGCAGATACAGAAGATCTCGGACAGCAAGCGTCGGCGGCAACGGGACATGAAGAATGGTCGATTACCTTTGTTCCGCACCCAGACATGCTATTTTCTGGCAATGATCCTGTACGTATATTGCGTGAACTCCATGCACTCCCCGGGGGCGCAGAGGTAACGTGCGATCAGACGTACCTGCCAAGCTTTGAACAGTTAGACCCGGAGCAGCTGTACTTGCGTTGGCACATCCGCGTTGATGGTCATGTCCCAGAAGAAGAAATCACCGCGATTTTTGAGTGGGTGGAAGATGAATGCGATCTCACTATTCGCCCCATCGGCGCTGAAGGTGAGAGCGATGCGGATACTGAACCGGTTGAGGTAGAGCAACAAGCCGTATCATCACAACCGCAAGACAAATCCTCCCCTCGCTCATCGTCACCTGATCCCAAGCCGGCTACGAAAAAAGCCAGTAAGCCACCAGCGAAAAGCGATACCAGTGTTTCCTCCATTCGCGTTGAAATCGACAAAGTCGATAACTTAATCAACTTAGTGGGGGAGTTGGTTATTACCCAGTCGATGTTGGCAGAATTGAGCAGTGATTTTTCTCCCGAGCGTTTGGAGCAACTGCAATCTGGACTTGAGCAACTGATGCTCAATACTAAAGAGTTGCAAGAAAGCGTACTCGATATTCGCATGTTACCCATCAGCTTTGCCTTCAACCGCTTCCCCCGTTTGATTCGAGATTTGTCGTCGCAACTGGGGAAACGGGTGGAGCTGGTGATTGAGGGGGAGAGCACCGAGCTAGATAAAACCGTGCTCGAGCGGATTGCCGATCCGCTGGTTCATTTGGTGCGCAACGCGGTGGATCATGGCTTAGAGACCCCAGAAGTCCGTGCGGGAAAAGGCAAGCCTGAGACAGGGACTGTGCATCTGAATGCCTACCACCAGGGCGGATCGATTGTGATTGAAGTCAGTGATGATGGCGCTGGATTACACAAAGAAAGGATCTGGCGTAAAGCACTGGATAAGGGGCTGATTTCAGACGACCTCCCGCTCAGTGAGCTGACCGATACACATGTTTTTAACCTCTTGTTTGCCCCAGGTTTTTCAACGGCAGAGCAAGTGTCTGATGTCTCTGGGCGTGGCGTAGGGATGGATGTGGTGCGCCGCAACATTGAACAGCTCGGCGGCAACATTGATGTGCACTCTGCACCAGAGCAAGGCAGCACTTTCAAAATTAGCTTGCCGTTAACCCTGGCTATCTTAGACGGTCAACTGGTCAAAGTAGAGGGGCAAGTATATGTCGTACCACTGATTTCTATTATTGAGTCCCTACAAATTGATAGCCGCCAGATAAAGACCGCATCAGGTGTGCAGTTGTATCGGTTACGTGAAGAAAACATTCCTATCTTGCGCTTAAAAGAAGAGTTTGGGTTGGGCAGCAGTGGCGACGATCTCGACAAACAATTGCTATGCCTGGTGGAAGCGGGAGATAAAAAAGTGGGCTTGTTGCTTGATGAGTTATTGGGCCAGCAACAGGTGGTTATTAAAAGCTTGGAGTCAAATTATGCCCGCGTGCCTGGTATTTCAGGCGCGACCATTCTGGGGGATGGCTCTGTCTCACTCATTTTAGATATCCAAGGCTTAATCACGCAGTTTTTAGCACGTGTCAGCGATGCCAGCGGTCATATCGCCGCGGCATAAGGAGAGGCGATGCAGACGGTAATGGAATCAGACAATGTGCTCGATATTGATGACCGAGTAGAGCAACTGCAAGGCAGTGACTATCTGAGTTTCGAACTGGATGGCGAACTGTATGGCGTTGATATCCAAACGGTAGAGGAGATTCGGGTATGGGAGTCACCGACACTGATCCCGCGTTCGCCCACTTTTATATTGGGCGTGATCAACCTACGCGGAATGATAGTGCCCGTGATGGATTTACGTATTCGCTTTCAGGCCAAACAGGTCGATTATCACCGAGAAACCGTGGTGCTGATTTTGCGCGCCAGTGAGGTAGCCAATAACAAGGTGATGGGCGTAGTGGTCGATGCCGTTTCCGATGTGGTTGACCAAGGGGAGGGACAGATTATGCCCCCCATCGGTGACTCTCAAGTGATTGCCTACGTCAGTGGCCTGCTCAATGTCGGCGATCGGGTGATGTCGTTGGTGAATGTGGATGAGTTGTTGCGTATCGAGCGATGGATATAGGTGAGGGTATGGCGCAATCGCGAGAATACTTAAGTTTCTTACTCGAGGATGAAGAATACGGCGTCCATATTCTCGATGTGAAAGAGGTGAGAGGGTGGTCGGAAGTCCGTCGGATCCCCAACACGCTGCCGCATATGCTGGGGGTGTTGGAGCTTCGGGGCGAATACATCCCCATTATGGATATTCGTCAGTGCTTTGGTATGACGCCGGCGACACTCTCTGCCATGAGCGTCATCATTATCGTTCGCAACCAACAAGGGGTGTCGCTCGGTATCGTCGTGGATGCGGTGGCCGAGGTGCACAACTTGGAAAAAGAGCAAATTAAAGCCCCTCCGGGACTTCATCAGCATGATGAGTGGTACATGGAAGGGATTGCGTCGGTGAATGACAGGCACTTGGTGTT
Source organism: Salinivibrio kushneri (assembly GCF_027286325.1). Lineage (NCBI taxonomy): Bacteria > Pseudomonadati > Pseudomonadota > Gammaproteobacteria > Vibrionales > Vibrionaceae > Salinivibrio > Salinivibrio kushneri. Next base: position 455,303 of record NZ_CP114588.1, read on the forward strand.
GATTAATTTGGAACAGTTGTTCGACTTTGACCAGTTACAACAAAGCGCACAACCGGAAAGCGCAAACGAGGACTAGAATATGGCGTGGTTTAAAAGGGAAGTACAGCAAGACAACCAACAGACCAAACAGAATGTGCAGCTGTTAGCGGCACTTAATGTCGCGCCTGCTGCACTTGTGATGCTAGACAGTCAGCAGCAAGTCACCCTGATTAATCGACGTGCGCTGCAGCTGTTGCAATGTTATCAGGCAGCGATTCGCGAGCACGGCAATGTCGATTTCACCGCGCAAAGTGACGTGCTGTTTGGTAAACCGATGAGCAGCATACTGGCGGCGGATTTGGTGGATTACCAACAGTGGCAGCAGCTTATTGATGACAAACCTTCGGTCCAAACGGTTGACTTGGGGGCGGGTAAACTTCGCGTATCGGCCAGTAAAGTCGCCGATGGGCAAGGCTACAGTGTTGAGCTGTGTGATGTGACCGCACGCGCCCATCAAAGCGAAGAGCACCAACGCCTTAAAGGCGCGTTGGATAACACCCACAGTGCATTCGTTTTATTGGGACGACAGGGCGAAATCACCCATGTGAATGAGCAAGCGGTGAAACTGTGTAAACAACATGAGAAAACTTTTCGTTTTAAAAACAGTGCCTTTGTAGCCAGCCGTGACGATATTCTTGGCAAGCACATTGATTATCTCTTTCCTCAACTGCAGCGTGAAACCTTCCAATCCTCTGACAAGATGCCTATCAATCGAGATATTCGCTTTAAAGATGCGCGTTTTGAGTTTCATGCCACCGCCAGTTACGACCGTCACGGTAAGCATGTAGGCACCACGATTGAGTGGCGTGATGTCACTGAAAGACGTAAGAAAGAGTCAGAACGTTCATTATTGGCGGCCGTGGTCGAGGGAATGACCACCAATGTGATGCTGGCAGATAAAGACGGCATTATTCGTTACCTCAACCCAGCGGTGACCGAATTGTTTAATAGCCGTGAAGATGAAATGCGCGAGATCTTCCCTGGCTTCTCTGCCGACAAACTGGTGGGCACTAGCATTGACCAATTCCACAAAAACCCAGCGCACCAACAGTCTGTGATTGCTAACCCCGACCGGATGCCATTTAAAGCGGAAATTAAGGTCGGAGAGCTCGAATTTGCGCTCAATTGCATTGCGCTTTACGACGATGACGATGAGTACATTGGCCCTGCGCTGCAATGGGAGGACATTACCGAGCAAATGGATGGCCAGCGCCAAGTCGAGCGTCTTATCGCAAAAGCGGCGGATGGCAATCTAAGCGATCGGATGAATACCAGCAAGTACCGTGGTTCGATGGCAAAACTCGGTGAGGGTATCAACCAGCTACTGGATAGTTTCGTTGATCCGCTTAACGAGTGTATTCGCGTGATGCGAGGGGTCTCGAAAGGGGACCTTAAAGCGACCATGCCGGAAGATTACAAAGGCGATTTCGAAGATCTTAGCCAAGCGGTCAATGCCTCGATTAATAACGTTCGTAACATGGTTGAAAAGATCACGCATTCGTCGGCACGGGTGGCGTCAGCCTCAGCAGAAATTGCTGAGGGGAACAACGATCTGAGTGAGCGTACTGAAGAGCAGGCGGCTAACTTGCAAGAAACCGCAGCAAGTATGGAGCAGATGACAGCAACCGTGAAGCAGAATGCGGAAAGTGCATCATCGGCCAATACGCTCTCCAGTAAAGCCAGCGAAAAAGCGCGCAAAGGCGGTGAAGTGGTCAAAGAGACCGTGGATGCAATGGCTGAAATTAACGATGCCAGCAAGAAAATCGCTGACATCATTGGGGTGATTGATGAAATTGCTTTCCAAACCAACTTGCTCGCTTTGAATGCGGCGGTAGAGGCTGCGCGTGCGGGTGAACAAGGGCGTGGCTTTGCCGTTGTTGCTGGCGAGGTTCGTAACTTGGCGCAACGCAGTGCCGGTGCGGCGAAAGAGATCAAAGACTTGATCAAAGACAGTGTCGAGAAAGTCACGCAAGGGTCGAAGCTGGTGGACGAATCTGGCGAAATGCTGGAGGAAATTGTTGCCTCTGTCTCCGAGGTGTCTCAGCTGATTGACAAAATTAATGCGGCGAGCCAAGAGCAAGCCACGGGCATTGATGAAATCACACGCTCAGTGGCACGTATGGATCAGATGACGCAACAAAATGCTGCGCTCGTTGAAGAAGCGGCCGCGTCGAGTCAGTCGATGAGAGAAGAGGGCGCGGAGTTAATTAACTTGATTGGCTTCTTCCAAGTGGATATTGACGCTGACAAGCTCGTAGATATTCAAACCCCGAGCTCGAAACCCAAGGCTACCCCGACTCACACGACTAAGACAGCGCCTAGAGCGAGCAGTGACAGTTACCGCAATGGTGAGGCCGCCAAAGCGCGTCTCAAGGCGGTGAACAGTCAAAAGTCGTCGAGCAATGAAGTCAGTGATGAGTGGGAGGAGTTTTAATCATGTCAGCGCCAGTGAATGCTTCGTCGGCTGGCGCCTATGATTTTAGCCAGCGGCATTTTCACTATGTACAGACGTTTATGGAAAACGAAACGGGTATTTTTCTTGCGGATAAAAAGAAAAGCATGGTGTATGGCCGGTTGGCACGCTGCTTACGCAGAACAGGGATGGCGACTTTTGATGATTATTTTGCACTGGTGGAGCAGAGCAAAGATGAACGTGTGGCCTTCATTAACGCGCTAACCACCAATAAAACCCAATTTTTTCGTGAACGTCATCATTTTGAGTTTTTAGCGCATCAACTGATCCCCCAGTGGCAGGCGGCGAAGCAAAAGCGTATCCGGATTTGGTCTGCGGGCTGTTCGACCGGTGAAGAGCCTTACACCATCGCCTCCGTGCTAGCGGGTCATGGGATGTTAGAGGGGCAACTAGATGTACAAATTCTTGCCACTGACTTAGATACCCAGGTGCTCAATATTGCCAGTAATGGTACTTACAGTTTGGAAGTGGCGCACACCATCCCCAAAGCGTATTTGCAGAACGGCTTTTTAAAAGGAAAAGGCATCAAGCAAGAGTTATTTAAAGCTAAGCGTCAGCTTCGTGATGTGATCAGTTTTAAGCAGCTGAATTTAAAAGGAGAGTGGCCACATAAGCAAGCAATGGATGCAATCTTTTGTCGCAACGTGATGATCTATTTTGAGCGCGATACACAGCAGCGACTCATTGAGCGGTTTTGGCAGCAGCTTGTTCCCGGCGGCGTGCTTTTTATCGGCCACTCTGAAGGGATCGGAAAGATGGCAGAGAAGTTCGATAACTTAGGCCACACCATGTATCGCAAACGGGAGTGATATGCATCAAGCATTGGAATTACATCACCATGCGCACGAGAAAACACTAAAACGTTTTTTCAGCCCCGAGCACGATAAGCACATGGTGAAGCTCCAGCCTGGCGATGTGTATGTTAGCTCTGATGATGAGCTAATTGCCACAGGCTTGGGTTCATGTATTGCCGCGTGTATTTGGGACCCTTTGGCTCAAGTCGGAGGCATGAACCATTTTATGTTGCCGCTCAGACGGGAAGAGGCGGAATCCACCTGGACACCCGATCAGCATTTATCGCGTGCCGCGCGCTATGGCAACTACGCGATGGAAATTCTGATCAACTCTTTGCTGCAACAAGGTGCGGTGAAAAACCGGCTGCGGGTGAAGCTGTTTGGTGGTGGCAATATCATGGGGCAAAACATCGCGATTGGCCGTAAGAATATCGATTTTGTTCGCCAATATGTCATCAATGAGCAACTCCCCTTGATATCTGAAGACCTTGGGTTGGCATTTCCACGCCGGGTACTTTTCGAGCCGCGCACGGGTAAGGCGTGGGTAAAGAAGATTCAATCGTTGAGCCAAAAAGAGTTGGTGGCGGAAGAAACGCAATACAACCAGCGCTTGCTGCAGGAGTCTTACGATGATGGCGCCGACGAGCAAGATGTGGAGCTATTCTGATGAGCCAATATCGCTACAAAGTCTTAGTCGTTGACGACTCGCCGCTTTATCGAACCTTGATAAGAGAATGCTTAGAAAGTGACGCTGAATTAGAAGTGGTTGGCGCCGCGGCAGACCCTTACGAGGCGCGCGAAAAGATTAAAAAGCTTAATCCAGACGTGATTACACTCGATGTTGAAATGCCCAAAATGGATGGCATTCAGTTTCTTAAAAACCTGATGCGCTTGCGGCCGATGCCAGTGATCATGGTCTCGACCCTGACCCAGCATGGTGCAGATGTCACTTTAGCAGCGCTGGAAATCGGCGCGGTGGATTATGTGCCCAAGCCCTCAGCGAATAGCGCGACCGCGATCACTCGCGAGCGTGATGAGCTGGTCAGCAAAGTGAAAATGGCCGCCCAGGCCAATGTTGGACAAACGAAGAGTTGGCATAAACAGCCGAATGTCACCATCGATCGTCAGCATTACAACCGTCGGGGCTATCAAGTGATTGGGCTGGGGGCATCGACGGGAGGAACGGAGGCACTGCGCGGTGTCCTAGAACGTTTGCCGGCGCATATGCCGCCGATTGTGGTAACTCAACATATCAAAGCGGCGTTTTGTGGCCCTTTCGCCAAACGGTTAGACCGTGCGTGCCGTTTGCAGGTTGAGGAGGTAACCTCGGAAAGGATGCCTTTGGTACAAGGGCATGTCTATGTGGCGCCGGGTAACCAACACCTTACCGTTGTGAACCGGCAAGGGCATTTGTATTGTCAGCTTTCTGATAGTGACCCGGTTGAGCGGCATCGTCCATCGGTCGATGTGATGTTCTCATCCATCGCAGAGTCGGTGGGAGGGAAATCTATTGGTGTGATACTAACCGGGATGGGCAGAGACGGCGCAAATGGTTTGCTGCAAATGTATCAAACCGGTGCACTTACCGCCGCGCAAGACCAAGCCAGCTCTGTGGTATGGGGAATGCCAAGAGTCGCGATCGAACTTGGTGGCGTGGCAAAGACGCTGTGTTTAACGGAAGTGGCAAATTTTTTAGTGGAGGCCGTATATGGACGCTAATCGCTACACATTGATTTGGCCACCTGCACTGACGATGGTCAGTGTGGTTGCGTTAGCGCTTTGGTCAATGTCTTGGCAGATCATGGCGCTTGCTGGGCTTGTGCTCGTCAGCATGGGCTGGCATCTATGGCAATTACGCCAGGTAGCTCAACCCGTCACTCAGCGTGGCTCAGCTGATAGCTCTGAGGAGGACGACGAGCCCAAACAAATTTTGCGTCGTATCCACCATATACTCTCCATTGAACTCGTCCCTATCCGCGAGCAACTCTCACGCCAACGAGAGGTGATTGATAACTCGGTAGAAAGCCTTAACAACAGCTTTTTCGCGATGCAAAGCGCCTGTCGTGATCAGGTCAACACAGCGACCAAAATGGCCAATGAGCTGCTCTATAACGATGAGAGTGAATACAGCCTCACCAAGGTGTTGCCAGCCACTGAAAAAGCCATTGATGGCTACATCGACATCATGGTGAAGGTCAGTGATAAAAGCGTGGCGTCGATTTACATCATCGAAGAGATGTCCGGCAAGCTCAATGAAGTATTCCAGCTGTTGGATGATGTGCAGGCAATGTCGGAGCAAACCAACTTATTGGCGCTTAACGCCGCGATTGAAGCAGCGCGTGCGGGGGAGAATGGGCGCAGTTTTGCAGTTGTGGCGCAAGAAGTTCGCTCTTTAGCAATTAAAGCGACCGACCTGAATACCGAAATCCATAAACACATCGATTTGGCTCAAGATAGCGTCGATAAAACCAAGGCGACGGTAGGGGAAATTGCCTCGCTCGATATGACCGAGTCAATTCGCTCGAAAGATTATATTGATTCGCTCCTTGAGGGGGTTAAAGAGGTTAATGATGACGTGGGTAAAGAGATAGAACGCGTTTCCTCTCTGGGCGAGCAAGTACAAAGTGAAGTGAACACGTGTATCAAAAACCTCCAGTTTGCTGACATTGTATCGCAACAAGGTGGGCACATACTTGATAACTTGCACATCTTAGAAGAGCTCAACGAGCTGATTATTAATACCATGGCGGACGACACCATCGACTGGCAGCAGCTTAACCAACAGGTTAATGAGATAGAGGAAAAGGCAGGCTCTGCCGCACGAGCCCCAGCGAAGCAAGCGTCGCTGGATGAGGGCGACATTGAATTGTTTTAAGGATGCAGGATGAGTATTAAGCGCGACATATCGAGTGATGGAAAACAAGCTGTTTTGCATGTTAAGGGAGAGTTTAACTTCGCTTTGGTTCAGGAAGTGCGTAACGCCTATGTGGATCTTAAAGGGAAGGACGTGATTGTCGATTTACGGGAAGCGACCTATATGGACAGTGCGGGACTGGGGATATTGCTCAATATGCAAGATTATCTTAATAAGCCTAATGGCGCGATAAAGTTGGTCAATTGCTCTGATGCGATAAAACGGGTGCTATTGATTGCCAAGTTTGAAAAGAAATTCCACATTGAGTGAGTAAGCGCCTATGAACGTCTTGTTGGTGGATGATGAGCCGGCATTAGTACACTATATTGCCGCGGCATTAAAGAGCGAAACAGACAATATCAGTATGGCGATGAATGGCCAAGAAGCGTTATCGCTCCTTGAGAATATTGATCCTGGGATGTTTCCTGATCTTATCATCTCAGATGTGAATATGCCCAAGCTCAATGGCTTTGACATGGCACAAGAGATAAGGAGTCGCTATCCGCAAAAATTGTTGCCGATTGTGTTCCTTACCGGGGTGAGTGATTCTGATATCTTTGCCAACTGTTTGAAAGTTGGGGATGACTTTGTCAGCAAACCCGTTGACACCGCCGTGCTAATCGCCAAGGTACGCACGCATTTGCGCCACGTTCGCTTGTTCCGAGAAGTGAGCCATCAACGCGACCAACTCAAGCAATTTCAAGAAACCACCGTTTACGAGCATGCCATGGCGAGCCAGATATTTGAACGCTTGATGTCGTTCAATGTTGATGGCGTACCGGGTGTCGAGACGTTCTCAGGCGCATTTAGCCTCTTTAATGGTGATGTGACCATGGTTCTCAGCCGACCATTTGGTGGACTCTATATTATGATTGCGGATGCCACTGGGCATGGCCTACCTGCCGCTATCAGTACTATCCCTGCAGTTAAAACCTTTATCGCCACGGCAAGACGAGGGTTGCCTGTCGGTGATATGGCCATTGAAATAAATGAGCATATCTGTACTTTTATGCCAGTTGGCACCTTACTTGCCGGCGCGTTGGTGGAGGTGATGCCAGATGGCCTGACGGTTAACGTTTGGAGTGGCGGGCTACCCGATGCCTATTGTCTGGATAAACACGGACAAATACTCGCCTCATACCAAGGCCGGCATATGGCATTAGGCGCACAAGCAAAAGGGCAGTTTGATGCCACTATCACTCGATTAGTCCTTCAGCCGGGTCAACGCTTGTTTTTTGCGACCGATGGCGTGATAGAAGCGCGCAATGGTATGGGTAAGGCGCTAGGCGAAGTCGGGCTGATCCGTACCTTAAGTGGCTGTCAAGGCAGTTTGATAGCACAGGCCAAACGCACCTTAACCGCCTTTGCCGGTGACAATGGTGTCACCGATGATGTGTCCATGCTCGAGCTGACCTTCCCGCTGATAGCCCCTGCTCGTGAGCCTCTTCCTGAAAAGAGCGTGACTTATTCGGTTGTGCCTTCAACAACACACATTGTGTTTGATACCGCTTTACTAAAAGAAGCCGATATCGTTAGGGATATACGCGGGCGTGTGAAAGGGATGGTCGGGGAGAGTACCGACTTAGATTTAATTTGTACCGTGGCGTCAGAGCTTATTACCAATGCGCTTGACTACGGTATTTTAGGCATGCAATCGGTGAGTAAAGATGATGTGGATGGCCTACTGCATTACTTTAGCGAGCGCCAAACCAAGCTAAATGCGCTGAGCGGAGATTATGTGATTAAACTCGATTTAGTTTATCAGCCCGAACAAGGCTTATTTAACATGCGTTTGTCACACACGGGAGACGGGTTCGACTATCATTGGCACTTACATGATAAAAATCATGATGCAGATAGCCTTTCCGGTCGAGGGATTACTCTGGTGCAATCAATCTGTGAGGAAGTCATTTACAGTGATGAGGGGCGTCAGGTCGATGTAGTGTTTAAATTACATGTGAATGAGTGACATATTTGGCGATAGCCAAACAAAAAAAAGCGCCAACCTTTCGGTTAGCGCTTTCTTTAAATGTGGCTCCCCCAACTGGACTCGAACCAGTGACATACGGATTAACAGTCCGCCGTTCTACCAACTGAACTATGGGGGAATAATGGTGCCTCGAGGCGGAATCGAACCACCGACACGGGGATTTTCAATCCCCTGCTCTACCAACTGAGCTATCGAGGCAATGGTGCCGGCTGCCGGAGTCGAACTGGCGACCTACTGATTACAAGTCAGTTGCTCTACCAACTGAGCTAAGCCGGCACACAAATCGCGAAATACTGTGTGTCACACCATTATTTCATTATATGGTGCCCGGAGGCGGAATCGAACCACCGACACGGGGATTTTCAATCCCCTGCTCTACCGACTGAGCTATCCGGGCCAACGGGGCGCTATTAAACGGATTTTCCGTCTCACCGTCAACTGTTTTTTTGAAAAAAGTGCTGATATCGCATTGTTTGGATAAAAACCCAGCGAAGTGCGACAAAAACAGGCAAAAATCAGCGCACACCGCCATTTATTGGGGGAGTTGAGCAAACTCTTTTTGATAGCGGGTGACCTTTTGTAAGTAGCGCCGAGACTCCGAAGAGGGATGGCGATGGGTCAGTGCCCAATAGACTTGATTAGGACGCAGCTTGTTTAAATCCTGCATGGCTCGACGTCTATTAGTATCAAATGTGCGCAGGACATTACCTGTCCCGCCGTTATAGGCGGAAATCATGCTGTAGTGCAGAGACAGTGGATCGCGCACCGCTTTGAGGTAACGGTTTTTGAGAATGTAAAAATAGGCAGTGCCTGTATCAATATTTCGCTCAGGATCAAAAAGATACTTAGGCGTAGGTTGACCATTGCGCTTCTTTACCAGCTTGAATACATCGCGGCCAGCCGTTTTTGGCACCACTTGCATTAGGCCATATGCATTGGCCCAGCTCACCGCATAAGGATTAAAACTACTCTCGGTTTTAATGATCGCATAAATCAGTTTTTCAGAGATACCGTAACGCTTCGATGCACGGCGGACGATATCAGCATATTGATAACTGCGCTTGGCAACATGATCATTGACCATGGGAATGGTGACGTAATACATGTTTTGAAAACGTACTTTTTTCTTTTTTAAGCGCTTATCAATCAGATAATTAGCAAAACGGTTGGCGCGCCATTCCCAGGTGATGGTTTTTCCTTCATGATCCACCACTTGGCCTTCGAGGAAAGGGCGGCCGGTAAGCGGCACTTTCGCTGCAGAGTACAGATCGACAGAGGCCGGATCTCTTGGCGTGAGCAAGGTGGTGACGATGGCTTGCTTGAGGTGAGACTTCGGTGCATCAGTGGCGACGGTTTCCACGCGGATAACACCGCGTTCAAAATCAATGCGCGCCCGACTTTTGTAATTGTCTGTGTATTTGACGTAATCCCGCTTGCCTGACACGAACACTTGGTTTTCGCCCCAGCGCACCTCAATTTTGCCGGTGAACTGGCTAATCAGTTGATTCAGGGCGTCGATGTCTTTTTCGAACTGGCCGGGGATAGGCGCTAGATTTTTAGCAAACCGATTGGTGGTTTGATAATCCACGCCCACGTATTTTTCTACGCTTTCGCGGCTACAACCGGACAGCAAGGTGCTAAAACAGCACACCAACAAGCAAAGTATTCGCGTCATCGTTTATTGCATTAGTATAAAAAACACCCGCACTGAGATTAACACAATGCGGGTGTTTTGTAGCCTTGGCGATGCCCGAGTGTGGACGGGGCCGCGTTAATTAGGCCTCGGGGGGCACATAACCGTCGATATGCACATCTTGGCCTTCGAATAGAAACTTCACCATTTCTTCTTCGATAACCTTACGGTGCTCAGGATCCATCATGTTGAGTTTTTTCTCGTTGATGAGCATGGTTTGTTTTTTCTGCCACTCAGCCCAAGCTTCTTTGGAAATGTTGTCATAAATGCGCTTACCCAGCTCTCCGGGATAAAGCTGAAAATCTAGCCCGTCGGCTTCTTTTTGTAGACGTTGGCAAAATACGGTACGGCTCATAATCTAGGCTCCTTGTCATCGCCTGTGAGATGTTGTTGGCGCTCGTGTTCTAATAAGGTTAACAGCTTTTTCACTGGTGCGGCTAACCCAACTTTTGCTGGTTGCGACAAGTTATACCAAAGCCCTTGGTTCGCTTCCATGATGATTTGCGGCCTTTCAGTAACACTGACTCTCACTGGGACAATGTCGAGGTGAAAGTGACTAAACGTGTGCCTAAATGCGGTTAATATCTCGATGTCGGTGGGGGTGACCCCTTGTAGCTTGTCGGCTATCTGTGCATCAAGGGTGTGCTCCGCCGCTTCGGGTAAGCACCATAGCCCGCCCCACAGCCCACTTGGCGGTCGTTGCTCAAGCCAGATTTCATCTTGATGCTGAACCAACAAGAAATGGGCTTGTTTGACGGGCAAGGTTTTTTTCGGTTTTTTACCAGGAAAGTCGAGCTGACGGCCTTGGGCGCGCGCTTCACAGCGATCTGCTACTGGGCATAGTTCGCATTTGGGCTTGCTGCGAGTACACACCATGGCGCCCATATCCATCATGGCTTGGTTGTATTTATCGGTATCCGTGGTGGGCGTGAGTGTTTCGGCAATCTCCCATAACTTGTTTTCTACCGGTTTTTTCCCGGGCCAGCCCTCAACGGCAAAGCAACGTGCCAAGGTGCGTTTGACGTTACCGTCTAAAATCGGATGGGGTTGGTTGAGTGACAAAGAGAGCACGGCACCGGCGGTCGAACGCCCGACACCTGGCAGTGCCATTACCTGCTCAAGTGTGGTGGGAAACACGCCATGGTGTTCATTGGCGATGACTTGTGCCGCTTTATGTAAATTGCGGGCGCGGGCGTAGTAGCCTAGGCCTGTCCACAAGTGTAAGACTTCATCCTGCTCGGCATGGGCGAGATCGGTGACCGTTGGAAAGCGCGCCATAAACCGTTCGAAATACGGGATCACCGTACTCACTTGGGTTTGCTGCAGCATGATCTCGCTGAGCCAGACCTTATACGGGGTTTTGTGTTGCTGCCAAGGCAGGGTTTTGCGGCCATATTGCTCATACCAGCTTAAAATGGCGTCGGAAAAAGATTGACTCACTGTGCTCTCTCTTATTGTTTTGCTCACGCGTGCACAAAGGCAGGCCACAGGGTACACTAACGAGCGGGCACACTAATAGGATCAGTGGTGCCAACTTGCGCAATGGCGAAAACTTTGCATAATGCGCAGTCCGTTTAGATTTCCAACAATCGATGGTCTTTTTCACCACCATCACTAACACTGCATCACAGGCACTCAATCATGACTGAAGTCACTAAAACCGAACTGACCGAGGATGGCAAAGTTATTCGTAAAGTACGCAGCTTTGTACGTCGCGAAGGCCGTTTAACCAAAGGCCAAGAGCAAGCGCTCAACGAGTCTTGGCCGACCATGGGCATTGACTTCGAGGCGACCGAGCTTGACTGGCAGCAGGTGTTTGGCAACGACAACCCGGTGGTGCTGGAAATCGGTTTCGGTATGGGCGCTTCCTTGGTGGAGATGGCTAAAAATGCCCCCGAGAAAAACTTTGTGGGTATTGAAGTTCACACCCCAGGCGTGGGCGCTTGTTTGATGGCCGCACGAGAAGCGGGCGTCACCAATCTGCGTGTGATGTGTCACGATGCGGTCGAGGTCTTTGAGCAAATGCTACCCAAAGAAAGCCTCGACACCGTGCAACTGTTCTTCCCTGATCCTTGGCATAAAAAGCGTCACCACAAGCGCCGAATCGTCCAGCTGCCGTTTGCGGAAATGGTACGTGACAAGCTAAAAGTGGGCGGTGTTTTCCATATGGCCACCGATTGGGAGAACTATGCCGAACATATGATTGAAGTGATGGAGGCCGCGCCCCATTATCAGAACATGGCGCAAGATGGCCTTTATGTGCCACGCCCTGACGATCGTCCTCTCACCAAATTTGAGCAGCGTGGGCAGCGCCTTGGCCACGGTGTTTGGGATATCAAATACACGCGCATTGCCTAAAAGGCGCGTGTGCCAATCGGTATCTGTTACACGCTAAAGCCAACCTGCGGTTGGCTTTTTTGTCCTATGTTGTAGAAGGAACCTGCCCTTGAAACCTAATGCACAATTACTCGAGCAAATTCTTGACGATGTTCGGCCATTAATTGGACAAGGGAAGGTGGCAGACTATATTCCTGCATTAGCCGATGTGACTCACCAAAAACTCGGCATCGCGGTTTGCTACAACGATGGCGAAGTGATCCGCGCCGGCGATGCCGATGAGGCATTCTCTATTCAGTCGATCTCCAAAGTGTTGAGTCTGACACTGGCGATGCAAAACTATCAAGCTGAAGAGATCTGGACGCGTGTGGGCAAAGAGCCCTCGGGACAAGCGTTTAACTCGTTAATCCAGCTTGAGATGGAACAAGGGATCCCGCGCAATCCTTTTATTAACGCTGGTGCGTTGGTCGTTAGTGACATGCTGCACACGCGCCAGTCAGCACCTCGTCAACGGATGCTTGAGTTTGTGCGCCACCTCGCGGGTAATCCACATTTGTGTTACGACAAGGCGGTGGCGGATTCAGAAATGCTGCACAGTGACAGAAACGCGGCGATTGCGTATCTGATGCGTGCGTTTGGCAATTTTGATAATGACGTGGTGCCGGTATTAACCAACTATTTTCATTACTGTGCCTTAGAAATGAGCTGTGTGGACTTGGCGAAGGCGTTTTTCTATCTTGCCAATAAAGGGACACCACTAAGTGATAGCACGGCTATCTTGAGCCCGACACAAAGCAAACAGCTGAATGCGCTGTTGGCAACCTGTGGCTTATATGATGGCGCGGGCGAGTTTGCATACCGAGTTGGCATGCCAGGTAAATCTGGGGTAGGCGGTGGCATTATTGCCATTGTGCCTGGCGAGATGTCGATTGCCGTCTGGTCGCCGGAGCTCGATCCTTCGGGTAATTCACTGGCGGGAACGGCTGCATTGGAGCTATTATCGGCTCGAATTGGCCGCTCAATATTTTAGGGTAAACCTCGATGCAGTGCCCATGATGAGGGCAATATTTATACCTTTGAATGCAAAAAAAGCCCCGCAGTAACCTGTGGGGCTTTTCGCATCAAGGTGATGCCGCTATACCATGACGGGATTAGGCGTCAGCCGCTAACGTGGCGAACGCATGGTCAGCCGCTGCGAGTGTGGCATCAATTTCTTTTTGTCCATGTGCTAAGCAGGTAAAGCAAGCCTCAAACGCAGAAGGGGCCAAGTACACGCCTTGCTCGAGCATCAGGTGGAAGAAACGTTTGAAGCGCTCAGTATCACACTGTTGCACGTCTTTAAAGCTGGTCACTGTTTCTTGCTCGGTGAAGAAAAAGCCAAACATCGCGCCTGCTTGGTTCGTGGTCAGCGCAATACCATGTTTGTCGGCGAGCGATTGAAAACCCTCCGCAAGTTGGCCAGTCACATGGGTCAAGTAATCGTGGTTACCAGGCTGACGTAGCTCAGACAAACAGGCGTGACCGGCCGCCATGGCGACTGGGTTCCCTGCCAGTGTCCCCGCTTGGTATACCGGACCCGTCGGCGCTAAGTATTCCATCACCTCACGACGTCCGCCAAAGGCCCCCACTGGCATACCACCACCGACAATTTTGCCTAGTGTGGTTAAGTCAGGTTTTACGTCGTAGTAAGCTTGCGCGCCACCTAATGCTACGCGGAAGCCAGTCATGACCTCATCAAAAATCAGCAAGGCACCGAACTCATCGCACAGCTCACGCAAGCCTTGCAAGAAACCCGGTTGCGGTGGCACACAGTTCATATTCCCGGACACGGGCTCGACAATGATGCACGCCACCTCGTCAGGGTAGGTCTCAAACGTTTGGCGCACCGAGTCAAGGTCGTTATAGGTGCAGGTCAGTGTGTGCTTGGCAAAATCCGCCGGTACCCCTGGAGAGTTCGGCTCGCCAAGGGTGAGTGCGCCTGAGCCGGCTTTGACCAGTAAGCAGTCGCCATGGCCGTGATAGTTACCCTCAAATTTGATGAACTTATCGCGTTTGGTAAACCCGCGTGCGAGACGTATGGCGCTCATGGTCGCTTCAGTGCCAGAGTTAACCATACGTACCATTTCCATTGAAGGCACCAGCTCAGCCACCAGCTCTGAGAGGGTGGTTTCACTCTCGGTGGGGGCACCAAAGCTGAGGCCTCGTTGGGCAGCGTCGACTACGGCTTCGCGGATTGCGCTGTGGTTATGACCTAAGATCATCGGGCCCCAAGAGCCGACAAAATCGATATAAGCTTTGCCGTCGGCATCAAAAATGTATGCGCCGTCAGCACGCTCCATGAAGACAGGGTCGCCGCCGACACCGGCAAAAGCACGCACGGGAGAATTCACGCCACCAGGAATGGTGCGTCGAGCTTGTTGAAAAAGTTGTGCTGATTTGGTCATGACATATCCTGTTTGGGAAGGCTTAGCCTAAATTGCGTTGGCGTATTTTAACCAAAGATACGGAACGCTGGCGAGGTAGAGTATGATTTCGTTGAGACAAGATTGGCAATTAATACGTACTGATCACAGTTGCGATCAAACGCACAATACTTGAACACTTTACTCAGGTATTAGATAATCCCAACATTAGCACAAAGAGCATGTGAGGTAACAATGAGCGAAGCACCTTTGCCGTTAGAGTTTTCTGAGGCCGCGGCAACCAAGGTAAAGACGCTGATTCAGGAAGAAGAAAATCCAAACCTGAAATTGCGCGTCTATATCACCGGTGGTGGCTGTAGCGGCTTCCAATATGGTTTTACCTTCGATGAAAACGTCAATGAAGGAGATATGGAGATCGAAAAAAGCGGTGTGATGCTGGTGGTCGATCCCATGAGCTTGCAATATTTGATGGGTGGCAAAGTGGATTACACCGAAGGCCTTGAAGGGTCGCGCTTTTTCATTGATAACCCTAATGCCACGACGACTTGTGGCTGTGGTGCGTCATTTAGCGTTTAAACGTGAAATGGCGATACCGCTGACGATAATCACAAACGGCGCCTGTAGGCGCCGTTTTTGATCCACAGAGCTGATTAGCTGCCGCGGTTATAATGGTTAAGGCTGCCAACCGTGGCCAACAGCTGGTTAAATTTGCTTAACTGCGCCATGCGTGACTCAGCCAAACGCACAAAGGCTTCCTTTTTTTCACCTTGAAGAGACTTAGCTTCAGGCAGTTTTACCGTACGCGGGTTTTTATGGACACCGTGAACGAGGAACTCGTAGTGCAAGTGTGCACCAGTGACACGCCCTGTCGACCCCAGTGTACCGATAATATCCCCTTGTTTGACTCGCTGACCCGTTTTCACTTTGCGTTTGGTCAAATGCAAATACTTGGTGATGTAGGTTGAGCTATGGCGAATAAACACATAATTACCATTGAAGCGGTTGTATGAGGCTTTCATCACCACGCCGTCCCCGGCGGCTTTAATTGGGGTTCCGACTGGTGCAACATAGTCGGTGCCACGGTGAGGCTTCACTCGACCGGTAACTGGGTGCAAACGACGCGGGTTGAAGTTTGAGCTCACGTAACGGAAGTTAACCGGCGAGCGCAAAAATGCCTTTTTCATCGCTTTGCCGCTCGGTGTGTAGTATTTGCCATTTTTAGCGCGTACTGCCGTGAAGGTATCACCACGGTTAGTGAAGGTGGCCGCTAAAATATTTCCGCTACCAATATGCTCGCCTTCGACAAACTCCTCTTCGTAGAGCACCGAAAAGCTATCACCGTTGCGAATATCGAGGGCAAAGTCGACATCCCAACCAAAAATGCCCGCCAGTTGCATGATCTGATTTGGGTTTAATCCGGCATCAGAGGCTGCTTGCCAGAAGTTTGATTTGATGGTGGCGCGCGCAAAATTTAGCTGCGTATCCACGTGCTTGGTTTCAATCCGTGATTGATAGGTCTCATCAATCTTATTAACAATCAGGGTTTCGTTGCTGCCTCGCGGTTGAATCAGTTGCACCAGCTCACCGTCGTCATCCACACCAAGGCGCACTTCATCGCCAGGGTTTAAATAAGCGAGGGTTTGCGTTCTTTCGTCGGCATTAACCAAACGATAGAGGGTGGTAGGGCTTAAGCCGGCACGATTAAAAAGCAGCGCCATGCTCTCACCAGGCTGCACTTCATAGGTTTGCCAGTTGATATTGCGCTTAAACTGCGCGGGCATCTCATCTTGGGGGGGCAGGAGCGAGACTGCCTCAACGGGTAATGGGTAATGCTTACCAGGTTGAAAATTCGGTTTTGGACGTGGTGTGTCAGCGCCCTCGGGAACCAGGACTAATAAGACAATGAATGCGCTCAAGGCACCGATAATGACTTTATGTAACTTGGGTAAGGCTGCGAGTTTATTTAACGGCATGAAGACTATGGTTGAATCACTACGAATAAAGTTATGACAGTCAGACGCCCAATCGGTTTTATTGGGGATGATGCCCTGAAGTAGATTTGACACGGCTGACACAAAGACCACATTTTTTGATAGCAGCCACTGCGCACACCCGGCACACATTCTATCAGTTTAACTGGTTTCAAAAACTGTCGCTATTCGAGTAATATGTCGGTTTATCACATTTTTGCCTATTGGGTAGGAGCAGAAGACTATGGCGAGCCTGGAAGCCGCGCTAGCAGAACTAAAACGTGGCGTAGATGAAGTAATCCCGGAAGACGAGCTGGTGGCAAAGCTAAAAGAGGATCGTCCTCTTCGCATCAAGCTGGGCGCTGATCCTACAGCACCAGATATCCACTTAGGCCACACAGTGATCCTCAATAAGCTGCGAGCTTTTCAAGCGCTTGGCCATGAAGTGATCTTTTTGATTGGTGATTATACCGGCATGGTCGGTGACCCGAGCGGTAAAAACACCACCCGCCCACCATTGACACGTGAGCAGGTGCTGCAAAATGCAGAAACCTATAAAGAGCAGGTATTCAAAATTCTGGATCCGGCGAAAACACGTATTGAGTTTAACTCGAAATGGTTGGGTGAGCTGGGCACTGATGGCATGATTCGTTTGGCGGCAAGCTCCACCGTTGCCCGTATGCTTGAGCGTGATGATTTTAAAAAGCGCTATACCAGCAACCAAGCTATTGCTATCCACGAGTTTATCTACCCATTGCTGCAAGGGCACGACTCCGTCGCGCTAGAAGCGGATGTTGAGTTGGGGGGCACCGATCAGAAGTTCAACTTACTGATGGGGCGCGAGCTGCAAAAACAAGCAGGACAAAAGCCGCAAGTGGTGATGACCATGCCTTTGCTGGTTGGCTTAGACGGTGTTAAAAAGATGTCTAAGTCAGCACATAACTATATTGGTGTGAGCGAGAGCCCTGATGAGATGTTTGGTAAAATCATGTCTATCTCTGACGATTTGATGTGGGATTACTACGAGCTGTTGTCTTTCCGTCCGCTTGAGGAAGTGGCGCAGTTTAAGCAAGACGTACAAGCTGGGAAAAACCCGCGTGATATTAAGATCTTGCTAGCAAAAGAAATCATTGCACGTTTCCACTCAGACGATGCCGCAGAGGCCGCTGAGCAAACGTTCGTCAATCGTTTCCAAAAAGGGGCGATGCCGGATGAGATGCCAAGCTTTACCTTCGAGCAAGGTATGGCGATTGCTAACCTGTTAAAAGAAGCAGGGCTAGTTAACTCCACCTCTGATGCACTGCGTATGGTTCGCCAAGGCGCAGTGAAAATTGATGGTGAAAAAGTGGAAGATACCAAGCTAGTGCCGGCAGCGGGGGAAGCGGTTTACCAAGTGGGTAAGCGCAAGTTTGCCCGGGTGACACTCAGCTAAGCTCTACCCTATCTGGCGCCGTAAGCGGCCACCAACATATCAAACCCTCGCATGTACGCGAGGGTTTTTTATGTCAATCACTCCCCACCGGTAGTGGGGCAAGTGCTTAGCGACTAGGTATGCCAAACGCCTTTTAGTGCACGAACCATATGTTGACCAAGGTAAAACGCCGTTTGTAGGCAAGCCTCGCTAAGTTGATCATCGTCCGGGGTGTGTGCAGTCACCCCAAGGCTTGTGCCACTTGGGTTAATGTTTTCTACCCCGATATTGGCTCGACCTAGGCTGAGCCACAGCATGTCATGCTGGCTGGCTAAGGTTTGAAAATACTGCAGTGTCTGAGGCTGATCGCCACCTGGGTAGGTGCCCACCGTAAAGCCTGCCGCGTACTTTCCTCGCCAGTCTTGGTTTTCCCACGTCGGGCTAGACGCGTCGGCAAACGCCTTGAATGGCGCGCTTGGTCCGCCCATATAGGTGGGCGCACCGAAAACAATCGCATCAACGTCTTTAAGCTTTTCAAACACCTTGTCATCGATAAAGCGTCCGTTTTCTATCATGTCTGGCTCAATGCGGTAAACCACAGGTTCGGCATCGCCGGCATGAATGCCTTCCGCAATAGTGGTGGCTAGCGCATGAGTATGATCGTCGACAGAATGATAAATGATGGCAATGCTGATCATAGTGGCTCCTTTATTGAGACTGTATTACAGACCTTAGGGTGTGTTGTCTAAATTTCAACCACTGTTTGTCCAGTCTCGGCATACTGTCCCAATCATTGCTTTATGATCTGTCTAGCGCGAACGGTGGCAAGGACAAATGCCAGCGGATCGCGGCTAAGCGAATCAATAGCGTGGTGACCATACCCACAATAGAGGCAGTGACAGTGCCTGGGCTGACTTGCACTGCAAGGGTGTGAACAATGCCGCCAGCAATACAGGCAGTCGCATACACTTCTGTTCTCAGCACCATAGGCACTTCGCGCGCGAGCACATCACGAATAATGCCGCCGCCACAGGCGGTGATCACGCCCATGATCACCGCCACCAAGGGAGATGCGCCATAACTAAGAGCTTTATCGACACCGATACCCACAAAGACCGCCAGCCCAATGGCGTCGGCACAAGGCAGTACATACCAAGGCAGGCGTCGCGGATGACGGATAAGCAGCATGGTTGCTACACAAGTGGCTAAAATAACCCAGATATAGGTGGTGTCGGTGATCCAAAATGCAGGTGTGGCGCCCATCGCCATATCTCGCACCGTCCCGCCGCCAATGGCCGTCGCACAGGCAAGGACGACCACACCAAACGGATCCATACGCAAACGGCCCGCCACCAGTACGCCAGATATCGCGAAGACAGCGGTGCCAAATAAATCGAATAAATATAAGATCATGGTCTGAGTCATGCTAAGTCCTATTGCGCGTGACGTACTTTATCAAGAGCGGTACAGATTTGCTCAGCGGCATCTAACGCACGCGGTGTGGCGCGTGTCAGCCAATCTGGGTTAAGAGACCAAGTGAACGTGTGCGCATGATTTGGTAGCAACTCAACCAAGGATTGCCAACTTTTAGGTTGTGTCTCGCCCGTGTGGAACATCACCTTGGGCGCACGTGTGATGACTTGTTCCATATTCACCTGTGGGTAAGCGGCGGGGCTGTCGGCGAAAATGTTCTTGCCACCGCACAGGTGAAACAGCTGACTCGGCCATGCGCGATCGCTAGCCGTCATCATTGGCGTATCACTGAGAAGATAAAAGTAGGGAACGAGCTCTGCACTGCGGTACTGGGCGTTTAATTGTGCCAGTTTTTGATCAAAGGCGTTAGCATTGCGCGTGGCGACGTCTGGGGTCTCACTATAATGACCCAGCTCGCGAATAAACTGACCAATATCACTGAGCGTGTCTGGGTTGAGGTAACGGATGGTAAAGCCTAATTCCGCCAAGGCCTCTAGGGGTTTGGGCGGATTCCCGCCGCGCCAAGCTAAAATAAGATCTGGCTGGAGGGCGATAATGCGTTCGAGTTTGACGCCCCGATAGTTGGCCACGCGTTCAAGCGATTGAGCCTGCTTCGGATAATCACTGTAAGCACTTGCAGCGACCATATTGGGACCAAGCCCAGCGGCATAAGCCAGCTCTGTGGCGTGGGGGGCAAGACTAATCACTCGCAACGGGGTGGCGTGAGCAAAAGGCATCCATGTTAAGGCCAAGACAAGCCAGCAGGCTTGCAAGCGAAAAAGGGTACAAAGGGCACGAAAACGTGGCATCAATCAGTGTCCTTAAACGATTAAAACCAGGGAGCATAACCCGAGCCAGATTAAAACACTGTGGGTTAACTTCAAGCGCAGCAATAAAAGGTGATAACACGCCGGGGTGACCCCATAGCCAATTTTGGTTCTCAAGGTCTTAGTACCTTGATAAACAGCCGGCCCGCCTAGAGAGAGCTGGAAGCGACTACCTGCACACGCGAGTAGCCAACCTGAACCAGGCGTTCGCCAGCGTCTGCCTTGCTGCCAGCCGGTTTTTAGGTGTGACCAAGGTTGACGGCTCATTGCCACGATCACAGCAAACAGCCCCATTGGCACTATATCCAACAGGTTCAATAAGCGGGCGCTGGCGAGCCCGAACGGGTAATAGCTTAAGCGGCTTGGGGTCCAAACGCGGTGAAGGTGTACCAAGCTAGTGTATAGCAAGGCACCGACACCGCCGGCGAGTAGATAATAAAATATCACGCAAACACAGTGCCGCGCTGTGCCGAGAAGCAGTGTTTCCGCGCCCGCTTTCCCTATTCCTATCAATGACAGAGACTCGGTTTCACGGTTGACGCGTGTGGCGAGCAACGCGCGCGCTGCGCCCTTGTCATGTTGGTCTATCGCATGGGCGATGGCGTGGCCAAACTTATCGATTGGCCGCCAATCAAGTGCGAGCCAGAGCAATATGCCATCGAACAGGGGGCGCGACCACACGAGCTCACGGGTGGCGATTAAAAAAATGGCGAGGGTGCCACCCATCAACATTAAGGCGAGCGCTCCGGCAAGCTTACGCTGACGCTTAGGGTC
The DNA here is from genome assembly GCF_027286325.1 of Salinivibrio kushneri. Taxonomy (NCBI): domain Bacteria; kingdom Pseudomonadati; phylum Pseudomonadota; class Gammaproteobacteria; order Vibrionales; family Vibrionaceae; genus Salinivibrio; species Salinivibrio kushneri. The sequence continues at coordinate 476,421 of NZ_CP114588.1, forward strand.
TGTGTCTTTGTTGACTTGACCCGCGAGCAACTCTGCATACTGTCGCCAGTATTGAAAAGGGGAATACTGGCTGGATAGGGGGAGTAGCCAGTGCACTAATACCGCCAACCACAGAGCCCATAAGCGGCCCTGGTCGGCGGCGTAGGTCATCCAATGTTGCGGATTGAGCAAATCATCCATGGGGGCGTGCGATCAGGCGTCGATCATTGCGACCATGTTTTCCACCATGGCCGATGAGCTTTTGGCCGCTAATGGCAGAAACTCTTCAAAGGTCATGGGTGACTCTTTTTCAGCGACCACATCAGAGATGGCACGCACCACCACAAAAGGCGTGGCAAACTGGGCACACACTTGCGCGATTGCCGCTGCTTCCATTTCTGCGGCCACCGCATCCGGGAAGTGGGTATGGATATGTTGTCGGTGGGCATCAGTGTGGACAAAGGTATCGGCGGTACAGATCAAGCCACGTACCACATGTGTTTGGCTATCCACTGCTTTCTCCGCAAGTTGCATTAACGCTTCATCGGACTCGAAGACAGCCGGTTGCTGAGGAACCTGTCCCATTTGATAGCCGAATGCAGTGGCATCCGCATCGTGATAGCAGACTTTGGAAGATACCACCACATCACCTAGGTTGAGTGAGGGCTCAAACGCACCCGCTGAACCTGTGTTGATTACCCAATCGGGCTTGAATTGCGATAGCAGCAAGCTCGTGCCGACCGCTGCAGCGACCTTACCAATGCCAGACTGAAGTAACACGATATCATGGCCTTGTAGCGTCCCCGAATAAAAGGTGCAGCCGCCTTCTTGATGGGTTGTGCTGTTTTCCAGCTTGTCGCGCAGTAGAGTGACTTCTTGCTCCATTGCGCCAATGATGCCGATTTTCATGGTGATAATCCTGTTCGCATAAATGCCGATAGTGTACATGAGGCAATAAAAAAGTGCCTCCTTTGAGGCACTTCTGAATAGATTATCTCGATGTGGTTTCACACGGGTTGATTGCCGCAGGACTATACTTCTAGGTAGTCCATGATGCCTTCAGCGGCTTTACGACCTTCATCAATGGCGGTGACCACCAAATCTGAGCCTCTTACCGCATCGCCCCCGGCAAAGATTTTGGGGTTAGTGGTTTGATATAAGATGTCACCTTTTGCCGGCGCTTGGATGCGACCACGCTCATCCAGGGCGACATCATAAGGTTCTAACCACTCCATCGCGTGTGGCTGGAAACCAAAGGCCATGATCACCGCATCTGCTTCCAGTACATGCTCACTGCCTTCAATCGGCTCTGGGCGACGGCGCCCCGCGGCATCAGGTTCGCCCAGTTGGGTTTTCACCACGGTGACCCCGCTCACGTTGCCATTACCATCAACTTCAATTCCCAGCGGTTGCAGGTTGAACATAAAGTTCACCCCTTCTTCGCGGGCATTTTTCACCTCACGGCGTGAGCCTGGCATGTTTTCTTCATCTCGGCGGTAGGCACAGGTGACACTGGCGGCTTGTTGGCGAATCGAGGTACGAACACAGTCCATCGCAGTATCGCCACCACCGAGTACCACCACTCGTTTACCGGCCATATCGATGAACGGTGGTGCGTCATTCAGTTCCATCACCTTGTAGGTGTTGGAAACTAAGAAGGGGAGCGCGTCAAAGACGCCGGGCGCATCTTCATTGGCCAGCCCTGCACGCATGTACTTGTAGGTGCCTACCCCTAAGAAGACCGCATCGTAGTCATCGACCAAGGTTTGCATGTCAATATCTTTACCCACTTCGGTGTTGAGGCGAAACTCGACGCCCATCTCGGTAAAGACACGCTGGCGATGCCGCATCACATCTTTTTCGAGCTTAAACGATGGAATACCAAAGGTCAGCAGGCCGCCAATTTCAGGGTAGCGGTCAAAGACCACAGGTTTCACCCCATTGCGGACCAGCACGTCGGCACAGGCGAGCCCTGCAGGACCGGCTCCAATTACCGCGACCTTTTTATCGGTCCACTCAACGTGTGACATATCAGGCTTCCAGCCCATTTCAAACGCTTTATCGGTGATGTACTTCTCGACATTGCCGATGGTTACCGCGCCAAAGTCCTCGTTGAGGGTGCAATCCCCCTCACACAGACGATCTTGTGGGCACACGCGGCCACAGACCTCCGGCAAGCTATTGGTTTGGTGCGATAGCTCAACCGCTTCTATAATCCGCCCCTCGTTGGCAAGCTTGAGCCACTGTGGAATATAGTTGTGCACTGGGCACTTCCATTCACAGTAGGGGTTGCCACAATCAAGGCAGCGATCGGCTTGTGCTGAGACTTCTTTCTCGGTAAACGGCTCGTATATCTCTACAAACTCGATTTTGCGGGTCTCAATCGCTTTTTTGCGCGGGTCAATGCGCTGCACATCAATAAACTGATAGATGTTCTGGCTCATGGGTCCCTCCTTTTACTGCGCCTGAACGCGCAGCTCAGCAGCGCTGCGACTTTGGTGGCCTAATAAGGTATTTACATCCGCGGCTTTTGGCTTGACGAGGTAAAAGCGATGTACCCAAGCGTCAAAGTCATCGAGCAGCTGCTGTGCACGATCTGAGCCGGTCAGCTCGAAATGCTGGGCTATCAGGCCACGAAGGTGCTCTTGATGGATAGTCAAAGCCTCCAGCGACAGGGCTTCAACCAACTCAGGGTTAATGCGACCATTAAAGTCCCCCTCTTCATCGAGCACGTACGCGAAGCCACCGGTCATCCCGGCGCCAAAGTTGACCCCAGTGCGACCGAGAATGGCCACAATGCCTCCCGTCATGTATTCACATGCATTGTCGCCCGCGCCTTCCACGATGGCATGGACGCCAGAGTTACGCACGGCAAAACGTTCACCGGCTTTACCCGCTGCAAACAATTTACCGCCCGTCGCACCGTATAAGCAGGTGTTACCCATGATGGTAGATTCGTGACTGGCAAATGCTGAGCCGACGGGGGGACGGATTACAATTTGTCCACCGCTCATGCCTTTACCCACGTAGTCGTTGGCATCGCCAATAAGGGTGATGTTCACCCCTGCGGCATTCCATACCCCGAGAGATTGCCCCGCGGTGCCTTGCAGCTGCACATCCAGCGGGTTGGCGGCCATGCCCGCATTGCCATAACGCTTAGCAATCGCCCCTGACAAGCTAGCACCGACTGAACGGTCGGTATTTCGGACAGATTTGTAGATGCTGGCACTGTGGTTGGCGGCAATGGCTTCACCCAATTCACCGAGTAGCGCTTGGTTTAGCTCGGCTTTATCAAACGGCGTGTTCGGCTCACTGCAATATAAGGTCTTACCTGGCCAAGGTGTCGGTGCCTCGAGAATGTGGCTCAAGTCGAGTTTCAGTTGCTTGGCTGTAAAGCCATCAACTGCCTCAAGGAGATCCGTTCGACCAATCAGATCGGTGAGCTTCTCGACCCCTAGTTCGGCTAGCAGCTCGCGCACTTCTTCACCTAGGCCTTTGAAGAAGTTCATCACTTGCTCGGGGAGGCCTTTAAAGTATTCACTACGCAAGGTTTCGTCCTGAGTAGCGACACCGGTGGCACAGTTATTGAGGTGGCAAATACGAAGGTATTTACAGCCAAGTGCGACCATTGGCGCGGTGCCAAAGCCAAAGCTTTCTGCCCCCAAGATAGCCGCTTTGACGATGTCTAACCCCGTTTTTAGACCACCGTCGACTTGTAAGCGGATCTTATGGCGTAAGCCGTTTTCAACCAGTGCTTGCTGGGTTTCAGCAAGACCCAACTCCCATGGGCTGCCGGCATATTTAACCGAGGTGAGCGGGCTCGCGCCTGTTCCACCGTCGTACCCTGAGATCGTAATCAGGTCGGCATATGCTTTGGCGACCCCAGTGGCAATGGTGCCAACACCGGGTTCTGAAACCAGTTTGACCGAAACCATTGCTTGCGGGTTCACTTGTTTTAAATCGAAGATCAGCTGTGCCAAGTCTTCAATCGAATAAATATCGTGGTGCGGTGGGGGCGAAATTAAGGTCACGCCTGGGACGGAGAAACGCAGTTTAGCAATTTCTGCTGTCACCTTATGGCCTGGCAGTTGCCCGCCTTCACCCGGTTTGGCACCTTGAGCAACCTTGATTTGCAGCACATCCGCATTGGTCAGGTAGTGCGGAGTAACGCCAAAGCGCCCGGATGCAATCTGCTTGATGCGTGAATTGCGCTCGCTATTGAAACGACGAGGATCTTCGCCCCCTTCGCCCGAGTTTGAGTGTCCGCCGAGACGGTTCATGGCGATGGCCAGCGCTTCGTGTGCTTCCGGGCTCAAGGCTCCGATAGACATCGCCGCCGAATCAAAGCGTTTGAACAGTTCCGTTGCCGGCTCAACGCGCTCGAGCGCAACCGGTGAGGCCGCTTTTTTCAGTTGCATTAAATCGCGCAAGGTCGCCACAGGACGCTCGTTCACGGTTTTGGCGTAGGTCTTGTAATCCATGGCCTCGCCGGAGCGCACCGCGCTTTGCAAGTTGGTCACCACATCTGGGTTATACGCGTGGTATTCGCCATCGTGGACATACTTAAGCAGACCGCCATGTTCAAGCGGTTTACGCTTGATCCATGCCCGACGAGATAGGTTGACCAAGTCTTGTTGGAAATCATCAAAGTTGGCACCTTGAATACGGCTGGCTACGCCTTTGAAACAAAGCTCAATCACATCTTGGTGTAAGCCGACCGCCTCGAATAGCTGTGAGCAGCGGTAAGAGGCGATGGTCGAAATCCCCATTTTTGACATGATCTTGTAAAGGCCTTTATTAATCCCGTTACGGAAATTGACCATCACATCGCGATACGGCTTATCGACGGCGCCGATATCTACCAAGTTCGCCAATGTTTCATAGGCTAAGTAAGGATAAACCGCCGTGGCACCAAACCCGAGTAATACCGCAAACTGGTGCGGGTCGCGAGCGCTGCCGGTTTCGATAATGATGTTGGCGTCACAGCGCAGGTTTTGGTTCACTAAGCGTTTTTGTACTGCACCAACCGCCATGGCGGCGGGAATAGGGAGCTTGTCTTTATTGATGCTGCGGTCAGACAGCACCACCAAGACGGTTCCATCACGCACACAGCGCTCGGCTTCATCGCATAAATCTAAGATAGCTTGGTGAAGATCTTTCTCATTTGGATCGTAATTAATATCCAAAATGCTGTTGCGATAATAGGTATCGTCTAACTCGAGCAACTGGACCAAATCTGAGAACAAGAGGACAGGCGATTTAAACGCCACTCGCTCAGCGTGACCGTCGGTTTCGCAGAATACGTTCATTTCACGGCCAATACAGGTGGCCAGTGACATCACGTGGTTTTCACGCAGCGGATCAATCGGCGGGTTCGTCACCTGGGCAAATTTTTGCCGGAAATAATCGCTCACACAGCGCGGGCGTGATGATAAAACGGCCATCGGCGTATCATCGCCCATAGAGCCGGTAGCCTCTTGGCCAATATCCCCGAGCACTTTGATGACCTGGTCGACTTCCTCATTCGACATCCCAAACAGCTTTTGATAGGTCTTAAGCTGGGCGTCTTTGAGGTTGCGACTGCCTTCGCTGGTGTCAGGGTCTAAGTCTTCAAAGGGGGTGAGACGACGTACGTGTTGATCCAGCCATTCACGGTACGGGTGGCGACTTTTCAGTTCGTTATCGATTTCACCCGAATGCCAAATTTTACCCTCGCGGGTGTCGATCACTAACAGCTCACCCGGGCCGACCCGGCCTTTTTCTGACACTTCGTCAGGGGCGTAATCCCAGATGCCTATCTCGGAGGCGAGCGTAATAAACTTGTCTTTGGTAACCACATAGCGCGCTGGGCGCAGGCCGTTGCGGTCAAGATTACAGGCCGCATAGCGGCCATCTGACATAACGATCCCCGCAGGTCCGTCCCAAGGCTCCATATGCATGGAGTTGAAGTCATAAAACGCCCGGAGTTCGTCATCCATATCTGGGTGGTTTTGCCACGCGGGCGGAACCAGCAGACGCATGGCTCGGAATAAGTCCATCCCGCCGGCGAGAAAGACTTCCATCATGTTGTCGAGGCTTGAGGAATCAGATCCTGATTCATTCACAAACGGCGCGGCTTGATGCAAGTCGGGTAATAAAGGGGAGTTAAACTTGTATGCACGTGTGCGTGCCCACTGACGGTTGCCCTCAATGGTGTTGATCTCACCGTTGTGGGCGAGATACCTAAAGGGTTGGGCGAGCGGCCAGCGTGGCTGCGTATTGGTACTGAAACGCTGGTGGAACAAACAAATTGATGACTCTAAGCGCAGATCCGCGAGATCGGTATAAAAGCGTGGTAGATCCGCAGGCATACACAAACCTTTGTAAACAATGGTTTGTGTGGATAGGCTGGTGACATAAAAGTCGGCATCGTCCGCCAAGGCTTTTTCTGCACGGCGGCGCGCGATATACAGGCGTCGCTCTAAATCGCGTGCGCGCCAGCCTGCTGGGCCATTGATAAACACTTGTTCAATGACGGGCTGAGACTGTTTGGCGATATCCCCGAGTACGTCTGGGTTGGTCGGTACTGTCCGCCATCCCACCACTGAGAGGGTTTCAGCGTTGATTTCTTGCTCGAAGCGTTGTTTGGCTTGTTGGGCTTTTGCCGGATCGGCACTGAGAAAAATCATGCCCACCGCGTATAGGCGGCTCAGCTTCCATTGATTTTGCTCGGCAATAAGGCGGAAAAAGCGGTCGGGCTTTTGCAGCAGCAGTCCACAACCATCGCCTGTCTTGCCGTCAGAGTTGATACCACCTCGGTGGGTCATGCGGTCAAGTGCAGCGATGGCGGTACGAACCAGTTTGTGGCTTGGCTCCCCTTCTTGATGGGCGATAAGGCCAAAACCACAGTTATCTTTTTCCAACATTGGGTTGTACAGCGACATTGCAATTCTCCCTTGCTACTGCGTTACGCGCAGTGATTGCATTTATTGTCGTGATCCTCCTGACCACTCTGAACAGCTTCGCTTTGTGATTGTGCGCTCGTTATGTTGTGATTTTTTAACGAGAAAAGAGGGTGATTTAGTCCCTAACTCACTGTTTTATAGATGGATTGACAGAGAATGCACGGGCAAAGCGCTATTCAGCGACCTTCCAAATTAACGGCAAACCTTGCAAAGGTCAAATTTTTATATGCATTCTTTATGCATGACAATCAAAGTTCGCCATGATTATAACTAACTGATATTAAACTGTTTTATACGCTTTTTTTGATAAATAATATCTATTCGCAATTATGCTATTTTGTTAAATAATTATTAAATAAAAGGCGAATTCGAGTAGATATTCTAGCTTTGATAACAAATAAAGAAGGGTGCGTTATATGCTTCCTTTTTCATAGCAAAAAGCACTGTCAATTGATGTAATAAAATAACAAATGATATTCGTAAAGCTGTGAACAGGACAATCACGCGTTCTATCAAAACTGTGGCAGAATACGTCGCCGGTGAGGTAGTGCGTGATACGATCAGGGACAGCAATAGGGCAGACAGGAGTGGCATGGCGTTTTTTAGTTTTAGCTTGGTTTTAGTGTTAGGCGCTTTACTTGGCTACGGTTGGCGCGCGCGTCGAGCGACACTGGCGTTATCCGACTGGCGGGTGTATATGGCCGGATTAGACACGCCACATGCGATTGTCACGGCCGATGATGGCGATATCTTGTATGCCAATGCACCTTGTGTGGAGTCTTTTTCGCTGGTGGGCAGCCACAACCGCTTTAAAACCGCCAACGAGAAACAGCAGCAAGCTGTTCGTGCATTTATGGTATCTCGGCGTTGGCCTCAGCCATTTTCTAACGTTGAAGCCAAAGTGAGAGCGCCGGGGGCTAATCGAGTGCGGGTTAAGGTGACCTTGTCGGGCTTGCCGATCCGCTGTCGCGGCAAACGTGCTTGGCTCATTTCATTTTCTGCGTCCGAATCCAATACTCAATGGCACCTACAACAACAAGAACAAGGTGTGCTTTTAAGCGTGATTAATTCCTTGGCGGAGCTCGTATGCTTTCAGGATGTTGAGGGAAATGTGGTGGGCACTAACGCCGCCTTTGATCGCTTCTGGCAGGGGCGTGAGCAGGAGGCTGTGCTTTGGCAAGCCGGTGAGCCGCTCTCTGAGCCGCGAACCGTGCGTACCTGGGCGACACAACACCACGATGAGAGTTGCTTATTAGAAACAAATATCACGACGCTGAAAAATGACAAGCAGGAAGTGATAGGCACATTGAGTATCAGCCATGATGTAACCAATTGGCACCAGATGCAGGAGCGGTTACAAAAAGAAGCACAACAGCGTCATTCGGTTGAGCAAGTGCTGGAGCAACGAAGTAATTTGCTCAGTGCAATCTTCCAAGCCAGCGTCGACCCTATCGGGATATTTGACCAAGACTATTACCACCTTGCTTGTAACCAAGCCTATGCAGACGCGCTTGGCACCACCATCGACGCCCTTGAAAATGCACCAGCGCAACATGTGGTGGACCCAGACATTTTTGACCAACACAAAGCGCGCGATAAGCAAGTGTTAGAAAGTGGCGAGACCGTGACGTATGAAGATGTCATTTTAACGGACACGGGCGAGCAAACTTGGTATGAAGTGACGAAATCGCGCATTCAAGATCCGGTGACGTTGGCGCCGGCTGTGCTGTTGATGGCGCGGGATATTACCGAGCGCAAAGAGACACAGCAGCAGTTAGCCGACGCTATCATGGCGCTGCAAGATTTGAGCTTTGTCGATAGCTTAACGCAGGTTGCCAATCGACGTCGTCTTGACGAACAATTGAGCGTATTGTGGCGCTCGCATGTGAGAGAGCGTACGCCACTTGCCTTTATTCTCTGTGATATTGACCATTTCAAGCTGTATAACGACTACTATGGTCACCAACAAGGGGACTGGGCGTTACAGACAGTCGCTGACGCCTTAAAATCGTCTGTGCATCGTCCGATGGATATGGTGGCGCGCTATGGCGGAGAAGAGTTTGCGATCGTATTACCGCAAACAGACATTAATGGTGCCATGGATGTTGCCGAGCGAGCACGACAGGCTGTACTGGCGGCTGATATCGAACACTTAGATGGTACGCCGAATGGACGGCTTACGATGAGCCTGGGAGTAGCTTGTGTGACGCCAGCGCCGGAGCAGGACTATGGTGATTTAGTCCAATACGCTGATCGTGCTCTCTATCAAGCCAAACATCATGGCCGAAATCGTGTGAGTGTGGAGCATGGCAGCGCCCACTCACGCCCATCAAACGCTCCGCGAGCCTCGGTCGCTGAGTCTATTCACTTTGAACCTGGCGGTTAATAAGCCTTTATGAAACAACTGAAAGTCCTTGCCCAATACTATGTCGATTTGTTGGTCAAACTAGGGATTGTGCGCTTTAGCATGTTACTCGCCCTGGCGTTAGTGGCGCTGGCTGTTGTGGTCCAAGTGGGGATCACCTTGGTCCTTGAGGGCACGGTTCAAAACATTGATATCATCCGATCGATTTTCTTTGGCCTCATTATCACGCCGTGGGCGGTCTACTTTTTGTCAGTGGTGGTTGATCAGCTGGAAGAATCACGTCAGCGGCTCTCTAAGTTGGTCTCGAAGCTAGAAGAGATGCGTGCGCGAGATATGCGCCTTAACCGCCAATTGACCGAAAACATTGAGCAACTCAATTCTGAAATTGAAGAGCGTGAGAAGGCTGAGAATGCCCGCCAACAAGCGATTAAAGATCTAGAAAACGAAGTTTATCAGCGTGAAAAAGCCCAGCTTGAGCTAGCAGAGCAAACCGCGCTACTGCGCTCTTTTATCGATGCGTCTCCGGATTTGATTTATTACCGCAATGCTGATGGCCAGTTCTCGGGCTGTAACCGCGCGATGGAAGAGCTAACGGGTTATGACGAGAAAACGCTCAAAGGGCTGACACCTTGGGATGTCTATCGCGAAGATATTGCTGAAAAAGTGGTAGAAACCGATCAGCAAGTCTTTGACGCCAATGTGTCGATAACCTATGAGCAATGGCTTGAATATCAAGACGGGCGTAAAGCGTATTTTGAATTACGCAAAGTGCCTTTCTTTGCCCGAGATGGTCGGCACCTTGGGCTACTTGGTTTTGGCCGTGAAATTACCGAGCGTAAGCGCTACCAAGATGCGCTGGAAAAAGCGAGTCGAGAAAAAACCGCGTTTATCTCGACCATTAGTCATGAATTGCGCACCCCGCTCAATGGGATTGTTGGCTTAAGCCGTATGCTGCTGGAGTCAAATCTGGATGATAAGCAACGTAATTATCTGCGTACCATTTATGTCAGTGCAATCACGCTGGGCAATATTTTTAACGACATCATTGATTTAGATAAATCTGATCGCAAGCGTCTTTCTCTGCACCCCACGAGTGTGGATTTAAATGAATTTGTCAGCGAAATCGAGAATATTTCAGAGTTGATGGCCGAGCAAAAGGGCTTACGCTTTGAGCTTGAGCGAGTAACCGAACTCCCTGACTATGTGGCGGTTGATACGACGCGGCTGCGACAAATTCTATGGAACCTCGTCGGTAACGCGGTCAAATTTACCAAGCAAGGCTGTGTGATTATTACCGTCAGTGCTGATGTGACAGGCGACCATGCCGATTTGTGTTTCGAAGTCGAAGACAGTGGTATCGGGATCCCCGCTGATGAACAAGACAAGATTTTTGCCATGTATTACCAAGTGAAACAGGCAGGGGAAAATCTGCACGCTGTAGGTACAGGGATTGGCTTGGCGGTATCGCGCAAATTGGCGCGTTTGATGGATGGCGACATTACCCTCGACAGTGAAGAGGGTGAGGGCAGTACCTTTACGGTTACACTCCGTGTACCGCTGAGCGAGCCTGGAGAAGCCGAGACTCCGGCATTGACGCCTGTGGAGAATACGTTACGTATCTTATTGGTAGAGGATATTGAACTTAATATTACGGTGGCCACCAGTTTATTGGAAAGTCTGGGGCATCAGGTGACCGTTGCGCGTGATGGGCAATCGGCTTTAGATGTGTTCTCGCCGGATGCTTTCGATCTTGCGTTGCTCGACATTCAATTGCCCGATATGACCGGGTTTGATATCGCCGCTAGCTGGCGAGAGCAGTATGCGCAATTGCCACCTTTGGTTGCCCTGACGGCTAATGTCATCAATGATAAAAACAGCTATCTCGCCAAAGGAATGGACGATGCCATCAGTAAACCCATTAGTGTGAGTGCGCTGAACCAGGTGATTGAACAATATGCGCTATCATCAACCACGCTGACTGACGTCGAGACAGCGGATACCCCTGCGCCCAGTCGTCCTATCGCGAATGAACAAGCAGAGAGATTACTTGATATGGATATGCTCACCGGTTATGTGGAGTTAGTGGGTATAGATCCTGTGAGGCAAAGCATTGAGATGTTTGAGTCAACCATGCCAGAGTATATTGCCATCCTCGACTCTAATATGACGGCAAGAGATCAAGAGGGTATTGTCTCTGAAGCGCATAAGATTAAAGGTGCAGCAGGATCGGTGGGGCTCAAGCATATTCAAAAAGTGGCGCAAAAAGCACAATCCCCCGAGCTCCCCGCGTGGTGGGAAAACATTGCTGATTGGATTGATGAAATCAAAGATGGTTATCAGCATGATTTGGATGTGCTAAAAGCTTGGTTAGATGAGCAAAAGTAACCATGGTTGGGGTGAGTCAACTCCCTGTCCATAAAGAGAAAAGGCGCCTAACCGGCGCCTTTTCTGTCTCTATTTGAATTCTGCGGGACATTCACCCCATCTTTCAAACAGGCAAGCTTATTGCTCTTCGATTTCACCGCAGAAACGATAACCTTCTCCGTGGATAGTGGCAATAATCTCCGGCGTATCACTGTGTGATTCAAAGTGTTTACGGATCCGGCGGATTGTCACATCTACGGTACGATCGTGCGGTTTAAGTTCACGGCCCGTCATTTTCTTTAGTAGCTCGGCACGCGTCTGAATTTTGCCTGGGTTTTCACAGAAGTGGAGCAGGGCGCGGAACTCAGAGCGAGGTAGCTTAAAGGTTTCCCCTTCAGGGTTGATCAGTGAGCGACTGTTGATGTCGAGCGTCCAGCCGTTAAAGACATACACGTCCACGTTACGCTTTTCTTCACTGTCGTTGACACTGCTCATTGCACGCGTGAGCAGGTTACGCGCACGGATGGTCAGTTCGCGTGGGTTGAAGGGCTTGGTAATGTAGTCGTCGGCACCGATTTCTAGTCCGAGAATTTTGTCGACTTCATTGTCGCGTCCAGTGAGGAACATTAGCGCCATGTCGCCTTGTTCACGCAGCTCGCGCGCGAGCAACAAGCCGTTTTTACCTGGCAAGTTAATGTCCATGATCACTAAGTGAACATGATGGTTAGACAGGACTTGATGCATTTCGTCGCCATCGCTGGCTTCAAACACATTGTAACCTTCCGCTTCAAAGATACTTTTCAGCGTGTTACGTGTGACCTGTTCATCTTCTACAATCAGAATTTGCGGGGTTTGCATTGGCGATACCTAATATCTAAATAGAATCCGGTTGCACTTCACAGTCTAGACGGCCTAGCCTGTGAAAAAAAATTACAAAAATGCGAGGAGTGTCTACCGTGAACCTCGCAACTAACATATGGCACGCCATCCATAGAGAAGTGTTCGTCGATGCTAGACAACGCACCGTGAGTTCCAGCTTAAGACGGGGCGTGGCAGTATGAGTGCACCACCAAGCCAATCACTCTGATATCCATTAATTACCGCCAATTGTATTCATTTAACAGCACGCTAACAATATATTAGGATAAGGGCTGATGATTTTTTTCATCCTTTATTGACCCCAATCAAAAGCATGTTAAATGTCAGCTAGCGATGTGGTTTAACTTAACTTCATGAATAACCGCGCATAATTAGTCAATAAGCATAGTATGAGTTACGAGCAGGTGTAAACAATGTGTGATCCTGATAGCCAGCAAGAATTGTGGAAAACTTACCAATCGATCGCGTTTCACGCCCCTCAAACGCCAGATGCCGAAGCATTTGCTATTCTTACCGCATTTAATCCGCGTAGCCAACCTTTATCTGAGAAAGAGAATCAATCGCGCAATGCACAGCTTGAAAACGCGATGACGCAGCAAGGAGTACGCTACTGGCCAATGAATGGCGGTGCGCCAGATGGGAGTTGGTATGAACCGGGGTTCGCGGTTGCTTTAGAAAAGGATGAGGCGATTGCTCTGGCGCAACAATGGGAGCAAAACGCTATCTATTGGGTAGAGGCGGACACGCTGTGGTTGTTACCAGTATTGATGAGCGAGTGCTCGCCGCAATCCTTGAATGTGCGATTTTCATCGTTATTTAATGTGGTAACCCCCTAGACATGCCCTCATTAATACCAAGGAGAAAAATCATGGACGATAAACTACCTGACTTATGTGATAACTACCCTGACGCGGTGCAATGGCTACCGATGCAATGGCATGATTATGGTGCTAAATCTTGTTTTGAAGGGCGGGTGCGTACGGTACGTTGCCATCACGATAACTCAAAAGTGAAAGCGATATTGGCAACCCCTGGTGAAGGGCAAGTGCTGGTGGTGGATGGCTCTGGTGCGATGGATAGAGCCTTACTGGGCGATCTTATCGCGCAAAGTGCGGTAGATAATGGTTGGGCTGGGGTCGTGATTGCCGGGCCTATTCGTGATGTGGCGACGTTGTCATCCTTGCCCATCGGCATTAAAGCGCTGGGTGTTTGCCCGATTAAAACGCAAAAACGGGACCAAGGTGAGGTTGATGTCGCGTTGGCGCTTGAAGGGGTACCAGTGATGGCGGGACATTATTTATACGCCGATTACAATGGCGTGGTGGTGTGTACAGAGCCATTGGCCAGCTGATCGAGCCCAAGAATTAAAAGTGTAGCCCAACTCCGAGTTGGTAGACCGACTCGGGAGACGCTTCTGGCCGAAACTCGACATCAAGCCCGGCATTGACATCAATCGACTCATTCAACTGGTAGCGACTGTTTACGCCCCATTGATTGATCAGGGTATCGTCATTGCCACGACTAATCTGGCTCGAGAGACGTAGCTTGTCGGTAAAACGGTATTCAATCCCGCTCAATAACCCCTGTTGCGTGGTGTGTCGGTCGTTTTCGCTTTTTACTTGGGTACCCATGTAAATCGACATATTGTTAAGCGGATAACGGTAGCCTGACTGAATAGTCCAACTGTCAAAGCCTTGCGTGGCTGACGGAATAGACTGGATAAAGAAATGATCAGGCGTTCCTTGTGGCGGTGTTTGCCAATCGAACGGATTAGCCCAAGCAGGTGCTGCCACAGCTTGTAAGACGAGGGCCAACAGTCCTAGTTGTTTTATGCTCAAATCCTGTGCCTCATTGTTCTTTTTAGGCTTAGCTCAGTCTTAGAAGTCGCTGATGCGCTGTGATCAGTGTAGACAAAAAATAGATACCGCTGCCGAATTTTGTCTCACTCCTCGCTCGTGGTGATGACGCTTGAAGACTAAGTCTGTCAATATGTTGACGATTCGCCACCATATTGGCGAATAAAGGCGATAAATCGTCAGTGTGCATTTAGCACACTACCATTGAGCAAATATCAGGCCGTTTTTGGCGACACACTGGTGTGATTCAAACGGTTTTCTTCACTATAGGGACGCACATCATGAAAATATCCTGCCTTTACCTGGCTTTGCAGTTGCTGCCAGTAACTGGCTTCAAATAACTCAGGGTGGAGGCGGTCAAATTCGTCGGCAACGGTGCGGTTAACCAGCAAGAAGGTACGAAACTCTTCCGGGAACACGTCATTTTCTCCCACGCTATACCAAGGCTCAGCGGCGAGTTCGTCCTCTGGATAGCGAGGCGGGGGAATACGGCGGAAATTTACCTCGGTGAGGTAAGCTATTTCATCGTAATCATAGAAAATGACCCGGTTGTGGCGACTGACGCCAAAGTTTTTAAACAGCATATCGCCGGCAAAGATATTGGCGGCGGCCAATTCTTTGAGTGCATCGCCATATTCTTGTACCGCTTGGGTAATGGCCTCAGGCTCTGCTTGTTCAAGGTAGAGGTTTAACGGGATCATGCGCCGTTCCATGTATAGGTGGCGAATGCGCACTTCGTTATCGGTGACGCTAACGCAAGACGGCGCAACCTCGAGGAGTTCGTCAATCAAGGCGTCGCTAAACCGGTCACGGGGAAAAATGAAGTTGCGATACTCTTGGGTATCAGCCATGCGCCCAACTCGATCGTGCTCTTTTACGAGGCGGTATTTTTCCCTGACTTGGGCGTGGGTCATTTGTTTTTGCGGCGCAAACTTGTCTTTGATGATTTTAAACACGAACCCATAAGAAGGCAGGGTAAACACTGACATCACCATTCCTTTTACCCCAGGGGCAATATCAAATAAATCATCCGAGTTATCTAGATGGTAGAGAAATTCGCGATATAGCTCGGTTTTACCATGTTTTTGACAACCGATAGCCGTGTAAAGCTCAGCGGGGGTTTTGTTGGGCATCAATTGATTAAGAAAGTCCACCAACGCCGCCGGGACAGGGGCATACACCATGAAATAAGAGCGAGCGAAACCAAACACAATGCTGACATCATCACTGTCGGTAATACAGGCATCGATGTACAGCTCTCCTTGTTCGGAAATCGCCAGCGGCAGCACCAAAGGCCGGCGCTGGTTAGCCATATCGAGCCGACCGATAAGGTAAGCGCCTTTGTTGCGGAAAAAAGGTTGGCGAACCATTTCGAGGGTAAAGCTCATGGTGAGCTGTGGGCCAAACCGTGCTTGGAGAATTTGCGTGATACGCTTGAGATCCCCGCTCTTATCTCGCCAAGGTAGCGTAAATGGTGTGCTATCTAACATGCGCTCTAGGGTGGCATAGATACCGGCTTGCGACTGAAAGCGCCTTAACAAGGGAGTGGGGTATTTAGGGATCCGCCCCCCTTGGGAGCTTTGTACGAACAGTTTATCGCGACGAATGTTGCGGTGTTCAAAAATCCGGCAGTAGACAGAGTTAAAGAAACTCTCCGCAATATCATAGCGTGGGTAGTCATCAAGTAGGGTGACGTAGGCCGCTTTCACCGCCATCAAAAAGGAGCGCGTCGCATGTTCTTTTCCCAGCATGGCCCCTAGCTGCTGGCTAACAAGACCAACGTGGTGGTCATAAAACTGAATTCGGGTTTTCAGTGCTTGCTGAACACTTTTCCAGTCTTGCTGCTCAAAGCGCTCCTGTGCGCCCGATGTGACATCGAGAAACCGGCCATACATAGCATCCGAGCCTTGTAGAAT
The DNA here is from genome assembly GCF_027286325.1 of Salinivibrio kushneri. Taxonomy (NCBI): domain Bacteria; kingdom Pseudomonadati; phylum Pseudomonadota; class Gammaproteobacteria; order Vibrionales; family Vibrionaceae; genus Salinivibrio; species Salinivibrio kushneri. The sequence goes on from NZ_CP114588.1 coordinate 492,724, forward strand.
GGTATTTGCGACTAACTGCGCCATGGCTTCTTGGGTCATTCGCGCTCCTTGCGGTCTTGGTTGCTCCCTCGTTCAAGCTCGCAGAGTTTTGTTTAAAAAGCAATCAGGATCACTTTTTTGTTGACCTTGGCAACATGATTCGATACACCTAGAGAGAATCAAACAAAACAAATGATAAACGCAACACACATGCAACTAACGATCAGCACCCAGACCACCACAACCACCATTATTATTACTGGCACAACGTGTGTTGGTGCGGGCTGATACGCACAGAATTTCCAAAAAAGCCCGTACCTCCAAAGGTACGGGCTTTTTTTATCTTAAAGAGAGAGGTCCCAAACGGATGCGAGTTTTAAAATTTGGTGGCACGTCGCTTGCCGATGCCGAGCGCTTCAGTCGCGCAGCCGATATCATCGTCAGTAACCAAGGGCAGAGCGATGTGTCTGCCGTGTTATCCGCCCCCGCGAAAGTCACAAACATTCTAGTTTCTGTGGTCGAGAGCACGGTGAAGCACGGGGAAGCCGAATTGCCACTCAAAGAGCTTGAGCAGCTTTTCGTCGGCTTGTTCCATGGCCTTGCTGAGCGGCAGCCCAACCTTGAGACTCAGCCACTGTTCGATAAGTTAACTCGCAGCCTTGGCCAACTTCGTCAATATGTACATGGCATGAGCTTATTGGGCCTTTGTCCTGATAGCACTTATGCGCGCGTGGTCAGTAAAGGCGAGCGCTTATCGGTCGCCGCGATGCATGCTTTACTCGAGGCGCGCGGCTATGCAGTCTTTGATATCGATCCGGTCGAATACTTTGCCGCGTCGGGAAGTCATTTAAGTGCAGAAGTGGATATCGAAGCCTCCTCACAGCGCTTTAAACAATCACCCATCCCAGCCAAGCATATTGGCCTGATGCCAGGGTTTATGGCTGGCAATGACAACGGCGAACTGGTGACGTTAGGCCGCAATGGATCTGACTATTCGGCGGCGGTTCTCGCCGCTTGTGTACGCGCTGAGTGTTGCGAAATTTGGACGGATGTCGACGGTGTCTATAACTGTGACCCTCGGTTGGTGCCGGACGCGCGTTTGCTTAAGTCATTGAGCTATCAAGAAGCGATGGAGCTATCGTATTTTGGCGCAAAAGTGTTACACCCAAAAACCATTGCGCCAATCGCACGCTTCCATATTCCTTGTTTAATCAAAAACACCACCAATCCTCAGGCCGAAGGCACCTTAATTGGTGAAGACAGTGGTGAAGATAAACTGGCCATCAAAGGGATCACTACGTTAAGCGATCTGAGCATGGTTAACCTATCAGGCCCTGGTATGAAAGGCATGGTGGGGATGGCGTCACGCGTGTTTGGCGCGATGTCGTCGGCAGGGGTATCGATTGTATTGATCACTCAGTCTTCCTCTGAATACAGCATCAGCTTTTGTATTCAAAGCCAGGACAAAGCAAAAGCTGACAAGGTGCTGAGTAACCATTTTGAGCTTGAGCTGAAAGATGGCCTACTCGAGCCGGTCGAGTTTATTGATGATCTGTCGATTGTCTCTTTGGTGGGCGATGGCATGCGCACCTCGAAAGGGGTCGCGTCGCGCTTTTTCACCTCGTTGGCGGAAGTGAATGTTAATATCGTCGCCATTGCTCAAGGCTCCTCGGAACGTGCTATCTCTGCCGTTGTCCCTTCAGAGCGGGTCTCAGAAGCAGTCAAAGCCTGTCATGAAAACTTGTTTAATAGTCAACATCACTTGGATGTATTTATCGTTGGTGTTGGTGGTGTGGGTGGCGAGCTGATTGAGCAAATTCGCCGTCAGCAAGCCAAACTCAAGCAACAAGGCATTGTGATGCGAGTGTGTGGCCTAGCCAACAGCAAAGGGATGTGGTTAAACAGCCAAGGCATTGATCTTAATAGTTGGCGTGATGAGTTACCGAATCATCTATCGAGCTTTAGCTTGGCGGGCATGATCCAACTGGTTCAGCGTAATCACATTATTAACCCTGTATTGATTGATTGCACTGCCGATCAGCAGGTCGCCGATCAATATGCAGACTTTTTGCGTGCAGGCTTTCACGTGATCACCCCCAACAAGAAAGCCAATACCAGCAGCATGGCTTACTATCACCAACTGCGTCAGGCGGCGCGTGGGACCCACCGAAAGTTCATGTATGAGACCACGGTGGGGGCTGGCTTACCAGTTATTGAGAACCTACAGAACCTGATTGCAGCGGGGGATGAATTGTCACGTTTTTCTGGCATTTTATCGGGTTCGCTCTCGCATATTTTCGGGAAGCTGGATGAAGGTGCCAGCTTTAGTGACGCGACCAAGGTGGCGCGTGATAATGGTTTTACCGAACCGGATCCGCGGGACGATCTGTCGGGCATGGATGTGGCACGTAAACTCTTGATTTTGGCTCGTGAAGCCGGCATGGAGCTCGAACTTGACGATGTCGAGGTCGAGCCAGCGCTTCCGCCTGGCTTTGATCAGTCTGGCGATGTTGAAAGTTTCATGGCCCGCTTGCCTCAAGCCGATGCGTACTTTAAACAATGGTCAGAGGAAGCCGCCAAAGAAGGTAAAGTTTTGCGGTATATCGGTGGTATTGAAGACGGGCGCTGCTTTGTCAAAATCCAAGCCGTATCCGACGATGACCCGATGAATAAGATTAAAGAGGGTGAGAACGCATTGGCCTTCTATAGCCGTTATTATCAGCCAATTCCATTGGTACTGCGCGGCTATGGCGCGGGAACAGCCGTGACCGCTGCTGGGGTGTTTGCGGACTTAATGCGTACCCTGGGTTGGAAGTTAGGAGTTTAGTCATGGCTGTCCGTGTTTATGCGCCTGCCTCTATTGGCAATGTGAGCGTAGGGTTCGATGTGCTGGGCGCCGCGGTGAGCCCGGTTGATGGGAGCTTACTGGGTGATGTGGTGGAAGTGGCTGACGGTGGAAATCATGCGTTTTCATTGCGCTGCCAAGGCCGCTTTACTGATAAGCTGCCCTCTAATGAGCAGGACAACATTGTCTATAAGGCTTACTTGGCCTACGTCGAGGCGCTAAAAGCTAACCACCTCTCTGTGAAGCCGGTGGCGATGGTACTGGAAAAAAATATGCCCATAGGATCAGGGCTTGGTTCCAGTGCATGCTCGATCGTTGCCGCGCTCGATGCCCTTAATCGTTTTCATGACGATGCGCTTGATGAGACCACCATGTTAACGCTCATGGGGGAAATGGAAGCGTCCATATCTGGCAGCTTACACTATGACAATGTCGCGCCGTGTTACCTGGGTGGTTTGCAGCTTATGTTGGAAAGCCAAGGGGTAATTAGTCAGGCGGTGCCACACTTTGAAAACTGGTATTGGGTGATGGCTTACCCGGGCATCAAAGTGTCGACCGCAGAGGCGCGTACCATCTTGCCCGCCCAGTATCGTCGGCAAGATGTGATCGCTCATGGTCGCTACCTCGGCGGCTTTATTCACGCGTGCCACACCCAGCAGCCTCAACTGGCGGCGAGTTTAATTTGCGATGTGGTTGCTGAACCGTATCGGCAAAAACTGTTGCCGGGGTTTGTGGACGCTCGCGACTATGCGGCCAGCTGTGGTGCATTGGCGACAGGGATCTCGGGCTCAGGACCGACGCTATTTAGCATTTGTGATGATTTGCAGGTGGCAGAGCGGTTAGCGCAGTGGTTGCGCGAGCACTATGTACAAAATAATGATGGCTTTGTTCATGTATGTCGCATTGATGGACAGGGCGCGAAAGAAATAGGAAGTCAGGCATGAAGCTATACAACATCAAAGATCACAGTGAAACCGTGTCATTCTCGCAAGCTGTCCAGCAAGGGCTCGGTCGCGGCCAAGGGTTATTCTTTCCCGATAAGCTGCCGTATTTCGACGACATCGAGGCATTACTGGCCATGCCCTTGGTGGAGCGTAGTAGCGAGATTTTATCCGCGCTCATTGGCGATGAACTACCCAAAAGCCAAATCAGCGAACTGGTTAGTAATGCGTTTAGCTTTGCCGCGCCACTTGAACAAGTGGATGACCATATTCATGCGCTAGAGCTTTTCCATGGCCCGACACTGGCCTTTAAAGACTTTGGTGGCCGTTTTATGGCGCAGTCGCTAGCGGCGGTATCTGATGGCAAAAAGATCACCATCCTTACCGCAACGTCAGGGGACACGGGAGCCGCGGTCGCTCACGCGTTTTACGGCATTGATAATATCGACGTGGTTATCTTGTACCCGAAAGGCAAAATCAGCCCGCTGCAGGAAAAGCTTTTTTGCACCCTCGGAGGCAATATTCATACGGTCGCGATCAATGGCACCTTTGATGACTGCCAAAGTATGGTGAAACAAGCCTTTGATGATAGCGAGCTTCGTCAGACCATTGGCCTTAACTCGGCCAACTCCATCAACATTAGCCGCTTAATGGCACAGATTTGTTACTACTTCGAAGCGGTGGCGCAAATGCCTCCACACAAGCGAGACCAAGTGGTGATATCGGTGCCCAGTGGTAATTTTGGCAACCTCACTGCAGGCTTGCTTGCTAAAGCGATGGGACTGCCGATAAAGCGCTTTATCGCTGGCACCAATGCTAATGACACCGTGCCACGGTACCTCGATTCAGGCGAGTGGGCACCGCAGCAAACCATCGCCACGTTGTCCAACGCGATGGACGTGAGTCAGCCCAATAACTGGCCACGTATCGAAGAGCTTTTCCGCCGTGAGCAGTGGACGTTGAGTGAACTTGCCTCAGGGCGTGCTGACGATGAGGAAACGGCTGAGAGCTTAAAGTCACTCTCTCAGGCGGGCTACTTGTGTGAACCCCATGGTGCCATTGCATACCGATTGCTCGCGGAGCAGCTGAAAGAAGGGGAAGAGGGGATCTTCTTGTGCACGGCTCACCCGGCAAAATTTAAAGAGTCGGTCGACGCGATCCTCGGTAAAGATATTCCTCTTCCCGGGCCGCTGGCAAAGCATGCGCAAATGACGTTGCTTTCACGCGAGCAAGAGGCTGATTTCCAAACGCTAAGAGATTACTTGCTTGAAGTGAATGGGTAAGGCCTAGCCACAGATTACCATTATTAATACAAAAACAGCCCGCGATTGCGGGCTGTTTGATTTGATACACAGTCTGGTTAGCGTTGGTTGAACGGCTATAGAGAGCTGGTAAAAGTACGGGTGATCACGTCGCGCTGTTGCTCAGGGGTCAGTGAGTTAAAGCGAACCGCATAGCCAGAGACACGGATCGTTAGCTGTGGGTACTTCTCTGGGTGTTTAGCCGCATCTTCCAGTGTCTCACGCTTTAGTACGTTGACATTAAGGTGCTGGCCGCCTTCGTTGATGGCTTGTGTTTCGATATTCACTTCGCGGTAATCGAATTCACCCAAAGAAGATAGGGCAACTTCCTGATCCGCTTCAAAGCCTTGTTTGGCACAGACACAACGTGCTTGATCGGTGTCTTTATCGATCAGCCAAATAGAATTAACGAGTTCATCATTGGCCGCTGAGGTTACTTGAATACCAGTGATCATGGCCTATCCCCTTTTATGATAGTGACTATTATGATGTAAGATTTCATCATTTTGAGTGACTATATATACCCTTTATAGAGTGGGGTTTTATTGACATAAATCAATTTTATTTAACTCTTAACATTATGATATTTATCTTATATCAATCTTTGTCTATCTAATGTGTTTACTGTAGCACGCGCCCTCCGTCGATGCGATAGATGCCGCAGCGTTTTGGTTAAAAATGTGGTAATAAAATTACATATGAAAGTTTTAATGATGAGACAATGATGTGTGCGCGCTAATGAGGCAAATTTGCACCACGTGTGTTCACCTTTTGGCACAAGTTAATACGGAACTTATGTAAGGTATTGATTGTTTTTGTTTTTTAAAGTTGGCATCAATATTTCATAGGGAAAGATGAATCCGCAATGATGAGGAATGCCCCATGATCAAGACAACGATAACGCGTGCTAGCTTGCCGACCCCTAACCGCGCAGTACAAGGTCGCTGTCAGCGCCACTACCATTCACACACCGAGCGAACAAAAGATCGCGCCACACACTGATTTTGCCTCGCTGCCTCGTTAGAATAGCGCCAGTGTGATGAAAAGGAGCAACCATGACTCAGGCGCAAACGTGGCAGCAGGTGCTGGCTGGTGAGAAACAACAAGATTACTTTAGAGAAACCTTGGCCTATGTTGAGCAAGCACGTGCGAATGGCGTGACAGTTTTTCCGCCTAAGGAAGATGTGTTTAACGCCTTTCGCTATACTGAGCTGGGCGATGTAAAGGTGGTGATTCTGGGCCAAGACCCGTATCACGGGCCGCACCAAGCTCACGGATTGTGTTTTTCCGTGCTACCAGGTGTGAAGACACCACCGTCACTGGTCAATATTTACAAAGAGCTGGCGACCGATATTGAGGGCTTTACGACGCCTTCTCACGGTTATTTAAAAAGCTGGGCCGAACAAGGCGTGTTGTTGCTCAATACTGTGCTGACCGTGGAGCAAGGGAAGGCGCACTCCCACGCCAAACTTGGGTGGGAAACCTTTACGGATCGTGTCATTGAGGCCGTGAATCAGCAATGCCAAGGCGTGGTGTTCTTATTATGGGGCGCGCATGCCCAGAAAAAAGGCAAAGCGATTGACCGTCAGCGGCATCATGTACTCACCGCGCCTCACCCATCACCGCTATCCGCGCATCGTGGCTTTTTTGGTTGTCAGCATTTTTCACAAACCAATGCGCTGTTGCAAGCGCAGGGGAAAACCCCGATTGATTGGCAGCCTTATCTCGAGGCGGAGTAGTCGAAGTCGCTGAGGGATGATGAAAAAAAGGTGCTCAGTGAGCACCTTTTAGCAATCCTATGTTGAGGGTGAGTTAATCGAGGTCCAGTTGAGAGAAATCGCCAAAAATATCGATTTCTTCCAATTCTTTTTTAAGCCGCTGTTTGTCTTTCAGCGCTTCAATTTCTCTCCATTTACGTTTGACTGGTTTCGCGCGTCCGTTGCGTTGTGGCTTGTCTTGCTCGAACAAATCGTTAAAGGCAATGTTTTCCATAGTCACCTCTTTTTCACCTTGCGGTCAGTTTTTAAGTACCACAGCTTCCCCTAACGTAAAATTGAAGTATTTCTCATTTGTGGCAGTCCGATGAAGTTTTTATGAGACCACAATCACTGATTTTTAAAATGAGTGACGGTTGCCCCAGCCGTGATGGGTTTGAATTGACCTAGGAAGAGGTTCACGCGAAGATTGCGCCGCATTGCTCATTATCCTTACTTAACTACGACGAGGGACAGTCCATTGAGCCTACTCACTTTTATTAATGATCTGATTTGGGGCTCGGTACTCATTTATGTGCTCATCGGTGGTGGGATCTTTTTTACCTTGAAACTAGGAGGGATCCAGTTTCGCCACTTCTCTCATATGTTTTCGGTCATGCGTCATAGTAGACGTCGTGAGGGAAGCAGTATTTCGTCTTTTCAAGCCTTGTGTACTGGTCTTGCCGCTCGCGTGGGGACGGGGAACATGGCCGGGGTGGCGGTGGCTCTGTCTTTAGGTGGCCCGGGGGCGATCTTTTGGATGTGGCTAATGGCATTTCTCGGTATGGCGACTGCTTTTGCAGAGAGTACGCTGGCGCAAGTATATAAGGTACAGGATCCCGACGGCTATTTTCGCGGTGGTCCGGCCTATTACATGGAGCATGGGCTAGGTATGCGTTGGATGGGCGTACTTTTCTCAGTATTGCTGATCTTAGCATTTGGCCTAGTGTTTAATTCGGTGCAAGCCAACTCTATATCACAAGCGGCACAAGTGGCCTTTGCCTGGCCGCCTGCCTATGTGGGCGCAGGCTTAGTGCTGGTCAGCGGGTTGATTATTTATGGTGGCTTGCGCCAGATAGCGCGAACGGCCGAAGTGATCGTGCCCGTGATGGCACTACTGTATTTGTCGTTATCCTTGTATGTGGTCGTCACGCATCTTGAGCAGGTGCCTGCGGTATTCATGCTGGTAGTAGAGAGTGCATTTGGTCTTCACGAAGCGGCATCAGGAGCATTGGGTTACACCCTGGCACAGGGCATGATTCAAGGCATCAAGCGCGGCTTATTCTCGAATGAAGCGGGCATGGGGTCAGCGCCGAATGCCGCCGCTTCGGCGACGCCTTATCCGCCTCATCCCGTTTCCCAAGGTTATGTACAAATGCTCGGGGTGTTTGTCGATACTCTGGTGATTTGTACGGCAACGGTCGCGATCATTCTCTTGTCTGGGGAGTATATTCCCGGTGGCGAAATTACAGGGGTAGAGTTAACCCAGCGAGCCTTAAGTGCCCAAGTGGGTGATTGGGGGGAGCAGTTTGTCGCAGTCGCGATTTTCTTCTTCGCCTTTACCTCCATTATTGCCAATTATTCGTATGCAGAAACCAATTTATTGTTTATTGATCACCGATGTCGACCGGCGTTGCCGTACTTTCGCGCGGTGGTTTTAGGGATGGTTATGTTTGGTGCGTTGGCAGAGCTGCCGTTGGTGTGGACACTCGCCGATGCGTCAATGGGGATGATGGCGCTGGTAAATATGATTGCGATCTTCTTGTTATCGGGCATCGTCAAGCGTCTCGCTCAGGATTATCACACCCAGCGTTCATTGGGTCGAGTACCTGTGTTTGATAGCCGCCGTTTCCCAGAGCTACACAGCCAACTGGACGATAAGGCGTGGCCGCTCCCTAAACGTTAAAGGCGAGAAAATAAGCCAGCCTGGCGGGCGGTCAGCGGTGGTTTTTTTATGCGGGAATGATAGGCTTAGCAAAAGATAAATAACAAAAGGGCGAGCAACATGCTGATAGTGGTTTCTCCTGCAAAAACCTTGGATTACGAAACGCCATTGCCGACAGACCGTTATACCCAACCTCAGCTCACTGAACACTCAGAGGCGTTGATTAGGGTTTGCCGCCAGCTGACGCCGGCAGACATTGCCTCGCTCATGAAAGTCAGTGATAAAATTGCCAGTCTAAACGCTGTTCGTTTTTCTGAATGGTCGCCAACCTTTACCCCAGAGAATGCACGACCTGCTGCACTCGCCTTTAAAGGTGATGTGTACACAGGGCTAGATGCGAATTCGATGTCTGAGCAAGACTTCGATTGGGCACAAGACCATTTTCGTATGTTATCTGGCTTGTATGGGCTATTGCGCCCGCTCGACTTGATGCAGCCCTACCGCTTAGAGATGGGCACCAAGTTGTCGACGCCACGCGGTGATAACCTCTATCAGTTCTGGGGAGATATCATCACAGAGGCGCTAAATAATGATTTGGCAGCGCAAGGTAGCCGGCTGTTGGTTAACCTTGCCTCCAATGAATACTTTAAAGCGGTCAACAAGAAGGTGCTCAAAGGCGACATCATTACGCCGGTGTTTAAAGATTATAAGAATGGTCAGTACAAGGTGATCAGCTTCTATGCCAAAAAAGCACGCGGGATGATGGCGCGGTATTTAATTGATCAGCGCGCGAGCTCAGTGGCGGACATTAAAGCGTTTGATGTGGCGGGATATTACTTCAGTGAAGCCGACTCGAAAGGCAATGAGCTCGTCTTTCTGCGCGACGAGCAATAAGCGTTGTCAGTAACAAAAAGCGAACAATAAAAAAGCCCCAGCAGGGGCTTTTTTATTTCTGGCACAAATCAGTGCAGGATCCGCGCGCGAATGGTGCCTTCGATGGCTTTAAGTTTTTTCAGTGCCTTGTAGGCATGATCGCTGTCTTCAACATCAATCACCACATAACCAATTTGCGACGATGTTTGTAAGTACTGTGCGGCGATATTGACGTCTTCGTCGGCAAAGGTGGTGTTGATTTTGGTCAGCACCCCCGGACGGTTAGCGTGAATATGCAGCAAGCGCGAGCGGCCTTTATGTTCTGGCAATGACACTTCAGGGAAGTTGACGCATGACAAGGTCGAACCGTTGTCGGAGTATTTAACCAATTTCCCTGCAACCTCTAGGCCAATGTTTTCCTGCGCTTCTTGGGTTGACCCACCAATATGCGGTGTGAGTAATGCATTATCAAACGCTTGTAGCGGAGAGCTGAATGCGTCTTTGTTGGTTTTTGGTTCAACCGGGAAAACATCGATTGCTGCCCCAGCCAAATGCTTGCTTTCTAGCGCGCCACATAGGGCATCGATGTCGACCACCGTGCCGCGTGAGGCATTAATAAAGATCGCCCCCGGCTTCATGCGGGCAAAGGCCTCGGCATCAATCATATTCTGCGTGCTTGGTGTCTCGGGGACATGAAGCGAGACAATATCACTGCGATTAAGCAGCTCTGTGAGCGAGTTAACTTGAATGGCGTTGCCCAAAGAGAGCTTATTATCAACATCATAATAATACACACGCATCCCTAAGTTTTCCGCCAAGATACTCAGCTGGGTGCCGATATGGCCATAGCCAATAATACCGAGCACCTTACCGCGAGCCTCAAAGGAGCGGTCAGCGGATTTTTGCCATTCACCGCGATGCGCTTTGGCATTTTTTTCGGGGATCCCGCGTAGGAGCAGCAGGATCTCACCCAAAACCAGCTCTGCGACACTGCGGGTGTTGGAGAAAGGTGCGTTAAAGACGGGAATTCCGCGCTTAGCCGCGGCATCAAGGTCGACTTGGTTGGTACCGATACAAAAGCAACCAACCGCCACCAGCTTCTTCGCTTTTGCAAAGACAGCTTCGGTCAACTGGGTGCGAGATCGTAACCCAACAAAGTGTGCGTCTTGAATGGCCTCTTCAAGATCCTCACCGGTGAGTGAGCCTTTGTGGTACTCGATGTTGGTGTACCCGGCCTGCTTGAACGCTTCAACTGCAGTCGGGTGGACGCCTTCGAGTAATAAGATTTTGATTTTATTCTTGTCCAGTGAATAGTGTGACATGCGGGCTGTTCTCTTCCTTAGAAACAATAATGGTAGCAATGTTGCGCCTGAGTGCCGGGGCGCATCGTACCTTATTCCCTCGCGTGGATGGCGAAGGGGAGTGGCGGTTGATTGACCTGGTCATTAGGTTGATCTTTTACGTCAAAAGACCGCAGGGCATGCGATGTGCCGGTATCAGAACAGTGACCAAGATAACAAAAATTCACATGTGGGGTAAGAATTATCCGTTCTAGGCCATAAAAAAAGCACCTTAAAAAAGGTGCTTTTAACTTATTGATTACATTGAGCGCAAACGTTTGGCTTTTTTTGATATTACCGGTGAGGCGTAAGCATTTGATTTGCTGTGTTATGCACTCAGCTTGCCACTTTTTTCACACCAGAATCTGTCCCTGTAAGGACGATATCTGCGCCGCGATTGGCAAATAGGCCAACCGTCACCACGCCAGGAATGGCATTGATGGCGTCTTCTAATCCTTTTGGATCTTGGATTTTCATATTGTGGACGTCGAGAATGACGTTGCCATTATCCGTGATCACACCCTGACGGTAACACGGGTCACCCCCTAGCTTGAGCAATTCACGCGCGACATAAGAGCGTGCCATGGGGATCACTTCAACGGGAAGTGGAAACTCGCCGAGTACATCCACATGCTTGGTATCGTCGATAATACATACGAACTTTTTGGCGATTGCTGCGACGATTTTTTCACGCGTTAGGGCAGCACCGCCACCTTTAATCATATGATTGCGCGCATTAATTTCATCGGCGCCGTCAACATAGATATCTAAACTTGCCACTTCATTGGCGTCGAGAACCTCAATGCCCAAGGCTTTCAGTCGCTCAGTCGATGCCTCAGAGCTCGAGACCGCGCCTTTGATTTGCTCTTTAATCGGGGCAAGGGCATCAATAAAGTAGTTCACGGTCGACCCCGTTCCCACACCAATGATGCTGCCGGGTTTTACATATTCAACCGCGGCTTCGCCAGTGGCTTTCTTCTTCTCGTCTTGGGTCATGGTAACTCCTGAATCAAAGGGATTGAGCGTGATTATAGCGAAGCCGCGAGATGGCGTCAGGGGCTAGGTCGCGAAATACGTATTGGCCAGTGCCAATGTTGGCTAGGGGTCAAAATATGGGGTAAAGGCACATCCCATTGCTCGGTCGGTAACGTGGGCCATTGCTGGCAATCATGCGCGAGCCCAACCGCGACCGCATCCGGTGCGCATATCCCGAGGGTACGATCATAATACCCGCCTCCCATGCCAAGGCGCTGCCCTTTAGCATCAAATGCCACCAAGGGCGTGGCAATCACCCCTAGTTTTTCGCTGGGTATCAAGGTGCGAATGTCGAGCTGGGGCTCGGCGATCCCATACCCATTAACCCGCATTGGAGTAGTGGGAGTGTAGAGGAGAAACAATAAGTGACCGCGGCTAAAGGGGTGAACGACAGGTAAATAGACATTTTTATTCGCGTCCCAACATGCCTCTATGACAGGCATTGTATCTAGCTCGCCGTCAAAGGAGAGGTACAGGGCAATGTCCGTGGCTTTTTTCACGTCGGGCAGCGCCATAAATCGCTGCGTAACCGTCTGTGCAGCTTGCTTTTGTTGCGCAGGAGAAAGCTGACGACGCGCTTTGCGGATAGTGTGTCGAATGTGTTGTCTAGGCTGCATAACTGTCCTTAATGCTAGCCAAAGGGTGGAGAAGAGGACCCCGGGGTGCCGTTGGGATCGATGGCCCTTGAACCCGCTGGTTCAAGGCGGGTGGGTAGTATAAGCCGTAGGCTTCTCGGTACATGCCGAGCTTGCTCAGTAGCCTATAACAACGCACCCTTGGTTTTGCTTATCGGCTCAGGGACGTAGATCCGCTGACAAACACCCCAGGGAATTGGATTATTCTTGCGATCCTTGCGACGCCATTGCTTTGTCCAGTTGGGACGTCATCAGGGCGGTCCGTTGCGTTACCTGATCTTGTAATGTCTCCAACGACTGTTTGGCATCATTTAATTCATGACAAACATTGAGAGCCGCGATGGCGATTAGCTGCTCTGTATTGGACACTTTAGTGCGCTCAGCCAGCCGATGCAACCGTTGATCGAACTCGCTTGCTGCATCTTTAAGCGCTTGCTCTTGTCCTGGCGGACAATTGACGCGAACAAGACGATCTAGAATTTTAATTTCAACCGGTTGTGTGCTCATAGTCCCAAGCTGGCTCCTCATGCGGCCCGACAGTTCGAGGGCCCAGTACACAGTAATATGGCGCTATTCTAGCAATTATTTCTGCCAATACACTACATCGAAGATCATCCACCGTGTTGGTGCCGGGATTTTAATCAAACATGTTGGCCTCAACCCCTCTATTGTGGCTGGATGGCACGAACAAGCCCTTTGAGCATAAATGTGAATTAGCTCGCGTCTTATCTTCCTTCTTGCTGATGTGATTGATCTTTATCATCGTGATGGACGCGCCCGGGTCGATACACTGCGTGACGCAAATTGGCAGACTTGAGGTCGCTGCTGCTATCAGCCTTTTGATGTCAATATCGGTTTTTTATCGCAGTGATTCAGCCTGCTGGTGTGAAATGCTAAACTGTGTCCTTTCATTTTTTAACGTATGACCAAGGGCAAGATCGTGACTGATACCCGTTTACCCGCTTATGCGACAACAGCAGACACACTGAGTGCGGATAGTTTGGCCGTGACCCCAGCAGAGATGCATGGCTTAATTGCCGGCATGCTCAGTGGCGGCTTAGAGCTGGAAGATGGCAGTTGGCTGACCATGCTGTATGACTATACCCACCAAGGCATGGGGTGGCCGATGGAGTCGAAGACGCTTGCGATGCAAAGTTATCATCAACTGAAAGCACAGCTAACTGGCAGCGATCTGGATTTGGACATTTATGTGCCTGATGACGAACAGTCAGGTGTCGTGGCTCGAGCCGAAGCGTTGGTGGAGTGGATTAATGCGTTTTTAGCTGGGGTGGGACTGATCGGAACCAAAGGTCGTACCTTATCTAAGGACGTGACAGAAGCGTTGGGCGATCTCAAAGATGTGGCTCAGCTTGGCGTCGATGAAGATGGCGACATGCAAGAACAAGCCGAATTACTGGAGCAAGTTGTCGAGCATGTACGTGTGTGCTGCATGGTTGTGCATGCAGAGCTCGGTGCGCGTCCGGATAACGACGACACCCCCAAAACATTGCATTAATCTCAATAAGCGCCTTTCGTCTAAGGCATAGCGTGACTCAGGGTGAGGGATAACGGGGATGAAATCCTACGACATAGTGATCGCGGGTGGCGCGATGGCGGGGGCGACTGCCGCCCTAGCCATAGACACATTAAGCGGGGGTACACTGCGTATTGCCGTGATTGAGGCCATGGTGCCAGACCATCGCGAGCACCCAGGATATGATGCGCGCAGTATTGCGTTGGCACAAGGCAGCTGCGCGGCGTTTTCAAAACTAGGACTCTGGGAGTCACTTGCCCCCTTTGGTACGCCGATTCAGCATATTCATGTGTCAGATAGCGGCCACGCGGGACAAACCCGCATCGATGCTCAGTCGCAAGGCGTTCCGTATCTTGGCCAGGTGATTGAACTGGCCGATGCAGGTGCGGTGTTACACCAAAAGCTGCAAAACCGCCAGGCTATCGATGTGTATTGTCCTGATGCCGTGGTTGCCATTGAGCGTTCCGTCGAGGCGGTAACGGTGCGATTAAAGCAGGGACAATCTCTGACTGCATCCGTGCTGATTGCCGCTGATGGTGGGCGCTCGTCATGTTGCCAGCAGCTCAATATTCCGCGTCAGCAACACGATTTTGGCCAGGTGGCAGTGATTGCCAATGTGTCGACAGCGCTTCCTCATCAAGGTCACGCGTTCGAGCGTTTCACCCAAACCGGCCCCGTCGCCCTTCTTCCCATGTCGCAAGGGCGTTGCTCGTTGGTGTGGTGTATGACAGCCGAGCAAGCAGATGCGCTTATGCCAGTGAGTGATGATGCGTTTGTGCATCGGCTGCAGCAGGTGTTTGGTTGGCGCTTGGGCAAATTGCTGCATGTTGGAGAGCGCCACACATACCCTTTGGTGCTCAACCAAGTGGTTCGCCCGGTGAGTCATCGAGTGGCCGTGGTAGGGAATGCTGCACAAAGCTTACACCCGATTGCCGGACAAGGCTTTAACCTTGGTTTGCGAGATGTCATGACGTTAGCGCACACGCTGACGGAGGCGGCAGCGCGTGGTGATGATATCGGTGCGATGCCAACATTGATGACTTATGCCAAACAACGAATACCAGACCGAGATGCCACTGTGGCATTGACATCAGGGTTGGTTCACCTCTTTTCCAATGACAGTCCGTTCCTCGCTGGCGCGCGTAATGCCGGTTTGGGGCTGATGTCAGCATTAGACTGTGTGAAACAACCGCTAGTGCAACGCACGATAGGATGGGTAGAACCGAGATGAAAATGATCAACGTTGATGTGGCGATTGTCGGTGGCGGTATGGTAGGCCTGACACTGGCCGCCTCGTTAGCCGATACCGATTTACGGGTGTTGGTGATAGAAGGCAAAGCGCCCGATACGACCTTCAGTGATGTCCCTGAAAACCGGGTATCTGCATTGAGCCGCGCCAGTGAAAACATACTTCGTACCCTTGAGGTATGGCCCGGCATTGTGTCTCGCCGCGCCGCCAGCTACCAGCAAATGCGGGTGTGGGAGAAAGACAGTTTTGCTGATATTCACTTTGATGCACAAGCGTTTGGGCAGCAGAACCTTGGTCATATCGTTGAAAACCGTGTGATCCAGTTGGCTTTGCTCGATAAAGTGCAAAAGCAGGACAATGTGACCGTGCTGATGCCGGAGCAATGTCAATCCATGCTACAAGGTGAGAGTGAAACCTGGTTGCAGTTGGCCTCGGGAGGTGGTGTGACCGCTAAGCTAGTGGTGGGGGCGGATGGTGCCCGTTCCTGGGTACGTGAACACGCACAGCTTCCCTTGGTGCAGCGAGACTATGGTCACCATGCGGTGGTGGCGACGGTGCGTACGGCTGAACCGCACCAAGGGGTGGCACGGCAGGTGTTTACGCCGGATGGCCCCCTTGCTTTCTTACCGCTTTCAGACCCGCATTTATGTTCGATTGTTTGGTCTATCCCACCCGAGCAAGCGCGCGATTATGTCGCGATGGCTTCAGAGCCATTTAATCGGGCATTAACCGCCGCGTTTGATGCCAAGCTGGGGTTATGTGAGGTGGTAGGACCGCGCGCCAGCTATCCGCTTACCATGCGTTATGCGCAGAACTTTGCGGCAGAGCGTCTTGCGCTGGTCGGTGATGCCGCGCATACCATTCACCCATTGGCAGGACAAGGGGTGAACCTAGGGATGTTGGATGCCGCTGCGTTGGCGCAGACATTGGCGGCGCTTTCCGCCAAAGGGAAAGACATCGGTCACTATGCGGGGCTGCGTCATTATGAGCGCTGGCGCAAAGCAGAAGCCGTACAAATGATCGCTGCCATGCAAGGATTCCGAAGCTTGTTTGCAGGCGATAACCCCATGAAAAAGCTAATACGGGGCCTTGGCATGCGTGCGGTCAATCATCTACCAGGTGCGAAACAGCCTTTCATGGCACGCGCGTTAGGGTTGGAGGGAGACCTGCCTGAGCTAGCAAAGCCTGCCACGCGCACGGCGACTTTTTCATGATTGCGTGATGGCTGAAATTGGCGAAAAACAGAGAATATGCTAAATACCACAAAGCCCATTGCCAAGTAGGCATGCGTTCGGGTTGTGAGTGAGATGTTGAATGTGCCGATTGACGGTGTGAGTTGTCATTGGGTGTAACAAGGAACAAAATTATGAGTGATATCCCATCTGAATTAAAGTTTACCGCCACACACGAATGGGTGCGCCCCGAGGGGGAAGGCCTATACACCATTGGTATTTCCGATCATGCCCAGGCGCTTTTGGGGGACATGGTGTTTATTGATTTACCCGACGAGGACGACACCTTTGATGCGGGTGATGATTGTGCTGTCGCGGAGTCAGTTAAAGCGGCTTCGGATATTTATGCGCCAATATCTGGTCAGGTCGTGGCGGTTAATGAAGAGTTGGACAGCACACCTGAGCTAGTTAACAGTGACCCTTATGGTGACGGTTGGCTGTTCCAGATCCAAGCAACGGATGAGTCAGAGATTGACAGCTTGCTTGACGCGCAAAGCTATGAAGAAACGCTAGGTGACCAAGACGCCGATTAAAGCTGCAGTTTTAAGCCGAAAAATGTGCAGTGCTAGGCGCATAATCAGAAAGGATCCGCCAGGCGGATCCTTGTTCGTTGTGGCGTCTTTGATTAGCGAGAGGCGGGCAACGACCGGCGATCTTCAGGCTCACCAATGGCTTCTTGATAAACATCTCGAATAAAGCTATTCACCTCTTTCACGGTTTTGTAGTGGCTGATGGTGGCGTGCTCTGGTGGTTTTAACCAACCATTATCAAAATCAAACCGGCCTCTTCCTGCAATATAAACGCGACCCGAGAATAATCGTGTGACATGTTTAGCGACAAGCTTGGGTGAGTAGCGATTAAAAACGCGCATAACCTCTTCTTACTGGTGTGAGTGGCTGTCACCCTATATGGGTGTGAAAACGGCACCGATTGTGAAGTGGGTTTATGTCGTTGTGATGACACTGCCTAAAAAAACATTCATTTCAGCCTACCACAAATCCGCTTGGTTAAAGGCCGCTACGCAGCACGGTTTGGAGCCTAATGCCGGCAAGTCACTGTTAGTAAGCGACTGGGCCAGCCAACCGTGTGGGTAGCTTAATCGATGTGGTGGCACGATCTCGGTAGGGTCGGCAGCGTGAAACCCTAGCTGGGTGTAGAAAGCAGGATCCCCGTAGGTCATCACCGCCTGGTAATCCAATGTGCGTAACTGTTGAAGCCCGGCGCGAATCAATGCTTTTCCATGTCCTTGACGCTGATAATCCGGGTGGATAGCCATCGGGGAGAGCAGCGCAACCTTGTCCGTATGCGGGTAGGTCAACCGTGAGAAAAAGACAGCGCCCACTAACCGCTCACCGTCAATTAGCCCCCAACCATGACAGTCTTCACAGGGCGTTTCACCGAGCAGCTTATCCACCAATTGTCGGATGACTTCACCGGTGTCGGCCCCCTCACTATGCGTGAACGTTTCACTGACCTGTTGCGCCACGTAATCGGGATTAAGGGTCGATAGAGAGACGATGTTCATTAGGTTTCCTTTTGCCAGTGAGACAGGGTTGATGACGCTTTTAGGGAAGCCACGCGCTTGTCGACAATGGTGGTGATCTGATCAATGAGCCACTGCATTTTGGGATGACCGCTCGCTTGATGTCGCCATGCTAGGCCAATATCAAAGCCTGGTACCTCTATAGGGGGCGGGCTGAATACCAGGTGATTAGCATCGTTGAAGGTATCAAGCCGCGCCATAAGCTCTGGCACGGTGCATAATAGTTGTCGCCCTTTTAGCAACTGCCTCACAGTCAAAAAGCGCTGCGATCCCATCACCACTTGTCGATGGTAGCCTAGCGCTTCTAGGCTCGCATCGATTGGGCTAGAGAGCTGGCCGTGTGTGCTTACCAAGGCGTGCGGTGTGGCAACAAAATCAGCCAAGCTGATGGGCGCATCCAGTCCTGTACTTTGAGGGTCAAACAGACACACGTGTTGCTCGCGATATAATACCTGGCTGTCGAGAATATCGCTGTTGTCCGGGATGACTCCGATCACCGCATAGACATCATCATTTTTAATCGCATCTAAGCACTGACGACGGTCAACGGGGCGCAAGCTAAGTTGTGCTAAGGGAAGCTGTTGGTTGAGGGTGTCGAATAACGCAGGTGCGAAGATAAGCTCAGCATAGTCGGTAAGCCCCAGGCGAATTTGGCCGTCAAAATGGATGGGCTCAAAGGCAGGCGGGGTGAGTACATCCGTGGCGAGACTATCCAGCAAGGCGTTTATCTTCGGGGCAATATCCAACGCCCGTGCAGTGGGTACCATCTGGTGTCCACGTCGCTCAAACAAGGGGTCGTCAAGCATCGCACGTAATCGTGACAAGCTATGGCTCATCGCTGATTGACCGAGGGATAATCGCTCCGCTGCGCGAGTCACACTGCGGGTTTCCATCAAGGTGACAAACGTCACTAACAAATTAAGGTCATATTTACGCCATTGTTTTTGCGCCATCCGTTGCGTCACTCCTGAATCTAGCCGTCTTGAGCGCGGCATATGTCGCCGCATCGAGGCTGGCAAAGCGTGATGAGCTCACTCACCTTCACCCATAAACCAGCGTGAGGATCGCCACTGCTGATTGTGACGGTGTCATAACGCCAAATTCGCTCGTCAAACACAACCGCAAGCTCAGGCGATAACCCTACTGGCGCCACTGCGCCTCGCACATAGCCGGTGACGCTCTGCACTTGTTGCTCTGTGGCGAGGGTCATTCGCCGACATTCCAGCAACTGGCGGACTTTAGGCGGGCTCACTTGTTGGTCGCCTGGTACGCAGGCCACCGCATAACGTCCGCCCATATCCCGTAACACCATGGTTTTGAGCATGTGCGACGCACAAATACCGCGTTGTGCAGCGGTGTCTTCTATCGACTGAGTTGCCTGTGACTGCCACAAGACTTGGTAGCCGATATGGGCACTGTCTAGCGTGGCCGTCACCGGTGTTTGCCAATTGGAACCCGCGTTCACGGCTTAATCATTATCCTCAAGTGAATAAGGTAGTGGATCGCGTTGCCAAGCGTGTGATGGCGACTCGGCGAGGCGGAAAGCGGTGTCGTCATCCAGGTTGTTTGGCAGTACAGCCAATACCGTGGCACGGCCATTTGCTTCTCGGTAGCCAGCGATTACCGTCCCTCCAGAACGCCAATTGTCGCCCACCGCACGCTCAATTTTATCCCCTGCGACCGGTGTATGGTCGGCGTGACCGCTGAGTTTGTACATCGCACGCTTATTCATGCCTCGGTACTTGGCTCGCGCGACGGTTTCTTGGCCGGTGTAGCAGCCTTTGGTAAAGCTAATGGCATTCAGCGCTTGCAAGTTTAACGATTGAGGGATGAACTCGCCGCTGGTGGCCTGTTCGATACGCGGTAAGGCGGCATCAATGTCGTATTTGTCCCAGTATTCATGGGTCAGCAATGTCGCTTGGCCTTGATTGACAAACTCAGAGGCAGTGTCAGTATCCACGGCGAGTAACCAGCGGTTTGGCGCAATGCACACCGCGGTGCCTGATTGCCCTTGGCGAACGTTACCTTGAGAACCAACGTGCTCAGCCACCCACTTGTCTGCCTGTGCGCCAACAATACCGAGCAACACGACATCGACTTTTTCAAACGCAATCTTTGAAAAAATGGCGTATTTTTTCACTTCTTGTAGCTGGGTGGCTTCAATTGACGCTGGTTGCACCATGGCCAGTCCGTCTTGGAAGTGGAAAAAGCGCAGCACCGACCAGACTTTACCTTTGGGGTCGCAATGAGCCGCAAGGGTTGATTCGTCCTCACCAAGGCTTGCAATGTCGCAAGTAAGCTGACCTTGCAAGTAGCTTTTTGTATCGTCGCCACTTACTTTGGTGAGCGCCCAGTTATCTAGGGCGACAATAGCAAGTTCGGGTTGTTGGTCACTAGGCTGTGTGTCCGCGGGCTGAAAGGCCACGCTTTGATACCATTCGCTCATATCACTCACGCTCTTGGTTGAGAAAACATAGACTCTGCCCCGTATACTAATCCGGAGCATAAAGCTTGTCAGCCTTTGTATTGTAGGGCTATTGGGGTCTATTGCCGATTAACGCTAGAGAGCTCTCAGATTCGCTGTTTGTTTTCCGGCAAAAGTAGTCGCCTGATGGCGGCATTGATAGTATGCAACCACTGACATCATTGATAGAGGTAAGCAATGGTTAATACCGAGGATAAAGCGCGGGTTCGTTGGGCATGTCGCCGTGGCATGTTGGAGCTGGATGTGTTGGTAATGCCTTATTTTGAAGCCTGTTACGACACACTCAATCAGCAAGAAAAACAAGATTTTGTCGCATTTTTAGAAAGTGCTGATCCGGATCTGTTTGCCTGGTTGATGGGGCATGGTAAACCTGATGACCCCAAGATGAAGTCGGTCGTCGATAAGGTCGTTGCTTATAACCGAAGCAAGTTACGTACATAGCCACCTGCATTGTCCGCGTTATGTCGTTGTCGGGCTGCTTTTACTCGGACTGGCGGTAGCATGGCTGTTGATGGTACATGTTTACCTTCCTCTGAGTGCTCGCGCTGTGCTCGTCATTGGGGTAACGCGAGAATTACGCTGTTTTTATTGGCACCTTGCCACCTATGAAGGCGTGTTTCGTTTTTCCTCCGAAGGCTGGGCCGTATTGCCTCATGGCCAGTGTCGACAGCTGGCCTGCCTTTATGCCACACCTTGGTTACTCGTACTCACCACCCAACCTGATGCCCAGTACCTATATATCTGGCGTTGGGGCATACCAGATTATCACTTTCGTCTTATTTATCGTCACTGTTGTCGGCAAGGTTAGGATAGCGTGTGACATATTTGTGACAAACCGATTGCGTTGCTTTACTTTTTGACGTTATCACCGATATTCAAAAGACACGGGTTAAAAACTCTTTCGCTCAGATAATGCTGTAGGGTCGCTATGAATATTAAACAAAAACTCTTGTCACTCACCGTGATGTCGGTGCTAGCACTGCTTGCGGTTGCCGCCGTTGCATGGAAAGCGGAAACGCGGCTACAAAAAATGCACACGCAGTTAACGACGGTCTCTGATCTTGAAGTCATACTGCTTAACTTACGCCGCAATGAGAAAGACTTTCTCGCGCGCATGGACCCCAAGTACCTCTCCCGTTTTGATAACAACGTTGATGCGTTCAATCAGCTGCTGAGTGATTTCCGCGCCCGCAGTGCTTCGCTGGGTCTGCAAACAGCGACCATTGATAAAGTGAAGAGTGCGATGAAAGGGTATGCCAATGGCTTTCGCGACCTGAGTAAGGGCTACCAAACATTGGGGTTAACTCCTGAGCAGGGGATCCGCGGACAGATGCAAAACGCGAGCAACAAAATGGTAGCGGCAAGCAAAAATGACATTGTGCTTGAGAGTAGCGCCCGCTTATTAGCCGCAGATGCCAAACTGTTTGTACAAAGCAGCAACCTTGACTACATCGACGAATACCAGAGTCAAATGCAAGAGCTCGAAGATTACCTTCGTGGTGACTTGCTGGCTTTGTTTCAAGCGCATCAGGCGCAAGTGGACAAGATTGTCGCCCAGAAAAAGACATTAGGGTTAGCGGCAGATAAAGGCCTACTGGGGCAAATTCGTGGCAAAACGCACCAAGTGGAAGAGATGTTTGATGTGTTAAGTCAAGAATATGAGCAGGCCGTTGAGCAAGCTTTGCGCCAGACAGTGACGTTTACCGGCTCAGTGGTAGTGATCCTTGCATTGATGATGACAGTGATTTCCTTGTGGATGAACCGTGGCATTCAACAACGTATTTATCGATTTAGTGAGCAAATGGCTGCCATCACGCAGCAGCGCGATCTGACCTTACGCGCGGATGAAGATGGGCGCGATGAGATCTCATTGATGGCCAAAGACGTCAACCAAATGCTCACCAGTGTGCAACAAATGGTGGTCGACGTAAGCCGTGCGGTGCAAGCGCTGAATCAAAGTGCAGAGCAGGTGGAATCTCGCACCGAGGAAACAGGCGCTGCCATGGCCACCCAATTAGATGAAACCACTCATGCGGCGACAGCGATGAATGAAATGGAAAGCACCATTCGTGATATCGCGGGCAACACGGATCAAGCAGCAGATAATGCGCGCACCAGCTTAAGCCGTGCGGAGAACGGGCAAAAAGTGGTCGATGATACCAAAGCGATGATCATGACACTGGCAGAAACCCTCAGTAACACCAGTAATGAGGTGCTTGAGCTGAGTAAGCTGTCTGAGACCATTGGCTCGGTGCTGGATGTGATTAAAGATATCTCCGAGCAAACCAACTTGCTGGCGCTTAACGCGGCGATTGAAGCGGCGCGGGCCGGCGAGCAAGGGCGTGGCTTTGCGGTGGTCGCTGATGAAGTGCGACAGCTGGCGACCCGTACTCGCGAATCGACCGATGAAATTTCTGGCATTATCACCTCGTTGCAAGAGCAAACCCAGTCGGTGTCCGAACGCATGGAGCAAAGCCGAGAAGATGGTGAAACATCCGTGGGTAAGGTAGAGGCGGCTTCGCAAGAGCTGTCGCAAATCATGGAAGATATGCAGAATATCATGGATATGAGCACCCACATTGCTACCGCAATAGAGCAGCAGAGCTCGGTGGCGAAGGAAGTCAATCAGAACGTGCACAACATTCAAGATATCGCGCAAAACAGCACGGAACGAGCGAACCAAAATCGCGAAGCGGCACACAAGGTGGCTGAAGAAGCGGCGCACCTTGAGCGTGCGGTGAGAGAGTTTAAAAGCGAATAAGCGCGATAATGTCCAGTAAAAAGGCCAGCCTTATGAGGCTGGCCTTCTTCATTCAGGGCCGAAGGAGTAGTCAAAACCCGCTAACAGGGCTGATCCGGGGTTAATATGGTAGGGCCGGATTGCTCGTTAGGCTCTGGGTAATCAATGGTGTAGTGCAGCCCACGACTTTCTTTTCGTTGCATCGCGCAGCGAACCATTAACTCCGCCACTTGTAGCAAGTTACGTAATTCCAATAGGTTATTTGAGACCCGGAAATTGGCGTAGTATTCGTGTGTTTCTTGCTTAAGTAATTCGATGCGGCGCAACGCGCGTTCTAACCGTTTGGTCGAACGGACAATGCCCATGTAATCCCACATAAAAAGACGTAACTCATGCCAGTTATGCTGGATCACCACTTCTTCATCGGAACAAATCACCTGGCTTTCATCCCATGGCGGCAGGGCAGTATGAGGCTCGATATGATCTGAGTGCGCTTGAATATGTTCCGCAGCTGACCATGCATACACCACGCACTCCAGCAGCGAGTTAGATGCCATACGGTTG
This sequence comes from Salinivibrio kushneri, assembly GCF_027286325.1. Taxonomy (NCBI): domain Bacteria; kingdom Pseudomonadati; phylum Pseudomonadota; class Gammaproteobacteria; order Vibrionales; family Vibrionaceae; genus Salinivibrio; species Salinivibrio kushneri. The sequence goes on from NZ_CP114588.1 coordinate 516,659, forward strand.
GCGCCATGTAAGCCGGTGTAGCTCACTTCCCCAATCGCGTATAAGCCGGGTAAGTCTGTGGTGCCGTTTTTATCCACCATCACGCCACCGCACGTGTAGTGGGCGGCAGGGACAATAGGGATCGCTTCTTTGGTCAGATCGATGCCGTATTGCTTGAGCTTTTCGTAGATGGTTGGAAAATGTTTGATCACAAACTCTGGATCTTTGTGGCTGATGTCGAGATACATACAGTCAGCGCCAAGGCGCTTCATCTCGTAGTCAATCGCGCGGGCCACCACATCACGAGGGGCAAGCTCGCCACGTGAGTCGAAGTCTGACATAAACCGCGAGCCATCTGGGCGTTTAAGGTGCGCGCCTTCACCGCGCAACGCTTCAGTGAGCAAAAAGTTGCGCGCATCAGGGTGATAGAGGCAAGTTGGGTGAAACTGGTTAAATTCCAGGTTGGCGACGCGACAGCCTGCTCGCCATGCCATGGCGATGCCATCACCGGATGATACATCTGGATTGGACGTATATTGGTACACTTTGGATGCGCCGCCTGTCGCAAGCACCACATAGTTAGTGCGCACAGTTTCAACCACTTCTTGGTTTCGGTTCCAGATGTAAGCCCCAAGCACGTGGTTAGCGCCACCTAAGCCAACTTTTTTACGGGTGATAATATCTAGCGCATTGTGCCGTTCGAGCAAGGTGATATTTGGGTGCTGACGGACATTGTCTTGCAGAGAGTTTTGCACGGCCATGCCTGTGGCATCTGCAGTATGCAAAATGCGTCGGTGACTATGACCACCCTCTCGGGTGAGGTGATAACGTGGGGTGTCATCATCGCTGTCTTCTTGATCGAACGGGACACCGCCATCGATTAACCATTGCACACAATCTTTCGCGTTGCGGGCAATAAAATCGACCACGTTTGTATCACAGATACCTGCGCCGGCAATTTGGGTATCTTCGACATGAGACTCGACCGAGTCTTGCTCGTCAAACACCGCGGCAATACCGCCCTGTGCGTAAAGCGTTGCCCCTTCGCTGAGCGGGCCTTTGCTTAATACAATCACCTTGTGGGTTGGCGCTAAGCGAAGCGCCAATGATAAGCCAGCGGCACCACTGCCGATGACTAACACGTCACATTGATGTTCTTGGGTTGTGGTCGTCATGATCCCTAATCCTCTTTCTGCGCCCCCAATGTTACACCAATTTGACGCTGCCGCGCGCGGTAAGATCAAATCCAAGTCGGCTTGGGTGAAAGTTTGCAACCATGGTACGGTTCGGGCGACAATGCCCCCAGCCAAAGACGTTCCCTTTGGCCATTCCGTCACAGTAATGTGATTTAACACATAATAAAACCAACATGGTGAGGAACTTTTCGCCGAGCAGGCTATCGAAACGTGTGCGAAAGCTCGCAAGCGGGTTTAACCGCGCTCTGACAACGTCGGGCCTAGAATTTCGATAATCGGGCGGAAAGATCAACCAAGGAGTAAACGCTCGAATGGGCGAGCAGCTAACCGACCAGGTTCTAATAGAACGTGTACAGAATGGTGACAAGCAAGCTTTCAATCTGTTAGTCGTCAAATATCAGAATAAGGTATGTAACCTTATCGCCCGCTATGTAGGCACACACAGCGGTGATATTCCGGATATTGCGCAAGAGGCGTTTATTAAAGCCTATCGTGCACTGCCGGGGTTTCGTGGCGAAAGTGCGTTTTATACTTGGCTGTATCGCATTGCAGTGAATACCGCGAAGAACCATTTGGTGGCGCAAGGACGACGACCGCCAGGCAGTGATATTGATGCCGACGAAGCAGAAAATTACGAAAGTGGGGGTTCTTTAAAAGAAATATCGAACCCTGAAAACTTGATGTTGTCAGATGAATTGAGACAGGTGGTGTTTTCGACGATAGAAACACTGCCCGACGACTTAAGAACCGCAATTACCTTACGTGAGCTCGATGGGCTCAGCTATGAGGAAATTGCACAGGTAATGGATTGTCCAGTCGGTACGGTGCGGTCGCGTATTTTCCGAGCGCGTGAAGCGGTTGAAAAACGCATCCGACCACTGATGAAACGGTAACGAGTTTTACTGGCTGCATGACGGTGACTTGAATGACGGATAGAGAAAAAATTTCAGCGTTGTTGGATGGCGAATTAGTGGATACCTCAGTGATCCACGACATTGAGCGAGATGATAACGCACAACAGACTTGGAGTGATTTTAGCACCATTCGCGATGTGATGCGTGGTGATGCTCCTAGCTCGTTGCAATGGAACATTGCCGATTCTGTGGCGTCCGCGCTGGAAGCAGAACCTGCTTATCATGGTGATCACCTTGATAGTAATGTGCTACCGATGCACGAGGCGCAACCGCGTCCGGAAAAAGCGCGTCGTCACTTACCAGGGTGGCTGCAACAGCTGACGCAAGTAAGCGTCGCTGCCTGTGTCTCGCTGGCAGTGATTGTCGGTGTGCAGCAGTATAACCAGTCTGAATCGAGCTCGCCGGTGGCCAGTACCCAAACCCAACCACCAGTACTCGAAACCATTCCTTTTGCCGGTGCTGCTGAACCCGTGAGTTTGAGCCGTAATGATTTGCGTGCCACGCCCTCGGAGGCAGAACTGATGGAGCAGCGTCGTCGCGTCAATGCAATGCTCAAAGACTATGAATTGCAGCTGCGCTTGAATAAGGATAGGCTGTCTGATCATCAGACTATGGCACCGTCGACAAGCAGTAATAAACAATGAAAAAAATTCTGATCGGTGCGCTTGCGCTGGTCAGTTTGATGTCAGCGCAAGCCTCGGCCGAACCCTCTGCCGAGGCTTTGTTACATCAAATGGATACCGCAAGCGATACCCTAGATTACGAAGTGTCCTACATCTTGGTAGGTAAAAACAGCCTCGAGCCGCTTCGCTTTCGTCATGCCCAAGTTGGGGAGCATGCCTACGGTCACCTCATGTATCTTAGTGGCCCGCCTCGTGAAGTGATTCGTCGTGGCGGTGAGATCAGCTACTTTGAACCCGGTTACGACCCCTTCACCATTGCCAGTGATCATATGGTGGCACCTTTGCCCACCCTGATTCAGGCCGATATCGATGTACTGGCTAACCACTATGACTTTGTATCGATGGGACATGCGCGTGAAGCGGGGATGGATTGCCAAGTGGTGCGCATTACCCCGAAAGACGGGGAGCGCTATTCGTACGTACTATGGCTAGATGAGAACAGCAAGTTGCCTGTCAGGGCGGATTTGCTCGACCGTGACGGCGACCCACTAGAGCAATATCGCGCCTTGTCGTTAGTGGTTTCACCGCAAATCAGTGCCTCGATGCAAAAGCTGGCGGAGCTTAGCTTGCCGCCGGTACTGACCTTGCCTCAGGCGACGAAGCGATCAGCGCTTGACTGGAAGGTGACTGGGCTGCCTGATGGGTTTGAGCCAGTGTATAGCAATCGCCACCGCTTAATGATGACCAAGCGAGCAGTCGAGAGTCAGATGTTTAGTGACGGTTTGTTCAGTTTTTCGGTGTATCTTGCCAAAGCCGATGATGTCTCGGTTCGCCAGCAAATTGTTCGTCAAGGTCGACGTACACTGCATAGCGTGACCAGTGGCAACGCAGAAATCACCGTTGTCGGCGATATTCCGCCTGAGACAGCCAAACGGGTGGCGGAGTCTGTTCGTATTACTGCTATGCCTGCGAGTCAGTCAAAACAGAAGGTCGAACCATGATCAAAGCATTGGCAGAAGTCACCGGTTACCAAGATGGTTGGTTGTCATTGGCCTGTCAGCAACAAACCAGTTGCGGCAGCTGCCAGTCACAAAGCCAATGCGGTACTGGTATTGTGTCCAAAGCGCTTCCTGGTAAGGTTAAACATCTTAAAGTACGTGCCCCAAAACCCTTACCGGCCGGGACCTTAGTTGAAATCGGCTTGGGGGAGGCGACGTTATTACGTTCCGCCTTATTGGTCTACATGGTGCCTTTGGTGATGATGCTAACAGGGGCACTGCTCGGGCAATTTTTATTCGCCACGCTTGCCGGCAGCGGTGAGGGTGGCGTCATCGCGCTCAGCCTGGGGCTGGGGGCGGTTGGCGTGGGCCTTGCACGTTACCTCGCTCCGCGCATCGGTACCCAAGATCAGCAGCAGCCCCAACTGTTACGCGTGATGGGGGAGCCGGTCTCAGATTTGTCAGTCATAAATACCACACAGCAGGATAGCGACTAGCCACTATTTTCGGTAGAATCCCGCTCACTTGATCTTAGGATCCCATTCTTATTGATAACGAGTAAGTCACACCAACACATGAAGCATATTCGTAACTTTTCGATCATCGCCCATATTGACCACGGTAAGTCGACGCTTTCTGACCGACTGATTCAAGTATGTGGCGGCCTAACTGACCGGGAAATGGCAGATCAAGTTCTTGATTCAATGGATCTGGAACGTGAACGCGGTATCACCATCAAAGCACAAAGTGTGACACTGAACTACAAAGCCAAAGACGGCGATGTGTATCAGCTCAACTTCATCGATACGCCAGGGCACGTTGACTTCTCGTATGAGGTGTCACGCTCGCTCAAGGCGTGTGAAGGTGCTTTGCTGGTGGTCGATGCAGGACAAGGGGTTGAAGCACAGACGCTGGCCAACTGCTACACCGCCATTGATATGGACCTAGAAGTAGTGCCTGTTCTGAATAAAATTGACTTGCCGGCTGCTGATCCTGATCGCGTGGCGCAAGAAATTGAGGACATTGTCGGTATTGAGGCCATTGACGCCACCCGCTGCTCGGCGAAAACCGGCATCGGCGTTGATGATGTCCTTGAAGATATTGTACGCCAGATCCCGCCACCTGAAGGCGATCCTGAGGCGCCAACCCAAGCACTGATTATCGACTCTTGGTTTGATAAATACCTCGGCGTGGTGTCTTTGGTGCGCATCCGTGAAGGCTCGCTGAAAAAAGGCGACAAAGTGAAAATCATGAGCACGGGCCAGGAATGGAACGTGGACAGCATTGGCATCTTCACGCCTAAGCGTAAAGAGCTTAATGGCCTGCAAACCGGTGAAGTTGGCTGGGTGATCTGTGGGATCAAAGATATCCTCGGCGCACCAGTGGGCGATACCATCACCCATGCTAAAAATGGCTGTGAAAAACGCATTGAAGGTTTCCAGCAAGTGAAGCCGCAAGTATATGCAGGGCTTTTCCCAATTTCATCGGATGATTACGAAAGCTTCCGTGATGCCTTGGATAAGCTGAGCCTCAACGATGCTTCTTTGTTCTTTGAGCCGGAAAGCTCGGCGGCACTGGGCTTTGGTTTCCGTTGTGGTTTCCTTGGCATGCTGCACATGGAAATCATCCAAGAGCGGTTGGAGCGCGAGTATAACCTCGATCTTATCACCACGGCTCCGACTGTGGTGTACGAGGTGACTCAAAATGATGGCGAGGTCATTTACGTCGACAGCCCATCCAAACTGCCACCTATCAATGATATAGAAACCATTGGTGAACCGATCTCGCGCTGTAATATTTTGGTGCCGAGTGAATTTGTCGGTAACGTCATTTCACTGTGTGTCGAAAAGCGTGGTGTGCAGGTCGATATGGTCTATCACGGCAACCAAGTGGCGCTGACCTATGACATTCCGATGGCTGAAGTGGTCCTCGACTTCTTTGACCGGATTAAATCGACCTCACGTGGTTACGCATCGTTAGATTATAACTTCGAGCGCTATGAAGTGTCTGATATGGTGCGAGTGGATATCCTCCTAAACGGTGAACGCGTCGATGCGTTGGCGATCATCACTCACCGTGCTCACGCCCAGCCGCGTGGTCGCGAGTTGGTGGAAAAAATGAAAGAGTTTATTCCTCGCCAACAGTTCGATATTGCTATCCAAGCCTCGATTGGCAACCATATTATTGCCCGTTCGACGGTGAAACAGCTACGCAAAAACGTGACCGCGAAGTGTTACGGTGGTGACGTGAGCCGTAAGAAGAAACTTCTGCAAAAGCAAAAAGAAGGTAAAAAGCGAATGAAGCAGGTCGGTAATGTCGAACTGCCGCAAGAAGCCTTTTTGGCCATTTTGCACGTGGGCAAAGATAAATAACGACGGATTCCATTATGGCCAATACGTTTTCTTTGATTTTAGTGCTGGTGACCTTGGTCACCGGCATTGTTTGGGCGTTAGATAAATACCGTTGGGCACCGCGCCGCCGCCAAGCGGCAGGGGAAACCCTCAAGGTGTCAGCGCGTGAACTGGATGCCGAGCAAGTGGCAAAAGTGGCGCCTCAACCGAGTTGGGTTGAAAATATGGCGTCTATTTTTCCAGTGATCGCGGTGGTACTGGTACTGCGCTCGTTTATTTATGAGCCGTTTCAAATTCCATCTGGGTCGATGATGCCCACCTTACTGGTAGGGGATTTTATCTTGGTGGAAAAGTTTGCCTATGGCTTACGTGATCCGGCTTTTCATACTGAAATTGTCGAAACCGGCAAACCAGAGCGCGGTGATATTGTGGTGTTTAAATATCCGCCTCAACCCAATATCGATTACATTAAGCGCACGGTCGGGCTGCCCGGTGATACCGTGGTGTATGAAGACAAGCGCCTGTGTATTCAGCCGAAGGGTGAATCCCAGTGCCAGCCAGTGCCGATTGATGACATCCAGCCAAGCGAGTTTGTTCAAGCGGGTATTAACTTGGTACAAGCGCAGGAGCAACTGGGTGAACAACCTCACCAGATCCTTGTCCACCCGAAAAAACGTGACCGCGTGAGTGCATACCAGCCACGTCCAGGCGTCAACCGCTGGGTCGTGCCAGACGGGCACTATTTTATGATGGGTGACAACCGTGATAACAGCGCAGATAGCCGCTTTTGGGGCTTTGTCCCTGAGCGTAATCTAGTGGGTAAAGCCGTTGCTATCTGGGTCAGCTTTGAATTTGAGCGCCCCAGTGATAGCTGGCTACCGTCGTGGGTACCGACAGGCATTCGCTTTAACCGTATTGGTGGAATTGATTAATTCTGGACTATGATGACAAAACTAACAGATAAGTTGCAGCGTGATATCGGCTACCAATTTAGCAACGCTGCGTTACTCGAATTGGCGTTAACGCACCGCAGTGCCAATGGCACCCATAATGAGCGTCTCGAATTTCTGGGCGACTCGATTTTGAGCTTTGTGATTGCCGAGGATCTTTACCACCGTTTTCCGAAAGTGGATGAAGGCGACATGAGCCGAATGCGTGCCACCTTGGTGCGTGGTAACACCTTGGCGGAGATCGGACGTGAGTTTTCTCTGGGCGAAGTGATGCGCCTTGGCCCAGGAGAACTTAAAAGTGGCGGGTTTCGTCGTGACTCGATTCTCGCTGACGCCGTGGAAGCCTTGATTGGCGCGATCTTTTTGGACAGTGATATCAACCGAGTGCAGGAGATCATCCTGCAGTGGTATCAACACCGCCTCGAGACCATTGAGCCTGGCGCGAGTCAAAAAGATCCGAAAACCCGATTGCAAGAACACCTGCAGGGTAAGCGCAAACCCTTGCCGTCCTATACGGTGATGAAAGTGCGTGGTGAGGCACACAACCAAGAATTTACCGTAGAGTGCCAAGTATCAGGACTGGAGTGTTCTGTGATAGGAAAAGGTAGCAGCCGTCGCAAGGCAGAGCAAGCGGCTGCAGAACTCGCATTACAGAAGTTAACATAATGACTGATACACAGCGCTGTGGCTTTATTGCCATTGTAGGCCGTCCGAACGTCGGCAAATCAACATTACTGAACCGCTTAGTGGGGCAAAAGCTGTCGATCACTTCGCGGAAACCGCAGACCACACGTCACCGCATTATGGGGGTCGATACCCGTGATAACTATCAAGCGGTATACGTGGATACCCCAGGGCTGCACATCGAAGAAAAGCGCGCGATCAACCGATTGATGAACCGTGCGGCGAACAGCTCATTAACCGATGTCGAACTGGTGTTATTTTTGGTCGATGGCACCCATTGGACCAAAGACGATGAGATGGTGCTCAACAAGTTAGCGCGCTCTGGTCTGCCAACGGTGTTGTTGGTCAATAAAGTCGATAATGTGAAAGAGAAAACCGAGCTTTTTCCACACCTTCAAACCTTGTCGGAAAAGATGGAGTTTGTTGACGTGATCCCGGTGTCCGCGAAACATGGCACCAATATCGATGTGGTTGAACAGAAGGTGCGCGACGCGTTACCGGAAAGTGAGTTTTACTTCCCTGAAGAGTACGTCACAGACCGCTCTCAGCGCTTTATGGCCTCTGAAATTATCCGCGAAAAGCTGATGCGCTTTACCGGTGAGGAGCTGCCTTACTCGGTCACCGTCGAAATTGAGCGCTTTGACTACAACCCAGAAACGGACGGCTTTCATATCAATGGTTTGATCTTGGTGGAGCGCAATGGCCAAAAGAAAATGGTCATTGGTAAAGGCGGCGAAAAGATCAAGCGCATTGGCCGTGAAGCGCGTCTAGACATGGAAGAGCTGTATGAGCGCAAGGTTTACCTTGAGCTTTGGGTAAAAGTGAAGTCAGGTTGGGCCGATGATGAACGCGCGCTACGCAGCCTCGGTTACATCGACGATCTCTAAGTAACCCACTGATTCAGGTGCCCATGCCAGGAGGAGAGAGTGAGTGGACGGGTTTCAACGTGGCTTTGTATTGCATACGCGCCCTTACAGTGAATCCAGTCTGCTGTTAGACATTTTTTCTGAGCATGAGGGTCGCGTTACTCTGCTTGCCAAAGGGGCGCGGCGGCCACGCTCGGCGATACGAGGTGCATTGCAGCCCTTTACCCCATTACTGCTCAAATGGGGCGGACGTGGTGAGCTGCGCACTTTACGCAGTGCCGAAGCCACAGGCCTCGCCTTGCCGCTATCAGGCAATGCCTTGTATTCCGGCTTCTATCTCAATGAGCTGGTGATGCGCGTACTGGAGCCTCACACGCCGTACCCTGCGCTATTTCATGACTATGTGACCGCACTGACCCAGCTGGCTCGCTACAGTAACCCTGAGCCAGCCCTGCGTTGTTTTGAACTCGCGTTGTTAGAAGCCTTGGGCTATGGCGTTGATTTTCTTCATTGTGCTGGCAGCGGTGACCCGATTAACGATAACATGACGTACTTATATCGCGAGCAGCAAGGCTTTGTGGCATCGATTATGAAAAGCCAACACCGGCAATTTACGGGGGCTGACCTGCGGGCGTTGGCGACACGCCATTTTGAAACCGTCGAACAGCTACGTGCCGCCAAGCGTTTTACTCGCATGGCGCTCAAGCCTTATCTTGGCCCCAAGCCGCTCAAAAGCAGAGAATTGTTTAGAAGGAAATAATCATGGATAAAATCTACTTGGGTGTGAACATTGACCACATCGCAACCGTGCGTAATGCGCGTGGCACTGCGTATCCGGATCCGGTTCATGCGGCTGAGTTGGCAGAGCGTGCAGGCGCGGCAGGGATCACGGTTCACTTGCGTGAAGATCGCCGCCATATCACTGATCGTGATGTTCGTTTGCTCAAAGAAACCTTGCAAACTCGGATGAATTTGGAAATGGCAGTGACCGATGAAATGGTCGACATTGCCTTGGAGACCCAGCCAGAGTTTGTTTGCTTGGTGCCTGAAAAGCGTGAAGAGCTGACCACCGAAGGTGGGCTCGATGTTGCGGGACAGCTGGATAAAGTGAAAGCGGCCACGCAAAAGCTGACTGACGCAGGGATTAAAGTGTCTTTATTTATCGATGCCGATCGCACGCAAATTGAAGCTGCTCATCAGTGCGGTGCACCGTTTATTGAACTTCACACCGGGCATTACGCCGATGCCGCCAATGACAATGATCGCCAAGCCGAGCTTAAGAAAATTTCCGCGGCGGCCAGTTATGCGGTTGATTTGGGGATCAAAGTGAATGCCGGTCACGGTTTAACCTACCACAACGTTACCCCGATAGCGGCGATGCCAGAAATGCATGAACTGAACATTGGCCACGCGATTATTGGCCGAGCGATGTTCGATGGCTTGCAAAAAGCGGTCGCGGACATGAAAGCCATTATGGAAGCGGCGCGTCGATAAATGGCGATCGCAGGGATTGGCACAGACATTGTGGAAATAGCGCGCGTGGAAAAAGCGCTCGCGCGTCAACCGCGGTTTGCGGCCAGGATCCTTACCGAGACAGAGCAAACCAATCTGGCATGCCATAAGATGCCCGGCCGTTTTCTGGCTAAGCGCTTTGCGGCCAAAGAAGCTGCTGCTAAGGCGCTGGGCACTGGCATTGCTAATGGCGTGACGTTTCACGATTTTACTATTACCAATCAGGCCTCGGGCCAGCCTACATTGCGCTTATCGGGGCGCGCGGCGGAACTGGCGCATGCGCGAGGCATCGCACATTGCTGGCTGACGCTATCCGATGAAAAAGCGTATGCTATTGCCCATGTGGTGCTGGAAACCGCGTAACCACAACGTTAGCGAGATGCTTTACGCGGTGTGGCGATTATGTGAGCCTGGCAGGCTCACACTCCTCTTCTTTTAGTCGTTTTGCTAGGTACCCAAGTATTGTGGTGCCAATTGCTCTACATGCGCTATCTCATCTTGTAACTCCAACAGCTCTGGCTCGATAGCGGCCATATCCGCGCCTGCTTTTAATTGAGTTTCTAGCTCATGACATAAGCTTTTTAGCTGCGGGACACCGCTATAAGCACAGCTGCCGTGGAGCTTATGAATAGCGTGCCATAACTGGTCAGTCTCTAACTCTCCCGCCAACGCTTGCTCAACGGCCTCTTTCACCGAGTCGAACGACGCCAGTAGCATGGTTAGCATCTCTTTCGCCAGATCCGTTTTGCCTGCCGCTTGATTGAGTGCGCGTTGCCAATCTAGGTGTCGCACACTTTGGTCTTGGTTGGCTGACGGGCTTGGCGATGGGACGCTTTGCGCTTGAGAGGCCGCTTCATCAAGATGCAGCCAGCGTGCGAGGGTACTTTCTAACATAGCTTCTTCAATCGGCTTAGTCAGGTAATCGTCCATCCCCGCTTCAAGGAGACGCTCACGTTCACCGGGCATCGCGTGGGCGGTCACCGCAATAATCGGTGTTTGCTGATTGAACCCCGCTTTGCGAATTTCCTGGCTGGCGGTGACACCGTCCATTTCTGGCATTTGAATGTCCATCAAAATAATATCAAACGCTTGTTGGTGGGCTAGCGCGACCGCTTTCACGCCATCTTCAGCAGTGACCACTTTCTCGACCCGTTCGGCCAGTAATGCGGTGATGAGCTTTAAGTTGGCTGGGTTATCATCCACCGTCATCACCGTATAAGGGGCTTTTTGTGACGCACTGGGTTTGGGCAGGGGAAGCGGCGCGGTTTCAGGCGAGCCGATTAACGCCTCCAGCAGCTTACGTTGCGGAATAGGTTTAGCAATACAAGTGCTCACCCCGGCTTTTAACAAATGCTCCGAGGCTTCTAGCTCTGTGGTGGGCAAGCAAACTACCACGGATTGCGCTTGCTGTTCGCAGACCTGCACCGCTTGTTGCATAGCATCAAGATCCGGCATGCTTCCCGCGTCGAAACAGAGCAGTGCAAAGTGATAGTGGCGATCGGTCAGTACATTGGTGCCTGACGCGGTATCCACATTCAGCCCCACTTGCGTCAGGCGCTTGCGTAAAATCTCGCGGGTGCGCGCGTTAGGCTCAATGATCACCATATCGCGACCGACCAAAGGCTCAATGTCGAGCGGTTGAGACACCGGTAAATCAGTTTGGGTGAGCTGCAGGGTAAACCAGAAACTTGATCCTTGGTGCAGACGACTGGTAAAGCCAATATCTCCCCCCATTTGCTGGACCAGTTTCTGTGTGATCACGAGGCCTAGCCCTGTACCACCGTAGCGGCGTGAGATACTGGCGTCTGCCTGCCTAAAGGCTTGGAAAAGCTGTGCTTGCTGGCGTTCGGAAATACCAATACCGGTATCCTTAACCATGAGCTGTAACTCGACGGTTTCATCATGCAGTTGCTTGAGATCGACACTGACATCAATATTACCGCGCTCGGTAAACTTGGCGGCATTACCGATAAGGTTTATCAGCACTTGTTGAATACGGAGTGGATCGCCCACAGCCCCAGCAGGAATGCGCGCATCGGTGCGTAGGGTAAGCTCTAACCCTTTCTCATGCGCCATTGGGGCAAGTAGGCGCATCACCTCATCAAGCATGTCTTGAACATCAAACGGGATGTTTTCCAACAGCAGTTTACCTGCTTCTAGCTTAGAAAAATCGAGGATGTCATTGATGATAGTGAGCAGGTTGTTGGCCGACTTTTCAATGGTGAGCAAATAGTCACGCTGGCTGCTACTGAGCTCGGTTTTGAGCATTTGACGGGTGAAGCCAATCACCCCGTTGAGTGGGGTACGCAGTTCATGCGACATATTGGCCAAGAATTCGGATTTTACCCGCGCCGCTTCTTGCGCATTTTTCTTGGCGATATCGAGTTCAACGTTTTGTATTTCCAGCTGTTCGAGCGTTTCGCGAAGGTCACAGGTCGCTTGATCAATGCTTTGCTGCATTTCTAAATGATACTCTGACAACGAAATGGCCATTGCATTGATGCCGTTTTTCAAGGTGTCGAGTTCGCCGAGCAGTTCACCTTCAATTCGAACATCGAGATGGCCGCGCCGAATTCTATCGACTAGGGTCACCATGTTACCAATTGGATGGGTGACATCCGCAATTAAGCGATAGGCAAAAAAGCACGACAATATACCGCCCAAGGCGACCATCACCAGTGCCGTGATCATTTCCTGGTATTGCTTTAACCGCACCGAGCTTAAATCCAGCTCCATGGCAATATAGCCAAGCGGCCGCTCAACATTGAGCCCGGGGGTAAATCGGCCAATTTCCAAAATGGGGGCGCGCAGTATCAAGGTATCCTGCTGTTGGCTTATCTGCAGTTGTGTAGGGATGGGTTGCCCACTGTCAACCGAGAGCATGGCCAGATCGCGGTGATAATTTGAGGTCACAAAGAGTTCATTGCGGCGATCGAACACAGCAATACTGCGCACAAATTGCGAGTGTTGGCGGTGAGCAAAGCCAATTAACCGACGCACATTTTCACGACTATCATTTTTTAACCCCACTTCACTGGCAATCGCCAGTGGCTCAATGATCGCAGAGCCGGTGACGGTCAGCTGCTGTTCGAGGTCTTGGTAGCGGGTGCTGGTAAAAAACGCACTCAGAAGTAAGCCGACAATGAGAGTCGGGGCGATGGTCAGAACGGAGACACGGGTGCGGAGGCCATATTTGGTCATGCTAGATAAACTATGGGAAAATAATCACGACATTTAGCCGCCAGTGTACATGATTCAATCACAAAATAGTCAGCGAACTATCACAACTCCCACTGGCAGGATCTCTTGACTGGCTTGATGACAAGCTTTTAACACTGGAATAAATCATGGCGCGCTTTTTTAAGCCCGAGAAAAAGAAAAAGGTTGAGCAAAAGCATCAACTACTGACGATAAAACGCCTGGATCATCATGGCGACGGTGTCGGTTTTTGGCAGAAAAAACCTGTCTTTGTCCCGGGAACCTTGCCCGGTGAACAAGCCCTGGTGCAATTGACCGAGCAAAAGCGCCAATACGCGCGCGGTCAATTAATTAAGTTAGATAGCCACGCAACACAGCGCGTTGAGCCTGGTTGCCCGCTCTATCAGCAATGTGGCGGTTGCAGTCTGCAGCACTTGAGTCATCAAGGGCAGGTAGCGCATAAGCAGCAAGCGCTCAATGAGCTGATGCAAAAATTTGCCGGTGATGAGATAACGCTGTCAACGCCGATAGAGGGTGCAGCGTGGCATTATCGCCGCCGTGCGCGCATTAGCTTACAAGTTGATAAAAAAGGCGCATTGGCGATGGGCTTTCGTGCGCGTCAGCGCAGCACCATTATCGATGTCAGTCATTGTCCGGTGTTAAGCGAGTCATTAAATCAAATCTTGGCTGGACTGCGCGCCTGTTTAGATAGCCTGCGTGGCCGCCGAATTTTAGGGCATGTAGATCTCATTGATGCCGATAATACGCGTGTGGTGTCGCTGCGTACCACTAAGGCTTTACACAGTGACGACCGCCATACCTTAATGGAATGGGCGCAGGCACTAGGTTGTACCTTGTACCTGCACCAAGGTGATATGGATGCTGAGCGTCTGACAGGGCCAGCGCCCTCCTATCAAGTGGCTGGCTGCCAATTAGCGTTTGCGCCCAGTGACTTTATTCAGGTGAACGCTAGGGTCAATCAACAAATGGTGGCGCAGGCACTCGAGTGGTTAGCACTAGAGCAAGACGATCGCGTGTTGGATCTTTTTTGTGGTTTGGGTAACTTTAGTGTGCCGATGGCTCAGCATGTTAACCAAGTGGTTGGCGTTGAAGGCGTACAAGCGATGGTCAATCAAGCGGCGGATAACGCAGCGGCCAACGATTGTGATAATGCCTATTTTTACCAAGCAGACTTAAACAGCGACCAGCTCGCGGATGAGTGGGTGCAACAGGGTTTTACCAAAATCTTACTCGATCCCGCACGCGCAGGGGCTGCTGGTGTCATAGACTTTGTGGCACAATCTAATGCTTCACATATTGTTTATGTGTCTTGTAACCCTGCAACGTTGGCACGTGATGCACGTGTATTGCTCGATAATGGCTATCAACTGGTTAAGCTGGGTATGTTGGATATGTTTCCACAAACAGGACACATGGAGTCGATGGCCTTGTTTATGCCGGTAAAGAAAAAGTAGGCATGAATAAGCGTGGCCCTTGTGGCCGGTCGATACGGATACGCCTTTCTGGTCAGTTTGAGAGATAAGGATAGGAACGGTTATGGTTGCGGTACGAGAAGCCCACCTACATGAAGACGAAGCGTTTGAACTCAGTACTTGGGTAAAGCGGTTAGGGCAAGACGCATCGACCACCCAAGCGTTGGTGGATGCTTACCAATACTGCCGAGCACTGAGTGAGGATGAGTCAGAGCTCAGCCAACCACTGTGGCGTGGTCGAGAGATGATAGAAATTCTCGTCACCTTAAGCATGGATGCTGATACCTTATTGGCTGCCCTGTTTTTTCCCGTGGTGGAAGCCAGACTCGTGAGTTTAGAGACCCTGGCTGACACCTATTCGACGTCGATCGTTTCCCTGATTGAAGGGGTACAACAGACAGCCGCTATCCGTCACTTAAACACCCAAACCGAGACAGAAGCAACCTCGTCTCAGGTCGACAATGTCAGACGTATGCTGTTGTCGATGGTGGAAGATTTTCGCTGCGTGGTGATAAAACTGGCTGAGCGCATCTGTTACCTGCGTGAGGTGAAAGACGCATCGGAGTCTGTTCGCCAACAAGCGGCAAAAGAAAGTGCGAACATCTACGCCCCGTTGGCTAACCGGTTAGGGATTGGCCAGTTGAAGTGGGAGCTGGAGGATTACGCATTCCGTTATCAACATGCGCAAACGTATAAACAAATAGCCAAACAGCTTGCGGAACGACGGATTGACCGTGAGAACTACATCACCGCCTTTGTAGCAGATCTTCAGCAGGCCATGGAAGCGTCCAACATTAATGCGCAAGTCTATGGCCGTCCTAAGCACATTTACAGCATTTGGCGCAAAATGCAGAAAAAAAATCTGCAATTTGACGAGCTGTTCGACGTGCGAGCGGTGCGCATTATCGCCGAAGAACTCCAAGATTGTTATGCCGCGTTAGGGGCGGTGCACACCAAATTCCGCCATCTGCCCAAGGAGTTTGATGACTACGTCGCTAACCCCAAGCCCAATGGCTACCAGTCTATTCATACTGTGGTGCTAGGGCCTGAAGGCAAGCCGGTAGAAATTCAAATTCGCACCAAGCAAATGCACGATGATGCAGAGCTTGGGGTCGCCGCACACTGGAAGTACAAAGAAGGGGCGGCCAGTGGTCGTAGTGGGTACGATGAGAAAATCACCTGGCTACGTAAACTGTTAGCCTGGCAAGAAGAAATGTCAGACTCGGGCGAAATGCTCGATGAATTACGCAGCCAAGTCTTCGATGATCGGGTTTACGCCTTTACGCCGCGCGGTGATGTGGTGGACTTACCCAATGGTGCCACCCCCTTAGATTTTGCCTACCATATTCACTCCGAAGTGGGGCATCGTTGCATTGGTGCCAAGGTGGAGGGGCGTATTGTGCCTTTCACTTACCACCTTCAGATGGGCGATCAGGTAGAAATCATTACCCAAAAAGAGCCTAACCCTTCTCGAGACTGGCTAAACCCCAGCCATGGCTTTGTGAATTCCAGTCGAGCGCGCGCCAAAATTAATGCTTGGTTCCGCAAACAAGATAAAGATAAGAACATCGCCGCTGGTAAAGAGATCTTGGATACCGAGCTGCAAAAAATCGGCGGTGTCAGTAAAGATGCAAACTTGGCACTAAAACGCTTTAACGTTAATACCCTAGATGAACTGTATGCGGGAATAGGCAGCGGGGATTTGCGTATTAACCAAGTGGTTAACCACATCAATAGCCTGATCAACAAGCCAAGCTTGGAAGAAGAAGAGCAGCAGCTATTAGAAAAGTTACAACAAAGCGAACAAAAACCGAGCTCGGCAAAAGCACACCGTGATGCGGTGGTGGTTGAAGGGGTCGATAACCTCATGACGCACTTAGCGCGTTGTTGTCAGCCATTGCCTGGTGATGAGATTAAAGGTTTTGTCACCCAGGGGCGGGGGATTTCCGTACATCGCGCTGACTGTGAACAACTTAACGAACTGAGTCATCATGCGCCTGAGCGCATTATTGCCACGGTTTGGGGCAAAGGACACATTGGTCAATACCATGTGCGGATCCGCTTATCTGCCAATGAGCGTACCGGGCTGGTGAAAGACATCAACACCGTACTAAGCAATGAGAAAGCACGCGTCGCGGGCATGCAAAGCCGAGTGGATTACAAAAAGCAAATGTCTATCATGGATTTTGACTTAGAAATCTCTGATCTCGATACCCTAAGCCGTGTGGTTAACCGGCTTGAGCAAGTTAAAGACGTGGTCGAGGCCAAACGTCTTCGCTAACACTTCGCCCTGTCTTGACAGGGCGCTTTTTTTATAAGGAACACTTTCATGGCATCCATCGAGCGACTACTGACCATCATGGCGACCTTACGTGACCCCGACAACGGCTGTGAGTGGGATAGAGCGCAAACTGCGGACACCATCGTGCCTCATACTTTAGAAGAAGCGTACGAAGTCGCGGATGCGATTGAGCGCCAACACTGGTCAGACCTAAAAGATGAGCTCGGTGACCTACTTTTTCAAATTGTGTTCTACAGTCAATTGGGGCGGGAAGAAAACCA
The DNA here is from genome assembly GCF_027286325.1 of Salinivibrio kushneri. Classification (NCBI taxonomy): domain Bacteria; kingdom Pseudomonadati; phylum Pseudomonadota; class Gammaproteobacteria; order Vibrionales; family Vibrionaceae; genus Salinivibrio; species Salinivibrio kushneri. The sequence goes on from NZ_CP114588.1 coordinate 533,985, forward strand.
GTTTGATTTTGAGGATGTGGTGAACGGCATTTGTGACAAGCTCACGCGTCGCCATCCCCATGTTTTTGGTCCGAAAGACTCGCAGGGACGGCCGTTATTAGCCCCAGATTGGGAGGGGATCAAAGCGCAAGAACGCGCCGAGAAGTCGTCCTCTATGCAACCGGAAAGTGTGCTCGATGGGGTGACTCAAGGGCTACCCGCTTTAACACGAGCGTATAAATTGCAAAAGCGTTGTGCACGTGTGGGCTTTGATTGGCCGACTGTCGCCCCTGTGATAGATAAAGTGCGGGAAGAGATTGAAGAGGTCGAGCAAGAGCTGGCGCAAACTTCTGTCAATCAGGCGCGTGTGGAGGAAGAAGTTGGGGATTTGTTATTCGCGGTGGTGAACTTGGCTCGTCACTTGGGAACGGATGCGGAGCAAGCGTTACGCCGTGCCAATCAAAAATTTGAAGCTCGCTTTCGTGGTGTTGAAAAGCACTTACGTGATAGTGAAAAAAACATTCAACAATGTCAGCTGGATGAACTAGAATCGGCATGGCAGTTGGTTAAAAAAGCAAGTAAGTAAATATCCTGTAATTGGCATAATTGATTTGTGACAATTAAAAACATCAAGGTGTGTGGTAGCTTTCACATTGTGGGAGTCAATGGGGTCTGGTATCATAATATCCCGTCCAGAACTTCATTAATTTCCTCTAAATCCAACTCTCAGGTTTAGCATGACGACGAACTACATTTTTGTTACGGGCGGTGTTGTATCCTCCCTCGGTAAGGGTATTGCTGCAGCCTCATTAGCAGCCATTCTTGAAGCACGTGGCCTTAACGTCACTATCATGAAACTCGACCCTTATATCAACGTGGATCCAGGGACAATGAGTCCTACCCAGCACGGGGAAGTATTCGTCACGGAAGACGGCGCGGAGACCGACCTTGATCTCGGTCACTACGAGCGCTTCATCCGCACCAAAATGACCAAGCGTAATAACTTTACCTCTGGTCGTGTGTATGCGGATGTACTGCGCAAAGAGCGCCGTGGAGATTACCTGGGAGCGACCATTCAGGTGATTCCACACATCACTAACTCAATCAAAGACCGCATCATCGCGGGTGGTGAAGGTCACGATATTGCGATTGTGGAAATCGGCGGTACTGTCGGTGACATTGAGTCGCTGCCATTTTTGGAAGCGATTCGCCAGCTGACCGTTGAAGTTGGCCGCGAGCATGCCATGTTTATGCACCTGACTCTGGTTCCTTATCTGGCGGCTGCGGGTGAAGTGAAAACCAAGCCAACTCAGCATTCAGTAAAAGAGCTACTCTCAATTGGCATCCAGCCTGATGTGTTGGTGTGCCGTAGTGAGCGTCCGATCCCGGCTAATGAGCGCGCCAAAATTGCGCTGTTCTGTAATGTGGCAGAAAAAGCCGTGATCACCATGAAAGACGTAGACTCTATCTACAAAATCCCATCACTCATCCGTTCTCAAGGCTTGGATGATCTGGTTTGTAACCGTTTTGGCATTGAAGCGGCGGAAGCTGACCTGTCAGAGTGGGAGCAAGTGAGCTACGAAGAAGCCAACCCCATGGGCGAAGTGACCATTGGTATGGTGGGTAAATACATCGAGCTGCCTGATGCATATAAGTCCGTCAACGAAGCCTTGAAGCATGGTGGGTTGAAAAACCGCCTCACCGTCAATATCAAGTATGTTGATTCGCAAGATCTTGAAACGCGTGGCACTGAAATGCTGCAAGGCTTGGATGCTATCTTGGTACCAGGCGGGTTTGGTGACCGAGGCGTGGAAGGCAAAATCTTGGCAGCACAGTATGCCCGTGAAAACAAACTTCCTTACTTGGGTATCTGCCTCGGTATGCAAGTCGCTCTGATTGAATACGCGCGTAATGTCGCGGGTATGGAAGGGGCAAATTCGACCGAATTTAACAAAGAGAGTAAATACCCGGTGGTGGGACTGATCACTGAGTGGGTCGATGAAGAAGGCAAAGTCGAAGAGCGCAGTGAAACCTCTGACCTGGGCGGTACCATGCGCCTTGGTGCTCAACTTTGCCACCTTGCCGAAGGCTCTAAAGCGCATCAGCTTTATGGCAACACGCAGATCCACGAGCGCCATCGCCACCGTTATGAAGTGAACAATTTATTGCGTCCGCAGCTAGAAAAAGCGGGGCTTTCAATCTCAGGCCTTTCTGCAGATAAAAAGCTGGTGGAGATCATCGAGAATCCTGAGCACCCATGGTTTGTTGCGTGCCAGTTCCACCCAGAGTTCACGTCGACACCACGTGATGGCCACCCATTGTTTGCCGGGTTTGTTGCGGCAGCAGGCAAAAAACAGCGCGGTGAGCTATAAACGAGATTCGAGCGGTCGCCTGAACCTAGGCAGCCGCTTTTATTTTTAAAAACAATGACAGACGAGAGGAATCACAATGTCTAAGATCGTTAAAGTTCTAGGCCGTGAAATCATCGATTCACGCGGTAACCCAACCGTTGAAGCTGAAGTACACCTAGAAGGTGGCTTTGTCGGTATGGCGGCAGCACCTTCAGGTGCATCAACGGGTTCTCGCGAAGCGCTAGAACTGCGTGATGGTGACAAGTCACGTTTCATGGGTAAAGGCGTTCTAAAAGCGATTGAAGCGGTTAACGGCCCAATCGCAGAAGCCCTACAAGGTAAAGACGCGAAAGCCCAAGCCGATATCGACCAAGTGATGATCGATCTCGACGGTACCGATAACAAATCTAAGTTTGGTGCCAACGCTATCCTCGCGGTGTCTCTGGCCAACGCGAAAGCGGCTGCGGCTGCGAAAGGCATGCCTTTGTTTGAGCACATTGCTGAACTAAACGGCACTGCTGGTCAGTTCTCAATGCCTCTGCCAATGATGAACATCCTGAACGGTGGTGAGCACGCGGATAACAACGTTGATATCCAAGAGTTCATGATCCAGCCTGTGGGTGCGAAAACCCTGAAAGAAGCACTGCGCATCGGCGCGGAAGTATTCCATAACCTAGCAAAAGTACTGAAAGCCAAAGGCCTAAGCACTGCGGTAGGTGACGAAGGTGGTTTTGCGCCAAACCTAGAGTCAAACGCTGCGGCACTTGCTGCAATTAAAGAAGCGGTTGAGCAAGCAGGCTACGAGCTGGGCAAAGATATCACCCTCGCGATGGACTGTGCGGCGTCTGAGTTCTATGACAAAGAGCAAGGCATCTACAACATGAAGGGTGAAGGTAAAACCTTCTCGTCAGAAGAGTTTAACCACTACTTGGCGAAACTGGCTGAAGAGTACCCAATCGTGTCTATTGAAGACGGCCTGGACGAGTCTGACTGGGACGGCTTTAAGCACCAAACTGAGCTGCTGGGTGACAAGCTACAGCTAGTCGGTGATGACCTGTTCGTAACTAACACCAAGATCCTAAAAGAAGGTATCGACAAAGGTGTCGCGAACTCTATCTTGATCAAATTTAACCAAATCGGTTCTCTGACCGAAACCTTGGCGGCGATCAAGATGGCGAAAGATGCTGGTTACACTGCCGTGATTTCTCACCGTTCAGGTGAAACCGAAGACGCAACCATTGCTGACTTGGCGGTAGGTACAGCTGCAGGTCAAATCAAAACCGGTTCAATGAGCCGTTCTGACCGTGTTGCGAAGTACAACCAGCTCATCCGCATCGAAGATGCGTTGGGCGAAAAAGCACCGTTCAACGGTTTAAAAGAAGTGAAAGGCCAATAATCGGCACTTAAGCACCTTTTTGACCAAGCCGTCCCGTCTAACGGGGCGGCTTTTTTCATTGAGGAAAACCATGACACCAGCCAGCGGATCCGCTAGCCTATGCGGTTAGTTTATCAGGGTTTGAATACCTTGAGCCGATATTGGAAGGAGTACAGGTATGAGGCTGCTATCGGTTGCACTGTTTCTCACGCTGGTGTGGCTGCAGTACGAACTGTGGCTGGGTAAAAATGGCGTGACAGACTATTGGCAAATTGAAGCCAATGTCGCCGTACAGCAACAAGCCAACCAAAAACTCGTTAAGCGTAACCAGCAAATGTACGCAGAAATTGCGGATTTGAAGCGTGGGCAAGAAGCGATTGAAGAGCGCGCACGCAATGAGCTGGGCATGATAAAGCCGGACGAGACATTTTTCCGATTAGTCGATAAATCCCAGTAACTGTCAGCCGTTGACTGGCGGTACAACCAAAGAAGATAACTTGTGGTCGAACAATCTCCTTTGCAGCCCAACACTGCTTTACAGCCCGGAATAAGTGCCGTGGTACCAGCCGCAGGTGTTGGAAGCAGGATGCAAGCTAGCTGCCCGAAGCAATACCTCTCTTTAGCCGGCAAAATGTTGATTGAGCATACGGTTGAGCGGTTACTCTCTCATCCTGCCATTACTGATGTGATCATCGCCATTGGTGCTGACGATAGTTACTTTGCGCAAACAAACTTGAGTGAGCGTCCGAATGTCCATGTTGTCGTGGGAGGGGCGACCCGCGCTGCGTCTGTGCAAGCTGGGCTAAAGGTGGTCAACACACAGTGGGTAATGGTGCATGATGCCGCGCGTCCTTGTGTGTCGCATGCTGATATTGATGCCTTGATTGAACAGGCACAGTCTCACCCAGATGGCGCTTTGCTCGCCGCGCCTGTTCGAGACACCATGAAGCGTGCGGACGTGCGAGGACAGGTGGCCCATACGGTGGAGCGAGAGGCACTTTGGCATGCATTAACCCCGCAAATGTTTCTAACCCACCTGCTTACAAACGCCCTCGCGAAGGCCGGTGAGCAAGTGACGGATGAGGCGTCTGCCGTTGAAGCGCTCGGGGGGAAGCCGGTGTTGGTCCCTGCCAGTGCCAGCAACATTAAAGTCACTCACCCCGAGGATAAGTGGCTGGCCGAGTTTTACCTTTCACAACAAGAAGGCAAATCATGATTCGAATTGGACATGGGTTTGATGTACACAAATTTGGCGGAGACGGCCCTGTTATCATCGGCGGGGTTAGCGTGCCTTATGAACAAGGTTTGGTCGCGCACTCAGACGGTGACGTCGCGCTTCATGCCTTGTGTGATGCCCTGTTAGGCGCGATTGCAGCAGGCGATATCGGCCAGCACTTTCCCGATACCAGTGACGAATGGGAAGGGGCTGACAGCCGCATGCTTCTTCGCGATGTATACAGCAAAGTACGGCGCAAAGGCTACCGGCTTGGTAATGCTGACATTACTATTATCGCCCAAGCGCCGAAAATGGGTCCACATATCGACGCAATGCGTGAAGCCATTGCCAGCGATTTGTGCGTGACAATCGATGCAGTCAACGTCAAAGCAACCACCTCAGAGCGTCTCGGTTTTACCGGACGAAAAGAGGGCATTGCTTGTGAGGCTGTGGTGCTATTAAACAAAGAGGCTGTATGACGGACTTACTCGCGCCCTTGGCATATTTACATGGTCAACCGACCCAGTCTGGCACCTTGAAAGCGTCACCGGACGATTTTATTGTCTCAGAGGTACTTGGCTTTACCCCTTCAGGCCAAGGAGAGCACTTTTTGGTGCGGATAAAAAAGCGCGGAGAAAACACTAAGTACGTGGCCAATGAGTTGGCAAAAGCCTGTGGTGTTACCTCACGACAAGTGAGCTGGGCTGGGCTAAAAGACCGCCACGCTGTCACTGAGCAATGGTTCAGTGTTCACCTGCCAGGTAAAGCGGATCCGGATTTAACCGCGTTTGTCCAAAATCACCCAGGCGTCGTGAGTATTGAAGGGACAGCCCGCCATCAGCATAAGTTGCGTCCCGGCGATCTGACCGGCAATCAATTTACATTGTGTATTCGCGATCTTGACTCACCACAGGGTTTGCTGCCGCGGCTAGAGGCCATCGCAAAGCAGGGCGTACCTAATTATTTTGGTGCACAGCGCTTTGGGCGTGATGGCAACAATGTTGAGATGGCGCGTGCCTGGGGGCGTGGCGAGAAAAAAGTCCGTGACAAGAGCAAGCGTAGCTTTTACCTATCGGCGGCGCGATCGCTGCTGTTTAATCAGGTGGTGTCTGCACGGATAGAAGCGGGTGTCTTTGCTTCTACCCTGATTGGCGACTTGTGCTTTGATGAACAACAGCAACCGCATCTGGTTGAGCAAGAGGGCAGTTATCATTCTGGCATTACCGGTCCCTTAACTGGTGACAATGCGCTACCGACAGCGGCGCAAGCTCAGCAATTTGAGCAAGCGGTGGTAGACAAAGAGCCTGAATTACTCGCGGTGATTCGCGATAATCGCATGCGTCATGATCGCCGTTTGTTGTGTTTAGTGCCGCAGGCGATGGCCTGGACACACGATGCGGACACTTTAACCGTGAGTTTCTTTTTACCTGCAGGGGCCTTCGCCACCGCGGTGATGCGAGAGCTCGTCGTCGCAAGCCAACAAGGAGAACAGAATGCGAATATTGATTAGTAACGACGACGGTTATCACGCTCAAGGGATCCAAACCTTGACCAAGGCCTTATCGACCATTGCGGATGTGGTGGTGGCCGCGCCTGATCGCAATTGCTCAGGTGCGTCTAACTCACTGACGCTAGAAAATCCGTTGCGAGTGCGTGAGCTGGGTCCCCAGCGCTATGCAGTTCAAGGCACTCCCACTGACTCAGTCCATTTGGCATTACGCCAGCTGCTCCCTTGGGAGCCGGACTTTGTGATTACCGGGATTAACCATGGCGCGAACCTTGGGGATGATGTGCTTTACTCGGGGACAGTGGCCGCGGCGACAGAGGGCTTTTTCCTGGGCGCGCCGGCTATTGCTGTCTCGCTATGTGGCCACCAGCACTTTGAGACAGCCGCACACGTCGTGAAGCAATTCTTAGCCAAGAACCAACGGCATGCAGCCCCCAGCCACCGCTTAATTAATATTAATGTGCCCGATGTACCAATCGATAGTCTAGAGGGGTGGAAGGTGACGCGGCTTGGCGCCCGCCATCACGCTGAAGACGTGATAAAACAAAGCGATCCGCGGGGCAAACCGATATACTGGGTCGGTGCGCCAGGTCAAACCCAAGATGCAGGGCCGGGAACCGATTTTCACGCCATTGCGGCGCAATACGTTTCTATTACGCCACTGCAGGTAGACTTAACTGCGCATGATACTTTGGGCGTGTTTTCGCAATGGTTAAGTGAGTAGACGGCAAACACGTCATCGTTGGTGAGCCGCATTGAGGCGGCGACCGTTTCAATAGACTTATACTCAGTGATAAAGGAAGCAGACGTTGAGTCAAGAGCAATCACTTATTCAATTTTTGCAGCAACAAGGTGTCAACGACACCGACGTTCTAGACGCCATGCAGGCGGTGCCTCGGCACTTATTTGTCTCTGAAGCCATGACCCACCAAGCTTATGGTAACAATGCGTTACCTATTGGGTGGGGACAAACTATTTCACAACCTTATATTGTGGCTAAGATGACATCATTGCTCAATTTGCGACGCGACAGTCGCATTTTGGAAATTGGCACCGGATCGGGTTATCAAACGGCAGTTCTCGCTAACTTGGTCGATCATGTTTATTCTGTCGAGCGGATCAAGCCATTACAAATGCTAGCCAAACGGCGCTTAAAGCAGCTAGATATTTATAATGTCTCAACAAAACATGGAGATGGTTGGCAAGGGTGGCCGGCGAAGGGCCCTTATGATGCGATCATGGTAACGGCGGCCGCTGCCCACGTGCCTGATGCGTTATGCGATCAGCTCAATGATGGCGGCATAATGTTGATCCCTATTGGTGATGATGAGCAAACACTGATGAAAGTTACTCGGCAAGGCGCCACTTTTCACACCGAGACAGTTGAATCGGTTAAATTTGTTCCCCTAGTGGCAGGTGAGCTGGCATAAACTGTCTCAGAGATGGAGCTGTGTTTAAAAACAGATGAAAATCGCGCTTTTACTGTCACTATTAGTGGTTATATCTGGTTGCTCCTGGCGAGGGCCAGCACCGGTATCCAGTGTGACACCAGACTATACCAGCGTCGATAGAGGCAGCTATCGCGGCAGTTATTACGAAGTGAAGAAGGGCGATACTCTCTACTATATCGCTTACATCACGGATCGTGATATTGACGACATCATCGAACACAATAATTTACAGCCTCCCTATACCATCTACCCCGGGCAGACACTGGCGTTGTGGAAGCCCGCTTATCAACGTCCTGATGTGGCCCAATCCACATCAGGCGCCACAAATGTGGCCTCTGCCACAACGTCAGCTGCAAGTGCGAGCGTGGCAGCAGTATCTTCTAGAAAAAGCGCTAACCCTAGCAAATTCGAGGAAAAAAAGAAGTCTAAAACCGCGAGTGAACGCACAAAAGGCGTTGAATCGGGGTCATCGTCGAGGTACAGTCAAACTAAAGAAAAAAGTAAACAAGCTGTTAACAAGCGGACCGCCAGCCCATCAAACCAACAAAAAATAAGCTGGCAATGGCCAACCAGAGGCCGGATGGTGTCCCGATTTTCTAGCACAGAGCGAGGCAATAAGGGCATAGATATTGCTGGACAACGAGGACAGGGCATTCAGGCAGCGGCAGATGGAAAAGTCGTGTACGCCGGAAGCGCACTTCGGGGTTACGGTAAGTTAATAATAGTGAAACACAATGATGATTATCTAAGCGCCTATGCGCACAACGATAGTTTTTATGTTTCAGAAGGCCAAGCTGTCAAAAAGGGGCAGAAAATAGCTTCCATGGGCAGTTCTGGTGCAAACAGTGTTCGGTTGCATTTTGAAATTCGCTACAAAGGAAAATCGGTCAATCCGTTACATTATCTGCCAAAGCGGTAGCACAGAGTAATCAAGGTGATATCGCCGCAGCCACCAATGTGACGGGGCCGGTATAAGCAGAAATGAGTTCTGCTTAGCTGCTACGTCATAAGGGAGGCGCTATGAGCCAAACAAATACCGCAAAGAAACTGGACGGCTTGAACCAAGACGTTGAATTCGACACCGTAGAGGCACAAGCTGACGAGGTGCTCGAAGAAGTCGAAGAGGCAGTACAGCAACAAGCGGCCACTTCAAAGGCCTCTGATGCCACCCAACTCTACCTCAGCGAGATTGGCTTCTCGCCATTGCTTACCGCTGAAGAAGAGGTGCTCTACGCACGTCGCGCCCTGCGTGGTGACGAAGTCGCTCGCAAACGCATGATTGAGAGTAACCTTCGCTTGGTGGTGAAAATCTCACGTCGTTATTCAAACCGCGGGTTGGCGCTGCTCGATTTGGTCGAAGAAGGAAACCTCGGCCTCATTCGCGCGGTAGAGAAGTTTGACCCTGAACGCGGCTTCCGCTTTTCAACCTATGCAACTTGGTGGATTCGTCAAACCATTGAACGTGCCATCATGAACCAAACGCGCACCATTCGCCTGCCTATTCACGTGGTGAAAGAGCTTAACGTGTACCTACGTACGGCGCGCGAACTGGCACAAAAGCTAGATCATGAACCGACCGCTGAGGACATCGCGGCGCAGCTCGATAAGCCAGTGGAAGACGTCAATCGGATGCTTCGTCTTAACGAGCGTATTGGCTCTGTGGATAACCCCATTGGTGGCGATTCAGAAAAAGCCTTGCTAGATATCATTCCGGATGAGAAGCAAGACGGTCCAGAGTACACCACACAAGACGATGACATGAAAAAGTCGATTGTGCAGTGGCTACAAGAGCTTAACCCTAAGCAGCGAGAAGTGTTATCACGTCGTTTCGGGCTTTTGGGTCACGAAGCGTCAACGCTGGAAGATGTGGGACGTGAGATTGGTTTGACTCGCGAGCGTGTACGTCAAATCCAGGTGGAAGGGCTCCGCCGCTTGCGCGACATGTTGACACATCAAGGGCTGAGCATCGAATCGCTCTTTAATGTTGAGCAATAATCGAGTTACCCGTTGCGCGGAGTCAACACGTATTCACAGACAACAAAAAGGGACAGCATTGGCTGTCCCTTTTTATTTGCAGTCGTAACGTTCACAAAGTGACGGCGTAGTCGATTAGCGAGATTGCTGTAACGCCTTTAGCGCATAGAGGGCGTCTAGGGCTTGACGCGGCGTCATCTCATCAGGGTTTAACGCATCGACTGCGTTATCCAGCTCGCTGGGTTCAGGCAGCAAGGCGAGCTGAGCGGATGCTGGATCACCGACCGTTTGTTCAGCATGAACCGTTTGGTGACCGCTTTGCTCCAGTTGTGCCAGTTTGTGCTTGGCACGACGAATCACCGGCTTGGGGACGCCGGCGAGGCTTGCAACCGCCAGGCCATATGATTTACTGGCCGCCCCTTCCTGCACAGCGTGCATAAACGCAATGTCATCGCCATGTTCCATGGCATCAAGATGCACATTCACCAAGCCTTCCATTTGCCCTGGCAGTTCGGTGAGCTCGAAGTAGTGGGTGGCAAATAAGGTCATCGCTTGGATTTTCTCTGCCAACCATTCCGCGCTGGCCCACGCCAAAGATAAGCCATCGTAGGTGCTGGTACCGCGGCCAATCTCGTCCATCAACACCAAGCTGTTAGCGGTTGCATTGTGGAGAATATTGGCGGTTTCCGTCATTTCCACCATAAAGGTTGAGCGGCCGGAAGCGAGATCATCAGAGGCGCCAATACGAGTGAAAATACGATCGACGGGCCCAATGGTTGCACGGTCAGCGGGCACATAAGCACCAATATGACTCAGCAAGGTGATCAACGCGGTTTGGCGCATATACGTGGATTTACCCCCCATATTCGGTCCGGTAATGATCAACATTCGGCGCTCAGGGCTTAAGGCGATAGGGTTAGGGATAAAGGGGTCATTCATTACTTGCTCTACCACTGGATGGCGGCCGGCTTCGATATCGATGCCCGGCTTATCGGTGAGCACTGGGCGATGATAATTGAGAGTTTCAGCGCGTTCAGCAAGGTTGCACAGAACATCAAGGCCAGACAATGCCTCAGAAGCATGTTGCAGTTGAGCCAAATGTGGCAGTAATAGATCAAACAACTCTTCCCACAGCCGTTTCTCTAACGCTAATGCATTAGAACGAGAGCTTAAGACTTTATCTTCGTGCTCTTTCAATTCGGGGATGATGTAACGTTCAGCATTTTTAAGCGTTTGCCGGCGGATATAGTGCGCGGGCACTCGGTCACTTTGCGCACGGCTAATTTGAATGTAAAAGCCATGAACTTGGTTATAACCCACCTTCAGGGTATCGATGCCATATTGTTCGCGCTCGCGGGTTTCTAGTTCTTCTAAGTAGCGTGATGCGCCTTCCGATAAATCACGCCATTCATCCAGTTCCGCGTTGTAACCTGGCGCAATCACGCCGCCATCACGGATCACTACCGGCGGGTTTTCGACCACTGCGCGGTTGAGTAAGTCTTGCAGCTCTGGCATCGGTGTGGTGGCGGTGAGGTAATCAGAAAACGCACTATGATCCAGCTCGGTGAGCCGTGCCTGTATTTCAGGCAGCTGTGCTAACGCGGTGCGCAACCTTGCCATATCACGCGGGCGAGCGGATCGCATTGCCAAGCGAGCCAGTACGCGTTCAATGTCGCCAACCGGTTTGAGTGCGGCGCTTAAATCGATGTACAGACCACTATCAAGTAGCGCACCGATTGCATCCAAACGCTGGTTGAGCACTTGAGGGTCGCGCAGGGGTTGATGCAGCCAACGCTTCAGTAAGCGACTGCCCATCGGCGTCGTCGTGCGATCCAAAACGTCAGCTAGCGTATTGTCGGTGCCGCCAGCAAGGTTTTGGGTGATCTCTAAATTACGTCGTGTGGCAGCGTCCAACACCACAGAGGTGTCTTGCTGATCTTTGATGATGGCACGGATATGGGGAAGCGCAGTGCGCTGTGTTTCTTTGGCGTACTGCAACACACAGCCGGCGGCACAGAGCCCCAACGCACAGTCTTCCACGCCAAAGCCGACTAAATCGCGCGTGCCAAATTGACCGGTCAGTTGACTGCGAGCTGTGTCGAGATCGAACTCCCAAATCGGTCGGCGCCTTGCGCCGCGGCTCACCGCAAGTAAATCAGGGTAGGGAAAGTCTTCTGGGTAAAGCAGCTCTGCCGGTTGCGTGCGTTGCAGCTCAGCTTGCATTTGCTCGTAGGTGGCAGGTTCAGTCAGAACGAAGCGCCCTGATGTAATATCTAGGGTGGCAAAACCAAATTGGTCGTTATGACAGGTCAGTGCGGCGACCAAGTTATCAACCCGCTCGCTAAGCAGCGCTTCATCCGATACCGTACCGGGGGTGACGATGCGCACTACCTGGCGCTCAACCGGCCCTTTACTCGTGGCCGGATCGCCAATTTGCTCACAAATCGCCACCGGCTCGCCCAATTGCACTAACTTAGCTAAATATCCTTCCACGGCATGAAAGGGCACACCCGCCATGGGGATCGGTTCTCCGCCTGAACTGCCGCGCTTAGTCAGCGATATATCCAAAAGCTGAGAGGCACGTTTGGCATCGTCGTAAAAGAGTTCGTAAAAATCCCCCATGCGGTAGAACAGCAGCTCTTCAGGGTGCTGCGCTTTGAGTTTGAGGTACTGTTGCATCATCGGGGTGTGCTTTTCGAGCGCTTGTACTGTCACGACTAGACCTGCAAAATGGAACGTTGAAAAGGGTAGGTAGAATACGTGATCGTACGGCAAAGGGTAAAGTTGCGGTACTGGTTTCTTCACCCTAAACAAAAGGAGTGAATGGTGGAACAGTTATTCTCGCTAGCAAAGCAACTCGGCGACGCCTTATTGGATGCGGGCTTAACGGTGACCACCGCAGAGTCTTGCACCGGTGGCGGTATTGCTTACTGCTTGACGGACGTGCCGGGTAGCTCGCAGTGGTTTCAGCAAGCTTGGGTCACCTACAGCAACCAGGCTAAGCATCAACAGGTGCATGTGCCAGACGATTTATTGACCCAATACGGCGCGGTCAGTGAGCCTGTGGTAACGGCCATGGCAGAGGGCGCACTCAATGAAGCTGCCGCTGACTTGGCGATTGCTGTTAGCGGTGTCGCTGGTCCGAGTGGTGGCAGTGCGGATAAACCTGTTGGCACCGTGTGGTTCGCATGGGCTTGGCATGGCGGCGAAACCGACACTGAAGTGTGTCATTTTGAGGGTGATAGGCGCGCGGTCCGTGAACAAACGGTCGTGCATGCCTTGTCACATGCTCTGACGCGCTTGTCTCCGTAACTGGAGGCGTGTCGCATCACAAAGATTTTTTCTATACAGGGCTAGACACTGTATAAATGGACAGTATACTTAGCCCCAATTACTGATAGCTTTCATCGCATAGCGATAGCGTTTTATTTCCTGGAGACTGAAATGGACGATAACAAAGAAAAGGCGCTCGCAGCCGCACTCGGACAAATCGAAAAGCAATTTGGCAAAGGCTCAATCATGCGTCTGGGTGATGACCGCACGATGGACATCGAAACCGTATCGACCGGCTCTTTGTCTCTCGATATCGCCCTAGGTGCAGGTGGCCTGCCTTTTGGTCGTATTATCGAAATCTATGGCCCAGAGTCATCAGGTAAAACGACGCTGACGCTAGAAGCGATTGCCGAAGCACAAAAAATGGGTAAGACCTGTGCCTTTATCGACGCTGAGCATGCCCTTGACCCTATTTATGCGCGCAAGCTGGGTGTGGATATCGATAACCTTTTGGTTTCTCAGCCAGATACCGGTGAGCAAGCGTTGGAAATCGCTGATGCACTGACACGCTCGGGCGCTGTCGACATGATCGTGATTGACTCGGTAGCGGCTTTGACACCTAAAGCTGAGATTGAAGGCGAGATGGGCGACTCACACATGGGTCTGCAAGCGCGTATGTTGTCACAAGCGATGCGTAAGCTCACAGCCAACATCAAAAACAGCAATACCATGATGGTATTCATCAACCAAATTCGCATGAAAATTGGTGTGATGTTTGGTAACCCAGAAACCACGACTGGGGGTAACGCGTTAAAATTCTACGCCTCGGTTCGCCTGGATATTCGCCGCATTGGTGCAATTAAAGAAGGTGACGAAGTGGTGGGCAACGAAACCCGCGTAAAAGTGGTAAAAAACAAAGTTGCTGCGCCCTTTAAACAAGCTGAGTTCCAAATCCTTTATGGCCAAGGTATTAACTTGCAAGGCGAATTAGTGGATTTGGGCGTGAAACATAAGCTGGTAGAAAAAGCCGGTGCTTGGTATAGCTACAAAGGCGATAAAATTGGCCAGGGCAAAGCAAACGCCTGCAAGTACCTAAAAGAAAACCCGCACGTTGCTGAAGAAATCGACACCACCTTGCGTGAGATGCTATTGCAAACCGCGCTAAATAACGAAGCGGTCGACGCGAACGCGGAGGCAGAAACCGAGGACGACCAGCTGTAATGGCCGCGTCGTGCCAAGAAGTAGCGGTGGGCTTGTTGGCCCGCCGTGATCATTCTGTTCACGAATTGCAGCAAAAACTGACTCAACGCGGGTTTGATCAAGACGCGATTGCGCTGACCCTTGATGAGTGCCTCGCACGTGGTTGGCTTGACGACTCACGCTTTGCTGCCAGCTTGTTGCGACAAGGTGTGAGTAAACACCATGGCTGGTTACGCATTTGCCAAGACGCCAAGCGAAAAGGCATCGACACTGAGTTGTTAGCACGCGCCGAACAGGAGCAGGAGGTTGACTGGTATGCGCTAGCCAGAGAAACCGCACAGCGCAAATATGCCGATCTAGATGGTCGCCTTCCGCCAACGGACCAAAAAGAAAAAGCGAAGCGCATGCGCTTTTTACAGTCACGTGGCTTTAACTTTGATCAAATCCAATACGCACTCAGTTACGATCCGGACACGCATTTCTAAACCAATCCCACTCTGTCTCTTTTCCGCACGCGATCGGTTGTTTACAATGGCGTAAATAAAACCATGCTTCCATCGCGTCACGACCATATCTGGTTGCTAACGCAATATTCGATTATCAGGATTAGCCAATGTATATGAGCACTGATGAGATCCGTACAGCGTTTCTCAAGTTCTTTGAAAGCAAAGGGCACCAGATTGTGCCTAGCTCGTCGCTCGTGCCAGCCGATGACCCAACGCTTTTGTTCACCAACGCAGGAATGAACCAGTTTAAAGACACCTTTTTAGGGGTTGAAAAGCGTGACTACACGCGCGCAACGTCAGCACAGCGCTGTGTGCGTGCGGGTGGTAAACACAACGACCTTGAAAACGTCGGTTTTACCGCGCGCCATCATACTTTCTTTGAAATGCTGGGTAACTTCAGCTTTGGTGATTATTTCAAAAAAGAAGCCATTGCGTTTGCTTGGGAGTTTCTCACTGAAACCATTGGCTTACCAAAAGAAAAGCTGTTGGTAACTGTATACGAAACCGATGACGAAGCATTTGATATTTGGCATCAGCAAATTGGTGTCCCAGCGGATCGCATTGTGCGTATCGGTGATAAAGAAGGCGGTAAGCCTTACGAGTCAGATAACTTCTGGCAAATGGGTGATACTGGGCCATGCGGACCATGTAGCGAAATTTTCTATGATCACGGTGAGCATATCTGGGGCGGTCCTCCAGGGACGCCAGAAGAAGACGGAGATCGCTTTATTGAGATCTGGAATATCGTCTTTATGCAATTCAATCGTCAAGCTGACGGCACCATGGAGAACTTACCTAAGCCGTCAGTGGATACTGGCATGGGGATTGAGCGGATTGCGGCAATCAAGCAGGGCGTCCATTCCAACTATGAAATCGATGTTTTCCAGCAATTGATTAAGCAAGTCGCTGACATCATCGGCGTTGAAGATCTGACTAATCAGTCTTTGCGTGTGGTAGCTGACCACATCCGCTCGTGTGCGTATTTGATTGTTGATGGCGTGATGCCTTCTAACGAAGGGCGAGGCTATGTGTTGCGCCGAATCATTCGTCGTGCGGTTCGTCATGGTAACAAGCTTGGCAGCAAAGAGGCGTTTTTCTATAAGCTGGTTGGCCCTCTCGCCACCATCATGGGCACAGCAGGAGAAGATCTGCGTGCACAACAAACCATGGTGGAAAAAGTGCTTAAGATTGAAGAAGACAACTTTGGCCGCACGCTTGAGCGCGGGATGCTGATGTTGGAAGAGGCCTTGGACAAGGTTAAGGGTGACGAGTTGGATGGCGAAACTGTCTTCAAACTCTATGACACTTACGGCTTCCCGGCAGACTTAACCAATGATGTTGCGCGTGAACGCGGTTATCGGATTGATGAAGCTGGCTTTGAAGCGGCGATGGAAGCTCAGCGTCAACGCGCGCGGGAAGCGGGGCAGTTTGGCACTGACTATAACCAAGCAATAAAAGTGGAGCATGGCTCTGATTTTTGTGGTTACACAGGGACAGAAGGCTCCGGTCAGATTACTGAGATCTTTGTCGACGGAGACTCCGTTGAGAGCTTGGTCTCTGGCGATAAAGCGGTCGTGATCCTTGACCATACCCCTTTCTATGCTGAAGCTGGTGGCCAGTGTGGTGATACAGGGGTGATTGAAACAGACCAAGGGCGCTTCACCGTGACGGATACCCAGAAAGCGGGGCAAGCCATTGCGCACTACGGCAGCTTGTCGGAAGGGCAACTGAGTGTCGGGACACAAGCAACCGCTCGCGTGGATGCTGCGCGTCGTCACGCGGTAGCGATGAACCATTCTGCGACTCACTTGCTGCATGCTGCGCTACGTGAGGTACTGGGTGAGCATATTGCTCAGAAGGGGTCTTTGGTTCGCCCTGACGGCTTACGTTTTGACTTCTCACACCTTGAGCCGGTCACCGCCGATGAACTCAAAGCGGTTGAGCGGATCGTGAACCAGCAAATTCGTCGAAACAATGCAGTACACACTGAGGTGATGGATATTGACGCGGCCAAGCAAAAAGGCGCGATGGCACTGTTTGGTGAGAAATACGATGACCAGGTGCGCGTATTAAGCATGGGCGACTTCTCTATCGAACTGTGTGGCGGGACACACGCGACGCGTACGGGCGACATTGGGATGTTTAAAATCGTCTCTGAAGCGGGTATCGCGGCCGGTGTGCGTCGTATCGAAGCCATTACCGGGCAAGCGGCCATTGATAGCGTTTATCAGCAACAGGCAGACTATGAAGCCAAGCTTGACGATGCCCAGAGCAAAGCGAAAGCCTTAGAGAAACAAATTCAGCAGCTTAAGCAGAAACTGGCCGCACAAGAGAGTGCTGGGCTGATTAATCAAGTCCGTGAGCTAAACGGGGTAAAAGTGCTGATTAGCCAGCTTGATGGCGCGGATAACAAAGCACTACGTAGCATGGTAGATGATCTGAAAAACCAAATGGGCAGTGGCATTGTGCTGCTCGGCAATGTGGCCAACGACAAAGTCGGCCTGATTGCGGGTGTCACCAAAGATCTTACCGGCACGGTAAAAGCGGGTGAACTGGTCAACCTTGTTGCGCAGCAAGTAGGTGGCAAAGGCGGTGGTCGCCCTGATATGGCGCAAGCCGGTGGTAGTGATGTGAGTGCACTGCCGAGTGCGTTAGCCTCTGCGGAGACGTGGCTCGCTGAGCAACTTTAAGCCACCTTTGTTTTTCCACAAAAGTCAAGAGGGTCGCGTAATGCGACCCTTTTTTGTGATCTAGATTAATAATTGCACTTTTTTTCTGATTCTGTATAGTGCAACGCCTTAAGCGACGCACTGGCGTAAGACGTGATACTGGTTAGATTTTATCGCCACGCCAGCCAATGCAGTACAGATTTCTCTTACACTGTTATCTCAGGTCAATCGCCTTCTCGGCTAACGGCATGATGATAAAACAGTAAATTTCTCTGCCCCTTTCTGGATATGGTTTGATAATTCAGCCATAGTGTGAATACGGACGTTTTGGCGCCCGTATTGGCATCATTAGCAGGGAAAGAATCCAACGATCACAGGTAACGAGCCGATACGCTGGCGGGTTATCTGGCTCAGACACTAATTGAATAAGTAAAAGATTGATACTCAAGGAGTAGAAGCATGCTGATTTTAACTCGCCGTGTGGGCGAAACCTTGATGATTGGTGATGAAGTGACTGTCACCGTACTGGGTGTGAAAGGTAACCAAGTCCGTATTGGTGTGAACGCACCGAAAGATGTTTCGGTACATCGCGAAGAGATCTACATGCGTATTCAGGCCGAGAAAGGCACGCCTGCAAGTGGTCAAAACGACTACTAACAAGGCAAGAAAAGGTCGACCTAGGTCGGCCTTTTTTATCGCTGCTTTTTCCATAAAATCAGAATGAAGCGGCGATAAATCCAACAATAAAATCAGGCTGTGGGTGATAATTGTCCATTTGTTGGTGGCAAGACGATTTTTGCCAGAAAAGTGTTTGACATATATGTGGCTCAAAGTAATATGTGCACCCGCAGCGACGGTGAGGTGGCCGAGTGGCTGAAGGCGCTCCCCTGCTAAGGGAGTATACGGTTTGTAGCCGTATCGAGGGTTCGAATCCCTCCCTCACCGCCATGTTGTTGCAAGCAAGATAGATGCGCGTCCGTAGCTCAGCTGGATAGAGTACCTGGCTACGAACCAGGCGGTCGGAGGTTCGAATCCTCCCGGACGCGCCACTACTTGCGGTGAGGTGGCCGAGTGGCTGAAGGCGCTCCCCTGCTAAGGGAGTATACGGTTTGTAGCCGTATCGAGGGTTCGAATCCCTCCCTCACCGCCATGATTTACAAGCCTGCCTTGTAGTTAAGATGTGCGTCCGTAGCTCAGCTGGATAGAGTACCTGGCTACGAACCAGGCGGTCGGAGGTTCGAATCCTCCCGGACGCGCCATCTCTTCACGGAAGACCCGCAAGATTGTTCATGATGAACGTAAGATTGTCGACACGCGCTCGTAGCTCAGCTGGATAGAGTACCTGGCTACGAACCAGGCGGTCGGAGGTTCGAATCCTCCCGAGCGCGCCATCTTCAATCCTAAGCAAATCCGTCAGCGCGTCCGTAGCTCAGCTGGATAGAGTACCTGGCTACGAACCAGGCGGTCGGAGGTTCGAATCCTCCCGGACGCGCCATTTTGCTTCTCTTCGCGATATCCCCTTGTGACATGACTTTACACCAATCGTGCAAAACAGACAGTTTTCACGTCTTTACCCTTTTCTCTGTGCCGTCGTCTTATTGCAACACGCTTATCAGCTGACTGCTTATCATCTCGGAATGCCTATCAGTACCGAGCTTTCAACGATCTTGGTCGCTTTCGGAAAAACGCTTTTTCCAAAAATGCCACAGTCGTGAAGCTGGAATCGCTTTTCTATACGGTGACGCTTAGCCGGGCGCCATTGCTACTTGCCTGCTGGCCGTGAGTTTGCATAAACATCCAGTTTATCCATCTTTTTTAATCAGTGAGTGAAAATACCCATTAACGGACGTTATGAGGTAACAAAAACGCAATAGTCAGATTGTCATTTATGCGAATTGTTAGTATTTTGAACGCCGATGATGAATTTGCCCCCAAGATAAATGGATAATAACGGGGACAATCACTGCTTAGATGTAAGCAAAAGTGAGTGTGACAAGGAAGAAATCATGGATTTAGGCCCGCTTTTAGAACAGGCGATGATGCTGATGTTAACTGGCATGGTTGTCGTGTTCGTATTTCTCTCGATATTAATTTTTTTGGTCCGCCAACTGGAACGTTTTGGCGATCCTATCCCACCTGCCGCGGCCAAAGCGGCCACTCAGCCCAAAGCCCAAGCAGCACCTGACGCATCACAACCTTCATCGGATGTGATTGCCGCAATCACTGTGGCTGTTCAGCAGTACCGCCAACGTCACCGTTGAGTGGTCAGGCACATATAAAAAAGGAGTTTGTTATGTCTACGCCGTTAGCTATTACCGATGTGGTATTGCGTGATGCCCATCAGTCGTTGTTTGCCACACGTCTGCGTTTGGACGATATGTTGCCGATTGCCGCCGAGCTGGATCAAATTGGTTTTTGGTCATTGGAAACCTGGGGTGGGGCGACCTTTGATGCTTGTATTCGTTATCTGGGGGAAGATCCTTGGGTGCGCTTGCGAGAGCTCAAAAAAGCGATGCCAAATACCCCGATGCAGATGCTGCTACGTGGTCAGAATCTGTTAGGTTATCGCCACTATGCCGATGATGTGGTACACAAGTTTGTCGAGCGCGCACATGCAAATGGCATGGATGTGTTCCGGATTTTTGATGCGATGAACGATGTGCGCAACTTCCAAGCAGCGGTTGGTGCGGCGGTGGACGTCGGTGCGCATGCGCAAGGCACGATCTCTTACACCACCAGTCCTGTGCACACCATGGACACGTGGACCGACTTGGCTAAACAGTTGGAAGATCTTGGCTGTCACTCGTTGTGCATTAAAGACATGTCAGGTTTGTTAAAACCTTATGAAGCACATGAGCTTGTGAGCCGTATCAAAGCGGCTTGTGATATTCCCTTATCCTTGCACTGTCACGCCACCACAGGGTTATCGACGGCCACAGCCGTCAAAGCGGTCGAAGCGGGCTTGGATGTACTCGATACCGCCATTTCTTCAATGAGCCAAACCTACGGGCACACGCCGACGGAAACCGTGGTGGCGATGCTTGAAGGCACTGAGCGCGAAACGAACCTCGACCTGAATAAGCTTGAGTCTATTGCCGCTTATTTCCGCACCGTGCGTAAAAAATACGCGCAATTTGAAGGGCAGCTTAAAGGCGTCGACTCACGTATTTTGATTGCACAAGTGCCCGGCGGCATGCTGACCAATATGGAAAGCCAGCTTAAAGAGCAGGGTGCGGCCGACAAAATGGACGAGGTGCTGGAGGAAATTCCACGGGTTCGTGAAGATTTAGGCTATATCCCCTTAGTCACCCCGACCTCGCAAATTGTTGGCTCTCAGTCGGTGATTAACGTGCTAACCGGTGAGCGCTACAAGAGTATTACCAAAGAAACGGCAGCCCTTTTAAAAGGGGAATACGGGAAAGCACCCGCGCCGGTTAATGCCACCCTCCAAGCTCGCGTGTTAGACGGCGAAGAGGCGATCACCTGTCGTCCTGCTGACAAGCTAGAACCGGAAATGGAGGCTTTGACCCAAACACTGACCGACAAAGCCGCGGCCGAGAATGTCACCTTGGCGGAGCAGACCATTGATGATGTGCTGACCTACGCCCTGTTCCCTCAGGTGGGATGGAAGTTCTTACAAAACCGAGGCAACCCGGCTGCGTTTGAACCGGCACCTACCGGGGAGCCAGCCCCTACGCCCGCGGCTCCTCAGCCATCAGGCAGTGACGACGTGGAAACCTATAGTGTGCGTGTTAACGGTCAGGTTTATCAGGTCGATGTGGGGCCTGATGGTGCGCTGGGTGATGTTCAGCCAGTCAGTCAGGCGTCGACTTCGGCGAGTGCGCCAGCCCCTCAAGCTGCGCCAAGCAACCTAGAGCCAGTTACGGCGCCTCTAGCAGGTAACATTTTTAAGGTGATGGTCACGCCAGGTGAGCATGTACAGGAAGGTGATGTCTTAATCATCCTGGAAGCGATGAAGATGGAAACCGAAGTACGAGCCGCCCATGCGGGCACCATCCAAGACGTACAAGTGAAAGAAGGCGATGCCGTGACCGTCGGTATGCCACTATTGCACCTAGGATAAGAGGGCAGCATGGAAGGATTAATGATCCTGTGGTCGGAAACTGGACTGGCAAACTTTCAGTGGCCACAGCTTGTAATGATTGCCGTGGGCTGTCTATTGCTCTTTTTGGCGATTCGACGCGGCTTTGAGCCCTTGCTTTTGTTACCTATCGGTTTTGGCGCTATATTGGCGAATATACCCAATGCCGGTTTTAACGAACCGGGCGGTCTGCTCTACTACGTCTACCATGTCGGGATTGATACTGGCGTGTTCCCACTCCTGATATTTATGGGGGTGGGAGCAATGACCGATTTTGGTGCGCTGATCGCTAACCCGCGCACCTTGTTGCTCGGCGCGGCGGCACAATTTGGTATTTTTGCCACCTTGTTTGGCGCCATATTGCTTAACTTGGTACCAGGCATGGCGTTTAGCCTCCAAGATGCCGCTTCCATTGCGATCATTGGTGGCGCGGATGGGCCAACGGCAATTTTCTTGGCGAGCCGTTTATCACCGGACTTGCTCGGGGCCATTGCCGTCGCAGCCTATAGCTATATGGCTCTGGTGCCCATTATTCAGCCACCAATCATGAAGTTGTTTACCTCTGACAGCGAACGCAAGATTGAGATGAAGCAACTTCGTCATGTGTCGAAAACCGAGAAAGTGCTGTTTCCGCTGGCGGTACTGATGATGACCATCTTATTCTTGCCTTCGGCGACACCGCTGGTTGGTATGTTCTGCCTCGGTAACTTGATGCGAGAGTGTGGCGTGG
The DNA here is from genome assembly GCF_027286325.1 of Salinivibrio kushneri. NCBI lineage: Bacteria > Pseudomonadati > Pseudomonadota > Gammaproteobacteria > Vibrionales > Vibrionaceae > Salinivibrio > Salinivibrio kushneri. Next base: position 556,318 of record NZ_CP114588.1, read on the forward strand.
TGGATCGCTTATCGGGCACTGCCCAGAATGAGCTGATCAACATTGTCACCATTTTTCTTGGTCTGGCGGTAGGCTCCAAATTGGAAGCCGATAAGTTTCTTCAGTTTGAAACCCTCGGCATCTTGGTATTGGGCGCAGTGGCGTTTAGCATCGGTACCGGGACTGGGGTCTTAATGGCCAAACTCCTTAACCGCTTTAGTCGTGACCCTATCAACCCGTTGATTGGTGCAGCCGGCGTTTCAGCCGTACCGATGGCGGCCCGAGTGGTTAACAAAGTAGGACTCGATGCCAACCCGCATAACTTCTTGTTAATGCATGCGATGGGGCCGAACGTGGCCGGTGTGTTGGGCTCTGCGGTCGCGGCTGGTATCTTGTTGGCCTTGGTGGGCTAATGCCCGGGTGATTTGACACCGAGTAGATAAAAAGAAAATAGCGGTAGGCATTGAGTCTGCCGCTTTTTTTGTTAAGACTAGAGGTTTACGCTTTGCAATGGCTCTGTGCTTAATCTCGTCGTTAAGGCAAATACCATAACGTTGTACGCCAGCATAAGCACAATGGCATGCGAAAGGAGTCAATATGTCGAATAATCTCTCACTTGCAATCACTGAATTTGGTGCGCCCGAGGTACTTACCCCGGTCAATCGTCCGATTCCATCTCCCTCTGAAGAGCAGGTGTTGATTCAAGTAAAAGCTGCTGGGGTTAACCCCATTGATGCAAAAACGCGTGCCGGGCTTGGTTGGGCTGCAGAGCACAATCAAGACAAGCTACCTTGGGTGCCGGGCTATGATGTTGCCGGGGTGGTGGTGGCGAATGGCACCAATGAAAGCAAGTTTGATGTGGGGGATCGTGTCGCTGGGATGGTTGGCTTCCCAACGGAAGGCGGGGGATACAGCCAATATGTGGTCGCCGATGCTGGGTTGTTATCAACCGTGCCGCCGAGTGTGCCTATGGTGGATGCCGCTGCAGTGCCGTTGGCAGGGTTGACGGCTTGGCAAGCGCTTGAGCATGGTAAACTGGTGCGTGATGAAAAAGTATTGATTTTAGCGGGCGCTGGGGGCGTGGGGCACCTTGCGGTACAGTTAGCCGTTCGTCTTGGGGCGCAGGTTTATGCCACAGCCTCTGAAAACAATCATGCCTTTTTACGTCAACTGGATGCGACACCGATCGATTACCATCAAGCGCATTGGGCCACTGCTAATGGTGAATTTGATCTGGTGATTGATTTGGTGGGGGGAGACGCCGCCATTGATGCATTAGCAAGCCTGAAAACAGGTGGGCGTATCGTCACCGTCCCCACTAATACGCGCGATACCATTACCTCCGCTGCTGCCGAGCGAGGGCTGAAAGCGACAGGTATGTTGGTTGATCCAAATACTTGGCAGACTCAGCGCTTGCTCGACATGCTTGATCAGGGCGATCTGAAGATAGATATCGCGGCCGTCTATCCGCTTGAACAGGGCGCACAGGCGCACAAAGCGTTAGAAACAGGGCATACACGTGGTAAGCGCGTGTTAGAAATGCCCTCGGGTTAACCACCAAGCCCGTGGGAGCGCTTTGTCGTGGTGGCAGGTGCTGAACCAATGATAATGCATGGGGTCGAATGGACGATTGGATGCTGTTGGCAACCTTGTTTGCCACCAGCTTTTTAAGTGCGACCTTATTGCCAGGTGGCTCTGAGGCCAACCTGGTATATTTAATAACCCAGCACGCATTCGTGGATGGGATCGTTGTGGCGATTGCCACGGTAGGCAACACGCTCGGTGGCATGACCAATTACGCTATCGGGCGCTGGCTGCCCGATTATCAGCCGCATCAATCATGGCACCGTCGAGCGCTCGCGTGGCTGCAACGCTACGGCTATGCCGCGCTGCTGCTAAGCTGGGTGCCGGTGATTGGTGATCCGTTATGCGTGGTGGCTGGTTGGCTGCGCCTTCGACAGTCTTGGTGTTGGGTGGTCATCTTTATTGCAAAAGCATCACGCTACCTAGTGATTGTGATTTCATTCCGTTGGGTAGCAGGTTAGGAATTATTATATGCCACGTTTATTGCTCGCCACATTTTTCTTACTATCTGTCTTGTCAGGGTGTCAGCTTACAGGCTCTTCGCCGACTCAAACGCCTGAGGGCATTACGTGGATCAAAACCGTTTCGCCCCCCGCGGGCAGCGCCCAAGTCCCTTATCAGCAATTTAAATTAGATAATGGACTGACGGTGTTGTTGCATGAGGACCACTCCGACCCTCTTGTTAACGTTGATGTTCGCTATCACGTCGGTTCTGCCCGAGAAGAGCCGGGAAAATCAGGCTTCGCACACTTTTTTGAGCATATGATGTTCGAGGGCTCAGAGCATGTGGATGATCACGGTAAGCGCATAAAAGAAGTGGGAGGCTATAACAATGGCTCAACCAATCGTGATACCACCCAGTATTATCAAACGGTGCCAGCCAACGAATTAGAGCGTGTCCTTTGGCTTGAATCTGATCGCATGGGCTTTTTGCTGGATGCTGTCTCTCAGCGCAAATTTGAAGTGCAACGTGACACGGTGAAAAACGAGCGGGCATTTCGTATAGATAATGTCCCTTATGGCCGCGTTAACGAGACCATTAATCAAGCACTCTATCCTGAGGGCCATCCGTATTCATGGCCAGTGATTGGTTACGTCGAGGATCTTAACCGTGTAGATGTGACGGATCTTAAGCAGTTTTTCTTACGCTGGTATGGCCCTAACAACGCCACCCTCACCATTGGTGGCGACATCGATATTCAGCAAACCCTTGCTTGGGTGAAAAAATACTTTGGTGATATTCCTCGAGGCCCATCAATACCAGAGGCGAAACCTCAATCGGTCACGTTGGACGGCCCTCGCTTTGTGACATTGGAAGATAAGGTCTCACAACCGGTATTACTGATGACCTTTCCTACCAGTGTGCCTGAGACCGATACCACGACGCGCCTGGGAGTGCTGGCCAATGTATTGGGACAAGGGCGTGACAGTGTGCTTTATCAATCTCTTGTACAAACTGGGCAGTTGTTAAGTGCAGGTGCATCGCACCAGTGTGGTGAGCTGGCCTGTACGTTTGATATCTACGGTGTCGGCCGCCAAGGCCAATCACTGGCTGAAATCCGTACCTTGTTAACACAAACCATGGCGCAGTTTGAGGTAAAAGGGGTGAGTGACGAGGATATCAACCAAATTCAATCCATGGTGGAAGCCGATAATATCTTTGCGCTGCAAAGTGTGGACGGCAAGGTATCACAGCTAGCAAGTGACTATACGCTCTACGGTGATGCAAACCGTATGAATCAGCGCCTTGCACGCCTTAATGCGGTGACCCCTGACAAGGTGATGGAAAGCTATCGGCAGTGGATAAAAGATCAGCCCGCAGTAAATACCAGTGTGGTCCCTATTGGACGGACGGACTTGGTCGCTGCGCCAGCGAATTTTATCTATCAACGTCCAGAATATGACCAAGCACAGACGCAAAACCAGCACGACACGTTAGCACGACGTGATACCCCAGAAAGTTTCGATCGCACCCAGATCCCGGCTCCTAATGGGAGTGTCACGGTCAATGTGCCACGCATTTATCGGGCAGACCTGGACAATGGTATTCACCTGGCAGGCACAGTGAGTCGCGAGACACCCACGGTCACCTTGCAGCTTCGTTTACCCGCCGGCACCTTGATGGAGCCTAACGATCAGCGAGGCATCGCTAACTTAACGGCAACGATGGTTACCGAGGGCGCGGCAGGTATGTCAGCCGCTGAGCTGACGCGAGCGCTAGACAAGCTGGGCAGTCGAGTCAATGTCGCTGCAGACAGTTACTACACACAAATCACAGTAACGTCACTGAAAAAGCACCTGGGAGAGACCCTTAAACTGGTAAACAAAACCTTGCGTGCACCGACGTTTGCAGAAAAAGATTTTGACCGTGTTAAAGCTCAGTTATTGGAGGGCATGGCATCTCGCGCTGATGATGCAGGTTGGTTAGCCAGCCAAGCGACAAACCAGCTGTTATATCAAGATGCCACCTTCCGTGCCCCAGAGGGAGGCGTCGCGGAAGATATTGCAGCGATGACACTTGACGATGTTAAACACTTCTACCGTCAGCACTACGTATTGAAAGGCAGCCAACTGATCGTGGTGGGGGATCTTTCTCGTGAACATGCGATCAACTTAGCCAACCGGATCACGCCGTGGCAAGCGCAAATGCAACCTACGGCTCAGGTGGCGCGTGCCGTCCCGAAAGACTACGACCAGGCACAAATTTGGCTGGTGGATAAGCCGCAAGCACCACAAACCAGTATTCGTATGGTGCGCCATGGTATGCCCTACGATGCCACTGGCTCGATGTTTAAAACCCGCTTAGCCAACTTTAATTTAGGGGGCAATTTTAATGCACGCCTGAATCAAAGCTTGCGTCAAGATAAAGGCTATACCTATGGCGCGCACAGTGGTGTTTATGGCGGCCGGCAGACAGGCACTATAGAAGTCAGTACCGATGTGCGCGCAGATGCGACACACGATGCGATCAAAGCGCTATGGCAAGAAATGGCGCATGCACAAGAAAATGGCTTTTCCGCACAAGAATTGGCTTACTTGCGTCAATCTAGTGGTCAGCGTGATGCGCTGCGTTATGAAACGCCATGGGAAAAAGCAGGCTTGATCGCGCATATTGAGGCCTTTGAATTAGACGACAACTACCGTGAGGCACAAAAAGCGTTATTGCAATCAATCACATTGCAACAGCTGAATGCCCAAGCGGCACGTTGGTTTGATCCTAACGACTATCAAATCATTGTGGTCGGGGATGCGTCTCGCCTTGGCGATAGCTTACGTCAACTTGGCTTGCCAGTGCGCACGTTAGCACTTGATTACCGATAAGCCTATTTGGATAAACTTACTCCGCTGCGTGATGGCTTTTGAGTAATAGCTTGTTTATATTGACCGCCACGCAGCTTAAAAAAATAAGAGATACATTTTGACTGACTTTACCCAACGGTTAGCGCGTTTAGCGCAAAACCCAGATGCCTTAAAGGGGATTGGCCGCGGATTGGAGCGCGAGGCATTACGCATTACACCAGCGGGGCATTTAGCGCAGACGGCGCATCCAGAGACGCTTGGATCCGCGCTGACACACCGTTGGATCACGACGGATTTTGCTGAATCGCTGTTGGAGTTTATTACGCCTGTTAACACCTCGGTGAAAGGGATGCTGGACGAGTTACAGGACATCCATCGCTTTACCTATCAGCAAATGGGCGACGAACAATTGTGGCCCATGTCAATGCCATGCGTGGTGGCATCGGAAGACGATATCACCTTAGCGCAATACGGCAGCTCAAATATTGGGCGGATGAAGACCTTGTATCGCCAAGGGCTCAAGCATCGCTATGGCAGTGTGATGCAAGTGATCTCAGGGGTGCATTTTAACATTTCTTTGCCTGAGACATTTTGGCAGCATTTGTACCACTCAGACACAGTAAGCCAAGCGTCAGTCACCCAAGGTTACTTTGATCTTATTCGTAATTATTACCGCCATGGTTGGATGATCCCTTATCTATTTGGTGCGTCACCTGCGTTATGTGGCTCGTTTATCAAGCATGCGGAAAGCCAGTTGCCCTTTGAACATATGCCGTCAGGTACGTGTTACTTACCTTATGCAACGTCGCTGCGCTTGAGTGATTTAGGGTATACCAATAATGCGCAAGCGGATCTGAAAATTGGTTTTAACACCCTAGAGCAATACCTTGAAGGATTAAGAAGCGCGATTCGTACTCCCTCACAGGCGTTTGCCAAGTTAGGTATTCGTGATGGCGAGACGTATCGTCAGCTCAACACCAATGTGCTGCAAATTGAAAACGAGCTCTATGCGCCTATACGCCCCAAACGGAATGCCGAAAGCGGTGAAAAGCCGACCGAGGCGCTTGAGCGAGGCGGTGTCGAGTACATTGAGGTGCGCTCTTTGGACGTCAATCCATACAGCCCGGTGGGGATTGAAGAGGATCAGATCCATTTTCTTGATCTCTTTGTCTCCTGGTGTGCGTTATCGCCTTCTGAGCCGATGACCGACCCTGAGCTCAATTGCTGGCGTGACAATTGGAACAAAATTGTACTCGAAGGCCGCAAACCAGGCTTAACCCTGACCACAGGATGTGAGGGCGAGACCCTGACGCAAGCAGCGTGGGGGTTACAAGTGATGGGTGAGCTTAAGCAGTTGGCGAAAGTGATGGATCAAGCCGTTGGGGACCATCGTTATGAAACAGTATGTGACAAGATGATCGCCTGCTTTGATAACCCAGAGCTTACCCTATCAGGTAGGGTGCTCGCGGACGTGATAGCGCAAGGTGGTATTGGCGGCTTGGGATTGGGTCTTGCGTGTGACCATAAAGCGGCGCTAGCGGATGTGCCCTACAAGATCCACAGTGATGCAGACTTTTTACAAGAAGCGAAAGAGAGCGTCGCGCGTCAAAAAGCGGTAGAAGAGAGTGATACTCAAACCTTTGAATCCTTTTTGAATGCTTACTTTAAAGATGTGCCCATGGCCGAAAGCTGGTAACTAGGCTCACCATGACCAGAGCGCGCTTGATCTGTCGTTTAGCTGCCCTCTTTCTTGTTGTGGGCGTATCCGGATGTGCCACACCGCCGCCGGACAACCCTAACAATCTTTGTGATATTTTCGACCAGCACCCCGACTGGTTTGAAGCGGCGGTCGAAATGGAAGAAGATTGGGGGACGCCCATCCAAGTCGCGATGGCATTTGTTAAGCAGGAAAGCGCGTTTGTTCATGATGCCTTACCGCCTCGTGATTATGTACTAGGGGTTTTACCTTGGGGGCGAGTGAGCAGTGCGTATGGGTATGCGCAAGCGCAAGATCCTGCGTGGTCTGATTATCAAAAAGCCACAGACAATGGCGGCTCCCGCACTGACTTTGCCGATGCGTTACAGTTTATTGGTTGGTATACCGATGCAACCTACCGCCAACTCGGGGTGTCTAAGTGGGATGTGTATCGTCAGTATTTGGCTTACCATGAAGGTAGAGGTGGATTTCAGCGCGGCTCGTTTGAGGGGAAACCCGGGTTAAAACGCGTGGCGCGTAAAGTCGAACAACAAGCAAAGGACTACGGTTGGCAATTAAAAGGTTGCCGACAACGACTCGAGGATAATCTGAGCTGGTGGCCATTCTAAGGTCATCGCGAGGGATAAAGGAGGTAAGATGCCACTATTAGATAGTTTTACGGTTGACCATACTCGCATGCATGCGCCGGCTGTGCGTGTTGCCAAAACGATGCAAACGCCCAGCGGTGATACTATCACTGTGTTTGACCTTCGTTTTTGTCGCCCTAACGAAGAGCACTTGACAGAAAAAGGGATCCACACGCTCGAGCACCTGTTTGCTGGCTTTATGCGTAAGCATCTCAACAGCGATAAGGTTGAGATCATTGATATCTCGCCGATGGGGTGTCGTACTGGCTTCTACATGAGTCTGATTGGCGAACCACAAGAGCCTGAGGTGGCGAAAGCATGGGAACTGGCGATGGAAGATGTGCTGGTTGTGCCGTCGCAAGACAAGATCCCTGAGCTCAACGAGTATCAATGCGGGACATATGAGATGCACTCACTCAGCGAGGCGAAAGATATCGCTCGTACCATCATCGATGCAGGCGTGACCGTGAATAAAAACGATGATCTTTCCTTACCTGAGTCCATGCTACAAACGTTGCGCGTTGACTAGCGCGCCTCAGCCTTGAACGTCAACGGCAGTCCATATTGGGCTGCCGTTTTTCTTGGTATTTATGGCTTTCTCCCTTTTTTGTCTTGATTGCTAGATAAATGCCTGGGAAGTGTAGGCTTTGTTGCTTCTTTTTTGCCTCATCAAGCACGCTTCTCGCTTTTCTCGCTGCGTCCGTGCACGGGTTTCGCTAAGCTGACACTGACTTGGAAACAAAAAGGCTGTGGGATAAAAGTGAGTTTACGCACCAGACATCTAAATGACGCGATCCGTTTTTTCCGTTGGTTAACCGGGATCACCTTGCTGATGGTGATGTCGAATGCCCACGGATCACTCAATGGCTTTTGGTCTTATGATGAGTACCTTGCGCTGCACCCTGAGCAAAAAAGTCTAACCACCGAATTGGACGCTCTCGTACAAGCAGAGCCGGTTCCTTTTTTCGGTGCCATGGATCCAATAAAAATCGCTGTGGTGGTGCCGGGCGAGCAAATATCCGACTACTGGCAGCGTAACGTACGTGCCTTCGAGCGGCGGCTGACTGCGCTCAATATCCCTTATCAGCTCCAACAAGTCACGACGCGCCCCAATACCGATATTCGTGAACAAAGTGCCTCGTTGTATGCAGCGTTACGTGATGGGGCCGATTACCTCATTTTTACCTTGAATAGCGTGCGCCACCGTAAGTTTATTAACCATGTGTTATCCCAGAACAAAACCAAGCTTATTTTGCAAAATATCACCACGCCCGTAAAAGCGTGGCAAGATAATCAGCCATTCTTGTATGTGGGGTTTGATCACCAACGTGGTAGCCGTGCATTGGCAACCTATTACCAGGAGCGATATCCTGAAGGCGTGAATTATTCGGTGCTTTATTTTTCGCAAGGTTATGTCAGTGATGCACGGGGAGATACCTTTATTGAGGCCATGAGCTCGCACGCTGATAGCAGCTTGCTGTCTGCCTATTACACCAAGGGTGACCGAGAGTCGGGTTACCAGGCGGCCAAAGCGATGCTAAACAATAATCCAAAGCTCGACTTTATTTACGCGTGTGCAACCGACGTCGCGTTTGGCGCTGTCCAGGCCCTCGATGAGCTAGGCCGTGACACGGTTGGACTCAATGGCTGGGGCGGGGGCTCAGCAGAACTTGACGCGATTGCCGCCGGTCAACTTGATGTGACTGTGATGAGAATGAATGATGATACAGGGATTGCCATGGCCGAGGCGATCAAACGTGACATTGAACATCAACCTGTGCCTGTGGTCTATTCTGGGCGGTTTGAAGTGGTCACTCGCTACGATGATCCCAAGCGAATAGAGGCACTTAAGAAAAAAGCATTTAGGTATTCGGACTAAAAAATGGCCATATCGGGTTCGCCGAAGCTGTCACTGTCTCAATTACTGACCCGTTTGATTGTGGTCTTTTTCCTCTTTGTGACGGCCGGGGTGTATATACAGAGTTATCAGCTTACTTTGGCGGGGATTAATCAAGAAATCACCCGCACGCTGACGCAGACTTCTCGCCTGTTGCAAAATGTGTTTGACAGTCGTCTCACATCACTACAAATCCACCAAAATACCAATGCCGCGAGTGCGACACTGCAGTCAATGGTGGCGAATGAGAACAGCGCGGCGTTGGATGACTATTTTATCGAACAAGAGCAACAAGACGTGGCCAACACCCCCGATTTCCGCTTTATCGCCAAAGACGATCGGGTGCTTTGGCATGATGGCAGTAGCTTGTTTCATGGGATTGATGGTGACGAGCTGGAACAGTTACGTCTGCAACTCAGAGGCGTTAACCGCTGGACGTTAACCACCATAACCACAGAGGTGGAGCAAAGTTATTTGTTGATGCGGCGAACGCCAATCGTGTTTCAGTCTAGTGGCAAGCTGGGTGGTTACTTATATGTGGTGGTGATGCTTAATGGCAACTTCTCGTTTGTCAAAAGTTTGCAGCGCGCCAGCGGTACGCAAGCGGTGTGGCTGTCTGCTGATAATGTCACGCTTGCCTCGACACTGAGCGGCAACGATGACATTGGTCGCGATCTTACGCTTCCTGCGCCAGGAGAGAGCCAGGCATTTCGTCACTATTTGGTGAGCCAAGCCAAGTTACACATCGCCGGTGAGCCCTCAAAAATAGCGCTATTGTCGGCACAGCAAAATGACAATGTGGTGGCACTGCAACGCCAAATGGGAATTAACCTGCTGTTGACCACGATGGTGATTATCGTGGCAGCGATTTGGGTGAACCGATTTGTGCAAACGCGCATCGCGGATTCACTGGAAAAATTGATGCGTTATACCCAAGGTGCGCGTTCGCGACAGCGTACCTTGCCTTTTGCGGGCTCGGATATTGAAGAGTTTAACCATATCGGTAAGACCTTGGAGTCCACCTTTGATGCCTTGTATGAAAAAGAGCGCTCCCTGCAAGATCTGTTTGATTATGCCTTGTCACCTATCATCGTTTGGGACACCGACTTTGCCATCACACGTATTAACCCCGCGGCCAAATTAAAGCTGAATTATGATGAGCAGATCCATGCGTCCAGTTGGTTATATGACCAATTCATGTATGCCATTTCACCGCATCTTAAACGGTCAGTTAACGGTACGATTTTAAAAGGGGTCAATATCGAGATTGATCGTCGGGTTTATCGTTGGAACCTGGCGCCTTTAATGGTCGACAACCAAGTGAAAGCGGTGATTGGACAGGGGCAAGAAATCACTTCATTGATTGAAGCGGAGCAACAGAGCCAACGCGCCAAAGAAGCGGCAGAAGCCTCTGCCCGTGCCAAGTCTGAGTTCTTAGCTAAGATGAGTCATGAAATTCGAACACCGCTCAATGGTATCTTAGGCATCACCCAGATATTGAGTGATAAGGCGAAAGAGAAAGAGCAAAAAGAGCTTTTAGGGAGCCTCTACCAAAGTGGTGAGCACTTACTCACTGTGTTGAATGATGTGCTGGATCTTTCCAAAATAGAACAAGGAAAGATGACCATCGAGCACGGCGACTTTTATCTGCACGACATGATTCGCACGGTTGAGAATATCTATACCCCGATTTGTGAGAGTAAACAGATTGGATTGACGATTGATGCGCCCGTTGCGGGTGACACCATGGTTTGTTCTGATCAATCACGCCTGACTCAGATCCTTTTCAACTTGATGAGCAATGCGGTGAAATTCACCCATGTGGGCAAGGTGGGGATGAACATCAAATTGGTCGAGTCGGGTGAGCAAACAAGCTTACATATAGAGGTTACTGACACGGGGGTGGGGATGAATCAACAAGCGCTAGCATCCTTGTTTGACCCTTTTGTACAAGCTGACTCCAGCGTCACGCGGACATACGGAGGCAGTGGCTTGGGATTATCTATCGTGAAAAGCTTACTCGACTTGCTCGGGGGGGACATTGATGTGACCAGTGAGCCAGATAAAGGTAGCCGCTTTATGGTCACTGTGCCTGTGACCGTGACACACGCTAAACCCGAACAAGCCGTAGAGGTTGACCCCTTTGATCCCGCGTCTTTGGGTATAGAGCGGTTGTTGCTGGTCGAGGATAACAAAATCAATGCCATGGTGGCTCAAGCGTTTTGCAAAAAATACCAGATTGATGTTGATTGGGTGAAAGATGGGGAGCAGGCGCTCGAACGTCTCCAACAGGCAGATTATGATTTGGTATTAATGGATAATCATATGCCCAAGCTTGGCGGCATTGATGCGACGAAAGCGATTCGTAAAACCTTGGGGCTCGCTGTCCCTATCTATGCTTGCACGGCAGATGCGTACGGCCATGTGCATGAGGCCTTTTATCAAGCGGGCGCAGACTATGTGATTGTTAAACCGATCAAAGAGGCCAGCTTTATTGAAGCATTACGGCATTACACCTGTACGGAAAACAGCTCTTGATGATGGCTGATGCACCGGTCGATCATGTGGCGAATGAAAAAGAGTAAGACAGAAAGGTGGGGAATGCCCCACCTTTTCCCGTTTATTTCACGGTTGTTATGACTTGCTCAGCTTACTTGTTGTGATATCGCTGATGCGATGGCGTCAAACTAACTGTCTAAACTGGCTTGTGGTTGCTTGGCTGGTAACACCTTGACTTGCTTAATCATATTGTCTGCGACGTCGACAATTTCAATATGATGGCCATCAATTTCCACACTTAAGCGGTTGTTAGGAATATCTTCCAGGTGTTCGAGGATGAGTCCATTGAGAGTACGCGGCCCATCGGTCGGCAGGGCCCAATTAAGGCTCTTATTCAAGTCGCGAATATTGGCGCTGCCCTCAATCAGATACCCTCCGTCGGTCAATGGTGTAATTTCTTCTGCCAAGCTCGGTGACAATGATGTTGTAAATTCGCCCACGATCTCTTCGAGAATATCTTCCAAAGTCACCAAGCCGATCATGTCGCCATATTCGTCAACGACCAAACCAATACGTTGCTTGTTGCGCTGGAACTTCAGCATTTGCACGTTCAGTGGTGTGCCTTCAGGAATAAAGTACACTTCGTCGGCGGCACGAAGCAGCGTTTCTTTGTTAAATTCGTTTTTCTCTACCATTAAGCGGTACGCTTTGCGCACCCGCAGCATGCCAACGACTTCGTCGATGGTGTCGCGATAGAGTACCATCCGTCCATGCGGAGCATGCGTGAACTGACGCATGATTGACTTCCAGTCATCATTGATATTGATCCCGGTGATTTCATTACGGGGTACCATAATGTCATCCACGGTCACTTCTTCTAACTCAAGAATCGACAGCAGCATATGCTGGTGGCGGCGAGGGATCAGACTGCCTGCTTCATTAACAATCGTGCGCAGTTCCTCGGTGCTTAAGCTGTCTTTGCCATCCGCCTTGGCGCCTAACCCCAGTATCCGTAAAAAGCCATTGGTAATAAAATTCACCAAACTGACCAACGGATAGAAAATTTTCATCAGGATGGTCAGCACAAAGCTGCTGATAAATGAAACCCGCTCAGGGTAGAGGGCGGCAAGTGTTTTTGGGGTCACCTCAGCGAAAACCAAAATCACCATGGTCAGAGCGCCGGTGGCGATCGCGATACCGGCATCACCGTAAAGGCGCAAGCCTAAAACGGTCGCGATCGACGAGGCAAGAATATTGACCAGGTTATTACCAATCAGGATAAGCCCGATCAGCCGGTCTGGCCGAGTGAGCAGTTTTTCGACTCGCTTAGCGCCGCTATGGCCTGATTTAGAAAGGTGGCGTAACCGGTAGCGGTTAAGGGCCATCATGCCTGTCTCAGACCCGGAAAAATAACCGGAAATGACGATAAGCAATACCAAAAGGGAAATTAAAATTCCCGTCGATATGTCGTCCAACGAACTGTTCCTTACGTTTGTTTGAAGATCAGAGCCTATGCTCGAGTGTACACTACTGCCACGCGCCTATGGGGCCGTTTGCCCTTTGCCATATGCGCGCACTGTCTTACCCCGCGATCAGGATCTCACGGACAAAACGGCTGCCAAAATAGGCTAAAGTGAGTAGAAAGGCGCCCACAATACTAAACCAGACCACCCGACGTCCACGCCAGCCTGATTGATAATGTCCCCAAAGGAGAACGCCATACACGACCCAAGCGGCCATAGAAAGGAAGGCTTTGTGCGCTTTCCCTTGCGCGAACATATCATCGACAAAGAGCAATCCAGTCATTAAAGTGAAGGTTAATAACACCTGACCCACCAAAATGATGTTGAAAAGCTGCCGCTCCACCATCATTAAAGGAGGGACATTGTGATTAATGACCTGACGTTTTTTGTGTTTGAGCTGATAGTCTAACCATGCCAGTTGTAGCGCATATAAGGTGGCTATCATCAAGGTTGAATAAGCGAACAGCGCCAGAGAAATATGCAACAGCACCTCTGGATGCGATTCGAGATGGGTAATAAAGGCGCCAGGAAGCAGTGTCGCACTCGCAAGGTTTAGCCCTGCGAAGGCATAAACCACCGGTAGCAAGAACCACAGCCGCAACCTAAAAATTAGTCCGGTAGTCATCATCGCAATGATAAAACTCACCAAGGAGGCGACGTTGAGCATGCTAAGGTTCTGCCCCGTGCCTGATAAAATCAGGTCTTTTAACAGGTAGGCATGCAGCGCCAGCGCAGCCAAGGCGGTGAAAAAGACCGGCTTCGCACTAATTTGATTGTTGCTGGACAAGCCGGGGATGATCTGCAAAATGGCGGCCAGATAAAGCATTGATGCCAATAAGGCTGTCAGAATTTCCATCGTCACCGATCAGTCAGTTAATCAATAAGAATGAAGGTGTGAGTATACCTTGCCTCAATCTTCGTCGCTATCGATACATGCAAGCGATGGGGGGATTGCGGTATAATCTCAGTAATTTCGCGACAGCGATTGCACCCAGATGAAAAATCATGGGCCAATAGGACGAGTGGGCGAGTAACGCATGTTTGAAAACTTATCAGAACGTTTATCCCGGACGCTCAAAAATGTGAGCGGCCGTGGTCGGTTAACGGAAGACAATATCAAAGAGACCCTACGCGAAGTGCGTATGGCGCTGCTGGAAGCCGATGTCGCGCTCCCTGTGGTCCGTGATTTTGTCAAACGCGTCAAAGAGCGTGCCGTTGGCATTGAAGTGTCTAAAAGCCTGACGCCTGGGCAGGAATTTATCAAAATTGTCCAAGCCGAGTTAGAAGCGGTGATGGGCGATGCCAATGAAAAATTGGATCTTGCGGCCCAGCCGCCAGCAGTGATTTTGATGGCAGGCTTGCAAGGGGCGGGTAAAACCACCAGTGTGGGCAAGCTGGGTAAGATGCTTACCGAGCAGGAAAAAAAGAAAGTCTTGGTGGTGTCTGCAGACGTTTATCGCCCGGCGGCGATTAAACAGCTGGAAACCTTGGCGGGTGAAGTCGGGGTAGATTTCTTCCCATCTAGCGCCGATCAAAACCCCGTCGATATTGCCAAATCGGCCGTTGACCACGGCAAGCTGAAGTTCTACGACGTGGTGATTGTCGATACCGCCGGTCGCTTGCACGTTGATGATGCCATGATGGACGAGATCAAAGACGTTCATAGTGCGGTCAACCCAGTAGAGACCTTGTTCGTGGTCGACGCGATGACAGGTCAAGATGCGGCAAATACCGCCAAAGCCTTTAATGATGCGTTGGCGTTAACGGGTGTGGTATTGACCAAAGTCGATGGTGATGCCCGTGGCGGTGCGGCATTATCGGTGCGCCATATCACCGGCAAGCCGATCAAATTCCTGGGTGTAGGTGAAAAAACCGACGCACTGGAGCCTTTCCATCCTGACCGGGTGGCATCCCGTATCTTGGGGATGGGCGATGTCCTGTCGTTGATCGAAGATCTCGAGCGTAATGTCGATAAAGACAAAGCCGAGAAAATGGCCAAGAAGTTTAAGCAGAAAAAAGGCTTCGACTTGGCTGATTTTCGCGACCAGCTTGAGCAGATGAAGGGCATGGGTGGCATGATGGGCATGATGGATAAGTTGCCTGGGATGTCGAATGTGCCCGACAACGTGAAAGATAACGTTGATGACAAAATGTTCTTGCAGATGGAAGCGATCATCAATTCGATGACACCACGTGAGCGCCAGCGTCCAGAAATCATCAAAGGGTCGCGTAAAAAGCGGATTGCTGCAGGTTCAGGTACCCAAGTGCAGGATGTGAACCGTCTTCTTAAGCAGTTCACTCAAATGCAGAAGATGATGAAGAAGATGCAAAAAGGTGGCATGCGCAACATGATGCGCCAAATGAAAGGCATGATGCCACCGGGTGGTGGCCCAGGCGGGCCTGGCGGATTCATGGGCTAATCAGATAGCGGACTTGCCTGTCAGCCCAGTGCTGGCAGGCAGATCAACTCGCTGTGAGGCTTGGG
Source organism: Salinivibrio kushneri (assembly GCF_027286325.1). Classification (NCBI taxonomy): domain Bacteria; kingdom Pseudomonadati; phylum Pseudomonadota; class Gammaproteobacteria; order Vibrionales; family Vibrionaceae; genus Salinivibrio; species Salinivibrio kushneri. Next base: position 571,928 of record NZ_CP114588.1, read on the forward strand.
ACAACTGGTGGAAATTTGACTAAACCAGTTGCATTCACAGCAATAAAGAGTAAAATTCCCGAGCTTTATTTTGGCACGAGGCCCCGCATTGCTTACGCGAAACGGGGCCAATTTTATTAAGTAATGCAAATGAGGACGATATGGTAACCATTCGTTTGGCACGTCATGGCGCGAAAAAACGCCCATTTTATCAAATCGTTGTAGCTGACAGCCGCCAGGCGCGCGACGGTCGCTTCATCGAGAAAATCGGTTTCTTTAACCCTGTAGCTCAAGGCCAGGAAGAGAAACTACGCCTTGACCTGGATCGCGTAAACCACTGGGTTAGCGAAGGCGCAACGGTTTCTGACCGTGTGGCTAAGCTAGTTAAAGACGCCGCGAAAGCAGCGTAAGTCTCCAGTGTCAGGGTTAAAAGAAGAAATGAGTGAGCAAGATACTATCGTGGTTGGCAAGCTAGGCGCGTCATACGGTATTCGTGGCTGGCTCAAGATTTTTTCTTACACTGAAGAAGCTGAGAGCATTTTTGCCTACTCTCCTTGGTTTATCCAGGTGCGCGGGCAGTGGCAACGTTTCGAGTTAGAAGACTGGAAACGCCACAACAAGGGGTATGTTGCCAAGCTCAAAGGGCTGGATCAGCGCGAAGACGCGCAGATGCTGACCAATGCTGAGATTGCAGTAGGGACTGAGTCGCTGCCTGCTTTGTCAGATGAAGAGTTTTATTGGCGTGAGCTGTTTGGCATGGACGTGGTGAATGCAAAAGGCTATCACCTCGGTACGGTGACTGACATGCTCGAAACCGGCTCTAACGACGTACTTGTCGTCAAAGCCAACCTCAAAGATGCTTTTGGCAAAAAGGAACGCTTAATTCCGTTCCTTGAAGAGCAGGTTATCAAGTCAATTGATCGCACTGCTCAACGGATCGAAGTTGACTGGGATCCTGGTTTTTAAACTCCAACAGTAAGCGAGCGGAAATATGTGGGTTGGCATTATTAGCCTGTTTCCTGAGATGTTCCGAGCGGTCACTGATTTTGGAGTCACGGGCCAAGCGGTAAAAAAAGGGCTGTTAAACGTCGAAACGTGGAATCCGCGTGATTTCACTCAAGACAAGCACCGTACGGTTGATGACCGACCTTACGGCGGTGGCCCCGGCATGTTGATGATGGTTGAGCCGTTGCGCGATGCTATTCACGCTGCCAAACATGCCGCAGGCGATAAAGCGAAAGTGGTTTACCTCTCTCCGCAAGGGCGCAAGCTCGACCAAGCGGGGGTCAAATCACTGGCTAGCAATGACAAACTTATTTTGATTTGCGGCCGGTATGAAGGGGTAGATGAGCGCATTATTCAAACCCATGTAGACGAAGAATGGTCAGTGGGAGATTTTGTGCTCAGTGGGGGCGAGCTGCCCGCAATGACGCTGGTGGACGCGGTTGCTCGGTTTGTACCGGGTGTACTCGGGGACATGGCGTCAGCAGAGGAAGACTCCTTTGCTAACGGGTTGTTAGACTGTCCACACTACACACGTCCAGAAGTGTTAGACGGGTTGGGGGTACCAGAGGTGCTAAAATCCGGCAATCACAAGGACATTCGTCGCTGGCGATTAAAGCAATCGCTAGGTCGCACTTGGTTACGACGACCAGAGCTCCTGGAAAACCTAGCTCTGACTGACGAACAGGAATCACTACTTGCCGCGTTCATCAAAGAACACCGTGCAAGTGCCGAATCAAATTGAGTTTCAGTTTATTCTAGGGTTATAAACAATGAGTAACATCATCAAGCAGCTCGAAGAAGAGCAAATGAAAAAAGACCTGCCTGAGTTTCAAGCAGGTGACACTGTCCTGGTACAGCTTAAAGTAAAAGAAGGTAACCGTGAGCGTCTGCAGCCATATGAAGGTGTGGTTATCGCTAAGCGCAACCGTGGTCTACACACTGCATTCACCGTACGTAAAGTATCAAGCGGTGAAGGTGTAGAGCGTACTTTCCAAATCCATTCGCCAGTTATCGACAGCATTACTGTTAAACGTCGCGGTGCAGTACGTCGTGCCAAACTGTACTACCTGCGTGAGCGTTCTGGTAAGTCAGCTCGAATCAAAGAGCGTCTTAACAAGAAGTAATCGCCCTCGGCGTTTATTGCTCAAAAAGCCCGTCCAAATGGACGGGCTTTTTTATTGTCCTCAACCGCTCAACCGCTCAATCGCACTTACAACCGTTTACTCGGCCATGTGACCACTCACCGACAAAGCAGATGAATGTGGCGGCTAGGTAGGCAAAATGGCACCTGTACCCTACTAAAAGATTGGCAGCTTAGCTGCTAACGACACGGAGAACAGCGATGTCCTGGTTTTTATTATGCGTGGTGACCTTGATTGTGGGCTATTTCACTTACGGCACCTTTATTACCAAAATATTTGGGCCTAAGCCGCAAAAAGCGACACCGGCCATGAGCATGAACGATGGCGTGGATTATGTGCCGCTGTCGGACAAAAAAGTTTACCTGATTCAGCTTTTGAATATTGCTGGATTAGGCCCAATCTTTGGCCCGATTCTCGGTGCCTTGTACGGCCCTGTCGCCATGTTATGGATTGTGTTTGGCTGCATTTTTGCGGGGGCTGTGCATGACTACTTCTCAGGCATGCTGAGCGTCCGCGCAAATGGGGCTTCTGTGCCTTCTGTGGTTGGTGAACATCTGGGCAACTTCGCTAAACATTTTATGAACTTCTTTGCGGTGTTGCTGTTGATGTTGGTCGGCGTGGTATTTGTGCTCGGTCCCGCCAAGTTGTTGGGTAGCTTGTCAGAGATGAGCGTGGCGATGTGGGTCGGTATTATCTTTGCCTATTATGTGCTGGCGACAGTGGTACCCATTGATAAAATTATCGGCCGTTTTTATCCCGTGTTTGGTGCCTTGCTTGTCTTTATGTCGGTCGGCTTGATCATCGGCTTGGCCGTGAGCGATCACAGCTTCTACAGCCAAGGGTTAGACTTTGCGACCAACTTCCACCCAACCGATCTACCACTGTGGCCATTGCTGTTTATTACTATCGCTTGTGGAGCAGTATCCGGCTTCCACGCCACCCAGTCGCCCTTGATGGCGCGCTGCATGCAAAATGAAAAGTCAGGGCGTTTTATCTTCTACGGCGCGATGATCGGTGAAGGTGTGATTGCACTTATTTGGTGTAGCCTGGGCTTGAGCTTCTATGAGTCGAGTGAGGCGCTTAATCAAACGCTGGCTAACGGTGGCCCGGCTGCGGTGGTGCATGAGGTTTCTACCTCGCTCCTAGGCACCGTCGGAGGCATTATGGCGGTCTTAGGCGTGATAGTGCTGCCGATTACTTCGGGTGATACCGCTTTCCGCTCCGCGCGTCTGATTATCGCCGACTTTCTGAAAATTCAGCAAAAACCGATGGTGAAGCGCCTGATGATTGCGATCCCCATGTTTGTGGTCGGTTTTTTGATCACCAAAGCGGAGTTTGGCGTGATTTGGCGTTACTTCGGCTGGGCGAACCAAACTACCGCGATGATCATGCTATGGGCCGCGGCAGCTTATCTGATTAAACGCGATAAATTGCACTGGGTATGCACCATTCCAGCAATGTTTATGACCGCAGTGACCGTCACTTACTTGGCCAATGCTGAAATCGGGTTTGGCTTGCCGATGAATATCGCTACCATCATCGGCGTGGGGGCGACAATTGCTGCCACTATCGCTTTCTTTGTGGGGTATAAGCCTAATCCACAACTGATCGCGGATGAGAAGTGATTGCCATGTCACCAGAGCGAGCAGCCTTGATTAGCGTCGATTGATTTTTATCTAAATGATTGGTCTTACGGCAATATCTGCGCAAATACGCTAAGATCTAAGCCTCAGCTTTTGCTGGGGCTTTTTATGTAGGGTAAGGGTTAAGCATGATAAAAACGATTTTTTCACTATGGGTTGTTGTACTCTTGGTCGGATGCGCCGCGTCGACCACCCAAGGCTTGGTCGATGAGCAGAACTGGTATGGACTTGGCGAGCAAGATGGACAGCGCGGATTGCCACAGCGCTCGTTGAGCGATTTGCGGACGTTAGCCACCGACGCCGGCGAAACCATCAATGCCAACTATCTCGATTACGAGCAAGGCTATATTCAGGGTATTGATGCTTACTGCGATCCTACCCATGCCTACCAATTGGGATTAGATGGCAACCCCTATATGGGCGTGTGTGAAAGTCGTCCTGGCTCCCAGCGCTTTAGGATGGAATGGCAGCGCGGCTATAATGATTTTCAAAACCAAACCAATGGGCTTTTCTACTAGCGCACGGTGAACACGGCTTACTGACACAGCCCGAGCTTATCTTTTAATGACTTGAGATAGCGTCGGCTGACAGGCACCACATACGCAGATTGAGTGATCACTTCGGCAAGGCCATTGTCGAGCAACTGGATTTCGCGGATAGCAGCCGGATGCACTAAGTATTGGCGATGACAGCGTATCAGTGGTGTTTTGTCTTCCAGAACTTTGAGTGAAAGGTGCGTGATAGACTCGCCTTTTGCCGTGAGTAGCGCGACCCCACTTAGTGCGGTACGTGCGACCTCCACCTCTTGGTGAGGGATCAGAGTAATCCGGTTATGTCCGGCACAAGGGAGTAAATCCAACGCGGGCGTGATCACTTGGTAGTCTTGCTTCTGGCTCAGTTCGCGCGTGAGCTTTTCCAGTGATTTTTTCAATCGTATGGTCTCGACGGGCTTGAGCAAATAGTCGAACGCATTCTCCTCGAACGCTTGCACCGCATATTCATCATAGGCAGTGACAAAGACCACTTTAGGCATGGTGTCGGGGTCGAGCATCGCGAGAAGTTCTAAGCCGGTCACGCGCGGCATCTGAATATCTAAAAACACCACATCGGGGCGGATTTGGTTGATGGTTTTTAGTGCGTCGATGGCATTGTTGCACTGTCCAACCACCTCAACGCCGCCAAGCGCGAGTAGCTCGTCTTCCAAGGCTTCACGGGCGTGTAGCTCATCATCAACAATCAGTGCTTTTATCATGCCTGACTCTCCTTGTTGGGCGCTTGATACGTTAAGGGGAGGGTAACGGTTGCCCGTGTCCACACATCGGGCTGACAGGTCATTTTTAGTGCATATTGGCCACCAAATAGACCGCGCACGCGTTTGTCGACAATCCGCATCCCAAGTCCTGTGTGCTGCACCGTGGGTTGATAAAGCCCAGCATTGTCTTCCACTTGTAAATACAGGCATTCGCCTTCTTGCCAGCCACGGATCACAATTTTACCGTTTGCCATTAATTGACTGATCCCATGTTTCACCGCGTTTTCAACCAAAGGTTGTAAGGTAAAACTTGGGATCACCGCGTGCAAGATAGCCGGATCAATCTGCTTCTCAACGCTCATACGATCGGCAAAGCGGGCATGTTCGAGTTCTAAATACGCATCAAGGTGATTCAGCTCTTGCTCAAGCGACACCGTCTCGCGATTTTGCTTGAGATTACTGCGAAAGAAGGTGGATAAGTGCTGGATTAACTGGCGAGCACGTTCCGGCTCACGTTTGACCACTGCACTAATAGTATTTAAGGCATTGAACAAAAAGTGTGGGTTCACTTGGGCGCGCAATAAGTTTAACTCGGCTTGGGTGAGCAAGCTTTGTTGGCGCTGATAACGCCCCGTCAAAATCTGGTTGGAGAGGAGTCGCGCGATCCCCTCACCCATGGTGACATTGATCGCCGAGAAGAGTTTCCGTTTAGGCTCATAAAGCTTCACCGTGCCTAGCACATAACCGTCACCGCCGCGCAATGGGATCACCAGCACTGAACCGAGTTTGCAGTAAGGTGACAGCGAACAGCAGTAGGGCGTATCGGCGCCATCGATATAAATTAATTGATCATCGGCAATCGCGCGACGGGTGTAATCTGAGGCAATAGGTGTTCCTGGCAGGTGGTGATCATCGCCAATACCGGTAAAGGCGAGGATCTTTTCGCGATCGGTAATTGCGACGGCCCCGACCCCTGTCTCTTGCTGAATAATGGCAGCCACTTGTTCACTGCTTTGCTGATTAAAGCCGCTACTTAAAATACCGACCGATCGTTCAGCAATTTTTAGCGCCTTACTGGAAAACGCCGCTGAATAGCGCTCGAACAGGGTTTTTCGGTCGACAATAATGCTCATAAACATCGCGGCACCGACCGAGTTAGCAATCACCATGGGCGCAGCAATCGCACTGACGAGCTCATATGCACGACTAAAGGGCTCAGCCACCGCGAGGATAATCGCCATTTGCACCAGCTCGGCGACAAAGGTCACCCCTAACACCACGGTAGGGGAAAACAAACGGCTGGTTTGGTTGCGGGACACTAAGTAGCGGTGCATAAAGCCACCAATCAAGCCTTCGGCGGTCGTCGATATAGCGCAAGCGAGATCGGTAAAACCGCCTAAGCTATATCGATGTAAGCCACCGGTTAGCCCAACCAAAAAGCCCACGACCGGTCCGCCCAGTAAGCCGCCCATTACTGCACCGATAGCACGGGTGTTGGCAATCGCGTCTTGGATGCTTAGGCCAAAATAGGTACCGAGAATACAAAAACCAGAGAAGAGGAAATAACAAACGACCTTATGCGACAGCCGTCCTGAGATGCTCAGCAGCGGCATAAACGCCGGCGTTTTACTCAGCAAATAGGCGATCACCAGATAAACGCTCATTTGCTGCAAGAGGGAAAGAACCAGGGCCATAACCACCCACACAAAAATCACGGATAGGTTATAGTAACGGTTGACGGTTTAAGACTCTATCTCAAATTCCAATGTAAACTTAAGTTTACTAAGTAAATTAAATAGTACACTAGCTGTTGCTTTTAAAATGGAGCCTGGTATTGTTTGTGTAAAACTTAATGAACAATTAAAGGCAAGGCTATGCAGCAAGATTCGGTGACCAATGTCCATATCCGCGATGAGCAAGTTCTGCTCACGCCAGAAGCACTTCGCGCGCAATTTCCGATTGAAAAAAGCACGCGTGCGGCGATCAGCCAAGCGCGCCAAACCGTGGCGGATATTATTCACAAACGCGATCATCGTTTACTCGTGGTGTGTGGCCCTTGCTCGATTCATGATGTGGAGGCAGCAAAAGATTATGCGCGTCGTCTGAAAGCCTTGTCGGATGAGCTGAGCGACCAATTGTTTATCGTGATGCGGGTGTACTTTGAAAAACCCCGCACTACTACTGGCTGGAAAGGCTTGATCAACGATCCCCACCTGGATGGAAGCTTTGATGTGGAATCAGGCTTAAAGCAAGCGCGTGGCCTGCTTACCGATTTAGCGCAAATGGGGATCCCGCTGGCCACTGAAGCGCTGGATCCTATCAGCCCGCAATACATTGGCGATCTGTTTAGCTGGGCGGCGATTGGTGCGCGTACCACCGAGTCGCAAACCCATCGTGAAATGGCCAGTGGCCTGTCGATGCCAATCGGCTTTAAAAATGGCACGGATGGCAATCTGGCCACCGCCACCAATGCGATGAAAGCCGCTGCGTCTGGGCACCGGTTTATGGGGATCAACCAAGCTGGGCAAGTGGCATTACTGAATACCCAAGGTAACCCGAACGGCCATGTGATCTTGCGCGGCGGCAAGCAAACTAACTACGACTCAGTCTCCGTTGCCGAATGTGAGCAGCAAATGGAAGCCGCGGGGCTTAACCCGTCCCTGATGGTGGATTGTAGCCACGCGAATTCTCGCAAGGATTATCGTCGGCAACCGCTGGTGGCGGAAGATGTGATCCATCAAATCAAACAAGGTAATCGCTCTGTGATTGGCTTGATGATTGAAAGTCACCTCAACGCTGGCAACCAATCAGCGGATCTGCCGAAAGATGAGATGGCATACGGGGTGTCGATCACCGATGCTTGCATTGATTGGGCGTCTACCGAACAATTGCTCCGTCATGCTCACCAAGAGCTGGCAACCTCTCTTCAACAACGGATTCAACAGGACTAAATCATGGTGGCGGAACTAAGCCGACTGCGCGATCAAATAGACGATGTCGATAAACAGATGGTGAGCCTGCTCGCGCGCCGTTTAGAGCTGGTAGCAGAAGTGGGAGAGGTAAAAAGCCAGCATGGCTTGCCCATTTATGCACCGGACCGTGAAGCGGCGATGCTCGCTTCGCGTCGTCAAGAAGCACAGTCGCAAGGCGTGCCACCGGATTTAATTGAAGATGTGCTGCGTCGTACCATGCGCGAGTCGTACAGCAGTGAAAACGACTCTGGCTTTAAGTGTCTAAACCCGGATTTACGCCAGATCGTCGTCATTGGCGGTAAAGGGCAGCTGGGTGGTTTGTTTGCGCGTTTGTTTGCGCTTTCTGGTTACCAAGTCACTGTGCTGGATAAAGATGATTGGGGGCATGCCGACGCCCTGCTGGCCAATGCAGGAATGGTGGTAGTGTCGGTACCCATTGACGTCACGGAAACGGTCATTAGTAAACTGACCCAACTGCCAGACGATTGCTTATTAGTGGATCTCACCTCAGTCAAATCAGGTCCGCTACAAGCGATGTTAGCAGCGCATTCAGGGCCCGTGGTCGGGCTGCACCCGATGTTTGGTCCAGATGTGGCCAGCCTTGCCAAGCAGGTGATTGTTTATTGCGACGGCCGCCACCCTGAGGCGTACCAATGGTTGCTTGAGCAATTTCGTATCTGGGGCGCCGGGTTAAATCGGATCAGTGCCATTGAGCATGATGAAGGTATGACGTTGATCCAAGCACTGCGCCACTTTACGTCGTTTGTTTACGGGGTCCATTTGGCAGAAGAAAACCCCAATTTAGATCAGCTCACCGCACTAAGTTCACCGATTTATCGCTTAGAGCTTGCGATGGTGGGGCGCTTGTTCGCCCAAGATGCGGGTCTGTATGCGGATATTATTATGTCCTCGCCGCAAAACCTGGCGATGATCAAGCGCTTTTACCAGCGTTTTGGCGAAGCGATTGATTTGCTTGAACAACACGACAAAGCCACCTTTGTTGATGCCTTCGCGCAAGTAGAAAACTGGTTTGGCGACTATGCCCCACGTTTTTTACAAGAAAGCCAAGGCCTGTTGCGACAAGCCAACGACGCCACCCATCGCACCGCGACTTAGTCAAGGCTTACCTTTTCAAGGGGCAGGAGGGTAGAGAGCCACACAGATAAAGTGAGATAGCTTGTATATCGATATGACGGACTAAGAACTGGATCGCATGGATAAAGTGATAGGGTATTTATAATCAGGCTCGCACGTGGAAAAGTGAGTCTTTGTAGTAGGCTAAGCGGATTCGAATGTATTATTTCGTCGCTATGAGATGTACGGTTATTGCGTGTTTGAGGCTACAGCAAGCGGTCGAAAGCGTATTAGAACTATCGTTGCAGAGTCTGTGATTTAGGGATATAGTTACCGAGCGGTTGGAAACAATCTATGGTGTGCTGCCTTGTTGTAGTGCGCTGAGCTCGTAGCTCTTTCCGCCGCCTTCTTTCCCCCCATTTCCTTTCGTAGCGACTCTCTATTATCTTAGGGGTTCGTATATGTTTTTGTTGTACGCAGATGAATCAGGCACTCCTGGTGGCGCAGACCAAGAGCATTTTGTTCTCGCTGGCTTCAGTGTGTTCGAGCGCTCTGCACATTGGCTTTCTCTTGAGTTAGATAAAATCGCGGCAATCTTCAATCCACAAGACCCCCACGCTGTTGAACTCCACGGCGCACCAATGCTTGCGGGGCGAGGCTTTTGGCGGAAATTTGATAAAGAGTTGCGCCTAGAAGCCATCAAACAGGCTCTTAGCTTAATTGATGGGCGTAAATTTAGAATATTTGCTTCAGTTGTAAGAAAAGGTGCCATCTCTCCAAATGATCCGGTTCATTATACCTTTCAACAAATTGTAACCCGCTTCGATCATTTCTTAGCCAGACAACATGTTCACTTCAATAATACCCAAAGAGGTCTGATTCTTTTTGACAAAAGCAGCAAAGAAGCACCGATTCAAGCACTCGCTAAAGCGTTTAAACTCGATGGTCATGACTGGGGGCGTCTGAGGAATATGGCAGAAGTCCCTGCCTTTATCGATTCTGAAGCAACAAGATTGATTCAACTCGCGGACCTGATTGCTTACGCGTTGTTTCGTTATTATGAAAAAAAGGACGGTCAGTTTTTCGACCTTATTGAGCGAAAATTTGACTATTTTGGGGGCGTTCAGCATGGACTTCACACGGTCGTTTAGGCGATACAATGGTAATTAATTAGTAAAAGCCCACATCGTGGGCTTTTGGCGTTAATGGCCACTCGCGGTTAGTCGTGGCTGTCCGGCAGCGATACCTCGGTGGGGGAAATGGTTTCTGACGGGTAGCAGCCGAGCACTTTTAGATAACGGGTCAGGGTGGTGAGCTCGTCCAGTGCACTTTGCATCAGGTTGCTAGCCATATTGGCCTCAACATCGACGTAAAACATCTCTTCCCACGGGTTACCGAGCACGGGGCGAGATTCGAGCTTGGTCATATTGATGCCACGCTCGCGCAATACCATCAAGCATTCGACCAAGGAACCGGCTTGCTGTGAGGTCGACATAATAAACGTGGTTTTGGCAGGGGTCAGTGACGACACTTTTACCGGCTTGCGGGCCACCACAATAAAGCGGGTATGATTCTGCTGTTGGTTGGCAATCTCGCCCTTAATTGCGGTTAAACCGTAAAACTCACCACTGGCAGCATGGCCAATCGCGGCCACATTGGGCTGGTTTAAATCCGCCACTTGTTGCATAGCCTCAGCGGTGCTGGAGCAGTAGATTTTCTTCACGTTACCCAAGGTGTCAATGTATTCGCTGCATTGCTGGTGCGGCTGCGGGTGGGCATACAAGGTATCAATTTGGCTTGGGTCTTGGTCGCCGACAGTCAGCAGGCAGTGGTCGATAGGCAGCGTCAGCTCACCGACAATCGATAAACGCGTGTGCTGCAGCTGATCGTACACTTCGTTGATTGAGCCAGAGCTGGTGTTTTCTACGGGTAAGATACCGTAGTCGGCATGGCCGGTTTCTACCGTTTCTACTACCTTTTTAAAGCTGTCACAGGCCATCTCCACCAGTTCGGTTTGCTTGCGGCTAAAGTATTGGCGCGCAGCGAGATAGGAGTAAGAGCCTTGGTTACCCAAGAAAGAAACCCGTGCCACTGGACGCTGATTGTCTGGGTTGGCCAGGTTTTGCAGGTAGCGCTGCTGAATCAGTACCGAGTCTTCGATAATGGTGTGAAACAGGCTCAATACATAGTGAGCGTCTAGCTGGTGATCTTGCGCTTTGGTCACCAATTTTTCTAATAAGGCTTGTTCGCGGGCTTGATCGCGAATCGGTTTTTGCACCGCGACTTTGTTTTTGGCGACATCCAGGCTTAAGCGACGTCGCTCGGCCAATAGCGTCAGCAGCTCTTGATCAAGCTGACTTATCCGTGTGCGTATCTCATCCAGTGGGCGTGGTGTGTCTGGCATACATTATCCTTGTTCTAATACAAAAAAACCTCCCGGTTGGGAGGTTAGTGCGCCAGGCTGATTGGGCTTAGCACGCTTCCTCCCGCGTTAGCGAGATAAAAAAGAAGCGAAAAAAACGAGCGAGAATCAGCATTGGGCGTTGTGTTGTTATGTTTGCGTATGGATTAACCATATGGGGCGCAGGCAGGCGTGTCAAGGATCAAAAAGCCCCGCAAAGGCGGGGCTAACATGTTTAGCGATTTAGGTGTTGCGCTGAGGGTTAGATTTCCTCATCGGCTGGATTTTCTTCCATCGCAACCGTCGCGGCTGATTTATCATTACGGCGCGCTTCGCCTTTGTGTTGGACCTTATTCAGTTGCTTCTCGAGTTTTTGGCCCACCTCGTTAATCGCTTTGTACATGTCGTCGCTTTCGGCAGAGGCAACCAATGTTGAACCTGGTAGCCCAGCTTTGGCTTCTACTTTGAACTGGTGGTTTGGCTCCTTACTGATCACAGCATGAGGATTGATGAGTGCCACCTGCCACTTGGCCAGCTTTTCAAAGCGGCTTTCGATGCGCTCACGGATGGCGGGAGTGATTTCGATGTTTTTGCCTGCAATTTCCACTCTCATACTCTTTCCTCTTTGTTCCCCTGTATTAGGTTCATCTTCAGATTACCGCTTTCCATTATTGATAACGTGACTTAGCTCATGTTTAAAGGGGGGAGAGATGTTGATAGGAGGATCTGTGAGCACTCACGAATCCTGACATCGAAAAGGCCGGAAAAGCCTTGAACTCACTGATAAAAATGCTACGTTGGGAGAGGTCACGAATGCTGATTCACCCGCCAGTCAGGGGCGCGTCGCGCCTATGTATTCCCTACCTTTTACTTGTGGTTAACAATGTGCCACAAACCTGCTGATGCTTTTTGGCGCATTGCGGTGATGCAATAGTGGTTCAAGCAAAATGGGCATAAAAAAGGCGACCAAGTTGGCCGCCTTTGAAGAACGCTAAACGCGCGCTTAATTAGTTATTGGCGTGCAGCTCGTGGTTGAGCTCGACCGCTGTTTTGTTGGTGAGGCATTCAACCGCTCCCGTTTTGGAGTTGCGGCGTAGCAAGAGATCGGATTTACCCGCTAAGTCACGTGCTTTGATGCTCTCTACCACATTGCCGTCGGCGTCGAGCATGGTGACTTTGGTGCCTGCGGTAACATACAACCCTGACTCGATGGTGCAACGATCGCCCAAGGGGAAGCCAAGGCCAGCGTTGGCACCCAAGAGTGAGTTCTCACCGATTGAGATCACAATCTGGCCGCCGCCACTTAACGTACCCATAATCGATGCACCGCCGCCGATATCGCTACCTTGACCGACCATCACACCTGCAGAGATGCGGCCTTCAATCATGCTTTTGCCTTCGGTGCCAGCATTAAAGTTGATAAAGCCTTCGTGCATCACTGTCGTACCTTCGCCCACATGGGCACCCAAACGCACTCGGGCGGTATCGGCAATACGCACGCCGGCAGGCACCACGTAATCGGTCATTTTCGGGAATTTATCCACGCACTCAACGGTCAGCGTTTCGCCTTTCAGGCGGGCTTCCATTTGACGCTCAGGCAACTCTGGCAAGTCGATCGGGCCTTGGTTGGTCCAAGCAATGTTGTGCAGCAGGCCAAAGAGCCCGTCAAGCACCACACCGTGAGGTTTGACCAAGCGGTGTGAGATCAGCTGAAGCTTTAAAAAGCCTTCCGCCACCGATGCGGGTTTGCTGTCGTTTTCTAGAATAACCAGCACCAGCGGTTGTGTGGTTTGTTGAGCCTTGCTCGCAAAGTTAGCTGCCTGTTGAGCGCCAGCGGCAGCGAAGGCTTCACTGATTGCAGCGCAGGTTTCTGGTGCAATCTCTAGTACCTGATTACCGGCGCTATAATCGGTTAGCGCGCTTAGGGCACTCACCAGATCATCACTAGGGTTAAGCAGGGGCGCCGGGAAATAGGCTTCAATGATTTTACCGTCCTGGTTTTGAGTGGCGGTACCGAGTGCCAGAGCAAAGCTTGCCATTGGGGGAGATCTCCTTGTGTCGTTGGGCTTAAAACATCAAACACTTCATCTTAAAGACAAGCGGCGGTGGTTGGAAGCGCTTAACGGCTGGTGAAAGCAAAAACCGTTACAGGTCAGCGCACCGATTCATGTTGATGCATAGGCACCAGGAAACAAGCATAAAAAAAGCAAGCCAAATAGGCTTGCTCTTTCGCGGATGTTAAAAGGGTCTGCAATCACAACATTAGGCCGCGTCGGCGTCTTTGTCGTCACTATTTGTGTCCGCTTTGGTCTCGCTTTTAGCCGGCTTTTTCTTTGCCGCCTTGCGTTTGGCACCCAGCGCTTCGAGCACGGAGTCTTTGTGTTGAGCAAGGTATAGCGACAAGGCTTCACGCTTTTCTTCGTCGTCCACCAGCTCGCTCTCTCCAATCAGATCGAACATCGCATCCGCCATATCTAACATTTTGTCGTAGGCGTCGGCTTCGGCTTTGGAGGTAAATGTCATCTTTTCTTCTCCTTCGCGTTCGACCACGTACTTGACGATAACGGCCATAATTACCCTCTCTTCGTTGATTCACTGTCTTTTTATACAGTAGGATAAGGGGCATTGTCCACCGACCCTGCCATGATTGTGACATGAGAGAAAAATTTAGCACCATTTATCAACGTGCCGCTGAGCGTAAAGGTGGCCAACATGAGTTAGAACGCATGCTAGTGGCGCCGCTTGCGCGTCATGCCTTGTGTGAGATACCGGATGATCGCTGGTTAGCCGCGTTTAGCCAGAAGGTGTTTCAATCGGGCATTAGTTGGCAGGTAGTGCGTAAAAAATGGCCCGGATTTGAAGAGGTGTTCTGGGGCTTTGATATTGAGAAAATGCTGCTGATGCCGCCGGAAATGTGGGAAGAAAAAGCCACCAACCCAGCGATTATTCGTCACCTCACCAAGGTGATGACCATTCCACACAACGCGGAAATGATCCACCGCGTGCAGCAATCGCACGGCAGTTTTAGTCAGTTTGTCGCCGATTGGCCCAGCGAAGATATTGTCGGGTTATGGCAGTATTTAAAAAAGCACGGTAAGCGTTTAGGCGGTAATACGGGGGCTTATACCTTGCGCCGAATGGGCAAGGACACCTTCTTGTTCACCCGCGATATCGAGCACTACCTGCGCGCGACTAAAATCGTTGATAGCGGCCGAGAGACCAAGCGGGCGATGCAAGCGGCGCAACAGGCATTTAATGAGTGGCAACAAGAGTCGGGTCGTTCACTGAACCATATCAGCCAGCTGATCGCATTCAGTGTGGGTGACAATCGGGTTTAATCGCGCAGCGATTTGCTGTGCTATCACACGGTTAGCAAGTCGTGTGCGAGGTCGCGGCGTGTCGGTAGCGGTTTGCGCTTAGTACGGCAATCGGCCACAATCGATGCCAGTTATCTTTCCCATGTGAGCGCCTTGTGTTTACTGTTTATCACTCTAATCAGCTCGATCTGTTGAAATCGCTGTTGGTCTCTCTGATCCAACAGCGTCCGCTGTCTGACCCCTTTCAAAAAGAACTTATTCTGGTGCAAAGCCCCGGCATGGCGCAGTGGTTAAAAATGGCACTCGCCAACGAGCAGCAAATTGTCGCTAACGTCGAGTTCCCACTTCCCGCCACCTTTATCTGGCAGTTGTTTGTGCGGGTGTTGGATGGCGTGCCTGAGCGCAGTGATTTCAATAAAGAGGCGATGACATGGAAGCTGATGGATATCTTACCCAGCTGTCTGGATGCGCCAGAGTTCGCTGATTTAGCCGCGTATTTGGAAGACAGCCAGGATCAGCAGCGTGCTTACCAGCTGGCCGAAAAAGTGGCCGATATTTTCGACCAGTATTTGGTCTATCGCCCCGAGTGGGTGCTGGCATGGGAGCAAGAACAACCGGTGCCTGAGCTTGACGATGTGCAGCCTTGGCAGCAAAAACTGTGGCGCCGCTTATACGATCACACCTTGGCGTTGGGTCAATCGCCTTATCATCGCGCCAACCTGTATCAAGAGTTTATCGATACCTTAACCAGTCATCAGCACAAACCTGAGGGACTGGCTGATATTGAGCGGGTCTTCGTGTTTGGCATCTCCGCGCTCCCACCACGCTATCTGGATGCGTTGCAAGCACTGGGCGAGCATGTGGAGGTGCATTTTATGTTCACCAATCCATGCCGTTATTATTGGGGCGATATTCGCGACAAGCGCTATCTGGCTAAACGTGCCGCATTGGCGCGGGATAAGATCAGCCGAATTGAAGACATCCCCGCCGAGAGCCAATTGGCACTGGGGCTTGATGAGCCTGAGCACGGTGAAGTAGGGAATAGCTTGCTGGCGTCGATGGGAAAACTGGGACGCGATAACTTACTGCTGCTCTCGGAAATGGCCTGTAATGAGATTGATAGCGGCTTTGTTGAGGTCACTCGCGATAATCTTCTGCATCACATCCAAGCCGATATTTTGGATTTGAATGAGCCGGGCGATCCCAAGCAGACTGAAACCAGTGCGGCGAAAACAGAAATCGAGCCAGATGATGCTTCGATCGCAATTCATGCCTGTCACAGCCCGATGCGCGAAGTCGAAGTGCTGCACGATCAGCTACTGGCGATGTTTGAGGCCAACCCATCACTGAGCCCCCGCGATGTGATTGTGATGGTGGCGGATATCAATGCCTACAGCCCCGCCATTCAAGCGGTGTTTGGTAATGCACCGAGTGAGCGTTTTATTCCGTTTTCCATCTCAGATCGCAGCGCCGATCAAGAAAGCCCGGTGTTAGCCGCCTTTTTGCGTCTGCTCACCCTGCCTGATAGTCGATGCAGTGCGGCAGAGCTATTGGAAATTCTTGAGGTGCCGGCGGTATCGCGCCGTTTTGCCATCGACAGCCAACAGTTTGATCAGATTAAGCAGTGGGTGGAAGAAACCGGCATTCGCTGGGGGCTTGATACCCATACCGCGAGCCAATTTGCCTTGCCCGAGCAGTATCAGAATACGTGGCTATTTGGCCTGAAACGTATGTTACTCGGCTACGCGATGCCGAGTGAGGCCGGCTTGTTTGCAGACACTGTCCCTTATGATGAAGTCCAAGGACTTAATGCGGAGCTGGCCGGGCGTTTAGGATTGTTTATCGACACCTTGATTCACTACCAGCAGCAATTGGCGATTGAATGCGATGGCAAGGCGTGGGTGGCGCGGTTGACTCAAATGTTGGATGATTGCTTCGCCATTGAAGGCGATGAAGAGTTAGCGGTCAAATTGATCCGTACCCAGTTAGACAGTTGGCTGACACAGCTTAGCGATGCCGCCTTTACCCACACGCTAACCTTGCCCGTGGTGCGCGATTACTTTAATGATCGCCTCAATAACGAGCGAGTCAGCCAGCGCTTTTTGGCCGGTCAGGTCAACTTTTGTACCTTGATGCCGATGCGCTCCATTCCCTTTGATGTGGTGTGTCTGCTTGGGATGAATGATGGCGTGTACCCGCGCACAGTGCCCAGTGTCGGCTTTGATTTGATGGTCGGTCGCACGCGGGCGGGGGATCGATCGCGCCGCGACGATGATCGTTACCTGTTTTTAGAAGCGCTGCAGTCAGCACAGCAGCGTTTATATATCAGTTATGTCGGTCGCTCAGTGCAAGACAACAGCTTAAAAGTCCCATCGGTACTGGTCACCGAGTTGCTTGAATATTGTACTCAAGGCTACTGTTTGGCCGGTGACCGCGACTTACCCGAAGTCCAGTCACGTCAGCAGTTGGAAGAAAAACTTATCCAGTTCCATCCGCTAACGCCCTTTAGCCCTGATGCCTTTTCCGGTGCTGGAAGTTATGCACAAGAGTGGCTACCGGCTGCTCAAGGACAAGGGACACAACTGCCGGCATTTATTGGCGATGCGTTAAACCCTGATCCGGACAGCCACAAGGATCCCGTGATTGAGTTGGCTGAATTGCAGCGCTTTTGGCGGTTGCCCGTGCGTTATTTTTTCCAACGCCGCTTGAAAGTCTTCTTTGAGCAGTTAGAAGCGCCGTTAGAAGAATTTGAACCTTTTAGCTTAGATACCTTGCACCGCTTTCAGCTACGCGATCAGCTGTTAGCGCACTTTATTGAAACCGATGACAGTCCCCAAAGTGTGCAGGATTTTATGGCTCGACAGCGTGGGCAGGGCAAGTTGCCTTTGGCGTACTTTGGCGAACTGACCTTGGATACGCAAGTCACGGTGATCCGTGATATGTACCAACGTTTAACGCCTTTACTCGCCGCGCCGCGCCCCGATATTGAGCTTAATCTGACCCTTCCCACTGCGTCGGGTGAGGTACAACTGCAAGGTTGGCTCAACCGGCGTTATCAAGACAGCTTGGTCCGCTTTCATTGCGGCGATCTGACCGTGCGTCATCAGCTTGCGGTATGGATCGATCATTTATGCCAATGCGCGATGGGCGAAGCCGTGCCGAGTACGCTGGTGGGGGTGAAAGAAACCATCGAGTTTTCCCCACTCAGCAAAGATGACGCGCTTGCACACTTACAAGCTTTGGTTGAAGACTATCAACATGGCCTCAACCAGCCGCTTACCTATCTGCCAAGCTCAGTCGGCGCGGGGATAAAAGCCCGAGATGGCAAAAAAGGCTTTGATAACAGTGAAACCGGCCAAGAGAAAGCGCTGAAAGCGATACGCGAGGGGTTTGTGGGGGGCTTTAATCCTGGCGAAGGGCAAGATCCTTACGTTTACCGTGTTTGGTCGCAATGGCGAGAGAGCCTCGGCCAAGCGCTGTTAGCAACAGGCGATCGCCACTTAATGCCGATGCTAGCGCAGCGACAAAAACACTAGCACCCAGAGAGGCCCGCCTCGTAGGAGTGATACGGCCTCTGTCTCCACCTCACACTCTTAACTCTCCGCTCTCCGCTGTCCGCTTCTCTCTTATTAGCCAAGTTCACGCTTGGCTCTATGTTGTACTTAGATTGCCGTTAAACGCGTGATTATTGATTTTTTTGATTATTTATTCTTTTATGTTGATTGATTAGTCATTGATGCGATCGGGCGATCATCATATGTAAGGCGTGAGGTGCATCGATATTTCTGCTTTTAGAGTGACAATTGTTACCAACTTGTTGGTTATAGATTGCGCGATCCGCCTCTCGTTAGGGGTCAATCTATTTGGGGTCTAAATATTTTTTAAACGACCATTTGAATAGTTGCTATTCAGTTAAATTCCTTTTTAATCATATTGTTGTGTATTTTTTAATTGTTAGTGGACATATTAAAGGTGTGGTTTTGTGGCGTTTTTGTGATGTTTTTTATTTGAACGTGTAATTAACTTAACGCACAATGTCATCGAAAATTCACATAACAAACCATGAAAAAAAGGAAGTGCCTTCATGCATAAATTCTCAAAAAGCGCAGTGGCAACCTTAGTCTCTGGCCTGTTGCTGGGTGCCTCAGCGCACGCCGACGTCAGTATTACTCAAGGCAAGACTGCGATCCCCGATGGCGAGGCAACCCACGCTCAAGACATCACTGTGAAGAACGAGCATGTCGCGTTCGCGTTGGCGGTCGAGTCTGCGCCACCATGGGGTGTGCCACGTGGCACCTTGGTGGATCTTGCGGCGGTGAAAAATGGCAAAATTGATCTAGACCGAGTCGCTTTTGCAGATTTCATCCCTAATAGCTGGTCGGCCTGGCCGAACGATCGCAAGTCGATTGATATTGTTGAAGACAGCGATGAAAAAGCGGTGATCAAAGTGAGCCGTAACTTCGACAAGGTCGACATTACCACTTGGTATACCTTGGAAGCTGGCTCTGATTCGATTGGGCTGAAAACCGTGATGAGCAACCAAGGCGAAGACGATCTTGAGCTGGAATCAGGCCACACAATCTGGCCGGATACGGGTTATCAGTTCGCAGTGCCGGGGCTTGAAGGCAATGAAGAAGCGATGGCCGATAATGCCCTTGCCGATCGCATGGTGGCGTATGACCGAGATTGGGCGTTCGCACTGCATGCGCCTTACTTTGATCGCATCAAATACAATGGCCGCGATATGTATTTGGGCCACACGCTTAAAGCCGGTGAAACCCGTACCTTTGACTCAAAGCTCCAGGTTGTTCCAAACGGTGATATGGCACCAATTGTTAAAGCCGAAGCTGAGCGTCATGGCGAAGCGACGGGCACCATTAGCGGCCAACTTCGCGCCGACAACGGTAACGTGCCTGCCGATGCAATTGTGATGATTGAGAAAGACGGTCACCCTTACGCGTGGACGCTCGCTAAAGATGGCCAGTACAACATGGCATTGCCGGAAGGCAAGTACCAAGTGTACGGCACAGCAACCGGGCATGCGAATAGCCAGCCGCAATCCATTACCGTGAGTGCTGACAGTGAACAAACATTGGACTTCACGTCTCTGAAAAGCCCAGCGACGCTTGCGCTTAACGTAGAAGAAGCCGCCTCTGGTGTAGCCAAAGATGCGCGTGTGACCATCATCGAAGGCCAAGCGCCACCGGTTGAATTTTTGGGTAAACGCACCTTCTTCACGGACTTGCTGCCAGCAGGCCATGCTGAGCTAAAACTGGCACCGGGTGAATACAAGCTGGGCATTAACGCCGGTGCGGGCTTTACCGCAGAATCACAAACCTTGGACGTGACGCTCGAGTCGGGCAAAACCAACCAACAAGTGGTGAAAGTGCCACAGGTTACCTTCCCAAATCGTAACCATTGGTATGGTGCTGATTTGCACCACCACGGCAATGTTTTGGAAGGGGTAACCCCACCAGAAATCGTGGTGCGTGCTCAGTTGGCAACCGACTTGGATCTGACCTTTATCAGTGATCACGACTCCACCATTAATCACAAAGTGTTTGCTGACTTATCAGCAAAACGTGGTGTGCCTTTCATTCCATCGATTGAAATCTCACCATCGTGGGGTCACATGAACCCATTCCCCATCGACAATGGCGCCGCGCTGACGGTCGATCCGGGTACTGATGACGTGCATACTTTGATTGATGCTGCACATGATATGGGGGCAGAAGTGGTGCCGATGAACCATCCATATAACGATTATGGCTACTTCACCAATATCGCTAAGGATGCGGTGCCGGGTGGTAAGACCGACCGTTTCGACCTGATGGAGCTTAACGCACGTGTCGATAACGAGCCGACGCTTGAAAAAGCGCACAAGCTTTGGGATCAAGGCGAAGCCATGTACCTCACTGCGGGTACCGATACCCATGATGCGTGGAACCAGCTCACCGGTCGTATTCGTATGATGGCTAGCGTTGATGGTGAATTGACACCGCTCGCTTTTGCTAAAGCGTTAAAAGCCGGTCACGGCTATGCCACCCAGGGGCCAATCCTGTACCCACAAAACATCATGTTTGGTGAAACCGCCAAGGCAGGTGATAAATGGGATATTAACGTTGTCGCCGCTGATGGCCTCAAAGAAGTGCGCTTAATCGGTCAAGGTGGTGAGGTGCTAAACAGCATTACCATTAACCCTGAAGAGAGCACACAGCGTCTTGAGCTATCACTGCCTATTCCTGCGGATGCAGAGGGTTGGATCAACTTAGAAGTGGAAGACAAAGACGGCAGCACGGCATGGACCAACCCAGTTTGGCTTCAGTCGTAAACCTCGAGTCTCAATCAATGAACCAAGGCCAGCCATGCTGGCCTTTTTTATGTTCGCTTTTGAGTGAATCATCGCTCACCGCCAAGGAGTTACCAAGTAGCCTTGGTGATCCTCTCATTATTAAGGCTTTATCAGTGCGAAAACTGAGAGAGACCTTGCTTGACACGGTGGCTGAGTGACAGTGCTTTGTCAGTCAGATCACGGGTGTCATCGCTGGCTTGGGCATTTTGATGAGACACCTCGGTGATAGCTGCCAGGTTTTTGGCGACTTCCTCAGCGGCCGCTGCTTGTTGAGTGGTTGAGGTGGCCACTTGGCCATTCAAAGCGGCAAGTTCTTGAACCTGAGTTTGCAACGCACCCATGTCACGGCGCGCCGCTTGCGCGTCACTGACACAGGTCTGTGTTTGTTGTTGACCATCCGCCATACTACTCACCGCATTTTCAGCTCGAGTTTGCAGCGTGCCGACAATATCACTGATGCGCGTGGTCGACTCTTGCGTGGATTGCGCTAATTGGCGAACCTCATCGGCAACCACTGCAAATCCACGTCCCGCTTCACCCGCTCGTGCTGCCTCAATCGCTGCATTGAGCGCGAGTAGATTAGTTTGTTCAGAGATGGTGTTGATGACAGTCGTGACATCACTGATTTGTTGGGTGGAATCGGCGAGTTCACGCAAGATCTCGGACGTATCATCAACACGTTGCTGCACGGTTTCCATCGCGCTGGTGGCGCGTTGCAAACTGCTATCGACATCGTTAATGAGCTGTGTGGCGCTATCGGTTTGCGAAGCATTTGACTCGGTAAGGTATTGCACGTCACGCACGGCGGTAGAAAGCTCTTCAACGGCGCTTGCCACAGAGTCGAGAGTGCGGTTTTGCTCTTCAACCGCACGGGCGGTGCTGGCAGCAAGGCTTGCCACCTCTTCACTGCCTTGATGTTGTTCGCTCACATTGGCATCTACTTGCGAGATTAGCTGCTGCAGTGCATCTAAAGCTTGGTTGGTATGCCGAGTCATGTCGCTAATTTCGTCATTACCATGCACTGTTGCGCGTTGAGTAAGGTCGCCACCTGCGAGTGAGGATATGACGCCGCGTAGCGCCATCAATGGTGTCAGCATTGCACGAGTGAGAGCGCTGGCTAGCACGATCATCACCGCACTAATCAAGGCGGTAACGCCTGCTGCTTTAAGTGCTTGCTGCCAGGCTTGTGCGCGCAGGTCGTCGAGGTAAAACCCTGAGCCTACCATCAAATTCCAAGGACCAAAACGCTTTACCACACTGAGCTTTTCAACCGCTTGATGACTGCCCGGCTTTTGGAAAGTATAGCGAGCGAGCCCACCATTAGCTTGATTAGCGGCCTGGGTCAGAGCGGGTAAAATCGATTGGCCGTCGGCATCAACAATTTGCCGCGTGTTTTTGCCTACTGCACTTTCGGCACCGGCAATCATCACATCATTGCGATCGACGATAAAAAAGTAGCCGGTTTGGCCATATTTGAGTGCGCTGACAGCATGAAGAACAGATTCGGGGGGCGTGTTTTGGTTGGGGTATTGCCGGTGCATGGCGTCTAGGTAGTGCCAGGCCATATCGACTTTTTTGTGCATTTGAGCGATGCGCTCTTGCTTGATGGCCTCAAAATGGGAAAAAGAAAGGTAAGCGGCCAAACTGACGAGACTCAATACGGCTAAGCCAACTAAAAGTAAGAGCTTATTACGCACCGAAAGTCGGTGGATGAGCGGCATGGTGGTACTCCCTGTATGAGTTGTATATGAATGATAGTTATAAGCGAACCATTATTAATAGAAATAAAAATAAATATCAACCCTTGATAATGAGTATTAATATCATTTGGGGTGGTGTGAGTATAAATAAAAGTCGATGATTTGGGCAGGAAAATCTTAGCGAGCTCAGCGGGGTAAACGTAGTTAGAATATGTTTTACCCCAAGGGGTTGCTACAATAGCGGGCAGACTAGGCGATGAAATAATGATATGGAACCGCAGATCCTCAACCCGCTCACCTTGCCACTTGATGGCGTCCGATTAATCGAAGCCTCCGCTGGCACCGGAAAGACGTTTACCATTGCTGGCTTGTACCTGCGATTGTTGCTTGGGCATGGCCGCACAGCGCCGTGTCGGGTCGAGCAAATACTGGTGGTGACGTTTACCGAAGCGGCAACCCAAGAGCTAAAAGACCGTATTCGGCGTCGCATTCATGAGGCGCGTTTTGCCTTTATGCGCGGTAAGAGTGACGATCCTATCATTGAACCTTTGCTGGCAGAGATTAGCGATCATAAAACCGCGGCGCAGCGACTGTTAGAGGCCGAACGTCAGATGGACGAGGCGGCCATCTATACCATTCACGGTTTTTGTCAGCGGATGCTGACCCAAAATGCGTTTGAGTCGGGCAGCCTGTTCAGTCATGAATTTGTCACCGACGAGCGACAGATCAAAGCGCGCGCGGCGGCCGATTTTTGGCGTCGTCGTTTTTATCCGCTGCCTAAATCGTTAGCCGGTGTGGTGAGCAGCTACTGGCCCGCGCCAGAGGCCTTATTAAAAGAGATTGCGCCCTATTTATCCGGGCCGGCTGTCACGGTCAAGGCGCCAGATCTCGGCGAAGATCTTATGGCGGCACACCAAGCGGCGATTGCCAAGATTGACGGGGTGAAGCGCGCATGGCGCGAGGCGGGGGAGCAGATCACCGAACAACTCAGCGCCGCTAAACTCGATGGCCGCAGTTATCGCAAAGATCATCTGGCAAACTGGCTGAATGCGGTGGAACAATGGGCCAATGCCGAGACGCTTGATTACCAATTGCCTGACAAATTGGAAAAATTCGCTCAACAGACATTAGCGGCCAAGAGTAAAGCAGAACCACCGAGTCTAGCGCTATTTGATCAAATTCAGGCATTGGTTGATCAGCCGCCGACGTTAAAACCGGGTTTAACCGCGCTGGCGATTAAAGAAGTGAGGCAGCTGCTCCGCCAAGAAAAACGTCGCCAAGGGTGGCTCTCGTTTGACGATCTCCTTTCTCAACTTGCCAGCGCACTTGACCAAGATAGCCAAGGCCAGTTGGCTGCACGTATTCGCAGCTTATATCCAGTGGCAATGATTGATGAGTTCCAAGACACCGACCCGCTGCAATATCAGATTTTTAGTACTGTCTATCAGCCGCCAGTGGCGGACGATGCCCCTGTATTCGCAGACGCAGACGCAGAGACAGACACAGACACAGAGGAAGAGGATGAGCGCACCGGTTTAATGATGATTGGCGATCCTAAACAGGCGATTTATGCCTTTCGTGGTGCCGATATCTTCACCTATATTCATGCCCGTGCACAGGTGAGTGATCACTATAACCTCGCCACCAACTGGCGCTCGACAGATGGCATGGTACGCGGAGTCAATGCCTTGTTCTCACGTGCCAAGGCACCGTTTGTCTATCAAGACAGTATTCCCTTTTTAGAGGTGGCCTCTTCGCCTAGCGCCAAACAAAAAGCGCTGGTGGTGGAGGGAAACGAGCAGCCCGCGCTCACCTTTTGGCATCACAGCCCGGATGAGTTGTGTGCCAAGCAAGATTTTGAACAGACCTTGGCGGTGAGTACCGCACAGCATATTACTCAGGTACTCAACCAATCGGTGGCGGGCAATAGTTATCTACAAACTCCGTCCGGCCGAGCCGACATTCAGCCGCACAATATCGCCGTGTTGGTGCGTACCGGACGCGAGGCACAGCTGGTCAAGCAAGCACTGGCCGAAAAAGGCGTGGCGTCTGTGTATCTTTCTAACCGTGATAATGTGTTCGCCAGCCCCGTCGCCAGCGATATTGAGCGCATTTTAGTGGCGGTGATGCAGCCTGAAAACGAGCGTAAGTTGCGGGCAGCGCTAGCCAGCCCTTTATTTGGCCTGACCGCTGAGCAGCTGGCGTTACTCAATCAAGACGAAGCCTTATGGGAGCAAGAGGTGGTGGCCTTTAGCCATTACCGTGATACCTGGCAGCGCCGTGGGGTGATGCCGATGCTTCGCCAAGTCGCCAGTGCCCGCCAAGTGGCAGAAAACTGGTTGGCGATGCCGCAAGGCGAGCGCTGTGTGACCGATTTTTTGCATATCGCGGAGTTGCTGCAAAGTGCCAGCCAGCAATTGGACAACCCACACGCGCTGATCCGTTGGCTACAAGAGCGAATGGCCGAGCCGGCTCAACAATCGGAAGAGCAGCAGGTGCGGTTGGAGTCGGAGCGTGATTTGGTGCAAATCGTCACCATCCATAAATCGAAAGGCTTGGAATACGATCTGGTTTACTTGCCGTTCGCTTGTCAATATCGCGAAAGTAGCCAACCGTTTTATCATGATGAACAGTATCAGCCGGTGCTGGCGCTGGATAATGTCGATGAAGGCAAAGAGCGCGCTGAAAAAGAGCGGCTGGCTGAAGATATCCGCTTGCTGTATGTGGCGGTGACCCGTGCTGTGTATGGGTGTTTTATCGGCTGTGCGCCTCTTAAACAAGGTAACAGTCGGCAAAAAGACTCGGCTTTGCACTTAACGGCCCTCGGTTATTTGCTCCAGCATGGAGAAGCCGGTGATGCTAGCTTGCTGGCCGAGAGTTTGGCTGGATTGGCGAGCGCAAGCGATGCGGTGGCGGTGGTCGCGCCGCCTGAACCGGATGAGAGCCGTTATACCCCTCAAACGGGGGCGCACGAGGCGCTAACCGCCCGTCAGTTTGACGGCAAGATTGACCGTCAGTGGCGCTTAACCAGTTACTCAGGGCTGTTAAAACAAAGCCATCACATCAGTGCTTTGCCAACATTAGCCAGTTACGACTTGGACGCGGACGACGATCTCGCTGACGAGGAGACAGCGGATGTGGCGGTGGATCCTTGGTCAGTTTTTGCGTTTCCCAAAGGCGCGCGAGCCGGTACCTTTTTACACACCTTATTTGAAGAGGTGGACTTTACCGCTGATTTGATGGGTGAAGAGGTCGCTGAACTCATCACCCATCACCTTAGCTTGGAAAACTATGACCCGCAGTGGTGCCCGATATTGCAGCAGTGGATGACTCAGGTATTGAAGCACCCGCTTAATGAGCAAGGGCTGAGGCTGAACCAAATTGACAACGCCAGTCGGTTAACGGAGATGGAGTTCGTGATGCCTTTGGCCGCACTGGACTGCCAGCGACTGAACCGACTCGCCGCGCGATATGATGCGTTATCAGCGCGTGCTGGCCAGCTAACCTTTGACACGGCGCGCGGGATGTTAAAAGGCTTTATCGATCTGACCTTCCGCGCCGATGGCAAGTATTACGTACTGGATTGGAAATCGAACCATTTAGGGGACAGCGTGGCCGATTATCATCCTGATGCGCTCAAAGAGGCGATGATCGCGCACCGATACGACTTTCAGTACCAGATCTATACCTTGGCGCTGCACCGCTTTTTGCGCCAGCGGATCCCAGATTATGATTACGACACCCATGTGGGGGGCGTGTTTTATTTCTTTTTACGAGGCGCCAGTGATAGCGGCGAGACCGGTGTGTTCGCGCACCGTCCCGACAAGGCGCTGATTGACGCCTTGGACAACCTCTTTGCTGGAGAGTCGATATGAAACAAGCATTAATGGCACTTTACCAGCGCGGGGAATTAAGAGCGATTGATGTGCAATTTGCTTGTTTGATGGGCGAAGAAGACACCCAATTAGATAAGGCTGCTATCACCGTATGGGCGGCACTGCTGAGCCGCGAAGTGGGCAAAGGCCATGTCTGCCTTGATTTGCACCAGTGGCAGCCACCCAGTGACATCGCTTGGCAGCCTTTATTGGCGCA
Organism: Salinivibrio kushneri; assembly: GCF_027286325.1. Classification (NCBI taxonomy): domain Bacteria; kingdom Pseudomonadati; phylum Pseudomonadota; class Gammaproteobacteria; order Vibrionales; family Vibrionaceae; genus Salinivibrio; species Salinivibrio kushneri. The sequence goes on from NZ_CP114588.1 coordinate 598,857, forward strand.
CATTGATAGCCAAGTGCCAAGCGAGCAATTGGCACAGGCGTCGGTGGTGTCTGACGGGACGCAGGCGACGCCCTTGGTGCTTGCCGGACACCGACTGTATTTGCATCGCTACTGGCATGCCGAGCAGCAAGTGGCAGGGCATATTCGCCAGCGTCTGACGGCGCTGCCAGTACCGGATGAGGCCAGACAAACCCTAGATAATTTATTTGCCGCCTCACAGGCAGAGATAGACTGGCAAAAAGTGGCGGCAGCCACCGCGTTGACCCAGCCTTTTGCGGTGATTTCGGGTGGGCCGGGTACGGGTAAAACCACCACCGTCGCCCGTTTGTTGGCGGCGCTGGTGGCGTCGCACCACGCCGAGCGTACAACGTCTGCAGCGCTCACGATAAAGCTGGTGGCCCCGACCGGTAAAGCGGCTAACCGATTGACTGAATCACTGGGGCGGGCGATTGCCGCCTTGCCTGTTGATCATGACGTGAAAGCGGCGCTGCCGACCCAAGCCAGTACCATTCACCGATTATTAGGGGCGATTCCGCAGCGAGTGGCGTTTCGCCATCATAAAAATAATCCCGTGCATGCGGATGTGTTGATTGTCGATGAAGCCTCAATGGTGGACTTGCCTTTGATGGCACAGCTGTTCGATGCCTTGGCGCCCTCAACACGTATTATTTTGCTGGGGGATAAAGATCAGCTTGCCTCTGTGGAAGCGGGGGCGGTGCTAGGCGATATTTGTCAGTACGCCGAGGCGGGCTATCCAGCGGCGCAAGCAGCGCGTTTAAGCCAGCTAACAGGCTTTGACGTACCCGAAAACCCGCACGCGCCAGCGATTGCCAGTGCTCTGTGTCTGCTGCGCAAGAGTTATCGCTTTGATGCCCAATCCGGCATTGGCCAGCTCGCCTTTGCGGTGAACCGAGGAGAAATGGCTGAGGTGGGGGCGGTGTTAAAACGCGGCTATAGCGATATTGCCCACCATGTGTTGAGTGATGACAGCTATCAGGCCCTGATGCAACAAGCGGTGACAGGATATCGCGATTACTTAACCACACTCGATAATGCAACGCTCGAAAATCCGTCATCGATGACGGACGTGCTGAGTGCCTTTAGCCAATTTCGTTTGTTGTGTGCATTGACTGAAGGTCCATTTGGCGTTGCTGGTCTCAACCAAGCCATTGAGCAGCACTTGGCGTCGGCAGGGCTGATCGCCAAAGAGCGTGACACTTGGTACCACGGCCGACCGATCATGATTTTGCAAAACGATCATGCTCTGGGGTTGTATAACGGTGACATTGGGATTGCGTTGCAGCAAGGGGGGATTACGCGAGTAGCGTTTGAAACCCACGATGGCGAGGTGCGCTATTTGCTTGCCAGCCGTCTGCCCGCCCATCAAACTGCGTTTGCGATGACGGTGCATAAATCACAGGGTTCGGAGTTTGCGCATACGGTGTTGGTATGTCCGCCCACCATTTCACCGGTGATCACCCGCGAGCTGATTTACACCGGCATCACGCGGGCGAAGCGCCAGCTTGATCTTTACGCGTCTTGGCCGGTGCTGCGCCACGGTGTGGGCGCACGCACCGCAAGGTATAGTGGTTTGCCGGATGCTTTGATAGCGCCTTGAGTGTAGCGATATCCGCTAAAGCGCTAAGGTCAGCACCTTAGAGCGGCGCTGATAGTTGTACAGCTCTTGGCGAGTGTTGGGGAGTGCTGACACATCAGAGAGCAAAAAGCCTTGTTCCAAAAACCAATGTAAACTGTGGGTGGTGAGCACAAAAATGGTCTCGAGCCCTTTGGCTTTAGCACGTTGCTTGAGGTGATTGAGGAGCATGACGCCGCGGTCGCCATCACGGTAGTCTGGATGAATAGCAACACATGCCATCTCGCCGGTGCGCGCGTCACTAAACGGATAGAGTGCGGCGCAGCCTATTACTAACCCATCCCGTTCGATGATGGTAAAACGTGGGATTTCTTGCTCCAATTGTTCTCGCGAGCGGCGCACTAGGATCCCTTGTTGCTCCAAAGGCCTGATCAAATCCAAGATCCCACCGATATCGTCAATCTGGGCTTGGCGCACTTTTTCGGCACGCTCCATCACGATCTGGGTGCCGATCCCCTCAATCGAGAACAGCTCTTGGATTAATGCCCCATCTTTTTTATAGCTGATCAAATGGCTACGCGTAACGCCTGCGCGACACGCGGCAATTGCGCCTCGTAAAAAACGACTGGTGCCAGAGCCAGTATCGCCAGCGGCTTCTCTCGCTTCTAGAAGTGGCTGGGCTTGGGTGGGCAGTAACTCAGAAATCACCTCATTGTCTTGGTTTAAGACCCCTTGTTCGGAGCAAAAGCCAATCAACTTGTCTGCGCGTAACCGAATCGCGACCTGAGTCGCCACCTCTTCGGAGGTGAGATTAAAGCATTCGCCTGTGACTGAGCTGGCTACCGGCCCCATCAGTACGAGCGCGTTTTGATCGAGCTGGCGCTGAATGCCGTCAATATCGATGCGGCGAATTTTGCCACTATGGCAATAATCAATCCCATCATCGACGCCCAACGGCTGCGCGATAACAAAATTACCACTGATCACATTAATCTGGGCGCCCGCCATTGGGGTGTTGTTGAGCCCCATAGATAAACGCGCCGTAATGTCGAGCTGCACTTGGCCGGCTGCTTGTTTGACCACCTCAAGTGCGTGGTTGTCGGTGATGCGTATTCCTTTGTGATAAGGCGTTTCCAGTCCGTACTGATTGAGAGCGCGATTGATCTGTGGACGGGCGCCAAACACCAATACCAGCTTCATGCCTAGGCTATTGAGTAGGGCGATATCATTGACGATATTCTGAAAGTTTTCATCCGTCATGGCCTCGCCACCCAGCATGATCACCGCGGTTTTATCTCGGTGAGCGTTGACATACGGCGCCGATTGGCGAAATCCTTTAACCAGTGCGGTACTTCTTATTTTCACGCGCGCATCCGTTTAATTATTCACTAATAGTGCCTTTTTATTCTTTTTGTTTGGTGCGTGTCAACCCCCAAGCAAACAGATAATTGCAGAGGAGAGGTAACGATGCGCTCTGCATCGTGATGTTTTTTGCACTACGTTTATCATTATTCGTGCAATGTTTGGGAACTATCTCTCAAGATTCGCAAGTGATTTATCAATGTAGGTCAGTTAGTTCGTTAAAATTGCAATAAAACCAATAAGTGGGGTTGTATCGTGCGGTTAACCAAACAATTTGTCATGCTGGTGATTGTTCTCGTACTGGGCTGGGTGAGTTTTACCGTGGCCACTCGGCCAGAGCTGTTTGCGCCACATATGACAGACAAACAGCTTTATGGTGAGTGGGTTGAGCAGGATGTCGCCTCCTACGCTGCCGATCGGTTTGAAATACGCCCTGATGGCGTTTATACCAATGGAAGTAAAGCCACCACCGAGTACCAGTTTGATGGCACTAAGCTTAAATACTCGATAGGTACTGAAACCTACCTATACCGAGTTGAAGATGAAAAAACACTCGAACGTGTTGAGCCTGCGCACTACACTTCCTTTTTTGCCAAAGATAAGCGCTCATAAGAGGGAAGCGTTATCCGCTACGCGACCCAGATCAGTAGTGCTGTGATTCCAATGTGGTGAGCAGCTCGTTGACCGAGCACTGTTTTGTCGCTACCTTCCGCAAGAGATCGGCGGTTTCAGCGTCACCACCCAGACAACGCTGAATACTGGTATTAATCACCTGGCGTGTGCAGCCTTCGCTCGCCATCATGCGGATCCATTGGTACTCCACTGCATCACTATCAAGTAGTGTTGACCGCCCAACTTTTAAATCCATCGCTGCTGTACTCCTCCATGTTGCACTTTCTATGCAGTTTTGTTGCAGGGATAGTACATAATAAATATATGACACTTTGATGAATGTCGCCTGGGTATAGGAAGTAAGCTGAATAGGGTCACAATAAATCTGTATTGGTTTGCAGACAGTTACAAACTTAGCCTCGATAACTGATTGCCAAGCTGGGTGGTTTTTGCGAGCCTTAGCGCTATTAACTCACTGATTGGAATATAGTGTGAAAAAAGCGTTAGTCGTGATGGCGTGTGTGGCGTCGTTGGCAGGGTGTATGCGTCCTACCGACCGGGGTCAACAATATGTTGATGGGCGATTTGAATCTATTCTCACCCCAGTACCACAAGTGGTCTCTGAAAGTCCGCGAGACTTTAGTTTATTCAATGAGCAGTTAGCGGAGGTGACCGCTAACTCCCCCTCGTTAGTGGCGGAGCATCAAGCGGTTTATCAGCGTTTGCAAGCCTGGTTGGACGCGGGAGGTGAGATTGAGGCGCTTGCGGATTATGGCTTAGGGGTGAACCAAATGGCCGGGGGGGATGACTTTGGTAACGTCATGTTTACCGGTTATTTTTCTCCGGTGATAGAGATGCGCCACCAACCGGATGCCTTGTTCCGATACCCTGTCTACGCCAAACCCCCATGTGGTGATGATTGTCCAGACCGTGCTGCTATCTATGCAGGAGCTTTGGATGGGCAGGGCTTAGAGCTGGGCTACAGTGCCTCTCTTATCGATAGTTTTATTATGGAAGTACAAGGCAGCGGCTTTGTGCATTTTGGTGATAACGACCAACTGGAGTATTTTGCCTACGGTGGCAAGAATGGTCACCCTTATGTCAGCATTGGAAAGGTGCTGATCGAGAGAGGTGAAGTCCCGCGCGAAAAAATGTCGCTAAAAGCGATCCAAGAGTGGGTGGCAGCCCACAGTAAAGAGGAAGTGCGTGAATTACTCGAGCAAAACCCCTCTTATGTTTTCTTTACCCCTAAGGCTGCAGATCCCGTGAGTGGCACGGCAGGTATTCCATTGAAAGCCGGCGCGTCTGTGGCGGCGGATAGACGTTATTTACCGATGGGGAGTGTGCTACTTGCTGAAGTGCCTCAGTTGGATGAGCAAGGCAACTGGACAGGCGAGCATGTACTCAAGCTGTTAATGGCATTAGATACCGGTGGGGCGGTGAAAGAAAATCACTTGGATTTATATCATGGCATGGGGAGTGAAGCAGGCGAGCAAGCCGGGCACTACAAGCACTTTGGTCGGGTTTGGAAACTGGACGCCTTAGCGCCACAAATAGTAAGTCAGCCCTCGCGGACAAGATAAATTGAGAGTCTAGAGGCAATAAAAAAGCGAGCGTTTAACGCTCGCTTTTTGGTAAGCGGGAGGTTATTTATTCAATTAACCCTGCTTCACGATAGTAGCGCGCTGCACCTGGGTGGAGTGGTGCAGACAGGCCGTCTTTCACCATCTCTTCTTTTTTCAGGTTAGCGAATGCAGGGTGCAGACGGCGGAAATCGTCAAAGTTCTCAAACACCGCTTTCACGACGTTGTAGATAACGTCCTCTGGGACTTGTGTGGAAGAAACGAACGTCGCACCAACACCAAAGGTGGTGACGTCATTATCGTTACCGCGGTACATACCACCAGGAATAGTCGCTTGACGGTAATAGTCACGGTCTTCAATTAGCTGTTTCGCGGCGTCGTTGGCAACTTCCACCAATACGCTGTCACATGCGGTAGTCGCTTCTTGGATAGCACCACTTGGGTGACCCACGGTGTACACCATGGCATCGATTTTGTTATCACACAGCGCTTTGGATTGTTCCGCCGCCTTTAGCTCAGAGATTTGGCCGAACTTGTCCATGTCCCAGCCCATTTGATCCATCAGTACTTCGATAGTGCCACGTTGGCCTGAGCCTGGGTTACCAATGTTAACGCGCTTGCCTTCCAGATCATCAAAGGTTTTTACGCCCGCATCGGCACGTGCTACCACGGTAAACGGTTCTGGGTGGATGGAGAAAACAGCGCGCAGCTCTTTAAACTCGCCCTGGTCTTCAAATTTGCTGGTGCCTTTGTAAGCATGGTATTGCCAATCAGATTGGGCGATACCCATATCTAACTCGCCAGCACGAATGGTATTGATGTTATAGATTGAACCGCCTGTACTCTCTACTGAGCAGCGAATACCGTGGTCATCTTTGCTCTTATTGACGAGACGGCAAATCGCACCACCGGTTGGGTAATAAACACCGGTCACACCGCCAGTACCAATAGTCACAAACTGATTTGCTTGCGCGCTTGCCGCGGTTCCTAGTGCGGCTGAAAAGCCGAGCGCAATCAGGGTAGGTTTCATCGCTTTCATGCTTAAGATTCCTTTTTAAGTTAGAGGTTGCTATCCGGGCGCACCCTCGAAGTTGGTATGACACTCAATGACAATATGACAAAAAAGTGTCACCGCGCTATTTTTTCAATCTTTTAACAATATTTGCAAGCAATTGTATTGGGTTAAAACGATTGGGTCATGATTTGCCTTAGTGCTTGTACAGGTTTAGTACAATATCCCAGCTTTTCCAGTGTGTTGCGTAAATCTGTGATCTGAGCTGCGTTATCTATGGCTTGGCGTTGATCAACGCGTTGGGTGTTGTTTTCAAAGCCGATTCGTATGTCTCCTCCCAGAAGCGCTGCAGTCGTCAGGCAGCGGATCTCATTGTGGCCAAATGCACAGGCTGACCAGGGCACGTTGTCATGGTCGGGGAGTGCTTGCCACATGGCGACGATGTCTTCTGGGTGGCCAAACGGTGGCGATTTATCGCGCCCAGCGACGAAAAGTAGATGATGCCCACCAGTCGGAATGATCCCAGCTTCACGCAATTGTGTGTAGCGCTCAACATCGTGTCGGTGGTAGAGGATGAACTGAGTGTAGATCTTGCAATGGTGTAACCAAGAAAAAAACGCTTTGGCCTCATGGGTGTCATGTGGGTCAGGAACCAGTTCGCGAAGCGCAACAGAGACAGCTTCAGGTTCAACCGTTTTTACTAATGCGATTTGTTGTGAAGGAGTATATCGGCCGACAGCTTCAGTGGTGAGTTGGATGACCATGCGATCTCCGACCGCATTTTGGACTTGTTGGTAAAGCCGACGATTGAGCGTGGGGTCCAGACTATGCGCGCCAGATTTATCTCGTGCATGAATATGCGCCATGGCGGCACCGGCGTCGGCGCAAGCTTGCAGGCAGTCAATCAGTGATGGCGAATCAATGGGGACGGCACTGTGCTGTGAAGGCTGCAGCCGCGCGCCATTGGGAGCAACCATGATGGTGCGTGTGTCGGTCATCTTTTCTCCTTAAGCCTGAATTAAGAGCAAGACTGACTGCTTAGTGTGGCAGACAGGTGTCTAGGGTTATCCTTAGTTTTTCGGCTATTTCATCAATATGCGGCTGTTTAATGATGTAGGGAGGCGCCAATAATATATGGTGCCCTTGCTTGCCATCGATGGTGCCGCCCATGGGGTAGCACATCAGGCCGTTTTCCAGCGCGGTTTGTTTGATTTGTTTCACCAGCGGTAATGTGGACGAAAAAGGCTGCTTCGACGCTTTATCTGCCACTAACTCGAGCGCGAGAAAGAGTCCTCGGCCACGAATGTCGCCGACAAAAGGATGAGAATGGAAGTGATGACTCAGGGCGGCTTTTAACGCCTCTCCCTGCTGTTCGGCCGCGTCTATTAGGTTGTCTTGCTGGATAGCTTTTAATGTGGCGAGTCCTGCCGCACAGGCGGTAGGATGCGCCATAAAGGTATGGCCATGTTGGAAAAAGCCTGAACCGTTAGCGATCGCGTTGTAGATAGGATCGGCCACAAGCGTCGCGCCAATAGGTTGATAACCGGCGGCAAGCCCTTTGGCGATAGCCACAATATCTGGAACGATATGTTCATGCTCAAAGGCGAAAAAGCGCCCAGTGCGTCCTGTGCCACACATCACTTCATCAAGGATCAGCAAAATATTGTACTGGTCGCAGATCTCACGAATACGTGTAAAGTAGCCTGCTTCTGCGGTCAATGCACCGGCTGTCGCGCCCACCACAGGTTCGGCGACAAACCCAATCACGGTATCCGGTCCTTTTTCTAACAGCATGGCTTCAAGCTCGTTAGCCACACGTTGACCATACTCGTATGCGGTTTCATCTGCGCGTTGATCACGATAGGCGTAACAGGGCGCAATCAGGCTAGTGTCCATTAACAAAGGTGCAAAGGGTGCGCGACGCCATGCGTTGCCACCCACGGACAGCGCGCCAAGTGTGTTGCCGTGATAACTCTGGCGTCGGGCAATAAAGTGTTGGCGCTGCGGCTGGCCAACTTCGACCCAATACTGGCGCGCCATTTTTAAGGCCGCTTCCATCGCCTCTGATCCGCCACTGACCAAGTAGGCATGATTGATCGTCTCCGGTGCGAAGTCAGCGAGCATGTCGGCCAGTGCTTCACTGGTCTTGGAGGTAAAAAAGCCAGTATGCGCATAGGGAATAGCCTCGAGTTGGGCGCGAATCGCATCCAATACCGCAGGATGGTGGTGACCCAGGCAAGATACTGCGGCACCACCACATGCATCTAGGTAGCGCTTTCCCTGCGTGTCAGTCAGATACATGCCGCTACCACTTGCGATAGTCGGAAGAGCTTGATGACAGTGGCGATGGAATACGTGGCTCATACGATTGTCTCATAGTGACGTTTGCCTGTGAGTATGGCCCGATTGTATTTTGTGTGACAAAGGATATATTTTCACCAGGTATGAAAAAAAGGAATGGGAATGGAAGCGCGTTTGCCATCGATGCGAGCTTTGCAAGCGTTTGTCGTGGTCGCCCAGCAAGGCAGTTTTTCGGAAGCGGCCAAGGCATTGCATGTCAGTCAAAGTACTATCAGTAAACAAATCCAACAGTTAGAGCAGTGGATTGGACAACCCTTGTTTGCGCGGACCGCGTATGGGGTGGTGCTCAATGCCATTGGAGAGACTTATCTTCAATCAGTCTCCTCAGGGATCCATGAAATTGCTAATGCCACGGCGTATGCACGTCAACAGAGTGTACAGCAAGAGTCAGTTAGCTTGCTGGTGCCACCCTCTTTTGCCAGTCTGTGGTTAATTCCGCAACTGCAAGACTTTAAAGCTCGTTATCCTTCGGTATCGGTGACAGTCAGTGCCAGCGACTCTATCCCTCAGGGGAAAGAAAAAGAGGTCGATATCCTCATTCGTTGCCAGCCACATCAACAAGCAGGCGCCCAGTCAATCTGTCTGGCTAATGAACACCTATCTTTATTAGCCGCTGCCGCTATTGTCCCTCAGCCCATTGAACGTGCGGCGCTACTTGCCACGGTGCCGGTGCTTTCTCACCTGACCAGGCCGACACTGTGGGAATATTTTTGGCAGCAATTTGGCTTAACGGATAGCAACCCCCAGTATGGCGCGGGGTTTGAGCACTTTTTTATGGCATTGGAGGGGGTGCAGCAAGGCATGGGGATGGCATTAATTCCTACCTTTATGGCGACAACCAGTCTACGACAAGGAAAAGTGGTGAATCCTTTGGGGTTAGGTATTGATAGCGGTTATGGGTATTACCTCTACAGTGCAAGCTACAAGCAGCGCGCTGCAGGCGTTAGCCAAGTGGTGCATTGGCTTTGTGACCGCTTTGAGCGGGATCCCGCTAGACAATTATCGAGCAAGTCGGTATAACGCCCCTCGGTTTGATGAACAAAGAGACGGGTATGACACGCCAGTTATCAGATGCCTATTGGCAGCGTTTTGGAGGCACCGCAAGGCTCTACGGCCAGCGTGCGCTCGAAGTATTTAGTCAAAGCCACATCTGTGTGATTGGCATTGGTGGTGTTGGCTCGTGGGCAGCAGAATCGTTAGCGCGAACCGGTGTGGGTGCGATTACATTAATTGATATGGATGATGTGTGTGTCACCAACACCAATCGTCAAATTCATGCACTGAAAGAGACCATTGGACAAAGTAAAAGCGAGGTGATGGCAGCGCGTATAACGGCGATTAACCCAGAGTGTCAGGTTACCGTCGTCGATGACTTTATCAGCCCAGATAACCTCGCCGACTATATCCATTCTGGGTTTGATTATGTGTTGGATGCGATTGACAGTATTAAACCGAAAACGGCGTTACTTGCCTATTGTAAACGACATAAAATTAAGGTGTTAACCGTTGGGGGGGCAGGCGGTCAAATCGACCCTACCCAGATCCAAGTGGCGGATTTGACTAAAACGATTCAAGACCCGCTCGCGGCCAAGCTGCGTAACAACCTTCGTCGTTTTCATGGTTTCACGAAAACCCAGGGGCGTAAGTTTGGCATTGATTGCGTCTATTCCACCGAGCAGCTCAAATACCCTCAGCCTGATGGCAGTGTGTGTGAAAGCAAAGTGTCAGCCGAGGGACCCAAACGCATGGACTGTGCCAGTGGTTTTGGAGCGGCAACCATGGTGACCGCGAGTTTTGGTTTTGTCGCTGTCTCGCGCATTTTACAAAAGCTAATTGCCGCTGATCAGCGTCGCGAGCAGGCTAGCTGAGTCTGCTTTACTCTGAGGGGAGTGCGCGCAAGCCAAATTCGCCCATACGAAACGCACTCCATGCTCTTTGGTAATCGCCACTGCTTTTGAGTTGATGAATACCGCGGTTTAAGCGTTCTACCCAGCGTGTGCTTTCAGGATGCTGGCGACTCAGTAGAACATGGAGAGGAGTGACACGCAGCGGAGTAGGGTGAAAGGTGATGTGCTGACGCGTGTCATCAGGCATCACAGTGCGTAGGGTGTTCATCACCACATATTGGTTACCAATAATCACATCTGCTTCGCCAGTGAGTAAGCTGCGCAGCTTCTCTACTTCGTTAGGGTACCGGCGTATCACTACATCGCCACCTTGCTGATTAAAGGTGGCGAGCATGGCATCTTCTATATAGCTCTCGCTAATTCCAACGCGTAAGCCGTTTAAGCTGGCTAACGACTGCCAATCAAAGTGGCGGTTTTTGAGGTGAAAAAACACCACGGTTTCGGTATAGATGGGGGCAGAGTAAACAAAGTCATTTTCACGTTTTGGGGTGTAGCCCCAGCCAACCGTCCCATGAACCGCACCCTCTTGCGCCTTCATTTTTGCTTGCTGCCAAAGTGTAAACTCGATCTCTATCTCTAGCCCTTGTCGCCGGCCTGCCTCTTTAACGATATAGGCAACCACTCCTTGATGCGCTAAGCGATCTGAGAGGAAAGGGGGGTAATCGCCTGCCAACAGTTTTAGCTGAACTTGTGCGGTGGCGATGGAAGGTAAATAAAGGAGCAGGGTCACGAGCATTATTCGCCACATAACACCTCCAAGATATAAAACGTCGTGACAGCCAAGGACTACTGATTGTAGTGGGCTTGGCGAAAATGACTCCAAATCATTTGATACCGCCCATCCGCTTTGAGTCGCCGTAATGCTTTGTTAAAGCGTTCGGCCTGATCATAGCCTTGCTTTGTTTGTCGGTTAAACAAAACGTATAGCGGAGTAATTCTTATTGGGCGCGGATGATGGGCAATCTTTTGTTTTTGCTTAGGCTCAACCTCTTGTGCGATCACCCTTTTGAGTACGTCTATGTTGCCTAACGCTAAGTCGATTTGCTGAGCGAGTAGTGCATCGATTTTTGATTCTTCATCAAGGAACTCTTGGATTTTAACGTCGATGCCTGACTTTTGCAGTTCAGTCAGTGTTTTAACGTCAATAAAGCCTTTAGTCACACCGATAGCAAAGCCACCCAGATCTTTAGGAGACTGCCAATCAAACTCGCGTTCGGTAAGGTAGAAGAAGCCAACGCTTTCGGTATAAATCGGGTCCGAATAGATGAAGTTATTCGCTCGTTCTTTTGTGTAGGCCCAGCCTATTGTGCCGTCCCATTCGCCGGTTTGAGCGAGAGCCATCGACTGATGCCATGGGAAGTAACCCAGTGATACCGCGATGTCTGCCTCTTGTGCCGCTTGTATCACGATCGCCGTTATTGGGCCCCCATTAGGCTCAGTTTGGGTGATAAAGGGAGCATATTCACCCGATGCCAGGCGCAGTGTTTGAGCCTGTATGCTCACCGAAATGAAAAGAAGAGTGGTTAATAGACAGTACCCTAGCCATCTCATATTGACGCTACACCGTTTTGCTTCCATGGCTTTGAGTGTAGTTCAATCATATAAAAAAAGGGGTGCACCTCAGCGTTTACCTCTGAGTGTACACCCCCATTCTCAATATTGGGACGCAGGCTGTGACGTGTGATCAGGCCTGTTCTTCTTCAGGTGTTGGCGTCGCCTTACTTTGCTGAGTCTCCGCTTCGATGGGCAGAACGTGGCGAACATATTCGCCAGGTGCCGTATCAAGTACGGGATAAGTCTCAGAGCCTGTTGGGTATGGCTCCACTTGCTCTTCTGGACTATAGCTACGCAACCATTTTTCCCAGTGGGTCCACCAAGAGCCGGTGTGGTGAGAGGCGTTATCGAGCCACTCATCGGCACTGTCAGGCAAGCTATCGTTGGTCCAAAAACCGTATTTTTTCTTAACGGGATGGTTCACGATACCGGCGATATGCCCTGACTCGCCCAGAACAAAGGTTTTATTGCCGCCAACATTCAGTGCACCTCGATAAGTGCCTTGCCAAAGCGCGATGTGATCTTCTTTGGTTGAAATGAAATAGCTCGGTACCTTGATTTTGTTAAGATCAATCCAGACACCACCAACTTTCACTCCCTTGTCTTGCACCAGTTTGTTTTCAAGGTACAAATCGCGCAGGATAAAGTTGTGCGTCTTGGCGGCCACGTTGGTGCTGTCACTGTTCCAATACAGCAAATCAAAGTCGACGGGACTGTTACCTTTGAGGTAATTCTCAATGTAGTAGTTCCAGTACAAGCTATTCTCGCGCAATAAGCTAAAGGTAACGCTTAGTGAACGACCATCCATGTAGCCTCGCGCCGTGTTTTGCGCTTCAATGGCTCGAATCAAGCTGTCATTGATGTAGGCGCCAATTTCGCCTGGCTGCGAGAAGTCCAGCAAGGTGGTGAAGAAACTCGCCGATTTGATCCGTGCTTTCATGCGCTTCGCGGCATAGTAAGCGATAGTACAAGCCAGAACGGTACCGCCAATACAGTAGCCCACGCCATTTATTTGCGATTGGCCGGTAATGTCTTCGATGGCACTGACCGCCTTGACGGTGCCTTGGGTCACGTAGTCTTCAAAGCCAATCTCAGCTTGTTCGGCAGAGGGATTACGCCACGACATCAAGAATACCGTATGCCCTTGCTCAACCAACCAACGAACCAGTGAGTTTTTCTCGCGTAAGTCGAGAATATAGTATTTGTTGATGAACGGAGGCACGACCAAGATGGGAGTGGTATGCACTTTTTCCGTCATCGGACGATATTGAATGAGTTCGAATAACTCATTTTTATACACCACGTCGCCAGGGGTGTTGGCCACATCATCACCCACGCGAAACGCGTTATTATTGGTCATGCGCACTTTTAGAATATCCGCGCTAGACTCCATATCTTGCTTAAGCTGTTCCATACCGCGCAGTAGGTTTTCACCCTGAGACTCCAGTGTCATTTTGAGCAGTTCAGGGTTAGTCGCAATATAATTACTCGGGGCCATGGCGTTGATCGCCTGGCGCGAGAAAAATGAGAGACGCTCACGGGTTTTGTCATCGAGGCCTTCAATGGCGTCGATGGTTTCCATATAGGTACGCCCAAACAGCAGATAGGACTGTTTGATAAAGTTATAAAGGACATCTTCCTGCCAAGCCTTATCCTTAAAACGTTTATCGTCACTGCCTTCGCTCACGACCTCTCCCGTGTTATCACGAGCGAGCATGGCGTTCTGCCAGATTTGCATTTGTTGTTCCCACCACTGCATTTGCACTTGTAGAAGTGCAGCGGGTTGTTGAGCCGCGCCTTCCAGCAACTGAGCAGTGTCTTGCAGGCTGACTTCCTGCATGGCTTGATTGAACGGTGTATTTACGGCTGCCTTGCCCTGCTCAAGATCCTGCCACCATTGCTGGTTTTGTTCTTGCAGCCTGGCAAGGTAGTCCGAAAAGAAGTGATGAAACATAGTCTTGCCCTCTTGATCGGATAAGCACTATAAGGGCCTGCTGTCCGCGACAGCAGGCGCTAGTGCAAAAAACCCTGCCTTTATGCTGGGGTGCCGGCTTTCATGTTTTCAGCCGTGAGTTTGTCGATGTCTTCTTTAAACTCTTTGGCGATGTTTTGCAGCTTGGCGCTGTCATCCATCATTTGCTGAGACAGCTTGGTCAAAGCGGCCAGTTGCTGGCTGCTGAATGACGTCATACTAGAGACATCTTTCACTTCGCTGGCTGCTTTCATTTGCTCTAGACCGAGCTCGCTATAGGTGCGCATGGCATTCATTTGTAGCTCAGTCAGCGTCTCAACATTTTTGGCTACCAACTTGTTGAAATTAACATAGGGAGCCAGGGCTTTTTCAGATTGCTCAGAAAACGCTTTAAACATATCTGTGTACATGGTGTATCTCCTGATAGTGTTGTGTATGGGTTGTTAACCCAAGGTCGCAAGTGTCCGTTTATGCTTGTGTACGCTTAACAATTAAAGCTGTACCCATGCCGCCGCCAATACACAAAGAAGCAACCCCATGGGTTTCGCCTCTTCGCGCGAGCTCGTGTAGCAAGGTCACCACGATTCGGTTACCTGATGCCCCTAGCGGGTGACCGAGTGCAATGGCACCGCCGTTGACATTGGCGCGCGCCAATATCGCATCAGGTGTTGTCTTATGGTGCTCCGCCAATTGGTGTATGACCCCCAGTGCTTGTGCAGCGAATGCTTCGTTAAGCTCAAACAAATCAACGTTGTCTAGGGTCAGGTTGGCTTTCTCTAATGCCGTATTGACAGCCCCTACGGGGCCTAAGCCCATGATGCTCGGATCGACACCGTGCTGAGCGTAGGCGGCTACTTCCGCGAGGGGAGTCAGCCCGTGTTCTTTGACTGCGGACTCAGACGCGAGGATCACCGCACTCGCGCCATCGTTGATACCAGAGGCGTTACCGGCCGTTACTGAGCCTTCTTTATCAAAGGCGGGCCGCAACTTGCTGAGGCCTTCTAGTGTGGCGTCTGCTTTTGGGTACTCATCGGTATCAAAAGTAATGGTTTGCTTGCGCTGTTTGATCTCAATCGGGATGATTTCATCTTTAAATCGACCCGCTTCAATGGCTGAAACGGCTTTTTGTTGGCTGCTAAGCGCAAAGCTATCTTGTTGCTCACGGGTAATCCCGACTTCTTTCGCAACATTCTCAGCGGTCACCCCCATGTGATATTGGTTATACACATCCGTGAGGCCGTCATTAATGAGCAAGTCTTTCATGGCAAAGTTGCCCATTTTTTGCCCAGTGCGGAGGTTGCCCGCTGCCGCAAATGGGATTTGAGACATGTTTTCAACCCCAGCCGCGACGACAACTTGTGCATCGCCAGCTCGGATGTGGGTGACAGCATCCATGATACTTTTCATGCCACTGCCGCAGACCATGTTGATTGAATAGGCGGGGACATGGGGCGGGATATCCGCGTAAATCGCAGCTTGACGACCAATCCCCATCCCTTGTCCTGCGCTAACCACGTTGCCTACGATGACTTCATCAATCGCGGTTGGGGCAAGTGATGTTTCACTTAGTGCGCCTTTGATGGCATAAGCGGCGAGTTGCCCCGTTGGGACGTCTTTGAGCGTACCTGAGAAGGCACCGATGGCGGTGCGTTTTGCCGCCACAATAAAAATACGTTCCATCAATCTATCCTTGATTTATTGCATGTAGAGGCCGCCGTTTACCGACAGCGTCTCACCCGTAATGTAAGCACCTGCGTCGCTGGCAAGGTAAGCCACCGATGCCGCAATTTCTTCTGGCTTGGCCAAGCGCTTCATTGGAATCTGGTTGGTGATTGACTCCAACACATCGTCGCGCATGGCGGTAACCATTGGTGTGGCGGTATAGCCTGGCGCCACGACGTTGACAGTAACACCGGCCCGCGCGCCTTCTGCCGCGAGTGACTTACTGAAGCCCATCATGCCGGCTTTGGCTGCGGCATAGTTGGCTTGGCCAAATTGACCTTTCTGGCCATTGACCGATGAGATATTGATGATGCGTCCTCCTCCTTTCTCGCACATGGCGGCGAATAAGGGCTGAGTGACGTTAAAGAGGCTATTGAGGTTGGTATTAATGACGTCATGCCATTGTGAGGCATTCATTTTCTTGAACACACTGTCGCGGGTAATACCAGCATTGTTTACCAGTACATCCACCGTGCCTTCTTCTTCTAAAAGCTTGGCAATCCGTGAGGCGCATTGTTCGGTATCGGTGACATCAAGCTCAAACAGACGAACTTGATCGTGGTTAAATTTCTTTTCTTCAAACCACTCCTGGGCGCACTCCGCTCCCCCTGTAAAGTGGCTCGCGATGACGCGGTATCCATCTTCCACCAATTTCTCGGTAATTGCCGATCCGATTCCACCTTTCGCGCCGGTTACTAATGCCAGTTTTTTCATTTATGACTCCATTCACTACAACAAGCAAACTAAACGAGATGCCTGAAGCCGCATCTGGAACCACTTCAAACCAGAATTACAGTCATCTTTTTCTCACAGCAGCAATAGTTGTGCCAAAAATCAACTTATCATTCTGCCGATATTGTTAGGCAGCCTAACGGATTGGTGTGACCCTTTTATGACTGCCTGCTTCTAAGCTAACGAATCTAGACAAATACGCAAAGTATAAAAACCTCATGTTCTGCATTCGAGATCTTGGTCAAACTAATAACGAAACACTGCAATTTATTGTTAATATTATGTTTATTTTATGTTTATTTATTGGTTTTTGTTCGAATTACCCACGGCTTGGCTAAGTTCATGAAATCCATTGTATTACCAGTATGACTTGCGACTCTATGTTGATGATTGCCTTTTAAAGTAGGCACAGTGGTCAGGAAATGATCACTGTTTGCGAGGTGAGTAGAGAGCGGTGGCGACAGGCCACCACGCGGGTAAGGGGCTAAAGAGTGATCTTGGAAGCTAACGAGTGATCTGATGAATGTATTCAATGATTGCGTGCAAGCCATTGGTGCGTGACTCACTTAAATGGTGCGCAAGTCCCGCTTGTTGGAAAACGCGGTCTATATCGAGGGTGTGAATGGCATTACCGTGTTGACCGTGAACACAGGCAAGCACGATCGCTAATAAGCCTTTAACAATTCTGGCATTGGAATCGGCGGCAAAGTAATGGGTGTCCCCCTCGACCTGATGCAGAAACCAAACCGCACTCTCACAGCCGTTTACTTGGTTTGCTGTTTGTTTTTGGGCATCGGTAAAGGTTGGCAGCCGTTTTCCCCACAAAATCAATTGTCGGTATTTATCTTCCCAGCTGGTGTGTTGCGCGAGCATCTCGGTGACAGTCGTTTGGTTAAGCTCGGTGCCAAAAGGGTGGTGGGGTAACGCCATTATCTGTCCTGCCTTATGGTTAAATATCTAGTAAATCTAGGGTCTTATCTAATGCTGCAATAAACTGTGCGATATCCTGGTGTGTATTGTAGGCCGCTAAAGAAACCCTGATGGTGCCATCGACACCAAGCGCCTTAATAAAAGGATGGGCACAATGGTGGCCAGAGCGAACAGCAATACCTTGCTGGGCCAACAACTCAGCGACATCGGCATGATGCTCGTCGCTAACAACAAAAGAGACCATGGAACTGGACGCCTGTGGCGCGATCAAACGAATGCGCGGCCGTGTGCGTAAAGCGTCTATGAGTTGTTGGTAACAGCTTGCTATGTGTGCGTCTACTGCTTGGCTGTCTTGCTGTTTGAACCAATCAATGGCAGCTGCAAGGCCAATGGCCCCTGCGGTGTTAGGTGTGCCTGCTTCAAAACGAGCGGGGATGGGGGCGAGCGTATGGTGGTCAAACGACACGTCTGTGATCATTTTTCCGCCCCCGTGGAAAGGCGCGAGCGCGCTGAGAGCTTCCGTTTTTCCATACAAGACACCAATTCCTGTGGGCCCATAAAGTTTATGGCCAGAAAAAACATAATAGTCAGTGTCCAGTGTTTGCATACAAACAGGCTCATGGACGATGCCCTGTGCGCCATCAATGATCACGGTTGCACCATATTTGTGCGCAAGTTGAGTCATTTCCTCAATAGGATGGCGGGTGCCGGTGACATTGCTGACATGACTGATCGCAACAATGCGTGTCCGCACGGATAAGCGTTGTTGGTATACCTTCATATCTAATCTACCCGTGCGAGGGCAGCAAGGGATTTTTACCAGTTGAGCACCGGTGCGCTGCGCCATCAATTGCCAAGGGATCAGGTTGGCATGGTGCTCCATTTCGCTGACGAGAATTTCATCTTGCGGGACAAGCGCGTGGCTTAAGCCATAGGCGACCAGGTTGATGGCTTCTGTCGCACCACGGGCCCAGACCACATTTTGTGGGTTGGCACCGATAAAATGTGCCACATCTCGCCGTGCTTGCTCAAAACGCTCGGTCACCGATAAGGAAGCTTGATGCTGACCGCGGTGTACATTTGCCGTTGGCATCATGTAGCTGCGACTGATCGCATCAATTACTGACTGCGGCTTTTGGGCAGTGGCGGCACTGTCTAGATATACCCAGCCTGGCGTATTGAAAGCGGGAAACTGGGCGCGTAGGGAATGGGGATCAAAACCGTCGGTCATAGTCATCGTCCGAAATAAAATCTCGTCTATGATCGCTATCTCGTGGATGTAACTCAAGTCTGTTGTTGGTTCATGCTCTATTACAGACAAAAAAAAGCACTGAGCGACGCTCAGTGCTAACAAATATGTAATGACAGACAATGTCAAAATACAGGAAGTTAAAAGTGGTAGATACGACTACCTGTCTAACCAGTGTTAGACAAATGCAAACACAACATCGCAACCACGGAAACAGTCTAAATAGAGAGACGTCACAAGTGGATGCGGGGAGCACTATAGGAGTTTGCTGGTATATCAGCAATCGACAATTTATAATGCCAACGATTAGAAAAATTAATGCATAGAGGTGTCAGCATATGGCGAGGCGTCTTCCCCCACTTAACGCGCTGCGTGTATTTGAAGCGGCCGCGCGACATTTGAGCTTTACCCGAGCAGCAGAAGAGCTGTTTGTGACCCAAGCGGCTGTTAGTCATCAAATCAAGGCATTAGAAGAGTTTCTCGGTTTGAAGCTTTTCCGCCGGCGTAATCGCTCGTTACTATTGACCGAAGAAGGACAAGGGTACTTTCTTGATATAAAAGATATTTTCTCTGAGCTTTCTTATGCGACGGATAAAGTGCTGGAACGCAGTGCCAAAGGGGCGCTGACGATTAGTTTGCCGCCCAGTTTTGCCATTCAATGGCTAGTACCTCGATTAGCTGATTTTAATACCGCGCATCCTGATATTGATGTTCGGATAAAAGCGGTTGATTTGGAAGAGGGGTCTCTGACTGATGATGTCGATGTTGCCATTTACTATGGCCGGGGACACTGGTCCGGATTACGCTGCGATCTTTTGTATCAAGAATGCTTGCTGCCTGTGTGTTCGCCACTGCTACTGGAGTCTGGGCAGCCTCTGCAAACCCCAGATGATTTGGTTCATCATGTTTTATTGCATGACCGCTCACGCAAAGAATGGAAAGCGTTTGCTAAAGCACACCAACTCAATGAAGTGAATGTTGAGCATGGGCCTATTTTTAGTCATTCATCCATGGTGTTGCAGGCGGCGGCACATGGGCAAGGTGTCGCACTAGGAAACAATGTGCTTTCTCAACCAGAGTTAGCATCTGGGCGTTTGGTGCAGCCTTTTGAGCAAGTATTAAAGAGTGACAATGGCTTCTATTTGGTTAGCCAGCAGCGCGATGCCGATACCGGACGTATTACCGCGTTCCGAGAATGGATGTTGGCGACGGCAGCGAAAGAACAAGAGAAAATGAATTTATGACAGGTTTGAATGTTGATGGGCCGGAAACGGCAACAGACTGGGTGATTTTTGCCCATGGAGCGGGCGCTGGAAAGGATCACGAGTTCATGGCTGATATGGCTGCGCGGATGGCGAAGCACTGCAAAGTCGTGCGGTTTAACTTTCCGTACATGGAAAAGCGCGAGCAAGATGGCAAAAAACGCCCACCGGATCGTGCACCCAAACTGTTGGCTCATTTTGAGTCGATGATTGAGCACGTGGATGACGTAAGGCCAGCCGGTAGCCGATTATGGTTAGCGGGTAAATCAATGGGGGGACGTATGGCGAGCCATTTGACGGATCACGCCTCCGTCAGCGGGGTGATTTGCTTTGGCTTTCCATTCCATCCGCCAGGGAAGCCAGAAAAGTATAAAGGTGAGCATTTGGCGTCCGTGGAGCGTCCACTGCTGATTGTACAAGGTGCACGTGACACTTTTGGCCGTGAAGAAGATATCAACAATTATGCTTTATCGCCATCGATTGAGGTGGTCATCGCACCGGATGGTGATCATAGTTTGAAGCCCCGTAAAGCCTCTGGACATACTGAGGTCGGCAACCGCCAGTTTGCCGTCGACAGTGCATTTAGGTTTATCGAGCAGCAAGGTGGACAAGTATGAAGTTACATCACTGGGTGAGCCTCGCAGCGATAGGTGCCGGCCTCGCGGTGGGGCTGGGTGCGTTTGCGGCTCATGGTTTAAAAGCGGTGCTGTCAGACTATCAGTTAGCCATTTTTAAAACCGGGGTTGAGTATCAAATGTGGCACAGTCTCGCCTTATTGGGAGTTTGCAGTGTTGCCTCCCAGGTTTCTTCTCGCTGTTTTGCCATTGTGGCTTGGGCTTGGTTTATCGGTGTTGTGGCGTTTAGTGGTAGCTTATACCTGCTGGCGCTGACATCTTGGTATTGGCTTGGACCTATTACTCCGATGGGCGGTGTGAGTTTTCTGATCGGCTGGGCGGGGCTAGCCATAGGGGCTTGGCGCGCTCATCAGCGCTGAGTCCGCTCAAATGAATAAAAGCCTTGCGGGCATTTCTTTCTGGTCTGGATGGCAGATATAATGCGCAGCTTATTTTTACCGCCACACAGCGTGGTGATATGTTCGAGCCAGAGGGTGTTATGAATCAGGTTCTGCTTTATTGTCGTGCGGGGTTCGAGAAAGACTGTGCCGCCGAGATCCAACAAAAAACCACCGACATGGGGGTGTATGGGTTCCCGCGCGTGGTCAATAACAGTGCGTATGTCCTGTTTGAGTGCTATCAAGAGAGCGATGCGGAGCGTGTTGTGCGTGATCTCCCTCTCGACTCACTGATTTTTGCTCGGCAAATGATCGCTATCACCGCCTCTCTTTCTGAGCTTGATCCTGACGATCGCATCTCACCGATTTTGGCCGTGGGCGATCGCTTACCCAAAGGCGGCGACTTACGGGTGGAAACCCCAGATAACGATAAAGCAAAAGCCCTGTTGAAGTTTTGTCGTAAATTCACCGTGCCACTGCGCCAAGCTTTGCGTAAAAACGGTGTGCTGCTTGCAAAAGATAACCCCAAAAAGCCGGTTATCCATCTGTGCTTTACTGCCCCAGGTACCTGTTTGGTTGGCTACTCACTCACAACTAATAACTCTCCGCACTACATGGGACTGCCGCGGATGAAGTTTCCTGCCGATGCGCCGAGTCGCTCGACCTTAAAATTGGAAGAGGCATTTCACCACTTTATTCCCAAGCAAGAGTGGGAGACGCGTTTAGCGCCTGGCATGTGGGCGGTCGACTTAGGTGCGTGCCCCGGAGGCTGGACCTATCAGTTGGTTAAACGCTCAATGTTCGTACACGCGGTCGATAATGGCGCAATGGATGAGCAATTGATGGAAACCGGACAAGTCTTTCACCACGCTGAAGATGGGTTTAAGTTCGAGCCGACGCGTAAGAATGTTACCTGGCTGGTGTGCGATATGATTGAAAAGCCCTCTCGTGTAGCCCAATTGATGGGTGAGTGGTTGATTGAAGGGTGGGCGAAAGAGGCAATTTTTAATTTGAAATTGCCGATGAGTCGTCGCTATGAGCAGGTGACAGAAAACCTCGAGACCTTAGGTGCATTTCTTGATGATTATAATGTGGCGTATGAAATGCGCGCGAAGCATCTGTATCATGATCGCGAGGAAATCACAGTGCACTTACGGCGGGTAAAACGTCAGCGCTAAGTGCTGTCTGGGTTTCTCTTAGCTCTGCATACCGAGCTTCATGTTTATCCATCACCACTGAATACGGTTACGAGGATTGGCCCTCTGTAGCGGGCTCAAAACGGATATCTTGTAGGTTAAAGCCTAGTGGGATATCCGTTTTTAGTTGCGCGACCTGTTTGCAACGTTGAGCCAGCTCATAATGACCGTTGAGTTTTTTCTGCCACTTTGGCGCGAGATCCTCGGCAGCGAACACCGCATCGATAGTGGCATAGTCGCTCAGCAAGCTGGCCGCGGTTTTGGGACCGATACCTGGCACGCCACTGACCTCACTGCTGCTGATCCCCGCGAGCCCCCAAAAATCGCAAAGCTGCTCCGGGCGAACGCCGAACTGCGCCTGGACGAATGCGAGATCTAACCAGCGCTGCTGAAAGTAATCGCGGATCCGGACTGTCGGTTGTAATAGCTGACAATAGCCTTTGTCAGTCGATACTATCGTGACATCTTGCTGGCGCTCGGCCACTTTTAAGGCGAGGGTGGCAATCATGTCGTCAGCCTCATCGCCCTGAGAAAGCAACGAGTCGACGCCGTACTGCCAAAATGCATCTTGAATGGCATCTAACCCTTGTTCGAGCACTGCAGGCATTGGCTTACGGTGTTGTTTGTATGCCGGCAGGATCTCTGCGCGCCAGCCACGATCACTACCCATGTGATCAAAGACAGCAATAATATGGCTCGGCTGGCTATGATTGATGATTTTATTGAGGGTTTTGATGCAGGCATTCACCGTGGTGTCGATGGCATCGCCTTCGGGCTGAGCCGCGTGGACACGGCGGATGAGGTTCATTGCATCGATAATGACAACATGGAGGTTAGACATAATAAAAACCAGTAATAACGCGCAGCATGAGCCGCGCATTATACCTGTGTTAGCGGCATAACGCAGTGTGCGTTATGCCGGTTACCTGCAGCTCGCCGGCTCAGTGCGCGTATTAGGGCTAAGAGACAATTTCGTAGCACGGCACATAGGCGGTGCCTGGTAGCTTCATCCGTTGTTGGTCGACGAAGCTTTGTAACAGTTTGTCCATTTTTGCCATTAAGTACTTGTCACCATCGATTTTAAACGGGCCATGTTGCTCGATATTGCGCATTCCCTCGTCTTTCACATTCCCCGCCACAATGCCCGAGAATGCTTGGCGTAATGCTGAAGCGAGTAACTCTGGGCGCTGATTCATGTGCAAGTTAAGGTTAGCCATATTCTCGTGTGTTGGCGCAAAGGGATGTTGAAAGTCCGGCTCGATTTTTAATGACCAATTGTACGAATAGGCATCGCCGGTGGCTTTGCGATGCTCTTTGACGGCGGGCATGGCATTTTTCATCAATCGTGCGGCTTTAGCCGGATCGTCAATCACGATTTCATAATACTGGGTGGCTTCCTCGCCCAAGACATCACGAATAAAGGCATCGATATCGCGAAAGTAATCCTCACTTTCTTTCGGGCCGGTTAACACGATAGGCAAAGGTTGTGAGCGATTATCAGGATGCATCATGATGCCAAGAATATAAAGCAGCTCTTCCGCTGTTCCTGCGCCGCCTGGGAAAATGACAATCCCATGTGCGATACGGACAAATGCCTCTAGGCGCTTTTCAATATCGGGCATGATCACCAGCTCATTAACCATAGGGTTCGGCGGCTCAGCAGCGATAATAGAAGGCTCAGTTAAGCCAATAAACCGGCTGTCATAAGTGCGTTGCTTGGCATGACCGATGGCTGCACCTTTCATTGGCCCCTCCATCGCACCTGGGCCACACCCCGTACAAATATCCAGTTCACGCAGACCAAGCTCATGGCCCACTTCTCGCGTGTATTGATATTCGATGTCGTTGATCGAATGCCCACCCCAGCAAACCACTAGATTAGGATCGACCCTTGGACGGAGCGTTTTTGCATTCCGCAAGATACCGAATATTAGGTTAGTGATATGCGGTGAGCTGTCGAGGTTGAGGGCAGGACTATGCTCGAGCTGCACATTGACGTGAATAATGTCGCGTAGTACCGAGAACATATGCTCTTGAATGCCGCGAATGATTTTACCGTCGACAAAGGCATGATCCGGCGGGTTCACCAGCTCGAGTTTAATGCCCCGCTCTCGGCGCAATACGCGAATTTCAAAGTTGGCGTGTTTTTCTAACAGAGCTTTGGAGCTGTCTGTATGGCTACCTGAATTTAAAACGGCCAATGAGCAGTTGCGGTATAAGCGGTACAGATCACTGCTGGCGCTGGCTTTTAAACGATCGACCTCGATTTGAGAAAGCAGATCCATCGTTCCAATCGGACTAATGTGTGTGATCATAGCGACAACCTCTTACACGCCGACATCCTGTTTAACGCAAGCAAGGCTGTCGAGCGGTGCTATAAAAATCAGTGTGTTAATTAAAAATACACACGCTAGCCACAATTGACCAGTAAAACTTAACACCAGATGATTTGGTTGCGACCACTGTTTTTCGCTTGATAGAGCGCTTGGTCAGCACGCTTTAGCACCGGCGTGGGGGTATCCTCACCTTGGAAGAGGGTGGCACCAATTGAGACGCTAATTGAAACGCGCTCGTTTTTAAACTTCAGCGGGAGTTTGCGAATGGTGTGGCTAATATTGGCCAAAATATCGGTCCGCGTTTCATCGTCCGCATCGGGCAGTAAAATTACAAACTCTTCGCCACCAAAGCGGGCAATAAAGTCGGTGTCGCGCAGACATTGATAAATGCTACGCGCGATAATTTTCAAGGCTTTATCACCGACTTCGTAGCCAAATTGCTGATTCACTTGTTTAAAGTGGTCAAGATCAATGACGGCAAGGCAAAACTCGCGTTGGTACTTTTTCCATAACCGGTATTCATGCTCCAAACGATCGTTTAGGGCGGCACGGTTGTAGACACGGGTAAGTGGGTCTAACAGGCGTTTACGTTCTTGGTCACCGACGCGACGGTGTTGATCGAGGGTTTGCTCTGCTAAGGCGCTAAGTTGGTTTTGATTGTGTGCCAACTGCTCTTCCAAGGCTTGTTCGCGATTTTTGAGCGCTTTGTTTTCTTGCGCGATCACTTTCAGCTCTGCAAGCGCTTGGGTCAATGCGGCTTCTGGGTTGGCTTTTTCCGCGTCTTTCCATTTGAGTTCGCGTTCAATATCGGTAATGGTGCGATCGAGTCGTTGATCGACATCTTGATGTGCCTGCCGCAGTTGCGTCGCGTGATCATGCGCTCGGGTATTTTGTTGGCTTATTGATACTAGGTCATCATTGACTTGACTGAGAAATTGCTGTGAAGCCTGCCGCTCTGATTGGGTGGCTTCCAGAATCAGTTTGAGTGCCGCAAGCGTCAAAGAGACCACGGTAGCCGGTGATATATCGGTCAGCAATTCACGGCGGATTTCAAGCAACTTGTCGCCTGCTTGACCGTCGATATCGAGCTCTGTAATCAGGTTTTGTAGTTCATCAGCGACGCGGCGTATTTGATCGTTGTCGATGTCTGGTGTTTGCTGAGTGCGGGGCCTTGCCACTTGCAAGGTCACAGCGCGTTCGTACAGTTGAAGTAATTTTATGAGGTGTTGTGTGCGTTCGGTATCACCGTTCGCCGGTTGTGCCAATAGATCTCGCAAGTCACGTTTCAATTGAACGGGAAGACCTGTCACTCGCTGTAGTGTTTCACCACTGGTATGAAACTGCTCATCGAGGTGTGACTGTGCTTTTGCTTGTGTCATGTTTTGATGACCCACCATGCGTTCAATAACGGCTAAACGCGGAAGCAACGCGCTAACATCCTGCGTTGAATACAATACGTCACGGAACTCGGCCAGTTTTTGGTCGACCAAGTTATTTTTACCCGAGCACGTGGCGATGAAGCGCGAAACCAGCCGTTTAAGGCTATGGATCTCTCTACGCGACCTAAGCGCCAGCTCCCGATACGCTGAGGGCGACGCATTATTACCCGCCTGAGCGGTTTGAGCCGACAACGGTGATGGAGTGGACTTAGTCATTTTATCGAGGAAATACCTGATTATATTCGCGTTTTGGCGCCATTGGTAGCGAAAACAGTTTCACTAACTATCCGTAGCTATACCGATTTATTGCTACGATCATCAATAACTGACGATGGCTTTTTATCAGATTCGTGATCCTTCTGCCAGTTCAATAAGTCGTTAGCTGAAGATTTAACCTTTACCAATCCAGAGTCAATGCCTTTCAAACAAGCATGACGTAAGTTGGTGTTCACAAAGCTCGCTGCAGGGGCCGTGTTAATCGCGCTAAAGTGTACCCAATGACTTTCCCCAGTCTGTTGCGCGAGATCACTGGCTTGATGGGTGGCCGTTAATAAAATCTCGATTAGTTCTTGGTCGTTAATCGATGTGTACGCGCGCGGTAAAAAAGGGTATTCCGCGAGACCAATGGCAACTTGCGGAGTGAGTGCTGGGGGTTGGTCACCTTCACTCACCGCTTGTGGCTGACTGCTTTGATAATGGCTGACAAAGTCTGCGATCAAAGACTGCACAAAATGCGCAAGCGCATCGGGCTGGGTGTCTTGGTCCCAATTGGTCTCGATATAAATGAACAAGGTATCGGCGAAATGATATAAGCGGCCAGATTGGGTGACACGATCGGACAAGTAGTCGCCAAGCTGACGCTCGATATCCTGCGCCCTTTGATAGCCGAGGCGCAAAAATAACGCTTTTAGCAAGGCAACGTCGAACATGGCAAAGCGTAGCCGATCACTCAGTGGCTGGTGGATCATGTCGTTTAGATACCATTGTTCAAAGTTGGCATTACTTTTTTCCAACGATCGCGGCAATTTAGCATTCAGCATGCGTAAGTTTCTCAGCCCGGTGCGTGGGTGAGTATAAAAGTCATCACGCAGCTCTTCGAGTTCTACCTGACGCATCACCGCGGCACGATGACGAAGATAAACAATGGCTACTAACACCCCAAGGCTACCTAATAGGAAATAGTTGACCTTTTGTAGGTGAAGCTGCTCTTGGTGTGCGCTATCTAGCTGACGTTGCAGTTCATCCATCTGTAGCTGCCGTTCGACCACACGCTGTTGTTGTTTAAAAGTATCGGCTTGTTGTTGTTGCTCTGATTGTGTTTGCTGTGCGCGTAGCTTTTCATAATCACGTTGCATCATCAGGGCCGCTTGATACTTGCCTTGCGACTCTAAGGCTCTGGAGAGGGCATGATGCGCCATCGTCATGGTTTGGTGGTCTTTTTCTACCTCTGCTCGCTCCAGCGCGGTGCGAATTTCTTTCTCTGCTTGCTTTGGTTGAGACAGTGCAAGATGAATACGTCCCTGCAACAACATTGCCTGTGTGGTCAGGGGAGAGTTGGGTAGGCTACCGACCAGCCTTAACGCATCTTGGATATACCTGTCACTGAGCGGGAAGTGCTCTAGCTGATAATAAGTGCGGGCGATGGCGAGGTGTACTTGGGCAAGCGGTTGGAGGCGACCGAGTGCTTGCTCAATTTCAAGCGCATTAAAATAATGCACCAAGGCGAAATTATAACGGGCTTGTTGCTCATAAATGGTGGCTAACAGGCGCTGCGACGCTGATAGACGTCGGCTTAATGAAAAATGCTCAAAAAAGGCAGCGGCTTGATTTGCGTGCTCAAGGGCTTGATTGAGCACACCTTGTTGATTATACAGTTTAGCCAGCTTCATATTGGCATCGGCAATCAATGCTGTGTATTCGTTCTCGCTGGCTATCCAGAAAGCACTGAGTAGCTCGGTCAAAGCACTCTCATGTTGCTTTTGGTCGAGTAAAAAACCACCTAATGAGAGCTGAAACTCGACTTTATCCCGTAAGTCTTGAGGATCACTGTTAAGTTGGCTGCGTGCATTTTCATAAGCGACAAGCGCGGTTTCACTGTCTGCGGTTGCCGCGAGAATATTGGCGCGCAGTAAAGCGCTTTTAAATCGGCTTGCTTGGCCGTTTAAGCTGCTTTCTGGCAAGGTTTCAATGGCTTTTTGGGCGGCATCGAGTATCGCTAGGGCACGTGTGGAGTCACGTTCAAGGTGCCAGATAAGCGAGGCCTCGGTCAGCAAGACTTGTACATTTACGTGTTTTAAATCGTACTCATCGACCACTTGATACGCTTTTTGTAGCGCGGCTTTAGCCTCTATAGGTTGATCGAGATAAGCATAAGCTCGGGCACTGATCAAATAGGCATATACGGTATGCAAGGGCGTGCGAATCGAGCGATCCGTGTCGTTATTCACATGTGAGCGATTCGCGCCGGTGGTTAGGCGGCGTTGGGCTAAAAAACGATTGCTGATTTCCAACGATTGCGCCGGAGACGTTTCGAGAAGTTTTTCCGCATTAGTGAGCACGGGTGAGGAGTGGATTGAAGCGAACGCCGTTATCGACGTTAACCAAAAAAGCAGGCCTACGAGTAGTCGGCTGATGCGCATGCGCCATCCTCTATGTAAAGCGATGAGAGAAAGGCTGCCTGATGGCAGCCTGTGGTATTACTGTCTTGCCAAACGATTGTTTTCACTTGGTGTTTTACCCATATTTGTACGATATGGGTTAATGTCTAAACCACCGCGACGCGTGTAACGGGCATAAACGGTGAGCTTTTCCGGCTGACAAAAACGCATGATATCCATAAAAATGCGCTCCACACATTGCTCGTGAAACTCATTATGCTCGCGAAATGACACCAAGTAGCGAAGTAGCTTCTCGCGATTTATTTTTTTGCCTTTATAAGCGATTCTCACCGAGCCCCAGTCTGGCTGGTTAGTAATAAGGCAGTTTGATTTGAGTAAATGGCTGTGGAGGGTCTCAGACACAATCGCGCCTTGAGCCGCACCGTCAAGCCAGTCGGGATTAAATGTGTAGTCATCAATGCTGATGTCTTGGTGATCGATGCATTCACCCGCCAAGCCTGCAATGGTTTCTCCCTCTAACTCACTGAGCGGTGACAAGGTGACATCCACTTCTTCACCCGCACAAGCGGACAAATCGGTTTGCAATGCGTTAGCTACTTGCTGCCAGTTGTCAAAGCGAGTTTGATTAAAGCTATTGAGGTACAGCTTAAATGATTTTGACTCGATTAAGTTGGGGCTTGAGGCTGGGAGGCGGACTTCGCCAATCGCGACCTGGGGCAAACCA
The DNA here is from genome assembly GCF_027286325.1 of Salinivibrio kushneri. NCBI lineage: Bacteria > Pseudomonadati > Pseudomonadota > Gammaproteobacteria > Vibrionales > Vibrionaceae > Salinivibrio > Salinivibrio kushneri. The sequence goes on from NZ_CP114588.1 coordinate 628,034, forward strand.
TTTTTGTTGAGCCATGACAGCTCATATAGGGTCCAGGTGTCGTAACCGGTAAAGGGCATCGGCGCATTATCTAGTCCGATGGCCTGACGATTTAGCGCGCGAGGAACAGCACGCAGTTGTGATGGATCGTACTGGGTTGGGTAATCTGTTTTTTCGCCAAGCGATAAATTGGCGAGGGCATCGGCATCTTGATAATTGCTCATACGGATCTGCTATTGATTCAAGTAGAATGGGTAAAGTTTACTGAATCTTGCTATAGGTTGCGAATGGAGAACACAGTACATCGTGCCCTTTGGGCGCTAACACAGAATTATATGGCGGTATGGCAGCGTCATTATCAACATTTACCCTGTACAGATGCTTACATTGGGCTGCCATCTCCCTGTATCGTGAGCGAAAATGACCACCAATTACAGTGGCAACCGGTCAAGCGCGACGCGTTAGCTGATTTTACCAATGTAGAACAAGCGATAGCCTTGCGTTTGCACAGTGATATTAAAGACTTTTATAACGCATTCTATTGTGCAGATTTATCGGTGCGTTATCAGGGGGAGCCGCTAAGCTTGCTTCAGGTGTGGAGTGACGATGACTTGGCGCGTTTACAAGAAAACATCTTGGGACATCTGATGATGCAGCGTCAGCGCAAGCTTACGCCGAGTGTGTTCATCGCGACCACCGCGGATGAAATGGTGATCATAGCGATTGATAACATGAGCGGGGAAGTGATAAGAGAAACCCTTAATAAAGGCACGCGTGATGTGATCGCCCCCAATCTTGACGCATTTCTCTCGGCACTAGAGGTTGATGTGGCATGATTATCACGGAACTGACCTTTGAGTGCTTTGATAATACCACCGTTAGTGCGGTTGACCGTACGATCAATGGCCTCATGGATGCATTACGTTATAATGGCCAAGTGCTCGGACGCGAGTTTCCGATCTTGATGCAAGAAGGCCAGTTTCAGCTTCGTGTTGTATGTCCCGATGAAGATGCCTTGCACCCACGCTTTCACAGCCCACAAGTGAAACGTGCGTTGCAGCAGCTGGCCGACGCGTGCTTAACCCAACCGAAAGTGCGTGTGTTGGGACGCGATTTGAACTCAGAACAAGCCGCTCCGAGTGTCTCACCGACTTGGCAAGTGCTTTACACCACCTTTGTTCACACGTGTTCGCCGCTGCGTTGTGGCGATACGCTGCTACCCATTCCGCTTTATCGCTTACCCGCCACCTTTAACGGTGATCACAAAGCGGTGATAAAATGGCAAACAGAATGGCAAGCCTGTGATGAATTACAAATGGCCGGCGCCAGTGACGCCGAGTTTGCTGGGCTTAATGAATTAGCAAACCCTCAAACTCGGTTATTCCAGCGCGGTTGGGATCTTAGAGGGCGGATAGAGTACTTAACGGGAACACCAACCTACTACTATCAATATCGTGTTGGTGGTAAAGACAGAGAGAGTGAGCTTGAACGCCCATGTCCCAAGTGTGGGGAGCCTTGGCGGCTTAAGGCTCCGGTTCACGATATCTTTCTATTTAAGTGCGATCGTTGCCGGCTAGTCTCCAACCTTTCTTGGGACTTTAAACTGGCTTAGCGGCTTGAATACTGGGCTTCTAGCGTCGCTAATCGCTCGCTCAACTCGGCCACTTGCTGTTCGAGTTGGCTGATACGCGCAGCATCAGATAGCCTGATATCATCGACGGGCATCTCGGGTAACGGTGTGTTGGTCTTCGCATTTTTCACCGCTTGGATAATCAAGGGTAAGGGGACTTGTGTTGTCAATTGGGCTTTCACCTTTGCCACGGTGACGGTTTGCCCTTTTGCGTCGAGCACCTTGAGTGCTCGCGCCAGCTCAGCTTGATAGCTCATCAGTTAATCCTAGCGACATGACAGAAAAGAGAGAGATTAGGGCTTTCTCAGCAGCGCATCAAGGGTATCAACCTGCTCCGCCCAATCCGCGTCTTCCTTTATGGCTTCATCAATAAACGCCCGTTGCGCAGCATTCCAAAATGGGGCATCGACCAGTGTTTGCCCTTCAACCAAGCAGTGACTGGATAGGAAGTGCTCAATTGAGGCCTTATCGGTTGCCAAGCCCAGTTGTTCAAAAAGGTGCTGTAAGTCATGTTGAAAGGTTTCCATTGTCCCTCCTAGTTGCTTGATACGCGTCTATACTCACTATAGTAGCAGCCTTCACCTAGTGCTGTGATGAAAGCGGTGACTGTGAGCACAGAGCAATGAATAGAAAAGCTCCCTACTCTGTGTGAGATATCTCTTACAAGAGCGTGGGACAAAAGCAGAATCTTGCTACGAAAATTGACCTTCTTGTATTTATTTTTTCTTTTATTACATGTATTTACCGTTTATTTTCTTGTTTAAGATAAAAAATGAGAGATTGAACAGGTGAGAATGGCTTGTACCAAACGCTCAGTCGCGTAATCTTATCGGTGTCGGAAGGGAACTGACACAGGGAACAGGAATCACCAAGGACTTGGTACCTCAGGATGAGGCAGTACTTCAGGAAGAAGCGCTGGCATGGATTGCAAAAAGGACAACGGATGGAGCCGTTCTCTACAAGCAGGAAGCTTGTACGTCAGGAAGACTTAGGACAACCCAGGATGGGGGCTTAAGGACTACTTCAGGACGAAGTCATGGACACCTCCAGGATGGAGAGCTTATCGAAAACGGGAATTTCGGTTTGTCAGGATGACGAAAGGACACCTCCAAGACGGAGAGACATGGAACGACGCTGAAGGAATCGGCGACTGATCAAGGAATGATGCAGGGAGCACCTTTTTAGTAGCAGGATGGCTGCAAGTAAAACTCTAGGGCGCGGCGCAAGCTGCGCCCTTTCCTTTTTCTAGTCGGTTAAACCGACACCGGCGACTCCCTGTCACGCGCCGTTAGCACTAACCTTGCGTGTGCACCATACTTCTAATCTAGTACAGCTTTTCACGTCGCGCGAATTATTCTCTCCGCCTTTTTATTATCAACATGGTTAGCGTTTTTGGGGAGTATCTAACTGCCGGTTTGGTCTGCTCTTGGCATCGCATGAACCGGTGTGTCTATCGCCTTTAATCTTAACCCTTTAAGCTGAGCGTGACCGATATAATGATCATCCCCGGTGGCAGAAAACTCGAACCAGTACTGGGTGAGCCATTGCCACCCTTGTTCGGTTCTGCGTAGGGTGTGACGGCCTCGTGCAATAGACAATAATTGCAACTCCATCCGCTGGCAGTATTGGCGAATGTACTGGTGCGCTTGCTCGGATTGTCGCCGCTGTTGCCAGAACAGCAAGGCGACGACAACGACCAAGACAATGGTTAGCAGATCAGTGATCATTAGAGGTATGTCTGACAGCTTGTTGCATACGTGACATTGCCTGGGTAAGTGCCGCAGAGGTATCACCGTGTAAACGGCTAAGCAGTGCGCCACGAAGCGGCGGCAGCATCACAAGATCAGCGTAGATTTGTTGAAACAGTGCGGTATCGTGCTGATCGGCAAGCGCAATCAAGAAGCGATCTAACACTGTGTCGTCCGTCAAGCTGTCCCAGCAGCGTCCCGCAATCGCAACAAAAATCTCGCGATGATGCAGCTCGGGTTTCTCCAGCACGGCATCTATTAAATGATGACGCGTGGCTTCTGGGGCACCAGCATGCGCGCGGAGTAGGGCGCTGACCAAGAAAAGGTCTACTTCCTGAGCCTGACACATTTGGCTAAACATATCGCGCACGCTTGCCGCGAGTTTTTCATTGATTTGGCAATGCTCTAAACAGCCTAGTAGGGCATACAGCGGCGTCGTTGGAAGGCTATTCAGCGCTTTGCGGACACGGGTGGCATTGTTTTGCTCGGCCATGCGTACACAGGTATCAGCGAGCCCTTGCAGGCCAACACCTTGCCAATTATCCCAGCCAAGCTCGCCATTTAAGTAATGCTGCGCATGATCATAATACTGGCTGGCTGGCCGTCCCAGTTGATAGGTCAATGTGGCATGGAACATCGCCATCTTGTCGTCGGTGGGCGTAAACGTATAGGGATTGTTGGCCAGTTTCTCACGCTGCTCTTTATTCGGTGTCGCGGTTAAGCGCTCTCCCATGGCCGCGCTGACATACTGTAAAAAATCTCCCATCGCGGTGTGATTGAGTAGGCCGCGTTCATCGAGAGGCATTTTTAAGAACCATACCCATGGAGCGCCGCCTGATGGCCAGAAAGCGACAGCCATGTGGGCATGTTGGCGTAAGGGGTGAGGGTAAGGTTGCTGATTGGCCTCAACCGCACGAAAGGTCGTTTCATCCAGCTGGCACACACGACGACCTAAGTCGTAAACACTGAATTGGCAATCGGCGTGGTCAAATAGGGTGCTGAGGGCGTGAACCGTTTCCATGATGTCCGCTCTTAGTTATCGCTTGATGCGCGCGAGTATATCAGTTTTTCCTGGCTAGATGCTTGTCTTGTTGATGTTGTCTTGGCTGGGATCATGCTATGCTTCGCGGTTTCTTATTTGAGTAATGATGGGGTTGTCAATGACACTTTACCAACAATGTGAGCAACTTCTGGATGAGCTTGAGCAAGTGTTAGATGCGTGTGATCTGCTCCAGTCGGTACCACCATCGCCAAAACGGTTGGCAAGTCGCGAACCGTTTGCGGTGGACACGCTCGATTGTCATGAGTGGTTGCAGTGGATATTTCTGCCTAAAATGCGTGCATTGGTTGTTGCTCGCCAGCCACTGCCAAGGAATTTTGAAATCGCCCCCTATGTGGAAGAAGCGATGAAAGAGCAGCAAGGGGCGACAGCGGTGGTCAAAGTAACTTATCGTATTGACGCGCTGTTAACCCAATGATGAGTGAACAACCATTATCCATTTTATACCGCGATGAGTCCTTGGTTGTGGTGAACAAGCCCGCAGGGATGTTGGTCCATCGTTCTTGGCTGGATAAAGGGGAAACGCGTTTCGTGATGCAGACGCTCAGGGACCAGATTGGCCAGCGTGTTTATCCGTTGCACCGGCTCGATAAACCGACGTCTGGTGTGTTGGTGTTTGCGTTATCTAGCGAGGTGGCGTCCTTGATGATGCCACAGTTTGCGCAAGGGCAGATTAAAAAAGCCTACTATGCGATAGTCAGAGGTTGGATCTCAGAAGCCGGTCGACTCGATTACCCACTGGTGGAAGAGCAAGATAAGATAGCGGATAAAGATGCGAGCCAGCCGCCCACAGCAAAACCGGCCGTGACGGATTATCAACCGCTGGCAAGGGTAGAGCTTCCTATTGCCACTGGGCGCTATGCAACCAGCCGTTATAGTTTGGTCGCTATGCAGCCACAAACGGGGAGAAAGCACCAGTTACGTCGCCATATGCATCATTTAAGTCACCCAATTATCGGTGATACTACCCATGGTGATGGCAGGCATAACCGCGTTTTTCGGGAACACTTTGATTGTCACCAGCTGTTGCTGCATGCCAGTGACATGCAGTTTATCCACCCAGTTAGCGCAGAGACAGTTCAGGTCCAGGCCCCGCTCGATATTACGTGGCAGCGTGTGCTGTCGGCACTGGAATGGGATGTGCCTAGCCCCCTCCTTGGCGTAAGCAGCCCGTGATAGGCCGCACTTTGCAGGTCGCACCTTGCAGGCCGCACCTTGCAGGCCGCACAACATTTCGTGTTAGAGCTTATCTAGCTCGGCTTCGATTTCGGCAATCTTACTGGCGACCACTTTTTCTAGATGACGAAGATCGGTGAGTACCTTTCGCTTCACGTCTTGCTCTGTGTGCTCGTGCTGAACGATGCGATCCAGTTCATCGATCACTAGGGACAGGCTGCGATTGATCTCCGTGACCTCTCGAGACCGGCCGGTGCCGCTGTCGACAACCACATTTTTCCGCTGGCGTGGATACTTAAACTTCATGCTTCGCGCAAAAAGATCGCCCTTTTGCTTGCTGAAGTACACTTTGAGCGTGTCATAACTGGCTTCTTGGCGCAGTGAATAACGCTCAATTTTTTCCGGATGTTCAATGCCAATGTTTTTCAACTGCTGATACATAGCCACCTCATGGTTGTATGTTGTTTTTATTAAGCGACGAACGTACCGTCGCTTAGCATTGTTTATGGGGATGCTCGTTACTTGGCGCGAGCGAGTGCCTTCTCCAGTGCCGCTTTTAACTGCTCCTGATGCTCTGAGGTCAACGCTTGGTTCTTTGCGTCAGTGACGATAAAAAAGTCTTCGGCGCGCTCACCAATTGTAGTAATTTTAGCGGCATGGACACTGACAGCTTGGCGCGCAAAGACGGCACCCACTCGAGCCAGTAGCCCCGGTGTGTCGAGTGCGACCAGCTCCATCAATGTGCGACGACCGTTTTTCGTGGGTAAGAAAAGTACCTGGGTTTTAACCGAAAAGTGCTGGAGCTTTTGCGGTGCTCGCCGTTTGGGAATAGTAATGGTGCCTGTTTCTCCCAGCGCCTTGCTGACCCCTTCGATAATGCTCGGGTGACGGTCAAGAGGAATGGCATCGTCATTTTGGTCTAGCACCATAAAGGTATCGAGGGCGTGGCCATCTTTACTGGTCATCACTTGTGCATCATGGACGCTAAGGTTTTTCTTATCGAGAGCAGCCACCACGCGTGCGAACAAACTGGGCCTATCTTGACAGTAAACAAAAATCTCGGTTCCGCCACGGGTGGCTTTTTTACTCACTAACACCAGTGGGACATCGCCGGCGTGATGAAGGAGATGTTCACTGTGCCAAGCAATTTGTTTATGGGTATGGCGCAGAAAGTAGTCCGCCTTGAAACGCTGCCATAACACTTCTATATCCCTCGGGCTATGGCCTTGCTTGCGCAACATGGCGGCGGCCAAGTGTTTGTTATGACGGATGCGTTCACGCACATCAGGTGGATTCTCCAAGCCGCGCCGTAGCGCTTTTTGCGTTGAGTAATACAGCTCTGCGATCAGTGTCCGCTTCCAACTGTTCCATAAATCTGGGTTGGTGGCATTAATATCGGCCACGGTGAGACACAGGAGAAGATCCAGACGCTCTTCATCACGCACTTCTTTGGCAAAGTCGGTAATCACATCTGGGTCGTATATATCGCGGCGCTGTGCGGTGACGGACATAAGTAAGTGGTTACGTACCAGCCAGCTAACAATATTCGCTTCTGGCTTTGACAAACCATGCTCTAAACAAAAATCATGCGATTCAATGGCGCCAATTTCGCTATGATCCCCGCCACGTCCCTTGCCAATGTCATGGAAAATGGCTGCAATCAATAAAAGCTCGCGGCGTGCTAAACGGGGGAAGACATCACAACAGATCGGATGGCGGTCTCGGTTGGCCTCATCATCAAATAAGCGCATATGTTTGAGCAGGCGGATCGTGTGCTCATCAACCGTGTAGACATGGAATAAGTCAAACTGCATCTGCCCAACAATTTGACTCCACTGTGGTAAGTAGGCTGACATCACCCCGTGGCGATGCATTAAACCAAAGGCCTTGTGCAGCGCGTTGGGATGACGAACCAAGGCCATGAACTTTTCGCGCGCGTCTTCTTGCTGACACAAAAAATGATTGAGTCGACGTCTTGCTGTACGCAACTGACGCAAAGTTGGCGCCGCAATCGCTTCAATCGAGGTGTCATTGGCGATATGCAGCATCATATCGAGAATGGTTTCCGGTCGCGCTTGGAACAAGGCGGGCTTGCGTGCTTCAATGGTGCGACCACATCGCTGAAAATCGTCACTTAACACCTCAACCTCACCGGTGCGGCCATTGTCGATGATCACTTGGTCAAAGATTTGTAACAGCATTTTGTTAAGCTCGCCGACGCGCCCAAGCGTGCGGAAGAAGTCTTTCATCATGGTTTCGACCGCACGGTTGCCTTCACCACGATAGCCAAGCAGCTCCGCGACCGATGTTTGGTGTGCAAAGGTCAGGCGGTTGTCGTAGCGGCGAAGCTCAAGATGAAGCGCAAATCGAATACGCCACAATACATTCTGGCACTCATTGAGCTCGCGATATTCCGCGTCGGTCAAAAAGCCAAAATCACTCATCTCTCGTAAGCTGGTGGCACCAAAGTGACGGCGCGCAATCCACGATAGGGTGTGAATATCGCGCAGGCTGCCAGGGCTGAGTTTCAAATCAGGCTCAAGCTTGTAGGCGGTGTCATGATAGCGGCGGTGGCGGGCTTTTTGTTCTTCAACTTTGGCTTGATAAAACCGTTCGCTGGGCCAAAAGCTGTCATCATGCACGCGCGCTTCAAGCGCATCAAAAAGCTGAGCGTCACCACATAACAAGCGGGACTCTTGCAAGTTGGTGGCGACAGTCAGATCGTCAAGCCCAACACGAATGCACTCGTCGACGGTGCGTACACTGTGGCCGACTTCAAGCTTTAAATCCCATAAAAGGGTAAGCAGATCGCTTAAACTTTGTTGTTGGTGAGCGTCTAATGGGGCTTGGCAGAGCAGGAGCAAATCAATATCTGACAGTGGATGCAGTTCGCGCCGGCCATACCCCCCCACCGCAACTAAGGCAAGTGAGGTGTGTGCGAACCCAAAGTGATGCCACAAGCGCGCCAGTAAGGCATCCATGTAATCGGTGCGCTGGTATACCAATTCCGCTACAGGGACATTCGCCAAAAAATCCTGTTTTTGCTGTTCAAGCAATTGCTGAAATTGGGCTTTTAGGGTAATGGGGTCGAGCTGATCATCCCCGAGGTGCTGTGGCGTAATCACTGTGTCTGTCATGGCGATCCTTTGCGCAAAAAAAAGCCGGAGCGAAGCCGGCTTTTAATGGTTGGATTAGTGGTTGATGTAACGCGGGAGGTTTTCTTCCTCTCTCAACGTTAATACTTCGACGCCAGTCTCGGTGACCAGCAGGGTGTGCTCCCACTGGGCCGATTTCTTACCGTCGATGGTGTATACCGTCCAGCCGTCGTCTTCATCAAGCACGGTACCGTATTTACCTGCATTAATCATAGGCTCAATGGTGAAGCACATGCCAGGTTTGAGTACAGTGCGATCATTATTTTTGTAGTGGACCACTTGAGGGTCTTCATGGAAGCTCGCACCAATGCCATGGCCACAGTACTCTTTGACGATAGAGTAGCGTGTATTGCTATTTTTAATGAATTTCTGAATAGCGGTTCCGAGCTCACCTACGGTCGCCCCAGGCTTTACTTTTTTGATCGCGTGATAGAGGCTTTCTTGTGTCACACGACAAAGACGTTTGTCTTCCAAAGAGACCTCTCCGACCAAAAACATCTTCGAGGTGTCGCCATGGTAGCCGTCTTTAATCACAGTGACATCGATATTGACAATATCGCCATCCTGCAACACATCGTTATCATTCGGAATGCCGTGACAAACCACGTGGTTAATTGATGTGCACATTGATTTTGGAAAACCGTGGTAGTCCAATGTGGCCGGCGTCGTGCCTTGTACTTCGGTCATATATTTGTGAGCAATGTCATCCAGCTCACGGGTGGTGATACCGGGTTTTACATAGTCGCCAAGCATAACGAGCACGTCGGATGCCAAGCGGCCAGCGACGCGCATTTTTTCAATTTCTTCTTCTGTTTTAATTGGGATTGTCATTTTGCTTTCTCACTTTAATTTGGGTCGCTCAATGATGACGATGAGAACGAGAGCCCGATATTTTCACGCTTGGTATCATCGAGCACAGCCGCCCAGACCTGCTACGCTTGTCGCAGTGAATGAGGTGAGCAGCCGTATGATCGTAGCGCTATGGTACCAAGCCATCTGCGTTCTGGAAACCAAAAGGGGCGGGATCCCGATGACATCTAGTGGCAACCACGCTTGACCGAATGCGCAATATTGCTGGATTTTGCTGGTGTTTTTGTGGTATAAAGCGCGCCGAAAACCGTCATTGTGATCAATCTAGCCGAGCTGGGTTTCAGTTTGATGGTCTTCACTCAACACTTTTTATTTTAAATCACACACATATCGACACATTGACCGGGGTGCCCTCAAGCGGGTCGGTGGATGGGATATGTGGAGGCCTAACCCCAAGAGGAAATTATCATGGCTACTGTTTCAATGCGCGACATGCTCAAGGCGGGCGTACACTTCGGTCACCAAACTCGTTACTGGAACCCAAAAATGAAGCCTTTCATCTTTGGTTCACGTAACAAGGTGCACATCATCAACCTTGAGAAAACTGTACCAATGTTTAACGATTCTTTGGCTGAACTGTCAAAAATCGGTGAGCGTAAAGGTAAAGTCCTGTTCGTTGGTACTAAGCGCGCAGCAAGCGAAGCGGTAAAAGCGGCAGCAGAAAACTGCGAGCAGTTTTATGTAAGCAACCGTTGGTTGGGCGGCATGCTCACTAACTGGAAAACCGTTCGTACATCTATCAAGCGTCTGAAAGACCTGGAAACTCAGTCTACTGACGGTACGTTTGAGAAGCTGACCAAGAAAGAAGCACTGATGTACACCCGTGAGATGGAAAAGCTCGACAAATCACTGGGTGGTATCAAGAACATGAACGGCCTTCCTGATGCAATGTTCGTTATCGATGCGGATCACGAGCACATTGCCATCAAAGAAGCGAACAACCTGGGTATCCCAGTATTTGCAGTGGTAGATACTAACTCTAACCCAGACGGCGTTGACCACGTCATTCCAGGTAACGATGACGCAATCCGCGCTATCCAGCTTTACCTGAATGCCGCGTCTGACGCATACAAAGAAGGCCGTAGCCAAGACATCGTTGCGCAAGCAGAAGACGAGCTGGTTGAAGTCGCTGAATAAGACGACAGCTCCTTGTGAGCGTTCTTAGCCATCAGCGTGTCATCTTTCATGCTGTAAGCTAAGTATGGTTAGCAGGGGCCGATTTCGGGCCCCTGTTTTTTACCCAAATAGTTTCGAATCGAGGATTGAACAATGGCAACTGTTACCGCTGCCCTGGTTAAAGAACTTCGCGAGCGCACTGGCGCTGGCATGATGGAATGTAAAAAAGCACTGGTTGAAGCGAACGCAGATATCGAAGTAGCAATCGAGAACATGCGTAAGAGCGGTGCGGCAAAAGCAGCGAAAAAAGCTGGCCGTGTTGCAGCTGAAGGCGTGATCCTAGTGAAAGAAAACGAAGGCAAAGCAGCGATCGTTGAGATCAACTGTGAAACTGACTTCGTTGCAAAAGACGCAAACTTCGCGGAATTTGCTGATCAAGTTGCTGAAACAGCACTGGCTGAAGGCCTTGAGATCGACGCACTGAAAGAAAAATTTGAACAGCAGCGTGCTGATCTGGTCGCTAAAATCGGTGAAAACATGGATATCCGTCGTGTTTCATTCATCGAAGGCGAGAAAGTGGGTTCTTACCGTCACGGCGGTCGCATCGGTGTTATCGTTGCGGCAAAAGCGGACGAAGAAACCATCAAGCACGTGGCTATGCACATTGCAGCGTCTAAGCCTGACTATGTTAACCCTGAAGACGTACCTGCCGACGTGGTGGAGAAAGAGAAGCAAATTCAGGTTGATATCGCAATGGAATCAGGCAAGCCTGCTGACATCGCAGAGAAAATGGTTGCTGGTCGCATGAAGAAATTCACCGGTGAAATTTCTCTGACGGGTCAAGCATTCGTGATGGATCCATCACAAACTGTGGGCCAGATGCTGAAAGAAAAAGGTGCCGAAGTGACCGACTTCATCCGCTTTGAAGTGGGCGAAGGCATCGAGAAAGAAGAAGTAGACTTTGCTGCAGAAGTTGCTGCGGCACAACAAAGCTAATTTTTCTGACTCAGACCGCGGTGCTCGCCGCGGTCTTCCATAACCTTCTTCCCTAACTAGTGCCTAATAGAAAGGTAGTGAAATGACTACAAATCCTAAGCCAGCTTATCAACGAATTTTACTTAAACTTAGCGGTGAAGCCCTGCAGGGCGATGATGGATTCGGTATCGATCCCACTGTGCTAGACCGTATGGCACAAGAAATCAAAGAACTGGTCGAGCTGGGTGTTCAGGTGGGTTTGGTTATCGGCGGCGGTAATCTATTCCGTGGTGCTGGTCTTGCTGAGGCGGGAATGAACCGTGTTGTGGGCGATCACATGGGTATGTTAGCCACCGTGATGAACGGATTGGCAATGCGTGATGCACTTCATCGTGCCTATGTGAACGCGCGAGTGATGTCAGCCATTCCCTTGAATGGCGTGTGTGATAGCTATAATTGGGCAGAAGCGATCAGCCAGCTTCGCAATGGTCGCGTGGTGATATTCTCCGCAGGGACAGGTAACCCTTTCTTCACCACAGATTCGGCAGCGTGCTTACGCGGTATTGAAATTGAATCTGATATTGTGATCAAAGCAACCAAGGTCGATGGGGTTTACAGCGATGACCCAACCAAAAACCCGGATGCAACGCTTTATGACTCGCTAACATACCAAGATGTTTTAGAAAAAGAGTTGAAAGTGATGGATTTGGCCGCATTTACGTTAGCACGCGATCATAAGCTGCCACTTCGTGTCTTTAATATGAACAAGCCAGGTGCATTACGCCGTGTCGTGATGGGCGAGGCAGAAGGCACTTTGATCACTAACAGCTAAGCCGGTATCGGTGGCATAATCTTACAAACTAATTCAATCGCAAGGATACTCCCGTGATTAATGACATAAAAGACGACGCGAAATCGCGTATGGATAAAAGTGTAGAGGCGCTAAAACACACGCTAGGTAAATTGCGCACAGGCCGTGCCCACCCGAGTTTGCTTGAAGGGATCACTGTTGAGTACTACGGTGCGCCGACCCCCTTGAATCAGCTCGCCTCTATCGTGGCGGAAGATGCGCGTACGTTGGCGATTAGCGTGTACGACAAGCAAGTGACACAAGCGGTTGAAAAAGCAATCATGACCTCAGACTTGGGCCTCAACCCAGCCTCTGCAGGCACCGTGATCCGTGTTCCTTTGCCGCCACTGACTGAAGAGCGCCGTAAAGATATGGTGAAAGTGGTGCGTGCCGAAGGTGAGCAAGGCCGTGTGGCAATTCGTAATATTCGCCGCGACGCTAACAATGAGCTTAAGGCGCTGCTTAAAGACAAAGAAATCTCTGAAGATGACGAGCGTCGTGCGCAAGATGACATTCAAAAGTTGACTGACGAAGCGGTCAAGAATGTTGATGCACTTCTTGATGCAAAAGAAAAAGAGTTGATGGAAGTCTAAATCTCATTAGACTTTACCGCCGATGCTAAAGCGCTGTGCGTGCAGTACAGCGCTTTTTATTTGCCAAGGAGAAACATGAGTTCCCAGTCTCTTGATGCGCAGCTCGAGTCTGCCGCTTTACCGCAGCACATTGCCGTGATCATGGATGGCAATGGGCGTTGGGCTAAGGCACGAGGCAAAGCCCGTGTGTTTGGACATAAGGCGGGTGTAAAAGCGGTGCGTAAAACGGTGAAAGCCGCGTCTGAACTAGGGGTAAAAGCCCTGACGTTATTTGCGTTTAGCAGTGAGAATTGGCGTCGCCCTGAAGACGAAGTGAGTGTATTGATGGAGCTGTTTATCAATGTGCTTTCTCGTGAGGTCAAACGACTCGACAGTCATGGGGTGCAATTACGCATCATCGGTGATACCTCTCGCTTTAGCCCGTCACTGCAGGCCAAAATCGCCGAAGCCGAAGCACTAACGGCCGATAATGACCGTTTAGTACTCAATATTGCTGCTAACTATGGTGGGCAGTGGGATATTACCCAAGCAACGCGCCGAGTGGCCGAAGAAGTCGCGGCAGGGCAGTTGCAACCGAACGATATCGGTGAGCAAGATATTGCTCGCTATTTGATGCTGGCTGACTTACCGGATGTGGATTTGATGATCCGCACCAGCGGAGAGTGCCGCATCAGTAATTTTATTTTATGGCAAGCCGCTTATGCCGAGCTGTGTTTTACCGAGCAGTATTGGCCGGACTTCAACGAACAGAGTTTGTATGATGCTGTGGCTTGGTACGTCAACCGAGAACGACGGTTTGGCTGCACGGGCGAGCAAATAAAAGCCATGATAACCACGGATAAGTAACCACGAGGAATCAGTTTGCTCAAACAACGAGTTTTAACCGCGGCCTTTTTAGTCCCGTTAGTGGTCGCGGGCGTCTTCTACTTACCGTTTCCTGCTTTTGTGGCAGCGATAGCGGTCGTCACGCTTATTGGACTTTGGGAGTGGACGCAATTTGTTTCAGCGTCGTCACGACTGCTTACTTTTATCATTCCCGCTGCTGCGTTGGCATTGTCTCTGTTTGCTCTCCCTTTTGACGCCATGGCATTGGGGCACGTACGTTTACCGCCTTTTGCGGTCGCCGCAACAGGCGCTGCTTGGTGGCTGTTTGCCACTGTCCTCGTGCTCGCATTCCCACGCTCAGGCAGCTATTGGACCCACAGCAAACTACTTCGCCTGATGTTTGGCCTGCTCACCATGCTTCCTTTTATGTGGAGTGTATTGTTATTGCGTGCAGCGGATTATCAGTTTTCCACTTACTACGGCGCTAAATTAGTACTGCTGGTGTTTGTGCTGGTTTGGTGTGCGGATAGCGGTGCTTACTTTGCCGGAAAGAAGTTTGGCAAACACAAAATGGCACCGGCGGTGAGCCCAAATAAGACCCTAGAGGGATTGCTTGGCGGGCTGACAGCGGCGGTAGGGGTGACCTGGCTTGGCGCCTACGTCTTAGAGCTTCATTTTGCCAACCTTGGGGTGTTGTTAGCGATTGCGGTGGTGACGGCTTTAGCCTCGGTGTTGGGGGATCTTGCTGAAAGCATGTTTAAGCGTGTGGCAGGGGTCAAAGACAGCGGTAACCTTCTTCCTGGTCATGGCGGTATTCTCGACCGTATTGATAGTCTGACAGCCGCATTTCCCGTTTTTACCGTGTTGTATTTCGCGTTTGCGAATTAAGTGAAACGAGTCGTTTACATGCAAAAAATTACCGTTTTAGGCGCGACAGGTTCGATTGGCACCAGCACATTGAAAGTGGTAGAAGCGAACCCTGAGCAGTATGACGTAACGGCATTGGCGGCTCATACCAATGTTGAAAAGATGATCGCTTTGTGTGCACGTTGGCAGCCTGCTTACGCTGCAATGGCGGATGAAGGGGCGGCGCACCAACTGAGCAAAGCGCTTGCAGAAAAAGGGTTACGCACCGAAGTGCTTGGCGGCACCGAGAGCCTGTGTCACCTCGCATCGCTACCAGACGTTGACATGGTGATGGCCGCCGTTGTTGGCGCAGCGGGATTGCCCTCGACCATGGCCGCCGTGAAGGCAGGAAAGCGTGTGCTACTTGCCAATAAAGAGGCCTTGGTAATGTCAGGGCAGTTCTTTATTGATGCTGTCCACCAGTATGGTGCAGAGCTGTTGCCGATTGATAGCGAACACAATGCCATTTTTCAATGCTTGCCTCACGCGGTACAGCAAGCCCCTGGACGTTGCGATCTTAACGCAGCAGGCGTGAGTAAAATCTTATTAACGGGATCGGGTGGCCCATTCCGTTATCGCGATCCGGATAGCTTAGCGGCTGTCAGTATCGAAGAAGCGGTCGCGCATCCTAACTGGTCGATGGGGCCGAAAATCTCGGTCGATTCCGCCACCATGATGAATAAAGGGCTGGAATACATTGAAGCGCGTTGGTTATTCAATGCCAAGCCTGACCAGCTGGAGGTGGTGATTCACCCTCAGTCAGTGATCCATTCCATGGTGCAGATGTGTGATGGCTCGGTGTTAGCACAATTAGGAACACCGGATATGTGCACCCCCATTGCGCATGCGATGGGATACCCCGAACGAGTACAAGCACCTGTCGCCCCGCTCGATTTTACCCAAATTGGTGAATTTACCTTTATGGCCCCCGACGCACAGCGTTATCCATGCTTATCGCTCGCCATGGCAGCGTGTGAGCAAGGGCAGGCGGCAACGACAAGCTTGAATGCAGCCAATGAACAAACCGTAGCGGCCTTCTTGGCAGGAAAAGTCGGATTTATGGATATTGCTCGCATCAATGAGCAGGTGATGACCCAGTTATCTCTCCCGACACCGACAAGCTTGGATTGCTTATTTGAGCTGGATAGAATAGCGCGCATGACTGCGGATGAGCAGATTGTTAAGGTGGCACAATGAGCGGTTTTCTATGGAATGCAGCGGCGTTTATCGTCGCACTGGGAATACTGGTAGCGATTCATGAGTTTGGCCATTTCTGGGTCGCTCGCCGTTGTGGGGTGAAAGTAGAGCGCTTTTCCATTGGTTTTGGTCGCGCATTGTGGCGGAAATTTGGTAAGGACGGCACCGAATATGTGATTGCCGCGATCCCCCTTGGCGGCTATGTCAAAATGTTGGACGAGCGTATTGAGGCGGTGCCAGAGGCGGATAAACCTCTGGCCTTTAACAACCAACCTTTATGGCAGCGTAGTGCGATCGTCGCCGCCGGCCCAGTTGCTAACTTCATATTCGCCGTTTTCGCTTACTGGCTGATCATGATGATAGGTGTTCCTGCGGTAAAGCCTGTGATTGGTGAAATTGCACCCAACTCGATCGCCGCAGAAGCGGGAATTGAGCCAGGGATGGAACTAACCCAGGTTTCAGGCGTCGAAACCGCTGATTGGCAAGCTGTTAATTTTGCATTGATCGGCCATATCGGTGATGAGAGCATGACGCTCACCGCTAAGCCGGCGCCCACATCCAGTTATGACAGAGATTATCAATTGGATTTAGGCCGATGGCAGTTTAATCCAGAAAAACAATCGCCTCTGACGACATTGGGGATCACGCCTTATCGCCCTGCGATTACTTTATCGATCGCACAAGTGGTTGAAGGAAGTGCGGCAGAGCAAGCGGGTCTCAAGCAAGGCGACAAAATTATTGCAGTGGGTGACACGGAGCTGTCGTCATGGCAGCGCTTGGTCGAGGTGATTAAAGCCAGCCCGAATCAAGGGTTGTCATTGATGGTCATGCGAGAGGGACAGCGAGAGTCTGTTGTGTTAACCCCTGATGCGCGTCAGGTCGATGGTAAAGTGACAGGTTACGCCGGTATTGCGCCGCAACTGGAAGCGTGGCCCGAATCATATCGGTTCACCCAGCAATATGGGCCATTAGCCGCGATACCTGAAGCGGTACAGAAAACAGGCCAAGTAATCAGTATGACGGTCAATATGATCAAAAAGCTGATTACGGGTGATGTAGGGGTGAATAACTTGAGCGGCCCTATATCGATAGCAAAAGGCGCGGGGATGACCGCGGAGATCGGGTTGATCTCATTTTTAGGGTTTATGGCACTGATTAGTGTGAACCTGGGCATTATCAATTTACTCCCTCTGCCCGTATTGGATGGCGGCCATTTGCTGTTCTTTGGGATTGAGGCTGTCACACGACGACCCGTTTCGGAGCGTGTGCAGGATTTTGGGTATCGAATCGGCGCTGCCGTGTTGATGATGGTAATGGCAGTGGCATTGTTTAACGACTTCGCCCGACTTTAAACGGTTAGTATTCAAGGATAAGTCAGATAGCAGATGGCGATGAAAAAACTATTAATAGCGTCTCTTTTAGTAAGCAGTAGTATGGCGCATGCTGACGCATTCCAGGTCAGCGATATCCGCTTTGAGGGGCTACAACGAGTCAGTTTAGGGGCTGCTTTATTGTCGATGCCTGTACGGGTCGGCGACAAGGTAGACGATGAAGATGTCGCAGACGTCATCAATGCGCTTTTTGCCTCAGGTAACTTTGAAGATGTTCGCGTGTATCGTGATGACGATGCCCTGCTGGTCAAAGTGGTAGAGCGTCCGACCATCGCCAGTATCTCTTTTTCGGGAAACAAGGCGATCAAGGAAGAGCAGCTAAAAGAGAACCTGACATCGTCAGGCCTTCGTGTTGGCGAAGCGCTCGATCGCACCCAACTGAGCAAAATCGAAAAAGGCCTCGAAGACTTTTACTACAGTGTGGGTAAATACAGTGCGTCGGTGAAAGCCGTGGTGACCCCCTTGCCGCGCAATCGTGCTGATTTGAAATTTGTCTTCACCGAAGGCGTGTCCGCCAAGATTGAGCAAATTAACTTTGTCGGCAATGATGTCTTTAGCGATGAGCAACTCCGGGACAATTTTGACCTGCGCGCTGATGTGCCGTGGTGGAACTTCCTCGCCAACGAGAAGTACCAGAAGCAGGTACTCGCGGGCGATCTTGAGAAACTACGCAGTTTTTATCTTAATCGCGGTTACCTGAAGTTCCGTGTTGAATCCACCCAAGTGGCGATTTCACCGGATAAAAAAGGTGTGTACATCACCTTGAACGTCAATGAAGGTGAACCTTATCAAGTGGCGGACTTGGATTTTCGTGGTGATCCACAAAATGAAGACGTTTACCGCTCATTAGTCACTTTTACCCGTGGTGATACCTACAACGGCGATAAGGTGACCGCCCTTGAAGAAGCGATTAAACGGCATTTGGGTGAGACAGGCTTTGCTTATCCGAAAGTGAACACGTTACCCAGCTTTGATGATGATAATCAGCAGGTATCGTTAACGGTCAATGTTGAGCCTGGTAAGCGTATTTATGTGCGCAATGTGCGCTTTTCTGGCAACACCACCACCAAAGATGAAGTGTTACGCCGTGAAATGCGGCAGCTTGAAGGCACTTGGCTTAACTCAAAAGCGGTTACCCGTGGTAAAGAGCGTCTCAGTCGAACCGGCTTTTTCCAGAATGTTGAAGTGGACACTCAGCGCGTACCCGGCACGGATGATCAAGTCGACGTTAACTACAAAGTTAAAGAAGCTAACTCAGGCAGCATCAACTTTGGTATCGGTTATGGCACCGAGTCAGGCGCGAGCTTACAGCTCGGCTTACAGCAAGATAACTTTGCTGGTACGGGGAACCGCTTTGGTATCAACGCCATGGTCAACGACTATCGCAAAAACCTGACGCTTGAGTACCGTGACCCTTACTTTACGCTCGACGGTGTAAGCCTAGGCGGTAAGGTATTCTATAACGAATTTGAAGCGCGCGACGCCAACATCGTTGAGTACACCAACCAAAGTTACGGTACCAACCTCACGTGGGGTTTTTGGACTGATGAGCTGAACTCGATTGATTTCTCGTTAGGGTACACGCACAACAAGATTGAGAACCTCGGCAGTTATTATCAAATTGATAAGTTCTTAGACCTTCACCAAGATAACCTTAATCACAATGAAGGCCTGGAAGTTGACGACTTTGATATTTCAGTATCCTGGACGCGCAATAACCTCAACCGCGGCTATTTCCCAACCGCAGGTAACTACCAACGCGCATCGTATCGGATGACGGTACCCGGCTCGGATGTACAGTACTTTAAAATGCAGTATGACATCCGCCAATACGTGCCGCTGACACAAGAGCACGAGTTTACGCTGTTGATGCGTGGCCGACTTGCGTATGGTAACGGTTATGGCCAAACCAATGGCCAAGATCACATGCTGCCGTTTTATGAGAACTATTACGCGGGGGGCTTCTCGTCACTGCGTGGCTTCCGTTCGAATACGGTAGGCCCGAAAGCGGTCTACAAAGACAAGTCGGAGGGAGGATCTGAGCAGTCAGACGGAGACGTGGAGTACTCAGAAGGTAGCTATGGCTCGAGTGACGCCGTCGGTGGTAACGCCATGGCACGCGCCAGTGCTGAGTTGATTGTGCCAACGCCGTTTGCCTCAGAGGAAGCACGCGAGCAAATCCGTACCAGTGTGTTTATTGATGCCGCCTCAGTGTGGGACACTGAGTTTGATCGCCAAGAACTTATCAACATGGGCTATCCCGCAGGCACAAAAGACTACTCAGATCCATCCAATATCAGTGCCTCTTATGGTATGGCATTGCAGTGGATGTCCCCGATGGCACCTTTGGTATTTTCCATCGCAAAACCTATTACAAGCCAGCCTGGCGACGATGAAGAGTTCTTTACCTTCACGATCGGGCGCACATTCTGATGATCAGAAAGGAGACTATTGTGAAATCATTTTTGAAAGCAGCGGGACTGAGTGTCGCGGTATTGACGACGTCCATGTACGCATCAGCGGCTGATGCTGCACAGAAGGTGGGCTACGTATCAACCGGGGCCGTGATGTCGCAACTGGCGAAGAAAAACAACCTCAACGAAAAACTACGCGGTGAATTTAAAGACCGCGTGGCTGAAATTGAGCGTTTGAAAGAAAAGCTCTCCGAGGGCGTAGAAAAGCTCAAGCGCAATGGTGAGCTGATGAGCGAAGACGAGCGAGTGACGCTTCAACGTAAACTTCAGTCGATGGAGTCGGATTACAAGCTGAAAGTGAAAGCGCTCCAAGAAGATCAACGCAAGCGTGGTGGTCAAGAAGAGTCTAAACTGGTCAAAAAGCTCAAGACAGCGGTCGACCAAGTGGCTGAGCAAGAGGGCTATGACATGGTGATTGACGCCAATGCCGTCTTGTACGCTAACCCAAGCGATGACTTGTCTGAAAAAGTGATCAACGCAGTTAAATAAAAGTCGAGGAGCCCATGGTTTCGATTACTCTCGCTGAATTAGCGGATAAACTGGATGCACAGCTCCACGGAGATGGCGCTGTAACGATAACCTCGCTTGCAGGGATGAATTCAGCGGGAGAAGGGCAAATTACCTTCTTATCCAGCCCTAAATATCGTAAAAATTTGGCACTATGCCGCGCCAGCGCCGTGATGCTCAAAGAAGGGGACTTGTCTTATTGTCAAGGCAATGCGCTGGTGGTGTCAGACCCGTATTTGGCTTATGCCAAAGTGGCGCAGATTCTTGACTCGACGCCTGCTTGTGCCACCGATATTGCCGCATCGGCGGTGGTGGCTGACGATGCAGTCTTGGGAGAAGGCGTTGCCATCGGCCCTAACGCGGTGATTGAATCTGGTGCGCTTATTGGCGATGGCGTGCAAATCGGCGCAGGGTGTTTTGTTGGCAAAGGGACAAAAGTAGGCGCGCGGACCAAGCTTTGGGCGAATGTCACGCTCTATCATGAGGTAGTGATAGGGCAAGATTGCTTGATTCAAGCGGGTACCGTGATTGGTGCGGACGGGTTCGGCTATGCCAATGATAAAGGCAAGTGGGTGAAAATCCCGCAGCTTGGTCGTGTAGTGATAGGTGATCGCGTTGAAATTGGCGCGTGCACCACCATTGACCGAGGCGCATTGGATGATACCGAAATTGCCGACGGGGTGATTATCGACAACCAGTGTCAGATTGCGCATAATGTGTCGATCGGTGAGAACACGGCAATCGCCGGTGCAACCGTGATGGCAGGCAGCCTCAAAGTAGGCAAACACTGCATCATTGGTGGTGCCAGCGTGTTTAATGGCCATATGGAAATCACAGATAACGTGACCATCACGGGAATGGCGATGGTGATGCGGCCAATCACTGAGCCGGGCATGTATTCGTCCGGGATTCCGTTGCAGCCCAACCGCGAGTGGCGGAAGACTGCCGCGCGTGTACTCAAGATTGATGAGATGCACAAACGGCTCAAAGAGCTGGAAAATCAGCTCGAAAAACAAGATTAACGCCGAGATGACAGGCCCGCCTTAGTAACGCGGGCCGTTTTGCGTTAATGAAGTCAGTATTGGATTTGAACGGGAATACTACCTTGACTCGCGAAAACAAAGTTCTACACATCAACGAAATCAAAGAGCTGTTACCACACCGCTATCCTTTTTTGTTGATTGATCGCGTTATCGATTTTGAAGAAGGGCAATACCTTCACGCGATTAAAAATATCACTGTCAATGAGCCTCAATTTACGGGTCATTTTCCGCAATTGCCGGTTTTCCCAGGCGTACTCATTTTAGAGGCAATGGCGCAGGCGACCGGCCTATTAGCATTTAAGACCTTCGGTAAGCCGAAAGACAACGAGCTATACTACTTTGCAAGCATTGATAATGCGAAATTCCGCCGTCCGGTCTCACCGGGTGACCAATTGGTGCTTGAGGTGGAATTTATTAAAGAGCGTCGAGGTATTGCGGCCTTTAATGGGGTGGCAAAAGTAGACGGTGAGGTTGTCTGCTCGGCGGAACTGAAGTGCGCAAGAAGAGAGATCTAATTGTGATCCACGAAACGGCTTACATTCACCCCACTGCGGTTGTCGAAGACGGCGTCGTATTGGGCGAAAACGTAAAAATTGGCGCTTTTTCTTATATTGGCGAAGGGGTTGAAATCGGGACAGGCACCGAGGTGATGACCCACGTTGTGATCAAAGGTCCGACCCGTATCGGGACAGATAATCGCATTTATCAATTCGCTTCCATTGGTGAAGCGTGCCAAGACCTTAAATATGCTGGAGAGCCAACCACGCTCGAAATCGGTGATCGTAACACCATTCGAGAAAGTGTCACCATGCACCGTGGTACCGTTCAAGATAAAGGCGAAACCAAAGTTGGCAGCGACAACTTGTTTATGATTAATGCCCACGTCGCCCATGATTGTGTGGTCGGTAATCATTGTATTTTCGCCAACAACGCCACCTTAGCGGGCCACGTTCATGTCGATGATTATGCGATTGTCGGTGGCATGTCAGCCATTCACCAGTTCTGCGTCATTGGCAGTCACGCGATGCTCGGTGGAGGGTCGATAGTCGTGCAAGATGTTCCTCCTTATGTGATGGCGCAGGGGAATCACTGCGCGCCATTTGGCATCAACATTGAGGGGCTCAAACGCCGTGGCTTTGAAAAGTCATCTATCCGTGCAATTCGTTCGGTGTATAAGAACATGTATCGCTCAGGTAAGACACTGGAAGAAGTGAAAAAAGAGCTGGCCGAGCAAGCGGAAAGCGAGCCGGCGCTAGCGCTGTTTATTGACTTTTTTGAGCGCTCGACGCGAGGCGTTATTCGTTAATGTTACCCAGTAGTGAACGCCCATTACGAGTTGGAATTGTCGCCGGGGAAATCTCCGGCGATGTTTTAGGTGAAGGCCTGATAAAGGCGATGCGTGCCCAACACCCCCATGTTGAGTTTGTCGGTATTGGCGGCCCAAGAATGATGGCTCAAGGCTGTCACAGCCTATTCGATATGGAAGAGCTGTCTGTCATGGGGCTGGTGGAAGTGCTAGGACGGCTGCCACGTTTGCTGAAAGTAAAAACAGAGTTGGTTAAGCATTTTACCGCCAATCCACCGGATGTCTTCATTGGTATCGATGCCCCAGATTTTAATCTACGTCTCGAGGCGTCGTTAAAACAAGCAGGGATAAAGACCGTCCATTATGTTAGCCCATCAGTGTGGGCATGGCGACAAAAGCGGATTTTTAAGATTGCCGCGGCGACGGATCTTGTTCTGGCCTTTTTGCCCTTCGAGAAAGCATTTTACGATAGGTTTAATGTGCCTTGTGCGTTTGTCGGCCACACCATGGCCGATAGCATTCCGATGCAGGTGGACAAACTCGCGGCGCAGCGTGTCCTTGGGTTAGATAGCCAAAAACGTTGGTTAGCCGTGCTGCCTGGCAGCCGTGGTAGTGAAATGTCGATGTTAGCCCCGCCGTTTATACAAGCGTGTCAGCAACTGGCGGCGCGGTATCCGGATTTGGGATTTGTGGTGGCGCTTGTTAACGAAACTCGGCGACAGCAATTTGAACAGGCGTGGCAGGCCATGGCGCCTGAGCTTTCATTCACATTGATTGATGATACGGCGCGCCACGTGATTAGCGCCGCTGATTCGGTGCTGCTTGCCTCAGGAACAGTGGCATTAGAGTGCATGTTGCTTAAACGCCCGATGGTGGTGGGGTATAAAGTCAAGCCGGTTACAGCGTGGCTTGCTAAACGCTTGCTGAAAACAAAGTATGTTTCCTTACCCAACATTCTGGCTGATGCGCCTTTAGTGCCTGAACTGTTGCAAGACGAGTGTCAACCAGAGGCGTTAGCCGATGCGGTCAGCGCCCAACTCGATAGTGATAACCAGGCTTTGTTGGCCACCTTTACTGAGTTGCATCACACCATTCGCAAAGATGCGGATACATCTGCAGCCAATGCCGTACTAACGTTATTAGACAATCATGACTGAACACCCTTTTGAATACCCAGATGCAAAGCTCATTGCTGGTGTCGATGAAGTAGGCCGTGGGCCACTGGTCGGGGCCGTTGTCACAGCGGCAGTGATTTTAGACCC
The DNA here is from genome assembly GCF_027286325.1 of Salinivibrio kushneri. NCBI lineage: Bacteria > Pseudomonadati > Pseudomonadota > Gammaproteobacteria > Vibrionales > Vibrionaceae > Salinivibrio > Salinivibrio kushneri. Next base: position 652,097 of record NZ_CP114588.1, read on the forward strand.
CGCGCAGCCTATTGCTGGCTTGACGGACTCAAAAAAACTGAGCGAGAAAAAGCGTCTTGCTTTGTATGATGAAATCAAACAAAAAGCCTTGGCGTGGGCCGTCGGGCGCGCCGAACCCGAAGAGATTGATTCGCTCAACATCTTACATGCCACCATGCTGGCGATGCAGCGCGCGGTTGATGGCTTGTCGGTCACGCCGGATTATGCGTTAATTGATGGTAATCGGGTACCGTCATTATCGATGCCTGCTGAGGCTGTCGTGAAAGGTGACTTGCGGGTCGCAGAAATCAGTGCCGCCTCGATCCTTGCTAAGGTAGACCGCGACCATGAAATGGCTATGTTGGACGCGGCTTACCCGAACTATGGGTTTGCGCAACACAAAGGCTACCCCACCAAGGTCCACATGGCAGCGTTGGCCGAGCATGGCGCATTACCTATGCACCGTAAAAGTTTTAAACCCGTTAAGCGCGCACTGGGCATTGACTAGTCGTGTGATCCCAGCCCTTATTACCGTTAAGTAACGAGCCGTATGTCTGAGCCACGTTTTGTCCATTTACGTATTCACAGTGACTTTTCCATGGTTGATGGTTTGTCCAAGGTGCCGCCACTGGTAAAAAAAGTGGCGGAAATGGGCATGCCTGCCATGGCGCTTACTGACTTTAGCAACCTGTGTGGGTTGGTTAAGTTCTACAACACCGCAAACAATGTCGGTGTGAAACCGATAATTGGCGCTGATTTCTTAGTGCAATCAGAGGCGTTTGGCGAGGAGCTTTGTCAGCTGACCTTGTTAGCAGCCGACAAAACGGGCTATAAGAACCTGACCTTGCTGATCTCCAAGGCCTACTTACGTGGGCATGTTCAGCATCGCCCAGTCATCGATCAGCAGTGGCTGATGGAGCATGCACAAGGATTGATTGTGTTATCCGGCGGCTGCCGTGGTGACTTGGGGAAAGCCTTGCTTAAAGGCAATCAAGCGCTGGCAAAAGAGTGTGCGCACTTTTACCAAACCTATTTTCCGGATGCGTATTACATGGAGCTGGTGCGCACCGGGCGCCAGGATGAAGAAGTCTATCTTCACTTTGCGGTCGATTTTGCCGCCGATCATGACTTACCCGTGGTGGCGACCAATGAAGTGTGCTTCATTTCGTCTGAAGAGTTTGATGCGCATGAGATCCGGGTTGCGATTCACGATGGCTTTACTCTCGATGATCCTCGCCGTCCCAAGAAATACAGCGCTGAACAATATTTGCGTACCGAGCAAGAGATGTGTGATCTCTTCGCGGATATTCCCGAGGCGTTGACTAATAGCGTCGAGATAGCCAAGCGTTGTAACGTTCCGGTGCGATTGGATGAGTACTTTTTGCCTAACTTCCCGACAGAGGGAATGGAAATTGACCAATACTTGGTCAAGCGCTCACAAGAAGGCTTGGAAGAGCGTCTTGCCTTTCTCTTTCCTGATGAAACGGAAAGAGCGCGCCGACGCCCCGACTATGATGCACGGCTAGAGCGCGAGCTTGGGGTTATCAACCAAATGGGGTTTCCCGGCTACTTTTTGATCGTGATGGAGTTTATCCAGTGGTCAAAAGACAATGATATCCCTGTCGGCCCAGGGCGCGGCTCAGGGGCCGGCTCTTTGGTGGCTTATGCGCTAAAAATTACCGACCTTGACCCACTCCAGTTTGATCTCCTCTTCGAGCGCTTTTTGAACCCCGAACGTGTCTCCATGCCCGACTTCGACGTCGACTTTTGCATGGATAAGCGTGATCTAGTGATCGATCACGTCGCTGAAATGTACGGGCGTGATGCGGTATCGCAGATCATTACCTTCGGTACCATGGCCGCGAAAGCCGTTATCCGTGATGTGGGACGCGTGTTAGGGCACCCATATGGCTTTGTGGACCGGATTTCAAAGCTGGTACCACCCGATCCTGGAATGACCCTCGAGAAAGCCTTTGACGCCGAGCCCCAGTTGGTTGAGGTGTACAACAGCGATGAAGAAGTCAAAGCGCTGATTGATATGGCGCGGATGCTCGAAGGGGTTACCCGAAATGCCGGTAAGCACGCGGGCGGGGTGGTGATATCACCCACCACGATTACCGATTTTTCTCCCCTTTATTGCGACAGTGAAGGGCATCATCCGGTGACCCAGTTCGATAAAAATGATGTGGAAACGGCCGGCCTGGTGAAGTTTGACTTCTTGGGTCTGCGGACGCTGACCATCATCGACTGGGCGCTGGGAATGATAAATCCGCGCTTACAGCGTCAAGGGAAAGATCCTATTGATATCGCCGCGATCCCGATGGCGGACCAAGCGTCATTTGAGATGCTGCGTAAGGCAGAGACGACCGCGGTATTCCAGCTTGAATCGCGTGGCATGAAAGAGCTGATTAAGCGCCTTCAGCCTGACTGCTTTGAAGATATGATCGCATTGGTGGCCTTGTTCCGGCCTGGTCCGTTGCAATCGGGGATGGTGGATAACTTTATCGACCGTAAGCATGGCCGTGAAATCGTGTCTTACCCAGATGAAAAGTGGCAACACGACTCATTAAAAGAAACGCTTGAGCCCACCTATGGCATCATTCTCTATCAAGAGCAGGTGATGCAAATTGCTCAGACGCTCGCAGGCTATACCTTGGGCGGGGCAGACTTGCTACGTCGTGCCATGGGTAAGAAAAAACCAGAAGAAATGGCCAAGCAGCGAGACATTTTTGAAAAAGGGGCGATTGCAAACGGCATCGATGGCGAACTTGCCATGCGGATCTTTGACTTGGTGGAAAAATTTGCCGGCTATGGTTTCAACAAATCGCACTCCGCTGCTTACGCGCTGGTCTCATACCAAACACTGTGGTTAAAAGCCCACTATCCTGCTGAATTCATGGCGGCGGTGATGACCGCAGACATGGATAACACCGATAAAGTCGTGGGACTGGTGGAAGAGTGTCGGCGCATGAAACTGACCGTTTTGCCGCCTGATGTTAATGCTGGATTGCATCATTTCACCGTTAATGAGAAAGGTGAAATTGTTTACGGCATTGGCGCGATAAAAGGCGTCGGCGAAGGCCCTATCGATACGATTGTTGCTGCGCGTGAGCAAGAGGGGTATTTCCGAGACTTGTTTGATTTTTGTGCTCGCATTGATACCAAAAAAGTCAATAAACGTGTGATTGAACGCCTAATCCGTGCCGGTGCCATGGATAAGTTGGGTCCTCACCGTGCCGCGATGATGGCCTCGGTTGATGAGGCTATCCGTGCTGCGAGCCAACATCATCAAGCGGAAGCCTACGGGCAAACCGATATGTTTGGGGTGTTGACTGATGCCCCTGAAGAAGTCGAGCATGCCTATGCACACGCTGACCCGTGGCCAGATAAAGTGTGGCTAGAAGGGGAGCGAGAAACGCTGGGCTTGTATTTGACCGGCCATCCGGTCAACAGCTATCGCAAAGAGTTAAAAAACTACATCACGTGGCGGCTAGAAGATGCCCATGCAACGAAGCGTGATGTGGTCTCGACGGTAGCAGGGTTGGTGATCGCTGCACGGGTAATGACCACCAAACGGGGCTCGCGTTTGGGGATCTTAACCCTCGATGATCGCTCGGGGCGCATGGAAGTGATGCTTTTTTCTGATGTACTCGACAAATATCTCGACTTGGTGGAGAAAGATCGGATTTTAGTGGTCTCAGGACAGGTCAGCTTTGATGACTTCAACGGGGGGCTTAAAATGACCGCCCGTGAAGTGATGGACATCAGTCAGGCGCGGGAAAAATATGCGCGTTGTTTAGGGATTTCGATGACCTCGGATCAAGTCGATGCGCCCTTTTTTGAGCGATTTCATGATGCACTGGCACCCTACCGATCCGGTACAGTGCCTGTGAATCTTTACTATCAGCGCGACGATGCGCGCGCGCGGTTACGTTTAGGCGCAGAGTGGCGCGTAACGCCAACCGATGAATTAATCGACACCTTGAAAGGCTTGCTCGGCAACGAACAGGTCGAATTAGAGTTTAACTAAGCCAGGCTGGTGACGTGTCGCGTACACTGGCGGTGACCAATAGGATTCTCTTGGTATGAGTCTTAATTTTTTAGAGTTTGAACAACCTATCGCAGAACTAGAAGCCAAAATTGAGGCCCTTCGCGCTGTTTCCAAGCGGGGTGGAGAAGACGCGGTTAACTTAGATAAAGAGATTGAACAACTGGAAACAAAAAGCCTAGAGTTGACGCGAAAAATTTTTGGTGATTTAGGCGCGTGGCAGGTGGCACAACTTGCGCGTCATCCTCAACGCCCTTATACCTATGACTACCTGGATCGTATTTTCCATGAGTTTGATGAATTGGCTGGCGACCGCGCCTATGCTGATGACAAAGCACTGGTAGGAGGAATGGCACGATTAGAAGGGCGTCCAGTGATGGTGATTGGCCACCAAAAAGGGCGAGACACCAATGAAAAGGTCAAGCGTAACTTTGGTATGCCTAAGCCCGAGGGCTACCGCAAAGCACTGCGTCTGATGAAAATGGCCGAGCGTTTTAATATGCCGGTGATTACCTTTATCGATACTGCAGGGGCTTACCCAGGGGTAGGTGCCGAGGAGCGAGGCCAATCAGAGGCGATTGCCCGTAACCTCAAAGAAATGGCGGGCCTAACCGTACCCGTGATTTGTAATGTGGTCGGTGAAGGTGGTTCTGGTGGTGCGTTGGCGATTGGCGTGGGTGATTATGTCAATATGCTGCAGTACTCCACCTACTCGGTGATCTCCCCCGAAGGCTGTGCGTCTATTTTGTGGCGTGATGCTGCGAAAGCGCCGCAAGCTGCTGATGCAATGGGAATTACCGCGCCACGTCTAAAAGAACTTGGCTTGATTGATAGTGTGATCACTGAGCCTCTGGGAGGTGCACACCGCGACATTAACGCGATGGCTGATAGCATTAAGCAAACACTGCTTACCCAGCTAAGCGATTTAGACAGTCTTGATACCGAAAGCTTGCGGGATCGCCGTTATCAGCGCTTGCTCAACTACGGTTACTGCTAATCGTGATGGAATGAGCTGCGATAAAGGGCCTGCGGGCCCTTTTCTTTTATGTAAACGGCGGCAACAATGACAGATTATATCAATGACGAATGGCTATGCTTTACCATCAACTGAGTGACACATTAGCTCCACTGACGTCGGCACCGCGACAGGTGGTGTTGGCGCTGAGTGGCGGATTAGATTCTCGCGTGTTGCTAGAATTATTAACCCAGTATCGCGACCAGCACCCCCAACATGATTACCTTGTGGTTCATGTTCATCACGGTTTGCATCCTGATGCAGATAAATGGGCTGAGCAGTGCCAGATGTGGGCGGACAATGCCGGATTTCGCTGCTGTATAGAAAGGGTGAGCTTGGATACGTCGCTGAGTGTGGAACATGCGGCAAGACAAGCAAGATATCAGGCGATCGCGCACCTGCTTGAGCCCGATGGACTGGTGTTAACCGCCCAGCACAGTGATGATCAGGTTGAAACCTTTTTCCTCGCCCTGAAACGCGGCAGTGGTCTGGAAGGGTTAGCAGGGATGCCAGCCGTGCGACCTTTGGGTCAAGGCTATCTTGTGCGTCCCTTATTGACGCAATCACGGGCGAGCCTTGAGGTGTATGCGCGCCAACATCAACTCGATTGGGTGGACGACCCGAGTAATCAAGACACCCGCTTTGATCGCAATTTTTTGCGCCACCAATGGTTACCGCAAGCGGATGCTCGTTGGCCAGGGTTTCGTAAAGCTGTTGAGCGAACTCAGCGCTTGTGTGGTGAACAAGCGTCGTTGTTGGCGCGACTGATAGAGCCGATGGTGACACAAGCGGAGACAGAAGCGGGCAGTCTGGCTATTACCGCATTACCACAAGACGATTTAGCACTCACGCAGGCCATGCTGCGCCATTGGCTAAAGCGTCACAGTATTACCTTAACGCAGGCCCAGTTACAGGCATTGCTCTCAGATGTCATCAACGCTAAACCGGATGCTAATCCAAGCTTGAGCGTTGGGGCGGTGAGCATTCGCCGCTTCCAGCAACAGCTTTATATCGTGATGCCTTATGCGGACTTATCCCAATGGCAGGGAACATTGACGTCAGAAAAGCCGCTAGCACTGCCAGATGGGCTAGGTACCTTATACTTACTGCCTTATTCATCGACAGCGCAAGGGCTCGCGCTGGGAGATCTCGCGTCGCAGGTACTGCATGTACACTTTAACCCCCGTGGCTTATCGATTCATCCTGCTGGCCGACAAGGGCGGCGAAAGCTAAAAAAACTTTATCAAGAAGCCGGGATCCCCAGCTGGTTACGTCGACGCCAACCGATTATTTGCGATGGCGAGACAGTGGTGGCCATTGCCGATAGGTATGTTAGCCAGACCGCAAGCGGTAAACATTGGCGGCTTGTTTGGCAGCATGAGCCTTAATCCCCCTGTCACGTAGTGGGTTCGCTCACTCAACATCGCTCGGTCACAAGGTGTTAGAGCAAACCTCGGGCTAACTGGGTGAGAGTAGAACACTGAACTGGTGATGATTAATTGAGCAGTTAGGCTATCTTGTCTTGCTTAATCGTGACGAATTACTTAATGTACTAGTCTAATGATACATAAGGTAAGCAGTAATGGCATCAAGTCGCGAATTATTCGGTACTAGAATTGGCTTTGTTCTTGCTGCAGCAGGTGCTGCAGTGGGGCTGGGTAATATTTGGGGATTTCCCACTCAAGCGGCCAGTAATGGCGGAGGCGCCTTTTTACTCGTCTACTTGTTAATGATTTTGCTAGTGGCATTTCCCATGCTGGTGGTGGAAATGGCTATTGGCCGTCATGGGCGTGCGAACCCGTTGGATAGCATGCGTGCACTCAGTGATAATCCCTTGATGAAGCGCTTAGGAAGTGGTGTGGGCCTAGTGGGACTGGCTGTTCCTTGTATGGTGCTGGCGTTTTATAGCATTGTTGGGGGCTGGTTAGTGTCTTTTCTCCTTGCGGCGGTTGCAGAGATCTTGCACTTTACCGACGTGGCAGCTTGGTTAAAAGGCTTCTCGGCTTCACGTAACTTGTTTGGCGCTATCCTCTTTTATGTGTTGACTATCTTTATCGTGCAAGCAGGTGTGAAACAAGGTATTGAGCGTTGGTCAACCCGTTTGATGCCAGCGTTATTCGTGCTGTTTGCCGCGATGTTCCTCTACATCATGACACTCCCCGGCGCGACCGAGGGCTTAAAGCACTACCTTATTCCTGACTTCTCCAAGATCATGGACAGAGATCTGCTCCTCGCAGCGATGGGGCAAGGCTTTTTCTCGCTAACCATTGGTGGGTGCTCGATGTTGATTTACGGCTCTTATCTCAGTCAGAAAGAAAACCTACCTAAGATGGCATTGAGTGTGACCTTGGTCGATACAGCGGTGGCAGTCATTGCGGGTCTGGTGGTTCTGCCTGCGATGTTCGTGGCGATGAATCAGGGCGTGGAAATTTATGCTCAAGATGGTAGCTTGCTGAGTGCCGATACACTGGTATTTACCGTATTACCTTTGTTGTTTGAAAGCTTGGGCGCTGCAGGGCCTTACGTGTCTTTGGTCTTTTTCTTGTTGATGACCATTGCGGCGCTGACTTCTTCTATCTCGATGCTCGAGTGCCCAGTTGCGCTCGCCAGTGAACGGCTAGGCTCAAGCCGTAAAATCACCAGCTGGGTACTGGGTGGACTGATTGCTGCATTCAGTGCCGTTATCGTGTTTCACTTTGGCACTTTATTTGGTCTTGTGGCGAAAGTGGCGACACAGTACTTCCAGCCTTTTGCTGCCTTGTTATTCTGCTTGTTCGGTGGGTGGATTTGGTCGCGTGACCGCAAACTGTCAGCCTTGCGTGAAGGGTACGAGGATATTGAGCAGGGGATGTTTTGGAAGATATGGCCTGTCTACGTCAAGTTCGTTTGTCCTGTCCTCGTGGCAACCGTTCTTTGGGTCTCGTTGGGCTAACAAGCATAATGGGGAGACCCAACTAAGAGAAAAAGCGGACCATGTGTCCGCTTTTTACGTAGGCTTGGGCTTAACGAAATTGGTTGGCGTCTTCGATATACGTAAAACCTGCTTCTTCGAGCCGCGTGCACAACACGGCTTTGTCGATATCATAATAACGAACCAGATCCTCTAAGCTGTCAAACTCGTCACGTAGCTTCATATTGACAATGCTCATCAGCATGACAGGGTCCATGGTGGCGTAATTGTTTAAATCCATCTTAGTCCTCGTGATCGCTGATCAACAAGTTGGCTGCGGCAAATGCGGCTTGCTCTCGACGCGCTTGCTGGATCTCAGTGTCTTGTGCAATATCGTTGAGGGCTTTTAATGCGCAATGGATCGCCGCCGGTATATAGCCTTGTTCGCCACTGCCAATTTCCGCATAGCGTTGGCGAATTAAGTCACAGCAGTCTGCTATTTTCATGGTGTTCTCCTCAAGTAATGATGAGGATCACTATACCCAATCTCGTTGGGGAGAGGAAAGCGCTAACGTGCGCGTTTTTGCCGGTACATACTTTGGTCAGCACGTTCATAGAGCGACAAGTTATTATCACCTTGTCGATAGACAGAGAAACCAACTGACGCGCTAATTTGGTGACTTGATAACAAATGATCTTGGCCAACTAAGCTCTTCACTCGTGAGGTCACGTGTTTCACCGAGCTTTTACTGGCAGGTTGCAAGATAACGGCAAACTCATCGCCGCCGAGTCGATAACAACGATCGCTGCCACGCACGGCTTCTTTGACCAGCAATGAAAAACGGCGCAATACCTTATCGCCATCCAAATGACCATAGGTATCATTAACTTGTTTGAAGTTGTCCATATCGAACATCACCATGACCAGACCAATGTTTTCCCGTTCACAGACGGCGACGGCATGCTGAAGGTCTTGTTCAAAGCTGGTGCGATTATGTAGACCGGTGAGACCATCGAGCAATGCCATGTTTTTCACCCGCGTATATTCAACGGCATTATTCAGTGGACCAGCGAGCAGCTTGTGATAAGTATGGAGTAAGCTGATTTCATCGGGATCGAGCTTGTAAGGGGTAGAGTATTGCAAAACCCCTAAAGGCTGCTTATTGAACTTGATGGAAAACGTCTGACGAAATGTGTGTTGAGCGCCACGACGAATGATGTTGGAGATATCATCATGCTCCCAAATAATTCGCCCAATATCGATCTGCTTTTCCAGCTCACGCGCGTAGATTTCAAACAAGACTTTGATATCAAGATGGCCTTGCAACTTTTGTAACAACAACAAACGTTGATCGGCACCCAGCGGGACAATCCGTGGGGCGCGATCAGAGTTTGTATATTGTTTGATGTGCGAGGCATTCATGCGTGATCAACTACTCAGTAACAACGTCGGTTTCAATCTATGAAGCAGGTATCGTGCCAGTCTATATGTTTTTGCTAATGGTGATGGATGGATGCGAGTGAGGATACTGTTTTAAAGTAACTAATCTGTCAATAAAGAAAGGATCTCAGACTGGTGATTGTGTGCATCACGGTAGCCAATGTCAATCAACTGGCGAAGGTATGCCGGTTCAAATAACAGATAACTGGCAAAGGTGGCATCTTGGCTAGCATTAATCCCCAAAAGTTTAAGTAAGCTGCGCAGCGCGAGTGGCATATGGCTGTAGTAACGGCTCGCCATGGGTTCAAATGGCTCAGAAGGCCGAAGATGGAGAACATCAATGTGGCGCAGCCCTAGGCGCTCTTTTTGGTCGGGGGACAACGCGCTGGTAACGTGATTCAGCCGTTGTAAATGCTCTAAGTCTGCCGAGAGCGTGTCCGCAAAGATAGCATTCATTAAATGACCGCCGAGCATCGCTAAACCTGGTGCGGTGTGTTTTATTTGTTCAGGCCGCCGTATCCCTGTGGTCAGATCCAGAATTAAAATCCGCTCCGCGTCCATTTTGACAGCGGGACGCAACGGGGAAATTTGGTGAATTGCACCATCACCATAAAACTCGTGGCCAATCCTAGAGGCGGGAAAAATGAAAGGAATGGCTGAAGAGGCCAATAAGTGTTCGGTGGAAATTTGACTTCGCTTTCCCACTGCACGGGCTCTTTCCCACGGTTTGATATGAGGTACGCCTTGAAAGAAACTCACCGATTGCCCCGTTTGGTAGTTTGAGGCAGTGACAGACAAGCCATTTAAATGACCAGCAAGTAATTGATAGTTAAGCTTGTTAAAGCTGATCGTTTGATTGAGCAATTCTCTTAGCGGTCGGTTATTGAGTAACCCGAAAGGCTGAGTGGGTTGGTAATGAGATTGAAAGCGTTGTCCGGTCTGCGACAAAAGATGACCGACAAGTGCACTGGGCTGACTAGCGAGCCCCCGAGATGTATTCAACCGGTGCCACAGCCAAGACAATTTTTTGACACCTAGTCGAAAACATGACGCATAGCTTGCCAGAGACACTGCGTTGATAGCCCCCGCGGATGTGCCGCAATAAATGGTAAATGGACTCGTATGCACCCGCGGATACCAGTGAGCGATTGCCGATAAGACCCCCACTTGATAAGCCGCTCGTGCGCCGCCGCCGGTGAGCACCAAGGCAATTTTAGGTTTGTTTTTTGACATAGGCCTACCGTTATTACCACTCTAACAGTTTGATTATAGATGCTGTTTCATCTCACGCGCGGCGGTATATCACAGACCCTAAACATCATTAATGATAACGAGGTTGAAAATCGTTATCACTTCGATCTAGAGTGGTGGTGTCTTAATCATCGATGGAGCAACACCATGACTTACTCTTTTCCCGATCTTCCTTATGCCTATGATGCGCTAGAGCCCCATATTGATGAGGCAACCATGCGCATTCATCATCAGCGTCACCACAAGACGTATTTCGATAAATTTGTTGCAGCGATCGAAGAGACGGCGCGTAATGGTGAATCGCTTGAGGCTTTATTTGCTGAGGTCTCAACGCTGCCTGCTGGCATTCGTAATAATGGCGGAGGTTATTACAACCATTTGGTTTATTGGCAATCAATGACGCCTAACCCTAAGTCCGCACCTGAAGGGCCACTCTACGATGCCATTGTGGCGACCTACGGCTCACTTGATGCGTTTAAAGAGGCCTTTAGTCAGGCTGCGATAGGTCAGTTTGGTTCAGGCTTTGCGTGGCTGGTGGTGAAAGAAGATGGACAGCTTGCGATTACATCGACACCTAATCAAGATAATCCATTGATGGATATCGCAGAGGTGAAAGGAGAGCCTCTGCTAGGTTGTGATGTGTGGGAACATGCTTATTATCTTAACTATCAGAATAAGCGCCCAGATTATGTCAATGCTTGGTGGCAAGTGGTCAACTGGGACTTTGCTGAAAAGGCATACCACAAAGCACTCGAGACGATTAGCTGATACAAAAATGCCCCGCAGGGCGGGGCATTACATGCTTACTTTCAGCGCTATTCAGTCAAGCTTTGACTGAATAAAAGTCAGTGCATCGTCAATGGAGAAAGGCACTTTCTCGCCCTCTCGGCGATGCTTATACTCGAACACGCCATTATCCATGCTGCGCTCGCCGATTACGATGGTATGCGGCACACCCACTAGCTCAATGTCTGAGAACATCACCCCTGGACGTTCTTTACGATCATCGAAGAGTACCTCGATACCGGCTGCGGTAAGATCGGCGTATAACTTTTCAGCCGCTTCACGGACACGCTCAGACTTGTGCATATTCATCGGGACAATGGCCACCTTGAAGGGAGCGATAGCATCTGGCCAGATAATACCGTTTTGGTCATGGTTTTGCTCAATGGCAGCAGCCACAACACGCGTAATACCAATGCCGTAACAGCCCATCTCCAACATGGCGTTCTTACCGTCTTGGCCTAGCACGCCTGCATTCATCTTTTGTGAGTAATTATTACCCAACTGGAAGATATGGCCCACTTCGATGCCACGTTTAAACATCAATGTCCCTTTACCACAAGGGCTAGGATCGCCTTCGATGACATTGCGCAGATCAGCGACTTGACCTAGCTCTACATCGCGTCCCCAATTAATGCCGAAGTAGTGCTTATCGTCGGTGTTTGCACCGGCACCAAAGTCGCTCATCACTGCAACACTGCGATCAACGATGAAAGGCGCGGGTAGGTTTACCGGACCCAAAGAGCCAGGGCCTGCACCAACAAGTGTGCGAATTTCTTCTTCGGTGGCGAAAGTGAGCGGTGCTTCCACCTCAGGTAGGTTTTCCGCTTTTACTTCATTGAGCTCATGATCGCCACGGATGATCAGCGCGATAAGATCGGACTCTACTTGTTCAGACGCTTTGACGAAAAGCGTCTTAACTGTTTTTTCGACCGGGAGATCAAACTGCTCAACCAGTTCAGCGATAGTTTTCGCATTCGGCGTATCGACCAACGTCATTGCTTGCGTGGGGGAATCGACTTGTGCCTGGGGGGCGAGCGCTTCGGCTTTTTCTAGATTCGCTGCGTATTCAGACTCGGTCGAGAAAGCAATCAGGTCTTCACCACTGTCTGCCAAAACATGGAACTCGTGCGAGGCGGAACCGCCAATGGCACCGGTATCTGCCAACACGGCACGGTAGTCAAGCCCCATTCGATCAAAGATGGCGCAATAAGCCGCGCGCATTTTCTCATAGCTCTGCTCCATACCTGCTTTATCGATATCGAAGCTATACGCGTCTTTCATCGTGAATTCGCGAGAGCGCATGACACCAAAACGAGGACGTACTTCGTCACGGAACTTGGTTTGGATTTGGTACAAGTTGAGCGGCAGCTGCTTGTATGAATTGATTTCGTTGCGCGCCAAGTGCGTAATCACTTCTTCATGCGTGGGGCCTAAGACAAAATCACGTTGATGGCGATCAGCAATACGTAGCAGCTCAGGGCCAAACTTTTCCCAACGCCCGGTTTCTTGCCATAAATCTGCTGGTTGGACTACAGGCATCATGGTCTCAACGGCGCCGGCACGGTTCATTTCTTCACGAACAATACGCTCAACATGTTGAAGCACGCGAACACCGGTGGGCAGCCAGGTATAAAGGCCTGAAGCGAGTTTTCGAATCATACCCGCACGCAACATCAGCTGGTGGCTGACAATTTCTGCGTCGCTAGGGGTTTCTTTCAAAGTAGAAAGCAGATATTGACTGGTACGCATGTAAAGTTATCCGTTGATATTAGCGATCAATAATAAGTAGGGCATATTAACAGCGCGGGGGAGTTTCGACAAAAGCTTCTATGGCCTCAACGTGAATCTGGTCGTCAGACACCATGAAACGCACATTGAAATCGAAAAGATGGACTGCATAGTGTTTAGTATCTGGCTTGCCCTTTCTATAGGCAGGGCGAGGGTCTTGTGCGAGCACCTCCTCAATCACTTGGCGTTGGTATGCGCCATCACGATGTTGAGAGAGTGTCGCGAGGGCGGGCTTGGAGAAATGCACCGGCATCAAGGTAGGCGTTTGATGAGCAAATCCGCCCTGAGCATTATCAATGCAGTCAGAGTAGGGAATGTAAGGTTTGATATCGATAATTGGCGTTCGATTGACAAGATCGCACCCTCGTACAACTAACCGCACTTGACCCGATGTGGACTCAACGCGAACCAGCTCTACCGCCGACATCCCGATGCCATTAGGACGAAAGGTCGCACGACTGGCAAACACGCCGACTCGCTCGTTTCCACCTAAACGAGGGGGACGAACTGTCGGGGACCAACCGTTATCTAAATTGCGATCGAACAAGAATAGCACCCAAAGGTGAGAAAACTGCTCAATGCCCCTTACGGCATCAAGCTGATTCGCATCATCGCGTAATTCAATATACGCCAAAGCACTGGGTGCTAGGCCCGGTTGTCGTGGCACAGCAAACTTTTCCTTAAAGGGAGAAATCAAGGTGCCAATGGGAGAGATAGAGAAAGTATCTTGCATAGGGTGAAGTTCGGTTAATAAACGCGTGCTAATCTTAACACGCGAGTTTCATTGAGTGTGCAAAGATGCAAGCAACCACGCAGCGTGTCATAATTATCGTCTGATATCGAAAGAGGAAGTGTGAGTGAGTTTTCCCGCTGTTTTTATTGATCGCGATGGTGTGGTCAATGTCGACCACGGCTATGTGGCGGATATCGATACATTTGAGTACATCGAAGGTGTATTCGGTGCATGCCGCGCCCTAAAAGAGAAAGGGTACTTATTAGTGCTGGTAACTAACCAAGCCGGTATCGCGCGTGGTTATTACTCTGAACAAGACTTTTTACAGCTTACGGAATGGATGGATTGGAACTTTGCCGACAAAGGCGTGGACTTTGATGGGATTTATTACTGCCCACATCATGCCACTGAAGGCGTCGGTGAATATCGAATTGATTGCGATTGTCGCAAACCCAAGCCGGGTATGTTGATTGATGCCCAGCGAGAGCTCGACATTGATATGTCACGCTCGGTGATGGTGGGAGATAAAGCGGATGACATGAAAGCCGCAGAGTGTGCAGGAGTTGCAACCCGTTTGCTCGTGCGCTCAGGCAAACCTGTCACCGAACAAGGTGTCGCATTAGCAACTGATGTTGTTGACTCTATCGCTGATATACCCGGTTGGCTTGCTAATCGTTAAAACGACATGCAAACAGTGTCTTGGCGATTATTTGCACAGTTAGATTTTTTTGAACAAAAACGCTTGCATCAAAAAAACAAGTCTCTATAATTCGCTTCTCGTTGGCACGGCAAGCCGCGCTAACAACGGCAAAATAGCCAAGCAAACAAAACGCTTGACTCGATGTCAAAGTGGCGTAAAATGCCACTCCCGCTCAAGATTGGGCGGCGCTCTTTAACAATTTGACCTATGCAATCTGTGTGGGCACTCGTTGAGAATAGACAAAAAGATTTATTCGATGAACTGAGTGACCAAACGACAACTTTTATAGTTGTTCGGCACAGTCAATTCGTTGGTCTCGTAAGAGACGAACAAAACAGTATTTATCGAGCCGTTTGTCTTTCCTTTATAGGAAAGCAAACACCAAAACTTAAATTGAAGAGTTTGATCATGGCTCAGATTGAACGCTGGCGGCAGGCCTAACACATGCAAGTCGAGCGGAAACGGCAGCATTGAAGCTTCGGTGGATTTGCTGGACGTCGAGCGGCGGACGGGTGAGTAACGGCTGGGAACCTGCCCTGACGAGGGGGATAACCGTTGGAAACGACGGCTAATACCGCATAATGTCTTAGTTCATTACGAGCTGGGACCAAAGGTGGCCTCTACATGTAAGCTATCGCGTTGGGATGGGCCCAGTTAGGATTAGCTAGTTGGTAAGGTAATGGCTTACCAAGGCAACGATCCTTAGCTGGTTTGAGAGGATGATCAGCCACACTGGGACTGAGACACGGCCCAGACTCCTACGGGAGGCAGCAGTGGGGAATATTGCACAATGGGGGAGACCCTGATGCAGCCATGCCGCGTGTGTGAAGAAGGCCTTCGGGTTGTAAAGCACTTTCAGCAGTGAGGAAGGTGGTGTACTTAATACGTGCATTGCTTGACGTTAGCTGCAGAAGAAGCACCGGCTAACTCCGTGCCAGCAGCCGCGGTAATACGGAGGGTGCGAGCGTTAATCGGAATTACTGGGCGTAAAGCGCATGCAGGCGGTTTGTTAAGTCAGATGTGAAAGCCCGGGGCTCAACCTCGGAACCGCATTTGAAACTGGCAGGCTAGAGTCTTGTAGAGGGGGGTAGAATTTCAGGTGTAGCGGTGAAATGCGTAGAGATCTGAAGGAATACCAGTGGCGAAGGCGGCCCCCTGGACAAAGACTGACGCTCAGATGCGAAAGCGTGGGTAGCAAACAGGATTAGATACCCTGGTAGTCCACGCCGTAAACGCTGTCTACTTGGAGGTTGAGGTTTAAGACTTTGGCTTTCGGCGCTAACGCATTAAGTAGACCGCCTGGGGAGTACGGCCGCAAGGTTAAAACTCAAATGAATTGACGGGGGCCCGCACAAGCGGTGGAGCATGTGGTTTAATTCGATGCAACGCGAAGAACCTTACCTACTCTTGACATCCAGAGAACTTTCCAGAGATGGATTGGTGCCTTCGGGAGCTCTGAGACAGGTGCTGCATGGCTGTCGTCAGCTCGTGTTGTGAAATGTTGGGTTAAGTCCCGCAACGAGCGCAACCCTTATCCTTGTTTGCCAGCACGTAATGGTGGGAACTCCAGGGAGACTGCCGGTGATAAACCGGAGGAAGGTGGGGACGACGTCAAGTCATCATGGCCCTTACGAGTAGGGCTACACACGTGCTACAATGGCAGATACAGAGGGCAGCGAAGCTGCGAAGTGGAGCGAATCCCTTAAAGTCTGTCGTAGTCCGGATTGGAGTCTGCAACTCGACTCCATGAAGTCGGAATCGCTAGTAATCGTGGATCAGAATGCCACGGTGAATACGTTCCCGGGCCTTGTACACACCGCCCGTCACACCATGGGAGTGGGCTGCACCAGAAGTAGATAGCTTAACCTTCGGGAGGGCGTTTACCACGGTGTGGTTCATGACTGGGGTGAAGTCGTAACAAGGTAGCCCTAGGGGAACCTGGGGCTGGATCACCTCCTTACTGACGCTATTTTTGCGAGTGTTCACACAGATTGTATAGGTTGAAGCATTAAAGAGGATATGTTCCCAAACATATCAGCGTGTCCCATTCGTCTAGAGGCCTAGGACACCGCCCTTTCACGGCGGTAACAGGGGTTCGACTCCCCTATGGGACGCCATTGGGTTGTTAGCTCAGTTGGTAGAGCAGTTGACTTTTAATCAATTGGTCACAGGTTCGAATCCTGTACAACCCACCATTTTCTCAGACGCGGGGCTATAGCTCAGCTGGGAGAGCGCTTGCATGGCATGCAAGAGGTCGGCGGTTCGATCCCGCCTAGCTCCACCAAGTCTGAAGGATGGGCGATTAGCTCAGTTGGGAGAGCACCTCCCTTACAAGGAGGGGGTCACTGGTTCGAGCCCGGTATCGCCCACCATTTTCTCTGCAAGAGAAAAGCAGCACCAAATGGGGCTATAGCTCAGCTGGGAGAGCGCCTGCCTTGCACGCAGGAGGTCAGCAGTTCGATCCTGCTTAGCTCCACCACTTTACTCTTTGTTTTTACAGCAGTTGACATCTGTTGCGATGACTGCTGTCTGAAAGCAAAAATTAAAGTGATTTATCTTTTTGATAGATTCACATGCTCTTTAACAATCTGGAAAGCTGACAAGTCATTCTTAAAGAATGACAGTAAAGTTCTCAATCAGTGACAGAAATGTCACTCACACAATCAAGTGTGCTTGGGCTTTGTCTTAGTGATAAGCAAAGTCTCTATTTTGAGTCCGGCAAAAACAAAACCTTAATTAGTTGATGATTCAACACTCAGTGGTTTTGCGACGCAGATTTCTTTTTTAGACAATCTCGACGTAAAAAAGACCTCTTGGGGTTGTATGGTTAAGTGATTAAGCGTAGACGGTGGATGCCTTGGCAGTCAGAGGCGATGAAGGACGTACTAACCTGCGAAAAGCGATGGTGAGCTGGTAAGAAGCATTTGAGCCATCGATGTCCGAATGGGGAAACCCACCTGCATAAGCAGGTATCTTAGCGTGAATACATAGCGCTAAGAGGCGAACTCGGGGAACTGAAACATCTAAGTACCCGAAGGAAAAGAAATCAATTGAGATTCCGGCAGTAGCGGCGAGCGAACCCGGAGCAGCCCTTAAGCGGCTTAGGCGTTAGGTGAACAGGTTGGAAAACCTGGCAATAAAGGGTGATAGCCCCGTAACCGACGGCGCCTTAGACGTGAAAACGAGTAGGACGGGACACGTGATATCTTGTCTGAACATGGGGGGACCATCCTCCAAGGCTAAATACTCCTGACTGACCGATAGTGAACCAGTACCGTGAGGGAAAGGCGAAAAGAACCCCTGTGAGGGGAGTGAAATAGAACCTGAAACCGTCTACGTACAAGCAGTGGGAGCCTCCATGTGGGGTGACCGCGTACCTTTTGTATAATGGGTCAGCGACTTAATGTAAGTAGCAAGGTTAACCGCATAGGGGAGCCGTAGGGAAACCGAGTCTTAACTGGGCGTCGAGTTGCTTGCATTAGACCCGAAACCGAGTGATCTAGCCATGGGCAGGTTGAAGGTTGAGTAACATCAACTGGAGGACCGAACTCACTAACGTTGAAAAGTTAGGAGATGACCTGTGGCTAGGGGTGAAAGGCCAATCAAACTCGGAGATAGCTGGTTCTCCCCGAAAGCTATTTAGGTAGCGCCTCGGACGAATACTACTGGGGGTAGAGCACTGTTAAGGCTAGGGGGTCATCCCGACTTACCAACCCTTTGCAAACTCCGAATACCAGTAAGTACTATCCGGGAGACACACGGCGGGTGCTAACGTCCGTCGTGGAGAGGGAAACAACCCAGACCGCCAGCTAAGGTCCCAAAGTTATCGCTAAGTGGGAAACGATGTGGGAAGGCTCAGACAGCCAGGATGTTGGCTTAGAAGCAGCCATCATTTAAAGAAAGCGTAATAGCTCACTGGTCGAGTCGGCCTGCGCGGAAGATGTAACGGGGCTAAGCGATACACCGAAGCTGCGGCAATATCCTTATGGATATTGGGTAGGGGAGCGTTGTGTAAGCTGTTGAAGGTGTGCTGAGAGGCATGCTGGAGGTATCACAAGTGCGAATGCTGACATGAGTAACGATAAAGGGGGTGAAAAACCTCCTCGCCGGAAGACCAAGGGTTCCTGTCCAACGTTAATCGGGGCAGGGTAAGTCGGCCCCTAAGGCGAGGCCGAAAGGCGTAGTCGATGGGAAACGGGTTAATATTCCCGTACTGCTGCTTACTGCGATGGGGGGACGGAGAAGGCTAGGTGGGCCTGGCGATGGTTGTCCAGGTTCAAGTGCGTAGGCTGATTTCTTAGGCAAATCCGGGAAATCAAGGCCGAGACACGATGTCGAGCCACCAAGGTGGTGAAGTCATTGATGCCATGCTTCCGGGAAAAGCCTCTAAGCTTCAGGTAAGTAGGAACCGTACTCCAAACCGACACAGGTGGTCGGGTAGAGAATACCAAGGCGCTTGAGAGAACTCGGGTGAAGGAACTAGGCAAAATGGTACCGTAACTTCGGGAGAAGGTACGCTGCCCGCGGTGAAGTCCCTTGCGGATGGAGCTATGGGCAGTCGCAGATACCAGGTGGCTGCAACTGTTTATTAAAAACACAGCACTGTGCAAAATCGAAAGATGACGTATACGGTGTGACGCCTGCCCGGTGCCGGAAGGTTAATTGATGTGGTTATCGCAAGAGAAGCCATTGATTGAAGCCCCGGTAAACGGCGGCCGTAACTATAACGGTCCTAAGGTAGCGAAATTCCTTGTCGGGTAAGTTCCGACCTGCACGAATGGCGTAATGATGGCCACGCTGTCTCCACCCGAGACTCAGTGAAATTGAAATCGCAGTGAAGATGCTGTGTACCCGCGGCTAGACGGAAAGACCCCGTGAACCTTTACTACAGCTTGGCACTGAACATTGAGCCTACATGTGTAGGATAGGTGGGAGGCTTTGAAGCGGCGACGCCAGTTGCTGTGGAGCCATCCTTGAAATACCACCCTTGTATGTTTGATGTTCTAACTTAGCCCCGTTATCCGGGGTGAGGACAGTGCCTGGTGGGTAGTTTGACTGGGGCGGTCTCCTCCCAAAGCGTAACGGAGGAGCACGAAGGTGGGCTAATCACGGTCGGACATCGTGAGGTTAGTGCAATGGCATAAGCCCGCTTAACTGCGAGAGTGACGGCTCGAGCAGGTACGAAAGTAGGTCATAGTGATCCGGTGGTTCTGAATGGAAGGGCCATCGCTCAACGGATAAAAGGTACTCCGGGGATAACAGGCTGATACCGCCCAAGAGTTCATATCGACGGCGGTGTTTGGCACCTCGATGTCGGCTCATCACATCCTGGGGCTGAAGTCGGTCCCAAGGGTATGGCTGTTCGCCATTTAAAGTGGTACGCGAGCTGGGTTTAGAACGTCGTGAGACAGTTCGGTCCCTATCTGCCGTGGGCGTTGGATGATTGAGGGGAGCTGCTCCTAGTACGAGAGGACCGGAGTGGACGAACCGCTGGTGTTCGGGTTGTGTCGCCAGACGCATTGCCCGGTAGCTAAGTTCGGCACAGATAAGCGCTGAAAGCATCTAAGCGCGAAGCTGGCCCCGAGATGAGTCATCCCTAGAGCTTCGAGCTCTCTAAAGGGTTGTCGTAGACGACGACGTTGATAGGCAGGGTGTGTAAGCGCTGTGAGGCGTTGAGCTAACCTGTACTAATTGCCCGTGAGGCTTAACCATACAACACCCAAGAGGTTTTGGGTTGGACTTGAAATAAGCCAGTTGATTGTGGCGAGAACGAACAGCTTTCTAGATTACCGAATTTGCTTGGCGACCATAGCGCTTTGGACCCACCTGACTCCATGCCGAACTCAGTAGTGAAACGAAGCAGCGCCGATGGTAGTGTGGGGTCTCCCCATGTGAGAGTAGGACATCGCCAGGCTTTGATTATAAATTGCGCCTATTGCTTGCGATTTTTGATAGCTGCGATGCTCATGTATTGGCATACACTGCGCGTCTCGCTTCAAAAATCCCTACGCATAGCTCGCGATTTAATCATCAAAGCAGGTTTGCGTAAGACTTTGATGAGACAGAATTGGTGCGGAGTGGTAGTTCAGTTGGTTAGAATACCGGCCTGTCACGCCGGGGGTCGCGGGTTCGAGTCCCGTCCACTCCGCCACTATTTATAGGGGTATAGCTCCAATTGGCAGAGCAGCGGATTCCAAATCCGCGTGTTGGGGGTTCGAATCCCTCTACCCCTGCCACTTGAAAAGCACTGACATCCGTCAGTGCTTTTTTTTTGATTTCAATATTACCGATAGACTAACTTATGGGTGGTTTTTGGTGTGACATCAAAGTCCGCGTGTTGGGGGCTGGGTCGCCAGTCCGATCGAATCCCTCTACCCCTGCCACTTGAAAAGCACTGACATCAGTCAGTGCTTTTTTTTGATCTATTCAAACAAGTCTTCTAATAGTTTTTGGCCACAAATTGGCTTGGGCCTGTTGCATCGGGCTGGTGACTAAAACAAAGCTCATAGGCAAATGCCGTGGTATGCATTGGTTCTGTTCGGCTCTCACTGTGATATTCGACTTCCACAATCACTCTCTGGTAACCAGAGCCCTCAAATGCATCGAGTTTAGGTAGAAAGTGAGATAAGTCCTCAGCTTTTAAAAGCCAGCCTTCAACACGATCTTTGACAGAGTCGCTGAGCTCAATGCCAGGATAACCTGAGGCCGATCCCCAACCACGATCAGTGCGTATTGCTTGTATACTTGCAGGGAACCATTGACCATGGACATCCGAGAGCACATGGTGATTTGTGCCCTCTGGACACAGGGTTCCGTATACGAAGAGGTTGTTAAGCATAGGCGTCGCTCCATGAATGCACTTTGTTATTATTTCTTTTCTATCCTATCTCTGAGTTGAAGTAAGCAGCAAGTAATAAGTCAGGGCAATCACTTGTCTTTCAGCCTTCGTGATCGCAAAATCGGCGCTCATTCTAGTAACAACCTATACTCACACTGGCAAGCGTTATGGTGGTGATTAAGCAATGAAAAGACGTATTGGTAAGGTAGTGGCATGGGGCAGTGCTATTTTTGTCCCTGCTGCGGTGATTGGCGTCAATGGCTACTTCACCGTGCCTGACAGCACCCAGCTCCATACGGTGTCTGGTATACATCGCCAGTGCGTTGATTACACACATTCTTTACCACTTGATGAACAAGGCCGTTTTTCATTATTGGTATGGAATATTTATAAACAACAGCGTCCTCAGTGGGACACGGCGTTAAGTCAGTATCATCAACCTCACCGATTGATGTTGTTACAAGAGGCAAGCTTTGGTCCACAATTAGCGCGTTGGATCACGCAAGCATCCTTGCACTATGACCAAGCTTATGCGTTTGCGATGCAAGATGCCGTTGCAGGGGTGATGAATCTTTCCAAAGTGAATCCTTTACACAGTTGTGCGTATACCGCGGTCGAGCCGTATTTGCGCCTTCCTAAAAGTGCTCTATATAGTGAATACCAGCTCTCCAATGGACAACGCCTTGCGGTGGTGAATATCCATAGCATTAACTTTACTTATGCAATGGCCGCTTATAAGAAGCAGTTGGCTGCATTGGAGCAAGCATTGGCGCGTGTCGATGGGCCTATTATTTTAGCCGGTGATTTTAATACGTGGTCTCAACGGCGGTTAGACGCGGTGAGAGCGATGGTTACGCGTCTGTCATTGCAAGAAATGCGTTATCACCCCGATGAGCGAATGACTAAATTTGGGTTGCCGCTGGATCATGTTTTCTACCGTGGATTATCGGTAGAAAAGGCGAGTGCGATAGATAATGGTGCCTCCGATCACGCAGCGATAGAGGCACAATTGAAAGTCACAGGATAGAGGCAGCGAGGGGATTCCCCTCGCAGAATGTTCCTAGCTTAGTGCTATGATGATGGCCCAACTGGCAAAGACGGCAACCCAAGGCAGGGTGGCGACGACAATCGCTTTGCCATGATTGAGTGGTGTCCAAGTGCCGATAACCGTAATACTTAATACCCAGTACCACGGGAGCAGCAGCGGTAAGCTTGCTGCCCATGCACTCCATGAGGAGGCGAGCGGCAATTTGAGTAAGCCATTAAGACTGTTTAAGTCCGCATGAGCCGGCAAAATAAAACCGGATGATAAGGTCATATTGGTATAGCTTGCTAAATCGCCCACGACCGCGGGTATAAAGATAAAGCAAGATGCTGCGAGCCAGTGACGATAGCCAAAGTTAGGGGCGTCTTGTTTCGTGGCTAACCGAAACCAAAGTGCTAAGGCAAAAATGACTGCCGCTCGGCCAAACCAATCTCCGAGCACTTCAGAGGCAAGGAGTGTTTCACGTTGTAACCACTTTTCGGCGTCTGCAGGCGGCATCGACAATTGTTGCGCGAGTGCTTGCTGCAGCGCGGCAAGGTTAGTGTGGTCAAAATAAGCACTCCAAAATGCAATAGCGCTGAGGCACATGAGCAAATAAGCCAACCAGCCCCATACCGGGCGCTGGCTTAATGCAGCAAAGCATGCACTGGGACGAAGGACGATGTCTCTTAAGGCAAACAATGGATTGGCTGAGGCTTGCATCATGAGCCGCTACTCCGAGAAATGTCGATATGCAGGGTTAGCTTCTGCCCTGGTTGGATATACGCGTTCTGGCGTAACTGGTTCCATTTAACCAGCTCGGCAACTGATACATTGTAGCGTTGTGCAATACTGCTCAATGAATCACCTTGGCGAATTCGGTAAGTAATTGTACGGATGCGACGTGCATCCCCTTCTTTATCCCAAACGACCAACTTCTGGCCAATGCTGAGGGTATCGCGAGGACTCATGCCGTTCCACTTAGCGAGCTGACGATAATCAACGTCATAACGGCGGGCGATTGTCCAAAAACTGTCGCCTTGGCGTACGGTGTGGGTGCGCTTATGGCCATCTCGCTCCGCTGCTTGCAATGCTGCGAGGCGCTGTGGTGCGCTTAGCGTGTATTGTGACTCATCTTTCAGCGAAACAGGGATCATCAGGCGCTGACCCACGCGAATACGTGAGGAGCGGAGTTGGTTAGCGCGTTTTAAAACCTTGACCGTTGTGTTGTACTCAGCCGCGATTTCACTCAGGCTATCGCCTGACTTTACTGCATAGCGCTCCACGCGAAGCCCTTGGTTGTCATTTTTAGCCAACTCAGTGTTAAAGCGTTCCACATTTTCGTTGGGCAACAACAAATGGGTGGGCCCTGATGGTGATGTTGCCCAGTGGTTATACGCGGGGTTAAGGCTTTGTAGCTCAGAAACACTTAATCCGGCATAGTTCGCCGCGAGGGCGAGATCCATTTGCATCTTAGGATCGACCAAGGTGAGTGCAGGCTGGTTCGGGATTTCTGGCACGTCTAGCCCATATTGTTCTTGGTTGCGTAGCACATCACCAAGCGCGATCAGCTTAGGCACATAACTGCTGGTTTCTTTGGGGAGATCTAAATGCCAAAAGTCGGTGGGTTGACCACGTTGCTCGTTGCGACGAATAGCACGAGCCACGCGTCCTTCACCGGAGTTATATGCAGCGATAGCGTGTAACCAGTTGCCGTCAAACATGCCATGCAAATACTCGAGGTAATCGAGCGCCGCATCGGTTGATTGCATCACATCACGCCGGCCGTCGTACCACCAATTTTGTTCTAGGCCAAACCGGCGGCCGGTTGCTGGAACAAACTGCCAAAGGCCAGCAGCCCGACCATGCGAGTAAGCAAACTGGTCAAATGAGCTTTCTACGACAGGAAGCAGCGCTAGCTCCAGTGGCATGTTACGCGCTTCGACTTTCTCCACGATTAGGTGTAAAAATGGCGTGGCGCGTTCAGCCACAGTAGCAAGGTGATTAGGGTACTTTAAGTACCAATTACGATAACGGCGCACCGAGGCGTTATCAGGCACTGGAAGCGAAAGCTGCATACTGATGCGTTGCCACACATCATCCTGTTTTTGCGGGGAAAGTACCGTGGGCGTTGTTGGTGTGGTTTTCTTGGGCGTCTCTGTGGCTTTATCAGGCGAGCGCGTTGTTTCTTTTGCGACAACGGGCGGTGCCTCGGAGGCGATATCCGTATTTTGAGCGTCGCCGATAGACTGACAGCCGCTCAGCAACAGCGTGCTCAATATAACAAAACGGTACTTCATTGCATAAAACCTTCGTCCAAAATAGCCGATGATGATAGGGGCTGGTCTCATTGATGACAAGAGACTCAGCTCAAAATTCGTCCTTCCACTGACGCAGCGCACGGAAAACGGCAAGCTCATCGTCGGCTGTGGTGCGACCAGCGACCGCTTGAATGACTGTCGGTTCTTGGGTTCGCAAAAACGGATTAATACGCTTTTCTCGCTCAATAGTGCTGGGGAGTGTTTGCTTACCTTGGGCGCGTAAGCGGTTCACTTCTTCCCGGTATAGATGTAATGCGTCGTTTTCAGGCTCTACAGTCAGCGCAAACGCGACATTGGCGGCGGTATACTCATGGGCGCAATATACTTGCGTTTCAATGGGTAATGATGCCATTTTTTTCAATGAGTTAAGCGATTGCTCAGCGGTGCCACCGAGTAAACGGCCACAACCGGCTGAAAATAACGCATCGCCACAGAACAGCTTACCGTCTCCGACAAAGGCAATATGATCGTCTGTGTGTCCTTCGACGCCGACCACGAGAAAGCGGTGGTCAAAGACATCAATTTGGTCACCGTCGCTGACAGCCATCGTCAGTCGCGGGATAGGTTGAACATCGGGGCCGATCACTTTCGCGCTTGGCGCATAGCGTACAAGATCGTCAATACCATTGGTGTGATCCCAATGGTGGTGCGTGATAAGAATGCACGATAAAGTCAATGAATTCGCTTTGAGGTAGTCAATAACCTGACTTGCCTCACCTGGATCGACCACGGCGCAGCGATTATCTTCACTAATAATGAGCCATATGTAATTATCGTTAAATGCAGGTATGCTTTTTACATGAAGCATTGGGTTCTCCAGCGATAGAATGAGCCTTAATCAATGAAACCAGCGCGCATAGAACATCAGTTTGACTATCCCTATACGTGGGACCAAGTTGCTTACGGTGATTGGGCGCGCACCCAATTGCAAACTCGGCTGGATGAATGGCTGCCGACCTTATTTGGCTACCACTTGCTGAAATTGGGCGGCTTAAGCTGCGAGCTAGTCAGTGAACAGTGTAACATTCAACACCAAGTCTGTGTCGACCAACATAACCCAATGCGCAATGTGACCGCGACACACTATGCCTTGCCATTTATCGAGAAATCTTTTGATGCGTGTGTATTAGCGCACCAACTTGATTATAGCGATGATCCGCACCGTTTATTGCGAGAGATTGATCGCGTGATGATTGATGACGGTTGCTTGATTATATCGGGTGTTAATCCCACAAGCTTATTGGGCGTAAAAAAGTTTCTACGTGGCAGGCATCAACGGCTCCCGTGGTCGGGACGTATGTTTTCACCTCTTCGCGTTAAAGATTGGTTGAGTGTGATGAATTATGAGGTGGTTGAGGCGCACCAAATGGGACTATGGCCGACTCATCGACCCAGCGCTCGCCATGCTTGGATAGAGAGTAGCGCCAGTATGGTGACACCAGCGCTCGGCGCCATTTATTTGATTATTGCCCGTAAGCGTAGCTACCCGTTAAAACCGATTAAGCCTCGTTGGAAACTCAAGCAAGCTGTCTCACCGCTGGGCGGGGTTGTTCCCAACGGCGGTTAAAAATTGGATTAGTCTACAGGCTGGTAGCCTTCATCGGTGTTTGTAGGGTGGTTGGCGGCGTCGCGCGCGAGCTCGTCACAACGCTCATTTTCCGGGTGCCCAGCGTGGCCTTTTACCCAGTTCCACGTGATTTGATGCTTAGATGCCGCTTGATCAAGCTGTTGCCACAGATCGGCATTTTTCACCGGTTTCTTGTCCGCCGTCTTCCATTGGCGTTTTTTCCAATTATGGATCCATTGGGTGATCCCTTGTCGAACGTACTGGCTGTCTGTGGTGAGAACCACGTTACAGCTTGTATTGAGCGCATTTAAGCCGACAATGGCGGCCATTAGCTCCATGCGATTGTTGGTGGTGAGGGTGAAACCGGCACTCAAGGTTTTTTCATGTTGTTTATAGCGCATCACCACGCCATACCCGCCCGGACCTGGGTTGCCGAGACAAGAACCGTCTGTGAAAATTTCTACCTGCTTGGTCATCTTTGATACTATTAGCTATTCATCTGAGCCAAGTTTGACACAGTTATTGCCATGAAAGCGAATTACGATCGCCTCGTCGTGCTTGATACCGAAACTACCGGTATGAACCGCGAAGGGGGGCCGCATTACCAAGGCCACAATATTATTGAAATCGGCGCGGTAGAGATCATCAACCGTAAGCTCACGGGGCGGCACTTTCATGCCTATATAAAGCCCACTCGTGCTATCGACCCTGAGGCGATTGCGGTGCACGGTATCACCGATGCCTTTTTGGCCGACAAGCCGCAATACGCGCAAATCCATCAAGCCTTTGTCGATTTTATTCAAGGGGCGGAGTTGATCGCTCATAACGCGCCCTTTGATGTGGGGTTTATGGATTATGAATTCAAAAACCTAGGTGTCTCACTGCAAACCACTGAGCTTTGCACCATCACAGACACCTTAGCGATGGCGAAGAAAATCTTCCCTGGAAAGCGTAACAACCTTGATGTGTTGTGCGATCGCTACGGTATTGATAACTCTCGGCGAACGCTTCACGGCGCATTGTTGGATGCGGAGATCCTCGCTGACGTTTACCTATTAATGACAGGGGGACAAACTAACCTGTCGTTTAATGCCGGTACTGATACGGATAATGCGAGTCCAATGGCACCAAGAACCGTTAAGCGTCAGAAATCGCTAAAGGTTATTCCCGCATCGGCCGATGAAATGAGTGCGCATGAAGCGCGTTTAGACTTTATCGAGCAAAATGGTAGCTGTCTTTGGCGGCAGTAGGAGAATGCATGAAGAAGCGATGGTGGGCGGTGTGTGTTTGTTTTCCCTTGTTGGCACACGCTAACGAGCAAGAAATTCGTCTGCTGGAAAATCGCTTCCGTGTTGATCCAACCATTGAGCGTGCGGCCTTCGTGATTTATCGCGAAAAGCCAAGCATGCCGGTCGTGTTGGTACGTCCGGACGGCACCAAGTATTATGCATGGCGCCACCCAGAGAAAGTATCTTGGCACCAAGAATCAGACATGGATATCGTGTCGATTACCGACCCCATGCCAGGACCATGGCAAGCGATTGGCCGAGTCAGCCCTGACAACAAAGTCCGTGTTCTAAGCGATTTGCGTATGCAGGTTGAAGACTTACCCAGTCGTCTTTATCAAGGCGAGGCGGTGAAGTTTACCGCACAGCTCATGCTGGGGGATAAGCCACTTAACTTGCGTGACTTCATTGAGCGTGTTGATTTGACCGTACACTTCACTGAGTTCGTCGAAGATCCGGAGTCGCTTAACCCTGATCAGCGTCCACAGCCCAAAGCATTGGGGCAATTTAGTGACGACGGCTCGGGGCTTGATGAAGCACCGAATGACGGGGTGTTTACCGTGTCTTTGCCGATTAACGTCATGCCAGGCAAATACCGCGCACGCGTGACCTCGGGCAATGGCATTTTTTTCCGTACTTTAGAGCAACAAGTGTTGGTCTACCCGACACCTTTGATGGCTACGTTTAAACAAAGCCAAGAGGATGGGGAGCCGCACAAATTGATCGTGCAGTCCGAGCAGGCCAGTATCGAGCCTGGTAGTGTCTCTGTTCACGCTAAGTTTACCGATACGGAAGGCAAAACCACGGTGTATCAAACCACCGCGGAGGAAAAACAACAAACGATTACACTCGATATTCCTTATGCCAGCACACCTGGACAATACAAGTGGCGAACAACCTTGTATGCAACCGATCAGTTGTCGGGACGCCCGTTAGTTTTCCCGCTTCCCGAACAAACCTTTGCAGTTACCGACTACGCAGCGCTAGAACAAGCCGAAGCAGAGCGCGAAGCGCGTGAAAAAGCGATGATGGAAGCGGCGGAAAAGCGCCGCCAACAACGGGAGCGAGAAGAAGCTCGAACCACTTCCTTGTTAATTATTGGGTTGGGGAATCTGTTGGTGATGCTGATGGGGGCCGCAACCTGGTTTATCTTGCGAAAACGCAAAGCGCGCAAACTGGCTGAAGCAGCGCAAGAGCTGGAAGCGCCTCCATTGGACAGCGACGGAGAAGCTCAAGGAAGTGAGCTTGACATGGATAGACCGGATAAAAACGACTAGCGCGGTCGAGTGAGGAAGCGCATCTATTCGGGGAAATAAAAAAAGAGAGGGAAGCCCTCTCTTTTTTACGTCAAG
This sequence comes from Salinivibrio kushneri, assembly GCF_027286325.1. NCBI lineage: Bacteria > Pseudomonadati > Pseudomonadota > Gammaproteobacteria > Vibrionales > Vibrionaceae > Salinivibrio > Salinivibrio kushneri. The sequence continues at coordinate 681,116 of NZ_CP114588.1, forward strand.
CTATCGATGCAAGAAAATACGGTTAGGCCGCGTTATGCATCTTGCTCTCCTTGACCGACGCTGCAGGCAGCTCTGACGGATCAAAGTCATCCACATTGATCGTTTCAAGTCGGCCTTGCTCGGCTTCTCGCAATAGTTCGGCTTCTTGCTCGGTAATGACACCGGCGCTTAAGCCTTTATCCGCAACCTGGTCAAGGAACATAAACGGCAGTTTTTCACCGATACCTTCGCAGACTTTCTTGTGGATAGGTTCAGCGTTCAAAATATCATGCAGCGCTTTTTCAATGTTACCAATCGCATTACCAGGCTCGAAGTATTGGCCACGACCGAGGCGGTCACGTGTTGCACTGGGTGATTGTAAGATCACCGCCAGTTTTCCATCGAGACGGTCCCCAGGTTGACGGCGTCCTTTACCCAGCGGGAATACCAGTACGCGTACCAAGCCGGCAACCACTCTATTAGGGAAGTTAGCGATAAAACCATCCAGTGCTTGTTCAGCTTGGTACATGGCGTCTTGCATGCCCCAATGCACCAGAGGGAGGTCCTCTTTCTGGTAGCCTTCATCGGCATAGCGTTTCATGGTAGCTGACGCAAGATAGAGCTGGCTCAGCACATCACCTAGGCGTGCTGACAGGCGCTCTTTACGCTTGAGGTTACCGCCTAATACTGCCATAGAGACATCGGCAAGTAGCGCGAGTGCGGCACTATAACGGTTCATCTGCTGGTAATAACGACGTGTTGCGTCTTTGCGTGGCGCTTTTGACAAACGACCATCAGTAAGACCAAGCCAGAACGCGCGCGCAACGTTACTAAACACAAAGCCAACATGACCAAACAAGGCCTTGTCAAATGCGGCGAGGGCGGCTTGCTGATCGCTATTTTCGCTGGCACGAATCTCATCCAACACGAATGGATGACAACGAATCGCACCTTGACCGAAGATGATCATTGAGCGCGTCAGGATGTTGGCGCCTTCTACCGTGATCGCAATGGGTGAGCCTTGATAGTTACGCCCCAGGAAGTTTTTCGGTCCCAGACAGATACCTTTGCCGCCGACGACGTCCATCGCATCGATCACACCCTGTTGACTGCGGTGGGTACAGTGATACTTAACGATGGCAGAAATCACCGAGGGCTTCTCGCCGATATCGATACCGGTCACCGTCAGCGCGCTGGCGGCATCCATCACGTAAGCATTGCCAGCAATGCGCGCGAGAGGCTCTTCAATCCCTTCCATTTTACCAATGGGGAGTTTGAACTGACGGCGAATGCGTGCGTAAGCCCCTGTTGCTAGGGCGGCTGACTTTAGTCCCCCCGTGGTATTGGATGGTAGGGTAATACCGCGACCAATTGATAGGCACTCCATCAGCATACGCCAGCCTTGGCCGGCCATTTTTTGGCCACCAATAATAAAGTCCATCGGTACGAAGACGTCGTTACCTTGAGTTGGGCCGTTTTGGAAAGGCACGTTAAGCGGGAAGTGACGGCGGCCAATTTCAACCCCTTCGAGATCCGTTGGGATCAACGCACAGGTAATGCCGAGCTCGTCTTGATCACCTAACAGGTGCTCAGGGTCGCGCAGTTTGAATGCCAGACCAAGAACGGTCGCAACCGGGGCGAGGGTGATATAGCGTTTGTTCCAGGTGATTTTCATCCCCAGCACTTCTTCACCTTGCCACATGCCTTTGGTGACCACACCATAGTCAGGAATCGAGCCTGCATCAGACCCCGCTTCTGGGCTAGTCAATGCAAAACAAGGGATCTCTTTACCTTGCGCTAAACGAGGAAGGTAATGGTCTTTTTGCTCGGTAGTGCCATAATGCTGGAGCAATTCACCTGGGCCTAATGAGTTAGGCACACCCACGGTAGATGACAGCACGCCAGACACACCTGATAGTTTTTGCAGCACCAAGGATTGCGCGTAGGCAGAGAATTCTAGGCCACCATATTGCTTTTTGATGATCATGGCGAAGAATTTGTTGTCTTTCAGGTATTGCCAAACATCTTCAGGCAGGTCGGCCAGCTCATGTGTGACTTGGTAGTCATCGACCATGCGACAGACTTCGTTGACCGGTCCATCTAAAAATGCTTGTTCTTCCGCACTCAGCGTGGGGGCGGGAATGTCATGCAGTTTGTTCCAATCCGGCGCACCACGGAACAGGTCCGCTTCCCACCAGACTGTGCCCGCATCAATTGCTTCTTTTTCCGTCGCTGACATTTCCGGCATCACGGATTTAAATGCTTTGAAAGCGGGCTTGCTGAGCCAGTTGCGACGAAATGTCACGATATTGAGCGGCAACGCGATCACGGCAAAGATCAACCAAGTGATCTCCCCGACACTGCCCATGATTGTCCCTACAACTAGCCCGACTGCAAGCACGGCAGTCGATACCAGCAGCTTAGCACGATGGTATGCGAGTACACCGGCCAGTATTAGCATGGCGGCGATATATAACCCTGTTGCCATCACGTCATCTCCTTAAGGTTTGGTTGGCTCTTACGGTTTGTGGTAAGAGGTCGTACCACTCAATGTAAGCAAATAATTAACGAATTGTAAAATGGTACGGTGTGACTTGGCTTGCAAGGTGAGAAAATCACCACCTTGGTACGGGTGTAACTGGCAAGATAGGTTGCCATTCAAGCAAACGTGACCTGGCTCGCTTGTCGGGAGGGCGCGGCAGTCGACAGCCGCAAAACGATGCGGGTACACTGACAGTCATGTGACGCGATGCCTGTTAGGCGAGATCGTCAGATATTTGTTAACAGTGGGAAGGTGCCATGTACCAAGATATTATTCGCGGTGAGCTGACAGAAGCTGCCGATGTGTTAACAGCGTTTTTAAGCGATGACAATAACATTGAGCAAATCGAGAAAGCCGCTAAACTGCTGGCCGATAGCTTTAAGGCTAGTGGCAAGGTGCTCTCTTGTGGCAACGGTGGCTCGCATTGTGATGCCATGCACTTTGCTGAAGAATTGACTGGGCGCTACCGAGAAAACCGTCCTGGTTATCCAGCCATCGCGATTTCAGACCCAAGCCATATTTCGTGCGTGTCGAATGACTTTGGCTACGAGTATGTTTTCTCGCGTTATCTCGAAGCGGTGGGTATGAAAGGCGACGTGTTGTTTGGGCTATCTACATCGGGCAATTCGGGGAATATCCTCAATGCCATTGATGTCGCCAAACAAAAAGGCATGAAGACCATTATGCTCACGGGAAAAGACGGTGGCAAAATGGCAGGTCTCGCCGATATCGAAATCCGTGTGCCTCACTTTGGTTATGCGGATCGTATTCAGGAAGTCCATATCAAAATTATCCATATTCTTATCCAGCTAGTGGAAAAGGAAATGGCAGCGTAACCCCGCGGAGGTAGATGAAAGAATGTGCGAGCTGCTTGGCATGAGTGCCAACGTCCCAACCGATATTTGTTTTAGCTTTACTGGCTTGATTCAGCGCGGCGGTAAAACGGGTCCGCATCGCGATGGCTGGGGGATCACCTTTTATGAAGGCAAAGGGTTTCGCACCTTTAAAGATCCGGCACCCAGTAGCCAATCCAAGGTCGCAGAGCTGGTTACCAGTTATCCAATAAAAAGTTGTGCGGTGGTTAGCCATATTCGCCAAGCAAATCGAGGTGGGATTAGCTTAGAAAACACACATCCTTTCACTCGCGAAATTTGGGGGCGTTATTGGACGTTTGCCCACAATGGCCAGTTATCTGGGTTTGAGAGCCTGGATACTGGGCACTTTAAGCCTGTCGGGGAAACGGACAGCGAAAAAGCCTTTTGTTGGCTGTTGAACGAGCTTTTCAAGCATTACCCTCAGCAGCCAGACAACATGTGCGAGGTGTTTGATTTTATTGCGTCGCGTTGTGACCGTTTACGTGCATTGGGCGTGTATAACATGCTATTTAGCGATGGCGACTATGTCATGGCTTATTGCACCAATAATCTTCACTGGATCACACGTCGCGCCCCGTTTGGCAAAGCTAGCCTGATCGACCAAGAGATGACGGTCGATTTTCATGAGCAAACCACGCCGAATGATGTGGTGACGGTGATTGCCACGCAGCCCCTAACCAATAACGAACGCTGGCATAAGATGGCGGAGGGGGAATATTGTGTGTTTCACTTTGGTGAGGTGTATTGCGCTAACCAAACCTCGGCAACCTAGTCATTAAAAAAGGCGCAAATGCGCCTTTTTTTAAAGGAGAGGGGCTATGCGTCTGCGGCGTAACCTGCTGGTCCAAGAGCTTGGCCGTCAAGCCAGGCGCGGTCTTCTGTCATTTTAAGGCGTCCGTCGACAAACCATTTGACCACCAGTGGATAGATCCTGTGCTCTTGTTGTTGGACGCGCGCGGCGACAGACTCAGCGTCGTCGTCTTCAAAAATAGGCACACGAGCTTGAAGTACCACTGGACCGCCGTCGAGCTCTTCAGTGACAAAATGCACCGATGTCCCATGCTCACTATCGCCAGCATCAATGGCGCGCTGGTGGGTATGCAGCCCTGTATATTTAGGAAGCAATGACGGATGGATGTTGAGCATCCGGCCCGCATAGTGGGCAACGAAACCTGGGGTTAAAATACGCATAAAACCCGCCAGTACCACGAGATCGGGTTGATAAGCATCCAGCGCTCTAATAAGCGCCGCATCATACTCTTCCCGGCTAGCATAATCGGCATTGGCGACGACTTGAGCCGTTATGCCTGCGTGCTCAGCTCGTGTCAGACCATACGCATCGGCTTTGTTAGCGATCACCGCAGTAATGTGCGCGTGTTGCTGGTGGACGCTATCAATCAATGCTTGCAAATTAGAACCGCTGCCGGAAATTAATACGACAATGCGTTTCATGCTTTCAGCTCCACCTGTGCGTCGTCGCTCGTCGCGTGAGCAATATGACCCAACTGCCAGGCGGTTTCGCCGGCTTGATTTAACAGGGCAATCGCGTTTTCAGCTTCAGCCTGAGGCAGTGCAATCACAAGTCCCACACCACAGTTAAATGTTCTCAGCATTTCGTAGTCACTGACGTTACCTTTTTCTTGCAGCCAGTTAAACACAGCCGGCCATTGCCAACTGGTGTTGTCGATCACTGCCTTGGTTCCAGCGGGCAATACGCGGGGGATGTTCTCCCAAAAGCCGCCACCGGTGATATGAGAAATAGCGTGTACCGGGGTCTGTTCAAGGAGCGTTAATACCGATTTGACGTAAATGCGGGTCGGGGCTAACAAGTGATTGATGAGTGGTTGGCCTTCTAGATCGTCACTCAGATTTGCTTGACTGACCTCGAGGATCTTTCGGATCAGTGAGTAGCCGTTTGAATGCGGGCCACTCGACGCTAGGCCAATCAAGGCGTCGCCATCGCTGACTTGGCGCCCATCAATGATTGCAGACTTCTCAGCAACACCGACACAAAAACCAGCCACATCGTAATCATCGCCGCTGTACATGCCCGGCATTTCTGCCGTCTCACCACCGATAAGGGCGCAGCCTGCTTGCTGGCAGCCTTGTGCAATGCCGGTCACAACGTCGGCGGCAACGTCAACATCCAATTTACCTGTGGCGTAGTAGTCGAGGAAAAAGAGAGGCTCAGCCCCTTGAACGATCAGATCGTTAACGCACATTGCAACCAGATCGATGCCGATAGTGTCGTGTTTATTGGCATCCAGTGCCAAGCGTAGTTTGGTACCCACACCGTCTGTACCAGAGACCAATACCGGTTCTTTGTATTTAGTTGGCAATGAACAAAGCGCGCCAAAGCCACCTAGGCCTCCCATGACTTCGGGACGGTGCGTTTGTTTTACTACCCCTTTAATGCGGTCGACTAGTGCGTTACCCGCGTCAATATCGACGCCAGCGTCCTTATAGCTAAGAGATGATTGTTTACCGCTCACTGCAATTCCTCGCCGGAGTTGGAAGTCAAAAGTCGGCGCTATTCTATCAGTGCATTCAGAGAAAGGAAAACGTTTGCGTCAGCTGTTTGGTGAGAATCTGGGCGATATGTCAAGCCCTGAGCCTACGCTAGCAAAAACCTTTCATGTATACTACCGAGAATTTGTTTTTTGTAAGGAGTCTAAGATGAAGGTCGTGGAAGTAAGGCACCCGTTAGTCAAACATAAAATCGGCTTGATGCGCGAGCGAGATATTAGCACCAAACGGTTTCGCGAGCTTGCCACCGAAGTCGGCAGTCTGCTGACTTATGAAGCGACGTCTGACTTCGATACAGAAACCGTGACGATTGATGGCTGGGACGGCCCGGTTAATGTCGATCAGATCAAAGGCAAAAAAGTCACCGTGGTGCCTATTTTGCGCGCTGGATTGGGCATGATGGATGGGGTGCTTGAGCACGTGCCAGGGGCTCGCATCAGTGTGGTCGGTGTGTATCGCGATGAAGAAACGCTCGAACCTGTGCCGTATTTTCATAAGTTGGCAAGCAATATCGATGAGCGCATGGCGTTGGTTGTCGACCCTATGCTGGCCACGGGGGGCTCGATGATTGCGACCATCGACTTACTCAAAGAGCAAGGTTGTCAGCAAATTAAAGTCTTGGTGTTGGTGTCTGCTCCAGAAGGAATTGAGGCATTGAAAAAGGCACACCCTGATGTTGAGCTTTACACGGCAGCGATTGACGAAAAGCTGGATGACAAAGGCTATATTGTCCCCGGTCTTGGCGATGCGGGTGATAAGATCTTTGGCACTAAATAAAGCTATCGCCATCGCGCTGGCGTTGACCTCAATCGTGCGATAAAGCATGAAAAAACCCGCTTATATAGGCGGGTTTTTGGTGTTTACGGTGTTACGCCTGACTCGTGAGACGCTATTGCGCCAGCTTAGTGAGATAACGCTGAATTTGTCCTTTAATACCGGGACCATCTAACTCAAGCTCGGCGTGCATTTCTTGCTGGGTGCCTTGAGAGATAAAACGGTCGGGTAGGCCGATTTGTAGTACTGGCTTGATAACACCATGACGCATCATGGCTTCAATCACGCCAGAGCCCGCCCCGCCGGCGATTGCGTTTTCCTCTACCGTAACGAGGTAGTCGTGCGTGTTGGCCATTTCGATGAGCAATGCTTCATCCAGTGGTTTGGCAAAGCGCATATCAACCAAGGTGGCATCCAGCGCTTCAGCCGCTTCTAATGCGTGAGGCAACAAGGTGCCAAAGTTAAGCATCGCTAACCGCGTTCCCTGACGTTTAATCACCCCTTTGCCAATCGGCATCGCTTGCATCGCCTGTTCAATCTCTGCACCGATACCACTGCCGCGAGGGTATCGCACCGCTGCCGGCCCGTTATGAATGTGGCCGGTGTACAGCATTTGCCGACACTCGTTTTCGTCACTTGGCGTCATCACCACCAAGTTGGGAACACAGCGTAAATAGCTTAAATCAAAAGCCCCTTGGTGAGTTTGGCCATCTGCGCCAACAATCCCGCCACGATCAATGGCAAACAGCACCGGCAAGTTCATAATCGCCACGTCGTGGATGACTTGATCATAGGCGCGTTGTAAGAAGGTTGAATAGATGGCAACGACTGGGTGATAAGTACCGATTGCCATGCCTGCGGCCAGTGTGACCGAGTGCTGCTCGGCGATGGCAACATCAAAGTATTTATCTGGGTGCGCTTTAGAAAAGCGCACCATGCCCGAGCCCTCTCGCATCGCCGGGGTAATGGCGAGAAGTTTGTCGTCTTGTTCCGCCATATCGCATAGCCAATCACCGAACACATTAGAAAACGTTGGGCTGGTCGGCTTGGATTTAGGCAGTGTGTGTACGCTGGGATCAAACTTGGGCACTGCATGGTAACCAATCGGATCTTTTTCCGCTGGCTCGTAGCCTTTGCCCTTTTTGGTCATCACGTGTAAAAACTGCGGCCCTTTTAAATGGCGCATGTTTTTGAGGGTTTTGACCAACTCTTCGACATCGTGGCCATCAATCGGGCCGATATAGTTAAAGCCCAGCTCTTCAAACATGGTGCCAGGGACAACCATGCCTTTCAGGTGTTCTTCCGCGCGGCGTACCAGCTCCTTGATTGGCGGTGCGCCTGATAGCACTTTCTTGCCACCTTCACGAATGCTGGTGTAGACGTTGCCAGAGAGGAGTTGGGCGAAATGATTGTTCAGCGCGCCGACATTTTCAGAAATCGACATCTCGTTATCGTTAAGCACCACGAGCATATCGGGTTTGATATCGCCAGCATGGTTCATGGCTTCAAATGCCATGCCAGCCGTGATTGCGCCATCACCAATCACGCTAACCACACGCCGGTTCTGGCCTTCTTTTTGTGCGCTGATGGCCATGCCCAAGGCGGCACTGATAGATGTCGATGAGTGGCCCACAGACAGCACATCATAGGGGCTTTCTTCTCGCCACGGAAAGGGATGCAAACCGTCTTTTTTCCGGATCGTTTGCATGCGCTCACGTCGGCCGGTCAGGATCTTGTGTGGATAGGCCTGATGACCTACATCCCACACCAAATGATCGAACGGAGTATTATAGACATAGTGTAGCGCCACCGTCAGTTCCACCGTGCCAAGCCCAGACGCGAAATGGCCACTTGAATGACTGACTGTGTTAAGTAAGTAGGTCCGTAACTCTTCACAAAGCTGCGGCAGGTGATCGCGTGGTAAGGTACGCAATTCTTCCGGCGTATCAGCAAGAGCGAGAGTGGGGTATTTTGATATATCCAGTGTCATAATGGTTCGGCGCTTTTATTAATCATGCTAGTTGTTGCGCTCGATGATATATCGGGCAAAAACTTCCAGTTGTTCGGTATTGTAGGGGATTGCCTCCAAGGCGTGTAGTGCTTCTTGGTAAAGTAGTTCGGCTTTTTCTTGCGCACCAGCCAGCCCCAGCAGTGCCGGATAAGTGCTTTTATCCGCGTTCACATCTGATCCTTGCGGTTTCCCTAGCGTTTGCGTGTCACTGGTGATGTCCAAAATATCGTCCTGCACTTGAAATGCGAGCCCAATCGCATCGGCAAAACGCTCAAGCTCATGCAAGTGGCTAACGCCAGTCTCGCCGGCCGCATAGGCCCCGAGTTTTACCGCGCCTTTTATCAGCGCACCGGTTTTATTGCGGTGAATGCGCTTAAGCGCTTCAAGGTCAACGGCGCGCCCTTCAGCTGCTAAATCAAGTGCTTGCCCCAAGCACATGCCTGAGGCGCCACTGGCGGCCGCCAAGGTCTTCACCATCTCTATACGATAAGGGTGGGCGGCTGGATTGAGCCGACCTTCAGACAGCACGGTAAAGGCGAGTGTTTGCAAGGCATCGCCAGCCAAGATCGCGGTCGCCTCATCAAAGGCAACATGGCAGGTTGGCTGGCCGCGGCGCAAACTGTCGTTGTCCATGGCGGGTAAATCGTCATGAATTAACGAATACGCGTGAATACACTCCACCGCGACAGCAGGCGTGTCGAGCTGCTCGTAGTCAATGCCAAACAGCTGCCCAGTGGCATAGGTTAAAAAGGGACGAATCCGCTTGCCACCTAAGAGTAAACCATGTCGCATTGCTTGGATAAGCGCTTGATCTTGCGAGGGGAAGGTGTCGAGCCACGCTTCAAGCTGTTGATTGCTTCGCGTTTGCGTTTCGCGCAGCGCATCGTGTACAACAGTGTTAATCATCGTCTTGAGGAGAAAACTCGGTTAGTGGCCCATCATCTTCTTGCGAGAGCAAGATCTCGACGCGCTGCTCGGCGTCTGCAAGGGTTTTTTGTCCTTGGCGAGTGAGTGCAATACCACGCTCAAAGCGTTTCATCGCGGTATCGAGGGGAAGCTCACCGGATTCGAGCGCGCCAACAATCGTGTCCAACTCTTTGAGCGTGTCCTCAAAGGTCATATTTTCTGGTTTCTTCACAGCCATGATGCCATAAAATTAGAAAAGAGAGGCTAGACGGTAACTCAGTGGCCACAGGCGGTCAAACCACTCGATGTGTTTTTGTGTGCTTTACGCCACCGCAGTAAAAGGCATGTTATCCTTGTTGGTATCTGTGTATTTACGCTAAACCTATAGGGTTGGTTGCCGATATAACCAATACCCCAAAAAAATGAAAAACAAAGACTTGATGTAACTGAAGGGAGACTGACGTGGATATAGCGACGCTCATCGGCATTATCGGCTCGTTTGCATTCGTAATAATGGCGATGCTGTTGGGCGGCACCATGAACATGTACTTTGACGTGCCATCGGTGCTTATCGTCATCGGGGGGAGCTTATTTGTGGTTCTCACCAAGTACACCATGGGGCAGTTTTTTGCCTGTTTCAAAATTGCAGGTAAGGCATTCATGTTCAAATCCGATGACCCAGAGGATTTGATTGCCAAAATTATTGAGATGGCCGACGCGGCGCGTAAAGGTGGCTTCCTCGCCTTAGAAGAGATGGAAGTGAGCAACTCGTTTATGCAAAAGGGCGTGGACTTGCTCGTTGATGGTCATGATGCCGATGTGGTCCGTGCCACATTGCATAAAGACATTAACCTTACCGAAGAGCGGCACGACCATGGTATTGGCTTTTACAGTGCTCTGGCGGACGTAGCACCCGCGATGGGAATGATCGGGACTTTGATTGGGCTGGTAGCCATGCTGTCGAATATGGATGATCCGAAGGCGATTGGGCCGGCGATGGCGGTCGCTTTGTTGACCACCATGTACGGTGCAATGCTCGCCAATATGGTGGCGACGCCCATTGCCAATAAACTGGCGCTGCGTAAGGAGCAAGAAAAATTGAATCGGCGTTTGATCATGGACGGCTTGCTTGCGATTCAAGATGGACAAAACCCGCGCGTCATTGATGGCTTTTTGAAAAACTATCTCAATGAGGGCAAGCGTGAGGTTGATGTCGATAATTAATCGGTCTGAGGCGCTGGCCTTAGCGAGCGCGAAGTAAGGAGTCTTCATGGCACAACAGCAAGAAGAAGAGGAATGCAAATGCCCGCCTCCCGGCTTACCGCCGTGGATGGGGACGTTTGCGGACTTGATGTCGCTTCTTATGTGCTTTTTCGTCCTTCTTTTGTCATTTTCAGAGATGGATGTGCTTAAGTTTAAGCAAATTGCTGGGTCGATGAAGTTCGCTTTCGGGGTACAAAATGTGCTCGAGGTGAAAGACATTCCTAAAGGAACCAGTGTAATCGCCCAAGAGTTCCGTCCGGGTCGCCCAGAGCCGACCCCGATTGAAGTCATCATGCAGCAAACCATTGATATGACGCAGCGCACCTTAGACTTTCAAGAGGGCGAAGATGATCGGTCTGGCGGCTCCCAACGCAATACGTCAGATAAGGAAGGCGGGACCAGCGCCCAAGTGGCGTCACAATTGGAGCAGCAGCGAATGCAGCAGCAACTTGAGCAGCTGCAAAAAGCGTTGATGCAGGCGTTGCAACGCGAAATCGATGAGGGAGCGGTTGAAGTAGAAAACTTAGGGCAACAGTTGGTGATAAGGATCCGCGAAAAAGGGGCCTTCCCACAAAACTCTGCGTTTCTTCAACCTAAGTTCCGTCCTATGGTGCGCCAAATTGCGCAATTGGTAAAAGATGTGCCAGGGGAAATCAAAGTCTCAGGGCATACCGACAGCACACCGTTGGAGTCGGAGCTTTACCGTTCTAACTGGGACCTTTCCGCACAGCGTGCGGTGTCAGTGGCGCAGGAGATGGAAAAAGTGCCTGGCTTTAACCATTTACGTATGAAAGTGGAAGGCCTGGCAGATACCAAGCCGCGTGCGCCCAACAATTCTCCGGAAAACCGTGCGTCGAACCGGCGTGTGGAGATCGCTGTGATACAAGGAAAACCCACCTTCTCGGATGAAATCTCTACTGAGAATGCGCCACAAAATGCACCTTAGTCATGCCGCTCGGCGATAACTGATTGTTGGTAAAGACAAGTTATCGCCGAGCACGTCCTCTTTCTTCAGACGTCAAAATAGCCGGTTTCAGCGGCAGCCTGGTTATTGTATAATCCGCGGCTTTGTTCCCAGCTGTATCGAACCGGTTATGAAGTTTATCGTTAAAATTCACCCTGAGGTGATCGTCAAAAGTGAGTCAGTCAGAAAGCGTTTTACTAAAATCCTCGAGTGCAATATTCGTAATATTTTAAAGCGTCGGACTGATAATACGGCGGTATATAACCGTCGAGATCACATTGAGGTGACGCTAAAACAACCTAACGAGCGCCAATTGGTTCTGGATGTGCTGACCAACACACCAGGGGTGCAAACCGTGCTTGAGGTTGAGCAAACCCTGTTTAACGATTTACACCATATCTATGAGCTCACGTTGGCCGGTGTGCGTCACCAAATCGAAGGGAAGACCTTTTGTGTGCGCGCTAAACGTCGTGGGCAGCATGACTTTACTTCTATCGATCTTGAGCGCTATGTCGGTGGTGGTTTAAACCAAGCCGTCCCGTCGGCCAGCGTGCAACTGAAAAAACCGGATGTCACCGTGATGATGGAAGTGGACCACGACAAGCTCAACGTGGTGAAGCATCGTCATGCAGGCTTGGGGGGCTTTCCACTCGGTACACAAGAAGATGTATTGAGCTTGATCTCTGGCGGGTTCGATTCAGGCGTTTCCAGTTATTTGCACATTAAGCGCGGCAGTAAAGTGCACTACTGTTTCTTTAACCTGGGCGGCAAATCGCATGAAACGGGTGTGCAGCAGGTGTCTCATTACCTTTGGAATAAATTTGGCTCGTCGGCCAAAGTGAAGTTTATTTCGATTGATTTTGAGCCAGTCGTCAACAGCATCCTGGAAAACATTGATAACGCGCAAATGGGCGTGGTGCTTAAGCGTATGTTTATGCGTGCGGCGGCCATGGTGGCAAAACGGTTTGGTATTCAGGCGCTAGTCACTGGCGAGGCGTTAGGGCAGGTGTCGAGTCAAACACTGACCAACCTGCGCATGATTGATAACGTCACCGATAGCTTGATTTTGCGCCCACTGATTAACTGGGACAAAGAAGACATTATTCAAACAGCACGTAAAATTGGCACAGAAGACTTCGCCAAAACCATGCCTGAGTATTGTGGCGTGATTTCGAAAAAGCCAACGGTGAAAGCGGAAAAAGCCAAGCTTGAACACGAAGAAACCAAGTTTGATTTTAGCCTGCTTGAGCAAGTGGTTGACAACGCCACCGTGATGGATATCCGAGACATCGAGACCTTGAGCCAAGAGAAAGCACCGGAAGCGGAGCTGGTTAATGAGGTTGAGAAAGGCGCAGTGGTGCTGGATATCCGCAGTCGAGAAGAGCAAGAAGATAAACCTCTTGAGATTGAAGGCGTCGATATCGTGCACATTCCTTTCTTTAAATTGGCGACTCAGTTTGGCGACCTTGACCAAACGAAAACCTATTTGCTCTATTGCGAGCGAGGGGTGATGAGTCGCTTGCAAGCGCTGTATCTTAAAGATATGGGCTTTGAGAATGTCAAAGTGTATCGGGTGTAGGCGTAGGTTCTTACCATAGTAAAAAGACAGGCAGCCATTTGGCTGCCTGTTTGCGATCATGTCCGGTGTTTAGTTTTCAGTAAACTTCTTCTCATAGTGCAGTTGAGGCAGGGGCATCATCGGCTCAGCCACTTGCCAAGCCAAAGCTTTGCCGCCGAGGACGTGAACGATTTCAATCGCGAACTCCATCGCCGAGCCTGGGCCCTGACTGGTAATCAAACGATGATCATAATCGGTCATTACGCGGCGACGGCTTAACCACTGCTCCGGGATCTGATCGCTGACGCTGGGGTGACAGCTCATGTGTGACTGCGGGAATAGCTGATGGCGTTGTAGCACCAACGCCGGTGCGGCACAAATGGCTGCCACCCACGCATTGTCGCTCTGCTGTTGCTTGATTATCTCGGTGATCAGGTTGCTTTCTCCTAAGCACTGGGCGCCCTCGATTCCACCGGGTAAGATCACACAGTCAAAAGGCTGGTCGGCGACCGTTGCCAATGCGGCGTCACAAACTAGCTTGACGCCACGTGAGCAAGTTAGCGTGAGCGCGCCTTCCGGATCGGCGCTAGCCACGGTGACGTTAAATCCGGCACGCTTCATCACATCGATGGCGGTCACGGCTTCCATTTCTTCTGTGCCATTGGCCATACAAATCAGGACTCGTTTATCACTCATGATGATTCCTTATTGCTCTCTACTTGTTGAACGGCTTGGTAGAGCTGCTGGTGGTGTGGGGTTGAGATCTGGTGTGCCTGTGCGCGTTGCAGCACATAGCCCGTAATGTATTCCAGCTCTGTTGGGCGACGGTAAAACACATCGCGATTCATTGAAGAGTAGTTGTCAGCGGTTGCCTTGGCGACCGTTTCCACACGTTGACGCACCTCGGTGGCAGAGGCGAGGATCCGCTCCGCCCGCATCACAGTGGCTAATTCTTGACACAGCGCATCAATAATAGGGTCATAATCAAGCTTGAGCAGCTCACCGTTTTTGATCCCGTGTAAAGCGGTGAGCGGGTTGATGACGCTATTGACTGCCAGTTTATACCATAGCGATTCAATGATATTGGTCTGCCAGGTTGCTGTCGGCAAGGCATGATCCAACACATCCGCAAGAAACTGACAGGCTTCACCGGCTTTGTTACCTGCCCCGAGCGCCGTGGGGCCATGGCCCGTATGTTGATATTCGCCTGTTTCAGTACGAAATACCCCTTGTGAGGTGGTTGCGAGTAGCAGCGGCTGGCTGGCAGGTAGGGAATCAATGAGCCATTGGTGCGGTCCCATCCCATTATGCATCAGCATTACCATGGTTTCCGGCTCGAGATGAGTAAAGCACGGGGTTAAGGCTGCTTGCACGTCATAGGCTTTGGTGCAAACCAGCCAAAGATCACTGCAACGAAGTAAGTCTGGTTGGTTGGCGGGCAAGATAAGGGAGTGACCGTCAAGATTCAGCGTTCGCTCATCAGCGCCATCGCGGGTGATAAGATGAACGTGATGGCCAGCTTGGCTTAATTTTACTGCCCATAAGGTGCCGATCGCACCCGCGCCTATCAAGGTGATCCGCATGACACTCGCCTACTGGTTAAAAGGCCAGTGTATCATAGACAATATAAGGCGGGGAGCACAGCGCCGGCAGGGACCGGCGCTGATAAGATTAGAATTTATACGTCGCGCTAAGGTAGTGAGAAATCCCTGAGCTGTCAGCGACTGCACCTACAACATTGTTGGCATTACCATCTTCAAAAAGATAAACATCATTATAGGCTTTTAGACCATAACCGAGGGCGTAGTTGTCTGAGTGCCAGTACAGGCCGTTAAACATCGCACCGCCATGGGTCGCTTGATTGTTGCCTTTAAAGGTGTCATCGGCACCGAATTGGTAATCGATATAACCTTGGTATGACAGGAAGCTACCGTTGTCGAAAAAGTGGAAAGGTTTAAACCAGTTAGTCGAGAACTGATAGCCGTTCCAATCTTTGTTATTGATGTCATACAAGCCATAAAGGTTCATGCCTACTTTACCAAACCACGGCAGCTCGACATCGGCACCGATACCCCAGAACGAGTTGTTGACATCACCATCGCCACCGCCCCAGTTAAACAGGGTTGAAAAGTAGACTTCTTGTACCGGGCCAAACGACAAATCTTGTCCGGTGATGCCATCAATTGAGAAGCGCGGCGCCAACTTCATGAACGCTTTCGATGCACCTTTTTTATTGTTGTTATCACTGTCGTCTTCAGCCAAGTCAAAAATATCCACATAACCATAGAGATCGACCACGCCTTTGCGGCCGCCAAACTCCATTTCTAGATAGTTATGATCTTTATCGGTGTCATCACCAAACTGTACTTTTTCATCAATCGAGTACATGGCATTAAACTGAAGCCATTTATGATCATTTTTGTAGATGTCATCCGAGTAATCGGCGGCGTTAGCAACGGATACGCCGCTGGCGGCGATAACGGCGAGTGCGAGTAGGGATTTTTTCATAGTGACTGCCTCTGCTGGGTCTTGTTGTTGCGCAGTGCGCATTGGATAGACGCAGTATATTGATTAAGTTCACTATAAAGAATGTAATAAACATAGACACAAAAAAAGGCTGTGATCAGCGGCGGATTGTAAACCGTTGCATGACAGTTTTATGTGATCATTGTTACTGAATCAATCACAGTGGCGCGCAAAATTTTGCACTCCACTGTGATATCTCTGGGTTAGTCACGACGGGAATTTAGGCAGTGTCCAGCACGCTTTTCATTTTGTGACGGTGATTGGCGAAAGTGCCTACCGATGTAGATCAGCATGACCAGTCCTGGGATCACCATTAGCGCGGTTATTACGAAAAATGTTGACCAGCTATCGAGCCAGTCGACCATCATGCCACTGAACGACGCGACCGTAGTGCGACCTAGGTTCCCCAAGGACGCGAGCAGTGCATACTGGGTGGCCGAAAACGCACGGCCGGTCAAGAAGGTCAAGAAAGAGACGAATGCAATAGTGGCAAAGGCCGAGGTAAAGTTATCCACCAAGATGGCACCCAGGAGCAGGTGCTCGTTGGGGCCGACCATTGCAATCCAGGCGAACATGAGGTTGCTGGATGCCATGGCAACACCGCCAATAAACAGCCCTTTAATCACGCCAAAGCGTAGATTAATGTAGCTGCCAATCAAGGTGTAAACCACGGTAAGCCCCCAGCCGACCAGCTTGGAGTAATAACCAATTTGCTCATTGGTAAAGCCGACATCTTTGTAAAACACGATCGACATGCGACCGAGAAAGGCTTCGCCCAGTTTGAACAAAAAGACAAACAACAGCAGCGTGAGGGCTACATTAATGCCGTTGCGACGGAAGAACTCGGCAAAAGGTTCCACCACCGTCACAGCAAACCAGGCTTGGAAGCCACTATAGCCCTGGCTGAGATAATGTTTGGTGGCATTGTCTTGGCGCTGTTCACGATCACTGACAGGCTCTTTGACATACAGGGTCGCGAGAATCATTAAGCCGACAAAGCCGGCCATTATCACATAAACTTGGTTCCACCCTATGGCATCGGCATTAATAAAGCCGATATAGCCAGGCACGGAATAACCTGTCCACCAACCAATGACTGACATCGCCGAGGCGAGCGGAAACTTCTCGGTTTCGTGCTCGGCGAAGTTATCGATGCGGAAGGCATCAATGGCAATGTCTTGTGTGGCCGACGCGAGGGCGATAGAAAAAATCAGCGATGAAAGCACAAGGGTGGTGACCCATGGGTCAATCGCTTGCAGGCCTTGCATGTTAACCCGAGACAAGGCCAAGGTGGCCAAAAGCATCAGTGATTGTGTCACCACAATCCAGCTGCGGCGATGGCCGAGCTTCTCATTCAGTACCGGGATTTTAAGCCTATCAAGCAGGGGCGCCCACAAAAAGTTGACGGCGTATAGCACGAACACTGAGCCAAAAAGGCCAATAGCAGTGCGCGATAACCCCTCATCGGCCAGCCAACCATTTAAGTTGGAGCCAATTAATACCCAAGGGAAACCACTACAGCACCCCATTAAAAAAACAAAGAGCAGGCGACGGTCGGCGTAGGCCGCCAAGGTCGTTTTTAGCTTGGATGACTGCATAATAAGCTGGCCTACTTAAAGACTAGGGGGTTGAGACACGATTGATAGCGGTAATAATAATCGGTTGCTGCGGCACATCCTGCATCCGTTTGCTAGGGATAGTGACGGTTGGCTGCTCGGTCATGGCCTGGATAGTGTTAAACCCTTCCACGACGCGGCCAAACACCGTATACCCCAGCTTAGTTGGGGTTGCATCTAAAAAGCCATTATCACTGACATTGATATAAAATTGGCGAGTGGCAGAGTCGGGATCTTGGGTTCTGGCCATCGCGATAGTGGCGCGGCTGTTACGCAGACCATTGCGCGACTCATTATCGACTGGCTCATAGGATGGGCGGCGATTGAGGTCTTTATCAAATCCGCCTCCTTGCACCACAAAACGTGGGATCACCCGATGAAATTGGGTGCCGACGTAACTGCCATCCTCGACGTAGCGTAAAAAGTTGCTGACCGTCTTGGGGGCTTTGTCCTCATTTAGTTGCAAGACAAAGTCTCCCTGGGTCGTTTCAACGGCTACCATCACATTAGCTTGCACTGGCGCCACGACCAGTGCAAGTGCCCATAAAAGTGCGCGTAACTTCATGATTAAAAGTGCGCTTTCATGTGATCAAGCAGCTGCTCATCATTGGCGATGTCTTGTAAGACAGCTTCCAGCAGGTTGTTTAATGCCATTTCGATATCATCAGGCGAGGCGCTGCTAACGCCACTCTGGGTTGATTTGCCGGTATAACGTTTAACAAAGCGGCCATCAGGCGATTCAGCGACCAGCTGCAGTTGCACGGACGCTTCCATGTCGTGTTTAAACACCGTGTGCTTAACACGGACTAAGGCGTCAAGAATATCGAGGCGGAGCATGCCAGGACCATTTGCGACAACGCGGAACCCTTGTGCCGAAAGCTGGCGTGAAAGTGTGTCTTCAAGAACCACGCGCAAGTTTTGGCTGGCATGTAAAGGTTTGACATTAGAGCGACCGCTATCAATCACCGCGACGAACTGAGCCGTCCGTAAATCCTTACTCTTTACCACCACAGGAAGGTTGTTGACCTGTTGCTGATTGGATGACGCTGGGGACGGTGCAATGGTTAGTTGTGGCTCGCGAGGTGTCGAGCAGCCTGCAAGGACCAACACGGCGGCGGCAATAATCAGTTTCTTCATGGGGTTCAGCATCCTTTTGTTAAATTTGGGCGTTGACTGCCTTGAGAATAACGAATTTTTTATTTGACGCAACGACAGTCACGTTACCAAAAAGACGTTTTAGCTTAGTATGATAGCCGAGATGGCGGTTGCCAATGACTAAAAGCGCTCCATTCGTGGTCAGAACACGTTTTGCGTCACAAAACATTTGCCACGCAATATGATCAGTGATGGTCTGTTGTTGATGAAACGGTGGGTTGCACAGCACAAGATCGATATCTGTGTGGTCAAAATCGGTCAAGCAATCCCGTGCTGAACATTCAAAGCGACTTGGGTCAATACCATGGCTTTCAAGGTTGTGTTGCGCACTGGCGACGGCCATATGGCTTTCATCGACGGCATAAATGTATGCCTGAGGATTGGTGCGGGCCGCCTGCAGGGCAAGCACACCATTGCCACAACCAAGATCCAGAATTTTTCTTTCTTCGTTCGAGCTTGGGATTTGCGGAAGCATTAAGTAAGCCGCGATATCTAGTTTTTTGGCTGAAAAAACGTTTGGCCAATTAGCCAGACGCATCGAAAATTCAGGCACATTGACATAGCTGCACGGATCGTTCGGTTTTTGTGCAGGAGCGTCCGCAGTGGGGAAGATCAAACGTGCTTTTTTCTTCGCCAATGAGGTGGTGGTGGTGCCAAGCCAGTGCTCAAACTGATTCAGTGTGGAGGTATGGATCTCTTTTGCCTTGGCACCGGCGAGGATGCGTGTGGCCGGCGTTGTTACAGAAGCCAGTTGCTGGAGTTGCCACGCTAACATTTTACTGCTTTTAGGCACCCGCATCATCACCGCATCGAGGGCGGTAGGTAGCGCCTCCATGCTCGAAAGTTGATGGATAGGCGGCAGCTGGTTTTGCTTAAGGTTTGCGGTGGTTGCTTGCTGTGAAACGACAGAATCGCTGATTTGAATCACTTCATAACCTTGCGAGCATGCCCAACAACTTAAGGCGCCAAATTGATCGTTGAGAACTAAAACCCGCGCCCCGTCTTTTAATGGCCAGTTGCTAGCGTGTTCCACCATATATTCATCTGCTGCATCAAACGCTTGCAGCGTTTCATTTTTTCGGCGTGGGTAGCGGTGCAATGTCAGGGTCGATTCGCTACCTGGAATCGCAAGTTGTGTTTTCATGAGAGCGTTTGCGTCGGAGGTCACAGACTGCGTATATTGTCGCACTCACACCACAACTGCAATTCAAACTCGGTGCGTATGCCATTAATGATGACGTGATCAGGCTATTGAATTCGCAATTTTATCGATAACGACTAAGATCTGGGCAACTTGCCCTTAATAGGTTGGGGAAGCCATGAAAATTCAAACGCAAATTACAGAGAAACTGGCACACGCTTTTGCGCCTGTTCATCTTGATGTCCGCAATGAAAGCTATATGCACAATGTGCCCGAAGGCGCAGAGAGTCATTTCAAGGTTGTCGTAGTGTCAGATGAGTTTGAAGGTAAGCGTTTAATACAGCGTCATCGTGCTATCAATACCACCTTGGCGGACGAGCTTGCCAATGATATTCATGCATTGGCTATTCATACTTACACCCCAGAAGAGTGGCAAGAGCAGGCGCAAGCACCAGATTCGCCAGCATGCCGCGGTGGCGGTTTGAAATAATGGTTAGCCAACATGCTTAGGCGTGTTGATTCTTCACGTTATGGCAACAAATTCTTACATAAAGTCATCGGTGGCGATCGTGTCAACGCGCCCCTTGGCACACAACGCTAAGGGCGTGTAGTCGGGGAACGTAACCTTAAGGCGAGCAAAAAAACAACAGTAAAACTGTGAGCTTACAACGAGCATTGTTTGAACAGGTATGCATAATTGCCACGCCCTAGTGACAATACCCATAGAATCAATACTGGGGTTAGTGATAGAATGCCGTGCTTAAAGACTAACCTAGGCTACCTTTGTGTAACGTTATGGTTAGCAGGATGTTGCGACGGTGCGCCCTCAGGCCACCATACAGTCGAAAGTCGTGTCTTTAACTGCGCAATAACAGAATTCTTTTTCCCGTTAATGTAGTGCAAGTGCGTATGATTACAATAAAAAAGGGTTTGGATATCCCCATTGCTGGGACTCCTGCTCAGGTGATAAATGATGGCCCAGCTGTCAAGAAAGTCGCCTTGCTTGGCGAAGAGTACGTTGGAATGCGCCCCACGATGCATGTGCGAGTGGGTGATGTGGTGAAAAAAGGCCAGGGTCTTTTCGAAGATAAGAAAAACCCAGGTGTGGTATTTACTGCTCCAGCAGCTGGTAAAGTGGTTGAAGTCAACCGCGGTGCCAAACGTGTTCTTCAATCTGTCGTCATTGAAGTCGATGGTAACGAGCAAGTCACATTCAGCAAGTATGAAGCTTCGCAACTGGCGTCTCTTGAGCGTCAAGCGGTAGTTGATCAATTGGTTGAATCGGGGATGTGGACTGCGCTCCGCACGCGCCCGTTTAGCCGTTCGCCCGCTATTGATGCGTTGCCGGAAGCTATTTTTGTAAATGCAATGGACACCAATCCGCTCGCCGCGGATCCGAAGGTGATCATTGATGAGCAAAAAGAGGCATTCGTTGCAGGTCTTGATGTACTCTCCCGCTTAACTGACAAAAAAGTGTTTGTCTGTAAGGCGGATGTTGAGTTACCCACCAGTCAGCAACCTAACGTTGAACAACATGTCTTCGCTGGTCCTCACCCAGCAGGCTTAGTTGGCACCCATATCCACCACTTGCGCTCAGCAAGCATGGAGAAAAAGGTGTGGCATCTGAACTACCAAGATGTGATTGCGTTTGGCCACTTGTTCCTTACCGGTGAAATCAACACTGACCGTGTGGTGTCATTGGCAGGCCCGATGGTTAACAAGCCACGCTTGGTGCGCACGCAGTTAGGCGCGAATCTTGATGAGTTGACTGATGGCGAGCTAATGGCGGGTGAAAGCCGTGTTATTTCTGGCTCTGTGCTCTCGGGAACCAAAGCCTCTGGCCCGCATGCTTATTTGGGTCGCTTCCACCTGCAAGTGTCTGTATTGCGTGAAGGCAACGAAAAAGAGCTGTTTGGTTGGTTGTCGCCAGGTAAAAACCGCTTCTCGGTGACGCGTGCCTACCTTGGCCACCTATTCAAAGGCCAACTTTTCAATTTGACCACCTCGACCAACGGCAGTGATCGTTCCATGGTACCAATCGGTAATTATGAGCGAGTAATGCCACTAGATATCGAGCCAACAATGCTGCTGCGTGATATCTGTGCTGGCGATACAGATAGCATGCAACAGCTGGGCGCGCTGGAGTTAGATCCTGAGGATTTGGCCCTTTGTACCTTTGTCTGCCCAGGCAAGTACGAGTACGGACCAATGCTCCGCGAGAGCCTAGAAAAGATTGAGAAGGAAGGGTAACAGATGAGCCTTAAAAATTTTCTAGAGCAAATCGAGCCACACTTTGAGCCAGGCGGCAAACATGAAAAATGGTTTG
Organism: Salinivibrio kushneri; assembly: GCF_027286325.1. NCBI lineage: Bacteria > Pseudomonadati > Pseudomonadota > Gammaproteobacteria > Vibrionales > Vibrionaceae > Salinivibrio > Salinivibrio kushneri. The sequence goes on from NZ_CP114588.1 coordinate 703,278, forward strand.
CCCTGTACGAAGCGGTCGCCACCATTTTGTACACCCCGGGTATGGTGACCAAAGCCGGCGCGCATGTACGTGACAGCATCGATTTGAAACGCATCATGATCATGGTGTGGTTTGCCGTGTTCCCTGCGATGTTCTGGGGCATGTATAACACCGGTAACCAAGCCATCATGGGCCTGAACCATTTATATGAAGGCGCACAGCTTGCGCAAATCATTGAAGGGAACTGGCACTATTGGCTGACGGAGTCAATTGCGGGGCCGCTAACCGCCGCGGGGTGGGGAACCAAAACCATTCTAGGCGCGACCTACTTCCTACCGATTTACGCCACTGTGTTCATTGTGGGTGGTTTCTGGGAAGTATTGTTCTGCATCGTACGTAAGCACGAAGTCAACGAAGGCTTCTTCGTCACCTCGATTCTTTTTGCACTTATCGTGCCGCCAACCTTGCCATTGTGGCAGGCTGCACTGGGCATCACCTTTGGTGTGGTGGTTGCGAAAGAAATCTTCGGTGGCACAGGGCGTAACTTCTTAAATCCTGCGCTTGCCGGACGTGCGTTCTTGTTCTTTGCGTATCCCGCGCAGATCTCAGGCGATCTGGTGTGGACAGCTGCAGACGGTTACTCAGGCGCAACGGCACTGAGCCAATGGTACTCAGGCGGTGAACAAGCACTGCAACACAATGTCACTGGACAAACGATGTCTTGGATGGATGCCTTTCTCGGTAATATTCCAGGCTCTATCGGTGAAGTATCAACCCTTGCCATCTTGATTGGTGGTGCGGCCTTGGTGTACATGCGCATAGCCTCATGGCGTATCATTTTGGGCACGTTCGCCGGCATGGTCGTGGCATCAACCTTGTTTCAGTTGATTGGTTCTGACACTAATCCGATGTTTAGCATGCCTTTTTACTGGCACTTGGTGCTGGGTGGTTTTGCATTCGGCATGATGTTTATGGCAACGGATCCCGTTTCAGCCGCGTTTACTAACAAAGCGAAGTGGTGGTACGGCGCATTGATCGGTGCCATGGCTGTGATCATTCGCGTGGTCAACCCAGCATATCCTGAAGGTATGATGCTGGCGATCCTGTTCGCTAACCTGTTTGCACCTCTGTTCGATAACTTGGTGATTCAGGGCAACATCAAACGGAGACTGGCTCGTAATGGCAAGTAGTAACGATAGTATTAAGAAGACGCTGATCGTTGTTATCGCGTTGAGCTTGGTATGCTCAATCGTGGTGTCCGGTGCAGCGGTAGCGTTACGTCCTTTGCAGCAGATGAACGCAAAGCTAGACGTACAAAAGAACATCCTCTCGGTTGCCGGCATTGAGGTGTCGGGCGGTAAGAGTGCGATCAATGATGCTTATAACAAGTACATTGAACCGCGCCTGGTTAGCTTGGAGAAAGGCGACTTTGTTAGCCCTGACGCGGCCAACGTCGAAGAAGTTGCTGACTACGACCAACGTGAAGCGGCCAAAGACCCTGGGATGTCGAAAAAACTCAGTAGTGAAGAAAATATTGCTGGTTTTGGCCGTCGTGCCGATATCGCAAAAATCTACTTGGTGAAAAACGACTCAGGTGATTTACAACGCCTCATCCTGCCCGTTAAAGGCTCTGGCCTATGGAGCATGATGTATGCGTTTGTCGCGGTCGAACCGGATGGCAATACGGTGGCCGACATCGTCTATTACGAGCAAGGGGAAACTCCTGGCTTGGGCGGCGAAGTTGAAAACCCGAAATGGCGCGCGAAGTGGGATGGCAAAAAGCTATTCAACGATCAAGGCGAGCCAGCTATTAAGGTTGTTAAAGGTGGAGCACCGAGTGATAGCGAGCACGGTATTGACGCGCTATCGGGTGCAACCCTGACCAGTAACGGTGTAGAGAAACAATTTGATTTCTGGCTAGGTGATTTGGGCTTTGGTCCATTCTTAGCAAAAGTTCGTGAGGGAGGCCTGACCAATGGCTGAAACGAAAGAACTGAAGAAAAATCTGCTGTCGCCGGTGCTAGACAATAACCCGATTGCCCTTCAGGTTCTCGGTGTATGTTCGGCGCTTGCGGTGACCACGCAGATGCAAACAGCCTTTGTTATGACCTTGGCGGTTATGTTTGTTACCGCGATGTCTAACTTGTTCGTATCGCTGATTCGTAATCATATCCCTAACAGTGTACGTATTATCGTGCAAATGGCGATCATCGCGTCATTGGTTATCGTGGTTGACCAGACACTGAAAGCCTTTGTTTACGATATATCCAAGCAGCTGTCGGTATTCGTTGGTCTTATCATTACCAACTGTATCGTGATGGGGCGCGCGGAAGCGTATGCGATGAAATCGTCGCCGCTGCCGTCATTTATCGATGGTTTAGGTAACGCATTGGGTTATGGTTTCGTTCTGATGACGGTTGCCTTCTTCCGTGAGCTGCTCGGCTCAGGCTCTGTCTTTGGCGTGTCTATCCTGCCTGTGGTCAGTGAAGGGGGTTGGTATCAACCAAACGGTATGATGCTGCTGGCCCCATCTGCATTCTTCCTAATCGGCTTTTTGATTTGGATTGTGCGTACCTTCAAACCAGAACAAGTTGAAGCGAAGGAGTAACAGCACATGGAACATTATTTGAGCCTGCTGGTGCGCTCAATCTTTATTGAGAACATGGCGCTGGCATTCTTCCTCGGCATGTGTACGTTCTTGGCGGTGTCTAAGAAAGTAAAAACAGCGTTCGGCCTCGGTGTCGCCGTTGTTGTGGTATTGACTATCGCAGTACCGGTTAACAATTTGGTCTATAACCTGATCCTACGCGAAGATGCACTGGTGAAAGGGATCGATCTTAGCTTTCTCAACTTTGTGACCTTTATCGGTGTTATCGCCGCATTGGTTCAGATCTTGGAGATGGTATTAGATCGCTTCTTCCCGCCACTTTATAACGCGTTAGGTATCTTCCTGCCGCTTATTACGGTGAACTGTGCCATCTTTGGTGGCGTATCATTCATGGTACAGCGTGATTATAACTTCGCAGAGTCAGTCGTATATGGCTTCGGCTCTGGGGTAGGCTGGATGTTAGCCATCGTCGCCCTTGCGGGTATCCGTGAGAAAATGAAGTATTCAGACGTGCCGCCAGCACTGCGGGGATTGGGGATCACCTTTATCTCTGTTGGCCTGATGGCATTGGGCTTTATGTCTTTCTCTGGTGTGCAACTGTAAGCCGGGTAAACTGCGAGAAAAGGAATAGTCAATGGACATTATTCTTGGTGTAGTGATGTTTACTCTGATTGTGCTGGCATTGGTATTGGTGATCTTGTTCGCCAAATCCAAGCTGGTACCAACCGGAGACGTCACAATTGATATCAATGACGATCCTGAAAAAGCGATCGTGACTCAGCCAGGCGGTAAGCTGCTTGGCGCACTGGCCGGTGCTGGTGTGTTTGTATCGTCTGCCTGTGGTGGCGGTGGTTCATGTGGTCAGTGCCGCGTGAAGATCAAAGAAGGTGGTGGTGATATTCTGCCAACCGAGCTTGACCACATCACCAAAGGTGAAGCACGTGAAGGTGAGCGTCTTTCATGTCAGGTTGCTGTAAAGCAAGACATGAAAATTGAGCTTCCCGAAGAAATCTTTGGGGTGAAGAAGTGGGAATGTGAAGTTATTTCCAACGATAACAAAGCCACCTTTATCAAAGAGTTGAAACTGCGTATCCCTGATGGCGAGTCGGTACCATTCCGAGCTGGTGGCTATATTCAAATTGAAGCGCCACCGCATCACATCAAATACTCAGACTTTGATATTCCTGAGGAATATCGTGAAGACTGGGAGAAGTTTAATCTCTTCCGCTATGAGTCGAAGGTGGATGAAGAGATCATCCGTGCGTACTCGATGGCAAACTACCCAGAAGAGGAAGGCATTATCATGCTGAACGTGCGTGTGGCAACGCCACCACCACGTAATCCTGATGTGCCACCAGGTCAGATGTCGTCCTATATTTGGTCACTCAAGCCAGGCGACAAGTGTACAATCTCTGGGCCATTCGGTGAGTTCTTTGCTAAAGACACCGATGCGGAGATGGTATTTGTGGGTGGTGGTGCCGGTATGGCGCCAATGCGCTCACACATCTTTGACCAGCTTAAGCGTCTGAACACCGATCGTAAGATCACCTTCTGGTATGGTGCGCGCTCTAAGCGAGAAATGTTCTATGTCGAAGACTTCGATATGCTCCAAGAGCAAAACGATAACTTCGAGTGGTATTGTGCGCTATCGGATCCGCTTCCAGAGGATAACTGGGAAGGGGACACGGGCTTTATTCACAATGTCCTTTATGAAAACTACTTGAAAGATCATGAAGCGCCAGAAGATTGTGAGTACTACATGTGTGGGCCGCCGATGATGAACGCCGCCGTGATTGGTTTGCTTAAAGACTTGGGTGTCGAAGACGAAAACATCCTGTTGGATGACTTCGGCGGATAAACACCGACAGTCTGTCTTACCGCTTAATGGCTGGCCTATGGGTCAGCCATTTTACGTATGAAACTGATGTCGAAGGACACCACTATGAAGACGTTATGGTTACGCTGCGCATGGCTATTGGCCGTCGTTATGGGCTTGGCTGGTTGCGATCGCGCGCCAGAGCTGGTGCATTTGACTGGTGAGACCATGGGCACATACTACTCCGTGAAGTATATCGCCACAGAGAACACCCCGTCGCAAGATAAGGTTCAAGCTGAGATTGATGCACGTTTGGAAACGGTTAACGATCAGATGTCGACGTATCGTACCGATTCTGAACTTAGCCAGTTCAATCAGCAGAAGGCTGACACACCAATGGACGTATCGCCAGCAACGGCGACCGTGGTGAAAGAAGCGATTCGGCTGAATGAATTCACTCAAGGGGCACTGGATGTCACTGTAGGCCCGTTGGTGAACTTATGGAGCTTTGGCCCAGAGAAACGTCCAGAGAATATTCCGAGCGACAAAGACATCGCCTCACGCATGGAAAGGGTTGGGTTGGAGCACTTACAGGTCGAAGGTAACACCCTCACCAAAACCCATCCTGATCTGTATGTCGATTTGTCGACGATAGCCAAAGGGTATGGGGTGGATGTGGTCGCCAATTATCTCGCCACGCTTGGTCTCGATAATTATTTGGTTGAGATTGGCGGTGAGTTACAATTAAAGGGTGTCAACCAAGATCAAAACCCGTGGCGGATTGCCATCGAAAAACCCAGTGCTGGCGCGCAATCTGTGCAAGAGATCATTCAGCCCGGTGATATGGCCGTCGCCACGTCTGGCGATTACCGTAACTATTTTGAGCAAGATGGTGTACGTTATTCGCACATTATCGACCCTGAAACCGGGCGGCCCATCAATCATCACCTCGTGTCCGTCACTGTGCTTGATCCGTCTTGCATGACTGCCGATGGTTTAGCGACGGGCTTTATGGTGTTGGGGCCGGAAAAGGCAATGGCGCTGGCCAACCAAGCGGATATTCCCGCGTTTATGGTGGTCAAAACCGATGATGGGTTTACAGAAATGGCTTCAGAGGCCTTTAAACCGTATCTAAACCGTTAGTGCAGGACTGCACTGGCGCCTATTACACGCATTAGGCGTGGAACTAGCGCCCAGTTTTAGCAAAACTGGGCGTGACGACTAGAAGTAGGTGAGCAATTATGTCAGTTTTTCTTATCACCTTTGCTGTCTTTGTACTCGTCATTGCCGGTATGGCGATTGGTTACATCGTGCAGCAGAAAACGATCAGTGGTAGCTGTGGTGGCTTGGGGGCCGTCGGTATCGAGAAAGAGTGTGACTGCCCAGAGCCATGCGATGCGCGGAAAAAGCGAGAAGACCGCGCGGAAAAAACGCGTGAATGGAAGAAAAACCAAATCATCTAAAGAGAGTGCCCACCGTGGTGACCGCCACGGTTGGGCTGTTAGCGACACAGCATAATGACGAGCTCAAAAAACCGCCGAGCGAGCAAGAAAATTATCCATATCGACATGGACTGTTTTTATGCGGCCGTCGAAATGCGTGATAATCCTGCGTTACAAACCATTCCCTTAGCGATTGGTGGGTCTGCGGATGGGCGAGGTGTGATAGCGACTTGTAATTATCCGGCGCGCCGATTTGGGATCCGTTCGGCAATGGCGACCGCTCAAGCCCTTAAACTATGTCCTGGGCTAACCGTCATGCGCGGTGATATGCGCAAATACCGTCAAGTATCTCAGCAGCTTCATGCTATCTTTCATCGCTACACCGATCTCATTGAGCCGTTATCTTTGGATGAAGCTTACCTCGATGTCACCGACACTGTGTGTCTACAAAACTCTGCGACGCGGATAGCTCAAGCGATTCGGCGCGATATTTATCAAGAGCTTGGTCTCACCGCATCAGCCGGTGTGGCACCGGTCAAGTTTGTCGCCAAAGTTGCCTCAGACAAAAACAAACCCGATGGCATTTGTGTCGTGGCACCTGAGCAGGTCGATGACTTTGTCCGTGACCTCCCTTTACAGTCGATTCCTGGCGTTGGCCGGGTGACATTGACGAAATTGCACGAGTGGAACCTCTTCACCTGTGCTGACATTCAAGCTTGTGACCAGGCAATGCTGATACAGCGAATGGGCAAGTTTGGTGCCGTGTTGTGGCAGCGCGCTCATGGGATTGATCGGCGAGAGGTCGAAGTTGAACGAATTCGCAAATCCGTGGGCGTAGAGCGGACTCTATCCGAAGATATTGATCAGCTTGAGGCTTGCTTACCCTGGATAGAGCACCTGTACCAAGCATTGTTAGTACGCTTGGAAAAAGCCGATGCCAATGGCCGCATTTGTCGGCAGGGGATAAAAATCAAGTTTAATGATTTTCAAACGACCACGGTTGCCCACCGCTGTGAGTCACTCGACCGCGCGCTGTTTGATACTTTGTTGAATGAGGCGTTCTATCGTGGTGAGGGAAGGCGTATACGCCTAATTGGACTATCGGTAGGGTTGGGGGACGATAATGCCCCCCAACTGAGCTTACTGGGTTAAGCCGATTTAGCGGGGATCGCTTTTAAAATCGCCTGCATTTGCTGCCAGTAATGAGCCACACTGTCGATATTCACTTTTTCATCGGGTGAGTGCGGGAACTTGATGGTCGGGCCGAATGAAATCATATCCATGGTTGGATAGGGTTTTTTAAACAAGCCGCATTCAAGGCCAGCGTGAATGACCATAATGTCGGGTTTGCGCTGATAAATACCTTCATAGGTGTCACGGAAGATATGCATGATTTGCGAGTCTGGATCGGGCTTCCAACCAGGGTATGCGCCTGAAAACTCGACCGTGACATTGGCAAGGCTGGCCAACGATTGCAGCGTTCCTTGCATCATTTCTCTGCCCGAATCGATTAAGGAGCGGATCAGAAATAGCACAGTAATGCGCTCGTCTTCGGTGTTGATAACCCCCAAATTCAGTGATGTTTCGACTACGCCTGGAACATCATCACTCATTCTTACAACACCGTTTGGTGCCGCATTTAACGCCGCTAATAAGCGAGACTGTACGGCGCGTGTCAATGGCGCAACGGGGTTATCACATGGCTCAAGAATGACAGTGACTTGTTCCTCCAGCTGGCCGAGCTCGTCTTTCATCAGCATGGCAAAGTCATCGATGGCTGCAGCCAGTGCTTGCTGTTGATCGGCAGGCACGGCAATATCGGCAAAGGCTTCTCGTGGGATGGCATTGCGCAATGTCCCGCCGCGTAATGCAAGTAGGCGAGTATCTGTTTCGCCAAGATGATGGCTGAGCAAGCGGGCCAGTAACTTATTGGCATTGGCGCGACCCGTGTGAATATCGACGCCCGAATGGCCGCCTTTTAGGCCTTTAATACCCACCGTAAAACGCGCAAGTACCTCATCGTCTGCCTGACGCTCTATCGGAAAGTGCATGCTGGCGTCGACGCCACCGGCACATCCCATATAGATTTCCCCCTCTTGCTCTGAATCCGTGTTAAGCAAGATGTCCCCGTCTAGCCATCCTGCTTCCAAGCCAAATGCACCGTCCATACCGGCTTCTTCATTGGTGGTGAGTAGCACTTCGAGCGGGCCATGCTCGATATCATCGGCGTCCAGTACGGCAAGGCATGAAGCCATGCCAATACCGTTGTCCGCACCTAATGTGGTGCCTTCTGCCGTTACCCAATCACCGTCAATGTAGGGACGAATAGGATCGCGAGTAAAATCATGATCCGTATTTTCATTTTTCTGCGGCACCATATCTAGGTGAGCTTGGAGCACCACCCCTTTACGGTTTTCCATTCCGGGCGTGGCCGGTTTACGAATAAATAAGTTCCCCGTTTGATCCTGACGGACGGCTAGGCCACGCCCTTTGGCCCAGTCGATAATAAATTGAGCAAGTTGCGACTCATGATAAGAAGGATGAGGAATAGCACAGATCTGGTCGAAGAATGCCCAAATGGGGCGGGGTGATAATTGGCTGATTTCAGACACGGTAGACTCCATTTTATTTTATCTATGGCCTTTTTCGTAGCAGGCCTATCTGGAATGGAAAAACAATCCCAAGGATATCACTGTCTCTATGCCGACAACAGTCACTCAGAGAAACCGCTTATGCCAGCTTTATTAGGCGTTTTTAACGTAATTAAATTACACATATGAACTTTTTGTGACTCAACTCACCATAATGCTTGTAAATAAATTACCATTGGGTTATTATCTAGACATTGGCAACCAAGCTTGCCAGTTGTTCATGGAGTGAACCCGAGTATTCGCCTCCAAGGAACCGAGATAAATGTGAACAACATTGGTTTAAACTTGAGAGAGGTAAAAAATGGAAGGCATGGTATCAAGCTATTACTGGAACCAGCAGTCAGTCTATACACAAGGTTTTACGTATCCGGCACCGTTCGGGTACAGCAAGTAAGTTTTACGATTCCCCCGCTCTTACAGAGACATTTCTGATCCAGAAGCAAACGCTTTAATTCTGGCGCCACACAATGTGTGGCGTTTTTTTTATTGTGCTCTGCTCGCTACTTAATAATGATGGTTTTGACAGTTATCTGTTCGAATCCGCGATATTTACCCTTGTTCCGATCTTTTTACGCTGGAAATTTCCGCCATCGATCGGTAAGATTTGCGCCAAATTTTAGCACGCAAACGTTTTCCTTTTGGTATCTAGCGATACACCACTTTTAGTTTGGGACATAACCGATGTTAGAGCGTTTATTTAAACTCAAAGCCCATGGCACAGATCTTCGCACGGAAGTGATTGCTGGGTTTACCACCTTCTTAACCATGGCGTACATCATATTCGTCAACCCATCGATTTTAGCCGAAACAGGCATGGACAAAGGTGCGGTCTTTGTCGCCACTTGTCTTGCTGCAGCGATCGGTTGTTTGGTGATGGGGATTGTTGCCAACTATCCGGTGGCGCAGGCGCCAGGTATGGGCTTGAATGCTTTTTTCACCTATACGGTGGTTCTGCAGATGGGGCACTCATGGCAAGTTGCGCTGGCGGCGGTGTTTATTTCTGGGCTTTGCTTTATCGCACTGAGTGTATTGCGCGTGCGAGAGTGGATTATTAACTCCATTCCCATGTCACTAAGAACCGGGATTTCTGCCGGTATTGGCCTTTTCTTGGCGCTGATTGCCTTACAAAATGCTGGGATTGTGGTCGACCATCCCGCCACCCTAGTGGCGCTCGGTGATGTCACTGCGTTCGCGCCCGCGATGGCTGCATTGGGATTTTTCCTGACCATTGGGCTTGTGCATCGTGGTTTGAAAGGGGCGGTGATGATTGCCATTTTAGCGGTCACCGTGATTGGTGTGGTTGCTGGTGATGTATCTTATGGCGGTGTGATGTCAGCCCCGCCGAGCTTAGCACCGACGTTTATGCAGCTAGACTTCTCTGGCGCATTGGAAGTGGGGCTGGTCTCGATTGTGTTCGCATTTTTGTTTGTTGACCTTTTTGATACCGCAGGAACCTTAGTGGGTGTGGCACAGCGCGCGGAACTTCTCGACAAAGATGGTAAACTACCGCGCTTAAATCGTGCTTTACTGGCAGACAGTACCGCGACCTCCGTCGGGGCGCTTTTAGGCACGTCAAACACGACCTCTTATATCGAGAGTGTCTCCGGGGTCGCCGCGGGTGGGCGCACTGGCCTAACGGCGGTCGTTGTTGGCATCTTGTTTTTGCTCGCGCTCTTTTTTGCGCCGCTTGCAGGGATGGTGCCGGCTTATGCGACCGCCGGCGCATTGTTTTATGTGGCGATCTTGATGATGTCTGGCTTAGTCGGTATCAATTGGCGAGATCTCACAGAAGCGGCCCCCGTGGTGGTTGTCTGTTTGCTGATGCCGCTGACCTATTCGATTGCAAGCGGTATCGGACTTGGCTTTATTGCGTTTTGTGCCGTAAAAACCTTTGCGGGCAAAGGGCGAGAAGTCCCTGTCAGTATTTGGATTTTGGCGGGGTTGTTCTTACTCAAGTTCGTTTTCTTGGTGTAAAACAGCTGCCCACATTGATGTTATAACAAGGCGAGAGTCGCCATGAGGTTTTCACCATGAGCAATAAGTTTATTATCACTTGGGACAATATGCAGATGTATACCCGTCAATTGGCGGAGAAATTGCTGCCCGCAGAGCAATGGAAGGGGATTATTGCCGTGAGCCGCGGAGGCCTCGTACCCGCTGCCATATTGGCGCGCGAGCTGGGTATCCGTCACGTCGATACTGTGTGTATTTCAAGTTATGACCATGACCATCAACGCGATATGCGTGTGGTGAAGCAAGCGCCCGGTGATGGTGAAGGTTTTATCGTGGTGGATGACTTGGTGGATACCGGTGGTACCGCAGAAATGGTCCGCCAGCTATACCCGAAAGCGCGGTTTGTCACCGTCAGTGCCAAGCCAGCAGGGAAACCTTTGGTTGATGACTATGTGGTCGATATTGCCCAAGACACCTGGATTGAACAGCCTTGGGATATGGCCGTTAGTTATGTTGAGCCGATAGCCAAATAACCGTGCTGCCATGCATTCAAAAAACGCCGCGTTGTCACGCGGCGTTTTTGGTTTCTGTGGCCGGCATGACTGATTAGTGCGGAAAATCATGGCCTTGATATGTGTATGGTTTAAACTAACAGCACGTTACATAAAAATCCTAGGAGTGGGTGTGTCGGACAACGAATCACAAAACTTATCGGTGAAGCTGTTTGCTAAACACAAGCATGCCACTGAGACATCGACCCTGTTCGGTGCCGTTCAGCAAACCCAACAGTCAGATTACTCGGCATTTGATGGTGACAGTGAGTCGAGTTGGTATCGAATGCGCCGTCGTGGTCAGTGGACGTGGCAAGGGGTTGAGCCACTCGAAATGGAAGCCATCTTTGCCCGTATCGCTCACTCAGACAACTCGCGTTCGGTAGAAACATTGCTCGATACCGTTGAAGGCTACCGCTCGGGAAACTGGAATTATGAATGGACAGCGGTTGGCATGCAGCATCAAAAAGCCGCCCAAGCCTTGATGGATGAAGGAAAGGCGAAGCAAGCCGGGGAGCAGTGGCTGCAAGCTTGTACATATTTTGGCATTGCTGCATACCCACACCTAAAAGGCGATAGCCTTGCGCTGCAGTCGGAAACCTTGGCATTCAAGGCGTTCGAGAGCGCGATTGCACAACTGCCGTTCACAGTGAAAACGGTGGAGACTCGGCTAGATGGAAAATCACTGAAAGGCTATCTCTATTTACCCCGCACCGACGCCACGCTGCCAGTGGTTATCTTAAGCGGCAGCTTAGATAGTTTACAAACTGACTTGTGGCGCTTGTTCGTTGACTACTTCGCGCCCGCCGATATTGCTGTGCTAACCCTGGATATGCCCTCTGTAGGACATAGCTGTCATTGGCATCTCAATGAAGATACCAGCCGTTTGCACACCGCGATGTTGGATAAACTAGTCGATGTGCCTTGGGTGGATCATCACCGTGTGGGGACCATGGGCATTCGCTTTGGTGCGAATCCTGCGGTGAGAATGGCGTTTTTAGAGCCGCATCGCGTGAAAGCCAGTGCCTCACTTGGTGGCATTGTGCATGCGTTACTGACAGACGCTTCTTTAATGAAAAAAATGCCACCTATGTACCTAGATACCCTCGGATCACGCTTGGGGCGCCGCATTCCAATCGACACATTAAAAACGCGCTTACAGGCCTGGTCGCTAAAAAACCAAGGGTTGCTTACTGGCCGACGCACTGAGGTGCCGATCTTAGCGCTTAGCCTAAAAGATGATCCCGTTTGTCCGGAGTCAGATAATCAAATGATCGCCAGATACAGTCGTGGTGGCAAAGCCATGACCTTACCGAATACCCCACTGCACGATGGTTATCACCGTGCCTTGACCGAAACCGTTAAGTGGTTCGAGGATGTGCTCTAATCGGGTGACTGCGGCACGAATAGCACAGGTGCTATCCGTGAGAGGGGGAGAAAAATGAAGATGTGATCCACCGCTGAAAGCGGGATATTGTCGTTCACCTGATGGCTAAGCCCATGATATACCATGAACAAGGACGTCACAGTGCCATTGGAGGACACGATGAGCGATAAATTACCGCTTTCACACGGACGATTAAAAACACGTTTTACTGCATTGGGCCCGTACTTTCGCGAAGGAAAGTCGGACACCGAACGCTACTTTTTCGATAGCCTCTCTGTGTGTGTGGATGCTAATAAAGATCCCGAAGCACGTGAATTTTGGGGCTGGTGGTTTGAGCTGACTCCGCACTCTGACCGCTTGGAGTATCGTTACGGCTTTGGTTTGTATGATAAAAAAGGAGATTGGGTCAACAAACCTGTTCCGCGAGCTGCGCAAGAGGCCGTGGATAAAACCCTGACTAATTTTTATGCCAAATTGTGCGCCTTGGTAGAAGATGAATTAAACCTTACTCTTTTGCCCAGCCATGCGTTAACCGAGCCAGAGCTGGCTTGTTCTGAATAACTATCGATTTGCCTGATCCCGCCCTTGTTAAATGTACAAGGGATTGATAAAAGAGAGGCATACGCTTTTGTGGATCAGGCAACCATGACAATTCAAGATGCATTTCAAGACGGTGACCTTGCGGCCAACGTCTCTTCCCAAACTCTCGTGGTAAAACTTGGCACCAGTGTGTTAACGGGCGGCTCTGCGCGCTTAGACCAAGCACACATGGTCGAACTGGTGCGTCAATGTGCGCGTTTACGCCAGCAAGGTCACCAGGTGATCATTGTGTCATCCGCGGCGATTGCCGCAGGCAGAGAGCATCTCGGCTACCCAGTGCTTGCTGACACCGTGGCCAACAAGCAAATGTTGGCGGCGGTAGGGCAATGCCGTCTTATACAAACCTGGGAGCACCTGTTTGGCTTATATGGCTTTCAAGTCGGTCAAATGCTGCTTACTCGGGCCGACCTAGAACACCGCGAACGCTTTCTCAACGCCCGCGATATGCTTCAGGCCTTACTGGATAATGGCATCATTCCGATTGTGAATGAGAACGATGCGGTTGCGACATCCGAAATCAAGGTGGGCGATAATGATAACTTATCTGCCTTGGTGGCGATTCTCGCGGATGCAGACAAACTCCTACTGTTAACTGACCAACCTGGCCTATTCACGGCCGATCCGCGTTCAAACCCCGATGCCGAGCTGATTCGTGAAGTCCATACCATTGATGAAACACTCCGCAAATTAGCGGGGGGCAGTGTCGGGGGGCTTGGTACCGGCGGGATGGCAACCAAGCTTCAAGCGGCTGATATTGGCCGTCGAGCCGGTGTCGAAGTGACCATTGCCGCGGGAAGTAAGCCTGAGGTGATTCAAAAGGTTACCGCTGGCGATAACGCGGGCACACGTTTTTTGCCATTAGAAAGCCCGTTAGAAAGCCGTAAACGCTGGATCCTTGCCGGACCTCCGCCAGCGGGTGATATCGTTGTCGATGCGGGGGCGATTACTGCGGTGACGCAAAAAGGCAGCAGTTTGTTGAGCAAAGGCATCGTTGCGGTGAAAGGGACGTTTGCACGCGGCGAGGTGGTACGTATTCTGTCGGTGGAGGGGAAATGCGTCGCGCGAGGAATTTGTCGCTATACCGCCAGTGACTTGCGCCGTATTGCCGGTGCGCATAGCCAACAAATCGCAGATATCCTAGGTTATGAGTATGGACCAGTTGCGATGCACCGTGATGATCTTGTGGTGGTAGACAATTAAAAAAGCAAAGACGGGGACACAATGAATTTACAAAATATGGGGAAAGCGGCTAAAGAGGCTGCACATCAATTGGCTGTGACATCCACGGCCACCAAAAACCAAGCGCTAGCGATGATTGCGGATGAGCTTGACGCACAGCAAACAGCGATTTTAGCCGCCAATGAAAGTGATCTTGCCGCCGCGCGGGAGGCAGACATGGATCCAGCGATGTTGGACCGCTTAACCCTGACCCCAGACCGTTTAACCAATATGGCCAGCGATGTGAGGCAAGTCATAGCCTTAGCCGATCCTGTGGGCCAGATGATCGATCATAAGCTGCTTGAAAACGGTATGTCGTTGTCAAAGCGTCGAGAGCCGCTGGGGGTGATTGGGGTGATTTATGAGGCGCGCCCTAACGTTACCATTGATATCGCGGCATTGTGCTTAAAAACGGGCAATGCAGCGATTCTGCGGGGAGGGAAAGAAACCTTCTCGACTAACCAGGTATTAGTGAAGGTGATACAGACTGGGTTGGAGAAAGCGGGGCTGCCGCATGCCTCGGTGCAATATATTGAAAAACCTGATCGTGCGCTGGTCTCTGAGTTACTGACCCTTGATGACTACGTTGATATGATCATTCCACGCGGTGGTGCCGGACTGCACAAAATGTGTAAACAAAACAGTACTATTCCCGTAATTATCGGGGGGTTTGGCATTAGCCACTTGTATGTCGATCACAGTGCTGATCTCGATAAAGCGCCTGATGTGATCCTCAATGCCAAGACAGACCGCCCATCCGCCTGCAACGCGCTAGACACCTTGCTGGTTCACAAAGACGTGGCAGCACAATTATTTGCTCGCTTGCTGACGGCGTTTAATCAGCATGGGCTGCACATTGTCGCTGGATCAAGTGCGTTACCGTATCTGGATGGCGTGGCGCAACTGCGTGAGGCGCAGGCAGGGGACTTTGATACCGAGTGGCTAGGGCCAACCCTTGGAGTGGTGGTGGTTGATAGTGTGGATGAGGCACTCGCGCACATGCGCGCGCACAATGCCAGCCATTCCGATGCCATTTTGACCAACGACTTGCAGGCGGCAGAAACCTTTATTAATGGTGCCGGCTCGGCGGCAGTATATGTCAACGCCTCAACGCGCTTCACCGATGGTGCGCAGTTTGGGCTTGGTGCAGAGGTGGCAGTTTCGACGCAAAAGCTGCATGCACGTGGCCCGATGGGGCTTGAGGAGCTGACTACCTATAAGTGGGTGGGGCGAGCGGACTATTTATCACGTCACTGAGCATCCAAGATAACTGACAATAAAAAACCGCTAGCCAGACTAGCGGTTTTTTGTCTCGACAGTCTGGACGTCTATTTAATTTCTACACCTTTCGCTTGTAGATCGGCATGATAAGAAGAGCGAACAAACGGGCCGCATGCGGCATGGGTGAAGCCCAAGTCAAGGGCAATCTCTTTCAGCTCGTCAAACTCTTCAGGTGGCACGTAACGCTCTACCGGCAAGTGGTGACGGCTTGGTGCCAAGTACTGGCCAAGAGTGAGCATAGTGACACCGTGCGCACGTAAGTCTTTGAGGACCTCGATGATCTCTTCTTTGGTTTCCCCTAATCCCATCATCAAACCTGACTTGGTAGGGACGTTGGGGTGTATCTCTTTAAACTTTTTCAACAGATCCAGTGACCACTGGTAATTGGCACCAGGGCGCGCTTTGCGGTACAAGCGTGGCGCTGTCTCTAAATTATGGTTGAAGACGTCGGGTGGATTGTTTTGCAAGATATCCAGTGCACGATCCATACGGCCGCGGAAGTCAGGAACCAATGTCTCTATTTGGATCTCTGGATTGAGCGCGCGGATCTCACGGGTACAATCGACAAAATGCTGGGCACCACCGTCACGCAAATCATCACGGTCAACCGAGGTGATCACCACATAGCGCAGTTTCATGTCTTTGATAGTTTGCGCTAAGTGTTTTGGCTCTTCGCTATCAGGGGCGACAGGACGACCATGGGCGACATCACAGAAAGGGCAACGACGGGTACAGATGGCCCCGAGAATCATAAACGTTGCCGTACCGTGGCTGAAGCACTCTGCAAGGTTGGGACACGAGGCTTCTTCACACACAGAGTGAAGGTTGTTTTTGCGCATCGCGTCTTTGATTTCTTTAATACGTGCGGTTTCAGCCGGGAGCTTGATCTTCATCCAATCAGGCTTACGCAGCACTTCTTTTTGCTCGGCCGGCATATTTTTGACCGGGATAAGCGCCATTTTGTCGGCGTCGCGGTACTTAACACCGCGTTCCATCTGAATCGGTTTGCTCATAAATCGCTGCTTTCCGTTGTAAACTCAACCTCAGAATACATCAGCTGTTGAGTTAAAGTGTCTACCAGCACAGGTTGAACGTCCTCGAGCGTGACTTTGCCAACCTGATCGCTCAGTTGCGTCATGGCCATACCAGCGTAACCACATGGATTAATACGCTGAAACGGTGATAAGTCCATATTGATGTTGAGTGCCAGTCCATGGAATGAGCACCCGCGACGAATACGGAGCCCAAGAGAACATATTTTTGCATCGCTAACGTAAACACCAGGCGCATCTGGGCGGGCGTAAGCGTCAACGTGGAAGTGTGCTAATGTGCTCACCACAAGATCTTCAATATGGCTAACGAGCGCCCGCACACCGACTTTTTTACGTTTGAGATTTATCAGGAAATAGGCGACGAGCTGGCCTGGCCCATGATAGGTCACTTGCCCACCTCGGTCTGATTGTACGACTGGGATGTCTCCTGGGACCAACACATGTTCCGTTTTTCCCGCTTGTCCTTGGGTAAAAACCGGATCATGCTCAACCAGCCAGACTTCATCACGCGTGTTTTCGTCGCGACGATCGGTAAAGTCTCGCATCTGTTCCCAGACGCGTAGGTATGGTTGACGGCCAAGGTGCCTTACAACGAGTTGGTGCAGCAAACCCATTTCCCGTGTTGTTGTCAGTGGCGATATTATAGAGGCTGGCAGCGTGATTTAAAGCCGCCAGTCGTGTGGGTATTCGTATTAGAGAACCATGCGGACAATTTCAATCTCACCCAGCTCTTTATATAAGGTTTCCACTTGTTCAATGGATGTCGCCTTAATAGTGATAGAGACAGAGTGGTAAGTGCCTTTAGCACTCGGTTTAACAGCAGGGCTGTAGTCGCCTGGCGCATGACGCTGGATCACGGTCAACACATGATCGGGTAGCTCAGGTTTTGCCTGGCCCACCACCTTGTAGGTGAATTGGCAAGGAAACTCCAACAGATCTTTTAATTTCGGTTGCTCTTGCATGTTAACTCCCAACTGCAGGCTGATAGAGGCACGCGTTTGTGCGATTGATCACGATTAACGCGAAATACTAATCTGCCAAGCGCGAGAAAACAAGCCGCCCACCAAGTTGGTGGGCGGCACGGAGAGCGATTAACCGACGAGGTTTTTGAACATCATTACGATGTAGTCTATTAAGCGACTAAAAAGGCCGCCTTTTTCAACATCGTTTAACGCGACGAGTGGATACTCAGCCACGTCTTCATCATCCACTTGATAGAAGAGCTTGCCTACGACATCCCCTTTACTGATAGGCGCTTCCAAAGTGTTGTCGAGCACAAAACTGGCTTTAAGATCTTGTGCCTTGCCACGAGGCAGGGTGACAAAGGTATCTTCAGTGACGCCTAGCGCGACTTCGTCTGTATCACCCATCCAGACCTTTTCTGTGACAAAGGTTTCGTTGGCTTTGTGTGGCGCGACGGTTTCAAAGAAGCGGAAACCATAGTTGAGTAGCTTCTTGCTCTCTGCTTTACGGGCATTGGCACTTTTCGTGCCCATCACCACCGAGATAAGACGCATGTCTCCTTCAGTCGCTGAAGTGACCAAGTTGTAGCCTGCGCCCTCGGTGTGGCCTGTTTTGATACCGTCGACGTTAAGGCTCTTATCCCACAGCAAGCCATTACGGTTGTATTGCGTGATGCCGTTATAGGTGAAGGCCTTCTCTTTATAAATTCGGTATTCCGCAGGCACATCGCGAATCAGGGCTTGGCCGAGCAGCGCCATGTCATACGGTGTGGTGTAAAGGTTTTTGGAGTCTAAACCGTGGACATTGGAAAAATGGGTGCTGTCCATGCCCAAGGTTTCGCCCCAGCGGTTCATTAAATCGACAAAGGCGTCCTCTGAGCCAGCCACATGCTCAGCCATCGCGACACAGGCATCGTTGCCCGACTGGATGATAATGCCACGATTCAGATCGGCTGCTTTGACCGTGGTGCCGACTTCGATAAACATCTTCGAAGAGCCGGGGAAGTTTTTGGCCCAGGCATTCTCACTAATGACGACGTCATCATCCATTGAGATATTGCCACGCTCAACCTCCTGACCAATCACGTAGCTGGTCATCATTTTCGTCAGACTGGCAGGATTAAGGCGTTGATAGGCGTTGTTTTCAGCCAGTACCTCGCCGGAATGATAATCCATCAATACGTAGCCTTTGGCGGCAATTTGCGGCGCATCAGGGACAACAGCAGGCGCGGCTTGAGCGGTAGCAGAGGCGAACAAGGCTGCAGAAAGCAGTGTACGCATGCGGAAAACGGTTTTATTCATCATTGTTAGTACTTATGTCGGTTATCGATGTCGATACTGTGCCTTCACTATACCAAATTGCGAATAGAGGGACAGGGTCGATTTCTTTAACTTATTGATTATTTGTTTTAGCGCTTGTGGCAGGTGTGTCGCCATTAACAAGTGCTTCGGTGACGATAAATGCCCCCGGCAACTGATGCTGCTTTGCCGCGCGCATCGCTTGTTGCGCTTTTTCTCGATCATAAAAAGGACCAAAGCGAACACGATAAACGGTATCACGGCGGGCAATATGTGTAGGTAGACCATGGGTTTTCGCCAATTGTTCCGCTGTTTGATTGGCTTTTAGGCCATTCGATAGCGCGGCGAGTTGTACATAATAGGCATGATGGCGAGCGGAGTGCCATTCGTCATCCGCTGGTTTGCTCGGCGTTAGGAGGCGCAAGGACACGGGGGCGGTGCCCGTTTTTAGGACATCCAGCTTTTTGGCGGCAGCATAACTCAGGTCTATCAAGCGTTTATTGTGAAAGGGCCCACGATCGTTGACGCGTACAATCGCTGTTTTACCGTTATTCTGGTTAGTGACTTCCACGTAACTGGGCAGCGGAAGGGTTTTGTGCGCCGCAGACATGGAGTACATATCATACACTTCACCATTGGAGGTGCGATGGCCATGAAATTTCTCACCGTACCAAGAAGCAATCCCCGCCTCTCGGTAGCCTTTTGGATCACGTAAGATTTGGTAGCGCTGACCATTTAACGTGTAATCCTTGTTACCTGCGAGGCTGTAGGGCTCATATCTGGGTTGTGCGTTTTCTGCGTGAATAACTTGTGGCACCGTCTCAGGTGCTTTATCACTGTGCATGTCGTAGCGACCTTGTTGACTGCTGCATGCACTTAATAAGACGATAGCGCTAGAAATGATAATAGCTCGCATGTTTATGCCCTGGATAACATTTTACGATGAGTGTGAATAGACATCAGAATGCCAAAACCGGCCATCAAGGTGACCATGGAGGTGCCACCATAACTGATAAGCGGTAAGGGTACCCCAACCACAGGAAGAATGCCGCTGACCATGCCAATATTGACAAAAACATAAACAAAAAAGCTTAAAACGATACTGCCTGCCATCATTCGGCCAAATGCCGTTTGGGCGCGGCTGGCGAGCATCAGCCCTCGGCCAATCAAAAAGAGATACAAAGCCAGCAACACGCAGACACCAATCAACCCCCACTCTTCAGCGATGACGGCAAAAATAAAGTCGGTGTGCCGCTCAGGGAGAAACTCCAATTGGGACTGTGTCCCTTGCAACCAGCCTTTGCCGCTTAAGCCACCAGAACCAATAGCAATCTTAGACTGAATGATATGATAGCCCGCCCCCAAGGGATCGGACTCTGGGTTAAACAGGGTGAGTACGCGGGTGCGCTGATAGTCGTGCATCAGGAAAAACCAAAGCACAGGGACAAAACTGGCAAGCGCAATCACTGCTGCTGTAATAATTTTCCAGCTAATCCCGGCCAGAAACAAAACAAACACCCCTGAGGCGGCAATCAGTATTGATGTTCCCAAGTCGGGTTGCTTGGCAATCATAATAGTGGGAACAAACAGTAACACCAGCGCAATCAGCAAGTGGGTAAACTTGGGGGGGAGCGGGTCTTTGCCAATAAAGCGCGCCAGCATGAGCGGTACCGCAAGTTTAATGATCTCTGATGGCTGGAAAGTGACAAAACCGAGATCGAGCCAACGTTGTGCCCCTTTTGCGGTCTCGCCCACCAACAAAACGGCGGCCAGCAACACCACACCGATCGCATACAAATACGGCGCCCAAAATTCATAGTGACGAGGCGGTACTTGGGCAAGGGCGAACATGACAGCCAAAGCCAATAACATACGAATGGCCTGGCGTTCCATCATCACCATGCTTTGCCCACTGGCGCTATACATCACCACAAGCCCGAAGCCCATGAGTAATAGAATACCGACGAGCATCGGCAAGTCGAGGTGCAAGCGATCGAACAAAGAGCGTTTCGCGCTGACTTGGGCAAGTGAACTCATTGTTTAGCCTCTTTTGTCTCTTTGTCTTCTAACAAAATATGGTCGAAGATGCGGCGGGCAATAGGGCCACCGTTGCTCGAACCACCGCCAGCGTTTTCGAGTACCATAGAGACAGCGACTTCTGGGCTTTCAAAGGGCGCAAAACCGATGAAAAGTGCATGATCTCGCAGGTGTTCAGCAATTTCGTCCGCGTTATATTCTTCGTCTTCACCCAGCCCGAATACCTGCGCGGTACCTGATTTCCCGCCAGATAAATATTCCGCTGAACGGAATGAACGACGCGCGGTTCCTTTGCGGCCGTGGTTAACCAGTTGCATGCCTTTGAGGCCAACATCCCAATATTTATCGTCGACGCCTTTAATCGGAGGAAAGGGCTCGGCGTCGGGCTTGTGGGTGCCGTGTTCATCGCGTGTTTTGTTTAATAGTTTGGGCGCTTTGACTTCGCCACGGTTGATCAGCACCGTTAATGCTTTAACGATCTGCATCGGGGTTGCCGTCCAATAGCCTTGTCCAATCCCGACTGGAATCGTGTCACCTTTGTACCAAGGTTGGCGGTAGCGGCTCATCTTCCATTCGCGGTTAGGCATATTAGCGCTGCTTTCTTCTTGAATGTCGATGCCTGTGTATTGGCCAAAGCCAAACTTTTCCATCCACATAGAGAGTTTATCGATCCCCATGTCATAAGCAATTTGATAGAAGAAGGTATCAACTGACTCCTCGATCGATTGCACGATGTTTACGCGTCCGTGGCCCCACGGCAGCCAATCGCGGAAGGGGCGAGTGTCTGAGTTGGGGATCCGCCAATAACCTGGGTCATTACGCGTGGTTTTGGTGGTGACCACACCTTCTTCTAAAGCGGCGACAGCAATGAAAGGTTTCACCGTCGAGGCGGGGGGATAAATGCCAAGAGTGGCGCGATTTACCAAGGGACGATCTTTATCGTTCAGCAGCTGCCGGTATTGCTTGCCAGAAATACCGTGCACAAATAAGTTAGGATCATAGCTTGGGGTGGAGACCATGGCCAAGACACCCGAGGTGTCAGGGTCGACGACGACCACTGCACCTCTGCGATCCCCAAGGATGCCGCGCACATAGAGCTGCAGGTCAATGTCGAGGTTAAGAATCAGATCTTTGCCCGGCTGCGGCGGTACATATTTAAGTGTACGTATCACACGGCCACGGCTGTTCACCTCAACTTCTTGGTAGCCGGCTTTACCATGCAGTGTTGACTCGTAGTATTTTTCAATCCCTAGCTTGCCAATATCTCGGGTTGCTTTGTAGTTATTGAGCACCCCTTTTTGTCTTAGCTTGGCAATATCGCGATCATTAATCTTGGCGACATATCCGAGCACATGGGTGAGTGCGTCACCATAGGGATAATGGCGCTTTAAGTAGGCTTTGATTTCCACCCCAGAAAACTGATGCTGGTGCGCGGAAAAAATCGCGACTTCTTTGTCGGTGAGCTGAGTTTTCAATGCCACGGCATTAAAACGTCGCGAGCGGCGACGCTCTTTCTGGAAGCGCGTAATGTCTTTGTCGGTCAATGAAAGTAAGTCTTTTAGCTGAGCCAGGGTTGCCGGCATATCATCGACTTGTTCAGGGGTCACTTCTAAGTGATAAACGGGGCGGTTTTCAGCCAGTAACTTTCCGTTGCGATCGTAAATAAGCCCGCGGTTAGGGGCGACGGGGACAACTTTGATACGGTTATCGTTCGAGCGTGTTTGGTAGTCTTGGTGCTCGGTCACCTGAATATGATAAAGGTTAGTCAGGAGCACCCCAACCAGCGCCATAATACCGACAAAACAGACGATAGCGCGTCGTACAAACAAGGCCGCCTCGGCGCTGTGGTCTCGGATTTCAACTCGTTGGCGCTTCATCTTTGCTTATTCTCGATGATACGGATGATTGGTGGTCAAGCTCCACGCGCGATACAGGCTCTCGGCCATAATGATGCGCACTAGCGGGTGGGGGAGGGTCAGTGGTGACAGTGACCAGCTTTGCTCGGCGGCGGCTTTACACTGTGGCGCGAGCCCTTCTGGCCCACCGATCAAAATGGCGACATCGCGGCCATCAAGCTTCCACTTTTCCAATTGGTTAGCCAATTGCGGTGTATCCCAAGGCTTGCCGGGAATATCGAGTGTTACAATGCGGCTGCCACGACTGACCGCCGCCAGCATGGCTTCCCCTTCTTTTTGCAAGATGCGGGCAATGTCGGCATTTTTGCCACGCTTGCCGGCTGGCACTTCAATCAGCTCGAGTGGCATGTCTTTCGGAAAGCGGCGTTGGTATTCTTCAAAGCCTTGCTCTACCCATTTAGGCATTTTATTGCCGACCGCAATCAATTGGATTTTCATGGTTTAGTTCCAGAGCTTTTCCAATTGATAGAGCTGGCGTTGCTCTTCTTGCATGACGTGCACCATGACGTCACCTAAATCAACCACAACCCATTCGCTGTCATCTTGCCCTTCTGTGCCGAGCGAGTCGATATCAACGGCTTGGGCCTGCTCACACACATGTTCGGCGATGGAGGCAACGTGACGGCGGGAGTTGCCGGTACACAGCACTAAAAAGTCGGTAATGCATGATTTATCACGTACATCCAGGGTCACAATATCGCTGGCTTTTAACTCATCGACCTTATCGGTCACAAACTGTTTTAACTCGTTAGCTTGCAAAGAAAACCTCTATGTGTTGCTGATGGTCTTATTAGGCCAGTATACCATTTGCTAACCCTTTGGACACGCTAGGGAGCCAGTGGTTCGGACGCTTGGCACATGAGTGCACAAAAATACTGCAAATCCGGCCAAGGGTCGCTACCAAAATCCGTTTTTAGTCTGACTTCTACCTGCGCTAAGCGGCGCAGCAGTGCGGTCAATCGGGCTTTGTTAAGCCGATTGAGAGCGGCAGTGAGCATGGGACGACGTGTTTGCCACACACGGAATTGGTCAAAGATGGCATTCAGCGGTCTGCCTTTTTGTCCTTGCTCGTGAATGGTGTACAACTGCTTTAGCTCCCTTTGGATCAGTCTTAAAAGGAGGGTGGGCTCTTCACCTTCAGCATGAAGCTGATCAAGTATCCGCTGTGCGCGTTGTGCTTTTCCTGCTAGCAGCGCATCGGTGAGCTGAAAGGGGGTAAAGTGATGATGGCGCGATAGCGAACTCTCGATACGAGGCAAGGTGAGTGCCCCATCAGGATAAAGTAGCTGCAAGATATGCAGACTTTGCACTAAGGCGAGGAGGTTTCCTTCATGCCATTGTGCTAACAACTGTAGCGCAGGTTGGTCTGGCTTTAGCCCTAACTGGCGACACCGTTGCTCAATAAAACGCGGGAGTTGACGGGCATCCGGGGTATTACACACCACGTATAAGCCGTGTTGGGCGAGCGCTGAAAACCATTTGGCGCTTTCTTGTTTTTTATTGAGTCTTTCCCCTTGAACCAACAAGAGCACATCAGGGTGTAGGTAAGTCGCCAGTTCGGTCAGCTGTTTAGTCTGTGCGCTGGTTAAACCGTTTTCCGGACAAGTCAGCTCAATGATCTGTCGAGACGCAAATAAGCTAAGCGCTTGACAGCAGTCAATTATCTCTTGCCAGTCGAGCTGTCCATCAATAACAAATTTATGATGCTCTTCAAAGCCTTGGGCGCGAGCCGCCTGTGAGATAGCGTCTCGTGCTTCTAGCTTGAGTAGTGGGTCGGAGCCAAAGACCAAATAGCATTGGCGCAGTGGCTGGCTGAGCTGCTGCGCCAATTGGTCGGGGTAGGTTCTCATCATTGCGCGGGGTTCGTTTCGGTTTGTCGCGTTTCAATGATAACGTCTGGCTTAGTCGGCGTGTCACCTTGCTCGAGATCTTTCATCGCCGCTTGTTCGGCCTGCTGGCGCTCAAACTCAGCAATATCGCCTTTTAGCTGGGAAAGTTGACGCATGATTTGACGAGTGGCCTCTGTACGCATCTCAGCGACCAATTTATCTTCCTCAACGGACTTTGCCAACGCTGTCAGTGGGTTATCAAGAAAGTTACGGCTTAAAGTGGTGTTATAGCTATAACTCCCTTTACCGGGGATCGTGACGCGATAACGGGCAACATAGCGAAACTCTTTCTCCGCCACGCGGCTGTTTTGGTAAAGCGATAGCGTTTTTTCGCTATTGCTTTCACCGAGCAAGTGGATATTGGCCACCTCCTTGGAAGGAGAGACAAGATCGACCTTGTGTTGACGCAAGGCATTTCGCATTTGCCGGGTGAGCTCGCCGTAAGGGTCAAAGCTGGTTAATGAGACCTTATCAACCTCATCGGGCAGATTGTAGCTGCCGCGTAAGGCAAACCCGCAAGACGCGATGGTCAAACAGACCATCGCGACAAGCAGGGAGCGAAGCATTGTCTTAAACAGATTCACTCCATCGCTCCTTGTTAGTTGGCAACAATGTTAACCAGCTTGCCAGGCACGTAAATCACCTTGCGCACGGTTTTGTCTTCGGTAAATTTCACCACGTTTTCATCCGCCATCGCTTGGGCTTCTACGGCCTCTTTCTCCGCATCAGCGGCGACGGTGATCTTGGCGCGCAGTTTACCGTTAACTTGGACGATGATCAGTTTCTCATCTTCAACCATGGCTGCTTCGTCGGCTTGTGGCCACGCCGCATCGTCGATGTGAGTCTCGCCCAGTGCATTCCACAGGCTAAAACAGATATGTGGGGTGATGGGATAAAGCATCAATACCACGGCTTTAAGGGCTTCGTCGAGCACCGCGCGGTCTTGTTCACTTTGCTGTGGCGCTTTTACCAATCGGTTCATCAGCTCCATAATCGCTGCGATAGCGGTGTTAAAGGTTTGACGGCGACCCATGTCATCACTGACTTTGGCAATGGCTTTGTGCACCTCGCGGCGCAGCGTTTTTTGCTCATTGTTGAGTGCGCTAGCATCCAGTGCCACGACAGGCCCTTGCTGACTGTGCTCGTAAACCAGTTTCCATACGCGACGCAAGAAGCGATGTGAGCCCTCGACCCCTGATTCTTGCCACTCTAGGGTCATATCCGCGGGCGCGGCGAACATCATGAACAGGCGTACCGTATCGGCGCCGTATTTTTCTACCATTAATTGCGGGTCAATGCCGTTGTTTTTCGACTTCGACATCTTGGTCATGCCCGCATGAGTAACCGCATTGCCTTGGCTATCTACCGCATTAACAATTTGGCCTTTGCTGTCACGTTCGACGGTGACTTCGGTTGGTGACACCCATACGCGCACACCTTTATCATCGGTGTAATAGAAAGCATCAGCCAGCACCATGCCCTGACAGAGCAGTTGCTTAAACGGCTCGTCGCTATCGACCATGTTTTCATCACGCAGCAACTTGTGGAAGAAGCGAGAGTAAAGAAGGTGCATACAGGCGTGCTCAATGCCGCCGATATATTGATCCACAGGTAGCCAGTAGTTGGCAGCACTTGGATCGAGCATCTGATCGGCTTGTGGCGAGCAATAGCGCGCATAGTACCAAGACGATTCCATAAAGGTATCGAAGGTGTCGGTTTCACGCAGTGCAGGCTTGCCTTGGTATTGGGTTTGCGCCCACTGTTTGTCCGCTTTAATCGGGCTTTGTACCCCATCCATCACCACATCTTCTGGCAGGATCACGGGCAGTTCATCCGTCGGGACTGGCACCACGTCACCGTCTTCGGTGTTCAGCATAGGGATAGGTGCGCCCCAATAACGCTGACGAGAAACGCCCCAATCACGAAGACGGAAGTTAACGGTTTTCTTGCCTTTGCCCAAAGACTCAAGCTTGGCGGCAATCGCATCAAACGCGGCATCAAAGTCTAAGCCATCGAATTCACCGGAGTTAAATAGCTTGCCTTTTTCGGTATGTGCTTGCTCAGACAAGTCAGGCGCGTTGCCATTTTCGTCCAGGATCACCGGCTCAATATCCAAGCTGTACTTGCTGGCGAACTCAAAGTCGCGCTGGTCGTGGGCAGGCACGGCCATGACCGCACCAGTACCGTAGTCCATCAGGACAAAATTGGCGACAAAGATAGGCACGCGACGGCCATTAAGGGGGTGGGTCGCGTACAGGCCGGTTGCCATGCCTTTTTTCTCCATGGTGGCAAGCTCAGCTTCCGCCACTTTGGTGTTACGGCACTCTTGTACAAATTCAGCCAAGGCTGGGTTGTTCTTGGCCGCGGCATCGGCCAGTGGGTGACCGGCGGCAATGCCGACATAGGTCACGCCCATTAAGGTATCAGGACGGGTGGTGTACACATCCAGTGCAGGGTGCTCACCTTCCACGTCAAAGGTCAGCTCAACGCCTTCTGAGCGGCCAATCCAGTTGCGCTGCATGGTTTTTACCATCTCTGGCCAGCCATCCAGTTTGTCGATGTCTTGCAGCAGCTCTTCTGCATAATCGGTGATCTTGATAAACCACTGTGGAATTTCTTTTTGCTCCACAGGGGTGTCACAACGCCAGCAGCAGCCTTCATGCACCTGCTCGTTCGCCAACACGGTTTGATCGTGTGGACACCAATTCACTGACGAGGTTTTTTTGTAGACCAAGCCTTTGTTATAAAGCGTGGTAAAGAATTCTTGCTCCCAGCGGTAGTAATCAGGGCTACAGGTCGCGACTTCGCGATCCCAGTCGTAACCAAAGCCCAGCATTTTCAGCTGGCCTTTCATGTAATCAATGTTTTCGTAAGTCCAAGGCGCAGGGGCGGTTTTGTTTTTGATGGCGGCCCCTTCTGCAGGCAAACCAAATGCGTCCCAACCAATAGGCTGCATCACATTCTTGCCTTGCAGGCGCTGATAACGCGAGATGACATCACCGATGGTATAATTACGGACATGCCCCATGTGAAGTCGGCCACTGGGGTAAGGGAACATAGAAAGACAGTAGAATTTTTCTTTGTTAGGGTCTTCATGAGCCACAAAGGTTTTATTGTCGTCCCAATGGGCTTGAACTTTTTGTTCAATATCTTGCGGGCTATATTGTTTTTGCATCGATGGCTTCCGAGATTCTGTGAGAAAGGTAAAACCTGAAAGAGAAATATCGTCATAGAATAACGAAAGGCAGAGACCGCAACAACACTTGAATCAGGACGGAACCATGAATAAAGAGAAAGAACCCCAACAAAGTATCATTGAGCGGGTAAAAGAGGCGCTGGAAAACAGTCCAGAGGCTTTGTCTCGCTGGGTCGAGTTATCTGATCAATACCTCAAAGCGGCCGCGGATCTGACCAAAGATGAGTGGGCGTTAATTGAAGCTTACTTTAAGCGCGACGTGAAAGCCTTTGGCGAGCAGTATAACAAGTCCCAAGACGAGGACATTGATAGCCAGGTGTTTAACGATCTGATTGCTAACTCGATTTGGGAGCAACTGGCAGAAATCACCGACCGCACTCAGCTAGAGTGGCGGGAAGTATTCGACGACCTTCAGCATCATGGTGTGTATGAAGCCGGCGAAATTGTGGGGTTGGGCGTCTTGCAATGCGAACAGTGCCAACACCAAACACGCCATAGCCGCGTAGATGTGATTGCCCCATGTAGCAAGTGTGGTCACCGGTATTTCTCTCGCCGCCCGTACCCAGTATAAGCCAAGCACGGTGCTTGGCTTCGCCGAGGCGGTTAACATGGCAAGGGCGAGGATAAAGGTCAGTGATCAGTCAGACGAGACGTTATCCTTGCCTTCAAAACGCTGACGTTCTTCACGTTCTACTTGGGAAAGACGTGGCAGCTTCAGGCCTTGTGATTTTCCCATCCAACGCGCAAAGACAATGTTGCTGGCGAACGCACAAGTCACTAAGACGAGCTCAGTCGCGGCTAGCCAACGCTCCCCTTCATCAACATAAATAAGGGTTAAGGCGTGTAAAAAGTAAAACATCAAAATAAAGTTCGCCCACGCATGGGTAAAGGCTTTTCCTTTCACGATCCCCGGGAGCGGGAGTAGAAGAGGAATGGTCCAGCCGATGGTCACCGCCAAAGCATTAAGGTGAGGGTGGGGCGATAACGATGCGTGCCAGATTATCACCCAGGCAATCAGGCCGAGGTTACTCAACAACGAGAGCTTACGCATTAATGCAAGCCGAGAGTCAGTCACAATTTTATCCTTTTATCCCAAGTGATGGTGAACGGTTTGCGCGAAACGCGCGAGACGTTGGCCTAAGGCTTTGGCGATTTGTTTTTCGTCTGCCATTAAAGGCTGGTTTGCATCAGCCACACTTGACGCACCATAAGGTGAACCACCGCCTTCTGTGGTGTGTAACGCGCGCTCGCTATGTGGGACACCGAGCAGCATCATGCCATGATGAAGTAGTGGCACTGTCATGGTGAGTAGGGTGGTTTCTTGCCCGCCATGCAGCATAGAGCCCGCGCCAAACACGGCCGCGGGTTTATCAATCAGTGCACCTGATAACCACTCGCCACTGGTGCTGTCGATAAACTGCTTTAAGGGCGCGGCCATGTTACCAAAGCGCACAGGGCTGCCAAGGGCCAAGCCATGGCAATCCAACAAATCTTGCCGAGTGACAAAAGGGTCTTTCGCCGTCGAGGCTGGGGTTTGGCCATCAGGGTAAGCGGGCAGTTCAGGGACAGTACGCAGCACCGCTTCCACGCCTTGAGCCTCGATGCCCCGAGCCACTTGTTGGGCAAGCTTACGTGTATTTCCTGACCGGCTGTAGTAAAGCACCAATACCTTTGTCATTTTATCAGCGCTAGTACGTTCTCTGGCGGACGACCAATCACCGCCTTTTCGCCTTTTACCGCAATCGGGCGCTCGACCAGCTTAGGGTTATTAACCATGGCATTGAGCAGTTGTGTTTCATCCACTGAGGCATCGCCCAAATTCGCCGCTTTATAGTCCGCTTCTTTGGTTCGCATCATCTCCCGAAATGAGTTGAGTCCGAGTTGCTGTTTTAACATTGACAAGGCTTCAGCAGAAAGTGGGTTCTCAAGGTACTTGATAATGGTAGGCGTCACACCGTGAGACTCGAGCAATTTAAGTGTTTCACGGCTTTTGGAGCAACGCGGGTTGTGGTAGAGGGTAATGGTGGTCACAACAATGATCCTTTTTGATTGAATTACCGATCGCTAAGCGCTTTAAAGCGAGCTTGCTGGCGACGCAGTTGGTCGAGACGTGCATCATACCGTGCTTGCGCTAAGCTGCCTAACTCTGCGAGCTGAGCGGCTTGGGTATAGTTACGAATGGCTTTGTCCCACTGTCCGCGCAATGCATAGCGCTCACCTTGTGCAGCCAGCTCGCCGTCTCGATGCGTCCCCGTATTTTCGTAGGCTTGTTGTAACAAAAACCAGCCGTTGCTGTCATCAGGGTGCTGGTGCGTATACCGCTCCAGCATCGAGATTGCCTCGCCTCCTCGTTTAGCCTTGACGAGGGTGTAGGCACGATTGAGCAACAATACGCGGTTGTTAGGTTGATGGTTCAACGCCTGCTCAAGGCGTGATAGTGCCTTGTCGTACTGTTTCTCACCGATGTTTAAATCGGTCATCGCATCGATGAAAAATCGATTATTAGGTTGTGCCTTGATCAGTGGGGTTAACTTTTCACGCGCGTCGTCAAACCGACGTGCATCAATATCAAGCAGCGCCATCCCGTAATCGAGACTTTGTTTTTCGGCCGGCGAGGCCTCTTTATGACGCCGTTCAAACCAATCCATGGCAGAGCGACTGGCGATACCGCTATATCGCGCGACGATGCGCGCGCGCGCCAGCTGATAATCCGGCGAGACAGGCACCCGCTTTTGCGGGTATTGGCGGGCACGAGCACGCGAGTCGGTGATCCGTGAAGCGGGTAAGGGGTGCGTGCTGAAGTATTCAGGCATTTGACTGGCATAGCGATATTCATCGGCCAATCGCGAGAAAAATCGCGGCATCGCTTGTACATTAAAATCCGCGCGCGCGAGGGTTTCAATGCCGATCCGGTCGGCTTCTTCTTCATTGCGACGGGTGAAGTTTATTTGGTTTTGCATACTGCCAGCCGTGGCGGCATGTGCCGCTGCAATCCCAGCTTCAGGTGCTGCGATGGCAAGCATCAACGACCCCACTAAGGCGGCCACCGTGAGCGGTGAGGTTTGTGCTTGCTCTTCCATGCTTCTTGCCAAATGACGTTGGGTCACGTGGGCGATTTCGTGGGCCATCACCGATGCCAGCTCGCTTTCCGTTTTTGCGTGAAGGAACAGCCCAGAGTGCATGGCCACGTAGCCACCGAAAAACGCAAAGGCGTTGATGGCCTTGTTATCAATGAGAATAAATCGAAAGGGCGTACGAACGTCGTTAGCATTCGCCACCAGTCGATGGCCTAAGCCATTAATGTACTCGTTGAGCAAAGGATCGCTGATGATGGGCTTACTGGCTCTTAGCATCCGCATGTAGGCATCACCAAATTCTTTCTCTTTGGCAACCGATAAGGTACTGACGGCGGCAGTACCAATATCAGGCAAATCGCTTTGGTATGACTCAACGCGTGCAGACACAGGTGCGCTCGCTAACACGCCCGCCAGTGCATAAGCGAGTAGGCGACGAGCCTTTGTTCCTTTGTTCGAGCAAGGTGCGCGAGATGACATAAGCGTGATGACCTTTAAATGCAGGATGTACTTAGGTACAGACCGACAAAAGCCGCAAGGGTTTCGTTGGCGTTCTATCTAATGTCCATTACAATACTGACGATAATACCGACCGGTGAGCCAGAATGGAATCTCAAACACTTGATTTGCGAGAACATGTTTGTCCAATGGCGCTATTGCTAGCAAAGCGCGCTGCCGCGTTATTGCCGTCAGGTGAGCAATTGGTGATTTTACTCGGTGATCAAGGGGCGAAAGACGATATCCCCAAGTACTTTAAACGCGAAGGCTTCAGCATGAGGTGGTTAGACACGCCAGCTTCGCGGCTACTCATCACAAAGAAATAGCGGGCTTTTTATGTTTGATATGTTACATCGCTGGTATCGGCGACGTTTTTCTGACCCACATGCCGTGAGCCTGGTGGCGATCCTCCTTTTTGGTTTTATTACCATTTACTTTTTTGGCAATTTGCTTGCTCCATTGCTGGTGGCGATCGTGATGGCTTATCTACTCGATTGGCCGGTAAATCGCCTCTGCCGGCTGGGTTTGCCCCGCATTTTGTCAGTGCTGGTGGTACTGACTGTGTTTGTCAGCTTAACCTTGATGGCGTTATTTGGGTTGGTGCCGACCATATGGAACCAGGGGGTCAGCTTGGTGGCCGATGTGCCAAATATGTTTAATAACATGCAAGCACTGATGCTGAGTTTGCCAGAACGCTACCCAGAGCTGATTAACCCACACATGGTGAACACCTTCGTCGATACCTTGCAAAATAAAGTGCTTAACCTGGGTGAAACACTGGTAAAAGGTTCATTGGCGTCTTTGGTGAACTTAGTCGCGGTGGCGGTATACCTGATTTTAGTCCCCCTGCTGGTGTTCTTTTTGCTCAAAGATAAAGTGCAAATGTTGGCGATGTTCAAAGGCTTGTTGCCGCGCAATCGTCGTCTTGCCTCCCGGGTCGGCCATGAGATGAATCAGCAGATCTCCAACTACATCCGCGGCAAAGTGACAGAGATCATTATTGTCGGGGTGACCAGTTATTTGACCTTTAGCCTGTTAGATCTTCGCTATGCGGTACTACTGAGTGTGGCGACGGGCTTTTCTGTCTTGGTGCCTTATATTGGCGCGGCGATTGTCACCGTCCCGATAGCGATTGTTGCCTTGTTCCAGTGGGGGCTCGAGCCAGGCTTTTGGTATGTGATGATAGCCTACGGGATCATTCAGGCGCTGGATGGCAATGTGCTCGTCCCCGTGCTTTTCTCTGAAGCGGTAAACTTACACCCAGTCGCTATCATAATAGCCGTACTGGTTTTCGGTGGACTCTGGGGTTTTTGGGGAGTATTTTTTGCCATTCCATTAGCGACCTTAGTGAAAGCGGTATGGCAAGCGTTGCCAGTGATTGAGTTAGATGACGATCCCAAGACAGATGTTGAGTGATCCATCTTGTCTCTATGCCCCTAATTAAAGGGGCTGAACGGCAGGTAACCATTGACATGCCGTGATCAGTTTGGCCCACAGAAGTAGTAATGAAAACAGGGTTGGCATGGCACAACACAGTCAAGAACAAACGCAAGTAGAAAAGTTTCGCGTCGCTGTGATAGGTGGCGGTGTTGCGGGGACCACAGCAGCAATGCGCTTGGCTGAGCGCGGCGTGGATACCCAGGTGTTTGAAGCGGGCACCGGCTTGGTGAGTGGCCCACCGATTTGTCATTTGCACGCGGGCGGCAACTTGTACCGCGACATATCACTCGATCAATGCCTGACCTTACTTGAACAGTCAGTGGCCACGGTGCGTATGTACCCCCATTCGGTCAATCGCCGGCCCACCGTGTTGGCGGTTCCTCAGCAAGATCCCGGTTCACTTGACAGCGTGATTGCTCGCCTAGAAACCCTACGTGAGCGCTATGCGCAATTGGTTAAGCTCGATAGTGACAATAAAGTCATGGGTGAGCCGAGCGATTATTTCCGTTTGTATCAGCAAGACGAACTGGAAGCATTACGCAACCAGGATTATCACAGCGTGACGGATGCCGCGGACCAGTGGATGTGGCCGGTGGCGCAATCGCTCGATTTAAGTGCAATGAAATACCCGTTAGTGCTGGTGCAAGAGTACGGACTCAGTGTGTTTCGCCTAGCAGCGGAAGCGCAGTTGACTCTTGCCGACGCACCTCATTGCCAGCTTAATTTCAATCACAAAGTGATGGATACCCAGCCTTTGGCGTCTGGGTGGCAGGTGACCTACAAAGACCATACTGGCCAGATACAGAGCACTGAGGTTGACTATCTGATCAATGCTGCCGGATTCCGTACGGGCACGATCGATGATATGGCCGGGTTTGGTCGCGAGCGTTTGGTCGAGTACAAAGCCGCGTATATCGCGCACTGGACAAGTACCGAATATCACTGGCCAGAGATCATTGTCCATGGCCAGCGGGGCACCCCACAAGGTATGGCTCAATTGACGCCCTACCCAGATGGCTTCTTCCAACTTCATGGTATGACTCAAGACGTGACCTTGTTTGAGCATGGTTTGGTGAAAAGCTCTGCGGAGTCGGCACAACCGACTGTCGATGCGCGTTATGTGAAAAACATCGATAAAGGATGGGACTGGCAAGAAGTGTGCGAACGTACTGATCGCGCCATTGACCATTTTGCTCGGTGGTTACCGGCGTTTAAACAGGCCGAAGTAGGCGGCAAACCCTTGTGTGGGGCACAGCAAATTCCGGGCGATGATCCTTCGCTACGTGCCTCGGATGTGTCGTTTGATGGTGAGCGTTATGCGCGCTTGGAAATTGTCAAAGCATCGTCGGCGCTGACCGCGATTAATAAAGTGCTGACACAGTTTGAAGATGCAGGTTGGATCTCTCCTACCTCTTATCACCCGCTGTCGCGCCCCAACACTGCGAAGATAATCGATACCGCTTGCGAGCTTGCAACACGCCGCGGATACCCGGAGGCGTTGGCAAAGCCTGTAGGCTAATCACAAAAAAGCGCACGGTGTGCGTGCGCTTTTGGTGAACGGCGTTTAGGCTGCTTTGCAGCCAACGTCGACTGACGTTACGCTTGGTTTAAGTAATCAAGCACCACTTGGTGGTGATCCTTGGTCTTAAACTTGTTAAACACATGTTCTATCTTGCCATCTTTGCCGACCAAAAAGCTTAGACGATGAATGCCGTCGTACTCTTTGCCCATGAATTTTTTCGGTCCCCAGACACCGAACGCATCGGCGACGGCATGATCTTCATCGCTCAACAGTGTGAAGTTAAGCGCGTCGCGTTCAACAAAACGAGCCAGTTTTTTCACCGGATCTGGGCTAATGCCAAGCACCACGGTATCAAGTGCATCCAGCTCGGCTTTTGTGTCGCGTAACGAGCAGGCCTGCGTGGTACAGCCTGGTGTCATTGCTTTGGGGTAGAAATAGACCAGCACGCGCTTGTCGCCTTGAAACTGGCTCAAAGTGACCGTATCGCCATTTTGATCTTGTAGTGAGAAATCGGGCGCTTGTGCGCCTTCGGTTAATGTTTGCATGCGCTGCGTTTCCTTTTTGTCGGTAAACCGAATGGACGATGATAGAGAGTGCTCGAGATTACGCAAGTTTTTGATAATAGGATCACTGACTTGACAGGATTTTACTGCCCATTGACGCAAACTTCCCCCTCCTCGATTATAACGATCAGGCACATTGTCTATCGATGAAAAAATGTCGATTAAGACATGCCTAGACGCAGGGTTATTCTTGTGTTTGCCCAGCGCCAAAAGTAACATTGCAAGCATCACTAATAAGGGAGACGAACATGGTTTCTGGAAGCATTGTGGCGCTCGTCACACCAATGGATGCACACGGCGAAGTTGATTACGTTAGCCTGGAAAAACTGGTCGAGTTTCATATCCAATCGGGCACTGATGCGATTGTCGCAGTGGGGACGACGGGTGAGTCGTCGACAGTCACCGTGGATGAGCACATTAAAATTGTGTTGAAGACCCTGGAGTTTGCTGACGGACGTATCCCGGTTATCGCGGGAACGGGGGCGAATGCCACTCATGAAGCGATCACTTTCAGCAAAATGTTTGCCGGCTCAGGGGTTGCTGCTTGCCTGAGTGTCACCCCTTATTACAACAAACCGACCCAGGAAGGCTTGTTCCAGCATTACAAAGCCATTGCTGAAGCTACCGACTTGCCGCAAATTTTATATAATGTGCCCGGGCGCACTGCGGTGGACCTTCAACCGGAGACTGTGGCGCGACTGGCGGCATTCGACAACATCATTGGTCTTAAAGATGCTACCGCTGATGTGAGCCGAGTAGCGATTCATCGGGAACTTTGTGGCGATGATTTCCTCTTATTCAGTGGCGATGATTTAACTGGCCTAGATTTTGTCCTGGCTGGGGGACACGGCGTTATCTCCGTGACCAATAATGTGGCGGCCGCGCAAATGGCTAAAATGATCAAACTGGCGCGCGCGGGTGAAGCTGAGCAAGCGCATGCCATTAACGAAACCTTGATCCCCCTACATCGCCACCTGTTTGACGAAGCCAATCCGATCCCAGTGAAGTGGGCTGTCCGCGAAATGGGCTTGATTGCGGATGGACACCTTCGTCTGCCATTAACTGAATTAAGCGAGCACTTGCGTCCAGATGTGCGAGAAGCACTGCGTGTAGCAGGTGCGGTGTAAGCCGTTGGAGTGTCAATGAAACCAGTATTTAAGCTCGGCCTATGTGCCATCATGGCCACCAGTGTGGTGGCCTGCAGTGGTGGCGTCGAGCAGCGTCGTCAAGCCAAAGATGACTTTGGCTATTTGCAAACAACCCCGTTGTCGCCATGGCAAACCTTGCCGGATCAAGCGCCATATTTCTCCACCAACTATCAAATTCCTTCGCAAGAGTTTAAAGGGGAAGTGGGCAAAGATGTTGATATTCGCCCGCCGCGCCAAGTGCTGGATCTGATCCCTGGCGCACGAATACAACGTGATAGCCGCGGCGTCACCCTTGCCGTTGCTAACGAAAAACAACTCGATAAAGTGTGGCAAACGGTAGAGCGTTTGGTCAGCGAGCAGACGATTCCAGTGGCGTCGCAAACCGCAGACCAAGTTGAAACCGGTTGGATCGCTTGGGAGAAAGAGGACAGTGCTCACCAAGCACGTTTTCGTCTATCGCGTCTTGAGCAAGGTCGCCGCTTTGCGTTAGGGGTGAATATGATTGACTCGCGTGCGAAAGCCAGCGATGAGCCACTCACGCCTGCATTGCGAGAGCGCTACAACACCTTGATGACCAACCTTATCACGGTGAGTCACGATGCGGCCTTGCGTGCCGAAGCGCGCCGTTTGGCTGAGCAGCGCCAGTCTGATATTCCGATTAGCTTTGGCACTGACCGCAGCGGTCTGCCGGTGATCATTGCTCGTGCACCCTATGACGTGGTGTGGGAAAAGCTGCCTGCTATCATCAAGCCTTTAGGGTTCACGGTAGAAAGTCGTAACCAGTCGCAGGGCACGGTGAAAACCCGTCACGTCGCGCCAAGTGATGAGCGTTGGCAATCCCTTGGCGTTGATCCGATTTCGTTCCCGGACAACAGCTATACCTTGTTGCTGGGCGATCTCGGCAACCGCACGTCACTTAACGTTACCAACAGCGATGGTAAACCTGTCGATGAGGCGACGTTAGAAGCGCTGAGCCCAGCGCTAAAAGCGGTCATTGCACAAGTGAGCCAAGTATCAGAGTAATTTTATAGGGACGCCGTGAGCGTCCCTTACTTTTAGCGCCTAATGGAGAGTATAGGTAATGGAAAAACGTGCTGAGTTGTATCGCGGTAAGGCAAAATCTGTCTATGCCACAGAGGATGAGCACCGCTTTGTTCTGCACTTTCGCAATGATACATCGGCCTTTGATGGCGAGCGTGTTGAACAGCTTGAGCGAAAAGGCGAAGTGAATAACAAATTTAATCACTTCATCATGCAAAAGCTTGAGCAAGCAGGTATTCCCACCCAAATGGACCAACTGTTGTCGGATACCGAGTGCGTGGTGAAAAAGCTAGATATGATCCCTGTAGAGTGCGTGGTGCGCAACATCGCTGCTGGATCGCTTTGTCGTCGTCTCGGCGTCGAAGAAGGGACGGCACTGACGCCACCGACCTTTGAATTGTTTTTAAAAAACGACGCGCTGCACGACCCTATGGTCAATGAATCCCTGTGTGAGTCTTTGGGCTACGCCACACAAGCACAACTGGCGACGATGAAATCACTGACCTATAAGGTGAATGATGTTCTCAAAGCGTTGTTTGCCGACGGTGATTTATTGTTGGTTGATTACAAACTTGAGTTTGGTGTTGATCATCAGGGCAATATTGTTCTGGGGGATGAATTTAGTCCCGACGGTTGCCGGTTATGGGATGCCAATACCCGTGAAAAACTGGATAAAGACCGTTTCCGCCAGGGGCTCGGTGGTGTCGTGGATGCTTACATCGAGGTGGCAAAGCGTATCGGCCTTACCTTGTAATTTTTGGTTTTAAAAAGCAAACGTTTGCTTTTTTGGTGAGAAAAATAGCGCCATTAACGTGGCGCTATTTTAGTCTTTGTGCTCATCAGAC
Source organism: Salinivibrio kushneri (assembly GCF_027286325.1). Lineage (NCBI taxonomy): Bacteria > Pseudomonadati > Pseudomonadota > Gammaproteobacteria > Vibrionales > Vibrionaceae > Salinivibrio > Salinivibrio kushneri. Next base: position 741,246 of record NZ_CP114588.1, read on the forward strand.
TGCGATGGTTCGCTATCCGCATCATTTTCCTTGGATGACGTGGTTTTATCTGGCTTGTCTTTATACTTAAGGCCAAATTTTGCGTTGGCGGTATATTTGAGCGCCATGATATTGCTGACCACTACAGCCACTACGATGGCAATAATGACGTAAGGGTTGGTTAGCCATTCCATTGTTCCACCTCGCACAGATTGGTGACATAGGTTGAATATATCCAATCCAACTGGTCAAGAATAGTCTCTTTACCACAAATAGGCGCATTGCCGATCGCGCTGGCAAGCATGTCTTGGCTAAATGCTGACAAGAGAGCGGCGCTGGTGGCGATATGGCTGATATGCCAAGGCTCTCTCGCAACCCCACCTTTATCTTCTGCATAAGGAAGGAAGAATCCCCATTTGGGGGCATGCACCTTGAGCCACTGAGAAAACTCGGCTTGAGGGCCATCATCATATTCCGGCGGCGTTAACGCCAACGTTTGATCCGGCCCCAGTGCACGCTTGTCATACACGTCTAAGTCTGTGCCCCAATGGTGGCGGCTTGCCCCTGGCAAGGCTGACCAGCGCAGTATCGCTTTGACCCGCGCTTCCTCGGACAGTGGTGACACATCTAACGGACGACTCTCAGCGTCTAACACCGGTTTTTCGCCATTAAATTTACCGTTCCAAATGGCTAACTGACGTGCAAACGAGCGATAGCCGCTGGCTATCATGAGCGTGAACCCCGCTTGCGATGCCGCCTGTTGTAGCGCGGCAAAGTCGGCTAAAACCGCTTGGTGCAGGCAGGGCGCATTAGGCCGACTGTTAATCGGTGTGAGCGCTGAGGCGTCTTGCCCTGTGAGCTGTGCGGGTGTCGGCATCAAGGTAGTGCCTTCTCCAAGACCTTTTGATACATGTCAGTCAGCTTTTCTAAATCCGGGATGCTCACGCACTCATTTACCTTGTGGATGGTTGCATTGACCGGGCCGAGTTCGATCACTTGCGCCCCCATTTGCGCAATAAAACGACCGTCAGAGGTTCCACCAGTAGTCAGCAGTTCCGGTGTTTGATGGTTCACCTCTTCCACCGCAGCCACCACAGCGTCCAGTAACGTACCTTTATCGGTCAAGAAAGGGTCGCCACTGTGCGTCCACTCCAGCGTGTAGTCGAGCCCGTGAGCGTCTAAAATCGAGTAAACCCGTTTTTTGATGGTTTCACTGTCCAGTTCCGTACTAAAACGGAAGTTAAACTGTGCGTGACACTCCCCAGGGATGACATTGGATGCCCCCGTGCCTGCCTCGATATTGGGGATTTGGAAGCTTGTGGGCGGGAAAAAGGCATTGCCTTTGTCCCAGAGTGTTTGCACGAGCTCGGTGAGCGCTGGCATCGTCTGATGCACCGGGTTGGTGGCAAGGTGGGGGTAGGCGACATGGCCTTGAGTGCCTTTGACGTAGAGATCCCCAGTGATGGATCCGCGACGGCCATTTTTAACCACATCACCGACATGATGGGTGCTGGACGGCTCACCCACAATACACATGTCAATCTTTTCACCGCGCGCCATTAGCGTATCAACCACACGGGTGGTGCCATTGATAAACGGGCCTTCTTCGTCTGAGGTAATTAAGAACGCGAGCGAGCCTGAATGATCAGGGTGCTCGGCAATAAAACGCTCAACAGCCACGACCATAGCAGCCAGTGAGCCTTTCATGTCAGCAGCACCACGTCCATGGAGATGGTCATCAATCACCGTCGCTTCAAACGGTGGTGTGTGCCATTGCTCACGCGGACCAGAGGGAACCACGTCGGTGTGGCCGGCAAAGGCGAACAAAGGGCCGTCAGTGCCCCGTCTGGCCCAAAGGTTGGTGGTATCTTCGAATACCATGGTCTCAATGGTGAAGCCCAAGGCTTCTAATCGCGCAATCATTTGATCTTGACAGCCGGCATCTTCCGGCGTGACCGATTCTCGGTTTATCAGATCTTTTGCTAAAGCCAGCGTGGCAGAGTCAGTCATCGGGGGGTCCTTACAACAAAAATGAATCGGCTATCACATTACGCGAAAATATCAGCGTATTGATTCTCTTTGAAGCCGAGATAATAGCTACCTTTGTGTACGAGCAATGGGCGTTTAATGATCGCAGGGTTATCGAGCATGATCGCAACTGCGCTGGCTTGGTCTAAATTGGCTTTTTGCTCATCACTCAATTGGCGGTAGGTGGTGCCACGTTTGTTGATTAATGCTTCCCAGCCGAGCTCAGCGACAAAAGTCTGCAGCATTTGTGCGTCTAAGCCATCTTTTCGGTAGTCGTGATACTGGTAGTCGATGCCTTGGTTATCCAACCACTTTAAAGCTTTTTTTAGGGTGTCACAGTTTTTAATCCCGAATACAGTTGTCATGGTCTTATCGTGCTTGTTGGCAAAGGTTTAAGAGTGACACTGCTGGCTAATGAACGCAACACTTGGCGCGGTAGGTATGTACGTCATGCAATGGCTCAAACCGTGTGAAATGTGTGGGTAAATGCGCCTGCAGCACGTCGATTTGATGGCGTTTTGATCAAACGCAAAACCTCTTAGCAGGCGCCATGAATAATGGGATCATTCGTAATTGTTGGAGGTTCGTATGGAACTCAACCCGGTATTCGCTCGGCGCTTGTATCTCGCCGCATTAGTAGAAGAAATGGAACGCCCAAACGTGCCGCGTTTAATTGAAGCGACAGGCTGGCCGCGCCGCACTATCCAGGATGTGCTCAAATCGTTGTCAGGGCTAGGCATTGATATGACATTTATCCAAGATGGCAAGCGCCATAACGATGGTTATTACCAGCTAAAAGACTGGGGCCCGTTTCGTCGCGATTGGGTCGAGGATAAAAAGCGAGACATTCGTTCGTATATCAATTAGTGATCGCCTGAAGGACGGACCAGTTTCGCCTCGACCAGTGTACGTCGAATGGCATCAGCACGCCGACGGTTTGCGCCAAAGTCGTAATAGCCAATACGAGAAGCAGAGCGAAGCGCGAGCTGGTTATCACTGAGTGAGACTTCAACATCATCGACAAAGCGCAGCACCCGAGTGGTGAAGCGTAAGTGTGCGTAGTTGTCCTGGGCTGAAACCACTTCTGCACGTGGCATGGCGGCAATCTTTTCGACGATGGTGGTAAAGGCAATATCGGTGCTAGCCAATGACAAGGGCGCTAACTGATACTTCGCGCGCCTATCTTCTGTTGAAACACAATTAGGGCTGTCACCACAGGCAGTGACAGGCGGTTGTTTTGCCATGGGGCCTCCTTTCGAGCAGCCGAACAGTGTAAAAAGTACAATGAGGCCGAGCAGATTTTTTCCCATTATGCCCCCACGAGCGTGTAACCAATAAACCCTATCCAGCTTACGACGAGTAAAAGCCAAGGTAAACGGCTGTGCCCTTTATCCTGTGCAGTAGGCTGAGATGAAGGCGCAGGCTCGCTGGGATGTTCGACCGCCGGTGTTGGCTTTTGCTGCTTTTTACGTGCTTTATCCTGTGCGCGCGCCTTTGCTTTTTGTTCTTTTTTATACTGCGCAATCCCTTTCTCAATCCCTTGCGCGATCAGTTTCGTCTGAGCCTTGGTTTGTCCAGGCTTTTGTGTGGCTTTGGCTACACGCATGGCGTCTTGTTGCGTCTCTGGCGAAATCGTTGTTTTTGCTTTGGCCATGAAGGCTCCATCTAACGCTGAAAAAATGACTCCACCCAAGAATAACAAATTTTGCTTTTGCGCTTGCAGTTTTTATCGCATGTCGCCATGGTAAATGCGTGACTTCTCAATCAAAAATTTTATGGACACGTTTCATCATTTCGACGACAAAGGGTATATCAAGGCACCCCAGATCGCCGTACTGTGCCTGCTACTGTTAAGTCGCGCATGGTGGCTACTGGCGATGGCCGGTGTCAGCCGAGAGCAGGGCAGCGAGCTGCTTGCACTGGTCTATCCGGACACCTCTGCGTTTTATCTCAGCTTAGGGATTGGCCTGGTGCCGCTTGGGCTATTACTGTTAGTGGGGAACTGCGACAAGGCGCCTGAATGGCTAACACAGCATTGGCACTTAGGTTATTGGTGGGTGTGGCTGTTGTGGACGTGGGAAGCCTATCAAGTGGCGCATACGCTCATGATGACGGGTGGGCGGTTTGATTGGTTGCTTGCCTTGCACGGGCTTTGGTTAGTGTGGGCGAGCCTTTATTGGCTGAGAAGCCAGCGCGTAAAGCACTTTTTTTATCAGTTCACATAGGCCATGCATCTAGCGGGCATAAAAAAACGCAGCACGAAGCTGCGTTTTTCCTCACTAAGAAAACCGAATTACTTAGTGACGCGCAATACAGATGTTTCACCCACAGTGACAGCACCAGAAAGCTTAGTCAGCTCTTTGATTTCGTCCATGTTAGAGATAACAACCGGCGTCAGCGTTGATTTGGCTTTCTCTTCGAGCATGCCCAAATCAAACTCGATCACGGTGTCACCGGCTTTCACCGTTTGACCTTCTTCCGCAATGCGCTTAAAGCCTTCGCCTTTTAGTTCGACGGTGTCGATACCAAAGTGTACGAACAGCTCAACGCCGTCATCTGACTCAATTGAAAAAGCGTGGTTGGTTTCGAAAATCTTACCGATAGTGCCGTTAACTGGCGCAACCATCTTGTCGCCTGATGGTTTAATCGCAACACCATCACCGACGATTTTCTCAGCAAACACAACGTCAGGCACGTCTTCGATGTTGACGATCTCACCCGACAATGGGGCGATAATTTCAATGGCACTTGCGTCGTTGCCGTCTTCAGACACCAACTTCTTCAGTTTGTCGAACAGACCCATAGTGTTGCTCCTAAGCAGTAATTCTTTGCTGATTGTATATTAGCAAGCGGTTTTTTCCGCAATAAATTTTTCGACATAGGCCTCGATTTCTGCCGCAGTTGGCAAAGTGAGTGCTTTGTCGGCCATCGCTTTCACATCAGCAAAGTTGGCATTACGGATAATCTTCTTGATGCGAGGGATAGAGATGGCGCTCATACTAAACTCATCCAAACCCATCCCCATCAATAGTAACGTTGCTTTCTCGTCACCTGCAAGCTCTCCGCACATTCCCGTCCATTTACCTTCTGCATGTGAGGCATCAATCACTTGCTTGATAACCGTCAATACAGCCGGAGACAGTGGGTTGTACAGGTGCGAAATCAACTCGTTACCACGATCGACCGCTAGGGTATACTGGGTCAAGTCGTTGGTACCAATGCTGAAAAATTCCACTTCTTTCGCGAGATGGTGAGCGATCGCAGCCGCGGCTGGTGTCTCAACCATAACACCGATTTCAAGCTCGGCGTCGAAATCGTGACCTTCTTGGCGCAGCTCTGCTTTATAGGTCTCGATGGCTTCTTTCAGCTCACGGATTTCTTCCACAGAAATGATCATCGGGAACATCACACGGATTTTACCGTGCGCCGAAGCACGAAGAATGGCACGCAGCTGATCGCGGAGAATTTCGCGACGATCAAGGCTGATACGAACCGCACGCCAACCCAAGAATGGGTTCATTTCTTCAGGCAAGTCCATATAAGGCAGATCTTTGTCACCGCCGATATCCATGGTGCGGATGATCACTGGGTGACCATCAATGGCTTTCGCTACCGCTTTGTAAGCTTGGTATTGCTCTTCTTCGGTAGGAAGCGCGTCGCGATCCATAAACAGGAACTCGGTGCGATAAAGGCCCACACCTTCACCGCCATTGCGGTTTACGCCGTCACAGTCTTTGACGGTGCCCACGTTACCGCACACTTCGACTTGATGACCGTCAAGCGTGATGGCCGGAAGATCTTTAAGCTTCGCCAGTTCAGCTTTCTCGGCGATGTGTTGGTCACGAATCGCTTTGAATTTGCTGAGCTCTTCATCTGATGGGTTGACAACGATTTGGTTGTTAATCGCATCAAGCACCAGCATGTCGCCATTTTTTACTTTGCTGGTCGCATCATTGGTTCCCACAATCGCTGGTAACTCAAGCGAGCGCGCCATGATTGAAGAGTGTGAAGTGCGACCACCAATGTCGGTAATAAAACCAAGCACATAATTCAGGTCAACCTGTGCTGTTTCTGAAGGCGTCAGGTCGTTTGCAACCAGGATCACTTCTTCGTTAATAGCGCTCAACGACACCATATTGATGCCAAGTGCGTTTTTGACGAAGCGTGAACCGATATCACGGATATCTGAGGCACGCTCTTTCAGATAATCGTCGTCGAGTGACTCAAGCGTGACAGCTTGTTCTTCGATAACGCTGTAGATTGCGTGATCAGCGGTTGCTAGGTTTGACTTAATGAAGCTGACGATCTCTTCTTCGAGCTCTTCATCTTCAAGCAGCATGATGTGACCTTCGAAGATAGCTTCTTTCTCTTCGCCAAAGGTCTCCCTTGCTTTGTCTTTGATCGCTTCAAGTTGCGTCTTAGACTGTTCGCGAGCATCCAATACGCGCTGAATTTCTTTGTCGATTTGAGACGCATCAATCTTATCTTTATTGATGACAACGTCTTCTTCTTGCAGCAGCAGTGCTTTACCAAAAGCAATACCAGGTGATGCCAGGATGCCTGAAATCATAGCTTTACCTTACGTTTATCCAACTTAAAACCGATAGAAAAAGAGCCGGATTACTCCAGCTCGTCCATCAGTTTTACTAGGTGATCAACGGCCTGTTGTGCTTGCGCACCTTCAGCAGAGATAGTCACCTTAGTGCCTTTGGTCAAGCCAAGGGTTTGAAGTTTAAATAGGCTTTTTGCGCTCGCGCTCTTACCGTTAGACTCAACGGTGATCTCAGCGTCGTAGCTTTTCGCTTCTTTTACGAACTGCGCCGCTGGGCGAGTGTGTAGGCCGTTTTCTGCAGTAATCTCAACTTGCTTCTGATACATGATTCACCCCGTTTCTGTATTTTTTTAAATCTATGTATTAAATATAAGGTTAGCTTAACCGCTAACGGGCGACTTCGCTATCCGTTGACGCTAACCTAACCAAGAAATCGACCTGATAGCTTAATCCATGTCAATTTCGTGTCATCTTTTTGCCATTTTTGACCTTCCACTCATTAGGCGCGAGGGCTTTTATTTTGATGCGGAAAATAAAAAGGCAGATGTGTTTTACTAAAGCTTAATATAAAAATCAAACAAAAAAGGCCCGATTTGGGCCTTTGCGAATAGGGGGGTGTGGAGGCTGGTTGGCTAACCTGCTGTTACTGCTCGGTTTCCAGCTCAGTGAACATCCCCGCAAACAGTGGCGAGCTGAGATAACGCTCTGCTGCACTTGGCAAAATTGTGACAATCTTCTTATTTGCAAACTCGGGAAGTTCGGCAATTTTGTTGGCTGCAACCACAGCTGCACCTGAAGAAATCCCGCCCAAGATGCCTTCTTCTTCCATCAGGCGGCGAGCCATCGCAATGGCTTCGTCTGAGCTGACAGAGACCACTTGGTCAACGAGCTTCACATCCAAGTTCTTCGGCACAAAACCCGCGCCAATACCTTGGATTTTGTGAGGGGCAGGCTGCACGTCTTGACCCGCGATAGTTTGCGCAATCACTGGTGACTCGGCAGGTTCGACCGCCACTGTGGTGATCGCTTTGCCTTTGGTGTTTTTGATGTAGCGGCTGACACCGGTTAGCGTGCCACCTGTGCCCACACCGGCAACAAATACATCGATTTCACCGTCAGTGTCTTCCCAGATTTCAGGCCCTGTGGTCTTTTCGTGGATTTCAGGGTTGGCTGGGTTATCGAACTGTTGCAACATCAGGTATTTACCTGGCTCTGCCGCCATGATTTCTTCGGCTTTGGCAATCGCCCCTTTCATGCCTTTTGGCGCTTCGGTGAGCACCAGCTTCGCGCCCATGGCTTTAAGCAGCTTACGGCGCTCAAGGCTCATTGACTCCGGCATGGTTAGGGTCAGCTTATAACCACGTGCCGCCGCGACATAGGCGAGCGCGATCCCCGTGTTACCACTGGTTGGCTCAATCAATTCGATACCGGGTTTGAGGGTGCCTTTTTTCTCCGCATCCCAGATCATATTGGCACCGATACGGCACTTAACGCTGAAGCTTGGGTTGCGTGCCTCAACTTTGGCCAACACGTTTGGTTTTGCCACGCGGTTTAGGCGAACTAGCGGTGTGTTTCCGATGGTTTGTGTATTATCTTCGTAAATCTTGCCCATTGTATCGTTCCTTCATGACACCGATTTTTAATAACACTCCAAGCATATCTCTGCTGCATGGTTTTGAAAGGATCGGTTGGTTATATCTTATTGTGACATTAACCAATAACTGATTGGTTAACCGAAAAAAGCCCACATCGTCGATGTGAGCTTTAGCGTAGAACATTACCGGCTAAACAGGCTAATTCCGCCCCAACGAGGCCTTGTGCTTATCCACCCACATGGCGGTTGCGCCGCATACTGCCGCAGGCATCACCAGCAGGTTAAGCAAGGGTGTCATGGTAAATAACATGACTATTGCGCCAAAGCTTAGCGATGCGCCCCGCTGTTGGTTTAAGGTCTGGCGCATGGCGGGAAACGACACCTTGTGATTATCGAACGGGTAATCACAGTATTGAATCGCCATCATCCACGCGCTAAACAAAAACCAGATCACAGGCCCCACGGTTTGTCCGATCGCGGGTATCCACAGCAGCAATAAAAAGCCGAGTGCTCTGGGGATGTAGTAAGCGAGCTTTTGCCATTCTCGTTTCATCACCCGCGGGATATCTTTAATAATGCCAGCCAAGCCATCATCAGGTGCCCGCGTTCCTGACAGCTTTGCCTCCACATGTTCGGCCAACAGGCCATTGAACGGTGCCGCTATCCAGTTAGCCAGTGTGCTAAACACGTAGGAGAACACCACAAAGATCGCCACCACGACTAAAGGCCATATGAGAAATGAAAGCCAAGAGAGCCATTCGGGTAGGCTAGCCATCCAATGGTCTATCCAGTCACCAAACTGTGATAATAGATAAAGGAACGCGCCGCCCAGCAGCAACACATTGATCAAAATAGGAATGATCACAAAGCGGCGTAAGCCGGGTGCCATCATCAATGAAAAACCCTGGAACAAGTAGCCAGCGCCACTTTGAGGGCGGGGGCGAGCATAATTCGCCATGATATCTCCTTGATAACAATGTTGGTCACAACAAGCCGCACGCAAGCGGTTGATACAAAAATAACGATGTGCGCTATATTACGGGGGGAATCGCTGGGATGACAACGGCCTAATAATGGGAAAGTTTAACGATTTGTGTGTCGCTATTCGTTAAATTGTCCCCAACTTTTGATACAGTTAACTAAGTTGACGATTAACGCATTGCGTCAGCCAACAGGCCCCGCTTATGATCGCGCTACCCTTTGCAAACTGGTTGGCGTTGTGACATAAGCTAATCAAAACGCTGAACATAGATAGATTTGAGAATCGATGATGCAGGAATTGCGCCTTGTACTGATTGTGTTAGGAGCACTAGCAATCGCAGCTTTGCTTTTGCATGGCCTCTGGACAAACAAGAAAGAAAAGACGACCAAGTTTGGCGAAAAGCCGCTGGGAAAGCTGGATGATGACAGTGACGATCAAAAGTTTGACCAAGATGGTATTGGCGCAGTCAGAGTCGTCAGTCGCACGAAAAGCGAGAGCGACAAGCCTGCGCGCCAAGAGCCTGCCATGAGCTTTGGCGAGAAACCTGATGTGGATCCCTTATTTGCAGGCCAAACTGAGACGGCCTCTGAGCCGCAGGAGTCGGTATATCCCTCCATGTCGGCGACGGATGATGAGCCATCTTTCTCTACCACAACGTCGAGTTCTGAGGATGTAGAGAGCGATGAGCCAGCGCCTGTATATTCACCTGCCGAAGAGACTGACGAGCCAGTGCCACACGCACCCGCCAGTGAAGCCGTTGATGCCGATGCGCCTTTGCAACCAGAGTCGCAAGACACGGGCGAGCAGCAACAGGATGAAGCCCCGACCGATGATACCGAAGTACTGGTGTTACATGTTCATGCGAACAATAACCAAGTTTTCACTGGGCTTGAGCTTATTCCCACTCTGGAACAGTATGGCCTCCGTTTTGGCGATATGGGCATTTACCACCGCCATTCTGACTTGTCTGGTAGCGGGAAAGTGTTGTTCAGTGTCGCGAATATGGTCAAACCCGGTACCTTCGATGTCAGCCATAGTGAAAGCTTTGAAACACCGGGCATTAGCTTTTTTATGACCTTGCCGTGTTACGGTGAGCCTGAGCAAAACTTCAAACTCATGCTACAAACGGCCCAGCAAATCGCGGATGAATTGGGCGGCTTAGTGCTGGATGACGCACGCACCATGATGACCCCGTCACGATTGGATGAATATCGCGAGCGCGTCAAAGTCTTCATGGTCAAATAGCCTGCACACACGCGACTATGGTTTAAGCAGACAGCGGGACATGGCTCCCGCTATCTGTGATTTATCGATATACTTGCCCGCAACCGACTCCGCTCAGACGACGAATCAAACATGGCTTACAGCAAACAACAACTCGATGATTTAAAGCACCAGCTTAACTATCACGCCTACCGGTATTACGTTGAAGATAGCCCAGAGCTGCCCGACGCCGAGTACGACCGCCTGATGCAAGACTTATTAGCCATTGAGGCGGCACACCCTGAATGGGTAACTAGCGACTCACCGAGTCAGCGAGTCGGGGGCGCGCCACTGAGTGCCTTTGAAACCGTGACCCATGAGCTTGCCATGTTGTCGCTCGATAATGCTTTTGAGCCGGCGGATTTGGATGCCTTCGAACGTCGTTTGAAAGAGCGCCTATCGCTGGGCGCAGAGCAGGCCGTGACCTACACCTGTGAACCTAAACTCGATGGGTTAGCGGTGAGCCTGATTTACGAAAATGGTGAGCTGGTTCAAGCCGCGACGCGAGGAGATGGCACTACGGGCGAGAACATTACCCACAACGTCAAAACCATTCGCAATGTTCCCCTCACGCTACAGAAGGGGGATTGGCCAACACGGCTTGAAGTGCGAGGTGAAGTCTTCATGCCGAAAGCGGGCTTTGAGGCACTTAACGAGGCTGCGCTTAAAAAAGGCGATAAAACCTTTGCCAATCCGCGTAATGCGGCAGCAGGCAGCCTACGCCAACTGGATCCTAAAGTCGCCGCCAACCGACCATTGAGTTTCTATGCCTATGCGGTGGGTGTGATGTCGACTCCCTTCGGCCAAGGGCAAAGTGAGCGCTTACAAAAGCTCAAAAAATGGGGCTTAGCGCTCAGTCCAGAAGTGAAACGGGTGGAAGGGCTAGAGGGCGTGAAAGCCTACTACCAAGACATTATGGCGCGCCGTGATGCGCTGCCCTACGAAATCGACGGCGTCGTCATCAAAGTGGACAGCATTGCCAGCCAAGAACGGTTAGGGTTTGTGGCGCGCGCGCCGCGTTGGGCCATTGCTTACAAATTCCCGGCACAAGAAGAAATCACCACCCTAAACGATGTCGAGTTTCAAGTGGGTCGCACAGGGGCGATTACGCCAGTCGCCAAGCTTGAGCCTGTGTTCGTGGGCGGAGTGACGGTCAGTAACGCCACCTTGCACAACGGTGATGAAATCGAGCGATTAGGCGTTCATATTGGTGACACCGTGGTGATCCGCCGTGCCGGTGACGTGATCCCTCAGGTTGTCGGCGTGGTGGAAAGCCGACGTCCTGAGCAGGCAAAACCAATCGTGTTTCCCCATGCATGCCCAGTTTGTGATTCAGCGGTGACGCGTATTGAGGGTGAAGCCGTCGCACGGTGCACCGGTGGTTTGATTTGTCTGGCGCAGCGCAAAGAAGCAATCAAACACTTTGCGTCACGTAAGGCCATGGATATTGACGGCTTGGGCGATAAAATCGTTGAGCAGTTAATCGAAAAAGAGCTGATAGAAACCCCTGCTGATCTCTTTACCTTGACCCCCGGTCGGGTGACGCTGCTGGATAGAATGGGGCCAAAGTCAGCCCAAAACCTGGTTGATGCATTGGAAAAAGCCAAAGCCACCACCTTGCCACGCTTTATTTATGCGTTGGGGATTCGTGAGGTAGGTGAGGCAACCGCGCAAAATCTCGCGTTGTATTTTCACACCCTTGAGGCGTTGCGCGCAGCCGATGAAGATGCACTTATTAACGTGCCGGATGTCGGTGCGATTGTCGCGGGTCACATCGTCCGTTTCTTTGCCGAGCCGCACAACCAGAGTGTGCTAGAAGCCTTACTGGCAACGGGGATCCACTGGCCGAAAATCAGTGCTCCTTCTGAGCCAGATGCTCAACCGTTAGCCGGTAAAACCATTGTCCTGACGGGCACTTTGTCGCAAATGTCTCGCAGTGATGCCAAAGCGGCGCTACAGGCGTTGGGCGCAAAAGTTACCGGCAGTGTCTCGGCGAAAACCGACATGTTAGTGGCGGGAGAGGCGGCAGGCTCCAAACTGACCAAAGCGCAAGATTTGGGCGTTACTGTGCTTGATGAAGATCAGATGATTGCCATGCTCAATCAGTAGCTTGTACCCATCACGCTGTGCGCTTCGCCGTGTAAGCGAAGCGCACAGGCGCGATAGTTTACATGGCCATGTTCCGTGTCTGGACATGGCCTGATTGTGGAATTTACCTGTACTGGTAAACTAACCGTTACATATTATTCTCAGCACTGGGATAGGGATCCTAATGACGATTAAAACCCGCTTTGCCCCCAGCCCAACCGGCTTTTTGCATGTTGGTGGCGCGCGTACCGCACTTTATTCTTGGCTTGCAGCACGCAGCCAAGGTGGTCAATTTGTATTGCGTATTGAAGATACAGATATCGAACGTTCAACCCAAGAAGCGATTGATGCCATTTTAGAGGGCATGGAATGGCTTGGCTTAAACTGGGATGAAGGGCCGTACTACCAAACGAAACGCTTTGATCGCTACAATGAGCTCGTTGATCAGCTGTTGGCAGAAGACAAAGCCTACAAGTGTTATGCCCCTAAAGAGCTGCTAGAAGAAATTCGTGAAGAGCAAAAAGCGAATGGCTTAAAAGCACGCTACGATGCCAATCATCCCAAGGTGATTACGGCCAACAGCCAAGCAAACGCTGACGACCCACACGTCATTCGTTTCCGCAACCCCAAAGACGGCAAGGTAGTGTTTGACGATAAGATCCGCGGCCGGATTGAAATTGCGAACAGTGAACTGGATGACTTGATCATTCGCCGTACCGACGGAAGCCCAACCTACAACTTCTGTGTAGTGGTTGATGATTGGGATATGGGGATCACCCAAGTGGTGCGTGGGGAAGACCACATTAACAACACCCCGCGTCAGATTAACATTTATGAAGCACTGGGTGCGCCTGTCCCTGAGTTTGCTCACTGCTCGATGATCCTTGGCGATGATGGTGCCAAGCTGTCTAAACGTCATGGTGCGGTGAGCGTCATGCAATACCGCGACCAAGGTTTCTTGCCACAAGCACTGCGTAACTATTTAGTGCGTCTGGGCTGGTCTCACGGCGATCAAGAAATCTTCTCGATGGAAGAAATGATTGATTTCTTCTCCCTAGAAGCGATCAGTAAGTCAGCTTCTGCCTTTAACACGGAAAAATTGCGTTGGCTGAACAACCATTACATCAAAAATGGCGATCCAGCTGAGGTTGCGTCGCACTTACAGTGGCACCTTGATCAACAAGGCATTGATGCGTCCTCAGGGCCGGCTCTGACTGATGTGATCCAGTTGGTGGGCGAGCGTTGTGACACCTTGGTTGAGCTGGCCGAGCAAAGCCGTTATTTCTATCAAGACTTTGATGAGATTGAGGCAACTGCAGCCAAGAAGCACCTGCGTCCAGTGGCGCTTGAGCCACTGCAAGTGGCCAAAGGCAAGATTGAAGCGTTGGATGAGTGGACGGTGGACGCCCTAAAAGCCGTGATCGCGGATACCTGTGCCGATCTCGATGTTGGTATGGGTAAAGTCGGTATGCCATTGCGTGTTGCAGTCACTGGCGGTGGTCAATCACCCTCGGTGGATGCGGTGATGCACCTGATTGGTAAAGACCGCGTGGTGGCGCGTATCGAACAAGCCATCAAAGTGGTTGAAGCGCGTGCTGCACAAAGCTAACGAGCGTGGACATACCACGGCACAATCAAAAAAGGGCGCTGCGGCGCCCTTTTTTAGTTTGTCATCGCCTGTCTTAATGCGACTCTTCTTCCATCTGCGCGCTATCAACGATGTGGTTTTCGCCCATTTGACGAGGCAGCACCAAGTTAAGCACGATGGCGACCAAGCCACATAAACTAATGCCTTGTAAGCTGAAATCGCCGATGCCAAAGGCCATCCCGCCGATCCCAAAGACCAAGGTGACGCCGACAATCGCGAGGTTGCGCGAGTCGTGAAGGTCTACTTGATTGCGAATCAAGGTATTAAGACCCACAGTGGCGATAGAGCCAAATAATAGGATCATAATGCCGCCCATCACCGGTAAAGGAATGGTCAGTAGCAGTGCTCCCAGTTTACCCACAAACGCCAGCACAATGGCGGTGATCGCCGCGTAGGTCATAATTTTAGGGTTAAATGCTTTGGTGAGCATCACCGCGCCGGTGACTTCACTGTAAGTCGTATTCGGTGGAGCGCCAAACATGGAGGCCGCGATAGTGGCCGCGCCGTCACCTGCCATGGTGCGGTGCAGACCGGGCTTTTTCAGGTAGTCTTTACGAGTGACATTAGAAATCGCCAGCATATCGCCCACATGTTCCACCGCGGGCGCAATGGCCACGGGGATCATAAATAAAATGGCGTTGATGTTAAATTCTGGCAAGGTAAAGGCGGGCATCATCAACCAGCTAGCATTGGCCACCTGGGTAAAATCGACAATTCCCATCACCAGGCTTGCCACATAGCCAACCGCAATACCGGCCATAATTGGAACCAGTTTGAAAAAGCCCTTGGCAAAGACACTGACCGCAATGGTGGTTAGCAGTGACAGTAAAGCGATCCAGATAGCGATATCCCCGGCGATGAGTTGCTCGCTGCCGTCGCCACTTTTACCCAGCGCCATATTGACGGCGGTGGGCGCCAGGCCAAGTCCAATCACCATAATCACAGGGCCTACCACCACGGGAGGAAGCAATTTGTGAATAATGTCTACGCCTTTCACGCGAATAATGGCACCCATGATGAGGTAGATAACCCCGGCGGCCATCAGCCCACCCATGGTGGCAGGAATACCGAAATTGTTAACGCCGTACAGAATGGGAGCAATAAAGGCAAAAGAAGAGGCGAGAAAAATAGGAACAGAGCGGCGGGTAATAACTTGAAAGATTAGGGTACCTATTCCGGCACCAAAGAGTGCGACGTTGGGATCGAGCCCGGTTAACAGCGGCACTAACACCAAGGCTCCAAATGCGACGAACAGCATTTGTGCCCCTTGTAAAACTTGCATCATGATCTCACCTCCGAAAAAAATCGCGCAATGCTAGCACAAAGCGTTTCTGTGATTCCTGTCATGTTTTTAAATGTGAGATCGATAGCAAATAAATGATGTAACGGATTTCATCGTAAGGGACGGGAACAGACTTTGTGCGTTATCGATATCTGCTTTTGGGGGACGCCGGCAGTGGACGAGGAGACAATAACTTTATCGTGTTTGCGTTATCTTTTTTACCATTAAGGATTGCTGAACCTAGAGCTGTCAGCTTATGATCGCTGGAATCCCATTTATCCATGTGGAAAAACTATGAATCGATTTGTGTTGGCCTTCATTGCCTGTTTATGGTTGCCTAGCGCGCTGGCAAACGACCTTTATCACGCCAGCATTCCGCTTGATAATGGCGCGCAAACGTCCCAACAAGCGGCAAAAAGACAAGGGCTAAGTGCCGTACTGACCAAGGTGTCCGGCAAGCGAAACCTGTCAAACAACCCGGCAGTTAAACAAGCGCTGCAAGAGGTAGATAGCTTAATCACTCAGCTCGGTTACGGTGAGCGTGATCAAGGGGCGGATGGCGCTACACAGCGCACATTAGAAGTCGGGTTTGACAGCCAACAGGTGCACGACATACTGCGCAAAGCAGGGCTCCCTTTGTGGGGAAGCCCACGCCCATCGGTGCTGGTGTGGCTGGTGGATGACCGCGGTGCGGAGCGGCAAATTATTTGGGAGCAAAGTGAGCGCCCAGTGATAGATAAGCTGCGTGAGGCAGCGGCATTGCGTGGGTTACCTGTTCTGATCCCTGTGGGTGATTTTGATGACCTGATGGCGATTTCGAGCAGTGATTTGTGGGGCGGGTTTATCCAACCGGTCGAACAAGCCAGTGAGCGTTACCAGCCAGACGGCATTGTGATTGCCAAACTGACCGATCAAGGTATTCGCTGGCAGCTTTTCCCTGATGCAAACCAAATGCAAACCAATCAAACCCGTGGGCAGGCAAGCGATGCCACCACAATGATTCACTCACTGGCCGATTATTACGCGGAGCAAACTGGCGTTATCCTTGATCAAAACGAAGACAGCGCGTCTGTCGTGATCGCGGTCGGTGGTATTAATAACGGCAATGATTATGTCGCACTCGAGAAAACACTGGCAAACCTAAATGCGGTACAAGGTGTACATTTACGCCAGCTTAATGATGACACCCTGGTATTCGATGCGCAGTTGGCCGCGTCACAGCAAGCACTGATTAAAGAGCTAACCGCCAACCGAGAAGTGCGCTTAATGACCTCTCAGGAGCAAGAGGCTTATACCGCAAACACATCGCCAACCGCCAGCGATGCGCAACATACCACACAGACAGCTGTTGAGCTGGAACAAGATGAGAAGGCGGGCGAACAGGGGGAGAGCAACAGCACACAAACGGCTGCTCCCGAGCCACAACCGTCGGCGGAGAAGCGTCTGTGGTTTGTTTGGCAGTCGTAAGGCTTGCCCAATCACGGCACCCAAAAAAAGGCTAGCCTACACGGCTAGCCTTTTTGATGGGTCTGTCCCGTCCTGAAATACGTTGACAGCTTTTATTCTCAGTCCCCGTCAGCAATTACCAGCTGGCAGGGGAGAACTGCTGTCCAGCCAGCGCAGCTTCAACCATTAACCCCCCTTTGGCGTGGGTAAACACCGTGAGCCCATTCACGTAGTAAGCCCGCGATTGACGATTGCTGGCGAAGGCTGAGGTGCCAGAGGTGCCAGTTTGCGCGGATGCTCCTTCCGTTAGTGCGGTGGCTGACGCTTGCGCACCGAGTTCCACTTGCCCTTGCATAAAGCGGTCGTACGCTGTTTTATCTTTAAAGAAAACAATTTCACTGAACGCTTGGCCGCCAAAGGTCAGCCCGACTGATACCTGTTTGAGCTCTGCGGCACTGACCGGCGCATTTTGGCGATATACGACGCCCTTACCATAGGCACCGCCTACCCAAAAGCCCCCTTTGCCGACAGAAGGAAAGACGGCATAGCCGTAGGCGTTATCAAAGAAAGGTTGGGTTTGTGGGTACTGCTTAAACTGTTCGCGCGCGAGGTTGGCTTGACGCACCTGATCTTGCTGCGAGCTGGTCGCGCAACCGGTCAATGCCGTCAATGCGACAATGACCAACGCAAACCAGCGGTGAGAACGACGTAACATGGTTATCTCCTTATGGCTTAATCTAAATGACCAAAAGCACAATCAGGTTACGTCAGTCTCTTGCTGGCAATGTCAGAGGTTTGTTGAGATTTTGCTTGGCTTACGGGTATCGCGACGCCAGACAATGACGCCCAGACCGCCACTGATCATGACCCAAAGCCACAGCGGCGTATTGCCCCATTGACGATAAGGCGTGATGCCTTCCGTTCTGGTTATTTGCGTGGTCAGCACCTGAGTTTCAAACTGGGGTAGCGTCGCTTGGAGCTTGCCGTGCTCATCCACCAAGGCAGTAACGCCGTTATTGGTGGCCCGTATCACTGGTAAGCCAAATTCAAGTGCGCGCATTCGTGCAATTTCAAGGTGTTGCCAGGGGCCAATCGAGCGACCAAACCACGCATCATTCGATAGCGTAATAATGGCGTCGCTGCCCGCGTTCAAGTTGTCGCGGATTTGCGCGGGAAAGGCTATTTCATAACAAAGCGCGGTAATGTAGTCCCAGCCGTTGGCAGGCAGCGCGGGCTGAATCGGCTCGCCCGGTGAAAATGATGACATCGGCAGATTAAACAGCGGCGCGAGCGGGCGTAATAGCGCCTCAAAGGGGACAAACTCGCCAAACGGTAGCAAATGATGCTTGCTGTATTGGGTAGGCGCTGGATAGCGATATTCCGGAGTGCCTGCGCCCAGTGCCAGTACATTGTTAAAGTACGCGCCCTGTTCATTTTGGTCGAGTGCGCCAGTGATCACCGTGGTTTGGTTATGCTTGGCAGCTTGATCAAGTTGAGAGAAAAAGCGGGGCAGTTCGCGCTCTAGTGCGGGAACGGCAGCTTCTGGCCAAATAATGACATCACTGTCCCAATGCTGGCGGGTGAAATCCAGGTACTTCATCAGCGTTGGCCAGCGTTGATCGGGGCGCCATTTCAGCGCTTGCGGTACATTGCCTTGAATTAACGAAATTTGCTGCTGTTGGTCGGTTTTTGTTACCCATTGAATCGTACCCAGGCCATAGCTGACCGCGACCAGCCCTAATCCTGCGGCAATGGCGCGATGACGTACTTTTCCTCGCCAATGTCCCCAGCGAGGCGTGATGCTCGCGAGCAGGCCAGCCAGTACGGCCAAGACAAGCGTGATCCCCTGTACCCCGAGCACCGGGGCAATGCCAGCCAGTGGGCTGTCGATTTGGCTGTAACCAGGCCATAGCCAAGGGAAGCCGGTAAACACCCAGCCTCGAAGCCAATCAATCACCAGCCATAGCGCGGGGGCGAGAAGAACCCACTTGATACCGGGCTGGCGAATGGGCAGTTTGTTGAGCAATGCGCTAAATAACGCCGGGTAGAGGGAGAGGTAAGCAATCAGCAATGCCATTAACGACAAGCCGGCAATGGCAGGCATGCCGCCAAAATGATCGATGCTGACGTAAACCCAGCTAACGCCAGTGGTAAATTGGCCGAGCCCCCAGCAGAATCCTAGCCAAGCACTGCGCTTGGGCGAGGCGGTTTGTAACAGGGTGAATAAGCCCCACAAAGCAACCAGCATAAATGGCCAGTACGAGAAGGGGGAAAAGGCAAGGGTGGCGGAGGCACCAAAAGCGGCAGCCAGTAATGACTGCCCACTTTGGTATAAACGGTTAGGCGTTTTCACTGTTAACTTCGCTACTGTCTGGGATAGTGACTTGTAGCTGAATGATACGACGACTATCGGCAGCCGTCACTTTAAAGTGATAATCACCAATGTCGACTTCTTCACCGCGATCAGGGAGATGGCCAAAGCTGGTCATCACCAGACCACCGATGGTGTCCACCACATCATCTTGGAATTGGGCGCCAAAATGCTCATTAAAGTCTTCCAAGGTCGTCAGGGCTTTGACCGAGAACGTATGACGGCTGAGCTGGCGGATTTCCTGCTCCTCTTCGTCGTCGTACTCGTCTTCGATCTCACCGACGATCTCTTCGAGAATGTCTTCAATGGTCACAACCCCTGACACGCCCCCGAACTCATCAATGACAATCGCCATGTGGTAGCGCTCTTCTTGGAACTCTTTGAGCAAACGATCGACGCGTTTACTCTCAGGCACCACCACCACGGGGCGTAACACTTTTTCGATGTCAAAGTCTTCGGCATCTGGGCGCAGATAGCGCAACAAATCTTTCGCAAGCAAAATGCCTTCAACATGGTCTTTGTCATCACTGATCACAGGATAACGAGAGTGTTGGGCATCAATAATAATATTAATGATCGCTTCCAATGACTGCGATCGTTCAACGATTACCATCTGCGAACGGGGTATCATGATATCTCTCACACGCATGTCAGAGATTTGCATCACACCTTCCAGCATGTCCCGTGTGTCGTGATCGATCAGGGCGTTTTGCTCTGAGTCTCGGAACACGTCCACCAGCTCTTGTCTGTCTTTTGGATCAGCTTGGAAAAACTGACCCAGCCGTTCGAAGAAGGTCTTCCTACTCGGACCGTCTGAGTTTTGCGAATTATCGTCGTTCATTCAGTTTCATTCAGTTAGTTAACGCTCGACGAAGTCGTTAGCATAAGGGTCACTGACCCCCATAGCGGCGAGAAGCTCTCGCTCCAGCGCCTCCATTTGCTCGGCTTCATCATCCTCAATATGGTCGTAACCCAGTAAGTGTAAGCTACCATGGACAACCATATGTGCCCAATGATCCATCAGTGCTTTACCTTGTTGTTGTGCTTCTTGTTCAACAACTTGGCGACACACGACTAAATCACCGAGTAAATCAATCTCCACCCCAGGAGGGGCATCAAACGGAAAAGATAACACATTTGTGGGTTTATCTTTGCCGCGATAATCGCGATTAAGGCTTTGGCTCTCGCCCTCATCGACGATGCGTATCGTCACTTCTGCTTGGGGCCGAGCGGTGCGCACGGCCTGTTCAAACCAAGCTTGGAGCTGATCGTCACTGGGCAAGCCTTGTTCGTTCTCACAGGCAATTTGCACATCGACATAGTAGCTCATGACGGATCCTGTGAGTTAGTGGTGGCAGGCTGCGCAGCAACTTGCTGGGCTTCACGTGCTTCTCTGCGACGTGCCTCGGCCTCTTTACGGGCTTTGGCGTCTTCCGCTTCCCATTTGTCGTACGCTTGAACAATGCGGGTGACTACATGGTGGCGGACGACATCATCCGCTTGGAAAAAATGGAAGCTAATTTCGTTAACGTCCGCGAGCACTTCAATCGCATGGCGCAGGCCTGAGCGCGCATTGCGCGGTAAGTCGACCTGGGTCACGTCACCGGTGATCACTGCCCGTGAATTAAAGCCAATCCGCGTCAAGAACATCTTCATCTGCTCGACTGTGGTGTTCTGGCTCTCATCCAAGATAATAAAGGCATCGTTCAAGGTTCGGCCACGCATATAAGCAAGAGGTGCCACCTCGATCACGTTACGATCGATCAATTTCTCGACCCGTTCAAAGCCGAGCATTTCAAATAGCGCATCGTAAAGCGGACGCAAGTAGGGGTCGACCTTTTGGCTCAAGTCACCGGGCAAAAAGCCTAGCTTTTCACCGGCTTCAACCGCAGGACGGGTCAGGAGGATACGACGGATCTCTTGACGCTCAAGCGCATCAACCGCAGCCGCGACAGCAAGGTAGGTTTTACCCGTCCCCGCAGGGCCGATACCAAAGGTGATGTCATGGTTGACCATGTTGGCGATATACTGCGCTTGGTTGGGCGTACGCGGTTTAATCACCCCTTTTTTGGTCTTGATGTTGATTTCTTTACCGTAAGGAATGCTCGACTCGGTGTTTTGCTCCAACACGCCCGACTCTTTGATCGCCAAATGAATCGCTTCGGGCTCAATGTCTGGAGAGCTGCCACGCACGGGGGCAGTGTCGACGTATAAGCGCTTTAAAATATCGACCGCGGCATTGGCTGTATGGGGTTTACCCATCACAGTAAATGCATTGTGGCGGTGGCTAATTTCAACACCCAAGCGGCGCTCAAGCTGTTTGATATTATCGTCAAACGGGCCACATAAGTTGGCAAGACGGGTGTTGTCGGCAGGTTCTAGGTTCAGGTCAAGAGAGATGATTTTAGACAAGATTATCCTCGCTTTCGGCGCCGGTTAGCCGGCGCCGTTGAATTGATGAACGCGTTATGGCGTGAAAACACCAACACCAAGCTCGTTTTCGTTGCGCGTCTTCGCCATGATTTCGGTTGGCGAGACGGCGACACGCAAGTCCATATCTTTTTCGGTACGAACCAGCTCGCCGCGCAGCGAGTTTGGCATCACTTCGGTTATTTTGACGTCAACAAATTGGCCAATCAAATCGACAGAGCCTTCAAAGTTGACCACTCGGTTGTTCTCGGTACGACCACGCAACTCCATCAGATTTTTGCGTGATGGGCCTTCAACCAAGATACGTTGTTCGGTATCCAGCATCATGCGTGAATAGCGCATGGCTTGGCTGTTCACTTGTTGTTGCAAGCGGTACAAGCGCTCTTTTTTCACTTGCTCTGGGGTATCGTCAGGCATATCGGCAGCCGGCGTGCCTGGACGAGACGAGTAAACAAAGCTAAAGCTCATATCGAAATCGACATCTTTAATCAATTTCATGGTTGCTTCAAAATCTTGCTCGGTTTCACCCGGGAAGCCCACGATAAAGTCAGAGCTGATGGTGATATCCGGACGCGCCTGACGCAATTTACGGATTTTTGATTTGTACTCAATCGCCGTGTGCGGGCGTTTCATCATGGTCAAAATCCGATCTGAGCCGCTTTGTACCGGCAGGTGCAAGAAGCTTGCAACCTCAGGGGTATCACGATACACCTCAATGATATCATCGGTAAATTCCACCGGATGGCTGGTGGTGTAACGGATACGGTCAATACCATCAATGGCCGCGACATAACGCAGCAGCTCCGCAAACGTGCACACATCACCGTCATGAGTGTCGCCGCGGTAGGCGTTCACGTTTTGTCCCAACAAGTTAACTTCACGCACACCTTGTTCGGCCAGCTGTGCAATTTCGAACAATACGTCATCGAGCGGGCGGCTGACTTCTTCACCACGGGTGTAAGGAACCACGCAGAACGTACAGTATTTTGAGCAGCCTTCCATAATTGAGACGAAGGCGGTTGGCCCTTCTGCGCGGGGCTCTGGCAGACGATCGAATTTTTCGATCTCTGGGAACGTAATGTCCATCACTGGTGCATGATCCGAGCGTGACTGCTTGATCATCTCTGGCAGGCGGTGCAAGGTCTGTGGACCAAAAATCACATCTACAAAAGGCGCACGCTCACGAATATGGTCACCTTCTTGGGTTGCCACACAGCCACCGACGCCGATCACCAGCTCTGGGTTTTTGTCTTTGAGGGTTTTCCAACGCCCGAGTTGATGGAATACCTTTTCTTGTGCCTTTTCTCGAATCGAGCAAGTATTGAGAAGGAGAACATCTGCGTCTTCTGGTTGTTCGGTCAGCTCATAGCCACCGGCAGAATTGAGCAGATCTGCCATTTTGGATGAGTCATACTCATTCATTTGGCAACCCCAGGTTTTGATCAGCAGTTTCTTAGCCATGTAACTTCACGCTCATTGTTAATCTTATGGACGACATTACCCTTTCAAGCTGTATGGTTTTTAATCAGTCAATCAGCTGGGCAAGCCGCGTATTGTACTGCTTTCCAATATCGCTGACCAGATCACAGGTTCGGAGAAATCACGTCGATCCGGCTAAACGTTTGAGCGAACGCGACAAAGGCCCGCTCGGAAAAGCGAATTTGCCCTCACTTTGATCGGATTGATATCGAATTCTCGTTTACCTTCAGTAGAATGCTTGCATCAACGGCACAAAGAGACGGTCATGAATCAATTTGAAGTTATTATAGTCGGCGGTGGCATGGTTGGCGCAGCGGCGGCACTTGGGCTTGCTCGCCAAGGTCGCCAGGTGGCGTTAATTGAGCGCCAGCCGCCAGCGCCTTTTGAACCTTCACAACCGATGGATTTGCGCGTTTCGGCGATTTCTCATGCCTCCGTGAGCCTGCTCAAGGATCTCGGTGCGTGGGCCAGTGTTGAAGCCATGCGTGTTTGCCCGTACTGCCGCCTAGAAACCTGGGAAGCGGAAGACAGCCGTGTGTGTTTCAGTGCTGACCAACTCGACTTGCCACAATTAGGATATATGGTCGAGAACCGCTTGATTCAACTGGGTCTGTGGCAACAGTTTGATCGCTTTGACAATTTGCACCTCGTCTCACCGGCCTCGATCACCAACATCACGCAAACAGGCGAACTGCATCAAATTCACTTAGACAGTGGTGACACTCTGAGTGCCCCTTGGCTTATCGGCGCGGATGGTGCCCACTCCAAAGTGCGAGACTACGCGCAAATAGGCCTTACCAGCTGGGATTATCGTCAGCATTGTATGCTCATCCATGTCGAAACGGCCGCCCCCCAACAGGACATTACCTGGCAGCAGTTTTTCCCCACCGGGCCGCGCTCGCTGTTGCCGCTTTGTGGCCACAACGCCTCGCTAGTGTGGTACGACAGCCCAGCGCGAGTTAAACAGTTGTGCCAGCTCAATGCCGAAGAGCTTAAAGCCGAGATAGTGAGCCATTTCCCACCTCAAGTGGGCGACGTCACCCCAATCAACTGGGGCGCGTTTCCACTAACACGCCGTCATGCGCAGCAGTACCATCGCAATGGCGTCGTGGTAATTGGTGATGCCGCCCACACCATCAACCCGCTGGCAGGGCAAGGGGTGAACTTAGGCTTTAAAGACGTTGCCGCATTGCTGGATGCGTGTGCCGATGCGGGCTCCGAATGGCAAGTGGAGTCAACGTTAAATGCATACGAAAAAGCACGCCGCACCGATAACATGATGATGCAAACCGGGATGGATGTGTTTTATGCCGCGTTCAGTAACCAAGTGACGCCTTTAAAACTGGCACGTAATGCGGTGTTTAAACTGGCTGAACACAGTGGTCCGGTGAAAAAGCAGGTGTTGAAGTATGCACTAGGGCTCTAGTCTTGGTGACAAGGAGGTGAAATGACGGGCTACCAGAACATTATTTTTGATATTGGCAATGTGATCGTGCGTTGGTCACCAGAAGAAATTATCCGCCTAACGTTGGGGGACGCGGTGGATACACACGCTTATGCCAATCAAATCTTCCAGAGCGATACTTGGCAAGCGCTGAATCGTGGCAGGCTCACCGAGGTGCAAGCCAAGCAACGTTTTGCCGATGATACGGCGCTTAGCCCCGCACAACTTGAGGCGCTGTTTTATTACATCAAACAGACTCAAATTTGTCTTTACGGCAGTGTTGATTTGCTTCGCTCGGCCAAAGAGGCTGGATATGGGGTTTATGCGTTAACCGATAATGTGCGCGAAATCGTGGCGTTCTTAAAACAGCGCTATGCGTTTTGGTCATTGTTTGATGGTGCCATCGTGTCAGCCGAAGTAGGGTGCTTAAAACCCGACCCCGCCATTTATCAACGCTTGTTAGATGACTACCACCTCGACCCAGCTTCTTGTGTGTTTTTGGATGACAGGGTTGCGAACGTCGAGGGTGCCAAAGCGCTCGGCATGGCGGGCATCCCCTTTACCGATGTACAGCAAGGTCGCGCAGAACTGGCCAAGCTGGGAATCGTGGTGTAGTGGATGCGGTAAACATGAGCTTCTAAACGCAAAAAAGCCCACATGATGTGGGCTTTTTAATATGGCTGGGGTACCAGGATTCGAACCTGGGAATGACGAGATCAAAACCCGTTGCCTTACCGCTTGGCGATACCCCAGTAGGCGTTGCCTAACTTGGTGCGGAGAGAGGGACTTGAACCCTCACGTCCTTTCGGACACTAGCACCTGAAGCTAGCGCGTCTACCAATTCCGCCACCTCCGCAAAAGGTGGGTAACTCGGCAATAAAAAACGCTGCCAAATTACAAAAATAAATGGTGGCTACGACGGGATTCGAACCTGTGACCCCATCATTATGAGTGATGTGCTCTAACCAACTGAGCTACGTAGCCACGCTGTAAGGCGAAAGCCTTAAGACGGAACGGATTATGCGGATAGAGAGCTAGAGCGTCAAGTATGGCTGGCCATTTTTTTATGATTTTCATCTCGTTGGCTGCAATAATCACCAGTTTGTGCTGGTTTTGCCAACAATATGCGTCCAAGGCTTACGTTTAGCCTGTGGCTAGTGCGATTCAAATAAAAAAGCCAGCCCGTAGGCTGGCTCAAAATTATTAGGGTGGGGTCTCGACAACACACCCATGGGGCTTAACGCTTGCGCGTTAAACGTTGAAACGGAAGTGAATGACATCGCCGTCTTTAACAATGTACTCTTTGCCTTCAAGACGCCACTTACCGGCATCTTTGGCTCCGCTTTCGCCATTGTTAGCAATGT
Source organism: Salinivibrio kushneri (assembly GCF_027286325.1). Classification (NCBI taxonomy): domain Bacteria; kingdom Pseudomonadati; phylum Pseudomonadota; class Gammaproteobacteria; order Vibrionales; family Vibrionaceae; genus Salinivibrio; species Salinivibrio kushneri. The sequence continues at coordinate 767,196 of NZ_CP114588.1, forward strand.
AATCATCATAGCCAACCACTTCGGCGCGGATAAAGCCTTTTTCAAAGTCGGTGTGGATTTTACCTGCCGCCTGTGGCGCGGTAGAGCCGATCGGCACCGTCCACGCACGTACTTCTTTCACCCCTGCAGTGAAATAGGTATGCAAGGTAAGCAGCTCGTAACCGGCGCGAATAACGCGGTTTAGGCCCGGCTCTTCAAGGCCCATTTCATCTAAGAACGCAGCTGCTTCTTCAGCGTCCAGCTCGGCAATTTCGCCTTCAATTTCCGCACACACGGCTACCACAGTGGCACCTTCTTGCGCGGCAATCTCACGTACTTTGTCGAGGTATGGGTTGTTTTCAAAGCCATCGTCGTTAACGTTGGCAATGTACATGGTGGGTTTGAGCGTCAAGAAGTTAAGATACTGCACCGCAGCGGCTTCTTCTTTGCTCAACTCGACCGAGCGCAACATGTTGCCTTCTTCGAGCACGGGCAGCAGTTTTTCCAGTACCGTCAGCTCAAACTTGGCGTCTTTATCGCCACCTTTGGCTTTTTTAGCGTTGCGCTGCATCGCGCGCTCACAGCTTTCTAAATCGGCGAGCGCCAGTTCGGTGTTAATCACGGCAATGTCATCAGCAGGGTCGACTTTGCCTGATACGTGGACAATATTGTCATTCTCAAAACAGCGCACCACATGGCCAATGGCGTCGGTTTCACGGATGTTGGCCAGGAATTTGTTACCCAGGCCCTCACCGCGTGATGCACCCGCGACCAAACCGGCGATATCGACAAACTCCATGGTGGTCGGTAGCACTTTTTGTGGGTTCACAATCTTGGCTAACGCATCCAAGCGCAAGTCAGGCACAGGCACCACGCCCGTGTTTGGCTCGATGGTACAAAATGGAAAGTTAGCGGCGTCAATGCCCGCTTTGGTCAGTGCGTTAAATAGTGTGGATTTACCTACGTTTGGTAGGCCCACGATGCCACATTTAAAACCCATGAGATGGTAACCCTTTAATCAAAATTACTGTGCTTTGAAGGTATGTAAACGATTTTGCGCTTTAGCAAGATCGTCTTTGAGCAGTATTTCAAGGCTGCGAACAGCCTCGTCAGTGGCCTGTTCTAACAGGTTCTGCTCATTGGCGGGGGCTTTGGTAAGCACATATCCCGCCACCTTATCCTTGTGACCCGGATGGCCAACACCAATCCGGAGTCGATAAAATGATTTATCATTTGCCAGTTTGCTGATGATGTCACGCAGGCCATTATGGCCACCGTGCCCACCACCTTGTTTAAACTTGGCCACACCGGGTGGTAAGTCTAGTTCGTCATGCGCCACCATGATGGCGTCGACGGGAATATTGTAAAAATTCGCCAGTGCTTGCACGGCCTTCCCGGACAAATTCATATACGTGGTTGGGATCAACAAACGTAGATCGTGTCCGTGGACATTGATACGGCCCGTCAAACCAAAGAATTTTTTTTCTTCTTTCAACGGCGCATTGTGGATCCGCGCAAGCTCTTGCACGACCCAAGCGCCCGCGTTATGGCGTGTTTGGGCATATTCTGGCCCTGGATTGGCCAATCCAACTAATAAGCGGATCTGATTACTCACGACGTTTCTCGCTATCTGTCTACTCATCGTAGCCGGTGAGCATCGCGCCCACGCAAAAAGGCGACATATCCTACCATTGTTGTGACTAAAGGGTCGAGCCAGCACCGGCAAATGGCAGATAAAAAAACACCCTGCACAAGGGCAGGGCGCTTAGGCGCTGTTGCTGTGGTTAACTCAATGCCTAGTGGCTAACTTACGAGTTAAACATCGCAGAGATCGACTCTTCGTTGCTGATGCGGCGAATCGCTTCGGCCAGCATACCAGAGAGCGTTAATTGCGATACGCGGCCAGTGGCCTGGATCTCGGCGCTCAGTGGGGTAGAGTCAGTCACCACGATTTCATCAATCACAGACTCAGCGATATTCTTCGGTGCATCACCAGAGAAAACGGGGTGAGTCGCGTACGCGAAGACGCGCTTAGCACCACGGTTTTTCAGCGCTTCAGCAGCTTTACACAGGGTGCCACCGGTATCAATCATGTCATCAACGATGATGCAGTCACGGCCTTCAACATCGCCAATCAAGTGCATAACTTGTGAGACGTTGGCACGTGGACGGCGCTTATCGATAATGGCGATGTCAGTGTCATCCAGCAGCTTCGCAGTGGCACGTGCGCGCACCACGCCGCCAATGTCAGGAGACACAACCACGGGATCTTCCAAGTTCTTCGCCAGCATGTCTTCAAGCAGAACAGGGGTACCAAAGATGTTATCGACAGGCACGTCGAAGAAGCCTTGGATTTGTTCAGCGTGGAGATCAACGGTAAGGACGCGGTCAACACCCACGTTAGAAAGAAAATCTGCAATGACTTTTGCGGTGATAGGAACACGAGAGGAGCGGACGCGGCGGTCTTGACGGGCATAACCAAAGTAAGGGATAACAGCGGTTATGCGGCCAGCCGATGCACGTCGAAACGCGTCTATCATGACGACCAATTCCATTAAGTTGTCATTGGTCGGGGCGCAGGTGGACTGGAGGACGAACACGTCACTACCGCGCACATTCTCGTTAATCTGAACGCACACTTCACCGTCAGAAAAACGGCCTACAGTGGCGTCACCCAGTGACATGTAAAGACGGTTTGCGATACGTTGGGCGAGAACGGGTGTCGCGTTACCAGCGAACAGCTTCATATCAGGCACGGTGGAAACCTCGGGTTGCATCCATTTAGTAGTCACTGACCGACGGTTTGTTGCTGCAGCGCATCGAGTAGGGGTGAACGATTCAACCCACGTGCAACAAACCCTGTCAGCCAGTTAGGCATAGTGTCGAGTGTGGCCTGGGCATCTTGTGCGGTGTCAAACTCGGCAAACACGCACGCGCCTGTCCCAGTCATCCTAGACGGCGCGTATTCTAGCAGCCACGAAACAGCCTTATCAACCTCGGGGAATTGTTTACGGGCTATCTTTTCGCAATCGTTTTCGTAATTTTGTGCCATTAGCGCAGAAACTGTGCGCTTTGGCGTGTTTCGTTGCAACTCTGGGTGAGTGAAAATTGCAGCGGTGGAAATAGATACGTCAGGCTTCACCACCAGGTAGTATTTCTCGCGTGGCGCAACTGGCGTAAAGACCTCTCCAATGCCTTCAGCCACTGCCGCCTGGCCATAAATGAAAATCGGTACATCAGCGCCCAGCGTTAGGCCCAGTTGTGCCAGCGTTTGTTGACTGACTTGGGTTTGCCATAAATGATTGAGTGCAACCAGTGTGGTGGCGGCATCGGATGATCCACCGCCCAGGCCGCCGCCCATAGGAAGGCGTTTTTCCACGTCAATGTGTGCGCCTTGTTGGCACCCTGTATGCTGCTGCAACGCTTTCGCGGCTTTGACAATCAAGTTGTCGTTTTCACTGACTCCCTCTATTGCGGGGCTGAGGCTGATCTTACCACTTGCGTTTGGCGTAATAGCCAGTGTGTCTCCATGGTCAAGAAACTGAAACAGGGTTTGCAGCTCATGATAGCCATTGTCACGACGGCCGGTGATGTAGAGAAATAAGTTAAGTTTGGCAGGCGCGGGCCAAAAGGTGGGTTTAGTCATTATCGAGCGTCCAATCAGAAATCATCAACTTAACGGTTTGCTGGTCTCGGGTCAGAGTTATACGTGTGGGTAGCGCAGGCTGTGTATCAGCGCTGTAATCTTGATAGTCAATGTCCCAACCTTTCGCCCCTTTGAGGATCGCGACACGGTTGTCTGGCCCCAGCGAAAAACTATCTTGTGCGCGTGGTAACCCAATCAGCCAAGGCGCAAGTGCGTCGATGGGTAAATGGGCACCGGTCAAATAGGTGACCAAACGGGCCGGATCGGTATCTTGGTAGCGCTTACCTTGGTCATCAATTAAGACCGCACCTTGTTCATTCATGGTTAACGACAGCAAGGTGGTGCCGAGAAAGTTGGTGAGTCGCAGTTGAGATTGGGCGGGCGAGTGCCGCCAGTACAAATTGGCAGAAAAACGCGTGCTGGGGGCAATAAACGCGACCTTACCCCGTGCCGTGTAGCTATCTATCGACCCAAGGGCATCGTGATGGCTTTGCCATTCCGTGGTCGGGGCTGGCGCCGTGGCACACCCCGCGAGTAGCGCTAAAAACAGTGCCAAGACGCTCACGCGTATAGAGGAGAACATCAAACCGAGTATCCTTTTTGTTTTCGTCAACCGACCGTTTGTTGTCGTTAGCCGACCCCAATTGCTGTGTAACGCTACTTTGCCACAAGCGCCGGACGGAGAGAAGCCAGTCAAGCGCTTGGTTGTGTGGAGAAAATGAAGGCATGTTTGTTGCTGTATACCTTTACATCGATCTCGCGAGGCTTCACATTTCCGTGCCACGAAAATGCTGCGATACAATGTTCGCTTTAATTCGTGGGGGGCATCAAGTAAAATCCTCCGCTCCAATCCTTACTGGTGCTGTCGGTAACAACGCTTCATGAGCCTGTTAGTTCTCGGAATTAATCACAAAACGGCCCCCGTCGAGCTGCGGGAAAAGGTCGCCTTTTCGCCGCAACAACTTGAGCAGGCGTTAGGGCAGCTTTCCGAGCACCCACAGGTGCGCAGTTGCGTGATCGTTTCAACCTGCAACCGCACTGAGATTTATGCGGAGCTGAACCAGCCGGGTGTCGGAGTATTGGTTGAATGGCTAACGCGCTTTCATCAGCTCAGTAGCGATAGCCTGATGGCCAGTATTTATTACCATGAAGAGCAATCTGCGGTGAAGCACCTGATGCGGGTCGCGTGCGGGTTAGACTCCTTGGTGTTAGGCGAGCCGCAAATACTGGGGCAGGTCAAGCAAGCGTACGCCAGTGCCGGCGAAGCGGGGATGATTTCTGGCTCATTGGAGAAATTATTTCATAAAGCCTTTGCGGTGGCCAAGCGGATCCGTACCGAGACCGAGATTGGCGGCAATGCGGTATCAGTGGCCTTTGCCGCTTGCACATTGGCGCGCCAGATTTTTGAGTCGTTATCAGACGTAACCACCTTGTTAGTGGGCGCTGGCGAGACCATTGAGCTGGTGGCCAGGCATTTAAAAGAGCACCAATGCAGTCAGATTATTTTTGCTAACCGCACACAATCACGCGCGCAGGCACTTGCCGAGCAATTTGACGCTAAAGTGGCGGGGCTCGATGCCCTTGAAGAGCAGCTCTGCCACGCTGACATTGTGATTAGCTCGACGGCGGCGCCCATGCCATTGATTGAAAAGGCGATGGTAGAAAAAGCCTTGAAACAGCGGCGTCACCAACCCATGTTGCTGATTGATATTGCCGTGCCGCGTGACATTGATGAAAACGTGGGCAGCCTCGCGGACGCGTATCTCTACAGCGTGGATGACTTACAGTCGATTGTGGAGCACAACCGCGAGCAGCGAAAACTCGCGGCGATTCAAGCCGAAGCGATTGTGACCGAAGAAAGTGCTGATTTTATGCGCTGGTTACGCTCACGCGAAGCAGTAGACAGTATCAAGCAATACCGTACACAGTCTGAACACATTAAACAGGCGGAATTGGAGCAAAGTATTCAGGCTCTAGCCAATGGCGCTGACGCAGAAAGCGTATTACGCCAGCTGAGTAACCGTCTGACCAATAAACTGATCCATCCCCCCACGCAGGCGATGCAGCAAGCTGCACAAAATGGTGAGCCAGATAAACTGGCGGTGATGCGTGTTTGTCTGGGGCTGGACAGTGACAACTAACGAAGAGACATATGAAAGCATCAATATTAGCCAAGCTAGAGTCGCTATCTGAGCGTTACGAAGAAGTTCAGCACCTGCTCGGCACCCCAGACATCATTAATGATCAGAACAAATTCCGCGCGTTGTCGAAAGAGTATTCGCAGCTGGAAGAGGTGATCAAGTGCTTCACTGAGTTCAAGCAAGCGCAAGAAGACTTGGCGGCCGCAAAAGAGATGGCCAACGAAGACGACGCAGAAATGCGTGAAATGGCGCAAGAAGAAGTGACGCAAGCTGAACAAACGATTGAATCACTGACCGATCAGCTCCAAATCCTGCTGCTGCCGAAAGATCCGAACGATGACCGGAACTGCTTCCTGGAAATTCGCGCTGGTGCCGGTGGAGATGAAGCCGGGATTTTTGCCGGAGATTTATTCCGCATGTATAGCCGTTATGCTGAGCAGCGCGGCTGGAAACTGGAAATTATTAGTGCCAGTGAAGGGGAGCACGGCGGCTTTAAAGAAGTGATTGCCCGTGTTGCCGGTGAAGGTGCGTATGGTGTGCTTAAGTTTGAATCTGGCGGCCATCGCGTACAACGGGTACCCGCCACGGAGTCACAAGGGCGAGTGCATACCTCGGCTTGTACCGTGGCGATTTTGCCAGAAATTCCAGAAGCTGAAGCCCCTGAGATTAATCCAGCTGATCTGAAAGTTGACACCTTCCGTGCATCCGGTGCCGGTGGTCAGCACGTCAACACCACAGATTCTGCCATTCGTATTACTCACTTGCCGACCGGCACTGTAGTGGAATGTCAGGATGAGCGCTCGCAACACAAAAACCGCGCCAAAGCGATGTCGGTATTGGCGGCACGTTTGATTAAGGCAGAAGAAGAAAAGCGCGCCGCAGAAGAGGCGTCAACGCGCCGCAACCTGTTGGGCTCGGGCGATCGCTCAGACCGTATTCGCACCTACAACTATCCGCAAGGGCGGGTGTCGGATCACCGAATCAACCTGACTTTGTATCGCCTCGACGATGTGATGCAAGGCGATCTTAATAGCTTGGTCGACCCGGTGATTCAAGAGCACCAAGCCGACCAACTTGCCGCCTTGTCTGAGCAGCAATAATGACAGCGACGATCAGCGCATTACTGGCCGATAGCACCACAGAGCTGACCGCCTTATCGGGCGGCTCTGCAGGCGTCGACGTAAGAGCGTTGCTCTGCCATGTGTTAGGACAGCCAAGTAGTTACCTTTACACCTGGCCAGAGCGCAAACTCACCGCAGCACAATTGGCGCAATTTCGTCAGTTGTTTGCTCGTCGCCTCCAAGGTGAGCCTGTGGCGTATATTTTGGGCTATCGCGATTTTTGGACGCTACGACTCAGTGTCTCACCCGCAACCTTAATCCCGCGCCCTGAAACCGAGCTGCTGGTAGAGCAAGCGCTGGCGGTGCTGCCTCCGACGCCTTGTCGTGTACTGGATTTGGGCACCGGAACGGGCGCTGTGGCTTTAGCTATTGCGAGTGAGCGCCCCGATATCACAGTCGTGGGGGTTGATTTGATGCCTGAAGCGGTTGCCTTGGCAAGCCGAAATGCGCACGACAACCACCTCTCTAACGCACATTTTATTCAAAGTGACTGGTTCAGCGCACTCAGCGATATGAATCGGTTTGACGTGATTGTGAGTAATCCACCGTACATTGACAGCGATGATCCACATCTTCATCAGGGAGATGTTCGCTTTGAACCCGCCAGTGCCTTGGTAGCCGAAGAAAGTGGCTTAGCCGCGATTCGTCACATTGGTAAAACCGCACCCACGTATTTGGTCGACGGGGGGTGGTTGATGGTTGAGCATGGTTACAACCAAGGCGAAGCGGTCCGGGCGGCATGGAAAGACGCCGGCTGGCCCGATGCCAAAACACAACAAGACTACGCTGGGCTCGATAGAGTCACCTTGGCACAGCGACTTTAACTGACACTGATAGGAAGCAGGAATCGTTATGATCTACATGGCCCTCAAGCACACCCACTTACTTACCGTGGTGTTAAGCCTTTCGTTATTCGTGATCCGATTTATCTGGGTGATGCGTGGCAGTGAGATGATGAATAAAAAATGGGTCAAGGTCACCCCGCATGTGGTCGATACCCTATTACTAAGCACCGGTGTCGCGCTGATTTTTGTGACCGGGTTTATTCCCTTCACCGAATCTGGCGCGTGGCTGACTGAAAAGCTGACCTGTGTCTTAGCTTACATTGCTTTGGGCTTTGTCGCCTTGCACTACAGCCGAGGTAAGCTATTCCGCACCGTGGCCTTCTTAGGCGCACTAGGGTGGGCGTATGCTGCGGCTAACCTTGCCCTTATGAAAGTTCCTCACGTAATGGGATAAGCATGATGCCATTAACCGATCAACAACTAGACGCGCTGACACTGGCTGAAGGGGCTGCAACCCTCAACCATGCCATCGACCCGTCTGTCGATGTGCATCAAGTGAAAGCCTCCCTAGATCGTCTTGCCGACGAAGCAGAGCACCAGCTTGGTGCCGAGCCTGATATGGCGTTACGCCTAGATGGCTTGTGTCGTCTGTTTTATCACCAGTGGCAATTTAAAGGCGATATCGAACAGTACTTTTCCTCGGATAACGTCTTTATTAATAAGGTGTTAGAGCGAAAAACTGGGATCCCGGCCTCATTGGGCGCCGTCTTTTTATACCTGTGCGAGCGCTTGTCGTTGCCCGTTAAACCAATGGCGTTTCCCAGCCAGCTCGTGCTGCGTATTGATGAGTTAGAAGACGCCCCCGTTTTCATCAACCCGTTTAACGGCGAACGTGTTAACGAGCGCATTTTGCGTGGCTGGCTCAAAGGGAGCCAAGGGCCACTTGCCGAGCTTGAAGCGTCGCACTTGCAGCCAAGTGACAACCCCACCATTATCGGCCGTTGGCTTACCGTGGCGAAAAGTGCTTTGTTACGGGAAGAAAAGTATGCCATGGCGCTGCGTTGTAGTGAGCTGGCGCTAACCTTTAGCCCTGATGATCCTTACGAAATTCGTGACCGCGGCTATATTTTCCAACAATTGGATTGCGATCGTGTGGCGGCGACTGATTACGAGTATTTTATTGAGCAATGCCCCGATGACCCGGCAGCAGAGCTACTAAAAATGCAAGTAAAAGCGCTTAACGAAGAGCAACCGACGTTACATTGATGCGTGATGACGCATGACTAAGGATACCTGTATGACGCAAAAAACCGTTCACATTGGCGATACACCGGTTGCCAATGATCGCCCGTTTACCTTGTTTGCTGGCATGAATGTGCTGGAGTCACGCGATTTGGCCATGCAAATATGTGAGCATTACGTCAAGGTCACCGACAAGCTTGGCATTCCCTATGTGTTTAAAGCTTCATTCGATAAAGCGAACCGCTCGTCAGTGCACTCCTACCGTGGCCCTGGCATGGAAGAGGGGCTCAAGATCTTTGAAGAGCTAAAAAGCACCTTCGGCGTCAAAGTGATTACTGACATCCACGAGCAATATCAAGCGGCACCCGTAGCGGAAGTGGCCGATGTGATCCAACTGCCGGCCTTCCTCGCGCGCCAGACTGACTTGGTTGAGGCCATGGCCAAAACGGATGCGGTGATCAACGTTAAAAAACCCCAGTTTATGAGCCCTGGCCAAGTGGGCAACATCGTCGATAAGTTTGCCGAGTGCGGTAACGAGAAGGTGATCTTATGTGAGCGTGGTAGCTGCCACGGTTACGATAACTTGGTGGTAGATATGCTGGGCTTTGATGTGATGAAAAAAGCCTCTAACGGCAGCCCGATCATCTTTGATGTCACCCATGCGCTGCAATGTCGTGATCCACAAGGCGCGGCATCGGGTGGACGCCGTCAGCAAACGGTTGATCTGGCGCGTGCGGGTCTAGGCACCAAAATTGCCGGCTTGTTTATTGAAGCGCACCCAGACCCAGACAATGCCCGTTGTGATGGGCCGTCAGCGCTGCCACTGGACAAGCTTGAGCCGTTCCTGGCACAAATGAAGTCGCTGGATGATGTTATCAAAAGCTTTGCAGACATCGACATTCGTTAAACGAGTGTCAATACACAAAAAAGCTGCCGAAATGGCAGCTTTTTTTGTATCTGCGGACACACGACATGGCAGGCATGACGAAGTGGCAGCGTGGCACCCAAGTGCGAATCCAATGCTATTAACTGAGCAACTCGTCAGCAATATAGACAAGCAATCAAGATATTTAGATGTTTAGACGTCTATTTGTTGACTGGACGGCTAGAGGTCTGTAACCTTGATCACAGTTTTAAAAGAGGTATTACAAAAACTGCCATGACAACATCAGCAAACACCACACCGCAGCCCTCGGCGCTCGCACTTCTCCCCCTACTTTTATTTTTATCCCTTTTTATCGGGGCGGGCGTGTATTTTACCCTAGAAGGTGCGGACTACGCGTTTTATCAGCTTCCTGCGCACGTTGCTATTCTGCCAGCAGTGATTTTGGCTATTGGCTTGAGCCGTGAGCGCCTGAACACCGCCATTGAACAGTTTATTCGCGGTATGGGGCACGGTGACATTATTGCCATGTGCTTGATTTATTTGCTCGCTGGCGCCTTTTCCGCGGTCGCCGATGCCACGGGTGGGGTAGAGGCCACGGTTAACTTGGGACTGACCCTGATCCCAGAAAGCTTAATCTTACCCGGGCTATTTGTGATTGCCGCTTTCATCTCAACGGCAATGGGCACCTCGATGGGCACCATTGCCGCGTTAGCGCCTTTTGCATTGAACATGGCGACAGCCACGGGGCAGGCACCAGCCGTAATGGCCGGCGTGCTGCTAAGCGGGGCGATGTTTGGCGATAACCTTTCTTTTATCTCTGACACCACCATTGCCGCGACGCGCTCACAAGGCTGTAGCATGCGTGACAAGTTCAAAGAGAACGTGGGGATAGCCATTCCTGCCGCGGTTGCCGCGATTATTCTGTTTGTATTTAACAACCACAGCGCACCCGTTGACGCACCAGAGAGCATTAACTACCTGGCGGTATTACCCTATTTGTCGATCATTGTATTGGCGCTGGCGGGATTAAACGTGTTTGTAGTGCTCACCGCTGGGATTGCATTGGCGCTGTGTGTGGGATTAATGAGCACCCCAGACTTCACGCTGCTTACCTTCAGCCAAGAGGTAAAAGCAGGCTTTGCCAGCATGCAAGAAATCTTTGTTCTGTCGCTGATGATTGGTGGGATTGCCGAGCTGATGCGCTGCCAAGGCGGATTGAGCTTTTTGACCCAAGCCGTGAACCGTGTGATCGCCCGCTTTGAGAAAAACCGCGGTGCGCATCACTCCCGCGCGAGTGAATTTGGTATTGCCTTGTTGGTGTCTTTTTCCAACTTGTGTACCGCCAACAACACGGTCGCGATTGTGGTCTCTGGGCAAGTGGCGAAAAACATTGCCAGTGAACATTCGGTGCCGGCCAAACGCAGTGCCAGCTTGCTGGATATCTTTTCTTGCGTGGTACAAGGCGTGATCCCGTATGGCGCACAAATCCTGCTACTCGGCGCGAGCTTTGGTTTGTCGCCGTTGGTGATTGTTAGCCACTCTTTCTACTGTTTCTTCCTCGCAGCCTCCGCATTGATTGCGGTGATTAGCCGCCGATGGTGGCAAGCACGTCGCGCTTAATCGCTATAGTTAATACATCACGGCGCTGTCTTTTCTTGTCTAGATAGGTAAGCAAAGGCTGCGCCGTTTTTGAACTGTCTAGAGTGCAGGCTCTAGAAATATTGTCTCGATCACCAAAGTCGCCCTACCTAGGCGTTGTAAGGTGATCGCAGCAACAAAAATATGAAATCACTCAGCACCATAGCATCAATTCTTTTAGACTAGATAGCGTTTTATAACCACCGACAATGATGTCGATGGTGGTTTATCCATCGCTAAAAAGGTCTATGATCATGAAGGAACGTCTTTGTTTAAAGGCAGCGGTCAGCGCTGCGTTAATTGCATCATTGGCAGGCTGTGCCAACTCTGGTTCAGAGACACAAGAGCAAGGTTGGGCGCCAGATACCACTTATAAACTCACCATTCTTCATACTAACGATCACCACGGTCGTTTCTGGCACAACCGCTATGGCGAATACGGCATGGCAGCACGTAAAACCTTGATTGATGATCTGCGCGCTGAAGCCAAAGCCGAAGGCAGCGACGTGCTGCTGCTATCGGGTGGTGACATCAATACCGGTGTACCAGAGTCAGATTTGCTGCAAGCGGAGCCTGATTTTAAAGGGATGACCCAAATTGGTTACGATGCGATGGCTATCGGTAACCACGAGTTTGATAACCCGCTTAGCGTGCTTGAACAGCAAATGCAGTGGGCCGACTTCCCGATGCTTTCTGCCAACATTTACGACAAAGAAACCGGTGAGCGTAAGTATCAGGCTTACGAAATGTTTGAGCGCAATGGTCTGAAAATTGCGGTTGTGGGTCTGACCACCGAAGACACGGCCAAAATTGGTAACCCAGAATACATTGGCTCGCTCGACTTCCGTGACCCGAAAGCCGAAGCGAAAAAAGTGATCGCCAAGCTCAAAGAAACCGAGAAGCCTGACATCATCATTGCGGCGACCCACATGGGTCACTACGCAGACGGTAAAAGTGGTGTTAACGCCCCGGGCGATGTGGCGCTAGCGCGTTACATGGATGAAGGTGATCTCGACCTTATCATCGGCGGCCACTCACAAGAGCCGGTGTGTATGGAAGGCCCGAACATGTATAACAAGAGCTTCGAGCCTGGTGATGCCTGTACGCCGGACCAACAAAATGGCGCGTGGATTATGCAAGCCCACGAGTGGGGCAAGTATGTCGGTAAAGCGGAATTTGAATTTCAAAACGGCGACCTTAGCCTTGTTAGCTATGACCTGATCCCGGTTAACCTTAAGAAGAAAATTAAGGTTGATGGCGAGAAAAAACGCGTCTTTATTCAAGATGAAATTGAAAAAGACCAAGCACTGTATGATTTCTTGAAGCCTTACCAAGACAAAGGCCAAGAGAAGCTGAGCGTGAAAATTGCTGAGAGCAATGGCAAGTTAGTGGGCGATCGCAACATTGTGCGCTTCCAGCAGACTAACTTAGGTCGTTTGATTGCAACCGCTCACATGGAGCGCGCCAAAGCAGACTTTGCGGTCATGAACTCAGGCGGTGTGCGTGACTCTATCATTGCCGGTGACATCACCTATAAAGATGTGCTTAAAGTGCAGCCATTTGGCAACATGGTCACCTATACCGACATGAGCGGTAAAGAAGTGATGGATTACCTGAATGTGGTAGGAACCAAGCCAGTTGATTCGGGTGCCTACGCGCAGTTTGCGGGTCTGTCGATGGTTGTCGAAGACGGTAAAGTCCATGACGTGAAGATTGGCGGTGAGCCAATTGATATGGATAAAACCTATCGCTTCACCGTGCCAAGCTTTAACGCCGCGGGCGGCGACGGCTATCCAAAACTGACTAATCACCCTGGTAACGTCAATACCGGCTTTGTTGATGCAGAAGTACTGAAAGACTATCTGGAAGACAACAGCCCAATCGATGTCAACGACTATGCGCCACAAGGCGAGATCGTTTACAAATAAATGGCTGTAAGATTGTCAGAACAAAAAGCGGTACCGATGCGGTGCCGCTTTTTTTATGTAATCATTAGTGACTGGTTTACAAACAAGTGGCAAAAACGATGACGCCTGCAATTAAATTAGCAGAAAAACAAAGCATTGCGTTTGAAGTTCATCAGTACCAGCACGATCCCAATAACCTTAATTTTGGAGAAGAAGCTGTCCAAGCGTTAGGGCAAGACCCCGCTCGGGTATTCAAAACATTATTGTTTTGTATTAATGGTGACAGCAAGCAGCTGGCGGTGGCGGTTGTCCCCGTGAAAGGCAGTCTCAATCTAAAAGCCGCTGCCAAAGCGGCGGGTGGTAAGAAAGCGACCATGGCCGATCCGCAAGTGGCACAGCGCACAACAGGCTATCTGGTAGGCGGGATCAGCCCGCTTGGTCAGAAAAAGCGGCTACCGACGTTTGTCGACAGCTCCGCACAGCAGTTTGAGACCATTTGCGTCAGTGCCGGGCGGCGTGGACTGGAAATCGAACTCTCACCGGACGATCTGCTGTCTCTAACCGCGGGGCAATATGCCGCGATTGGCGAATAAATAAGAAGGATACACAGATGACACTTACCATTTGGGCGTCGCTCGCGTTGGTTTGCATGCTAGGAGCGATGTCGCCAGGTCCTAGTTTGGTAGTAATGGCAAAGCATAGTCTTGCCAATAGCCGCTTACATGGCATTGTCGCTTCATGGGCACATGCTTTGGGGGTTGGCCTCTATGCGCTCATTACCATGTTAGGGCTGGCGGTTATTTTTAAGCAGTCTCCGCTACTCTTTACCATTATTGCCTATGCCGGCGCTGGGTACCTTGCTTGGTTAGGGGTGAAGTCCTTGCTGAGTAAGGGCGGGGTTGCAGCCAAACTAGAAGCGGGACAACCCGCCAGCTTAGGTGAGGCGGCACGCGATGGGGCGATGATCTCAATGTTAAACCCCAAACTGGCGTTGTTTTTCATTGCCTTGTTTAGCCAGTTTGTTGCGGTGGGTACAGACCTCTTTAGCCGCAGTGTGATTGTGTTGACACCGTTATTGATTGATGGGCTCTGGTACACCTTGATTGCCTTTTTGTTATCCAGCCCTGCCATTGTTGACAAGCTACGTCACCACGGTGCGTGGGTGGATAAGCTCTCGGGTGTGGTATTGATTGCACTGGCCGTGCGTGTGGTGGTGACGCTGCAATAGCGAGGCGCTGCAAGAGAAGCAGATGGAAGCGTTATTAAAAAGACTGGCAGCTCGCCAGTCTTTTTGTATCTAGGGGCGGTGGCTTAAGTGACGCTCGCGGGTCTCTAGCTTTTTCTCTTGGCTTTTTTTCAGCATCACATACAAAGCACCGGTGCCGCCTTGGTGGCGCAGTGCTGAATGGTAGCAAAGCACGTCTGAAATTTGTTGTAGCCACTGACAGACATAGCTTTTCATCATTGCCGGTGGATTACTGCGCTCCCCTTTCCCATGCACAATGATCACGGTGCGTACATCCATGCGCTGGCATTGTTTTAAAAAGCGTAGAATTTCATCGCGGGCTTTTTCTAATGACATCTTGTGCAGGTCGAGCCTTGCGTTGACGTCATATTTGCCGAGTCGCAGCTTACGAAACACCCCATCTTGAACACCGTCGCGCTTGTAGGCCATCACCTCGTCGGGTTTTACCATGTGCGCGTACTCGAGTGACAGGTATTCAGGGTCGCTGTTTGCCAGCTTCTGCGCGGCTTGTTGGCGTGCAAGCTGGGCTTCAGTGGGCTGATGCGATCCTGTTTGATCCTCAACCGTGTCCTGCTTGATGGGCGCGACATCTGACATCATTTCTCGGAACAGCTCAAATTCGTTTTTATCACTCATCACTACAGTGCCATGTGCGTCGTGGAGTCATTTTGGGACAGTATAAACGAAAATAAAAAAAGAAACCTAGAGTCACACTCTGTGACCAACCATGCAACTCTAGGTTAAGCAAGTTTGCTTAAAGATAGGTAGGCAATAAAACAGGTTATTGAGGTTTGGAAGTCATCACCTTGTAGACAAAATAGCCGCCGAAAAAGCTGATCAGGCCAAATGTACAGATGATGACAATCATGGATGACAAGCCCACGGCGTTGCCGAAAAGTAGATCAAGCCAAAAGTCCATAGTCTGTACCCTCGTGTCCGTTAATGTAGGGTCAGGATGCCAATAGGAAGCAGGTTGAATACTGATCAGGATCAAGAGAAATGGCGAACAAATTATCAACATTTGTTAACAACGATCTGATCACAAACTGCGCGCAACTGATGCGAGTTTCACCGTTTAAAGTGGTTGAATGAAAAAATACGCCGCTAGGGCTTGAGGTTTCGCGATGCTTGAGTATGATAGGCGACCTCAGCAGGCAGGATGCACTTAAACGCATACTGAGCTGCTTGACAAGTTTGCCACCCATTCGTAAAACTTGTCAGAGATGTCGGTGAATAGCGCAGTTTGGTAGCGCATCTGGTTTGGGACCAGAGGGTCGGGGGCCGGAAGCCGGTCCAATCGAATCCTTCTTCACCGACCACTATTTTTAAGCTCGGTAATCTAGGGTTGCTCGGCTGATGTAAAGAACATTGTCGGTGAATAGCGCAGTTTGGTAGCGCATCTGGTTTGGGACCAGAGGGTCGGGGGTTCGAATCCCTCTTCACCGACCACTATTAAGGTAGTGGAGAGCGAATTTGGTCGGGGGCCGGGAGCCGGTCCAATCGAATCCCTCTTCACCGACCATTATTTTAAAACTGAGTGATCGAAGGTTACTTGGTTGACGTAAAAAGCATTAACGGTGAATAGCGCAGTTTGGTAGCGCATCTGGTTTGGGACCAGAGGGTCGGGGGTTCGAATCCCTCTTCACCGACCAACAAGAAACCCCAGCCGAGAGGCTGGGGTTTTGTCGTTATAGTGGCAGGGTGTTTATGGTTTTGGATAATGCTGGAAGGCTTGTGTGTTGCCTTCGTCATCAAACGCCATCACTGTGTAGGGCTGGTGGCGGTCACCATATTCCATGCCCGGCGAGCCGATCGGCATGCCAGCTACCGCCAGGCCTTCTAAACCAGTATGGGTCGCGAGTAGCTTTTTCACCTCTTTGGCTGGCACATGCCCTTCAATCACATAGCCGTTGATACGTGCGGTATGGCACGATTGCATCTCCGCGGGTACGCCCATTTCTTGCTTGATGGACGCCATATCGTCATACGGTTTAACCTCCAGCTCAAAACCGGCTTGCGCCATATGCTCAACCCAGTCGTCGCAACAGCCACAGCTGGGCGATTTATACACCACCCCGCTCGCGGCCATCGCCGAGGCGCTCATTAGACCCACGGTCGCTGCAAGTAGTTGTAAACGCTTCATTATCGCTCCTTGTTATTTGTCGTTTGATTTTATTTTGAAAAAACGTAGTCGATTGGCGTTGGTCACCACCGTAATCGAAGATAGCGCCATCGCGCCCCCTGCGATAACTGGGCTGAGCAACATGCCAGTAAATGGATAAAGGATGCCGGCCGCGACTGGGATCCCTAAGGTGTTATAAATAAAGGCACCAAAGAGGTTCTGCTTCATATTGCGCACGGCGGCTTGAGACAAAGCAATCGCGTTGGCGAGAGCGCCGAGGTGCTGGTGCATTAGAGTGATTTGCGCACTTTCTATGGCAATGTCACTGCCACTGCCCATAGCGACACCCACATCGGCTTGTGCGAGTGCAGGGGCGTCATTAATGCCATCACCAACCATAGCGACGCGCTTGCCTTGCTGTTGCAGCTGTTGAATTTGTTCCGATTTCTCATCGGGTAGCACCCCAGCAATCACGTGATCAATCCCTAGCTGACGACCAATGGCATTGGCCGTATCAGGGTGGTCACCAGAGAGCATGATCACTTCAAGCCCTTGCGATTGCAGGTTGGCAACCGCCTCAATGGCATCGTCACGAATAGGATCACTGACGCCAATCAGCGCTTGCACACTGTCTGCATTGGCAAGATAGATGGCGGTCTCGCCACGCTGAGTCATGGCATCGATGGCACTTTGATGGGAGGAAGTCTCTATCCCCTGTGCGTCCATCCAGGCTTTGTTGCCAATGAAGTAACGCGTACCATCAATCTGCGCCTGGATCCCTTTGCCAGATTCGCTGTTAAAGTCGTTTGACGTTGGCAGCGAGAGATCCTGTGCCTTGGCATAATTAACAATGGCCTGCGCCAGCGGGTGCTCGGAGTGTTGCTCCAGCGAGGCGGCGATCGCCATTAACCGCTCTTGGTCGCCGTTAATCGCTTTTACATGGGTCACTTCCGGCTGGCCGCGTGTCAATGTGCCGGTTTTATCAAAGACCAGAGTATGGAGTTTGGCCGCGGTTTGTAGCGCATCCGCATCACGAATTAATACCCCGACTTCGGCCGCGCGACCGACCGCCGCGGTGACCGATAAAGGCGTGGCGAGGCCAAGCGCACATGGACACGCGATGATTAGCACGGTAGTGGCGGTGACTAGCATATAGCTGACCGACGGCTCTGGGCCGACAACATACCAGATAGCCGCTGTGACCAGCGCAATGGCCACTACGATTGGCACAAACACCGCGGAAATGCGGTCGGCAAGCTTAGCCAGCTCGGGTTTACTGCTTTGTGCTTCGCGCACTAAATCGATAATACGCGCCAGCATGGTATCGCTGCCCACACCGGTGGCTTTAAACGTCAGGCTCCCTTTTTGGTTGACTGTCCCCGCGTGCAGGGTGTCTCCCGGTTGTTTGCTGACCGGCACGGGCTCACCCGTGAGCATCGACTCATCGATATAGCTGCTACCATCGACCACTTCGCCATCTACCGGCACTTTCGCCCCCGGTTTTACCCGTAGCGTCATCCCTTGTTTGATTTCATCAAGCGGACGCTCCGTCTCTTGGCCGTTCTCGATAACTAGCGCCGTGGGCGGCTGCAAATCAAGTAGCTGGTCTAGCGCTTTGGAGGTATTGGCACGCGCACGCGCCTCAATCGCGTGGCCTAAGCTGATTAAACCAATGATCATCGCTGAGGCTTCAAAGTACACATGACGCGCCTGCTCGGGGAACAAGGCAGGGGCGAGTACCACCGCAGTAGAGTAGAGCCATGCCGCGCCTGTGCCGAGCGCCACCAAGGTATCCATGGTGGCACGTTTGTGCTTCAATGCTTGCCAGGCATTGGCGAAGAAATGACGGCCACCGGTGGCGAGCAGCAAGAGGGTAAGGATGGCCACCGCGCCCCACGCCCACTGATCTTGGCTGGATTGAATGGTCATGCTGCCACCGAATATTCCCCAAGCCATAATTGGGCCACCAAGGCCCAAGCCAGCGATCGTGCTGCGTTTAAAGTTTTTCAATTCCGCGGCTTGTTGGTGCTGCTGGCGCTCGCGACGATCATTGTCATCCTCGACTTTCTCTGCGCCATAGCCGGCGTTTTCCACGGCCTCAACGATGGCATCAGGTGCGGCGTTACCTTTTACAATCGCACTGCGCTCGGCCAGATTCACGCTCACATTAGCCACACCATCAACGCTGCTAATCGCGTTTTCGACACTGCTTACACAGCTGGCACAGGTCATGCCTGATAATACGTATTGCTGACGGGTCGCGTGGGAGGTTGTTTTTGCGGTGTCATCGTTGGATGAATGTGCTGGTTCAGAGCCAGAAGCGGCGGAGCGGTTGTGTGAACTGTCACTGGGCTCGGCCCCTGAGTCTGTATCACTGTCCATGTCTGAGGTTGTGTCATGGGCAGTGTGAGCGTTTTGGTCATCGTTGGTGGCAAGCTCAGCCTGATAGCCGAGCTGATCAACCATTTTAATCAGCGTATCAGCAGTTAAGCTGGTGTGGACGTGAGCTTCAGTTTTACTCACCGAATGAGAAAACACCGTGGGCTGCTCGTCCAGTGCTGCTTCGACTTTGGCCACGCAGCGGCCGCAGTTTAGCCCGCTTAAGGTGAGGTGGTGACGGTAGCCGACCTGATAGCCGAGTGCTTCAATCGCGGTGACCGCTTGGCGTAGCGGGTACTCGGCGGTTTCACCCAGGGCTTCTAACGACACGTACTGGGTGTCAATGTCCTCAATGCGAATCCCGTCTATATCCTCAAGTGCTTTTGTCGCTTTTTTCACACAGCCTTGGCAGCTTAAACCACTCAGCGGCAGTGTGTAATAGGTGATGTGAGTATCGGTGGTGGTCATTGCCTCTCCTTATCGCCCGACATCATTCGGTGTTGGCGATTGTCGCAACTTCAGTTAGGCTAAACTGTAAACCTTATAGCTACTGGAAGGTCAAGCGAGTAAAATGAAGATTCAACAAGTGGCAGAGAAAACCGGCTTAACCAGCAAAACCATTCGCTTTTATGAGCAGAAAGGGCTGATTACGCCACCGCATCGAGCGGAGAATGGCTATCGCGATTATCGCGAGCAGCATATCAATGAGCTGCAAATGATCCGCCGTGCACGATTGGTGGGGTTTACCTTGGAAGAAAGTGCAGATTTATTGGCGTTATCGCGCGATCCGTCGTTACGCAGTGCCGATGTCAAAGCGCGCGCTGAGAGTAAACTGGCAGAAATTGATGAGAAAATCTCAGAACTGGCGGCAATGAAAACCACCCTTCAAGCGCTCACAAAAGCGTGTCCCGGTGATGGAGACGCGCAGTGCCCGATCATCGAAGCACTGCGCGGTGACAGTGAGCTAGGCGAGTTGGACGCCAGCTCCTCAAGTTGTTGCGCGTCAGGGGCTGAACTGCCCGTGACAAACTAACCGTTAGTAAAGCAGCGAGTAGAGCTGACGACGATAACGCGACGCTACTTCATTGCCTTGGCCGAGTGCGGTAAGAATATCCATCAGGGTTTTCTTGGCCTCACCCTCGGCATGATTCATATCGCGGCGAAGGATGTTCATCAGTAACTCCAGCGCCTCTTCACTGCGATTAATCTGATTAAATTGCACCGCCAACTCATACGCGACGTTGGCGTCGTCTGGACTCTCTTCGAGTTGGGCCTGCAGACGGCGAATTTCAGGGGCATCAATCGCTTGGTTATGCAGCTCAATTTTTGCCACCAAGCTTTTGTAGGTCGCGTCTTGGTCTTGCATCAGTACGGTGTCGAGCATCGCTTGCGCCGCATCAAACTGATGGGTTTCGACCAAGCATTCCGCCATCGCCAGTTTATACTCGTCTTTATCGCCGTGGCTGGTTTCCAGTGGCTTTAAAATGACCAAGGCATCGGTGTAGTTGCCTTCAGCCATGAGCTGACGCGCTTGCTCAAACGCTTGATCTTCCGGGCTAGGCAAATGCTTGTTAAGCATCTCGCGTACGGTCTCTTCATTTTGCGGGCCGGCAAGACCATCCACAGGTTGACCGTCTTTAAACAGCGCTAGGGTTGGCAGCGCACGCACGCCAAACTGCGCGGCAATCAGCTGCTGCGCTTCACAGTCGATAGTTGCCAGCGTAAAGCTGCCATGGCTGTCGTGAGCAATTTGTTCAACCGTGGGCTTAAGCTCCACGCTTTCAGGCATCATGTTCGCCCAGAAGTACACCAATACTGGTGTGCGAGACGACGACTCGAGAATTTGCTGAAAATTATGCTCGGTTAATTCGACGATATAGTTTGCGTTCATCATGGATCCTGACCAAGTGGATTTTCCTTAAGGGTGGGGGCAAACGTGCAGAAATTCAAGCAACTGGGCGTGTATTTGGGCGAGTGATGACGGATCGTACCGAAAGACGAAAAGGGGCGAAACGTAACAGGCACGAAAAAGCCACCCGTGGGTGGCTTGTTTCGTCGGTCTGCAAGCGAAGTCATTACAAAGCAAGTGCGAGTTACAACACGAGCACCACGCACAAAGCGACGCTCAAGCAGAGCCAGTTCAATTGATGCAAGGTCATCAGCCGGCTCCTTTATGATTGTTATCGAGGGTGTTGCTTTATCGGTGAGGATTGATCCAACAGATGTTGTCCACCAATGATGACTAGACTAGTGCTCGTCTATGACAAAAGTATTACAAATGCGACAGTAGCCACGCTTTTTGGGCGATTTTTTCTCTGTTGCATCAACCGCCTTTGAGCAACACCCGATCGAGCCAACGGCTGGGAAGGATCCGTTTGAGGATTGCCATCCACACTGTCGGTTGGGTCACGCGATAACGCACCTTGGGACGCGGCGAGAACAGCGCATGCGTCAATGGTGCGACAAGCGCGTCGGCGGGCAGGGTATATTTGTTGCCGCCCTCGTCTGCAGCAAGACGGTCAAGTTGGGATTGATAGGCCTGCTGATGGCGACTTTTATTGGGGTCGACCCAGTGTTTAAAGGCGCTGAGGGCATTGGCACGAAACGCGGTTTCAATTGGACCAGGCTCAATCAAGCTCACCTTAATGGGCGTATCACTGAGCTCTAAACGCAAGGTATCGGTCCAACCTTCGAGGGCAAACTTGCTGGCGTTATAGGCGCCGCGATATTTCAATGCCACGATGCCCAGTACCGAGCTGTTTTGCACAATGCGCCCCTCGCCATAATTGAGCAGCATCGGCAGCAAGGCTTGGGTTAAATGGTGCCAGCCAAACACATTGGTCTCAAACTGGGCGCGTAAGGCATCGGTGGGCAAATCCTCCAGCGCGCCCGGTTGGCCGTAAGCGCCGTTATTAAACAGTGCAAAGAGTTTGCCACCTGTCATTTGCTCGACCGCTTCGACTGCTTGGTTGATGCTGGCCGTGTCTGATACATCCAATTGGATACAGGTTAAGCCTTCTTGCTGTAAACGGCTGACATCGTCAGCCTTTCGGCAACTGGCGATCACCGTGTGCCCTTGCTCATGCAAGGCCTTGGCGCAGGCATAGCCGATGCCGGTAGAGCAGCCGGTGATTAAAATGGCGTTGTTTAATGGCAAAGTCGTTTCCATGACATCCTCACTCATGATTGTGGCGCATCAGACAAATAAGGCGCGAGCTTTTCCGCCATAAAATCGGCAATCCAAGGTTGTGCGGCCGGCATCGGGTGAATGCCATCATCACGCATCCATTCAGGCTTTTGGATCACAGTCTCCATAAAAAAGGGCAGTAAGGGGGTTTGTGTTTGCTCTGCCAGTGTAGGATAAATATCAGCAAATCCTTGTGCATAGCGCTGGCCATAATTAGGCGGGATTTGAATTTGCACCAACAACGGCGTGGCATCGGCCGCGCGAGTTTGAGTGATCAATTGCTCGAGGTTATCTCGTATACGGTTAAAGGGCCACCCACGTAGGCCATCGTTGCCGCCGAGTTCAATCAGCACCCATTCGGGCTGGTGGCGTTCTAACAATTGAGGCAGACGCTGCAGGCCATTGGCGGTGGTATCGCCGGAAATGCTGGCGTTAATCACCTCAACCTCGACATCATGGTCGTTGAGCGCGCGCGGCAGCTTCGCAGGCCAGGCTTGTTCAGCCGCCATTTGGTAGCCAGCGCTTAAGCTGTCACCAAGGACAAGTAGCGTTTGTGCACTGGCACTGCTCACCCACAAAAAACACAACAAAGTAAGGATGCGTAACATGGCCTCTCCTGTTATTCGAGCCGAAAAAATTGCAAAACATGTCGTGACACGCGAACAGCCGCTTACCATTCTGCAGGATGTCTCGCTACAAATCGAGGCAGGCGAGTCGATTGCATTGATGGGCGTGTCCGGCGCAGGAAAATCTACCTTAATGACCTTGCTTGCAGGACTAGATACGCCCAGTGAAGGCGAGGTCGATCTGCTCGGCCACAAGCTTTCCACCTTGGATGAAGATGCGCGCGCGGCGCTGCGGGCCGAATCGGTGGGGTTTGTGTTCCAAAGTTTTTTACTGGTGCCGTCACTGAACGCGCTTGAGAACGTGATGCTGCCGCTGACCATTCGCGGTGAGGAAGAAGACGAAACCCGCGCCAAGCAACTGTTGGCCTCGGTGGGCTTGCAAGGGCGCGAAAGCCATTTGCCGTCGCAACTCTCTGGCGGGGAGCAACAACGGGTGGCCTTGGCGCGTGCCTTTATTATCCGCCCACAGGTGCTGTTTGCCGATGAGCCGACCGGCAACCTTGACCAAAAAACCGCGGCGACCATCATCGATTTATTGTTTGAGCTGAACGAAAAGCACGGCACCACTTTGGTGTTGGTTACCCACGATCCGGCGCTGGCAAAGCGTTGTCAGCGTACCTTGATGATGGACAGCGGCAAACTACAGGAGCGAGTGAATGGCGAGTAACAACGGACTACTCAATCGCTGGGCGTGGCGTGAACTGTTACACGGGCAAATTTGGCCAGTGGCGGTGGCGTTGGCGCTGATCATCACCTGTGTGTTTGCATTGTCAGCATTGGCCGATCGCATTGAAAACGTACTCACCCAGCAAGGGCGCAACCTGATTGCCGCCGATACCGTGCTGCGTACTCGTCAGCCGCTTAACACCGAGCAAATTGAGGCGTTTAAACAAGCTGGCGCCACGGTATCTGCCCAAACCCGTTTTGGCACCATGGCGTTCAGCGAGCAAAAAATGCAGCTGGTCAGCGTGAAAGCGGTGGATAGTCGGTATCCGCTACGCGGTGACTTGGTGTTGGAACAAAACGGTCAAGCCATTGGCGGTGATCGACGCATTCAACCCGGTGAGCTATGGCTGTCTGAGCGGGTATTCAGTTTGCTGGATGTGAAACCGGGCGACACCGTATCGATTGGTAACCTCGATCTCAACGTCAGCGGCACCTTGGCCGCCGAGCCGGAGCTGTCGTTTAACCCCTTTAGCCAAATGCCCGCGGTGATGATGCATCGTGCTGATGTGCCTGCCGCTGGCGTGGTGCGTGAAGGCAGTCGGGTGCGCTATCGCTACTTTTTAACCGGTGACGAGCCCAGCCTAAGCGCGGCTAAAGCCAGCTACACGCTGCAAGATGGTGAGCGCTGGGTGGATGAAAACACCTCCGATCGCACTGGCGATATGCTGGACCGCAGCCGTCAATATCTATCGTTAACCGTGGTGCTGGTGATTGTGATGGCCGCGGCCACCTTAACCTTAACCTGTCAGCACTATGCCAAAAGCCGCGCGGATTTGGTGGCGATGCTGAAAAGCTTAGGTGCCAGCCAACAATGGGTGCGACGCTGGCTGGCACGGCAGTTAACCTTATTGTTTGTCCTTGCCACCGCCGTAGGCTTGGCCGCTGGTTACACACTTGAAGTGTTATTGCGCTTGCCGCTGACTGATGTGCTGCCTTCACCGCTGCCAAGCTATGGCTGGGTGCCTTGGGTGCTTGCGCCTGGTGTCGCGCTTTTGGTGGCGCTGCCTGCCTTGGGCGTGCCGCTGCTTAAATTGCTGGATGCGCCTGCGTTGGCCGCCGTGCAATCGCAGGCTGCCCGTGGGCGTCAACGTCGCGGCACTGCGGCGATCTTAATCGCGATACCGGTGGGAGCGCTTGCACTGTGGGCGTTTGACAACACCTTGCTATGGACAGTGCTGGGGGCGATGGCAGTGATGATCGTCTTGTTGGCGCTGGCAGGGTTAGGTTTGCTCCGGTTGGTGAAATCACGGGTACGCGCACCCTCGGTGAAATTGGCCCTTAGCCGAATTACCCGCAACAAACTGGCTAGCAGCGTGCAATTAGGGGCGCTGGCGATCTCCTTTATGCTCTTGGCGATCATCTGGCTGCTGCGTACCGATTTGCTCGCTGATTGGGGACGGATGCTGCCGCCCGATGCGCCTAATGTGTTTGCGCTGAATATCGCCCCGAGTGAGCAACAAGACTATGTGGGTGAACTCGACGACGCCAGCCTGATGCGCTCTGATGCCTACCCCATAGTGCGTGGCCGGCTGGTGGGCAAAAACGGTGAGCGTTACCAGATCCCCACCGATGAAGCCGAACGCGATGAAGCGGATGAGGCCTTGCGCCGCGAGCTTAATTTCACTTGGCGAGATAGCCTACCGTCGCACAATGAGGTGATTGCCGGAGACTGGCCAACCGAGAATGGTGTATCAGTGGAGGCGGACATTGCCGAGCGCTTGGAGATTGAGATTGGCGACAGCCTGACCTTTAGCGTCACCGGCCAAGACTTTACCGCCACGGTGAACTCGATTCGTGAAGTCGAGTGGCGCAATATGCGGCCTAACTTCTACTTTATTTTCGACCGCGAGACGCTTGCCGACAAACCCGCCAACTGGCTGGTGAGCTTCAGGCTCGATGAATCGCAAACGCCGCTGCTCAATCGCTTGGCGCGGGAATATCCGACCGTTACGCTACTTGATTTGCGTACCATGAGCAGCCGTATTCAGTCGATTTTGCGTCAAATTGGCTTGTCGCTCTCGGTGTTAGCGGGGCTGGCGGTGATCAGCGGCTTACTACTGTTGCTTACCTTGCTGCGTATCAGCCTGAGCGAGCGTCAGCAGGAGATAAATCTCTATCGCACCTTGGGCGCGAGTCGCACCCGTATTCAGCGCACCTTATGGAGCGAGTACGGCGTGATGGCCTTTGTGTCTGGCCTGATGGCGGTGCTCGGCGCAGAAGCGGCGATGGTTGGCCTGCTGAAATGGGGCTTTGAAATGGAGGTACGCCTGCACCCTGAGCTTTGGGCGGTGTTGCCGGTGTTGGCGGTGGCGTTGGTGTTTGTCACGGTCGCCTCGATGCTGCGCAAACTGATTGATCCGCAACGGCGTTAACAGGGGCGGTAAGCATCTTCGCTTCACACATAGCAAAGCGGGTATCAAGAAAGTTGATACCCGCTTTTTTGTGTACAACGTCTAGCTAACAACACCGCTTGTGCGAAAGGCAAAAGCCGCTACTTAAACAAAGACTGCATGGCTTCTTCCACCTTGGGGTGCTGGAACTCAAAGCCCGCATCTTCGAGTGCGTGGGGCAGGGCGCGCTGGCTATCGAGCAGCAAGTGCGAGGCTTCCCCCATCATGGTTTTAATCGCCAAAGTAGGGACAAAGAACACGTGTGGACGTTTTAAGGCACGGGCAAGCGCCTGACTAAAACGTTTATTGGTGACCGGCTCTGGCGCGGTGCAGTTAAACGGCCCCTTAAGCTCAGGGGTATTGAGCAGGTGGATAATCGCGCCGACCATATCATCAATATGAATCCAGGGCATGTATTGCTGGCCTTTACCAATTGGACCGCCTAGCCCGAGTTTATACGGCAGCATCATCCGCTTTAGTGCGCCACCCTCAGCGCTCAACACCACGCCGGTGCGCAGCAAGCACACGCGCGTTTGTTGCGACGCGCCTTTCAAGGCAATTTTCTCCCATTGATGACACACATGCTGGGCAAAATCATCGGCATGGACCACCAAGGTTTCATCAAAGCTGCGATCTTGCTGATCGCCGTAATACCCTACTGCCGAGCCGCTGATAAAGGTGTGAGGTGGCGTGCTGCTGGCATGGATTTTCTCCACCAGTTTTTCTGTTAATCCCCAGCGGCTGGTGCAGATGATCCCTTTTTGCTGTTCACTCCAGCGTTTGTCGGCAATCGGCTCGCCCGCCAGATTGATGACCGCATCAATATCATTCAGGTGGGGGAGATCATCAAGGCGCTCTAACGGCGTGACTTTATCGCCAAAGCACTGGGTGACCTTTTGCTTGGAGCGCGATAACACAGTGACCTGATGCTCGGTCAGCAAGCGAGGAATTAACGCCTGACCAATCAGGCCAGTGCCGCCAGTGATTAAGAGTTTCATGCCTGATGTCCTAACGTCGAGTAATGGGTGATATAGATAACGCTAAGAGGGTTTTAGACTTAGCGCAAGTGATTGCTTTGTATCCTGTTACGTACCGCAACCAAAATCGGTTTGATCGCGCAGTTTTCTCTTCTGCCTCTCGCACGCCAAATTGGGAGTGCTAACATAAATAGGCACATAAAAGGTGTGTTTTTCATTTTACTACGCAGGGAGTCATGTCGCCTACATGCAAGCGTTATTCAAATCATTGCTAGGAAGCTTTCGCGATCTGTTACCCATCATCCTAGTGATTGGCTTTTTTCAGGTGATTGTCCTGCAACAACCGCTGCCCAACTGGATTTCAATTACCTTTGGGTTAGTGCTGGTGGTCGTGGGACTGACTCTATTTGTATACGGCTTAGACATGGGGCTATTCCCGATTGGCGAATCGATGGCGCACTCTCTTGCACATAAAGGCAGCTTAGGCTGGTTGGTGGCGTTCGCGTTTTTGCTCGGCTTTGGCACCACCATTGCCGAACCCGCACTCACCGCAGTGGCGGCAGAGGCGGCAGATGTCGCCGCTAACGGTGGGATGATACACACCAGCGAAGCGGCCAAAGACAGCTATGCCAACGGCCTGCGGTTAACCGTAGCGCTCTCGGTCGGCTTTGCGATCGTGCTGGGTGTGGTTCGGATCATGAAAGGCTGGCCGATCCACCGTTTAATTATTGGCGGTTATTTGCTGGTGGTAGCGATGACCATGGTCGCACCGCCGAGTATTATCGGTATTGCCTACGACTCGGGTGGGGTGACCACCTCGACCATTACAGTGCCATTGGTCACCGCGCTCGGCGTTGGGCTGGCGACCGTGATTAAAGGGCGCAACCCCATGGTGGATGGCTTTGGCTTGATTGCCTTTGCTTCCTTGTCACCGATGATCTTCGTGATGGTCTACGGCATGGTGGTGGCATGAACAATCCACTCACTTTGTTTCTCGACACCTTTTTCTCCACCGTGCGCGATGTGATCCCGATTATCGCGATCATCTTTGGCTTTCAGCTGTTTGTATTGCGCAAAGCGCTAAACAACCCCAAACGGATCTTTCTCGGTTTTTTTTATGTCATCTTGGGCTTAAGCCTGTTTTTAATGGGGCTGGAGCTGGCGCTATTCCCGCTCGGTTCGTCGATGGCCGAGCAGCTGACCGCTCCCGATTTTGTCGGCGCAGCGCTTAAAGCCGGCGGCGAGATTAACTGGCAAGCCTATTACTGGGTGTATCTGTTTGCCGCGGCGATTGGTTTTAGTACCACGGTGGCTGAGCCCTCGTTAATTGCGGTGGCAATCAAAGCGGCTAAAGTGTCGGGCGGCGCGATTCGGGTGAATGGGTTGCGCGCCTCGGTGGCGCTCGGAGTCGCCATGGGGATTGCCTTGGGGTGCTATCGCATTGTGGTAGGCGATCCGCTCCATTATTACATCATCACCGGCTATGTAGTGGTGGTGATCCAAACCTATTTTGCCCCGCCGTTTATCGTGCCTTTGGCCTATGATTCTGGCGGGGTGACCACCTCAACCGTCACCGTACCCTTGGTGACGGCGCTGGGGTTGGGGCTAGCATCCACCGTACCGGGAAGAAACCCGATGCTTGATGGGTTTGGCTTAATTGCGTTTGCCAGTTTGTTTCCGATGATCACCGTGATGGGCTATGCCCAAATCACAGCCTATTTACAGAAAAAGCACGCACAGCGTTCATCGTAAGGAGAGCCTATGCGGTTCAAGTTAATCATGGCGTTTATTGAAGATGCCAAAACCGATGCGGTGCTCGATGCCGCCAGACAAGCCGGCGCTACCGGCGCCACTATTATTAACAACGCGCGTGGCGAAGGCTTGGTGAAAAAGAAAACCTTTTTAGGGCTGACGCTGGATGTGCAGCGAGACGTGGCCATCTTCCTGGTGGAAGAGCACTTATCACGCGCCATACTCGAAACCATTAATGACGTGGGCGAGTTTGATGCCACCTCCGGCAGTGGCATTGCGGTGCAAATAGATGTGGAAGATGCCGTGGGCGTGGCCCACCAAATGCGAGAATTAACCGAAGTGGTGAAGGACGAGTTATGAAACAACATAAAACGGTAAGAGATGTGATGCATGCCCATGCCGTGTGTATTGATGGGCTCACCACGGTCGAAGAAGCAATCCGCATTGCACGCGAACAAGAAGTGAAAGCGATTATCGTCAATAAACGCGATGAGCATGACGAATTCGGCATTGTGTTAATGAACGATATTGCCAAAAAAGTGCTCGCCAAAAACCGCGCGCCATCACGGGTGAATGTTTATGAAATTATGACCAAACCCGCGCTTAGCGTCTCCCCCAATATGAATGTGAAATACTGCGCCCGTTTATTCGAACGCTTCGGCATCAGCCGCGCTCCTGTTATCGAAAACGGCCAAGTCCTCGGTATGGTCAGTTATAACCTGATCGTGATCTACGGCATGCTCGCCGAAGAAGTAGAGAGCCAGCATAGGAAGGATTAGGGGAGTAGGTAGATGTTTTGTTTGGGAGTTGTTTGTGCACAACTCCTTATGTTAGCGGATATATACGCTATTTATAAATGTTACTCTTTGACTGACTTCATCTAATAGATTTACTATTACATATTAAGTTTATCAATTCAGTGATGAGTCTAAATGGCAACTATACCCTTAAACGAGATCTACCAACACAAACTCAACTTTCTTATCGGTGCGGGAGCCTCCAGTGGTTTATTCCCGACTCTATGGTTGCCTCTCAAAGACTCTGACAATGACAAAAATAATGAAACGATTGAAACGCTCGCAACTAAGCTAGATAACCTTGGGGAGAAGTATAAAAGTCATCATGCTTTGCTGTTTATGTACTATTACGAAAATATTATAAAGCCAGTGTGTGATTTTCATCTTGTCGATATTCGTATTCCTCATGATGATGAATGTACGAACGACGAGCAGTGTGAAGTCTGTAAAAAAATAGAGCGAAGAAAAGGTGTTATCAAAAATTATGCGACTTTCATTGACTCTATAGTAAGGCTGTTGCAACAGAAAAGTGACTTTCAAAGGCGTTGTAACCTTTTTACTACTAACTACGATGGCTGTGTACCATTAGTAGCAGACAAACTGATTAAGAAAGGGAATCTTGAATTCCACATCAATGACGGTTCAAGTGGCTTCCTCGAAAGAACGCTATCAGCGCGAAACTTTAATAATTACGTATGTCAATCAGGGATATTTGGACGAAACTCATCTGATATTCCACAAATCAACTTTATCAATCTACATGGCTCTGTTTATTGGCGTAAATCAAGGGATACTATAAAGGTAGAATACAACTCCCTTGATACTGCCGTTGTCATTCCTGAGCAAGCTAGAGAAAGCCTTGATGAACTCAGTAAAATACTAAACAATGAAAACAAAACAACACAAGATTTACTAGGCCTTAATGTGGAGATTAGTGAAGAAGTTCGAAATGAATTTTGGGAGTCTTACTATAGACTTCCTATTGTAAATCCAACTAAGTGGAAGTTTCACGAGACCGTCTTTGAAGAGCATTATTACCAAATGCTTCGATTGCTTAGCTATCGTTTGGAAGAGAAAAATTCAATTTTAATTAGCTTTGCTTTTTCATTCGCTGATGAACACATCCGTAACTTGATTAAACGTTCACTGTCTAACAGCACTCTACAAGTATTCGTTTGCTGCTTTAATGACAAAGAGCATGAAACTATGCATAGGTACTTTAGTGGTTATAAAAACGTCACACTAATAAAGTTCGACGGTGAAAATTTAGATTTCACTAAATTCAACAAAGCAGTATTCAATGCTGACTTGCTCAGGGATGATGTCTAAATGAGCATTAACGTAGGTGAAGTCATTGCGGTTCGTGGTACTCAAGTCACTCTACGCATCTATGATGAATCAAGCTTGGAAACTATGTTTCACGATGGAAAGAAGTACAAAGGTGTTTCTATACGTGAATACATCGGCATTAAGCGTGGTTTCTGTCTAATCGTTTGTGTCGTTGAAGGTGAATATCTAGATGAGAAACGATTTGAGCTAGACGACACCAAGATCCAATACATCCGTAAGGTAGAAGCAAAACCAATAGGTTACTTTGAACAAGGTAATTTCAAAGACGGCATCAAACTCATGCCAATGATCAAAGATCAGGCCTATCTACTTAATGAAAGTCAGGTTATAAAAGTCTTTAGTCAGGAAAACGATGGAAAGTTCAAGATTGGTACGATGCTTAAAGAAGAACTTCCTGTATTCCTCCCTTGGAATAAGATCTTTAATAGTCATATTGGCATTTTCGGTAACACTGGAAGCGGTAAGTCAAACACGCTTACAAAACTATACGCTGAATTATTCACTAACTTTGAAGATAATCTGAAAGAAAAGAGTCAGTTTCTACTAGTTGATTTTAACGGTGAATACACTGGCAACCAGCTTATTAAAAATGCTGATAACAAGAATTCATTCAAGCTGAGTACTGGAAAGAAAGCTGGAGATAAACTTCCTTTGGCAAGCGCTCAGTTGTGGAACACTGAAATCTTAGCACTACTATTTCAAGCAACTGCCAACACACAAACACCATTCATAAATCGAGTGATTGAAGGAAGAAATAAGTACAAGAATTTAGCGAGTAGCATAAAGAATTATGTTAAAAAAACTTTCGAATTATGCTTCGTGACAACTGCACACAACAATGAATCCTTAATTCATCTTAAAGTAATAGCAAAGCATCTCCAACACGAACCACTTATTCAGAAGCTAAACCAAGTTGGTTGGCGTAACGACAAGTTTGTAATAGATATTGGGCCTTATGAAAGTTGGATATGGTTTGGCAAACAGGAGTCTTTTGATGTCCACATAGCACCACTCATAGATAGAATTAATCTTACGGAAATTGATGAGTTTGACGAGTTAATAGTCCGTATTAACGTTCAACTTCTTAGAGATCTTTTGCGCGGACACATTCAATTTGAGCACATCCAACCTCTATTGAAGAGAGTCGAAAGCTCCGTTTACGATTTAAGAAAAATTTTCACAGTACAAGACACTATCGACGCTGATTTTGAATTACTAAACGTCATATCGCTAAGGGACTGTAATCAGGATGTAAAGAAAGTTGTTCCGTTGTTACTTGCCAAAATGTTTTATCAAAGTCATCGTGATAGCGTGAAAGCCCCACCAGACAAAACTTTGCACTTCATAATTGATGAAGCGCATAACATTTTGTCACATCAATCAAATCGTGAACGAGAAATATGGAAAGATTACAGACTAGAGATGTTTGAGGAGATAATTAAAGAAGGACGTAAGTTTGGAATCTACCTTACTTTGTCTAGTCAAAGACCCGCAGACATATCACCAACAATAATGTCACAATTGCATAACTTCTTTATTCATAGGCTAGTGAACGATAGAGATTTGTTCCTTATCGACAACACAATAAGCACATTAGATAAAATGTCTAAGAGCCTGATACCAAACCTATCCAAAGGTGCATGTGTTGTTACTGGTACAGCCTTCGATTTACCAATAGTCATGCAGGTTGAATATATCGAGAACAAAGGAAGTCGACCTGATAGTGATGACGTTGACCTCGTTGAGCTATGGGGACTTAACGAGGAGAGGAATAACGAAGATTAAGCCATTATTAAAAAGCCGCCAGTTATTGGCGGCTATTGCTATATCTTTTCCATGTGAGCATCGGGTACTGTAGTGGATGAGTAAAATTGGCCACTAGATAAGAGATTTTGCAATGCCTTGAATAATCCGTTATATGCTAATTTAGCAAAAATAATAATAAGGCATTGTCCATTGCCAAGCCATAATGACGTCCGACTTATCCTTTTCGTGTCACTCCACTCAAAACCCGAATTATTTAGTGCGGGCTTGTTCATTTCACAGTATGGCCAGCTGAGTGACATTCTAAATTTGATAGCAGCACCGCAATAGCCACTATGACTTCACTGACTTCGAACCACCAAGCCTCAACTCCATCCCTAACGCATTCACAATCGCGATCAGTGCCTTGAGGGATTGCCTTTTTGGCTGAGAGTACGGTAGAGCGTTTCTCGTGAAAGACCGGTTTGCTTATCAATATCAGCTATTCCTTTGGCACGTGCGATCACACCCAACGCATCGGCGATAAATGCGGGATCGCCCGTTTGCACCGCTTCGTCTAAGTAAGCTTGAAGTACTTCTTGGTTGTCCAAGAACTCTGCTGGGTCAAATGGGGGTGTCGTTATCATCGGTAACCGCTATCACGTTTAGCGCTCTACCGTGATTTGTTTGCGCCATTCCGTCAGCCTGCCAGTAACTCACAATGTCTCTTTTTGCTGTTTTTATGTCGCTTAGTGTCAAGTTTTGACGCTGTATTCCCGACACACTGTGGCCAGTTTAATCAAGCGACAAGAGGCCGAACATGAATCGCAGCGTCATTCTTACCTGCGCCGTTACCGGTGCGGGCGATACCACGGGCAAAAACCCCAATGTGCCAATTACGCCAAAACAGATTGCCGACAACTGTATTGAGGCGGCGCGTGCTGGTGCCAGTGTCGCTCATATTCACGTGCGTGACCCTGAAACAGGCGGCATTAGCCACAATATTGATCACTTCCGTGAGGTGATGGAGCGCGTTCGCGAATCAGACGTCGATATTGTCATGAATATCACTGGCGGTGGCGGCGGTGATTGGGTGCCGGATGCCCAAGACCCAAGCCGTGGTGGCCCGGGCACCGATATGCAAACCCCAGCCGAGCGTCATGCGCCAGTGGGCGAGCTATTGCCTGAGCTGTGTACCCTAGATTGCGGCAGCCTGAACTTTGGCGACATGGTGTACATCAACACTGCTGACTGGCTACGTGAGCAAGCCCGTATGGTGCAGGCTGCTGGCGTGAAAGCCGAGCTGGAGTGCTTTGACTTAGGCCATGTTTGGTTTGCCCGCCAGCTACAAAAAGAAGGTTTGCTTGAGGGCGATCCGTTGTTTCAGCTTTGCTTAGGCATTCCGTGGGGCGCGGAAGCAGACACCGAAACCATGCTGGCCATGCGCAATAAGTTGCCCGAAAACGCCAACTGGGCGGCGTTTGGAATTGGTCGTCATCAGATGCCGATGGTGGCGCAAGCCATGTTGCTGGGTGGCCATGCGCGCGTGGGCTTGGAAGATAACCTCTATTTAGAAAAAGGGGTAATGGCGACCAACGGTGGCTTGGTAGAAAAGGCGAGCACCATTATTGAAAACCTTGGTGGTCGCATTATGACACCCGCACAAACGCGCGCCGCGCTGAAACTGGTTGACCCTAAGACGGGCAAGCCGGTTGAAGGAGGTGACCAATGAGCAAGCAGTTAGCGGTTATCGGCACCGGTGTGATTGGTAATGGCTGGATTGCGCGTGCTTTGGCGCAAGGTTGGGACGTGGTTGCCTATGACCCTGACCCACAAGCGCCCACTCGCACCCGTGCCTTTGTGGCCAATGCCTGGCCATCGTTAGAAAAACTCGGGCTCGCCGACGGCGCAGATCCTGCCCGGTTAACCTTTGTCGATAGCCTTGAGCAGGCGGTGAAAGAGGCCGATCTGATCCAAGAGAATGTGCCGGAGCGCATCGATATTAAGCGTGAGACCTTGGCGGCGATTGATGCTGCCGCGGCGCCAAGCGCGATTATTGGCTCATCGACCTCTGGCTTTAA
The DNA here is from genome assembly GCF_027286325.1 of Salinivibrio kushneri. NCBI lineage: Bacteria > Pseudomonadati > Pseudomonadota > Gammaproteobacteria > Vibrionales > Vibrionaceae > Salinivibrio > Salinivibrio kushneri. The sequence continues at coordinate 801,917 of NZ_CP114588.1, forward strand.
ACCCACTGAGCTGCAGACGGATTGCCATAACCACCCAGGGCGGGTGATGGTGGCGCATCCATTCAATCCGGTGTACTTGCTGCCGCTAGTCGAACTAGTCGGCGGCGAAGCCACTCAATCGGATCATATTGACTGCGCCCATGCACTTTACCAAGCGCTGGCAATGCGTCCCTTGGTGGTTAAGCGCGAAATCGAGGGGCATATTGCTGACCGCTTGATGGAAGCGCTATGGCGTGAAGCCTTGCACCTGGTGAACGACGGGGTGGCCACGACTGAAGAGATTGATGCGGCAGTGGTTTATGGCTGTGGTCTGCGCTGGTCACTGATGGGCACCTTCTTAACCTTCCACTTGGCCGGTGGCGAGCAGGGCATGCGCCATATGCTAGAGCAGTTCGGCCCGGCGCTAAAACTGCCGTGGACCAAACTCGAAGCGCCAGAGCTCACCGATGAGCTGATTGATAAAGTGGTCGAAGGCTGTGAACACCAAGCCGCGGGTCGTCCCGTCTCTGAGCTAGATCGTCGCCGTGATGCGTTTTTGGTCGAGCTTTTAGACTTGGCGCAGAAGTACTGGCCAGAGGCTGAAGGTTTGGAAGGGCGCATCTAATGGCACTGTTAACGATAGACGTCGCGACCGAATGGGTCGATTATAACGGGCACATGAATGATGCCGAGTATGCGCGCGTGTTCTCGCTGGGTGTCGATGCGCTAATGGCCACCATTGGCTTGGATGACGCCGGCCGCACCCAGCATGGCTATACCATTTATACCCTAGAAACCCATTTGTGTTATCGACGTGAGGCGCATCAAGGCCAGACCTTGGTGGTCGACGTGACTGTGTTAGCGCGGGATCAAAAGCGCCTGCACGTGTTTATGCAAATGTGTGATAGCCAAGGTGAGGTGCTGGCCACCAGCGAGCAGATGCTGATGGGCATCGATACGCAAACCGGTCGCCCCGCGCCGTTTCCGGATGCTGTCGCCAGCTTGATTGAGCGGCTGCCTGCCGCATCCGACAATGAGTGGCCCCAGCTTGCTGGGCGTCGCATCGGCCTACCCAGTAGGCAGTGAGCGCGTCGTCACCGAGATGGTGAGCCATCATGAGGTCCCGCCCAGCAGAGCCTGGGCGGATTACGGGATCGCCGGCCCGACTTCCGGCTCAAGGAGGAATCATTATCGCTACTTCAACACCCCCAAACTCACCCCAACGCGGTGACAGCCAGCAGGCTGCTACCTCGACCGATTATATGGTCACCGAGCTTGCGCAAGGTGGCTTCTTCCAAGGCATGCACCGCGGCATGACCATTTGTTCAGCCGTATTGGTACTGGCGTTTGTATTGTTCACAGGATTTCAATCCGAGACGGCCAGTGTCTTGTTTGGCACCACGCGCACCTGGATTGAAAGTACCTTTAGTGGCTACTACCTGGTCACCGTGATGCTGCTATTGACCGTGTGCGGTTTTATCGTTTTCAGCAAGTATGGCAACGTGCGCCTCGGCCCTGATGACAGTCGCCCGGAGTTTAGTAACTTCTCCTGGTTCTCGATGCTGTTTTCTGCCGGCATTGGTATTGGCATCCTGTTTTTTGGGGTGGCCGAACCCATCTTTTATCTCGATAACACCGGTGGATTTGGTTACCCCAACAATCCCCACGCCGATATGGCGGGCGCGGCGGCCATTGGCTATGAGCGCGCGATCGATGCGCTGCGGGTCACCGTGTTCCACTGGGGGCTGCATGGCTGGGCCATCTATGTGATTGTCGGTATGTCGCTGGCGTATTTTGCCTACCGTAAGCAACTCCCTTTGGCCCTGCGCTCGGCGCTTTATCCTTTTATCGGTGATCGTATTTTCGGCGCCTGGGGCCATCTGTTTGACATCCTCGGGGTGCTGGGTTGCGTGTTTGGCGTGGCGACTTCACTCGGGCTTGGCGTGAGTCAAATGGCCGTGGGGCTGGAGCGCTTGATGGGTATCGCCTCTGGCTTATCGACCCAACTGGTGTTGATTGCGGTAATTTCGTTTATCTCGATTGTCTCGGCGGTCTCTGGTGTGCGCCGCGGGATCCGTATTATCTCGCAGATGAATATTTGGGTGTCGGTGTTTGTGGTTGGCGTCTTTTTAATTGGCGGCCCCACACTGTGGCTGTTCGGCGCGTTTGGCGAGACCTTACTCGACTATGCGATTAACTTTATCCCGATGGGGCTGTGGTTTGCCGATGAGCCGGGTACGGTAGATTGGCAGCAGGCTTGGACTATTTTCTATTGGGGCTGGTGGCTTGCCTGGGCGCCGTTTGTAGGGTTGTTTATTGCGCGTATTTCCAAAGGGCGCACCTTGCGTGAGTTCGTGTTGGGGGTATTGTTTGTGCCTACCTTACTGATCTTTGTTTGGTTGGTGATTTTTGGCGGCAATGCTATCTATCAAGAGCTGTATGCCAGTGGTGGTGTGGGCAGTGCCGGCATTATCGACTTGGTTAATGCTTGGGAGCTGCCAGCGGCCTTATTTGCGGCAGCTGATGGCATTGTCGGTACCGGGACGTTCGGCTGGATACTCTCGGCTCTGATGGTGTTCTTGCTGATGAGCTGGTTTGTGACCTCGTCGGACTCGGGCACCTTGGTGCTGACAACCATCTTATCTCTGGGTGACGAGGAGCCGCCGCGGCGTTTCCGTATTATCTGGGGCGTGGTAATTGGCTTGGTGGCGGCGACGCTGCTAATGGCCGGCGGCCTTAAGGCGCTACAGACGGCGTTGATCGCGGCAGCCTTGCCACTGAGCGTGGTGATCCTAGTGATGACTGCCGGGGTGCTGATCTCACTGTTTGGTGAATCGCGCCGCTCGCTAGTGGCGGCGAAAAAATAGCGATTCGCCAAAAAGTAGCGGGCTGCCCAAAAAGAGTGGCTTAGGGCGTCGCCTTGTGACGCTTTGAACGCGATATCCGCTCACTCCGTTACCGATCAAGGTAGTGGGGTGAGCGGCTTTTGTATCTATCTTGCCTTTCTTCTTTTACTGGCTTTGGGCTTTGCGCGTCTGGCGCGGTGACACACCGTAGTGGGTGCGAAACGCGCGGGAAAAACTCGAGCTTGAGCTAAAGCCACACGCCAATCCCACCGATAACACATCAAGATCGGTTTCTTTTAGCAAATAATGGGCACGCTCTAGCCGCAATCCCAAATACCAGCTTCGTGGTGACTGGTTCAGCTCGCTGTCAAAAAGCCGTTGCAGATGGCGAAGCGAGATACCACTGCGCTGAGCCACCTCCGATAAAGGCAGCGGGGATTCTATATGGCGTTCCATCACATCCACCGCTTCGACCAGACGTCGGCGATGGGTGCCTAAACGGCGGGCGAGTGTCATTCGCTGTTGATCACGTCGAGTACGAATGCGCTCGTGCACTAGCTGCTCAGAGACATCGATCGCTAACTGGGTGCCATGGCGACGCGCAATCACATCCAGCGCCATGTCCATCGCCGCTGCGCCCCCTGCGCATGAAAAACGCCGTTGTCCCAGCTCAAATAGCTCATCTGAGGTTTTCACCTCCGGAAAGCGCTCTTGAAACGAGGGCAGGCTTTCCCAATGTAAGGTGACTCGCTCACCCTTGAGCAAGTCGGCAGCGGCAAGCAAAAAGCAGCCGGTATCGAGCCCACCGAGTGCACAGCCTGCCGCATCAAGACGGTGCAGCCAGCGCATTAAGGGGCGGCTTAAATAGGCTTCAGGATCAAAGCCGCTACACACGGCCAGTGAGGGCAGGTCATGCACCGCATCAATGGCTTTGTCGGCCAGCAATGACATGCCGTTAGACGCCTTCACCGGTTTGCCATCCTCACTGATCATTTGCCAATCAAATAGCGGCTTGCCACTGATTTGGTTGGCAATACGCAGTGGCTCGACGGCAGAGAAAAAGGCCATCATCGAGAAGCGGGGCAGTAAAAGAAAGCCGATACATTCTGGCATCGGGCCTGTGTATTCAAGACGCATGACCGCACACCAAGCGTAAAAATAGGGAGGGTATGATGACTGGCCGCCGGTGTGGGGGTCAAGTTAAGGGGGACCGTATTTGTCCCGATACTATCCTTATATGTCCTTTTAGCCACTTTTGAGCGTGTGGTTTAGTGCTTATTATTTCGTCACTAACGCAAAGCATAGTGACACTGGAGCGCAATCATGAAAATCACACAAATTCGTAATGCAACACAAATAATTGAATATGCGGGTAAAAAATTCCTCATTGACCCGATGTTAGCCCCGAAGGGGGCGTACCCCGGCTTTGAAGGCACAGCCAATTCGCACCTATCGAACCCCACCGTTGAATTACCTTTACCGATTGAAAGTATTATTGATGTGGACGCGGTGTTATTAACTCATACGCACCCAGATCACTGGGATGAGGCTGCCGTGAACATAATCCCCAAAGATAAAACGATTTTTGTGCAACATGAGGGGGATGAGGCCATTTTACGCTCTCAAGGGTTTACCAATGTGCAGATCTTTTCTGAAGAGGTTGATTATCATGGTATTTCATTTATCCGCACGGTATGCCAACACGGCTCTGATGCTGCTTTTCAAAATGAACAAATGGCGGACAGACTAGGTGAAGTGACGGGGGTTATCTTCTCGCACGCGACGGAGGAAAAGCTGTATTTGGTTGGTGATACGATCTGGATCCCAAGTGTTGAACAAACCATGATAAAACAACAGCCAGGTGTGGTTATTCTCAACACAGGTTGGGCACATGTCCTTGGTTTCGGCCCTATTATCATGGGTAAGGAAGATGTGCTCAAAACACATCAAGTGCTTCCTGAAGCTAAAATTGTCGCCACACATATGGGAGCAGTGAATCATGCGTTGGTAACAACGCAAGAAATGCGCGCTTATGCAAAAGCAAACATGATCCATGAGTGTGTGTTTGTGCCAGAAGATGGTGAGACAGTGACCCTTTAGGGTGAGTCAATAAAGCATCATAAGATGCCGTGCTGGTGAGCAACACAGAGTAGTGCGTCTTCATTACTCTGTGTTTTAACGATGGAAATGGCCTATGTATCCCACAGACAGTAACAAACTCCCCTCGGTGGCTATTGTCGTTTTTAATCACTTTAGCCCATTTCATATTTCAGTCCCGAGTATTGTGTTTGGGCCTAGCACGTTGAGTGAGGCTTTTTTTGACCTCAAGTTAGTCGCAGGAGAACCTGGTCCCATTCTTTCCGATATTGGTATGGAAATTCATACTGAGCATCAGCTGGATGCGCTAGCGCACAGCGACATCATCGTCATTCCCTATTGGCGAACCATTGATGAACGTCCCAATGAAGCACTGCTTGCTGCGCTTCAACGTGCTCATGCCCGAGGCGCATTCGTTGTTGGTTTATGTCTTGGCAGCTATGTGCTTGCCTATGCGGACTTGCTGGTAGGAAGGCGAGCGTCGACACATTGGGAACTAGAACAAGACTTTAGCCAACGGTTTCCGTGTGTTTTACTGGATACGAATGCCTTGTATGTTGAGGATAATCGCGTGATCACTTCAGCAGGTACGGCTGCCGGGATTGACTGTTGTCTCTATATTTTCCGCAAGCTCTACAGCAGTACCATTGCAAACCGAGTGGCAAGAAGAATGGTCGTGCCGCCATATCGTGATGGTGGACAAGCTCAGTTTATCGACCAACCCATACCGGTGACGTCATCCGATTCTCGTATCAATGCGTTAATGGAGAACATCAGACGTAACCTCAGTCAAAAGCACTCATTGGATGTGCTCGCTGAGTCTGTGATGATGACCCGCCGCACGTTTACCAGAAAATTTAGCCGGGCGACAGGAATGTCATTTGGAGAGTGGTTGACCACCGAGCGACTGAATGTCGCTCAAGATTTGCTTGAATCTACGGACTTATCTATCGAGCAGGTTGTCGAAAAAACAGGCTTTAGCTCGGTGCTTATGTTCAGAGAAAAGTTTAAAGCGCGCTATGAAGTGACGCCTAATCAGTGGAGAAAAGCGTTTTATCGTCAACCCAATAATCAGACCTAAGTGTCAGTTGTGTTGTTCTCTGCATCAAAAAGCCCGCACTTTTCAGTGCGGGCTTAATCATATTTCAATGTGTTGTGCTTAGCGGCTTACCAGCCTTTTACCACGGCGCCGTCAAAGATTTCCATCGCGGCGTTGTAAACCGCATCAGTTTGGTAGGCTTTAACAAAGGTTTTGACGTTTTCTGCGTCGACGTTGTCTTTGCGCGCCACAATCAGGTTCACGTAGGGTGACTCTTTGTCTTCAACAAAGATGCCGTCTTTGTTTGGCGTCAGGCCCACGCCGGCGGCAAAGGTGTTGTTGATGATAGCCAAGTCCACATCTTCCAATGAGCGAGGCAGTTGTGGGGTTTCTAGCTCGATGATTTCCACATTTTTCGGATTCTCAACGATATCCAGTTTGGTAGCGTTGATGCCTGCACCTTCTTTGAGCTTGATGATGCCTTGCTGCTCAAGCAATACCAGTGAACGGCCCAGGTTCGATGGGTTGTTTGGCACCGCAATTTTACCGCCTTCTGGTAGATCCTCGACGCTATCTAGCTTGTAAGAATACGCTGCAATCGGATACACAAAGGTGTTGCCGGCAATCGCGAACTCATAACCACGGTCTTTGATTTGTGCGTCCAAGTACGGTTTATGCTGGAAAGCGTTCACGTCGACCGAACCATCGTCCAGTGCCGCGTTTGGCGAGACGTAATCGGTAAAGGTCACTAGCTCTACATCAAGACCGAGCTTTTTCGCTTCTTTCACCGCATGTTCAGCCACTTGTGCCTCTTCGCCGGCCATCACGCCCACGGTGATGCTGTTATTATCGGTTGCGGCTTGTTCTTTTTCGCCGCAGCCAGTCAGCACCAAAGTTGAGGCAAGGCCAAGGGTGGCGAGTAGCGTTTTAATAGTGGTTTTCATTGTCTGTCTCCCTGTTTGGAACATATTCGTCATTATTGTGTTTGATTTAGCGGTGATCGGCGCGTCGCACCAAGTAATCACCAAAAGATTGAATCGCTTGTACTAAGACCACCAGCATCACAACGGTGATCAGCATGACGGTGGTATCAAAGCGTTGATAGCCATAGCGGATGCCCACATCCCCAAGGCCACCACCGCCGACGGCACCGGCCATGGCTGAGTAGCTCACCAAGGTGACCAAGGTAATGGTGGCGCCATTGATGATGCCCGGCAGTGCTTCCGGTATCAGCACTTTACAAATAATTTGGAGCGGGTTCGCGCCCATCGCTTTGGCCGCTTCTTCTAGCCCTGCCGGTAGTTCCAGTAACGCCCCCTCAACCAAGCGGGCAATAAATGGAATCGCGCCGACGGTAAGTGGCACAATCGCCGCCGCGGTGCCGATTGAGGTGCCAACCACCATGCGGGTAAACGGAATAATCGCCACCAGCAAGATAATAAAGGGGATGGAGCGACCAATGTTCACGATTGCGCCAAGCACCTGGTTAACTTGTGGTTGACCCAGCAAACCACCGGGTTTGGTCACATGCAGTAGCACGCCTAGTGGGATACCAATCACAAACCCCATGATGCCGGAGGCAAATACCATATACAGGGTTTGGCCAGTGGCTTCGAGCAGCAAGTTGATAAGGGCGCTGTTTTCATTGACCCAGTGGGTGAATTGATCAATCAACATAGCCAAGTACCTCCGTGTTGACATGGTGCTTGTTGAGGTAAGTGATGGCGTTTTCAACCGCCTCTTTTGGCCCCATGATTTCTGCAAGCAGTAGGCCGAATTTCACGCCGCCGGCGTAGTCGATATCTGAGCTTAAAATGCTGATGTCGATATCAAACAGACGCGAGATCTGGCTGATTAATGGGTCATCGACCGTTGCACCGGTAAATTCGAGGCGCACCAAGGGGTAGCTGCCTTTAAAGTATTCTTTTTGTAAGCGCTGGGCAAAATCATGCGGCACTGACAAGTCGAGGGTTGAGCGAATAAATTGTTTCGCCAAGTCGGATTTGGGGTGCGCAAAAATCTCGCCCACCGGGCCGGACTCGACCAGTTCGCCATCGCCAATAATAGCGACGTCGTCACAGATACGTTTGACCACGTCCATTTCGTGGGTGATCAGCAAAATGGTGAGGTTGAGCTTTTGGTTGATGGTTTGCAGCAGCGACAAAATCGATTGGGTGGTGGCCGGATCCAGTGCGCTGGTGGCTTCATCACAAAGTAGAACGTTGGGGCTTGGCGCCAATGCACGGGCAATGGCGACACGTTGTTTTTGTCCGCCACTGAGGCTGGCAGGATACACATCACGCTTATCGGCCAAGCCAACCAGATCGAGCAGTTCGCTCACGCGGGTTTCAATCTCATCGCGGCTCGAGCCACTTAGCTCAAGCGGCAGGGCGATATTGTCGAACACGGTGCGTGACGAAAGCAGATTAAAGTGTTGGAAAATCATCCCGATTTTACGGCGCGCTTGGGTCAACTGGCGGTTGGGTAGCGCAGTGAGGTTAGTGCCACCCACTTTGACTGAGCCGCTGGTTGGGCGCTCGAGCAGGTTAACCATCCGGATTAGGGTACTTTTCCCTGCGCCGGAGGCACCGATCACACCAAATACTTTCCCCTTGGGAATAAATAAGTTGATGTCATTAAGGGCATGAATTCGGCGTTCCCCGAGTTCGAATACCTTGTTGAGGTTGGTTATCTCAATCATCACATGTCCTTGGCGATTAATTTGATCACAGCAGACTCACTCAGCGGCTTGTGCCACATTCTTGCTGTCGCTCTGGTTATTGATGCTATGAGTTAGTCAAAATTAAGTCAATGGATATTTTTACTTCTGGACGTCTAAATGGCAATAAGTCCAATCGCTTGGTTATAAACTCAACAGTCAGCTTGATCTCAAACGATAAAGGGCGTTTACTAGAAGCCCCTGTAGTACTTTGTTCTGATTACGCTTTATGCCAACTGCTTTGATTGATACCACCATGCTTTCCTTGTTTATCCCGACCTTTTTCCTGGTGTCCGTGACCCCTGGGATGTGTATGACCCTCTCGATGACGTTGGGAATGACCATCGGGGTTAAGCGTAGCCTGCATATGATGTGGGGCGAGTTAATTGGTGTGGGGCTAGTAGCGATTGCCTCGGTGATTGGGGTGGCGGCCATGATGCTTAACTATCCGTCAATCTTTCAGGTGTTTAAATACGTCGGTGGTGCTTATCTGGCGTTTCTTGGGGTACAAATGTGGCGATCTCGCGGGAAAATGGCGATTCCCGCAGAGGATGATTCCAGCCCCAGTGAGGCATCAGCGTGGTCCTTGGCGACCCAAGGGTTTGTCACCGCGATTGCCAACCCCAAAGGCTGGGCGTTTATGATTTCTCTGTTGCCGCCATTTATTAATCCTAAATTGGCGCTGCCTAGCCAGTTAAGTGTGCTGGTGTTGATTATTTTGCTCACTGAGTTTAGCTGCTTGATGCTTTACGCCAGCGGTGGTCGCACGTTGCGTCGATTTTTGCAGCAACGCGGCAACGTGCAACTGCTCAACCGTGTCGCCGGCACCTTGATGGTGGGCGTTGGCGTTTGGCTGGCGCTGGGATAGGACGTGATTAATCCGTGCCACGCCCGTGATGCTCAGCGACCAAAGCGGTAAAGATCGCTTTGGCGGTGGGGAGAATCGCATCGGGAAAATCATAATCGGGGTTATGTAGCTGTGGATGATGCTCACCACTGCCAATGCCAAATAACGCCCCTGGCCAGCGAGCAAGAAATTCGGCCACATCTTCCGACCAGCGCATGGGCTCGGTGAGCCTGTGAACCGCTAACCCTAACGACTGCGCGGCATTGACCACATGCTGCGTATGGTGTGTGCTGTTCTCGGCCGCGATAAAGGGTTCATGCCAGCTAACATTGACAGTTAATCCTGCCCGAGCCGCCAGCGTGTTCACTTTGTCGACTAAGTCGGCCTTCATGGCGTGAAAGCAGGCGTTGTCATCACTGCGCAAGGTAGCCATCACGGTCGCCTGGCCGGGCGCGACGCCGTAGGCGGGCTCTCCTAACTGAGCGTGAACCAAGGTGACGAGGCTGTTGGCGTCTGGGTAGGCGTCGGGTAGTTGTGTCAGGGTATGCATCACGCCTGTCATCGCACTGGCGGGGCTGATCCCACGCTCTGGGTAGGCGGCATGAGAAGTTTTTCCGTACAGCTCAATAGCGACCCCGGTTGATGCGCAGGCAAAGGTGCCGGGGCGCACCACGATTTGATGCTGATTAAAGCTGGGGAGATTGTGAAAGGCGTAGACGTTATCAATCTGCACGTTGGCAATCTCGGGGGACTCGCACATACGCGCTGCGCCTTCACCGGTTTCTTCGGCAGGCTGAAAGGCGAGCAGCACAGTGCCACGAGCGGGCGGAATGTGGCTAAGCTCGGCGGCGACGGCCAGCAACGCCGCGGTATGACCATCGTGGCCACAGGCATGCATCACGCCTAGGTGCTGGGAGCAGTATGCCTGTGATCCACGCTCTTCAATCGGCAGCGCATCGAAGTCGGCACGTAGCAAGGTGGTGGGCCCTGGTGCCGCGCCTTGAATGGTAACCAGGAGCCCGTGACCGCCGATATCAGTGGCAGGGTGAAAGCCAAATTGCCGCAATTGGGCGGCGATGGTGCGGGCGGTGAGGGCTTCGTGATTAGAAAGCTCAGGGGTTTGGTGCAGGGTATGCCGTAGTGTGACGGGATCGAATTCGTTAGCCATCTTCGACTCCAAAACCAGAATGGATACGCCATGCTAGATCGCGTTTGCATGTCACGTTGTGAACGCAAACGCAAAAAAGCCAGCAACAGGTGCTGGCTTTTGTTTTATCCGACAGGGCGTGGTGCAAATTACACTTGGCCGTTGTCTTCAGCTTGTTTCGCTTGGATAGCTGTCAGGGCCACTGTGTAAACAATGTCGTCTACCAGTGCGCCACGCGACAAGTCGTTCACTGGCTTGCGCATGCCTTGCAGCATTGGACCGATAGACACCAGCTCAGCAGAACGTTGTACCGCTTTGTAGGTGGTGTTACCTGTGTTCAAGTCTGGGAAGACGAACACGGTCGCTTTACCGGCAACCGGTGAATCCGGTGCTTTCGACTTAGCCACGTTTTCCATGATGGCCGCGTCGTACTGCAGTGGGCCATCAATCACGAGATCAGGGCGCTTCTCTTTGGCAAGACGAGTCGCTTCGCGAACTTTATCCACGTCAGCCCCTTTGCCTGAGCTACCGGTCGAGTAAGAGATCATCGCCACGCGCGGCTCAATACCGAATGCTGCGGCAGAGTCGGCTGATTGAATTGCAATTTCAGCCAGTTGTTCCGCGTTTGGATCCGGGTTGATCGCACAGTCACCGTAAACTAGCACTTGCTCAGGCAGCAGCATGAAGAAGACCGACGACACCAAAGAGGCGTTCGGCGCTGTCTTGATGATCTGCAGCGGTGGGCGAATGGTGTTAGCCGTGGTGTGCACGGCACCAGAAACCAGACCGTCCACTTCGTTGGCTTCTAGCATCATGGTACCCAGTACCACTGTGTCTTCCAGGTGCTCTTGCGCAATCACTTCGGTGATGCCTTTGCTCTTACGCAGCTCAACCAAGCGGGCGACATATTTGTCACGCGCTTTCACTGGATCGATGATTTCAACGCCTGCGCCCAGGGTTACGCCCTGTTGATCAGCAACACGTTTGATTTCTTCTGGGTTACCCAAAAGCACACACTCAGCAATTTTACGCTCCGCACAGATAGCGGCGGCCTTGATGGTGCGTGGCTCGTCACCTTCTGGCAGCACAATACGCTTGGCGGCTTTACGTGCAAACTCGGTGAGCTGATAACGGAAGGCCGGTGGGCTGAGGCGACGCTCACGGTTAGAGCCAGAGCTTAGTGACTCAATCCAGTTACCATCAATGTGGCTGGCTACGTGGTCGTTCACAAACTCAACACGCTCTTTGTCGTCAGCCGGGACTTCGAGGCTGAAGCTTTGCAGGTTGAGTGAGGTTTGCCAGGTGTTACCTGCGGTGGTGAACACTGGTAGGCCCGTTTCAAAGGCACGATCACACAGTGCTTTGAGCTGATCAGGGATCGAATAACCACCGGTTAGCAGCAGTGCACCGATTTCCACGCCGTTCATTGCTGCCAAGCAGGCCGCGACAATCACGTCTGGACGGTCTGCCGAGGTCACCAGCAGTGAGCCAGGACGGAAGTGCTCAACCATGTTAGGAATAGAGCGAGCGCAGAAAGTAATGCTCTTGATACGGCGTGAGTGAATTTCACCTTCGTTGATGATGGTGGCATTCAAGTGCTTGGCCATATCGCTGGCACGGGTGGCAATTAAGTCGATTTTCCACGGCACACAACCCAGTACACGGATTGGGCTCGAGTTGAAGATCTGCATCACTTCAACGTTAGTTGGACGCGCGCCGTCTGCATCGTCAAAGATTTCTGACAGATCAGGGCGGGTGCGGCCAGCATCATCCACAGGCGCATTGAGCTTGTTGATGATCACGCCAGAGATATTGCCGTTTTTGCTGCCACCAAAGTTGGTGCACGCAAACTCGATACGCTCTTTTAGCTGCGCAGGGTTGTCGGTACCTGGTGTGGTGACAAAGACAATCTCTGCATCCAGCGTCTTAGCGATCTCGTAGTTGATTTGGTTGGCAAACGGATGGTTACGCGTGGTGACCAAGCCTTCAACCAGCGCCACTTCGGTGTTTTGGGTGGCGCGTGTGAAGCGTGCAAGCACTTCTTCAAGCAGCACGTCTTCTTGATCGGAGCGCAGCAGATCTTCGGCCTGGTTCATGGACATCGACTCGGCGACTTTCATGTCACTGTTGGCGTGAATGATTTCTGTCGTCAGGTCTGTCACATCGGTGTCGCTACCGTGATGTGGCTGGGCAATGGGTTTAAAAAATGAGACGCGAACGCCTTTACGCTCCATCGCTCGCATTACGCCGAGGCTGATACTGGTCAGACCGACGCCGGAGCCGATTGGAATTAGCATAATAGTACGGGACACGTTGACTTCCTCTTACTATCTGATTGGCGTGCCGGACAGGCCGGCACAAATATAAAAACGGCTGAGTGGAATCAGCCGTTGGGAATGGTCTTACAGGCCAGTTAGGCGCGCAGTATCTTGCGCAATGACCAACTCTTCGTTGGTTGAAATCACCATGGCTGGCACACGGCTTTGGTCTGTGGTGATCACGCCTTCGCCACCAAAGCGCGCTTTCAGGTTGCGCTCTTTGTCGACATCAACACCCAGTAGCGACAAGCGCTCAAGCACGAGCTCGCGGATTGGACCTGAGTTCTCACCGATACCGCCGGTGAAGACAATCGCATCAAGACGGCCGTCTAGGGTCGCGGTGTAGCTTGCTACGTATTTGGCAAGACGGTGACAGAACACGTTCATTGCACGCGTGGCTTCTTCTTTCTCACCGTAGTTGTCTTCGACAAAGCGGCAGTCAGAGGTCACTTCGGTCAAGCCTTGCAGGCCAGACTCTTTGGTCAGCATGGTGTTGATTTGCTCAACGCTGTAACCCAGTGCATCGTGCAGGTGGAAGATAATTGCAGGATCTAAATCACCAGAGCGGGTGCCCATGACCAGACCTTCCAATGGGGTCATACCCATTGAAGTGTCGACGGATTTACCGTTTTTAATCGCACAAACTGACGCGCCGTTACCGAGGTGGCAGTTAATGATGTTCACTTCTTCTACTGGCTTGCCAAGCTGCTCTGCCGCGGCGTTAGCGATAAAGTAGTGTGACGTACCGTGCATGCCATAGCGACGGATGCCGTGCTCTTTATAAAGGTTATAAGGCAGTGCATATAGGTAGGCTTCTTCTGGCATCGTTTGATGGTATGCCGTATCGAATACCGCCACGTTTTTCAGCGCAGGGAAGGCTTTTTTCGCCGCTTCGATACCTACGATATGGGCAGGGTTGTGCAGCGGTGCAAAGCTGGCTGCATCGTGGATCCCTTTCAGTACATCGTCCGTAATTAATGCTGACTGGGTAAAGTGCTCACCACCGTGAACAACGCGGTGGCCAATGGCACCTAGGTTCTCGGCAAGCTCAGGCTTTGAGGCAAGAATGGTATCGACAATGAAATTAAGGGCTTCATTGTGTGCGGCACCTTCGCCGAGTTGGGCTTCATGCTTACCGTCCATCTTCCACTTGATGCGGGCTTCTGGAAGGTGAAGGCATTCGGCTAGACCGGTAAGATGCTCATCGCCTGATTGAGCGTCGACAATGGCGAACTTCAAAGAGGAGCTTCCGCAATTGAGTACGAGAACCAGCTTGGACATGTATGACTACCTATGTTTCGTAAGACAGAGTGTATTGAACAAAAAGGATAGTGGACAAACAGAGACACTACCTTTTTAAAAAAAGAATTATCTCATGCGTTGTCGCGGGGAAAGAACCATCTTTATCCGTCCTGGATAAATGAACGCTCCGTCGAGTACAACCAGATTAGGTTGCGAGACAATCGAATCCGAGCAACAATGATAAAGTGCGCTAAGGATAGCGGGACTTGATACAGATAACAAAAATTTTTTGAGCAATACTGGTTAATTTTGAAAGTTTTTAAACAGTTTGTTTAATTTTTATTGTAAAAGTTGAGTGATAGCGAGTCGAGTCACACTGAGTAAGTGAGGTAGGTATGACAACGAATAAGTCAATCTGGCGCTGCCTGCAAGATGGTCAGAAGTACATGCAGGAATGGCCAATGAGAAAGGAGTTGGCACCGGTCTTTCCCGAAAACCGGGTTATCACCATGACTCGTTTCGCGATTAAAGTCATGCCTGCAGTGGCGGCAATCAGTGTATTGCTGCAGATGTCGGCCAATAATGTGCAAGGGCTACCGCAAGCGGTCATTGTGGCCCTGTTCGCGTTGAGCTTGCCGGTGCAAGGATTGTGGTGGTTGGGTAAGCGTCGTGATACGCCTCTGCCGCCGGCGCTAGCAGGTTGGTATCGCGAGCTACATCAAAAAATTACCAGTGAAGGCCATGCGATGCAGCCGATTAAAAGCCAGCCAAAATACAAAGAGCTCGCGCATGCGTTAAGCCGCGCGTTTAAAGTTGATCGCGCCGCCTTGGAGCGCTGGTTCTAACAGACACGCGGAGTCGTCGCTATCGCGCAGATATCGGCCATCGACTATCAAAGAGCTAACGAGAAGAAATGATAACAAAAACGCCGACCGACTGGTCGGCGTTTTTGTATGTGAGAAAGCGTGAGCGCTTAGCTCTTTGTGGCGCGCTTGCACTGGGCGGCACCTTGCCCTTTCATTTGGCTCACCGCTTGACGCATTTCGTCCATCGACAGCCAACGCTGAGGCATGGGCTGCACGTGTAAGCGCAAGTCGGGTGCGTTGTCGCTAAGCTGGGTATGGTCGCTCACCGCAGTGATCAGTGCGAGGCGCAGTTCAGGGTCGCGGGCGTGAATTTGCGCGGCGGTTCCCAAGCCTTCAGCGATATGAAAGCGTCCCGCGATATGCACAATTTGGCTGTCAGGGTGGGCAGCATGATACTCGACGATGCTTTCGGCCATCGTGGCATCCCACGCAAGCTGGGCGGCATATTGGGCCTCGGTTTGGCTGGCGCTGCCATGGTGCATATTGGCCTTAAACTTGCGCTTATACGGTGAACCTTGGGTATCGATGGTGTCCGCAAACCAGCCACGCTGTTGCTCGGAAAGGCTGTCGAGGTACGACAACCCTTGTTTACCCATACAGCGCACCAGCCGCTTGGGGGCGTTGGCAGCAATCACCTCGATTTGGCGTTGCTTGGCTAGTTCAATCAAGGGGCGGTAACTGCCATCATAGTTATCCCAGGCATTGGCTTGCCGCTTTAACGTGTCTTCGCCGATCTCGCCGGCAAGATATTGGTCAAGGACGGGTTGTGCATCGCGACTGAATTGCTCCATCGACAGGGCCACAGGGTGTTCTGAGGCGAGCTGACTGAGTAGCTCAGTTTGAAAGCGGTGCACGCCAGGATGGCCGTGCCACTCGCCAATCAGCACCACATCGGCATCCGCCACTTGAGCGGCCACTTGGGTTAGGCTTAATGACTCACCCTCTGCGCGGGTCACTTGATAGTCAAACAAGGTGGCAAGCGCATCGGTTTTCGCATGGAGCGCCGAGCTGGTGAGTGCGATGCAGGCTGCGGCGAGCCAGGCAGTGACGATACGAACCGATACGCGACCTTGTTTCATGGGATGTCTCCTTGGCTATGATTGCTCCGCAGTGTGATGGCGATACACGCGCAGGGTGAAGTCTGCTTCGCACTCAAAGGCCTCGCTGTTGGCTAAGGTGTTACGCCACTCATCTGAGGCACGCCAAGCAAAGGGCGTCATCTGCAGCAGCGTGAGGGCTTGCTCGCCTGCCAATGTCATCGGGTAATGCAGTGAGTGCTCACTTTCTATCTGAAAGCCTGGTAATGACTCCGGTGGCGTTTCGTGTAAGCGCACCTCTTGATAGATACCGGCTTTTAGCTGAAATAGATGACGTGGACCTGGCGTTACCGTCACCACCACGCCACCTGGCTTAATCACGCGATCTAACTCTTCACCATTACAGGGCGCATAAATGCGTACCACACCATCAAGGCTGTTATCGGCAAACGGCAGGCGTTGGGAAGAGGCGACCGAGAACTGACACTGTGGATACCATTTAGCCGCATAACGCACCGCCACTTTGGCAATATCTAATCCGTGTACAGACCATTGTTGCGCTGCGGTTTGATCGGCAATCGCGTGGGTGTAGTAACCTTCGCCACAGCCAACATCTAAGATGGTTTTGTGCTCGCCATCGAGCGCTTGGGTGAGGGCGTCAATCATCGCTTGGCGCATGGGGGCGTAATGGCCGGCATTTAAAAACGCCCGACGCGCTTGGGTCATGGCCTTGTTATCGCCCGGATCTTTAGAGCGCTTAAATTGTACCGGAAGCAGATTGAGGTAGCCTTCTTTGGCGCGGTCAAATTGGTGATTATTAGCGCAATAGGCGCCACGTGACCTGGCTTGTAGGGGCTGTTGGCACAGCGGGCATCGATAAATCATGGTTGTTCGGTGTGTTAGCGTGAATGGGCTTAAGGGTACGGGCTTGCGAGGCGTTCGACAAGCGCGGCGCGAGCAAATTAAACAGCCGCCTCGTGGGCGGCTGGCAATGGAGAGGGTCGCTTGCTTTGGTTTAGGCGGCGAGGATCTGCTCAATCTCGGTTAAGCTTAAGTGGAACTGGCGCGGGCACTCACGCCACACGTTCAGCATGCGACGGTACTTTTCCAGCATGGGCATTTGGCTGTTAAAGCGGTGCTCGCCTTGGTCGAATTGTGGATAAAGCCCCTCCGTATCAACAAGAAAGCGGACATAATGCACTAAGGCACCTTCAGTGGCGGCATCGAAGCCCCAGAATTGAACGCGGCGCGGTGATAAGGCGGCTTGGTTGGCATCGTCCAGGAGGTTGTAAGAGGCTTGCATGGCATGGTGCATTTCCATGATATCAATGATCTCACGGCATTGGGTTTCACATAATGCCTCGAACTGGCTGATCACTTCCGCCATTTGCAAGCCGTAACCGCGCTCAATAATGGTTTGTAAGCGGCGATACTTTTCGCTATTAGAGGGATCGAGGTGGCACATTAATTGGTATTGATTAGATAAAATTAGACGTTGTGCAGGGGTCATATCCATCGCGGTTGGCCTCTTAACTCTCAAAGGTACAATAGTCATTCATCAATTGATGAGGGAATAAATAGAGACTACCAGCTCTATGAGGGTGAAATCTTGATCTGAGCTATGTCCGTAGCACGTTTATCACCCGCTAGTGGTTGTGTCAGTCAGAGGTAGAAAAGGTCAGTGACTAGGGATTAAATATGTTTGAGTTCGCCGAAGTGAGTGGTTGGCAATGGGGCGGCTGGTTATTGTGGGCAGCGGTGCTTTATCGGACCTATCCACCAGAGTTTTTCTCTAAGCTGCGCCAAGAAACCGGGTATCAGCATTTGGCGTTTTCCTCCGCGGTGGTGTTGTTTGCGTTGTGGGCGCTCCAGGCGGGGATTAAAGAAGGGCTGGATATCCACTTTTTAGGCGTGACCACTTTAGCCTTGTGCCACGGTTGGCGCATTGCTATTTGGATTGCCACTGTGCCACTGGCGTTGATGGCGGTGTTTGGTTTTGTTCCTGTTGCTGATGTGGGCATGACCGCATTGACCACGGCGGTGTTACCTATCACTTTTAGTTATGGCATTTTCGCGCTCAGTTACCACTACTTAACCCGGCATTTGTTTATTTACATCTTTATCGCTGCATTTATCGGTGCGGCGCTCACCATGGTATTCCAGCTCTCCGTGACCTCGTTGTGGTATTGGCTGGCCGATAGGCACAGCTGGCAGGATATCGTGCATAACTACCTGCAAATTGCGCTACTGATGTGGTTCCCTGAGGCGCTATTAAATGGCATGGCGGTGACGGTGATGGCGGTGTATCGCCCTCATTGGCTACGCACTTTTTACGATCGAGAGTATCTATCACCCGAGCGTTAGTGTGCGTCAATGCAGCGGTGACGGTGAAATCTAGATGAAAAAATGCCGCCAGTATTGACCGGCGGCGTTATCGATAATGGCCATTCCTGTGTTAGGCGGTGACTAATCCTTCTTTGGCATCAGTGGGCAGGATGTCCATTGCGTTACCATAAAGTGGCGCGAGCGCTCGAACCACATTGGCGCGCGTGATCACACCCACCAATCGCTCGTCTTTCATCACCGGATAAATATAGGGGCGCGATAAGGTTTGTGTTTTGGCGCGCTCTAACGCTGATTGGGTGGTAAAGCGAGTGGCAATCCCCGCATCACTGACCGGGTAGAGCACTTGATTATCAATGCTCATGTACTGTGCCAGTTCAATCACCGATTGGTCTGCCTCAACCGTTTGTGCCTCGGTGCGCATCAGATCTTCAACTTTCGCATCCATATCTGGTTGATAGTCATTCCACCATAAATCCACCAAGACATCCTGCACCGAGAAAAAGCCAACCAGTTGATTCTGGCTGTCTACCACAGGGGCACCTTGAAGTTGATGGCGGTTAAGTTGCTCTATGGCGTCAGCCACAAACTGCTGAGCTTTTAAGGCACACTGAGCCGATTGCATATGGTTTTCAATGGTTAAGGTTTCTTGGGTCATAACAGGTCTCTCAGAATAAGGCACAGACGGTAGCGTCAATGAAGAAATGTGCGCGGTTTTATTTTCTCTTTCTGGGTTGATAATTAGCCAATAGCCCATGCCGACAAGGCCGGCACCACCCACGATATTGCCAAGGGTGACGGGGATTAAATTGGCGCTAATAAACTGGATGAGGTTGACATCACTAAAGGCTGCGGGGGAGCTACCTACTGCTTGCCAAAAGCTATCTGGTGCGAAGGTGGCGATGCTCATGCCCAATGGCACCATGAACATATTGGCGACGCTGTGCTCAAAACCAGTGCTGACAAACATGGCAACAGGTAAAATCACCATCACGGCTTTGGTTAGTGGGTTTTGCGAGGTAAATGTCATCCAAATCGCTAAACAAACGAGCAAGTTACAGAGCACGCCTAGGGAGAACGCTTGCAGCCAGCTGTGATGCAGTTTGTGCTGCGCAACGTGTAGGGCGTTGAGCCCCCATTGCCCATCATCAAGCTGATACAGACCCGCTGCCATCACGATCAGTACTAACAAGAGTGCGCCACATAAGTTGCCGATATACACCCTTGCCCAGGTATAAAGCAGGCTGCGCGTACTAATTTTACCGTTGGCGCGAGCGAGCATTGATAGCACTGTGCTGGTAAATAGCTCGGCCCCGCCGAGCACCACGAGGATCAATCCCATGCTAAAGGCCAGTCCGCCCATCAGTCGGGTTAGCCCCCAGCCGGCATGACTGCCTGTGGTGACCGTGAGGTAAAACACGAAAGCCAACCCGATAAACAGGCCTGCCATCATCGCCAGCCCGACGGCCATACGGGTCGATTTGCGCGACTTGCTCTCAGCGTATTGTTCGGCTTGCACCAGCAGTGCAGCGGGGCCGTCAGTGTGAATGGGGGTTACCATCGGCTGCCTCCTCTTTTGGCGATGCATGCCCGACCTTGAAGACAAAAAAACATACTGGTTGTACTCCTTTTTAGACTGAATGTGAATAAATCCAGCCTATTCCTGTGGTTATCAGGAGTAAAATTGATATTTCTTAGGGTAATAATCACAAAAATTGATAGTCTGATGTCATCAAAATCAGACAGTGAAGGAGAGAGAATGCGCTACTCACTTAAGCAGCTTGCCGTGTTTGAGGCGATTGCTGCGATGGGCAGTGTGAGCCGTGCTGCCGATCATTTAGCGTTAACTCAGTCGGCGACTAGCATGGCGCTTTCACAGCTCGAAAAGCTACTCGGTAGGCCTCTCTTTGAGCGCCAAGGCAAGCAAATGCAGTTAACCTATTGGGGAGCATGGCTGCGACCTAAAGCACGACAACTGCTGTTTGATGCGCAACAAATTGAAGCAGGGTTTGATGGACAGCACATTATTAGTGGTGATATTGCCTTAATTGCCAGTCAGACTGCGGCAGAGCACCTGATTCCAGACCTTATCAGTATTATTGATAGTGACTTTCCTGAGCTGAGAATCGACTTTACGGTGAAAAATACCCAGAAGGTGATTGATAGTGTGCGCCGCTATCAGCACGACTTGGGGATCATTGAAGGGCGTTGTGACGATAGCCGATTGAAGCAACAAGTGTGGTGCCATGACCATTTGGTGGTGGTGGCGGCCAAGCATCATCCTTATGCAAAGCGCGATCAGGTAAGCCTTGCGCAGCTGGAGCAAGCCCAGTGGGTGCTGAGAGAGCCGGGAGCGGGGACACGGCACAGTTTTGATAGTGCCATTCATGGCGTTATCGAAGATCTTGATGTGCGCCGTGAATATGAGCAGGTGCCGGTATTACGCACCTTGGTGGCTAACTCCAATTACCTCAGTTGCTTGCCGTATCTTGATGTAGAAAAGTGGTTAGCACGTGAAGAGTTGGTGGCGCTAAATGTGCCTGAGCTAAACATGCGACGCACATTGTCTTTTATTTGGCGAGCGGATGCGGCGGATAACCCGTTGCGCGACTGTATTATCCGTGAAGCAATCCGAATGACGAAGGCGAGGCGACGCGAGATGTAAGGCCAAAAAAGCCGGCTGTATGGCCGGCTTTATGGGGTTAACGCTTAGTAAGTGACACTGTGACCGTAACTGGCAATGATCTCTTTGACTCTATCCATCACTTCTTTTGATGGGGGCGAGACGTCTTGCAGCTCGTAGTCATGACCCAACGCTTCCCATTTGTGCGCGCCGAGTTGGTGGTAGGGAAGTAACTCGACTTTTTCAATGTTATCCATGTCTTGAATAAATTGGCCGAGACGATGGGCAGAGTCATCATCATCGGTGTAACCGGGGACAACCACGTAACGAATCCAGGTTTTTTGCCCAATTTTGTGCAGGTACTTAGCAAAGTCGAGGGTTCGTCGGTTCGATACGCCGACCAAGTCTTCGTGGACGTGATCGTTGAGTTGCTTAAGATCCAGCATCACTAAATCGGTGGCCTCAAGGACTTCATCAATCACCGGGGTGTGTTTGCGAATATAGCCGTTGGTATCTAAACAGGTGTGGATCCCTTCCGCGTTAGCGGCTCGGAAAAAATCACGCACAAATTCGGGCTGCAACATGGCCTCACCGCCAGATGCTGTCACCCCGCCACCAGAGGCGGTGATAAAATGGCGATAGGCGCGCACATCTTTCATTATCTCATCGACGGTCACTTCTTTGCCGCCGTGCGTGTCCCACGTATCACGGTTATGACAGTATTTGCACCGCATCAAACAGCCTTGCATAAAGACAATAAAGCGGATACCTGGGCCGTCTACGGTGCCACAGGATTCAAACGAATGGATGCGACCAATTGTCGACATAACTGTCTCCAGACTGCGAATGGCTATGTCGTCATTTTATTACAAAAGCCGGTGTGAAGATAAGGGAATTCCCCGCTTTTTCGCACTTCTCACCTTCGTATTTCTTCTTTTTTGCATTCCTGTCATAGCTTGATCACAGTTCCAGTTTTCCATCGCTTAACGAATGAGACGTTAACCAGATAAATTCCATGCTGTTTTTGTGACTTTTCGTTTTTTTGTCCAAACTTACGTGCGACACGTCGCCAAAGCGATACATGCTTATGCCAGGTTGCATGCAAGCAAGGACATGCTTGGTGTCAGGCTAGGATCAAAGCAAATGCTAGGACTTATAATGAGAAGAATCAGTGATCTGAGAGTGAAAAATAAGCTTGTTGCACTAATGCTGGTTGCCGTTGTGTTGCTGGCAGGGATCAGCGCGTACACCATCAACAAAGAGCGGGAGCAATCCTATGCTGAACGGACGGCCTCGTTGCGCGCCAATATTGAGGTGGCGCAAAGCGTGGTCGCCTATTACCGACAGCAGGCACCACAAATTGGCGAAGAAGAAGCAAAGGCACAAGCGATCGCCCAACTTAATAAACTGCGTTATGACGGCAATAACTACTTTTGGGTGCTTAAACCTGATCTCACCATTGTTAACCACCCGATTAAGCCCAAGTTAAACGGTACAAGTGCGGACGGGCTAACCGATGGTGACGGCAAGCATCACTGGCGTGAGATGGTGCAGGTCAGTAAAGACGCGCAGGGCGGTGTGCTCGATTACACCTGGCGCTCACCTGAGGGCGAGATGAAGCCGAAAATTTCGTACGTAAAACGGGTTGATGGCTGGAATTGGATTATTGGCTCAGGCGTCCATGTCAGTGATATCGAGGAGCGGGTGATACAATCTGCTTGGCAAATTGGTGGTTTAACTTTGTTATCTGGCGTTATTTTGCTGGTAGCGGGTGGGTTTGTCAGCCGCGATATCGTGGTGCCATTGGACGAGCTGGTGGAAAAATTTGATCGCATTGCTGGTGGCGATCTTCGGGTAGAGTGCGGTTATACCCGCCATGATGAAATTGGCAAACTCGCTCGTCGAATGGATACCGCAATGAGCAGTGTCCGCGAGGCGCTGCGTGTTGCGCATGAGGAAGCCAAGCAATCATCGACCATGGCGTCCTCCATTGCATCGGCCAGTGAGGAGAGTGCACAAAGTATTCAATCTCAGCGCGCACAACTTGAGCAGCTCGCCACGGCGATGAACGAAATGACGGCTACCGTGGCCGATGTTGCTGATCACGCTGAGCAAACCGCGCAAGCGACCAACGATATTTCGTCGATGGCGGAAGACAGCAACCATAAGCTAGATAGCACGGTGGCCAGTATTCGTGAAGTGGCCGAGCGTATTGCCGCAGCGGATAAATTGGTGAATCAAGTGAAGCAAGGGGTGATGGAGATCAGTGATGTGGCGACGGTGATCCAAGGCATCTCTGAGCAAACTAACCTGCTGGCACTCAATGCGGCGATTGAAGCGGCGCGAGCGGGTGAGCAAGGCCGTGGCTTTGCGGTGGTGGCCGATGAAGTGCGCTCGCTTGCACAAGGCACGCAAAAATCGACCACCCAAATTCAAGGCACGATTGAATCACTCACTAACAACGCAATTGAGGCCGCTGAGGCGATGACATCAAGCCATCAGTCTAGTGAAGACAGTGTGAATACGGCATTGGAAACTCAAGAGCAATTGAAGGAAATGGTGAGTGCTTTGCACGACTCAAATGATCGCGTGGTACAAATTGCCGCGGCGGCAGAAGAGCAGGGCACGGTGTCGGAAGAGATGAACCAAAATGTGAGTAATATTCACAACTCGGCTAATGAAGTGAGCGGCGCGGCGTCGCACCTTGCTGAGCAAAGCCAGTTACTTGCAGATTCAGCACGCGAGTTGGACAGTAAGTTGGATCGCTTTGAAGTGGGGTAATTGCTGATTGCGCCTAGCTGGCAGGTTAAACAGCCGCTCGCTGGGCGTTGCCTCTTTGGCGTTGCACCTGGACAAAGCAAGACATCGTGCTGAAAAGCGACAGACAAATAAAAACCGCCAGCATTGCCGGCGGTTTTTTCTTTAGGCGTTAACCCTTATTTATCTCTTACAGTGAAGAGGTAAAGGTACGGGTAATGACGTCTTGTTGCTGCTCTTTGGTCAGCGAGTTAAAACGTACCGCATAACCTGATACGCGAATGGTCAGCTGAGGATAGTTCTCAGGGTGGTCCATCGCGTCCAACAACATTTCACGGTTCATCACGTTGACGTTCAAGTGCTGGCCACCTTCTTGACCGCTTTCGTGGTGGAAGTAACCATCCATCAAGCCTGCCAAGTTAGCGCGTTGTGCGTTCTCATCTTTACCCAGTGCATTTGGCACGATAGAGAAGGTATAAGAAATACCGTCTTTGGCGTGGGCAAATGGCAGTTTACCAACAGATGTCAGTGACGCGACAGCGCCTTTTTCATCACGGCCGTGCATAGGGTTAGCACCTGGACCAAATGGCATGCCAGCTTTACGACCATCAGGCGTGTTACCCGTTTTCTTACCATATACCACGTTTGAAGTGATAGTCAGGATAGACTGGGTAGGCACCGCGTCACGGTAGGTCTTCAGTGAACGGATTTTGTTCATGAAGCGCTCAACCAGGTCACAAGCGATTTGGTCAACACGCTCGTCGTTGTTACCAAATGCTGGGTATTCGCCTTCGATATCAAAGTCGATTGCAATGCCGTCTTCGTCACGAATTGGCTTCACTTTGGCGTATTTAATCGCGGCCAATGAGTCAGCTGCTACCGAGAGACCCGCGATACCACATGCCATGGTGCGATATACATCACGGTCGTGGAAGGCCATCAGCGCCGCTTCATAGCTGTACTTGTCGTGCATGAAGTGGATGCTGTTTAGGGCTGTGACATACTGCTTAGCCAGCCAGTTCATTAAGTGATCCATGCGATCCATGACTTTGTCATAGTCCAACACTTCGTCAGTCATTGGCGCGTGTTCAGGCGCAACTTGGATTTTCAGCTTCTCGTCAATACCACCGTTGATGGTATAAAGCAGGGTTTTCGCCAAGTTGGCACGAGCACCGAAGAATTGCATTTGCTTACCCACGATCATGGGTGATACGCAGCACGCAATCGCATAATCGTCATTGTCGAAGTCAGTGCGCATCAGATCGTCGTTCTCGTACTGGATAGACGAGGTGTCGATAGAGACTTTGGCACAGAACTTTTTGAAGCCTTCAGGTAGCTGCTCAGACCAAAGCACGGTGATGTTTGGCTCTGGGCTTGGCCCCATCGTGTACAGGCTGTTTAGGAAACGGAAGCTGGTACGTGAAACCAGTGGACGACCGTCAACACCCATACCGGCAACCGATTCTGTTGCCCAAATTGGGTCACCAGAGAAGAGATCATCATACTCAGGCGTACGTAGGAAACGCACCATGCGCAGCTTCATCACGAAGTGATCGATCAGTTCTTGGGCTTGCTCTTCAGTCAGTTTACCCGCCGCGATATCGCGCTCTACATAGATATCGAGGAAGGTAGAGGTACGGCCAAGTGACATGGCGGCACCGTTTTGGGTTTTCACTGCACCCAAGTAACCGAAGTACGTCCACTGAATCGCTTCTTGCGCGGTTTCGGCTGGGCGAGAAATGTCACAGCCGTATCTTGCGGCCATTTCTTTCAATTGACCCAGTGCGCGATGCTGCTCTGCAATTTCTTCACGCAGTTGCATGGTCATCTGCAGATCTTCGCCGTTTTCGAATTTCTCTTGCAGTGAATCGAATTGGGCTTTTTTGTCTTTCATCAAGAAGTCGATACCGTATAGCGCAACGCGACGGTAGTCACCGATGATACGGCCACGGCCATACGCATCAGGCAAACCAGTCAACACGCCAGATTTACGGCACTTCATGATTTCTGGGGTATAAATATCGAAAACGCCTTGGTTGTGGGTTTTACGATATTCGGTGAAGATTTTCTTCACTTGTGGGTCAAGTTCGCGGCCATATGCGTCGCATGAACCTTGAACCATGCGGATACCACCATACGGGAGCATCGCGCGTTTTAGCGGCGCGTCAGTCTGTAGACCGACAATCTGTTCCAGATCTTTCTCGATGTAGCCGGCGTCGTGAGACGTCAGGGTAGAAACCACAGACGTATCAAAATCAACCGGTGCATGCGTCGCGTTCTCTTGCTTGATGCCTTCCATCACGCGCGCCCACAGTTTGCGAGTGGCGTCAGTTGGCTCAGAAACTAGGAATGATTCGTCGCCCTCGTAAGGGGTATAGTTTTTCTGGATGAAGTCACGAACATCAACTTCTTTGCTCCAGTTACCTTCAACAAATCCTTCCCATGCATTGGAAACGTGCTCAGACATGTTGCACCTACCTGTACTCTTTTCAAAAAGATATGTATTGGGACCAGGTTCAGTCATCGTATTTGTCAGTATGGCTGACGCCTGCGACCCATCGATTTATCCGGATACCCCGCCCGAAAGCGGGGCAATGTTCTTACAACAAAGATGGAATGCCGGGAATCATTCCGACTGCCAACATGGCAGCAATACAAATGATCACTGTGGCGGTTGGAATCACCAGACGGTCAACGGTAGAAAGCGTTGTAGGACGCTCTTTATCACCGATAAGGCCGTTGTTGTCCAAGAGCATAGTGACTGCCCAACCAAAGACTGGGTTAACAGCCATGGAGGCGAAAATACAAATACCGGCTGCCTGGCTCGACTTGGCGTCTTTCACCATCTGCATGCCTGCTTCAAGCAAGGGCAGGAACACACCCGATAGTAGCGCAATGGTCATCACGGGTGGCCAAGTGGCGACATCCATAGGATAGCCAATCAAGGCAACGGCAATACATAGCAGACCCAGTACAATGGCACCGCCAGGGATGGGTCGACGCGCAATCGCCGCCGGAATCATGTAGGTTCCCCACGATGAGGTGATGTTACCGCCACCCACAGAGGCACCAACCATTTGACGGATAGAACAACCAGTCATGGTGTCATCCACGTCCATCAATACTTTTTC
Source organism: Salinivibrio kushneri (assembly GCF_027286325.1). Classification (NCBI taxonomy): domain Bacteria; kingdom Pseudomonadati; phylum Pseudomonadota; class Gammaproteobacteria; order Vibrionales; family Vibrionaceae; genus Salinivibrio; species Salinivibrio kushneri. The sequence goes on from NZ_CP114588.1 coordinate 828,908, forward strand.
GGCTTTCTTCGGATAATTTAGTTCCTGGAAAATACGGTGACCCAGAAAGTCTGGCGACCACATCGCCACAGCCAGCAATGCAAATGGCAAAGAGGCAAGGAAGTGCGACAGGTTTGGAAGTCCTAGCTGCCAACCTTGCTCGGTTGAGCCCCACCAGTAAACCGGATTAAGGTTAGGCACACCTGGTTGAGTAACGAATTCCAGTGACGAGCCAGCACCTAGGGCTGTGGCAATTAATCCACCGGTGACCGCACAAACCGGAATCGCGAGCCAGCGTTTGCCGATGCGCGCCAAGAAGGCATAGATCACAATCGATACGGCGAGAATTAAAATGGAGATATAGCCCATATCAATCGCCGCGCCCCATGCGAGCAGGCTCTCAATTTGCCCTTTTGCGCCACCAAAGCCGAGGAAGATCAGCAAGCCGCCCGCGACCCCTTGGCTGGTCAAGTTGACTAGTTTGGAGCCCCCTTTTAGGTAGCTTAGTATCAGACCAAAAGCACCAATCAGAATCCCCAGAGCCAGAGGGTGCGCCCCTGCTAACGCGATGGTGCCAACCAGTGGGATCATTGGTCCGTGGTTGCCAGCCAAGTTGGCGCGGGGGTTAATAAACCCGCACAACAGGACACAGAACAGAAGTGCAGGGATGAGCATTTCTACCCGCGCCACTTCAACGGCAAACGCTTTACCCAAGGTGATGTGATCCCAAGCAGCGGTTAAACCGTCCGCCCAAGACATCATCACTGCAGAGTACATGGCGATAATGCCAATGGTACCCGCTACAGCAGGGACAAGGTCTTCGATTTCAAAACGGAAGTCACGGCCAGGCAGGTTTAAGCCCCAACGGCGCGGACGCATAATTTGTAGTTCGTGATTCAGGTAGTCAGCGCGGGAGGCAAATGAAGAAGCCGGCTTGTGCTTCTTTTGGTATTCGCTCTTTTCTTCGTGACTCACACTGCGGTCTTGAGCATGTGTTGCCATAATTTCCTCGTCGTACAGAAAGCAAACGCTTTCGAAACAGTGGCTTAGCCAGTCTTTGTGTGTTGTTAACGCTGGCCTTATGGCCGTGTTCTGTTTCGTTATCAGCATGCTAACAACAGGGTGGGCGTAGAATGTTGACTTAGATCATTACCGTGTAATTTTTTTACGTGCTACGCCCACTTATGCCAAGGTTTTTACCGCTTTATTGGCCTTCTTTTGCCACCAAATCAGTCGTTGTGTAATTTAATTACTAATCGAGGCGCCAAATATGTGCCACAAAACAGCAAGATAAAGTCGCTACGTGTAAAGCAGGCTTGGTGACATCTTGAATCTGTGTCAACAAATAAAGACAGCCACCTTGTGCTCACTGTAGTGAATAAAAAAGATAGGTTATAGTCGATATATTGTCCTCTAAAAATGGATCCTCATGGTGCGCCGATTGTTCCGTCCTTTTGTGTGTCATCCAACGCCTTTGTGTGCTTTCCGTGGCTTGGTTTTAAGCTTGGTATTCTCCACTCCATTAGTGGCGGCACCGGCCGCGGATATAGGCACGGTGAGCGCTGCTATTCAAAACGGTGACTATCAGCAAGCCTTGTCGCAGACTGAAGGCGCCTTGGCACAATCGGAAGAGCGGGCGTTTACACCGTCTGAACGTGCTGAGCTGCACCGTTTGCGGGCCATTGCCTACTTGTATCTTGATCGGCGCGCTGAAGCGTATCGCGCGTATCGTCAGGCATTGACACAAAACGGACTGAGTAAAGAGAGTGAAGCGGACGCCTTGACGGCGGTGATTAGTTTGGCGTTTCGTGTTGAGCAGTATGAGGAGGTCCTCAGCTATGCTCGCCAACTCCGCGAGAAGCACACACTGCAGCCGACCTCTGCTCGCTTCGCGATGCAAGCTGCTTATGCGCTATCTCGTTTTGATGTGGCGATTGACTATGCACGTCAGCTGCAAAAACTCGGTGCTGAGGATGCCTTTATTCTGCAAACTAAAGGGCTCAGTGAAGTGGCGCTGTCACGCTTTGACGCGGCAGCGGCGACATTCGATAAGTTGGTTAATCAACCCGATGTGGCTCCTCGTTGGTTAGAACAGGCCGCACGCGCCCACGCCAAAGCCGGGTCGCACCAAACGGCACGCCAGTATTTAGCGCGTGCCAACACCGACATTGCCCTTTACCGCACTCTATCGACCTCGTTGTTAGAACAAGATGCTGCGCAGCAGGCGTTGCTGTATTGGCAGCAAGGTTTACAACAGTTAACCCGGCTACCTACCCGTGATGAGCAGTTATTTTTGGTGCAGTGTTTGATAAAAACAGGCCAGCGCGTGGCGGCGTTAAATCGGATCAGTGAAGTGAATTTGAGCGAGCCAGATAAGCAAACGCTCAAACTACAGGTGATGTTAGCGTATCAGCTTAATCATTGGCAGGAAGTGATTGATACCGCGCAAGTGGCGCTCTCTTATGGTCTGAAAGATGATCGTATGCTGTGGCAGTGGTTATCCATCAGTGCAATTAAAGCCGGGGACTATGCACTGGCGGACTATGCGCTAGAACAGTGGGAGGCGCGCGATCCCACTGGCCTTGCCGAGCGCTGGCGTGACACCTTAGAGCTGCTTAAAGCCAAGCGAGCGAAACGTCGCGACGCGCGGCTGTCATAAGGTTAGAAGCTGCCTACTTTAAAAACAGTACTGTCTTTTTTAGTAGGCGTTTAACTATGGTGTTCACAGTTTTGTTACGCACCGCTGATCGCATTGAAATGAAATAAATTGCACGTCTATCCCCTCCAACGCTAATTTTTATCAGCTTTCACGATAAAAATTACCAGCTTTCTTCAAGTTAACTTCTATACTTACCTCGGTTAAAGCCGGTTTAGTGCGGCTAATGGCTGACAAAGCAATTGTTGGTTTTTTCAGCAGTAAATTTTACGATTGACTTTTTATGCAGTAATAGTGACTATAATGAATGCACTTTAAAGGTTAACAAAATGTTGCTCATTGTGTTGAGGGGTGATATTTTCGATCCATACTCAGTGCATTTGGTGCGCTTTAACCACAAACACAACAGATTTCACGGATGACAGGAGTTAGCGCATGACGGATGCTGTGGCGCTACAGGTAAAATCACTTAAAAAAAGCTTTGGGCAGCATCAAGTGCTCAAAGGTATTTCCCTCGACGCCCACCGCGGCGACGTGATTTCCATTATCGGCTCTTCCGGTTCCGGCAAGAGCACCTTTCTTCGCTGTATCAATCTGCTGGAAACCCCCACGGGCGGTGAAATTTGGGTCAATGGTGAGTTGATCAAAATGAAAAACAACCGTGCTGGTGACCCCGTCCCCGTCAGTGACAAGCAAGTGCAACGCATTCGTTCGCGTCTGGCGATGGTGTTTCAAGGATTCAATCTTTGGTCGCATATGACGGTGCTGCAAAATGTTATCGAAGCGCCCGTGCATGTGCTAGGGGTGCCTAAGGCACAAGCGATTGAAGAAGCAGAAGCGTTATTACATCGCGTTGGGCTATATGAGCGCCGCGACTACTACCCAGGCCATTTATCCGGTGGTCAGCAACAGCGTGCCGCGATTGCGCGTGCACTCGCCGTCGAGCCAGAAGTTTTGCTGTTTGATGAGCCAACCTCCGCGCTGGACCCTGAATTAGTAGGAGAAGTGCTGGGGGTGATGCGCTCATTGGCCGAAGAAGGGCGCACCATGCTGGTGGTTACCCACGAAATGAGTTTCGCGCGTGATGTCTCTAACCATGTGATGTTCTTGCACCAAGGATTGGTGGAAGAGCAAGGTAATCCGAAAGAGCTGTTTGATTCGCCAGAATCAGAGCGCTTGCAGCAATTTATCTCATCGATTTACTGATTTATTTATTAAAAATATCAATAGCATAACCATGCAATAGGGCGCAGCCCTGACAACATCGTAAAAACGACAGGAGACAGGAAGATGAAAAAATGGCTAGTTGCCGCCGCTGTGATGGCCGCGGTTGGGTCAACCTCCGTAGCAGCCAAGGAATGGAAGGTCGTACGTTTTGGTATCGAAGGGGCGTATCCTCCATTTAGCTGGACTACTAATGAAGGCGAACTGAAAGGCTTTGATGTGGATATGGCCAATGCACTCTGCGAAGAGATGCAGGCAAAGTGTAAGATTGTGGCGCAGGATTGGGATGGCATTATTCCATCGCTGCTGGCACGTAAATACGATGCCATTATCGCCGCGATGTCCATTACCGAAGAGCGGAAGCGAAAAGTTGACTTCACCAACAAATACGCGCTGATCCCCAATAAATTTGTGGCCGAAAAAGGCACGGATTTGACCTTTACCAAAGAGGGGTTAGATGGCGTTAAAATCGGTGTTCAGCGCGCGACCACCCATGATAAATACCTAACTGACAACTATGGCGACTCGGTGGATATCGTCCGTTACGGCACCTTTGACGAAGCCTACCTTGATTTAAAAGCAGGCCGTATTGAGTCAATCCTTGGCGATGCGTCGGCACTCCAACAAGGGCTGCTCGACAAAGAGGGGGGTGACGAGTTTGAGTTCATTGGCCCGTCACTCACTGACCCTGAGTGGTTTGGTGAAGGCTTTGGTATAGCGACACGTAAGCAAGACAAAGACCTGACCAAGAAGCTTAACCAAGCGATCGATTCGTTGCGTGAAAAAGGCGTGTATGACGAGATTGCTGCCAAGTACTTTGACTACGACGTTTACGGCGAGTAATAGGCAGGCGGGCAGCATGAAAGTGCTGCCCGGTTCATATGATTGATTTGAAAGGTTACGAGTGGTCCCTGCTCGAAGGCGCATGGGTGACCCTTCAGGTTGCGCTGCTCTCGTTAGGTCTTGCCATGCTACTGGGTATGCTGGGCGCACTGGCGAAACTCTCCAAATTTGGCTGGCTGCGTGGGATAGCGACGGTCTATACCACGGTGATACGTGGGATCCCTGATCTGGTGCTGATGATGCTGATTTTTTACGGCGGTCAAATGCTGCTGAACAACAGCTTGTATGGCATCAATGAATGGTTAAACGAGTACATGGCCGGCCAAGACCCCAATCATGATTGGACGTCCTATTTACCTGACTATATTGATGTGAGCCCATTTATTGCTGGGATCCTAACCATCGGGTTTATCTTTGGTGCTTATATGGCGGAAACCTTCCGTGGCGCTATCATGGCGGTGGACGCTGGGGAAATGGAAGCCGCACGTGCTTATGGAATGAGCAGCAGTTTGGCATTCCGCCGTATTTTGCTGCCGCAGATGATCCGTCACGCGTTACCCGGCTTCGGTAACAATTGGCTGGTGCTGCTCAAAACCACCGCGCTGGTGTCAATCATTGGCCTTGATGACATGGTGCGAAAAGGCGCGTTGGCGGCCGGCTCAACTCAAATGCCATTTACTTTTTACTTTACCGTTGCACTGATTTTCTTGCTCTTTACCAGTATCTCGACCACGGGATTGCGCTGGATGGAGCGCCGTTTTAGCATTCATACGCGGTAGGTGACCATGGATTTTTCTCTTGTACTCGAAACCTGGCCGATATACTTAGACGGCCTTTGGACCACCGTATGGTTGGTCGCCTCTGCATTGGTGATTGGCTTAGTGGTCGCGGTGCCAGTCGCGGTCGCGCGCAATGCACAATTCCCTTTATGGCGTTACCCTGCATGGGCGTTCATTTATTTTTTCCGGGGTACACCGCTGTTGATTCAACTGTATTTGATTTACTACGGCTTAAGTCAGATAGTGAATGTTGAAAATACCTTGTGGCAGCATGCCTGGTTCTGCGCCTTGGTGGCCTTTGTGCTCAACACCGCCGCTTATACAGCCGAAATCATTCGTGGCGCGATTAACGGCCTTCCTAAAGGGGAAGTCGAGGCGGCGATCGCTTATGGCATGAGCCCTTATAAAGCCTTTTCGCGCATTGTATTGCCGAGCGCGATGCGTCGTGCGTTACCCGCGTACAGTAACGAAGTGGTGTTTATGCTGCACGGCTCAGCGGTGGCTGGGATTATCACCATTGTTGATTTAACCGGTGCCGCTCGGATTGTGAACTCGCGTTATTATGCGCCGTTCGAGTCGTTTTTGACTGCGGGGGCGTTCTATATGGCGCTGACATTCAGCATCCTTTGGATGTTCCGCCTAGCAGAGCGCCGCTTCCTACGCCATTTAAGGCCGCTTAGCTAATCGGCTCAATCTCAAATAAAAAACGCCGCAGTGATCACCTGATCATCTGCGGCGTTTTTTATCCAAAGCGTATAACGTGGGGCTTACTTAAAGGTCGCCCAAATCGGTGCGTGATCTGATGGCTTTTCAATCGCTCGGAGCTCGTAGTCAATGCCAGCATCGATGCATTGGCTCGCCAGATCTGGGGTGGCCAGAATCACGTCAATACGCAGGCCGCGGTTATCGTCAAAGCCACGGGAGCGGTAGTCAAACCACGAGAACTGATCGTTCACGCTAGGATGCAGAGTTCGGAAGGTGTCAACAAACCCCCAATCCATCAGGGTGCCCAGCCACTCGCGCTCTTCGGGCAAGAATGAGCACTTGCCGGTGCGTAGCCAGCGTTTGGCGTTTTGCTCACCAATGCCGATGTCATCGTCTTTCGGGCTGATATTGATATCGCCCATCACCACCAACTGCTCACTGGGATCACGGCCAGCCAAATAAGTCATTAGGTCTTGATAAAACTTACGCTTGGCGGGGAATTTGGTTTCATGGCTGCGGTTTTCTCCTTGTGGGAAGTAACCGTTGAGCACAGTAATTGGCTTGCCGTTTTCGTCTTCAAAGGTCGCCATGATCATGCGGCGTTGGGCGTCTTCGTCATCAGTGGGAAAGCCTTTTTGCACGCTGATAGGGGACTTTTTACATAGCATTGCCACGCCATAATGGGCTTTTTGGCCATGAAAGTGCACTTCATAACCCATCGCTTCGACATCCGCGAGCGGGAAGGCGTCATCATGGACTTTGGTTTCTTGTAACCCGATCACGTCAGGTTGATGCTTTTCAATTAAGGCTTGCAATTGATGCAAACGAGCACGAATACCATTGATATTGAATGAAATGATTTTCACGTGTGAGGCTGCCTTTGTTGTCTTGTTAATAGCAAGACACTTTACCAGCTTCGTTCAATGAACGGAAAGGCGGCCTCTATCTCTATAGGTTATGGAAACGCGCGATATTGTCTAAGCGTTAGTGCGCAAGAGAGAATTCACCCAAGCATTCGCCTTGGCTAAAAATAGTGCCAAGCTCGGTGCTGGGATCAAATTGTAGCGTCGGTTGGGGTAATGTCGGTAGGCGATGGAGCAAGTGCTTGAGGATAATATCCCCATTAAATTGATGAATCGCGACCTGCCAGTTGGCAAGGTTAGGTAGTGAAAAGTTAACTATCAATGGCGTTCCTTACTGTTTTATTTGTGTTGTTAGCTGTTTTCGTTTGTGTTTGCGCACGGCGTAAATGATACCAGTGACGCAGTCTGCCGTTAGTGGCGGCCATATTTTATCTCCAGGAGTTAAATGATTATTGCTCTGCCCCCTCAGTGGCTATTCATCATGAGCCGCGCAAATGCGCCGGTCCCTTTGGAATGAGCGATCACCATTAATACAGTGATACCCACCAATGAGAGATAGCAAAAGGGTTGTTAACGGGTTATCAATCTAGGAAAAAAGCGAAAGTGGATTGCTGCAGAGAGTCTATGCGGGAAATAGCGTGGTCTGTCTCGACTTTGACTTGATGTCTTTTGATGCTCCGTATCTAGAGCTTCAGCCACACTACAGCATTTTATGCGGATGTAAAGGGCTTATAGCGCTATCGGCTGATTCTCTAATATGAAGCTTTTGTGAATTCTTGTTTGTCAGGGTTGCGTGCATGCTTAGGCTTTATAATATACGCATATCCATATGTGCATTTAATGAAGTGTAGTGAGAGAGCCTATGTTGCCTCACCAGTTTTTCAAATTATTGGCCGATGAAACACGCGTGCGGTGTTTGCTGCTCATTGCTCGTGAAGGGCAGTTGTGTGTGTGCGAGCTCACCGAAGCGCTGGACACCTCGCAGCCGAAGATCTCACGTCATTTGGCGCAGCTGCGGGCCAGTGGTGTGTTGGTTGATATGCGCCAAGGGCAATGGGTGTTTTATCGCTTGGCCGCTGATTTACCCGGCTGGATGCGCAAACAAATTCAGGGTTTAGTTGATTCCAACTGCCTAAAAGACACTTATCAAGAAGATATCACGCGGCTTGCCAAGATGGCGTCTCGCCCTACCTGCTGTGTGTAAAGGAGAAAGCAATGACAATTAAAGTCGGGATCAATGGGTTTGGCCGTATCGGTCGTTTGGCATTACGGGCAGCATTTGATTGGCCAGAGCTCGAGTTTGTGCATATCAACGATGTGGCGGGAGATACCGAAACACTGGCGCATTTGCTGGAGTTTGATTCGGTACAAGGGCGTTGGCATCACGCGGTGAGTGCAGAAGGCAACCGCGTGCAGATTAACGGCCAAACACTGACGACAAGCCAAGAAAAAGCGATTGATGCCGTCGACTGGTCAGGTTGCGATGTGGTGATTGAAGCAACGGGAAAACACCGTGACGCGGATTTGCTGCAACATTACTTGGACCAAGGCGTAAAGCGCGTGGTGGTCTCTGCGCCGGTCAAAGATGAGCGTGTGGCGAATATCGTGGTGGGAGTGAATGACGCGATATTTGATCCCAGCAAACATCGGATCGTTACCGCAGCATCGTGTACCACGAACTGCTTGGCACCGATTGTGAAAGTGATCCATGAAAAGCTGGGGATTGCGCAGTCGACCTTCACCACCATTCATGATTTAACCAATACCCAAACGATTTTGGATGCGCCGCATAAAGACTTACGTCGCGCTCGCGCCTGTGGCATGAGCTTGATCCCGACTACCACGGGGTCGGCGACCGCCATCGTAGAAATTTTCCCGGATCTAAAAGGCAAGATTAATGGCCATGCGGTGCGTGTCCCCCTCGCTAATGCGTCGCTGACGGATGTGATCTTTGACGTGGAAACCGATACCACCACCGACGAGGTGAACGCATTGTTGCAAGAAGCCGCGGACGGCGAGCTCAACGGCATTCTTGGCTTTGAGGCGCGTCCTTTAGTCTCGATTGATTACCGTGGTGATCAGCGCTCCACGATTGTCGATGGTTTATCCACCATGGTGGTGGGTAAGCGTATGGTCAAAATCTATGCGTGGTATGACAACGAAATGGGGTATGCCACGCGCACTGCTGAGCTGGTGCGCAACGTCGGCGGCGTTGATCAGTAATCGCTTTTTTATCGGGTAGCGATGTGTGCCCAGTGCCGCATCGCCCTTTTTTGTATGTGAATCGATGACCACTATGTTTGCTCAATTAAGCCAATCTGTGCGCCAGTATATGCTGGTCACCTTTAACTATTGGAATTTCACCATCACCGACGGTGCACTGCGGATGCTGGTGGTGCTGTATTTTTATGAGTTGGGCTACGGCACGTTAGAAATCGCCTCGCTGTTTTTGTTTTACGAATTTTTCGGGGTGGTCACCAACCTTATCGGTGGATGGCTCGGTGCGCGTTTAGGCCTTAATCGCACCATGAATATTGGTCTTGGCATGCAAATTATCGCGCTTGCCATGTTAGCCGTGCCAGCCGGTTGGCTCACCATTCCTTGGGTGATGGCGGCTCAAGCCTTGTCTGGAATTGCGAAAGATCTGAACAAGATGAGCGCTAAAAGCGCGATTAAAACCTTAGTGCCTGACAACGCACAGGGAGCACTGTTTAAGTGGATAGCGATCTTAACGGGCTCGAAGAATGCACTCAAAGGCGTAGGCTTTTTTGTCGGTGGTGCATTGCTCTCTCTGATTGGCTTTCAGTATGCGGTGGCGGCGATGGCTGGCGTGTTGAGTTTGGTGTTTATCGGCAGTGTGGTATCGCTCAATGCGGAGTTGGGGAAAGCGAAAAATAAGCCTAAGTTTTCGGAAATCTTTTCCAAGTCTCGCAGCGTGAATATCCTCTCGGCAGCACGTTTATTTCTTTTCGGCGCTCGAGACGTTTGGTTTGTGGTGGCCTTGCCAATTTATCTTGGCACCACATTTGGTTGGAGCCACAGTGCGGTGGGCGGCTTTCTTGCGCTATGGGTGATCGCTTACGGCGTGGTGCAAGGGGTTGCGCCGAAAATTACCGGGCGCCAAGCTGGCCATTCGCCGGGCGGTCAAGCGGCGTTAGGTTGGGCAGGTTTATTGGCGGTGGTGACGGGTATTATTGCTTACGCGATTGGCGAACAGTGGTATCCGCAAGGGGTGATTATTGTTGGACTCATGGTATTTGGGGCGATATTTGCGATTAACTCGTCACTGCATTCCTACTTGATTGTCAGCTACGCCAAAGGCGACGGTGTGTCGCTGGATGTAGGATTTTATTATATGGCGAACGCCATGGGACGCTTAATTGGCACTGTGTTATCCGGTTGGGTTTTCCAAGTATGGGGACTGGCGGCATGCCTTTGGGTGTCGTTTGGGTTTCTCACTGTCACCACGGTCATTTCGCTGGGGCTACCCAAAACGATAGCCTCAACAGATCACGCTTAAATAAAGAGGGGAAAGCATGCATATGCTTGCCCCCTTTTTAAGACTACGGCTACTCATTGAGCATATTGCTGATTTTCTTCTGCAGCTCTTTATCTTCACGCGCTTGACGAAAAACAGCGTTATATTCCTCGACAGACAGCCCTGCTGCTTCAATCGCTTGCGCCATTTCTTTTTGCGTCTCGGCCATTAGCGCTTTCGCCTTTTCTTCACTACGGATGCTCTCAAGCTTGCTTTTGTAGTCTTTTGATATTGAGACCACCTGCTCAGCGGCCTCTGCGTAGCTGCTGACTACTTGTTCGGTCGGCTGATCCGCTGACATATTATTTGTTTCGTTGGCAGCGAAACTTGGCAGACTGGCTGCAACAACAAACGCAAAAGATAGGGTCGCTAATAAACGTTTCATCAATACTCTCCTTTTATTCATCATGGCCACCCTAAAAGAGGTGAAGAGTGACGGTCAAACGTGAAAAAGCAATCAGACAAATTCTCACAAGACCATGACATTCTTGATACTGTATGAATTGCTCAGTTTTTTCGAATAACTCCAACAAGTTGCTCTGCCGACTTTCCCTAGCGCACTCCTTATACTGTATTGCGTAGAAAAAGGAGGACGTATGGGAAAACTGATAGACGGTATTTGGCATGATGTGTGGTACGACACCAAGTCGTCGGGTGGTCGATTTGTCCGTGAAGACGCGGGCTTTCGTCACTGGGTGACCGCTGATGGCCAAGCTGGACCAAGTGGCGATGCGGGCTTTAACGCTGAATCAGGCCGCTATCATCTGTATGTTTCTCTTGCTTGTCCTTGGGCGCATCGCACTCTGATCATGCGCCATTTAAAAGGGCTTGAACCTCATATAGCCGTCACTGTCGTCGCGCCTGAAATGCTAGAACATGGCTGGACTTTTTCGGAGCCAGAGCCATTGTATGGGTACGATTATGCTCATCAGCTCTATACCCACGCTAAGCCTAATTACACGGGGCGAGTCACCGTGCCGATTTTATGGGATAAGCAAACCGAGACCATTGTCAGTAATGAATCGGCCGATATCATTCGGATGTTTAATTCAGCGTTTAATGACATCACGGGTAATCATGACGATTATTACCCAGACAGCCTGCGTGCAGCGGTTGATCAGTGGAACGAGTTTGTTTACCCCAATGTAAATAATGGCGTGTATAAATGTGGCTTTGCCACCGAACAAGAGGCTTATGAAGAAGCCTTTGATCAGTTATTCACTGCATTGACGGTGTTAGATGATCATTTAAGTCGCAATCGTTATCTTGCCGGCAATCAGATCACAGAAGCCGATTGGCGTTTGTTCACCACCCTGATTCGTTTTGATCCTGTCTACGTGGGCCACTTTAAATGTAATAAGCAACGTATTGCCGATTACTGCAACTTGTTCTGCTACATGAAAGAGTTGTTCCAAGTACCAAGCGTAGCAGATACGGTCGATATGCATCATATCAAAACCCATTATTATTACAGCCACGGCAACATAAACCCGACGCGCATTGTACCGAAAGGACCAGAGCAAGACTTGTGGTCGCCGCATGGGCGTGCCTCAGTTAGCGCTCGCAGTAACTGATTGAGCAGTTGACGAAAAAACAACGAAAAAGGGCCAGCAGATGCTGGCCCTTAAAGATGGTGGTGGAGGAAGGATTCGAACCTTCGAAGGCTGAGCCGTCAGATTTACAGTCTGATCCCTTTGACCGCTCGGGAACTCCACCATGGAGTCTTGCTTTGTAAAAGTGGTGGTGGAGGAAGGATTCGAACCTTCGAAGGCTGAGCCGTCAGATTTACAGTCTGATCCCTTTGACCGCTCGGGAACTCCACCACGGAGTCTTGCTTTATAAAATGGTGGTGGAGGAAGGATTCGAACCTTCGAAGGCTGAGCCGTCAGATTTACAGTCTGATCCCTTTGACCGCTCGGGAACTCCACCACGGAGTTTTGCTTTGTAAAATTGGTGGTGGAGGAAGGATTCGAACCTTCGAAGGCTGAGCCGTCAGATTTACAGTCTGATCCCTTTGACCGCTCGGGAACTCCACCACGGGAACGAGGCGAATCTTACCAAACCGACTGGAGCTGTAAAGGGTTTTCTCTGTCCCGGTTAGTAGTTGGTGCTTTTTTCAGCGTCTTGCGTGCGAAAAACGGTATAAGTGGGCTTTTTTGATGTTTTTTGAAACCTGGCCGCGCTTACACAGTCTTACCCCTGTCTCGCTTTATCGCACAATCCTATGTAATAACGATAAAAAACAGTGTCTTTACAATTCTTTAAGGACAAAAAAATGCAGATCAGTACACTGGTGCTATCCAATCTATAAGGTACATGGTAATGAAGAAGTGGATGCTATTAGGCGTCGTGGTGTTGGCGGGCGTCGCGTTCTGGCAGTGGGGCGATACACAGCCCTCGAACGAGGAGGCCTCTGCGCCACCACCGGGGGCACGATCCGTGGATGTGATGACGGCACAGGTGGAAACCAAACCGATTGCGCCGTCGTTATCCTTGGTGGGCAATGTCAAAGCCCATCAGCAGATAGATATTGAGTCGGAAGTCTCGGCGCGCATTGAAACTGTGCACGTCAAGCCGGGAGAGACGGTTGAAAAAGGGGCGCCTTTGGTGACCTTTAATCGCGCCAAAGCCCAAGCCGCGGTGCTGGAAGCATCGGCTTACCTCAATGATGAGCAGCGCAAGCTAAAAGAGTATACCAAGCTGGCGCAGCGTGGTGCGTTAACGCAAACCGAGTTGGATGCACAGCAAGCGAGTGTCAATATTGCCAAGGCGCGTTTGCAGTCGGCGCAATCTGATTTAGATGATCACCGTTTAATCGCGCCTTTTTCCGGCCGCATTGGTTTGTTTGATTTAAGTGTCGGCCAGCGTGTGGATGTGGGCGAAACCCTCTTTAGCCTCGATAACCTGTCACGCATGAACCTCGATATTCAGGTGCCAGAGCAATACGTCGGACTGCTTTATCCCAATATGCCAGTGGCGGTCACGTCGCAAGCGTATCCCGATGATGCCTTTACCGGCACGGTGAGTGTGGTGGACTCTCGGGTGGATAAAGAAGCGCTATCAGTCAGTGTCCGTGTGGCGCTGGATAACCCTGAACGCCAACTGCAGCCCGGCATGCTGATGGAGGCGAAACTGACCTTGCCCGAGCAACAAGCGGTGATTGTGCCTGTGCAAGCTTTGCAATATTCCGGTACGCGTCGCTACGTCTTCCGCATTGATGACGAAGGCATTGCCCATCGTACTGAAATTACCCTTGGCGCGCGGATTGATAACCAAGTGGTGGTGAGTAAAGGACTTGAACCCGGTCAGCACATTGTGGTGCAAGGTTTGGTGAATATGCGCGATGGTGCGCAAGTGTCTGTATTAAATGCGGAAGCACCGAAAAATCAAGAAGATGACCAAAGCCGTGTGAATGAGACCGTTTCTGAGACGGAGGCCAGCTAATGTGGTTGTCTGATGTCTCAGTGAAACGGCCAGTGATGGCGATCGTATTGAGCTTGCTGTTATGTGTCTTTGGCGCGGTTTCTTTCTCGACCTTGTCCGTGCGTGAGATGCCTGATATCGATAGCCCGGTAGTGAGTATCTACACCGGCTATTCTGGCGCCTCGGCCAGCATTATGGAAAGCCAAGTCACGCAATTGATTGAAGATGAGCTCTCCGGCATTAGCGGCATTGAAGAGATCACCTCGGTCAGTCGCAATGGCTCATCACGGATCACGGTGGAGTTTAAGCTCGATCATCCGCTGACCGAAGGGGTGAGTGATGTGCGTGATGCCGTGGCACGCGCACAAGGAGGACTGCCCGATGATGCCAATGATCCGATTGTCTACAAAGACAACGGCACTGGTGAAGCGGCGGTCTACATCAACTTGGCCTCGTCAGAAATGGATCGCAACCAACTGACGGAATACGCCCAACGTACGCTGGAAGATAGATTCAGCTTGATCTCTGGGGTGAGCTCGGTCGATTTATACGGCGCGCTGTATAAAGTGATGTATGTGAAGCTGGATCCCACCCAAATGGCGGGGCACGGTGTCACCACCCAAGATATTCTTGATGCATTGCGAGATGAAAACTTAGAGAGTCCGGGCGGGGAAATCCGCAATGACGTGATGACCATGCCAGTGCGTAGCGATCGTCTATATCGTGACGCAGAGGACTTTAAACAACTGGTGGTACGCACCACGGCGAACGGCACTGCGATTTATTTGTCGGATGTGGCGGAGGTAGCAATTGGCTCACGGAACGAAGATGCCACCTATAAAAACAATGGTATCAATAATTTAAGTTTGGCGCTGATCCCACAATCCGATGCCAATCCGCTCGATATTTCTGACCGCGCTCATAAGCTTGTCGATGAGATGCAGGCCTTCCTACCCGAAGGTACGCGTCTTTGGGTGGATTACGATACTACGGTATTTATTGAGCGCTCGATTGAGGAAGTGTATAGCACCCTATTTATTACTGGGGCGCTGGTGGTATTAGTGCTATATATCTTTATCGGCCAAGCGCGCGCTACCTTGATCCCAGCAGTAACTGTGCCGGTGTCCTTGATATCTGCATTTATCGTTGCCTCGGCGATGGGCTTTTCTATCAACCTGCTGACCTTAATGGCGCTCATTCTCGCGATAGGTCTGGTGGTGGATGATGCCATTGTGGTGGTCGAAAATATCTTCCACCACTTACAACAAGGCGATAAACCCTTGGTGGCCGCTTACCGTGGCGCACGGGAGGTGGGCTTTGCGGTGATCGCCACCACGGCGGTGTTGGTGATGGTGTTCCTTCCTATTACCTACATGGATGGCATGATTGGTAAGTTGTTCACCGAGTTTGCCGTGATGCTCGCCGTCACCGTGCTCTGTTCGTCTCTCATAGCGTTAACGCTCACGCCGGTGCTTGGCAGTAAATTGCTACGCTTAAATGTAACATCCAGTCCTGTGAACCGCGTGATCACCCGTGGGTTTGATGTGCTTGAAAGTTACTATCGCCGAGTGCTGGCACATGTCCTGCGTTGGCGTTGGATGGCACCTGTGGTTATCTTGCTCTGTATTGGCGGCAGTGGCGTGCTGATGCAGCACTTACCGTCGCAATTAGTGCCACAAGAAGATCGTGGGGTGTTGCTGGCGTTTGTCCGTGGTGCGGAAGGCACGGCGTACAACCGTATGGTGGGCAACATTGAGCAAATTGAGCAGCGCTTAATGCCCTTGGTCGAGGCGGGCACCTTGAGCTCAGTTAGTTTACAAACGCCAGCGTTTGGTGGTCGGGCCGGCGATCAAACGGGCTTTGTGATCATGCTATTGCCGGATTGGGATGAGCGTGATCGCTCTGCACAAGATATCTTAGCGGAAGTCCGTCAGGTGCTAAATGGCGTGCCAGACGTGCAAGTGTTCCCGTTTGCGCCTGGCTTTGGTGGGGGGAGTTCAGAGCCCGTGCAGTTTGTGTTAAGCGGCCCAGACTATCCTGAGCTTCATCGTTGGGCGGAAAAATTGGGCGAAATGGGCCGCGAGGCGAGCTTGATTGATAGCCCGGATTACGACTACAACCAAAACACCCCTGAGCTGGTAGTGAAAGTAGACCGTCGTCGCGCCGCTGAACTTGGCATTTCGGTGCGGGATGTGTCCGATACGTTAGAGGTGATGCTTGGTGGTCGTGCCCAGACCAGCTATGTGGATCGCGGCGAGGAATACGATGTGTATGTGCGCGGCGATGAGCAGGCCTTTAGCAGCAAAGGCGATCTCACTCGTATTTATATGCGCAGCCGCAGCGGCAAGTTGGTTTCTCTCGATGCGGTAACTACGGTGGAAGAAACCGCGTCCGCGCAGCGGTTAAGCCATACCAACAAGCAAAAATCGATCACCTTATCGGCGCATTTAGGCGAGGGGGTGACGCTCGGACAAGCACTCGATTATCTGGATAAGGTTGCGGCTGAGAACCTGCCGGCTGATATCTCGGTGGGCTATTCAGGGGAGTCGAAAGATTTTCGTGACAACCAAACCAGTGTGCTGGTGGTGTTTGGTTTAGCGCTCTTGGTGTCTTACTTGGTGTTAGCGGCACAATTTGAAAGCTTTATTAACCCTTTGGTGGTGATGTTGACGGTGCCCATGGGGATGCTGGGCGGCTTTTTAGGCCTGTGGTTGACTAACCAAGGGATCAATATCTACAGCCAAATTGGTTTGATCATGCTGATTGGGATGGTGACCAAAAACGGTATCTTAATCGTGGAGTTTGCCAACCAATTGCGTGACCGTGGTATTGCATTTGATAAAGCGATTATCGATGCGTCAGTCCGTCGCTTGCGACCGATTTTGATGACGGCGTTTACCACCTTGGCAGGGATGATCCCATTGATCCTCTCCACTGGCGCGGGAGCGGAAAGTCGTATCGCGGTTGGGACGGTGATCTTCACCGGCATGGCCTTTGCGACCTTTGTCACCTTGCTGGTGATCCCGGCGATGTATCGTTTGCTCTCCGTTCATACTCACTCGC
Source organism: Salinivibrio kushneri (assembly GCF_027286325.1). NCBI lineage: Bacteria > Pseudomonadati > Pseudomonadota > Gammaproteobacteria > Vibrionales > Vibrionaceae > Salinivibrio > Salinivibrio kushneri. The sequence continues at coordinate 845,981 of NZ_CP114588.1, forward strand.
CGGAGTATGTGGCGCAGCAGTTGGATAAAGCGCTCGCGGTGGAAACCGTGCATCGGGCCAGTCATGGTGAGTTTGATACCCATCCGCATGATGAACCGCATAAATAACCGCTGTTGTATTCTCGACACAAAAACCGCCTCTTCACAGTGAGGCGGTTTTTTTATTTCTTGTCGCTGCCAGTAGATGCGCGCAGTTACGCGTTTACCGCTTGTTTTTGCTGCAGTGCCGCTTGCACGTCCGCTTGGTTGGCGAGGTAGTCATCTAAGCCACGCTGACGCAAGTGACAGGCTGGACACTCACCACAGCCAGTACCTTTAATACCGTTATAACAGGTTAGGGTGTGGTCGCGTACAAAATCGAGGGTGTGATACTGGTCGGCCAGTGCCCAGGTCTCAGCTTTATTCAGCCACATCAGTGGTGTGACTAGCGCGAGTTTTCTGTCCATGCCGCGCTCAAGGGCTTGCTGCATTGATTGAATAAAATCGTTACGACAATCTGGGTAGCCAGAAAAGTCGGTTTCGCAGACACCGGTGATTACCGCCTCAGCGCCAATTTGATAGGCGTAGATACCCGCTAAAGTCAAAAACAAGATATTACGTCCCGGCACAAAGGAATTGGGCAGGCCGTTTTCGTTCAGTGCATTGGAAACAGGAATGTTGTCGCGTGTGAGCGAGCTAATCGCCAATTCATTGAGCAAGCCAACATCCAATACCTTATGCGCACTGACTTTGCGGTTTGCAGCAATCTCACGGGCAACATCAATTTCTTGCTTGTGGCGCTGGTTATAGTCGAAAGTGAGGCAATGCACTTCGTCATACTCTGCCTGCGCTTGAATCAAACAGGTGGTTGAATCCTGTCCTCCGCTAAATACCACAACGGCTTTTTTCATTGGTTTGTCCTTTGGCGGTGCTACTTACCCAGTGTTACACAGAGCAGGGATGGTACCCCTGTGTGGTATCGACAGCAAGCCAGATGCGATGATGCAATCCGTTAGTCAGCACGCAATTTGTCCCCTTTTTGTTTGCTAAGCTACGCCTTGATGGTTGATTTATAAAGGACATTCACAAGTCATGGACGGACTTGAACCGCAAGCTATCCCCAGCCTGTGCCGCACGCCTATCTCGGGTATTTTTGTCAGAGTATGTCACCCTGAGCACATCGACGCTGTCTTGATGCGAGAAAGTAAAGACAGACCGAACGGTCGGTATAATCGTCAGGGTGAAAGCGCGCTGTATTTAACCGAGAGTGCAGAGAGTGCGCGCGTAGCCATGCAAAAGTACGCCAGCCAGATCACAACGCCACGCGTGCTTGTGCGGTATCAGGTTGAGCCCTGTGAGCTGGTAGATTTGCGTCATCCTGAACTCCAGCAATACAAAACCTTATCCAGCGTTGATTGGCAAGCGGCCTTGGCAAAAGGCGAATCTCCATCCAGTTGGTGGGTGGCCGATAAACTGAGAAGTGGTAATGAAATTGGCTTGATTGACCCGTCGCGAAAAGATCCCAGCACTTGGCATATCACCTTGTTTCGCTGGAACGCCCCAGGCGCGCCGTCTGTGACCAGAGTGGGCGAGCCTGAAGAGATTAGTCTATCAAGTTAGATTAAGATAAGTTACTATATGCGTGTAAGTTAATGTTGATTATTCATTGCAATGAAAGATACGTAGTTATCTCATCACCTATAACCATTTAGATAAAGAATACTCCTATAAGCATCCTTTGTTTTTGTGACTCAGCTCTCTTCTTTTTGGTTTAAATAAAATTTAACCTTAAACTATTTAACATAGTGGTTATTAAGATGATAAAAAGAATACCTATCCTCATCATGTCGCTGATGATTTCTGCATGCCAGTCAACTAATGTCAATATTAATGAAGAGCTTGACGGTGTCTTTAGAGATATAGCGACATACAACGTGGACTTGGGATCTTCAGCACTCGTTTTAGCTTCTGGTGATTATTTAGATTCATATGAAAAAAAAGATGGAGTAGAAAAGTATCGTGTATTTGTCTTTAAAGATAAACGCTCTTACATAAATGAAGTGATGAGTGGGTATTGTGAGTCCCATGATGGTGTGATACATAAATATGATAGTCATCGTATTGGGAGAGACAATATTAATAAACATGTCTGTGAGCTGAAAGAAAACAGAGATATTGCGGTTTTCTCTTATTATTTTGATTATGAAGAATTAGTGAAAAAAGACTGGCCAAGCTGGGTTCTCACTTTTTTTAAACCCGTAGGAAATAGTCAGCTTTCACAGAGTGTCTTCCCCAACTTTTCTAGCAGAAAAGAGGCAGACAAAGAGTACGAGTTGTGGGAAAAAGAAAGAGAGCTGAAACGGAAAGAGCGTTTAGAAGAGAGAAAAAGAAGAAAGGAAGAAAAGCTTACAAAATTGAAAGAGAGAAGCTTAGATACTCGAGAGAAGGTACTGACTAAGGGAACAAAAATATGCTTTGTTTCCATAGAGGATAAAGTAGTAGGCTATACTGAGGATGCTACTGAGGAAAAAATAAAAGTGATGATAAACTCAGAGTATATTTGGGATTGGCCGGATAATTGGTATGCATGTGACCGTTATTGAGAATGTCTTTGTCCCGTCCTAATCTAGCTTGACAGTTTTTGGAAAAGAGCCTCCAAAAAAAGGGGGCTCTTTTTATTAGTATGTCCCGTCCTGAAATACGTTGACATAAAGAGGACTTCTTTATGACAACATCAAGTAACTCAAGCCGTAAGCGTACGCAACGTGATTACACCTTAGCCTTTAAATTAGGCGTTGTTGAGCGTGTTGAAAAAGGTGAAATGACCTACAAACAAGCGCAAGCCCGTTTTGGTATTCAGGGCCGCTCAACGGTGCTCGTCTGGCTCAGAAAACATGGTAGACTCGATTGGTCGAAACCATTTCAGCATCCCCTTATGCCACATTCAAAAGAAACCCCAGCCGAAACTATCAAGCGCCTTGAGCGTGAGTTAGCCGAAGAGAAACTGCGTAACCAAATCCTCAACGGTATGGTCGATATCATGGACAATGAGTACGGAGCCGGCCTCAGAAAAAAGTACTTATCCGGTACATCTGGCAAGCCAAAGCCAAAAGCAAAATCAAGTTAGCGTCGGCATGTCGTGCCGCAGGCGTTTCTCGACAAGGTGTCTACCAAGCCGTTGCTCGAATGGAAAGCCGAAGAGCTGAACTATCAATCATCAAAGACTGGGTCCAATACTGGCGTAAATATATGCCGAGGTTAGGGGCGCGTAAGCTCTACGCGTTGGTAAAGCCCAAGCTAGTTGAACATGGCATTAAACTAGGGCGAGACGGGTTTTTTAGCTATCTGAAAAGTGAAGGTTTACTGGTTAGACCCAAGAAAAGCTACACAAAAACAACGTGTAGTAAGCACTGGATGAAGAAACATCCTAACCTGCTAAAAGAAGACGGACTACATGATGCTGCGCATGTACTGGTTAGCGACATAACTTATGTTGAATCAGACCAAGGTGTGCATTACCTGTCACTGGTGACCGATGCCAGTTCACGCAAGATAGTGGGTTATCACGTGAGCGAAGATATGAAAGTAGACAATGTAGTGAAAGCGCTGAAAATGGCCGTCAAAGATAAGCGCTATATCGGCAATGCGGTACATCACTCAGACCGAGGTTCGCAATACTGCTCAGCCGTTTATCAGAATGCGTTACAGGAGAGTCAAATCCAGTCGTCGATGACGGATGGTTATGATTGCTACCAAAACGCGTTAGCGGAAAGAATCAATGGCATACTGAAGCAGGAGTTTTTACTGTACCGGTGTAAGACACTGGCAGAGCTGAAAGTACTGGTAAAAGAATCGATAGCGATATACAACGAAATGAGACCGCACCTGAGTTTAAGTATGACAACCCCCAATCAGGTGCATAATAGAAAAGGCCAGCTACTGGAGCTGGCCTAAAAACTGTCAACCTATTTTAGGACGAGACAGTAGGTATACCGCAGAAAGGCGTTGTTGATCAAATCATTCACCTAAAGCACTGATCCCAATGGAATTGCTCCCATCAATCAACTCGATAACTAACAGGCATACCAAGTCTTATGACTTTGTTTATTGCTTTCACGTTGGCCAATGCTTCGCCAACTTGGGCATCATAGTTACGTAGGGTCAGCTCAGGGCTGATTAACGTTTTGTATCGGGACATGCCTGTTTCTGACAGAGAGCGTTGGTGATAACCCTCTTCTTGTTTCCAGTCTTCTAAGTTACCCGATTTCAAGGCGCTGACGGCTGCATTGCGAGGGTGGCCGTCCTCCCAGTAACCCGCATTGCTGCGCGGTGGAATGGTCGGTTTGATGCCTTTTTTCTTGAGCACCTGATGACAGGCTTTCGTATCGTAAGCGCCGTCAGCACTGACTTGGGCGATTTTTCGGCGTAACGGGTTGAGTAGTGTCGGTAGGGCTTCATTGTCGCCGACAGACGCTAAGCTCACGACGGCAGAAATCACTTCATGTGTACTGTCGTCAATCGCGAGATGCAGCTTGCGCCAAACACGGCGTTTTCCTTGCCATGTTTGCGCATTTTCCACTCTCCCTCGCCGAACACTTTTAAACCGGTGGCATCAATGACGACGTGAGCAACGGGCCCACGACTGGGTAATCGGTAGTTAACCTCAACCGTCTTCGCCCGTTTACTGATACAACTGTATGACGGCGATTTTAGCGGTACGTCCATCAGACCAAATATCGAGTCGAGAAAGCCTTGCAGGGCGCGAAGAGGGAGCTTGAAAATGCCTTTTTTATCATTAGGGCCGTTTCAATGGCACCATCAGTAAACGTAAAGCCTCTGCCTCGTTTGCCATGATGCTCTTTGCAGTGCCAAGTCTGGATAGCGGCGTCATCAACCCAAAAGGTAATCGAACCACGGTTAATCAATGCTTGATTGTATTGCTTCCAATTGCTGATTTTGTACTTGGCTTTGCTCATCATCTGAGACCGGTTTTGAGGCGTTGATGATCTGATCGCGGCTCGGATGATAAGTTCAATGATTTAGGAAACAACGCCCCGCAGAAACCAGAGTTTAAAAGTTATTCTTTCGCCACAAAAGCTTTTAACCCTTCGAGCGTTTCAGCTGGGATAGGGCAGCTTTTACCGGTTTTAAAATCGCAATAGACAATCAAAGCCTCGCCCTCGGCCACACAGCGCTCTTGATTGTGGCTGTAGATTTCATACTTCATCGCATAGCGCTTTTCTTGAATATCCTCGACCCAAGCGACGGTGGTGATGGTATCTGGATACACCAAAGGGGCGCGATAATCGCAGCGGGTTGAGGCGACCACGGGGCCAACATGCAGTCGTTTGGCTAGCTCGAACACTTCCAATTTTTCAAGCATCACCACGCGTACATCTTCAAAATAGCGAAAGTACACGGTGTTATTGATGTGTTGCAGGGCATCCATGTCATTCCAGACAATCGCCTGCGTATGAGAGAGCGGGTAGTTTTCTACTGGGATATTAGCCACAAGACAATCCTCCTTAATTGTGTGCCTTGATTGCACACCAAGCCCAATGACAAGACAAGTCGAGCAGGTATAAATACGGAGCTTTGTCTAACAATGACGTAACAAAATACATGACTCGACAAAGCGGTTCTCAACGCGGGTGGCGCTAATCGCTTAATGTGGCAGCAATCAGACTCTGGTATGATACGCCCCCTTTTTGGCCGCGCTTGGCCTGGTTTACTTTTGCTGTGGATACGACTTTGACTGATACCGCTTTTTCCTCGCTTGCGTTACCCGCTGATTTACTCGATAACTTAGCAACCTTGGGTTATACGCACATGACGCCCATTCAGGCGCAGAGCTTACCGTCTGTGCTCAGTGGGAAAGATATTATTGCCCAAGCAAAAACCGGCTCGGGGAAAACGGCGGCGTTTAGCCTGGGCGTGTTAGCCAAACTGAACGTAAAACGCTTTCGCGTGCAATCTTTGGTGCTGTGTCCAACCCGTGAGCTGGCCGAGCAAGTGGCGGTTGAGATGCGTAAGTTGGCGCGTGGTCGTCATAATGTCAAAGTACTGACGCTGTGCGGTGGAGTATCGATTGGCCCACAAATTGGATCACTGGAGCATGGTGCACACATTATTGTCGGCACTCCGGGGCGTGTGGATGACCATTTACGTAAGGGCACCTTGCGTCTCGATGACGTTGAGACGTTGGTGTTGGATGAAGCCGACCAGATGCTGGATATGGGCTTCCAAGATACCTTGGATGCTATCATTGCGCGTGTTCCTGCTCATCGCCAAACCTTGTTATTCAGCGCTACCTTCCCGCGCTCGATCAATGCGATTGCCCAGCGAGTGCTTAGCCACCCTGTCTCCGTTAAAGTGGATGAGGTGCAAACGCAAAGTACAATCACGCAACACGTTTATAAAGTCGATGACAACAAGCAGCGTTATCAAGCGTTAAAGTTACTTTTATTGCACTTTCAGCCGCAAAGCTGCGTGGTGTTTTGTACAACCAAAGCTCAAACCCAACAAGTTTGCGATAACCTAGAAGACGATGGTTTTAGCGCTGTTGCCTTGCATGGTGATATTGAACAGCGTGGCCGTGAGCGCACTTTGGTAAAATTTGCCAACAAAAGTGCGTCCGTGCTGGTGGCCACTGATGTGGCCGCGCGAGGCTTAGACATTGATGACATGGATATGGTGATCAACTATCAACTCGCCCACGATCCGCAAACTCATGTACACCGCGTCGGCCGTACCGGTCGCGCTGGCAAAAAAGGGGTGGCGTGTTCGCTATATAACGATGCCGAGCACTATAAGCTGGCGATGATTGGCGATCAGTATGACCGCGATTTTCTCCCTGAAGCCCTGCCGTCGCAAGATTTGCTCGACACCGTACCCTATCAGCCTGAGATGGTAACCTTGATGGTTGACTCAGGTAAAAAACAAAAAGTACGCGCGGGTGATATTTTGGGCGCGCTGACGGGCCAAGCGGGCATTGACGGTAAGCAGGTGGGTAAAATCAATGTGCTCGACAATGTGGCGTTTATTGCTGTGTCCCAATCCTGCGTTAAAGCCGCGTTGCGTAAGCTCAATGATGGAAAAGTGAAAGGACGCACTATTCGTGCCCGCCGGATTTAGTTTGTAAGAACGCATCAAAGACATAACCAAGGAATAAGCATGACGAACAAGGATGTTGTTCTCGTCTTAAAAAACCTAGCTCAAATGGGTGAGGCGTCGGTCTATCGTTCAATGTATCAAGGTCGGGCTTGTATCACCAAAACTCATGCAACGTCAGTTGAGCGGGACTTTTACCTATCCGTTGCGCCTTATATCAACGAAGTCGGTGTGAACACACCTGCCTTGTTCGAGGTGAGTGAGAAGATTCTCTGTATGGAATGCATTCCCCATGCGGTTTCGATAGAAGAACTTGCGCAAGATACAAATACGTTTGAGCAATTAGCTCGCTTACATGGTATCGAGCTACCTATCCAGCCACACTTCAAACACCACCAATGGTCTTTACCGCAAACTCAATCCGCGCTTGAACAGCTCAGCCTAACACCCGAGCTTGAAAGTATGCTGTATCAGTTACAACAGCGCAGCGATGTATTGTTCACGCCCCGTTGTGTACTCTCTGGTGATACTAATCCGGGCAATTGGGGAAGACGTGAAGACGGTACATTAGTGCTGTTTGATTGGGAGCGCTTTGGGCAAGGTTCACCAGCGATTGATTTAGCTCCTTTGGTCACGGGAATGGGAGATAAATCAGCCTATCAAGCGATTATCGCTCGTTACAAAGCAGCAAATCCGAGTGTGGATAGTCATTCACTGTTTGTTGAGCTTGTCTTGGCAAAAGCATGGATAGTTATAGAGGTCGTGAACCTATTGACCCAGCGTGGCACACCCAATCGAGACCGCTATTTGAATTGGTATAAATCAGTCTTACCGCAGTGGTTGCCTCACGCTTTCAGATGGGCATCACTTGCGGAGTCCCTAAGTTAATCTACTCTATTTCAATCGCTTAATGATAAGCGCTGCATCATACCCCGTTGGTATTGTGCGTGTTGGCATGGAGTCATAGATGAAAAAATATTTTGAGAACTTAGCCAAAGCCTTGCTGGGTCAACCGTTTGGTAGCCTTAGCTCGGGAGAAAAGAAAGTTATTGAAAGTATTGCTAACAACACGTCTGTCTCTGAGAACGTCAACAAGTCCTTCCACGAAAGCCTGACCACTGGGCAAATGGTGGCGGACAAAATTGCCTCATTTGGTGGCTCTTGGTCATTTATCGGACTTTTCTTCGCATTCATCATTGGTTGGATTGCCGTGAATACGGTTTGGTTAGTGGGAGACGCGTCATTCGATCCCTATCCCTTTATTTTGCTGAACCTTGGGTTATCCAGTCTGGCGGCTTTCCAAGCGCCGATCATCATGATGTCGCAAAACCGCCAAGCGGCAAAAGATAGGATGGAGCAAAAAGCCACCTACGAAATCAATCTAAAACTCGAGCTTGAACTAATGCGCCTGCACGACAAATTTGATGCCCTGCAGGCGCGGGTAGATAAAGATACGAACTAGTGTATTGATACTCTTTTGTGCGTTTGATCAATCTGTTGCGTGCTCGGTCGCTTGCGTTGTACTGCTTTTCTTACCTCGTTTCTTATCCCAGACGGCGATAAAGACAGGCAGTAACAAAGCGAGTAGTGCTAACAGCATGATGGTAAGTGTTAGTGGCCTTTCCCATAGGAAAGCATAGCTACCATCGGTCAGTGTCAGTGTACGGCTAAGATTTTTCTCCAATATATCGCCTAGGATAAACCCTAAAAGCATGGGAGCCATTGGAAAGTCTAGCAGTTTCAAAAAAGTGGCGATGATAGTGATGACGACCATCATTTGGATATCGAAGGCGTTAAAACTGACTAGGTAAACGCCCGTAATGGAGAAAAACAATATCAATGGGATTAAAATGGGGCGCGGGATCACCAACAGACGGGAGATGTAAGGGATCAGCGGTAGGTTGAGAATTAACAAAACCAGATTACCGAAGTACATCGAGATAATCACGGACCAGAACACATCAGGATTGTCGATAAAAAGACGTGGCCCTGGCTGAATGCCATAAGCGATTAGTGCCCCGAGCATAATGGCGGTTGTGCCGGATCCAGGAATACCAAGCGTCAGTAAAGGAACAAATGATCCTGTCGATGCGGCATTGTTAGCAGACTCTGGGGCGGCAAGCCCACGCAATGCTCCGCGTCCAAATTTTTCTTTAATTGCTTTAGGCGCAAAGTTCCGTTCCATACCATAACTTAAAAAGGCGGCAATCGTTGCGCCTGCGCCGGGTAATACGCCAACAAGAAAGCCAAAAAAGGATGAACGCCCGACGGTCGGGGCGACGTGTTTTATTTCTTCTTTGCTTAGCTTCATGCTGCCGAGGGAAGTCATATCGATCTGCGCGTCTTTTTCTTTGTGCTCGCCTCGCAGTACCGTCATCACAACTTCCGTTAATGCAAAGGTTGCCATTGCCAGTAATAAGAAGCTGATACCATCGATTAAATCGACATTTCCAAAGGTAAATCGTGGGCTGCCTGACATCACATCAATGCCAACCGTCGCGATCATCAGGCCAAAGACAGTCATCATCATGGCTTTAAGCACACGCCCTTTACCGGAAAATGCAGCCACAGCAGTGAGCCCCAGGACCATAAGTGCAAAGTAGTCACTGGATTGAAAACTCAAAGAAACTTTTGCTAGCGCAGGCGCGGCAAAAAGTAAGATGATGGCGCCGATCGTGCCACCGGTAAAAGAGGAATAGGCGGCAAGCGCCAAAGCTTTTCCAGCTTGTTTTTGTTGCGCCAATGGATAACCGTCAAACGCAGTTACAACGGTACTGGCACATCCCGGAGCATTGATAAGAATGGAAGACGTGGAACCACCAAACACGGCCCCGTAGTAAACGCCAGCCATCAGAATTATACCGGATGATGGGTCGAGCCCATAAGTGATCGGGATCATTAGAGCAATCGCTGAAATGGGGCCGAGTCCGGGTAACATCCCTATAAAGGTGCCGGCAAAGCAGCCAACAATGACCATGAGTAGGTTGAAGGGCATGATAGCAGTACCAAGCCCAGACAAAATTCCATCAAACATCGCTTACCCTCCTTGTGCTAGGCGAAAAAGTTGACCGGGTGCTAGATAGATATCGAGCGTTTGGGTCAATAAAAACCAGAAGCTGATGGCAAAAGGGACGGAGGCCAAGAGAATGACTTTGGGGCGCCGCTCGCCAAGCAACCAATAACCGCCAGCAAGAAACAGCGCGGTAGATACCAAAAAGCCGACCCATTTCAGCGCTAGAGAAAACGCGACCATCAATAATAAAAGTTTGCCCATGAGCCAAAAATCGTAGCCGGCTAATGAAAGCCTTGAGTGTCGACTTTTTGTGGCGGTGAGCAACTGCAGTAGCGCGAGCACACCCCCTAATACGGCAAGAAAGTTGGGGAGGGTACGGGCATGAAAGGGCTGAAACTCATCGCCAGGAATAAGTGCGATTTGATTAGCGTAATAACCGTAAGCAAGCGAAAAGCTCAGAAATATCAGGCCGCCGATATGGTCTTTGGTTATCGTCATTGGAGTTCCCTCTCTAGATGAACCAATAAAATGGAGAAGCAGCGCGCCAAGAAGCATGGCGACGCTGCGGTAAGGCGATTACATGAAACCAAGTTCAGTCATCAAGGCGCCGATTTCTTTTTCTTGTTGTTCAAGAAAGTGCATGAATTCGTCGCCAGGCTTATAGATTTCGGTCCAGCCGTAGCGATCGCGCACGGATTTCCATTCAGGTGTGTCATACATCTCACCCAGTACTTGTGCATACTCTTCCGCACGTGCTTGACTGATTTCTGGGGAGCCAAAAAAGCCACGCCAATTTACAAACGTCGCGTCGTAGCCAAGCTCTTTGAGGGTGGGAACATCGGATGCAACGGGAGAGCGCTCTTCTCCTGTCATCGCCAGGATGCGAACTTCGCCTGCTTCTGCAAGGGTCAACGCTTCACTCAAACCGGTTGATAGCACCTGTGTTTCGCCTGATAGCAACCCTGCCATGGCTTTTCCTCCGGCATCGTAAGCGAGGTATTTTACTTGTCGTGGGTCGCCGCCACCTGCTTTAAATGCGAGCGCTGCTACTAAGTGATCCATACTGCCGCGCGCTGATCCACCGGCAACAGAAACGGAACGAGGATCTTTATTGTATTGTTCCACAAGATCGGTAAAGCTTTGGTATTTCGAGTTTTTTGGTACAACGAACGCTGCATAATCACCAATAGTGGCTGCTACTGGGGTTAAATCACGAAACGATTGGGGAAAAACTTTGGCAAGAGAGCGGATCACAATCGGTGTGGAGTTAACCATTAACGTGTCGGTAGATTGCTCAGCGGTTTGGATCAGGTACGCAATGGCCTTACCTCCGCCACCGCCGGACATGTTTTCGTACGAAACCTGCTCGACAAGCTCAGATTTAGAAAGAACTTCCCCGACCCCGCGTGCTGTGCTGTCCCAACCACCACCAGCGCCGCCTGGTACCAGAAAATGAATGTTGTCGACGCTCGCTTGGACGTTAATGCTTAGCGCGGCTGCTATCACACCTGCGACAATGGCTGTTGATTTACCTTTTCGATATTGCTTGAACATTGTGCTTCCTCATGTATTGATTGCTTCCTCATGAGGACTCTAATGCTGTTTTTGAGTGTTTTATATATTGTAAAAATAATGTGAATAAAAAATATTTTGGTGGTTTTGTTCATAATGTTCACTGCAATAAAAGCATAACGCAGATAAACTAACTGAACGTGAGAATGCTTGGGTGAAAGGAGCTCGCCACCACAATGCGTCAGTTTCTCTCATTGCGTCGCTTAAAGCTAAAGCAACGCATGATATTGATTTTAGGTGTTATTGCCATTCTGCAAACAGGGACGCTCGGCTATTTTGCTATCAATTACCTCGATAGAGTGCTCAATGAGCAAATTGGTCAGCAAGCGATGCGGGTCGCGATGACGATCGCGGCGATGCCTGATGTGGTTGAGGCCGTATCAGAAGAGAACTCAACATTTCTGCAACCTTTGAGTGTTTCTCTCGCGCGTTCTGCACAAGCACGGTTTGTCGTGTTTGGCAATGAAGCGGGGATTCGGCTCGCTCATCCTTTACCTGACCGTCTAGGGAAATCGATGGCCGATGATGACGGAGATACCAATGCCCCTGCGCTGATTCATGGTCAAGCGTACATTGCACAAGCCGAGGGCAGTGTGGGTTGGTCTGTACGTGGAAAAGCGCCTATTTTCAGTCCTGACGGAACATCGATTGTCGGCATTGTCTCTGTAGGATACTTACTAGATACTGTTGATGCGATCGTCATACATCATACCAGTACGATGTTCTTTGCCATCCTCGCGGCCTTTATATTTAGTGTCATTACCGCGATCTTATTCGCTAATCATTTTCGTCGAGCGATTTTCAATCTTGAGCCTGAGCAAATCGCGCGTCTGTTTCAGGAGCGTAATGTAACACTAGAAACTGTTCGCGAGGGAATTGTTGCGATTAACCAATCTGGGTATATCACGACATTCAACCGTGCAGCCATAAAGACACTGGCGTTACCAGAAGACCAACCCTACATTGGTCGTCATATTACAGATGTATTACCCGACACCGGAATGGAGACTGTACTGGCGGAGGGAGAGCCTGATTTTGATCAAGAGATTTGGCTTCATCATCACAATCTTATTGTTAACCGGATTCCACTGCGGCAAAACGGCATCATCACGGGGGTCGTGTCTAGCTTTCGGTTGAAAGACGAAGTGGATTTGGTGAGTCGCAAGCTGACGCGAATCAAACAGTATGCTGAATCCTTGCGCAGCCAAGCACATGAGTACAACAACAAATTACATACTCTTGCTGGACTGATTCACATGGGAGCGACAAATGAGGCGCTGCGAATGATCGGTCAGGAAACCTCTGGCCACCAGTCTTTTATCCAGCGAGTGATGCAGGTTACTTCAGATAGCATTTTGGCAGGATGTCTATTAGGTAAATACAATCGAGCGAAAGAATTAGGTTTACGGTTAACCGTTGATAAAGAGAGTCATATGCAAGACTTGCCAGTGGCTTTGCCGCGTGAGCAGCTGGTCAGTATTTTAGGTAACCTCGTTGATAACGCTCTAGAAGCAACGCTGGATCATTATGGACCCGGTGGCCAAGTGACATTGAGCTTTTCTGACTACGGTAAAGAGCTTATTTTCGAAGTGAATGATCAGGGGGCAGGCCTATCTCATCAACAAGCGGAGACGATATTCACGCGTGGTTACACAACAAAAGAGACCGATGGTCATGGTATTGGCTTGGATTTAGTTCAGCGTCAAGTTGTACACCTAGGTGGTATAGTGACGGTTGAGCCGAATATGCGTGATAAGCAAGGTACATTATCAGGAAGCCGCTTTACGGTTTATATACCTAAAGCTAAGTGGCAAGGGCTCGATCAACACCTATATCAGGACAACACATGACAGCATTAATCAGTATTGTCATAGCAGAAGACGATCCGAAAATTGCAGAGATTCAACGTCGCTTTATCGATAAAATCGAAGGGTTCGATGTAGTGGGGATTGCTCATGATTTGGATGATGCAAGAGACTTGCTTGATGTATTTCATCCTCAATTACTGCTTCTCGACAATCAGTTCCCCAAGGGCACAGGGCTAGAGTTACTGAGGGAGCTGCGTGCCAAGAGTGCCCATACAGATGTGATATTGGTGACGGCAGCTAAGGAAGTAGAGACCCTTCGCACCGCCATGCACAACGGTATATTTGATTATATTTTAAAGCCTGTTGTTTTCGAGCGATTAAAAACGTCGTTAAACCAATACTCTACGCATGTTCAAAAGCTTGCTAATATGGATTCACTCATTCAAAGCCAAGTTGATGGGCTACTGGCGTCCGGTGTAAAGGGGAAGAGCGAACCTCATTCTCCGCGACTACCAAAAGGCATAGACGCGATTACATTAAATAAAATTCGTGAGGTATTAAGTGCTCCCACGATATCGCTCAATGCTGAGCAGGTTGGGCAGCAAATTGGCGCAAGCCGAACAACGGCGCGTCGCTACTTGGAATATATGGTCGGAAGGGATGAGCTTTGCGCTGAAGTGGCTTATGGTAGCGTTGGTCGCCCGGAACGACGCTACCACAAACCATAATGCTGTTATGCCTATTACCCCAACAAGGTCTGCAAATCATGGGTTGCTTGGTCGAGATCCCCAATGTGCTCGCGTACCCAATCAGGGTTGTAATAGGTGTCTAGGTAGCGCTCGCCGCTGTCACACAGCAAGGTGACAATAGATCCTTTCTCGCCGTTGGCGCGCATTTCATTGGCCAGCATCAAAACGCCGTATAGGTTGGTACCGGTGGACGCGCCGGCTTTGCGGCCAAGCTGGCTTTCTAGCCAATGAATGGTGGCGATACTGTGGGTATCCGGCACTGTGGTCATTCTATCAATCACGCCGGGAATAAAGCTGGGCTCGACACGTGGTCGTCCAATCCCTTCAATGCGGCTGCTTTTATCGGTGGTCAGTGCACTGTCGCCGGTGAGGTAATAATCGTGAAACACCGAGTGCTCAGCATCTGCCACCATCAGCTGAGTCGGTTGGCAACGATAACGAATGTAGCGGCCAATGGTTGCTGAGGTGCCACCGGTGCCCGGACTCATCACAATCCAGCGAGGGGTAGGGAAGCGCTCGTACTGCATTTGATCAAAAATGCGGTTGGCAATGTTGTTATTGCTCCGCCAGTCGGTCGCTCGCTCGGCATAGGTAAATTGGTCCATGTAATGGCCATTGAGCTCTTTAGCAAGGCGGCGAGACTCGGCATAGATCTGATCTGACCGCTCGACAAAGTGCGCTTCGCCGCCATAGAAACGGATTTGCTCAATCTTCTTACACGCGGTGTTTTTGGGCACCACGGCAATAAAGCGCAAGCCAAGCAGACGGGCAAAATACGCTTCGGAAATAGCAGTACTGCCTGATGAGCTTTCAATAATGGTGGTGTGTTCATCAATCCAGCCATTACATAAGCCGTACAAAAACAAAGAACGCGCCAAGCGGTGCTTCAAGCTACCGGTTGGATGGGTGCTTTCGTCTTTGAGATAGATATCAATGTCCGTAAAGCTAGGGAGATCGAGTTTAATTAAATGGGTATCTGCAGAGCGTTTAAAGTCGGCTTCAATCAGGCGAATCGCATTACCGACCCAAGTATGGCAAGGATGTGAGGTTGTCATCATGCATCTCCGAATACGTAATTAGCACCAGTTTACGTAAAGAGTGGGATAAAAACCTTGCTATTTTTGCTCTATAATGACGCCAAAAGAGAAAAATAAACTCCTATATAACACTTAATGGAAATAGATTTTCATGACTGTCACTTTAGATGAGATAGATCGCACTTTACTCGCGGCGCTGCAGGAAGATGCCAACTGGTCTGTGTCCGCGCTGGCAGAACGGGTGAATCTAACCACAACCCCCTGTTGGAAGCGGCTGAAACGGCTGGAATCACAAGGCGTGATCCGCGGGCGGGTGGCATTGCTTGACCCCGAAACCGTTGGCCTCGCATTTACCGCCTTCGTCCATATCAAAACCAATGACCATAGTGAGCAGTGGTACAAGACCTTTACTGAGGTGGTAACCGAGTTCCCTGAGGTGATGGAATTCTACCGCATGGCAGGCGAGTATGATTACATGATGAAGGTGCAGGTAGCTGATATGACTCGATTTGATCATTTTTATAAAAAGCTGGTCAATTCTGTGCCAAGTCTGAATAATGTGACATCAACATTCGCCATGGAAGCGCTTAAGTACACCACCGCCTTACCGATCCGATAGGTCGTTCTGATGATAAAAAGGCGGGGATAAAAAGGAGACCTCATGAAGGTGTTTTGGCAGTTAGGCTGGTTTTTTAAACGTGAATGGCGTCGTTATGTCGGCGCCATGATTATTTTGGTATTTGTCTCTGTCTTCGAGCTCATTCCACCGATGGCTGTGGGCCATGTGGTTGATGGCGTGGTCGCGGGAGAGATTTCGACTGAGCTACTGATGTGGCTACTCGCGGGTATGCTGGCCATTTGGGTGGTGGTGTATGTGCTACGCATTGTGTGGCGAGTCTGGCTATTTGGTGCCGCGGCCGAGCTGGGTACTGTGCTGCGCAACCGGCTTTATGATCATTTTACTCGCCAATCCCCGCATTTTTTCCGTCGCTACCCGAGTGGCGATATCATGGCGCGCTCTACCAATGATGTGAAAGCGGTGGTAATGACCGCCGGTGAAGGGGTTCTGACCGCGGGGGATTCTATTATCACAGGCGTTGCGGTGCTCATTGTGATGGTGAGCCAAATCAGTTGGCAGCTCACACTCTTAGCGCTGCTACCGATGCCGGTGATGGCGGTGCTGGTTAATCGCTTTGGCCGTCGTTTGCACCATACCTTCACCGAATCACAAGCGGCATTTTCTGAGTTGTCAGAGGTGAGTCAGTCCTCACTGTCAGCAGTGCGTATGGTGCGTGCATTTGGCTTAGAGCAGCACCAAATGAATCAGTTTGATCAAGTCGCCGATCGTACTGGGGAGAAAAACCTCGCGGTGGCGCGGGTTGATGCGCTGTTTTCGCCGGTGATCCAAGGCACCATTGGCGCCTCGTTTTTCCTAACCGTGTCTGGCGGTGGCTACTTGGTCGCTAACGGTGAGATTTCGCTTGGGGATCTTACCGCATTCACCTTGTATCAAGGCTTGATGATTTGGCCGATGCTCGCAGTGGCGTGGCTGTTTAATATTATTGAGCGTGGGCGTGCCGCTTGGACGCGGATTGATGCGTTGCTGCAAGAGCAGCCAGACATTGTTGGCGGTGACACGCCGCTGCCTGACACCATGCAGCCGTTGACGCTGGCCATTGAGCAGTTTAAGTGGCAACCGGACGACAGTTTTGCCCTTAAAGATATCCATGTGACGCTTCCGCCTGGAGCCATGTTGGGGATTGCCGGCCCAGTCGGCAGTGGCAAATCAACCTTATTGCAATTGCTACTTCATCTGACCCAGCTTGAAAAGGGCGATATTCGCTATGGTGATGTGTCGATAGCGGAAGCTGATTTGTCGTCATGGCGACAACGTTTCGCGGTAGTGACGCAAACGCCGTTTTTGTTTTCTCGCTCGATTGCGGAAAACATCGCCCTTGGTCGTCCGGATGCAACCCAAGCGGAAATCGAGCTGGCGGCGACACTTGCCTGCATTGATGAAGACATCCGTCAGCTGCCGCACGGGTATGAAACTGCGGTGGGTGAAAAAGGGATCACCCTATCTGGCGGTCAAAAGCAGCGTATTTCGATTGCCCGCGCCTTGCTGGTGGAAGCGGAGTGTTTGATTTTGGATGATGCCTTGTCGGCGGTTGATGGTGACACCGAGCACCGCATTTTGCAGAACCTGCAACAGCATCAGCATACCCGTACCACGATAGTGATTGCCCACCGCTTATCGGCGCTCGAAAATGCCGATGAAATTGTGGTGCTCAGTCATGGGCAAATCCGCGAACGTGGCCAGCATCGCCAATTGATTCAACAGCCAGGATGGTATCAAGAAATGCACCAATATCAGCAGCTGGAAGCGGCATTGGAAGCCGATGAGGAGCCGCGCCATGACTAAGCGAGAGATCTTATTTCGATTGCTCGGCTACATGCGTCGCGACAGGCGTCAATTTGTGATTGCCACGATTTTCTTGCTAGTCGCGGCGGTGGCAGAGGTGACGGGCCCTTACTTGGTGCAAATCTTTCTCGATAACTATGTCGCCAAAGACCATTATCCGGCGGTGATCATGTGGGCGCTGGCGGTGGGTTATATCGTATCGACCATTGTCTCCGCGGGCTTTCAGTATCAGTACGAGCTGCGTTTTAACACCATGGCGGTGGCCATCATTCAACGTATTCGTAAAGCGGTGTTCGCCAACGTGATTAAACAGCCTCTGTCAGCCTTTGACTATGTGCCAATGGGGCGGATTGTATCGCGTTTGACCAATGACACCGAGTCGTTGAAAGAGCTGTATGTGTCGGTGCTTTCAACCTTTTTACGCAACATCGCGCTGATTGGGGTGATGTTGGTGGCGATGCTGATGCTCAGTGTGCAACTGACAATGGTGGTGTTGGTGCTACTGCCGTGTGTGGTGTTGGTGATGGCGCGCTATCAAAAACGCTCAGCGCCTGCGTATCGTCGAGCGCGAGATCGACTAGCAGACATCAACGGGGTGATGAATGAATCTGTGCTTGGCATGAATTTGATCCAGCTAATGCAGCAAGAGCGGGCGTTCTCCTCGCGATTCAGTGATATGACCGCGGATCACTTGGATGCCATGGTCACCATTCAACGCCTCAACGGGATCTATCTCCGCCCTTTGATTGATTTATTGGCGGGAGCCGCGTTGCTGTCTTTGGTGGCTATCTTCGGTTTTAGCGGCACGGCAGTGATTGGGGTTGGGGTGCTGTATGCCTTTTTAAGCTATTTGGGGCGGATCACCGAGCCACTGATTGAAATGATGCAGCAACTGTCACTGCTTCAGCAGGCTATCTCGGCCGGTGAGCGGCTTTTCGAAATGATGGATACGCCGCCTGAGCAATATGGCCATGACACCACGCCGATCCCTGATGGCGCCATTGCACTGCAGAATGTATCGTTTTCCTATGATGGTGAAACACCGGTATTGTCAGACGTGAATGTAGACGTCCCTGCCGGCGGTTTTCTGGCGTTGGTGGGACATACGGGCAGTGGTAAATCAACCTTGGCGTCGTTACTGATGGGGTTTTATCGCGCAGGCGAGGGGACGCTGACACTGGGGGGGTTACCGATCGAAAGCTTGAGTCATCAAAGCTTGCGTGAAGGCGTTGCCATGGTGCAACAAGATCCGCACATGTTGACAGGGAGCTTGCGAGAAAACATCGCGCTGGGACAGACACTGGACGATGAAAAAATTTGGCATGCCCTCGAGCAAGTGGCGTTGGCAGATTACGTGAAAGGATTGCCAGCGGGGCTGGATACCTTACTTGGCGAGGGCGGAATGACCTTTTCTGCCGGTCAGCGCCAGTTGTTGGCTCTGGCGCGGGTGTTAGTGCGTCAGCCTAAAATTCTGATCCTCGATGAAGCCACCGCCAATATCGACTCCGGCACCGAAGAGCTTGTGCAACAGGCGCTGAATCGGTTACGCCAACAGATGACAGTGGTGGTGATTGCGCACCGCTTATCGACCATTGCCGAGGCCGATAACATCCTCGTTTTGCATCGTGGCCGCGTGATTGAGCAAGGGCGTCATCAAAGCCTGCTGCGTCAGCAAGGCCGCTACTGGCAGATGTACCAACTTCAGCAAGCCAGCGCGCATTTAGCCGCATTAGAGGAAGAGGCGCAGGTGTAGCGGTTCAGTCATGGGTGAAACAGATAAAAAGGGGCGCAATGCCCCTTTTTTGTGTCGCTCAGATTCGCACACGCTTGAGACGCTGATGGTTAGGAGAGCTTACGCATCAAGCCTTCTTGGGTGGCTGAGGCGATAAGATCGCCTTGCTGATTGAAAAGTTCGCCGCGTACAAAGCCACGCGCGCCACTGGCGGAGGGGCTTTCAATCGCAAACAACAGCCACTCATCCATTCTAAACGGACGGTGGAACCACATGGAGTGATCAATGGTGGCTACTTTCATGCCCGGCGTAAGCAGCGTCACTGCGTGAGGCTGCAAGGCCGTGACCAAAAAGCCCCAATCGGCGGCATAGCCAAGTAAATACTGGTGGACATGGAAATCGTCTCCCACTTCACCATTGGCGCGGATCCATAAATATTGCTTAGCCGGCGCGGCATGGGGCTTCAGTGGGTTGATCACCGTGGCAGGTCGCACTTCAATCGGCTTGTCGCCCCCAAAGGCTTTGACCACATTAGGCGGTAGTTTGTGGGCGATATCATTGACAAGTGACTGCTCAGAGCGCAAGGTCTCGGGCGCTGGCACGTCTGCTGGCATTGTGTTTTGATGCTCAAAGCTTTCTTCCTCCTCTTGATAAGAGGCGGTGAGATAAAAAATCGGTTTTCCGTACTGCACGGCTTTTATTCGCCGTGTGCTGAAACTTTTTCCGTCTCTGAGTATCTCAACATCATAGATGATCGGCTGCTCAGGGTCGCCTGGGCGCAGAAAATAACTATGGAATGAATGCAAAAAGCGATCAGGGTCAACTGAGGTTTTAGAGGCCGACAAGGCCTGTCCAATCACTTGCCCACCATACACTTGGGGCAGTCCAAGGTTCTCACTTTGACCGCGGAAAAGGCCAGTGTCTAGTCGCTCAAGCTCTAGCAGCTGTAAGAGTTCTTTTAGTGGTTGGCTCATAAGTCCTTGATTCATGCTATGCTTCCATTGTTATTGTTCAAGCTATCATAACCTTAGCGTTTTTGTCGCATTTGAACGCGCTTCAGTGAGGATTCTTTAATGAAGAAACTAACGTTTCTATTGTTCGCCTTATTCACTGCTTTGGTGTTTACTGCTTGTTCTGGAAATACCCAACCTAATGATTTAGCCAATGTTTCTGGTAGTTTGGTGTATCGTGAACGCCTTGCGTTACCTGAAAATGCCAGCGTGACCGTGCGGCTAGTAGAAATCAAAAATATGGATGCCCCAGGGAAGGTAATCAGTCGCCAGTCCTTCGTGACTGAAGGGCAACAAACACCTCTGCACTTTTCACTCAATTATGATCCGGGGCAAATCACGACCACACATGATTATGTGATCACCGCTCAAATCGATGTCAGTGATCGGCCTCTGTTTATTACTAATACCGTCAATAAAGTGATCACGGATACGAATCATACCTATGATCCGACGCTAACACTGGTACGCGCGGGGCATTGATCGCTACACTGGTAAGAGATATCCGCACAAGGAGTGTGCATGCGAATCTCACTGTTTCTCTGGCCGGTATTGGTGCTGACGGTTATCGCTGTCGCGGGAATTAGCGCCACGTTTTCCCTGAATAGTCTAGCGATTGGCGCGTCTGCTTTATTCTTTTTCTATCCAGATAAATTAGCGAGTTGGTGCTTAGCACTCGCGATGGCGATTTTTGCCTTTACCTTGCCACAGTTACCTGCGCTGTTAGCTGCTAGCACGCTATTGCTTTTGCCGGCTTTGTCTCTCTGGTTCAATCCCGACAGACATCCACACGTCAAGCTATTACTCGGTGCGGTGATGGTTGCCATGTTCGCGGGGATGATGGCTTTGCAATCCGAAGCTAAATTGGGTGGATCACCGAGTACCCTCGCGCTTCAAACACTAGCACTCGTGGGGTTATGGCTTGCGATCAGGTATTGGCCAGGTTACCAGCCGCCTCATCGCGGTGCCTGGTTATTACTGCCCGTATTAGTGGCGTTGAGTGGTTGGTCTGCTGCGCTATGGACGGCGACAATGGTGATGATTATTTGGTTGTTACAGTGGGTGGGGTTCACACCACAATTTGCTCGCTCACGTCACCTTGCCTTGCATCTTATCCCGAGTATTCCGTTTTTGGTGATTACGTGGATTACCCCTGGACAACTCACGCTGTCGCTATTGGTCGCGTGGGCTACCATGCTTGCGGCGATTTGGGTCGGTGAGTATTTGCTATTAGAAGAGCCGGACGATCAGTAGGAAAATTGTCTAGAAGATAAACAGTTAGCGAATGAGGCCATGAATCCTCCTTGCATTGCATCCAGCCATGCCACATAATGCCCCGCAGTTAAGCAAGCTTAACGACATATCGATGGAGGCCTCCTTGGTTCTCCCGCAACACTATCTTGTGTACTGGGTCAGGTCCGGAAGGAAGCAGCCCGCGCTTGGGACGTGTGTGCCGGGATGCAGCTGGGGAGGTCTCCGCCCTTTCTGCGCCATGAAAACCGCATTATTTATCAACCACCGATACCTCTCTTGTTCGTACGACCATATAGCGTCTTGGCCTCCTGACAATGTTGACACTCGGGTGACACAGCCTCTCACCGCTTAGCTATGATTTAATCATTAGCGCTGGTAGCGTAAGTGTGATGGTCCATAAGGGTGGCAAAGTGGTGTTTCGAGCGTTAGCAGCGTTATTGTTGGCTTTACTCAGCAGCCAAACGGTGGCCAGTGAGCTGCACACGCAACTGAAAGGATTTTATGATAAGGCCTGGCAAACGGGCACCTTGATGGTTGCACAGCCGGCACTAAATGCCTATCCGCAGTCTTTATTGGTTAGCCAGTCGCAGTATCCTGATTTCGAGGATGTTGATTGGCAGGACTTAAACGCGCTACACCAAGTGGTGCAAACGTGCCAGCCGACCCCCAGTATCGTGTCCCCCTTTTTGTTAGCCGCCCAGCGCTTTGAATTGGCTTTGTGCCGTGATGAGCCTTTATCCATTGAGTGGTTTGAGCAAAATCCGCTGCTCCATCCTGCCGGTGGAAGTTATGCAGAGCGCTATGTGTCAGCACGTGGTATCGCCACGCCGTCACCTGAACTGATACAACGTTTTACCTTAGCCAATGAAAAACATCCCCTACATGCCGCACTGAATGCTCTCAGTCAGGCTGGCCGCGACGCGTTACTTAGTGGTTACCGTGCGTATTTAGATGGCGGGCGCCTGTGGCTTAACGGCGAAGAAGGGTGGAAGGCGCTGTCTCATGAACAATGGGCACCAATTGCTGAACAATATCGTTTGAGTTTATCGACGGATACCACGGGATGTGATTACCGTTATGGCAATATTTGTAATCAACTCCACCCGGCCTATCGTGGCGTGATGATTGCGGTGTTGGTAGCGGTTTTTTGTGCGCTGATAGTTGGTTTAGCGCGTAGCCTATACGATCGATACCAGCAGCGCCGTGAGCGTCAGTTTATCCTGCAGTTACTGACCCATGAGCTTAGAACGCCGATTGCAAGTTTAGGCATGACGGTGGAAATGTTGCGCAGCCAGTTCGACTTGCTTGAGCCCAGCACGCAAGATGTGCTTTGGCGATTACTGGCGGACCATCAACGTTTAAGTCAGCTGACAGAGACCAGTAAGGGCTATTTAAGTACCGATAAACGAGAGCAATTTAAGTTACAAACTGCGTCCTTATCGGAGTGGCTAGATAATATTTGCGATTGCCTAGAGGTTGACTACACCCTTGAGCAAGATAAAACACTGACGTTGCCTTTCTACTGGTTATCCATCTGCTTGAAAAATCTGATTCAAAATGCACATCATCATGGCGGTGATCAAATTTGGATTCGTGTATGCGAGGACAAGCACGTGCGTGTTTGTGTGTATGATAACGGTGTTTTTCCATCCTGGTGGCAAAGGCTGTGGCGGCGATATAAGTCGTCACCGTCAGAAAGAAACATGGGGATTGGATTGTTTTTGGTGGCGCGTTTAATGCGTCAAATGGGGGGTAAGCTAGTGATCAAGCGCCACCCAACCTGCTGTATTCTGGAGTTGCCGCAATGAGCCACCTATTGTTGATTGAAGATGACACCTTATTAGGGGAAGGCTTACGCCAGTTTTTGGTACAGCAGGGGTTTGAATGCACCTGGCTGGCCGAGAGTAATAAGGTGGATAAGCATTGGTTTCATGCCGATTTGGTGATTTTAGATCGCCAGCTCGCCGATGGCGATAGTTTAGCGCATCTGCCTCATTGGCTGTCTTTAAAAGCAGTGCCAGTGATCGTATTGACAGCCAAAATTGAGGTTGAGCAACGGGTTGAGGGCTTAATGGCCGGCGCCAAAGATTATGTGGTTAAACCCTTTTCACATCAGGAGCTCTTGGCGCGCATCTATGCCCAGTTGCGGCCCTTAGGAGAAAGCCAACTCGTATACGGGCAGATCACGGTTGAACCTGGATCCCGCAATGTGTATTGGCAAGATCAAGACGTGACGCTCAAGCCTAAAGAGTTTGATTTATTGCTATTGCTGTTACAAAACCAAGGGCGGGTTTTTCATCGCGAAGAGCTGCTCAATAAAATATGGGGATATCAGGCATTTCCTACCACGCGCACGGTTGACAACCATGTGTTGCGGCTACGACAAAAGTTACCCGGTTTAGCGATAGAGACGCATCGCGGTGTCGGGTATCGGTTGGTGGTGCTATGAACGGGTTTGGCTACCACTTACTGGTGATAGCATGCATGGTATGCAGCTTCAGCGTCCGTGCTGAGCAAGCTTGGTTCCCAAAAACACCGATGCAGGAAACCTATCAGGCACTCCTCGCAGAGAGGCCTAAGGTGGCGTGGCAAGAGCTTATTTTTGCGCTATCTCAGCAGCAGATACCGACTGAGCGTTGGGCGAAGATCAAGTACGCGATCATCAATCAAACCGATTGTGGCCAGCAGTTAACTGAGCCCAACGGCAAAGGGATCCCTCAAGGGCTCACTATTTCTTTTGTGCGTCGGGCAGGGGCGTCAAGCCTGGGTTATGAGATTAAACTATCGGCCGAGCACGTAGAGCGTGATACCTTGCTCACGCTTGCGGATCCAACTGGGCAAACTGTGCTTAATGAAATATTGAGAGCGCAAAGTGGATATCAAGAAGTTGAATCAGGGCAACTCTTTACCCAAATCATTCCTGGTATTTATGAGTTAAAAATGGGTGGTCAGCACTATAGTTTGGTGGTGTATGGGCTTCCACGCCGCCCTTGGATAAAACTGATAGGTCATCCTGACCAAAAGTTGGCTGTGGATTTGCCCGAAACACCTTTAAGCTGCTCACCGGCAACTGCGCGCTGGCTATGGCTAGACGAGGCGTACCGTTGGATTGAGCAAACACCGATTTATCTGTCTAGTCGCTCAGATAAATCCCACGATCCCACCATGATAAAGCTCCCAGTCGCACCGCCTGCCAATGCTGAGCACTTGAGTGCTACTGTCAGTCATTTTGAGTATCAAGGTGCGATTAAAGTGAACTACGTTGAGCGACTAGCATTGCCGCTTACTCGTTCCGTAGTACCCAGCAAGTAATTACTTTTTCATCGATGGGTCGACGCTAACCGCAAACTTACCGACCAACCAGTCGGTATGTCGGAAATCACTGTGCCCGCAAAGGTTTGATGACGCAATTGAGTGATGGGACGCAAGTAGTTTGGTCTGTGTCTGAGTAGGATTAAGGTTCGATAACAGGATATAAAAAAGCCCGCATTCATGCGGGCTTTTGCTCAATCTTACTGATTCATGATCAGTTGAGGTAAGCGTTAAGCATCCACATCAGTTTTTCTTGTTCGCGGATGTAGTCGCTCATCAGTGCAGATGTCCCTTCGTCACCGGCATCACCGGCAAGGTTCATGATATCGCGTTGTAGGCCAATCAGAACGCTAAAACCTTCCACCAATGCACGAACACCGGCTTGACCATTCGCTTCGGGCGCGTGCTCTTTGATCTCACTGACTTTCAAGTACTCGCTGAAGCGGTGCTCTGCAGTACCCCCGATGGTGAGAATACGCTCAGCCACTTCATCAATCTTGGTTTGAAGATCGGTGTAAATTTCTTCAAATTTGGTATGCAACTCGAAAAAGTCGTTGCCTTTGATGTTCCAGTGAAAACCACGCACATTGGTGTAAAGCACTTGGTAGTTCGCCAATAGCGTATCCAAACGCGCGCCTAGATCGGCGGCTTTGCTGCTGTCTAGTCCAATCAATGCTGCTTGCTTACTCATTTAATGCCTCCTTAGTGGCAAATCAATGTGTTCGACCCTTCGCTTATCGCGAGTGCCAAGCACTGGAAACGGTTCGTTCAAAACGATGTAAATAGAGTAACTACCCGATATAAAAAAAGAAAATGGAGTTAACCTATATACGTGATAGGTGATGCCTATGATGTGATCTAGGTATCGTCATGAACAATAAAGTGATCGGGCAGTCGTTCGAGGCCAGCAATGAGCGCCTGTAAACAATGCGCGTCAATGGCCGTGCCCGTTTCTTCTTGCATGATAGCCAAGGCCTTGTTGACTGGGATAGGACCACGATAGGGGCGTTCGGCGGTGATGGCATCAAATATGTCCGCGGTAGTAATAATACGAGTGAGAAGGGAAATATCGTCATCCTGTATCCCCTCTGGATAGCCAGTACCGTCGAGTTTTTCGTGATGGGCGCTTGCGAACTTGGCGAGGTGATCGAATTGGTGGATTTTCGATAAGATAGCTTTGCTCAGTGCTGCATGGCGCTTAACGTGCTCCCATTCGTCGTCATCCAATTTTCCCGGTTTATCGAGCACATCATTGCTTACGCCGAGCTTGCCAATATCGTGCAGTAACGCGCCACGCTTTAGCCATTTTTTATCCTGTTCACTGATGCCAAGCTCATCAGCAATTAAGCTGGCGTAAACGGCAACGCGCTCGCTGTGCCCGGAGGTGAAAGGGCTTTTGGCATCAACAATGCGTCCGAATGCTGCCGCAATGTCATCCAGATAGTCATCATCGACCCAGATACATGTGTCAGCCGGTGTCATTGAGAGTACGTCTTCTTTTAATGTGGGGCTGCCCAGCTGCTGCCAAAACTGCGGCTCGCGCGCTATCTGTAAAAAGGTATCGACGAGTGTCGGATCAAACCAAGTACCGCGACGGTTTTTTAGCTCGCTGAGTGCGGCGTCGACACCGGACTCGGTTCGGAAGACATCAATGACTTGTGTCATCAACGCGATGCGCGAAAACAAGGGGATCTGGTCGGCCTTTAACTGGTCAGGGCGGCCACCGCCATCATAGTGTTCATCCAGCGCATAGATGGCTTCAGCAACGGTTTCACCAAAACGCAAATCGCGCGCGACATCGGCACCGCGGGTGCATCGCGTTTCAATCAGCTCTTGCGCATACATGTCACCGTTGCGGATGATATCCAGTGTGGTCGAAAGCTTTTGCATAAAGCCTCGTTTGACACCGGTATTTTTAAGTACAAAGTTAAGCACGCTGGATAAGCTACCATCGACAACTTTGTAGCTTTGTTTAAAGGCCAAGTCGTTGGTGAGGTAAAGCTCGCAAATCCGTGCCGCATTGCTACTGCAGCCCGCATCCTTTAGCAGTAGTGTATAGAAAAGATCATGACGCTGTTGATCATCGAGCGCTAAGGCGTCAGCGAGTTTCATTCCTAACCACGTGCAGCGCATACAGTGCTCGGGAGGTTGCCCCTCCGTCATATCCAACGCGGTGCTTAACGCCAGAATGAGCTCCGATAACTTCAACTGTGTTGCGCTGCTAGCCTGGGTGTGCATCGTATTTCCTTATCCTTTGTGCTCATGGCTACCGAGTGGCAATGAGATCGACGGTTATTGTGTCAGCCTGCGAACGGTAGCGGAAACCTCTTCTGCGCCGGCATGAATATCGGTCATTACGGTATCGGCGGCGGTCACCTTTTCCTGCCCGAGCAAAGATTGTTCAGTGACTTTTCCCATCGCCTCACTGACCCCTTTGATCAGTTGTAGATTTTCATCGACGACATCGGCAATTTCGGTGGTCGATTGACTGGTTCGTTGTGATAAACCGCGTACTTCATCAGCGACGACCGCAAACCCACGCCCTTGTTCACCGGCACGTGCGGCCTCAATTGCCGCGTTCAACGCTAAGAGATTCGTCTGTTCCGCGATCTGCTTAATGGTGGTCACAATGTTTTCGATACTTTGTGCGTGCTCACTCAATTGATTGACTTGATTAGCGGCTTCCCCCGCTTGGTCGGTCACGCTTTGTGATAAGGTCACGGCCTCTTGCAGCAGTGCACTGCCTTTTTCACTATCGCTAAGGGTTTGCTCTGACGACGCTTGAGCGAGTTCAGCCGCCTGGTTGACCGCTTGATTTCGTTTCACCGTATCGGTAATGGCGGTGGCAAATTTGATCACTTGGCGCACATTTCCCTCTGCATCAAAAACGGGGTTATAGGTGGCCTCTAACCAGACCTCATTGCCATGTTTGTCGCGGCGCAAATACTGACCAGAAGTGAAGTTCCCTTGAGCTAAATCCGCCCAAAAATCAGGGTTCTCATCGTAAAAGTCCTGATCACAAAAGAGGCGGTGATGTTGGCCTTTGATTTCGTGGTCTTGGTAACCCACCGCGGCGAGAAAGTTCTCGTTCGCACGAATAATCGTGCCATCTGGCTCAAATTCGATCACGGCTAATGAGCGATTAATCGCCGCTAATATGGCCTCTTGTCGACGCGCATCCTGGTGCGACTTGGTGACATCTGCAGCTAACTTGCGAATACTGACGACCTTGCCGTTGGCATCTTTAATAGGAACATAAGTCGCTTCCATCCAGATCTCCGCACCGGTCTGATGGCGGCGACGAAAAACCCCTTTTTGTGATTTCCCTTGTGCGAGTGATTGCCAAAACTGCCGATAGCTTGATGCTTGGCTGGTTTCCTCGAAACAGACCGTGCGATGGTGCTGTCCGATCACTTCATCGTAGGTGTAGCCGATGATTTTTAGCAGTTTGTCATTAACATCGGTAATAATGCCATCGGGTGTGAAGGTGATGGTCGCAATGTGTGTATTGATAGCATCGAGCTCTGCTTGGAGCGAGGCTTTTTCTGCTCGGCAGGTGTCCAGCTCTCGCTGCGTCTTTTTGAACATGACAGCAAACTTCCTTTTTGTTCAGGTATTAATCATAGGCGCGCCATGTCGAATCGTTATAAGTCCGCGCACGTTGAGGAGTATAGAACCTTGCGATGTCTCGCATGTGACATTGTCCCCAAATATATCGTGGTTTCCAGTATAAAAAACCATTTCTGTTGAGCGACTCGATGTATATAAACCCTTCAATTGTGTATCTGTTTGTGTGTTCCCCTTTATTTTCCGTTGGTGAATACGTAATCTGCGTGACTTCGATCATGTTTAATCATAGTCGACTGTAACGTATTCATAACCTCTCCTTACCTTTGCTTACAACTTCGCTTTTCTATTTTCAATAATTTCTGAAATTTCCAAATTTTCATTGATCCCTCACAAAGAAACTCCGTATTATTTCCCGAGGCACTGCGAGGGAGATCAAGATGGAGCTGTCACAAGAACTACGTAATGTGGTGATGCACTTTGGTGAAATGGGAAGTCGTTGGGGCTTTAACCGTTCGGTGGGAGAAATGTTGGCACTGATTGTGTTGAGTGAGCACCCACTGAGCGCAGACGACATTGTGTCGGCGCTCAACATTTCTCGTGGCAATGTCAGTATGGCAACCAAAGAGCTGCAAGGCTGGCACTTGATCCGATCGCAGCGCACCCCTGGAGATAGAAAGGACTACTTTGTGCCAAATGGCACTATCTGGGAGTTGGCGCAGCAAGTTCTCGCCGAAAGGAAGAAGCGAGAAGTCGACCCTACCTTATCTATGCTGCGCTCACACTTTATGCGGAGTGAAGACGACGCAGAGAGTCACTCGGTTAAACAGTTGCACGAAATCCACGATCTCCTAGAGCTGTTTAACCACTGGTTTGACGATGTGCAGCAAATGAAACCTGAACATCTAAAAAACTTGATGAAGCTGGGTAGCAGTGTCGGCAAGCTTCTTGAGCTGTCCGGTAAGCTGTTTCACAGCAAATCCAACGAAGAATCGGGTAGTTAACCTCCTGAGGGTAATGTCATGTTAGATACATTAATGTTGTCGCGGATCCAGTTTGCGGCCAACATCAGTTTCCACATCCTGTTTCCCACCATCACGATAGCACTTGGGTGGATGCTGGTGTTTTTCAAGTTCCGGCACAACCGTACCGGTGAGCAAATCTGGTTGGATACCTACTATTTCTGGGTAAAAGTGTTCGCGCTCACGTTTGCGCTAGGGGTGGTGTCTGGGATCACCATGAGTTTCCAGTTCGGCACCAATTGGCCTGGCTTTATGGAAAAGGTCGGTAATATTGCCGGCCCACTGTTGGGTTATGAGGTGATGACCGCCTTTTTCATGGAGGCGACTTTCCTTGGCATTATGCTGTTTGGTAAAAATCGCGTCCCTAACTGGGTGCACACGTTAGCGACGCTGCTGGTGGCGATTGGTACCACCATTTCTGCGTTCTGGATTTTGGTGCTGAACAGTTGGATGCATACGCCAACCGGTTTTGAAATTATCGATGGTGTGGTGCATCCAACCAGTTGGTTCGAGGTGATTTTTAATCCGTCGATGCCATATCGTTTAAGCCATATGTTGCTGGCGTCTGGCCTGACGGCTTCTTTCTTGATCGCTGGTATTTCCGCCTACCAGAAGTTGAAGTCGCCTAAATCAGGTGTGGCAGATAAACCATTAAAAGTGGGGATCACGGCTGCCGCCATCCTTATTCCGTTGCAAATTTTTGTCGGTGATATGCACGGCCTAAACACGCTTGAGCATCAGCCACAGAAAATTGCGGCCATGGAAGGGGTTTGGGAAACCGAGCAGGGGGCGCCTTTGCTATTGTTTGCGGTACCGAATGAAGAGACCCGTTCCAACGATTTTGAAGTTGGGATCCCGAATCTAGCGAGCTTGATTTTGACCCACCAGCTCGACGGTGAAATCAAGGGCTTGGAAAGCTTTGACTATCACCCGCCAGTGAAACCGCTGTTCTTTGGTTTCCGCATTATGGTCGGAGTGGGCGTATTGATGCTGCTGGTAAGCTGGTTCACAGCGTATCGCGTGTGGCGTAACCAGCCGATGCCCAAATGGCACTTAATCGGCTTGGTCGCGATGACGTTCTCAGGCTGGGTCGCTACGCTGTCTGGCTGGTATGTGACGGAGATTGGCCGTCAGCCTTGGCTGGTTCAGGGCGTGCTTAAAACCGCCGATGCGGTTACCCCAGTCGCGAGCTCGCACGTGGGGATTACCTTAACCATTTATCTAACGCTCTACGCGGTGCTAATGGTGGCGTATATCCGCACCTTGTTCTTTTTGGCGAAAAAACGCCTGCCTGAATACCAATCAGACAATCACGCTCAGCCGAATAAAGAGGTGAACGCATGAGCATAACTCCTTATCTGCCTGAAATTTATCTCCTGCTGTTTGGCTTTTCGGTCTTCATGTACGCCGTTCTTGATGGCTATGACCTCGGCGTCGGCATGCTGCTACCAAGCTGCAATCAAGCGCAGCGTGACCGTATGATTGCATCGATTGGTCCATTCTGGGATGCCAACGAAACCTGGTTAGTGCTGGCGGTGGGCTTGCTGCTCATTGCGTTCCCCGCAGCGCATAGCATGATTTTGACTGAGCTATATTTGCCAACGTCTGTGATGCTTGCAGGCCTTATCTTGCGTGGTGTCTCTTTTGATTTTCGTGCCAAGGTGAGGCCGGAGCGTAAAGATCTCTGGGATCGATGCTTCAAAGCCGGTTCTTTTATCGCGTCGATGACGCAAGGCTACATGATTGGTCGTTACGTGCTGGCGTTTGATGAGAGCACAGGGTCGTATTTGTTTGCGCTACTAAGCGGCCTTTGTGTTACTGCAGCGTACATCTATATCGGCGGTACCTGGCTGGTAATGAAAACCGAGGGGGATTTACAAAAACGTGCGGCTAAATGGTCACGTCGTGGCGGTTGGCTGGCAGCATTGGGGGTGTTAGCGATCAGTATCGTCAATCCTCTGGTCAGTGAGACAGTCGCAGAGCGTTGGTTTGGCTTCCCTGAAATTTTGCTACTCGCGCCCGTCCCATTGGTCTGTCTTGCGATCATGCTGCTTGTAGATCGCTACCTGCGCCACGTGCCGGTCGAAAATGATGTGGGGTACCAGTTCCCGTTCATTGGTGCGATTTTCCTATTTGCATTGAGTTTCTTTGGTCTCGCGTATAGCTTTTTCCCCGATATTATTCCTGGGGTGATGACAGCGAAAGAAGCGGCCAGTGCGCCGGGTACCTTATTGATTGTGGGCTATGGTGCCATGTTCGTCTTGCCGATGATCTTCTTGTATACCCTGTTTGTTTATCGTGTCTTCTCGGGGAAAGCGACAGAGCTTAACTACGAGTAAGACGACGTTAACATCATTGATGAGGCGCTCAGGCTTTTTGACAGGCCTGAGCGCTTTTTTATGCCCTCCTGTGGGCTGGCCTTAAACGCGCTTCTATTAAGCGATGTTAAGGTTGCCCGTTATCACTTCATGTATCACTCTGCGCTACTATAAAACTTGTCACCCTAAACATTTAGGGGGTTAACCATTACATCTCATTTATTTGTCGTACGTTTAGTATGGTGTTTTCCTTTCTTTGTCTTGTCGTGATCACCCGTGCTTCAATGAGATATTGTGGCTAAGTGGTGGCTATTTTCTTCTAATGTGCGCCATCATGCCGTTATTTTTTTATTGTTATGCGGGCGGCCGGCCTCCGTCGTCGAGAAAATGAGGCGTTTTTCTTGTTTATGCCCCTTACTAAAGCCAGCGTTTAGTGTTTGGCTAGGCGGTTTTTTGCCCGAATTGCTCACAAATAGTGCTATCAGCACAAAATATTAGGTCTGGAATCAGCCAGGGAAAAATTGACCTAAATCATTGTTTTGTCTTTATCTAGCTGTTTTTGGTGGGGGTGGGTGTAGCAAATTGGTTAAAAATAATGTTTGAGATCTAAAGATTAGCGTGTAAGATTATCTTTAACTAATCGTTCAATTAAAAACGAATGGGAGACGAAATGCCTAAGGTAGGGATGCCGGAAGTACGAAAACCGCAACTTGTTAAAGCCACCATGACGGTGATTGGTCGAGTGGGGCTCCATGCGGCAAGTATTTCTCTGATTAGTAAGGAAGCCGGCGTATCGACAGGCATTATCAACCACTACTTCGGTGGTAAGCATGGCTTGCTGGAAGAAACGATGCGCGTGGTATTGCGCGAGCTTTCAGCCACTGTGATCGGCGCATTGAAAGAAATCCCGCGTCATCACCACCAGGCGCGTATTAACGCGATTATTAATGCTAACTTTGAAGGTTTTCAGGCCAAATCTGATGTGGTTAAAACCTGGTTGGCGTTCTGGTCTTATGCCATGCATGACAATGAGTTACATCGTTTACAACGTGTGAACGAGAAGCGCTTGCTGTCACATTTGCGCATTGAACTTCGCGCACTATTGCCAGAAGAGCAGGCTGCGATGGTGGCTCAGGGGATTGCCGCATTGATTGATGGTATTTGGTTGCGTGGTGCATTGAACCCTAAAGGTATTGATGCCAATAACGCACGTACCATCATCAATGACTATTTGGATAAGCAACTGACCTTTTATGGTCGTCCTCAGAGCTAATCCTCAACAGAGCCTTACATGCATACTCGAACAGAAAAGAATTCAGGATTAATCATGAATGCGAAAACGCTTTTTATTAATGGTCAGCTTACTTCCGCAACAAGCGGCGAGCAGTTTGCAACGGTAAACCCAGCAACGGGCGAGACACTGGCACAAATTGACCAAGCCTCGGCAGACGATGTGCAAGCTGCAGTTGATGCCGCTAAGCAAGGTTTTGCGGTCTGGTCACGCATGACAGCCATGGAGCGTAGCCGTATTTTGCTTAAAGCGGTTGCGTTGTTACGTGAGCGTAATGATGAGCTCGCCAAACTGGAAGTACTGGACACCGGCAAACCGATGCAAGAAGCGGTAGAGGTTGACGTGGTGACTGGCGCGGATGCGATTGAATATTTCGCGAATTTGGTTCCGTCGATGCAAGGTGAGCAGCAGCCGCTTTCTGACAATCAATTCTTTTACACGCGTCGTGAGCCACTTGGTGTGTGTGCAGGCATTGGTGCGTGGAACTATCCGATTCAAATTGCGATGTGGAAATCAGCACCTGCTCTGGCCGCGGGTAATGCCATGGTTTTCAAACCCTCAGAAGAAACACCGCTGACCGCACTGAAACTGGCAGAGATCTTTGCCGAAGCGGGTATGCCTGCCGGTGTATTTAATGTGGTGCAGGGTGATTATCGTGTGGGTCAAATGCTGACGGCACATCCTGAGATTGCCAAAGTCTCGTTTACTGGTGAAGTGGGTACAGGCAAAACCGTGATGGGTGATGCTGCGAAGACCCTGAAATCAGTCACTATGGAACTAGGCGGCAAATCACCATGTATCGTGTTTGATGATGCCGATCTGGACAACGCGGTCTCTGCGGCAATGGTGGCAAACTTCTATACCCAAGGTGAAGTGTGCACACACGGTACTCGCGTTTTTGTTCATGACAGCATTTATGATCGCTTTATTGAACAGCTTAAACACCGTACTGAAAAGCTTGTTATCGGCGACCCAACCGATATGAACACCCAAATCGGCGCGCTGATCTCAACCGAACACCTTGAAAAAGTGATGACGGCTATCGAGACCGCAAAGCAAAGCGGTGCGACCTTGCTCACGGGTGGTTATCGTGTGACTGAGAATGGCCTTGATAAAGGTAACTTTGTGGCGCCCACTATTTTCACTGACTGTGATGACAGCATGGCGCATGTCCGTGACGAGATCTTCGGCCCTGTGATGTCAGTGCTGCGTTTCTCTGACGAGGAAGAAGTCGTGGCACGTGCCAACAACACGCACTACGGCCTGGCGGCTGGCGTGTTTACCCAAAACCTATCGCGTGCGCATCGCATTATTCATCAACTCGAAGCGGGTATTTGTTGGGTTAATACCTGGGGCGACTCACCGGCTGAAATGCCTGTTGGTGGTTATAAGCACTCAGGGGTGGGGCGCGAAAACGGTGTCGAAACCCTCACACATTATACCCAAACCAAGAGTGTGTTAATCGAGCTTGGCGATTTCGCCAGCCCTTACGCCTAATTTCTAACGGAGCGACCAATATGTCACAACGCTACGATTATATTATCGTCGGCGCGGGTTCGGCCGGCTGTGCATTGGCTGATCGGCTGACCGAGTCAGGCCAACACCAAGTGTTATTGCTTGAAGCTGGTGGTACCGATAAGAGCATTTTTATTCAGATGCCAACGGCGCTATCGATTCCGATGAATACCAAACGCTACGCGTGGCAGTTTGAATCTTTGCCTGAGCCGGGCCTTGATGGCCGCCAACTGCATTGTCCTCGCGGCAAGGTACTGGGTGGAAGCTCATCGATTAATGGCATGGTATATGTCCGTGGTCACGCTTGTGACTTTGAAGAGTGGGTTGAGCACGGTGCTAACGGTTGGGATTACGCAAGCTGTCTACCGTACTTTAAGCGTGCAGAAACTTGGTCTGGTGGTGCTGATACTTACCGTGGCGGTCAGGGTCCTGTGGGCACATGTAATGGTAACGACATGAAGTTAAACCCGCTTTATCAAGCGTTTATTGATGCGGGTGTCGAAGCGGGTTATCCAGAAACCAACGATTACAACGGTTATCAGCAAGAAGGCTTTGGCCCTATGCACATGACCGTCGATAAAGGCGTGCGTGCCTCAACGTCCAACGCTTATCTGCGCCGCGCACTGAAGCGTAGCAACCTCACCCTGAAAAAAGGTGTGGTCACACGCCGTATTTTGCTGGAAGGCAAGCGCGCGGTGGGCGTGGAGTTTGAAAAAGGCGGCAACATTCAGCATGTGATGGCCGATAAAGAAGTGATCTCCAGTGCCGGCTCAGTGGGCTCTCCACAGCTGCTGCAGCTATCAGGGATTGGGTCACGCGATGTGCTCGAGAAAGCTGGCGTAGACGTTAAGCATGAGCTGCCGGGTGTGGGGGAAAACCTGCAAGATCACCTTGAAGTTTACTTCCAGTTCCACTGCAAACAGCCTATTACGCTTAACAGCAAGCTGGGTCTTATCAGCAAAGGCATGATTGGCACTGAGTGGATCTTGACTCGTAAGGGGTTGGGTGCCACCAACCATTTTGAATCATGCGCCTTTATCCGCTCTCGCGAAGGATTGAAGTGGCCTAACGTTCAGTATCACTTCTTGCCTGCAGCGATGCGCTATGACGGTAAGGCTGCGTTTGATGGCCATGGTTTCCAGGTGCACGTCGGTCCTAACAAACCAGAGAGCCGCGGCCACGTTCGGATCAAATCAGCCGATCCGCACGATAAACCATCAATCTTATTTAACTACATTACCACCGAGCAAGATCGTCAAGACTGGCGCGACACCATCCGTTTGACCCGTGAAATCATGGCGCAAAACGCGATGGATGCCTTCCGCGGTGATGAAATTCAGCCGGGCAATGATGTTCAGTCTGATGAAGCGATTGACCGTTGGGTGAAAGATAACGTGGAAAGCGCGTATCACCCCTCGTGTACTTGCAAAATGGGCGCCGACGATGACGCATTGGCTGTGCTTGATGAGCAGTGCCGTGTGCGTGGAATTCAAGGGTTGCGTGTGGTGGACTCGTCTGTCTTCCCGACAATCCCTAACGGCAACCTAAATGCCCCAACCATCATGGTAGCGGAGCGCGCCGCTGACATGATCCTTGAAAAGCCACTCTTGCCTGCCGAGCAGGTGCCAGTATGGATTGCGGCTGAGTGGCAGCACAAGCAACGCAATCAAAACGCGCAGAGTGATGATGCCACCGTCGGTGAGCACACACTAGAAACTAATCAGTAAGCATTACAAGGAAACTAAGATGTCAATGAATAAACGTAAAACCAGCAAAACTCTGATGACCGCAGTCGGTTTGAGCTCAATGGTTGCTTTTAGCGCCGCTGCCAATCAGTGTGAGACAGTCCGCTTTTCGGATATCGGTTGGACAGACGTGACCTCAACGACTGCCATCACTACTGAAGTGCTGAAAGGCATGGGTTACGAGACACAAACCGATCTATTGTCTTTGCCGGTAACCTTCTCATCACTAGCGTCGGGCGACATCGACGTATTCCTCGGTAACTGGATGCCTACGCAAACAGGCGATATCAAAAAGTATCTTGACGAAGGCTCGATCGACAGCGTTCGCGCCAACCTGACAGGTGCCAAATATACCCTCGCCGTGCCTCAGTATGTTTACGATGCGGGTGTTACTAGCGTCGCAGATATCGCGAAATACGCTGACAAATTCGACTCTCGCATTTATGGCATTGAGCCAGGTAACGACGGCAACCGCCAGATTCAGAAAATGATCGATACCGATGATTTCAACCTGGGTGACTTCCGTCTTATCGAATCGAGTGAAGCTGGCATGGTGTCTCAGGTGTCTCGTGCCGTTCGTCGTGACAAATGGGTTGCCTTCCTCGGCTGGGCCCCGCACCCAATGAACAGCAACTTTGATATGAAATACCTATCAGGTGCGGATGAGTACTTTGGTCCTAACTATGGCGGTGCCACGGTGCACACCAACGTACGTAGCGGTTATGTCGAGCAGTGTGCGAACGTCGGTCAAATGCTTGAGCAACTTGAGTTCAGCCTCAAGATGGAAAACGAAATGATGGGCAAAATCCTTAATGACGGAGAGAAGCCTCAGGCTGCGGCACGCGAGTGGTTGCGTAATAACCCAAGTGTGTTGAACAAGTGGCTGGACGGCGTGACTACCGTTGATGGTGAAAACGCGGTTGAAGCAGTCACTGAGTACCTGAAAAAGACTGAAGCGTAAATAAAAAAGTGTAGAAGGAGAGGGCGGTGTTAACGCCGCCCCTAAGGTTTTATTGTGAATATTATTACAGATAACAAGATCCCACTCGGTCAATGGATGGAAAATGGTGTTGATTGGCTAACCATGAATGCTGCCGGCTTTTTTGATGCGATTTCAATCGGCTTAGATACCAGCATCATGTTTTTGGTCGACATCTTTAAATGGATGCCACCTGCGATGCCTATCATCATGACAGCCTTGCTGGCGTGGTACCTGCAGCGTCGACTTTCCATCGTGATCTTTGTTGTGAGTGCGCTCTTGTTGATCCTCAACCTGGGCTACTGGCAAGAGATGCTGGAAACCTTTGTTCTGGTATTTGCCGCGACAACGATTTCCGTATTAATTGGCATACCGCTTGGGATAATGGCCGCGCATCGGCCCTTGGTGTACACCATCATGCGGCCGCTGCTTGATTTAATGCAAACGGTGCCACCATTTGTGTACTTGATCCCAACCTTGGTGCTGTTCGGCTTGGGCATTGTACCGGGACTGATTTCAACCATCATTTTTGCCATCGCGGCTCCGATTCGTTTGACCTATCTCGGCATTACTCGTGTACCGGAAGAGTTGGTAGAGGCAGGACGCGCATTTGGTGCTAACCGTATGAAACTACTGTTTAAAGTGGAGCTTCCTGCGGCACTGCCTAGCATTATGACCGGTGTGACTCAGTGTATTATGTTGTCACTATCGATGGTTGTTATCGCGGCGCTGGTCGGTGCTGACGGCCTCGGTAAGCCAGTGGTTCGTGCACTGAATACCGTCAACATTTCTCAAGGTTTTGAAGCGGGTCTGGCGATTGTATTGGTAGCCATCATTCTTGACCGCCTGTGTAAAGCACCAAACCAAGGCAACGAATAAGGGGGAAACCATGGACGCAATCGCAATTAAAAATTTAGACGTGGTGTTTGGCGATAATGTTAAGCCAGCACTGGATCTGCTTGATAATGGATTAAGCCGCTCGGAGATCATCGAGAAAACTGGTCAAGTCGTGGGCGTGGATAATGTCTCACTCAATGTGAAAGAAGGTGAAATCTGCGTCTTGATGGGCTTATCGGGCTCAGGTAAATCGAGCCTACTGCGCGCCGTGAATGGATTGAACCCCATCAGCCGCGGTAGTCTTGAAGTCCGTGATGGCAACAGAATGGTCGACATGGCAACAGTTGACTCGCAAACGCTTCGCCACCTTCGTACTAATCGTGCATCTATGGTGTTTCAAAAGTTTGCCCTTATGCCTTGGATGACAGTGGTTGATAACGTCGCCTTTGGCCTAGAAATGAAAGGGATCAGCAAGAAAGAACGCCGTCGACAAGCGCTGGAAAAGCTAGAAATGGTCGGGTTGGACGATTGGGCTTATCAATACCCGCATGAGCTGTCTGGTGGTATGCAGCAGCGCGTTGGCTTGGCCCGTGCGTTCGCGATGGACAGTGATATCCTACTGATGGATGAACCTTTCTCGGCACTGGATCCACTGATCCGTGCGCAGCTGCAAGACGAGTTGCTAGAGCTGCAGAAAAAGCTCAATAAAACCATCTTGTTTGTGAGCCATGATTTGGATGAAGCCCTGAAAATTGGTAACAACATTGCCATTATGGAATCAGGTCAGCTTATTCAACATGGTAAGCCTGAAGACATTGTGTTGCGTCCCGAGACCGATTATGTGCGTGACTTTGTTGCTCATACTAATCCACTGAACGTGCTGAAAGGGCGTTCGATGATGAAGTCTGTTGACGACTTGCCTCATGTCGACAACCGTTGGAAAGTGTGTGAGCAGCGTGATATTTGGGTTACCGCAGAGCAGGGTGGTCGCTTGTCAGCCGCTGCAGGCTCACAACCCTTGCGTGTCGTTGAATGGCAAAAAGACGTTCAAGATCTGTCACAAGTTGGAGACGACACGATAGTGGTTGCCTCGCCTGATATTGAAATGCGTGATGCGATTGAAATTCGCTATCACACCGTTAAGCCGGTATTACTCATCGAAGAAGGGGAACTGGTTGGTACCTTATCTGATCATGACTTCTACCACGCGCTGTTGGGTAAGTTTCAACAAAAGTGCACGGATAAAGCGGCGTGACATTTGGCATATTCGTCAATTGACGTATAAATAAAATAGCCTGCTCATGGAGCAGGCTATTTTTTATGTACCTATCTATGTCCGAGGCTTGGTGCCTCACTCCTGCCCCTCACGAGCGGTTTTTTGTGAGCGAGACGAACCAGGCGCTAGGGCATAATCACGGTATCAATCACATGGATAACGCCGTTAGACGTCATGATATCGGGCTTAATGACGGTGGCGTTATCAATCTTTACATCTCCATACGATGTTTTAATCATCACGTCACTGCCTTGCACTGTCGTTGCCGACGACATCCCCATCACTTGTTCTGCTGTCACTTTACCGGCAACAACGTGATAAGTCAGAATATCGGTCAGTTTACCTTTGTTTTCGGGCTTGAGCAGTGTCTCTACCGTGCCGTCAGGTAACTTGTCGAAGGCCGTGTTCGTGGGGGCAAAGACGGTAAACGGGCCTTCTCCTTTCAATGTATCAACAAGGTCCGCGGCTTTGACGGCTGCCACCAATGTTGAAAAGTCGTCATTTTTCATTGCTGTATCAACAATGTCATGCTCGCCTTTGTGGTGGGCAGCGACGGCGCTTCCCATCCCAACCAGCAATGTCGCAGTAATGGCTAATTTCGTGATCGTGCGTGTTAACATCATCGTTCTCCCTTTGATTTCGTTTCCCCACCGAATAAGTTGCTTTATTACAACCCTTGGTGACGACTTGGGAAGGATCAACTTGTTGCAAGGGTGAAAACGAGGACGGAAGCGAAGTCGATCACTGGAGAGAAGAAATAGTGCTCATCTTCCTCTTTTTTACGCTCAATAACGGCTGCCGTCTTGTGAAATTTTTCGAATGAGTCATTCATATTATTGTGATTGTTGTCACGATTCATCAGGCGTAATCTCATTCTCGTTCCAAGGCAACAACGCAACTGTGATGTCGAACTGTGATAGCGCCTCGGTGAGTCTTTGGAGATAGATTTTTAGAAATGGAGACATTGAGGTGACAAATCACCGGCACAATTTGCGTTTAATAGCTGTCAACCCATTACGAAAGAGGAAACAAACCATGAAAAAACTTGCTGCAATCTTTGCCCTAACGTTCGCTTCAACGTCTGTAATGGCTGGTGGTCTGAACCTCGATGTAGACCCTGCAGAAGGGGGCGCTTGGGTAACAGTCACTGAACAAGGCCAAGCGGTAAAAGGCGCTAAAGTCGCCAACGAATCGGGTCTTGATGCGAAGGTAACTGATGAATCTGGTCGTGTATTTATCCACGCTCAGAACCAAAACAGCCGCTCAATCAACTTTGTGGCGAGCACTGACCAAGGTGAGCGTGTTGAGCAAGCCGCATTCATCAAAGGCGACCACAGCTAAGAGACGCGCGATTGAGTTTAAGCCGTCATTAACAATGGTGGAGCCGATAAAAAGAGAGCATAGTTGCTCTCTTTTTTTATTCAGCGTTTAGGTTGGCAGGAGCCAATTTTTTAATTGATGTAGGGAGTCAACTTGGTGTGTCGGCGCAATATCTTCAGGGACTGGGGTATTATCGACATTTAGCCAGCACGTATCGATGCCGGCTTGCATGCCGCCGAGGACGTCGGAATGTGGATTATCACCCACCATCAAGATTTTTTCTTTTGGCGGATTTCCCATCTTTTCAAACGCATGTTCAAAGATACGTGGATCAGGCTTAGCGACACCGACTTGCTCGGAAATAACCAATGTAGAAATCGCACCCTTCAACCCTGTTTTTTCTAAACGAATATCTTGTAAAGCCGTAAACCCGTTGGTGATGATACCAATATGGGCATGCGGGGAAATGGCGTCGATGAGTTCTCGTGCCCCTGGCAATGGTTCACAGATGTCTGCCATGGCATCTAAAAAGCCTTGATTTAAGATGGAAGGAGCGACGTTTAAGCGTTTTCCCCAGTGAGTAAAGCGCTCGGTCTGTAGAGTCTGGGCATCAATTTCCCCATTTTGATACTGTACCCACAGTGGTTTATTACGTGCGGAGTATTCGGCAAACGCCTGCTGATCAAAATCGACATCATAGTGCGAGAACAGACGTTGTAAGCCTGAAAATGCATCAAAGTGAAACAAGGTCTCGTCGGCATCGAATAAAACCCATGGGTATCGCATGTTATTACATCTCTTTACGTAAAGTTAACTAAGTGTAACAGAGTGCAAGTGCGGTTTTCGAGCCCATTTTTGTTTACTCACCGTCCATGGTGAGAAACAGCGTGAATGGCGTTGATTGAATATTCTGGGGGATTATAGAGAAAGATAGAGGCCAGCCAGCGTTGCACTCATCAGGTTGGCAAGTGTCGCTGCCAGAATAGCTCGCATACCGAGTTTAGCAATGTCGCCTCGGCGTTCGGGGACGATGCCGCCTAGGCCTCCCATCAGCATGGCAATGGAGGTCAAATTGGCAAAACCACATAGTGCAAACGTCACAATAGCTTGGCTATGGGCGGATAATTGGCCTTTTAAATTCATAAAATCGGCAAAAGCAACAAACTCGTTCACGGCGATTTTTTTACCAATCAAGGTGCCTGCCGTCATGGCTTCTTGCCAAGGGATACCAATTAACCAAGCCACGGGCGCAAACAGGTAGCCAAACAACCATTCAAGGCTTAGCTGAGGCAGGTTCAAAATAGGACCAAGCTTAGCCAATCCTCCGTTAATTAGCGCAATCATGCTGATCACGGCCAGTAAGCTGGCACCTACCGCCATGGCAATTTGCAGGCCACTTAAGGCGCCTTGTGTTCCTGCATCAATCAAGTTAACGGGTTTGTCTTGTGCATCTTCAACCGATGAATGTTGGGATTGGCTTAATGCTTCCTCGGTTTGAGGTACCATGATTTTGGCCATCATGAGTCCTGCCGGTGCTGACATAAAAGCCGCGGCAATTAAATACTTCATTTCCACGCCGAGCCCGGCATAACCCACCATGGTGCCGCCAGCCACTGAAGCGAGCCCGCCGACCATAACGGCAAACAATTCTGAGCGTGTCATTGAGGCGAGGAAAGGGCGAACCACCAGGGGAGCTTCAACAGATCCGACAAAAATATTAGCGGTGGCAGACATCGACTCAGTTCGAGTGGTGCCGAGAACACGTCGCAGCACACCGCCAATCAAGCGAATAATCCACGTCATGATACCTAGGTGGTATAACACGGCAATCAGTGCAGAGAAAAAGACGATGGTGGGGAGAACATTAAAGGCGAAGATAAAACCAAGCTTGAACTTGGCGAGATCGCCAAAGAGAAACTCTGCGCCAATATCGCCAAAACTGATAATAGATGAAACGGCATCAGAGGCGTTAGCGAGAATACGCTGGCCAAGGGGAACGGAGATGATAAATCCGGCGAAGACGATTTGTATCAGAAATGCACCACCGACGGTACGCCAATTAATCGCGTGTCGATTTTCTGAAAACCCAACCGCGATAAGAAAGAGGACGCTAATCCCCAAAAGGCCAATGCCAAACTGCATGATGTTGCTCCGCAAACGTTAAACTTGAGATGGAAAACGATTGCGGCGGTATTGTACTTGGATTTTATTATGTGACAAGTATCACTTTGTGTATTTTTTGTTTGCATTTTGTTGCACTAGAGGAAGACATTGATAGGTCGAAGAAAAACACCTCGCGTGATGAGTTTCACGATCGTGATGTTTGCTTAGCAATAGTGGAAAATACGACTATGATTTAAAAGGGGTGTTAGACGTTCTAAATCCTTACTAACCAAATTGTTTATTGTTCTGAAATAAAGAGTTCAAATAACTGGGAAAGCCAGTAAAATCGGGGCATGGAGGGAAGTTTGCGTTAGGTTTCTGGTTAGAAAGTGAACATTTGGTTAGGGGCCTAATTAAATTTTTTTTCAGATGTGATAATGTAGTTGATTGTGTGGTGACAGCTGGTCTTTGATTGCTGGTAAAGATGGCTTGAACAGCAATGAATAATGGGCGCACCACCAACACTCACAGGCTTCCGAATAAACGGACTAAGGAGTTAACTCGTGAGCGATAAAAGCCATGAAGATATGATGACACCAGACGGGAAGGTTAACCCGATCGACACTGACTATCAGGTCGGTCAGGATAACGTGGCACTGAAACTCGGCCCGTTTGGTTTTGATATTCACAACCGAGTATTTATGGTCTCAGGGCTGGCTATTTTGGCCTTCATTTTTGTCACCCTGGCCTTTCAAAACCAAATTGGTCCTGTTTTTGGGGATCTACGTGGATGGCTCACCTCAAACCTAGACTGGTTCTTCCTTTCAGCAGGAAACATTTTTGTTATTGCCTGTCTAGTGCTGATTGCGTCTCCGCTGGGTAAAGTGAGACTCGGTGGCACCGAAGCGAAGCCCGACTACAGCTAC
Organism: Salinivibrio kushneri; assembly: GCF_027286325.1. Classification (NCBI taxonomy): domain Bacteria; kingdom Pseudomonadati; phylum Pseudomonadota; class Gammaproteobacteria; order Vibrionales; family Vibrionaceae; genus Salinivibrio; species Salinivibrio kushneri. The sequence continues at coordinate 889,877 of NZ_CP114588.1, forward strand.
GGTGGTTGGTTTGCGATGCTTTTCGCAGCAGGTATGGGTATTGGTCTGATGTTCTACGGGGTTTCAGAGCCATTGACGCATTTCCAAACTGCACTAGGCGGGACATCCGTGGGGGCTGATGGCCTTCGCACCGACTGGGCGCCTTTGGGTGCGGCAGCGGGTGATACAGAAGCGGCACGCCGCTTGGGGATGTCTGCCACGATTTTCCACTGGGGCTTACACCCATGGGCAATCTATGCGGTATTGGCGTTAGGTTTGGCGCTGTTTGCGTACAACAAAGGCTTGCCTCTTACCATGCGCTCGGTGTTCTATCCATTGTTTGGTGAGCGTGTTTGGGGTTGGACTGGCCATGTGATTGACATTTTAGCAATCATCGCGACCTTGTTTGGCCTTGCAACATCGCTCGGCTTGGGTGCCTCACAGGCATCAGCCGGCCTTCACTATCTGTTCGATACACCGCTAGGTGATACCACAGAAGTGTTGTTGGTGATGGGTATTACAGGGGCAGCCATTCTCTCGGTTGTTGCTGGTGTTGATAAAGGGGTTAAGCGCCTATCTGAAGTCAACATGATTCTTGCGCTATTGCTGTTAATCTTTGTGATTGCAGTGGGGCCAACCATCGCTATCCTGACTGGTTTCTTTGGTAATTTGGGCGCATATCTGCAAAACCTGCCTGCGCTGTCAATGCCATTTGGCCGTGAAGATGCCAACTTTACGCAAGGCTGGACATCCTTCTACTGGGCATGGTGGATTTCTTGGTCCCCATTCGTCGGTATGTTTATTGCGCGCGTATCGCGTGGCCGTACCGTGCGTGAATTCATCACGTGTGTGTTGATCATCCCATCAGCCGCATGTGTATTGTGGATGACTGCCTTTGGCGGCACCGCAATTGGTCAGTTCGTTAATGAAGGCTACACAGCCGTTGCGGACGCAGAGCTATCACTGAAGCTGTTTGCGATGCTTGATGACCTGCCACTGGCAGCGATCACATCGTTTATCGGCATAATCTTGGTCATGGTGTTCTTTATCACCTCGTCTGACTCAGGTTCATTGGTTATCGACACCATTTCTGCCGGTGGTAAAGTGAATGTTCCTGTACCACAGCGTGTGTTCTGGGCCTCTTTCGAGGGCTTGGTGGCCGTTGCGCTGATCCTTGGCGGTGGCTTGGTCGCCCTACAAGCAATGGCGGTCTCGACAGGCTTCCCATTTACCATTGTCTTGTTGGTTGCCACAGTGTCGTTGTTTAAAGGTTTGGCGTCGGAGCCTCGTGCCTCGTAAGCCAAAATGCTTAACATTGCGTTAAGGTTTTAAAAGCAGCCCCCCAAGTGGGCTGCTTTTTTATCGGTTACGTTTTTCCCACCTAATATTCGTGTCTCTTCCCTGATTGCGCCAACATGTAGCACCTTTATCCAATCGTTATAACTGTTAAATAATGAGTTCAAAGGATCCGCTTCGTTGTAAAAAAGCTGTGCTGGCAAGGTATGTGTGTAACAACCTTGATGACAAAGTAACCAAGCGGTTAGGGGCCTAATTAAAGCGCGTGCGCTCTATGATATTCTTGTTGACCGTGTTGTCATTGCCACCCTTTTTGGTGTTTTTATCACGCTTAAATACCAAGCAACCTTCGGCAGTGTTCGGCAGCACATAAGGCTTGTGAATCGACGAACTAAGGAGTTAACGCGTGAGCGATAAAAGCCATGAAGATATGATGACGCCAGATGGAAAAGTTAATCCGATCGACACTGATTACCAGGTTGGTCAGGATAACGTCGCCCTAAAAGTGGGCCCGTTTGGTTTTGATATTCACAACCGAGTATTTATGGTCTCAGGACTGGCGATTATGGCCTTTGTCTTTGTGACCTTGGCTTTTCAAGACAAAATGGGGCCGGTTTTTAGCGATTTACGTGCCTGGTTAACCTCGAATCTTGATTGGTTCTTCCTTTCAGCCGGTAACGTTTTCGTTATTGCTTGTTTAGTATTAATTGCTTCACCACTCGGAAAAGTGCGCCTTGGCGGCACAGAAGCCAAGCCGGATTTCGGCTATGGTGGCTGGTTCGCGATGCTGTTCGCTGCAGGTATGGGTATCGGCTTAATGTTTTATGGTGTGTCAGAGCCGCTGACGCATTTTCAAACCGCGCTCGATGGCACGGCGACGAACGCCAATGGCATCCGGACTGACTGGTCGCCTTTAGGGGGCGCAGAGGGGGATACTGAAGCGGCACGTCGTTTAGGTATGTCAGCGACCATTTTCCATTGGGGGCTCCACCCTTGGGCCATCTATGCGGTGCTTGCGCTTGGTCTTGCCCTGTTTGCGTACAATAAAGGATTGCCCCTGACTATCCGCTCGGTGTTCTACCCTTTGTTTGGTGAACGTGTTTGGGGTTGGACGGGTCATATTATTGATGTGCTCGCGATTGTTGCTACGTTGTTTGGCCTTGCGACCTCTTTGGGGATCGGCGCGTCGCAGGCATCAGGTGGTTTACATTACTTGTTTGATACGCCTTTAGGGGCAACGACAGAGGTCATTTTGGTGGTGGTGATCACCGCAATGGCGATCTTCTCGGTTGTCGCTGGTGTTGATAAAGGTGTGAAGCGCTTATCCGAGATTAACCTCATCCTTGCGTTCTTATTGCTGCTGTTTGTGATTGCGGTTGGCCCGACGCTCGCGATTTTAACTGGCTTCTTCGGTAATCTCGGCGCCTATTTAGAAAACTTGCCAGCATTGGCGATGCCATTTGGTCGTGAAGATGCCAACTTTACTCAAGGTTGGACTTCTTTCTATTGGGCATGGTGGATTTCTTGGTCCCCATTCGTCGGTATGTTTATCGCGCGGGTTTCGCGTGGCCGAACGGTGCGTGAGTTCATTACCTGTGTGTTGTTGATCCCGTCAGCGGCGAGTGTCCTTTGGATGACGTCGTTTGGTGGGACTGCGATTGACCAGTTTGTTAACGAGGGGTACACCGCCGTTGTCGATGCTGAGCTTTCTTTGACGCTGTTTGCAATGCTTGAAGGCTTACCGCTTGCTGAGATCACCTCGTTTATCGGTATTATTTTGGTGATCGTGTTCTTCGTCACGTCGTCAGATTCGGGTTCTTTAGTGCTTGATACCATCTCTGCGGGTGGAAAGATGGACGTGCCTGTCTCACAACGAGTCTTTTGGGCATCGTTCGAGGGCTTGGTTGCGGTAGCACTCATTCTCGGCGGTGGCCTAGTGGCGTTGCAAGCGATGGCTGTCTCGACAGGTTTCCCATTCGCGGTGGTGCTGCTGGTTGCGACTGTTTCTTTGTTTAAAGGCTTGGCCTCTGAGCCACGCGCGAAATAAAGATGTGTGCTAACTGTTTGATTGTTAGCTAAGATAGGAAAGGCAGACCTTCGGGACTGCCTTTTTTGTTATCAGGCGACCACGTTTGCTGTGGCGCCTGCGAAGGAAGCCAGAAAGGGGTGCACCCCAACAATAAAATCCAGGTTTAGGTGACATTATGGAAGCTGAACAGATTGAAATCGCGACATTTCTAGCGCAGTACGCGCCGTTTGACGCGATGCCGGAAGAGGTGGTCGCTGAGGTGGCAACCAGCATTGAAATCAGTTACTACCGCGCGGGCACCGATATTTTTGCCTATGGTGATGAAATTCACGATTTAGCCATTTTGCGTAGCGGCGCCGTAGAGCTATTTCGCCGTAATGGCACCTTATACAACCGTATTTCAGAAGGCGATATCTTTGGTCAGATGGGGCTTTTGATGAATAACCGCGTCCGGATGCCCGCCAAAGCGATCGAAGACACTCTGGTCTATTTCATCCCCGAAGCGATGTTCAACCGTTTGTTTGACGACTTTGAGCACTTTGCTGATTTCGTTGAGGTGGAAGATCGAACCCGGTTACGTCAAGCGGTATCGAGTCATAATGAAGCCAACGACTTGACCACCTCCAAAGTCAAAAAACTGATTATCCGTGACCCGGTAATGATTTCGAGTACGGATTCGGTTCAGCATGCTGCACAGGTCATGTCCCAGGAAACCGTGTCTTCTATCTTAGTGATGGGCGATGAGCCAGATCCTGACACCGGGATAGAACCTGTACTGGGGATCATCACTGACCGTGACTTACGTAATCGCGTCTTAGCGGAAGGCTTGCCTTATGAGACGCCGGTGCAAGAAATCATGTCACCACAGCTGATCACGCTTGACCACAATGCATATATCTTTGAGGCAATGCTGACTATCTTGCGCTCAAACCTTCATCATGTGCCTGTAATTCAACACGGTAAGCCGATTGGTGTGGTCGCACTGTCTGATATCGCGCGCTATGAGTCGCAAAACAGTTTGTTCTTGGTGGCGAGTATCTTCCGCCAACAATCTGTGGATGATTTGGTGATCCTGTCTAAACAGGTGAAGGATTGCTTTGTCCGTATGGTCAACGAAGACGCGAACTCACATATGATAGGTTCCGCATTGTCGGTGATTGGCCGTAGTTTTAAACAGCGTTTGCTTGAACTTGCCGAGGAAGAGCTCGGAGAGCCGCCAGTGCCGTATTGCTTTTTAGCCATGGGGTCAATGGCACGTGACGAGCAGTTAATTGTTACTGACCAAGATAATGCGATTATTTTGGACGATAGTTATGATCACAGTCAGCACAATGCGTATTTTGAAGCCTTGTCTAAACGTGTGTCTGACGGCCTTAATGCGTGTGGGTATACGTATTGCACCGGCAATATTATGGCGACTAACCCTGAGTGGCGAAAAACGCTGAAAGAATGGGAGCAATGCTTTGCTGATTGGATTGATAATCCCAGTCCACGCTCGTTACTTGATAGCAATATCTTTTTTGACCTTGATGGCGTCCATGGTCGTACCAACTGGGCAGAGCAACTTAAAGCCTTTATTGGTCGTCGTGCGCGCCGCAACAACCGCTTCTTGGCGGCGATGGCACGCAATGCGCTCAATCGCACACCGCCACTGGGCTTTTTCAAAGACTTTGTCATGGAGCAAGACGGGCGGCATAACAATTCCATTAACTTAAAACGTCGTGGCACGGCACCTTTGGCTGATCTGATTCGGGTACATTCATTGGCGATCGACTCACGCTCGCAAAACTCCTTTGAGCGTTTGGACGATATTATCGAGTCGGGGATCTTGCCTAAAGGTCGCGGGCCAGACCTACGCGATGCGATGGAATTTATCTCTATGGTACGTATTCGTCACCAAGCGTTAGACATCGAAGCGGGTCGCGAGCCGGACAATAACATCGAGCCAGAGAATCTGTCTGATTTTGAGCGCCGAAACCTCAAAGATGCGTTTCAGATCTTAAGTAACGCACAGAAGTTCTTGAAATTCCGTTATCAGCCGAATCGGTCTTAAGGGGAGGGTATGCTTCATTTCGATTTAAGAAAAAAAGAGGATGCCGACCACGTGGACTGGCGTGCTATGTTAGAAACCAAACGTGAGACGGTGCAGCACGAAACATTACAAGCATTTTATCAACAAGGCTGGGTGTCGCCTGATACACCTGTTTCACAAGTGTCTTTTGTGGCGTTAGACTTTGAAACCACAGGGCTCGATAGCCAGCAAGATGCCATTGTCAGTATTGGCTTGGTGCCTTTCACTCTCAATCGCATTCGCTGTCAGCAGGCGCAACACTGGATTGTTAACCCTAATCGGCCGTTGGCAGAGTCGTCGATTGTGATTCATGGGATTACACATTCTGATATTGTCAACGCGCCTGACTTTTCGCATGTGATTGAACCTTTACTGAGCGCGTTGGCCGGCTCCGTGGTGGTGGTTCATTATCGCCGTATTGAACGGGAGTTTCTGGATCGCGCGATCAAACAACGCTTGGGGGAGGGGATTATCTTCCCAATGGTTGATACCATGGAATTAGAGGCGCGCAAACATAGAAGCGGTAAACGCAGCTTTATGGATTGGATTGCACGTCGCCCGCCTGAGTCGATTCGTTTAGCCGATAGTCGTCATCGTTATCACTTGCCTTTCTACCAGAGCCACCATGCACTGACGGATGCGATGGCTACCGCTGAGTTACTGCAAGCGCAAATTGCCCATGACTTTTCACCGGACACGCCCATTAGTGAATTATGGCGCTAGCCGCGGGAACAATTCTCGCTGCTAAAGCAGCTGATATCGTGGCGAGAACACGAATGAACCCTTTACTGGTGGTTTCCGTAGTGACTGACAAGGCGTATAATCGACGTGCTACAAGTCAGTGACGGAGTGAGAGGAAAAATGACATTGATCCATGCGGTTGAAGGGTTAGCGTTCGGTCTCGGCGTGCTATTGCTGTCATCGTCCATTGGCTTTGCGTATTGGGGGATCACTTTAAAGCCTGAAGAAGCTGAAGATATGACCGCACGTAAAATTGAGTTGGGTTTTTATGCTGGCGCTTGCCTTGTTTTCGCCCTACTCATTGGCTATTGGTTGAGCGTGTAGCCTTAGAGACCTTGGTATAACGGCGACAGCGCATAAGCCTAAGGCTTAAACATGAGTGCAAAAAAAACCACCGATTGCTCGGTGGTTTTTTCGTATGACCCGTAGGGGATTACCAAACGTCTTTATCGATTTGCTTATCTAGTTTCGGGAACTTAGTACGATCAAAGGTTGGGTTTTTGCCCGCACGGCGCTGATCTTCATAATCTTTCATCAGCGCAAACGCGATACCCGACAAGAGCGCGATAGCCACCAAGTTGATCACGGCCATCATGCCCATCGACAAGTCCGCAAAGCTCCAGATTAACGGTAAATCAGTAATCGCGCCCACCAACACCATGGCTAACACGGCAATGCGGTAAAGCAAAATCGCGTTCTTCGAGCGGAAAATATACTCGATATTTGACTCACCATAAGAATAGTTGGCAATGATAGAGGTGAAAGCGAACAGCAGGATTGCGACGGCGATAAAGGCCGCGCCCCAGTCACCTACTTGGCTAACCAGTGCTTCTTGGGTAAGCGCAATACCCGTGAGGCCGCTATTTGGCTCAAGCATACCGGAGATCAAGATGATCGATGCCGTCGCGGTACAGATAACGATGGTGTCGACAAAAACACCGAGCATCTGAACATAGCCTTGTGCTGCTGGATGATTTGGCTTGGTGGTTGCGGTAGCGGCGGCATTCGGTGCTGAACCCATACCTGCTTCGTTCGAGAACAAACCGCGTTTAATACCTTGCATCATCGCTTGCGCAATGGCATAGCCCATTGCACCGCCAGCCGCTTGTTCAAGCCCGAGCGCACTTTTAACAATGGTTGAGATTACCGCAGGCAGCTGTTCGATATTCATACCGACCACGACAAGTGCGACCAACAAATACGCTAGTGCCATGAACGGCACGATCAGCTCGGCCACGCGCGCAACCGAACGCATACCACCAAAAATCACGGGCGCGGTCACGAGGGCAAGGCCGATGCCAACCGCTAAGGCATCAAAGCCAAATGCGGTATTCATTGCTGCGGCAATCGAGTTGGACTGGACACCGTTAAACGCCAGGCCAAAGGCGATAATCAGACAGATCGCAAACGCAATGCCTAACCAGCGCTGACCTAAACCTTTCTCAATGTAATAAGCTGGACCACCGCGAAAGGTCTTGTCGTTGTGGTTAACTTTGTACGCCTGCGCCAAGGTGGATTCGACGAAACTGGTTGCCATGCCGACCAATGCCGTTAGCCACATCCAGAAGATAGCACCAGGGCCACCCAGATAGAGTGCGACGGCCACACCGGCCATGTTCCCGGTACCGACGCGCGCCGCCAGACTTGTACTAAAGGCTTGGAAAGAAGAGATACCACCTGACGCGCCATCGCGGCTGTTGGCCATGAGTTTGAACATGTGGCCAAAGTTACGGAATTGAATAAAGCCAGATCGTACGGTGAAGTACAAACCTAAGCCAATCAAAAGATAAATGAGTACGCTGCCCCAAAGGAGGCCGTTACCTGTATCGACTATGGACACAAATAGATTTTTAAGTTGTTCCATCATTAAACTCTGTTTTGTCTGTTGGGAGACGCCTAACTCGATAAACACGTGAACTCAGGTTCATCGTGAAAGAGCGAGGGTCGACAACCACTGTCCATGTGAGATCTCTGCCGTCCATGCAGGTGAGCAACGAAACGCGCGGTAGCACCAAAAAATCTGGCTCGCTATGACGCGCGATGTTGGATCTGCAACAGCATTTTGAATCCATGCTCGGCTGTTGCCAGAGTGCGCCGTTGCCAGCGATATTGATGTCTTAGCACATCAATACACTGAGTGGAGCACGCCGGATAATACCGATATTTGTGAGACAAAACACTAGATGATTATTGATTTGTTGGTTTTTTGAACGGCATTAAGTGTTAATAATAGCACTAAAAACTGTAACCAGAATGTAATGCTTTGCACGCTAATTACTTGATGTTAAAGCAGTCATCTCGGCGACTTTCGCATATTATTCCGTATTTTTTGATTAAATATTGTTTTATTGCGCGCTGAACGAAATGTGATCAATGCCTCATATTGCCGTTGACTCATCGCACTGAATCTCCAACCACTCTGCCCGAATGGGTAGATAAAGGTGACTTATTCGTTGGGTGACGCGGCTTTCTTTGTCAGCAGGTCACGTTTAACGATATCGATTGCGGATAGGGCTGTGTCGGTGTCAATTTCATGGCTTTCAAGTAAATAGATAAGATCAACGGCGAGTTTTACGTCGTCGGGTGCCTCTTCGAGTGCTTTTGACGAGGAAGGGTGTGAGTCAGTCATGATGCCTCCAGGCTGGCTGAAAAGTCGGGAAAGTGGGTGATCGCGGCTTGGATGAGTTGTTCGTGCAGCGGGATCAGCTGGTCGTGGGTGTCATGATAACCACCTCCAATGACCGCAGCGACGGGGATCTGGTGGGCGGCACACCGTGATAGCACGCCTGTGTCGCGTTGAAAAATGCCCTCAGTGCTGAGTGACAAATACCCCAATGCATCGTCTTTATGAACGTCGACGCCAGCGTCATAGATCACCATGTCGGGGCGGTGCTGAGCCAGTGCAAGGTCGAGTAAAGGCAAAAAGGCATCAAGATAGTCGTTATCTTGGGTGCCAATCGGGAGGGGTAAATCAAGCGTTGATGATGGTTTTCGCGAGGGAAAGTTTTTCTCACAGTGGACGGAAAAGGTCACAATATCTGGATGTGAGGAGGCCAGCGCGGCGGTGCCGTCACCGTGGTGAACATCACAATCGACGATCATTACCGTCTCTATCCCCGGTTGAGTGAGCGCATGACGGGCGGCAATCATCAAGTCGTTAAATAAGCAAAAGCCACTGCCAAAATCATAGTGGGCATGGTGGTAACCGCCAGTAAGGTGAATAGCCAGACCCGTGCGCAATGCCTGATCCACCGTTAATGTGGTGCCGCCCAGAGAGGTTAAACTGCGTTTTATTAGCGACTCGCTCCAAGGAAACCCAATACGACGCATTTTTACCAAAGGCAAGCTTCCCTCGAGTAATTGACTTACATAGGCGGGGTCATGAATGGCGTCAATGACCTCTCTTTGTGCGGCGCTTGGCCGGTAAAACTCAACCGGCAAGGCAAGTGCTTGCAAGCGCTCAAAAAGTAGCCGGTACTTTTGCAGTGGATAACGGTGACCCTCGGGAAGCGGAAAATCAGAGTAAATGGGGTGGTATATCAGTGGTAGCACATTCGCTCCTTACGTTATCGCTTTTCCCGGTAAGTAATAGTGGTTTCAATACGTTCTCGGGCTTTGGTGCACCGTGCAAGGCGCTGCTCAAGTGCTAGGACCTGTTTTTGGTATTGTTGCCGCACAGCAGGACTTGAGGCCATGTCTACGCTGGCGTTGGCGTCGCGGAGCTTGTCGGCGAGACGCCTTTCCCAATCTTGGTGTTTGGCCAAGTCTTGATAAAGCTCACCGATCGACTGGCGACGAGGGCCACGCCGCGCCTGTTCTTGCTTACGTAAAGGTTGGGTTGCAAGCTCACGTTGCAGTGCAGTGATTTGCGCTAATAAGGTTTCGCAAATATGGGTGGCACGCGCATCCGTTAGCACGCCTTGTTGATGGTCGCGGCGCATCACCTCCAATAAGGCTTGCGCTTCATTAACACAAGGTGTTAACAGCTTACCTTTGCAGTGAAAAAGCGGTGTGGCAAATAAAGGTGCTTTGGCTTCACCGCGACGCCGGTCGACCTCTGCCGCTTGAACAGCAAGTTGGTCTAAATGTTGAGCCATTGCATCGATTTGCGCTTTCATGGTGTCGTTCTCTTTTATTGAGGGCTAAAACCACGCATCAACGGCAAGTTTGCCCGCTAAAATAACCACGGCGGTAATAAAAATCGGACGTATAAAGCGGCTGCCAAATCGGATTGCTGAGTGCGCGCCAATAAAGGCGCCCAGCATAAGACACGCGCCCATGGTTAAGCCCAGCGCCCAGCTCACATGGCCTAATAGCGCGAACGCCACCAGTGAGGTGAAGTTACTGGTAAAGTTCATCGCCTTTGCCAACCCAGAGGATAGCAAGATATTCATCCGATAGAGCGACATGGTCGACACGGTCCAAAACGCACCGGTTCCTGGACCTGCCACCCCGTCGTAAAAGCCAAGAGATAAACCCTGACTCCATTGTTTTATCGGCAATTTGGGGCAACGTGTGGGTAGTTGGTTGTTATCCCCCTTTGGGTGTGGGTGCCAGATGGTATACACCGCGGCCACCAATACCACGATCGGTATCGCTTTTTCGAGCCACTCGGTGCTCAAAACGTCCACCAGCAGGGTGCCGGCCGTGGCGCCAATTAAGGTGCCCCAAAATGCATGTTGCCAAAACAAGGGAGAAAATAGGCGCTTTTTATAGTAGGTGAAGGCAGCGGTGCTCGACGCAAAGGTCGCGGCCAGCTTATTAGTCCCCAAGGCAACATGCGGCGGCAGGCCGAGTGATAATAGAGCAGGCACAGTGAGCATGCCGCCGCCGCCAGCGACCGCATCAATAAATCCAGCGACAAAAGCAGTCAGCCCCAGAATAACTAAAGTAGAGAGGTCAATCAGTTCCAGCATGTTAACTCGTCAGTTTAAGGTTCGATCACGCGTTTAAAGGGTGGTAGCGAGTCGAGTAAGGATTGGCCATATCTACGGGTGATAATGCGCCGGTCAAGAAGCACTACTTTACCAGAATCCTCTTCTTTGCGCAGTAGTCGCCCCACTGATTGCACCAGCTTTTTACTTGCTTCTGGCACGGCAATTTGTAAAAACGGGTTGCCACCACAGCGCTCGATATATTCAGCGTGCGCTTCTTCAACCGGCGAGGTTGGCACCGCAAAGGGGATCTTAGTAATAATGAGGTTGGTCAATAAGTTACCCGGTAAATCTAAGCCTTCGGAAAAGCTGCCAGTGCCAAAAATGATGCTGGTTTTATCATCATTAACGGCTTGTTGATGCGCTTTGAGTAACGCGGTACGCGACTGGCTACCTTGGCAAAGCAATTGCCAGCCCCGTTGCTTGCAAGTGCTTTCAATTGCTTGTGTCACTTGTTTCATTTGCCAGTAGGAGGCAAAGAGCACCAAAGAGGCACGTTCACCTTCTAGGTGTTCAAGTATTTTCTCGTTTAATGCATCTGTAAAGGCACTGGCTTGGGGCTCACAAGGCATCGTCGGGATCACCAAGCGCGCTTTATTGGCGTAATCAAACGGTGAGGGTAAGGCTAGATAACGCGAGCCATCGGTTTCGCTCAAACCAACCTGACGGCAGAAATAGCTGAACCGATTTAGAGCACGCAAAGTGGCGGAAAAAAGGCCCACTCCGGCTGCGCGAGACCAGAGCATTTGGTCTAGGCGCCAACCGACTTCCAAAGGAGAGACATGCACCCAAAGATCGCCTTCGCGCTCGCGACACGCCTGCAACCAACGCGCCAAAGGGGCACCTTTGTTCGAATTAGGCTGGGCCATCAAGGTCCATACTTTTTCCAGGTTCTCTAACCGTTGCAGGAAAAAAGCCGTTTCCGCGAGTGCCGGATCAGCCAGTTTTGCCGAAATGTCATTTTCTTTCAGACGCTCATTGATCAAATCATGAATTTTCCCCAATGCTTGATGGGCTTTTTTACTCGCGGTTTTGAGTTGTTCACTGGGCGAGATAAGCGCATCGGGGAGCTCGCCATCGGCAAAGCGGTAGCAACCATCATCGTTGAGCGGCAATTGACTGAGCTGTTGCTTCACGTCGCGTAAGCCTGGGATTAAGGTTTGAATCGCGTCTAGCAAGCTATCGACAAACCGATGTGCACGCTTAATATCAGCGGTATTCCCCAACTTGGTCGTCGCTTGATTGAGCTTTTCTAACCAGCTGATCACACCCAACAGGCTGGCACTGGCGGCAGAAAAGTCTCGCGCGACAGTGGGCAAGTGGTGTGCCTCGTCAATCATATACAGGCATTGTTCTGGCTCGGGCAAGATCACCCCGCCACCGAGCTCTAAATCGGCCAGCAGTAGGCTATGGTTCACCACCACTACATCCGCTTTATCCATCGCTTCGCGTGCTTTAGCAAACGGGCAACCACGGTGGGCGGGCAAACCAGCGTGACAAGTGTGCTTATCAGAGGCGATAGCCTGCCAAAGATGATCAGCAATGGGCTTTGGCCAACTGTCTCTGTCACCATCCCACTTGCCCCGACTCAGTGCAGCGTAGAGATCGTTGAGTAACAATTGTTCGCTGCGCTTGGGTTTTTGGGTAAATAGCGCGCCTTGAATGCTTTCCGTATCCGCGACCGCGCTTAGCTTATGTATACAGCAATAGCGTTTGCGACCCTTGGCCAAGATAAAATCAAACGGCTTTGGGCAAATGCGATGAAAAAACGGGATATCTTTATTGGCAAGCTGCTCTTGCAACGCCACTGTCGCGGTGGAAATCACCACTTTTTTATTGTTGTTGAGTGCAAATGGGATCGCTCCCATCAGATAGGCCATCGACTTACCGACCCCAGTACCTGCTTCTGCCACTAATAATCGGCGTTTAGGCTCGTAATCACCGGCCAGGGTTTTCGCGAGCTCTGCCACCAAATAGTTCTGAGCTTTACGGGGAATAAAGTGGGGAAGTTGATCTTGTAGCGTTTGGTAGCACGCGCGAATGTCTGATTTTACGGCAGGGCTGAGCATCAACAGGTCCGAGTTGCAAAGGTTGGCGGCCAGTATAACACGAGGCAAAAACGTGAAAACGATCGCGAACTGCAAGATTTCCTTACAGATATGAGATCCTGGTCACGAATTTAATTTGAACCATTCTTCGCTATCTTGCTGATCTGCCGTTTGATTAACAAAACGCCTGATTTAAGCCACTGATTAGTTTTTTATTCTAAAAACTGTTTTTTAAAGTGACGTTTTTGGTGTTTTATGTTGTTAGTGTTTGTTGTTTATTTTCATCAAAAGGACAGGTGATCGCGAGATAAACTGTGATCTCAGTTCAACAAATATCACTATATTGTTGTTTTTAAGCGGTTTTTGTCTAGATTGTAATGCGCTTCCAGTGAGTTGACAGAACTACAAATGTTCTGCACGATTAGCCACGAAGTTTCAGTGAACTGGCATTTTGTTCTTCGCAGCGTTTTTGCTGCTGGTAATAGAATGACAGTCACCATAAAACAGAGTTCCAAGAAGGAACTCATAATGACTAAATAGAAAAGGCAGTGGATTAACCATGAAAAAGACTATTCTAGCAATGGCAGTACCAGCTCTGCTGGCTGCTGGCTCAGCATCAGCAAGCATCAACCTGTATGACGCAGAAGGCGTTAAAGTAGACGCGTCTGGTGCAGCCGAAGTGCAATACTTCCAAGCTATCGGTGAAAACAAAGATGGCGAGTGGCGCCTAGATGACGGTGACTTCGCTGTTAACACCGAAGTTGCTGTTTCTGAAGACTTGGCTGCAATCGGTCACTTCGCATTTAAATTCGAAGACAGCACCACTAAAAACGATGAGCTTTACGTTGGTTTCAAAGGCAGTGACTGGGGTACGCTTACTTTCGGTCGTCAACTGCTGATCAACGATGACATGGGCATCACCAAAGACTACGAGTTGTCATCAGCTTCTAACGGTACTCTTCGCACTGAAGGTGACCAAGTTGCTAAATACGTTTACGACAACGGTACATTCTACGCAGGCCTATCTACGCTGCAAAACAGCGATGGTGAAGAGTCAACCGACGAGTACAAAATCTACGACGGCCGTCTTGGCTATCGTGTAGCTGATGTCGACATGCGTGTGTACTACTATTATGCGGATGACGCAGGTGTGAACGGAGACGGCGACGACTTCGTCTATGCTTCGAAAGGTGATGTAGAGAACTACAACTTTGAAGTTGAGTATGCTGGCATCGAAAACGTAAGTCTTGCCGCTGCCTATGGTGTTAATACTGTTGACACTGGCTCAAGCGACGAAGAAGCTGATTTCTTCTCTGTAGCTGCTGATTACACGCACGGTAAAACAACTTATGCTATCGGTGTTGACAACAAAGACGTTGACAGCGGTGATGACGTAACAGGTTATTACGCGAACGTAACTTATGCACTGCACAACAATGCAAAAGTATACGCAGAAGTTGGTGACAACGACGCTGATAACAACGATTGGGGTTATGTAGCAGGTATGGAAGTTAAGTTCTAATTGAGCTTATACCATCACTGCTAAACGTAGCACTGATTACAAAAGCCGCCTTAGGGCGGCTTTTTTATTATCACGATTTGGAGAAAAAATGAGAAAAGTAGTAGGCATGGGCTTGGTGCTCAGCACTCTTATAGCAGCGAGTGTGGTTAATGCGGCAGAAATTACCTCAGCACGTAATATTGAATTTGTGGTGGTTGATGGCAAGGAAATCAGTTTTGAAAACTGGGCACCGCAGCAGACGATTGAGCTAGATAACGGTACCCACCAATTAGTGATGCGCTTTGACGGAGAAGTAAAGAGAGGGAGCCAAAAGGTGATCTATACCTCTCGCCCGTATCTGTTTGAACTAGAGGTCGATGGGCGTAATGCTACTATCAATATTGACTCGAAATTGCGGGTAAAAAGCCAAGCCACCAGTTATTTTGACGGCACCCCGCAATGGCAAGCCGAGTTCGACAATGGTGATGTGATGCCTTTAGACGCTGTCGAGTTAAAAGGTGATGGGTTTGCCGCCTATGCAGACATGGAAGCGCTGGTGGCGGAGTATAACCGTGAGAATGGCATCATTATCGACCAAGGTGAGAGCAAGAACCTCAACGATGTATTGGTTGAGGTGGACGATCAAGGCCAAGCCTCAATTAAGGGTGACGCTTTGTCGCAGTTGAAGCTTTGGTACACCAAAGCCAGTGATCAAGAGCGTAAGTCGTTCCGTCGTTGGATTATTGACCAAGATTAATTGCCTAGTGTGATGGGTGGTCGTTAGTACCACGCGCTTGACAGCTTTAAACCGTCAATAAAAAACGCGCCCAGCTGATGCTGGGCGCGTTCCGTTTAAGCCACGATGAGACAAGCGAAAGTCAACCTCGCGATCACACGGTTTTACGTGCTCCTGCTGTGGCTCGGCGAGTGGCTGGATCGTGATGATAATAATTCGACGCACGACACTGCGGGCAGCGCTGCTCGGCGGCGTCTTTAATTAAATCATCCAGTGGAATCTCACTTTCACAATCGGCACACAAGCCATAAATCTCCAAATCCATGGCACATAAAGCCGCATCGACTTTTTCTAAACGTTCACCGAGGCATCGGATGGCACCAGGTACCCCTTGGCTCTCTTTAATCAGATCCGAAATGGTGAGGTTTTCGCAATGCTTGTCCCAGTCTTCACGCAATCGCGTGGTTAATGTTGCTACCAGTTCAGTGCGCTCGCGGTTAAGCTCACGCCCAAGCTGGGCAAGGGTTGTCGTATCCATGGTCAGTTCGCTTGATTGGCTAAAATGACTTTTATCATGACCCAGTTGCACAAGTTGTTACCCTGATGTAAATCAAGGATCCAGCTAAAACCTTACAAAGAGTCCGTTTTTAGCGGTGCTCACCTGAGCTATAGTAGCCGCTCACTGTTGTTATGCTGTTGTGAGTGAAGTAACAAAATGGAACACGATTTTAAAGAGCCTTATAACGTTAAGTATTTCATCGGCTTTCTGCTGGTCTTACTGATCCCGACCTTACCTGCCAGCCTCACGTGGCTTGGCATTATTTTTGGCGGCTAATCACCGCCTTATTCACTCACCGCGCCGCATTCCTTATTCGCCATCCTGTACCTGTCTTAACTCTGCCACTACACTAGTGAGAGTGAAAGAGAGCCACGAAAGCTCAACAAAAGGTCATTGGTTACTATGCAGCAAGCACCGACAGCCGCTTGGCGTTGGTTATGGAACGGATTAGGGTGGTTATGGGTCGCGCTGGGTGCGGCAGGGGCTTTTTTGCCTGTACTCCCTACCACGCCATTTTTGCTGCTCGCCAGTGGCTGCTTTATGCGTGGCTCTCCCCGCATCGCTAACTGGCTCCACGCCCATCCCACGTTTGGACCCATACTGACCGATTGGTACCAAAAGCGCGCAATTAGTCGCAAAGTTAAGCGGCGCGCGACGGTCATGATTGTGGCAAGTTTCAGTTTCTCCATTTATATCGTCGGTGCAATGTGGCTTAAAGGGCTACTCGTCATGTGTTTAATTGTGCTCTTGTGCTGGTTTCTCCGCCTACCTGAAACGGAATCTGTTGCTGGCTCGGCCGAAAATTCATAACATTGCTGTTTGCGTTTTTTATCGGCGAGAATTGGCCATGAGCATCGACAGCTTGAATGTCATCAAACAAAGTATTCAAACCATCCCAGATTATCCCAAGCCTGGCATCTTATTTCGCGATGTGACCAGCTTGATGGAAGACCCAGTTGCGTACCAAGCGACGATTGATGCCTTGGTAGCACAATACCGTGATCATGGGTTTACCAAGGTGATTGGCACTGAATCGCGCGGCTTTCTATTTGGTGCGCCACTGGCGCTGGCGTTAGGGCTGCCATTTGTGCCGGTTCGCAAACCTGGCAAATTACCACGCGCGGTGATCAGCGAGAACTATCAGCTGGAATACGGCGAAGATACCTTAGAAATTCACCGTGATGCGATCGACGAGGGCGATAAAGTGCTCGTCATTGACGATCTGCTGGCGACAGGTGGCACCATAGAAGCCACCGTGAAGCTGGTGCGCCGTTTAGGCGGTACCGTAGAACACGCCGGCTTTGTGATAAGCTTGCCGGATATCGGCGGTGAAGAAAAACTGGCCGCGCTTGGGATCAGTGTTTATAGCTTGTGCGAGTTTGCAGGCCATTAATGCCAGGCTATATGCAGGGTCCCGCGTTAGCAATAAGCATACAGGAAGCGAATTGACATGAGTTACCAAGTCCTCGCTCGCAAGTGGCGACCCCATAATTTTGAGTCTGTTGCTGGTCAAAGTCACGTGCTGACGGCCTTGGCCAATGCATTGGATCATGACCGCTTGCACCACGCATACTTGTTCAGTGGTACTCGCGGTGTGGGTAAAACCACCATTGCACGTATTTTTGCCAAAGGGCTTAATTGTGAACAGGGCGTGTCGTCATCGCCTTGTGGTCAGTGTTCAACCTGTCGTGAAATTGATGAGGGCCGGTACGTTGATTTGTTAGAAATTGATGCCGCTTCTCGTACCAAGGTAGAAGACACGCGAGAGTTGCTCGACAACGTTCAATACAAGCCAGCACGTGGCCGCTATAAAGTGTACCTCATTGATGAGGTACACATGCTGTCACGCCACAGTTTCAATGCATTGCTAAAAACGTTAGAAGAGCCGCCTGAGTACGTAAAGTTTTTATTGGCGACCACGGATCCACAAAAGCTACCGGTTACCATTTTATCGCGTTGCCTGCAATTTCATTTAAAGCACTTTGACGCCAGCCAGATTCAGACGCAGCTAGAGCATATCCTTGGTCAAGAAGGGGTCGAGGCAGAATCACGTGCTTTAATGCTATTGTCACGGGCTGCGGAAGGCAGTATGCGCGATGCCTTGAGCTTAACCGATCAGGCGATTGCGCTCGGTAATGGACAAATTAGCACCCAAGCAGTGGCAGAGATGCTAGGGACCCTGAGTACCGATAACGCACTCTTACTCCTTGAAGCCTTGGCGAACCATGATGCGGTCGAGTTGATGAACATGCTGGCGCAAATTGCGCACGTCGGGGTGGAATGGGATGGCTTACTCAAAGAGTTAGCCAGTCAGCTTCACCATGTCGCGTTGGCCCAAGCACTGCCTCAGACACATGATGATGACAGTGGGGAGCAAGCACGGATTCACGCCTTGGCCTCGCGACTTTCGCCACAAGATGTGCAGCTGTGTTATCAAATGGCACTGCAAGGGCGACAAGACCTGCCTTATGCCCCTGATGGGCGGGCCGGTCTAGAAATGGTCTTGCTGCGTATGTTGGCGTTTCAGCCGGTCAAAACCGTGCCGTATGAACCGGCTACTATATCAGTGCCGGCAAGCGATCCCGCTTCTGAGTCAAAGCAGCCGGTAAAAAAAGATCCCTCGCAAGCACTGAACGCGTTGAAAGCGCAGGTCTCATCGGCCAATGTGGCGCCGCCAAACCAAGGGCCTTCAGACCATGCGCCCCAGGGGCATGAGGCACAACAGAGGCCCATGGGCGATACTCCGATGGATAAGAGCCAGTACACGCTGGAAAGTCGCCAAGATATCAATGACACACATGCGCCAGCGCCTCAGCAGCCGATGGCAAAGACTGGCACGGAGGTGCCTAGCGCAGATGCATCTGGTAGTGGGGCTCGTGAAGCGAGTGTCGCCGAGCAGAGCCAACCGGTGGCCGATGATTCGGTGCCTGATCCAGCGACACCCCCCGCGAGTCAGTCATCGGCCTCTTCGCCTGCCTCTAGCCTTATTCAGGCGCGTAATCAGTTGCGTAGTCGTATGAAGCGTCAAGTTGATCAAACGGGGAGCAGTGTAAAAAAGGCGGGACGGACACCGGCCAAGACTGATGCGTTATCTGTGCTCGATCGCGTAGCGACAGCGGCAGAGAGTGCATCGCCTGTGTCCGCCCCGGTGCACCAATCGGGCAATTCGACGTCAGCACCAAAGCAAACATCGCATGGAAGTGAGGTATCGTCAGAGCCTTATCAATGGCGCCCTACCCAGCCCGTGCAACAATCGCCTGAGGTTGCACCAACCCTGACACCTAAGTCGATAAAGCAGGCGTTAGAGCATGAAAAAACGGCTGCTATGCGTGACAAACTGGTGCAGGAAACCAATGCGCAAGATCCTTGGTGTGCGCTGGCAGACAGCTTAGAGGTGGAGCGGTTGGTCAAGCAAATGGCGCTCAATGCGGCGATGTCGCAGCAAGGTGAGCAAGTACAGCTTATCTTGCGCCCAGATCAATCGCACCTTAATACCGAAAAAGCCCAGCAGCAATTGACTCAGGCCTTGACGACAGCGCTAGGCGCCCCCATAACCTTGGAGGTGCAGCTCGGGGAAGCGGGAATCACACCTTTAGAGCGGCGCGAGCAGCTCTATCAACAAAAATTAGCGCAGGCGACACACAGCCTGCATAATGATCCGAATGTGACTTTTATTCTTCAACGCTTTGCGGCGGAGTTAGAAGAAGACAGCATTCGACCAATTTAAGACACCTAACCAAGAGAGAGAATTATGTTTGGTAAAGGCGGCATGGGTAACATGATGAAGCAGGCGCAGCAAATGCAGGAGCGCATGCAGAAAGTACAAGAAGAAATTGCCAGCATGGAAGTGACGGGCGAAGCGGGCGCAGGCATGGTGAAAGTCACCATGACAGGCAGCCACAGCATCCGTCGTGTCGACATCGACGATAGCCTGATGGAAGATGATAAAGACATGCTGGAAGACTTGATTGCGGCTGCATTCAACGATGCTGCCCGTCGTGTTGAGGAGCAACAAAAAGAGAAAATGGCAGAAGTGACAGGTGGTATGCAGTTACCACCAGGCATGAAAATGCCATTTTAATCTATGCGCACCAGCCAGTTACTTGAACAACTGATGGACTCGCTGCGTTGCTTGCCAGGCGTTGGCCCTAAATCAGCGCAGCGGATGGCCTACCACCTATTGCAGAGAAACCGCCAAGGTGGACTGGCTCTCGCGCAAGCGTTGAGCACGGCAATGACAGACATTG
Organism: Salinivibrio kushneri; assembly: GCF_027286325.1. Lineage (NCBI taxonomy): Bacteria > Pseudomonadati > Pseudomonadota > Gammaproteobacteria > Vibrionales > Vibrionaceae > Salinivibrio > Salinivibrio kushneri. Next base: position 910,018 of record NZ_CP114588.1, read on the forward strand.
GCCACTGCAGCCAATGTCGAACCTTTACCGAGCAAGACGTGTGCGCGATTTGCGATAACCCGAAACGCCAAGAAACCGGGTTGATTTGTGTAGTTGAAAGCCCAGCAGATATTGCGGCCGTCGAGGCTACCGGCCAGTACTCTGGGCGGTACTTTGTCTTGATGGGGCATTTGTCCCCCCTTGATGGCATTGGCCCGGCAGACATTGGCCTTGATGTGTTGGAAAAGCGTTTGCAACACGAACCGATTCAAGAGCTTATCTTAGCGACTAACCCGACGGTGGAAGGCGAGGCCACGGCGCAATACATCGCTGAACTTTGCCAAGAGCACCAAGTGGGTGCCAGCCGAATTGCGCATGGCGTGCCAATGGGAGGCGAGCTTGAACTGGTCGATGGCACCACGCTGTCTCACTCAATTATCGGCCGCCAGCAGTTAAAGTATCGCTAAATTGTTTGACGAGCCCTCAACGGTGGGTGAACCTCCTTACTCGGCGATACAGCGCCAACAGCGTGATTGACCCTCAAAAGCCTAGCCTCTGGTTAGGCTTTTCTTTTTCTATTGCCTATCGCTTTAATACTAACTGGCTTTTATTTGACCACCTAGGCCTTGAAAGCGTGTAACAGGATCCCTATATCCAAAAGAACTGAATACGAATTCATTGTAACGTGGGCATCGAGCCCACGTCGCCATTAATCCTCATAGTGTTAGGTAGATTGACATGAGCGTGAAAACCCCAGAAAAACATCAGTTTGGTTCAGATACGTCCAAGTTACTGCAGTTGATGATCCACTCTCTCTACTCAAACAAAGAGATTTTCCTGCGAGAGCTAGTGTCAAACGCGTCAGATGCCGCTGATAAGCTGCGTTTTAAAGCGTTGTCCGCCCCTGAGCTTTATGAAAATGACGGTGACCTGCGCGTTCGCCTTTCCTTTGATAGTGACGCCGGTACGTTGACTGTCTCAGACAATGGTATTGGTATGAGCCGTGATGATGTCATCGCCAACCTCGGTACCATTGCCAAATCGGGCACAGAAGAGTTTCTTAAACAGCTTAACGAAGATCAAAGCAAAGACTCGAACCTGATTGGTCAGTTCGGGGTCGGCTTTTACTCTGCCTTTATTGTGGCTGACAAGGTAACTGTACGCACTCGTGCGGCGGGTCTTGCTGCCAACGAGGCAGTGCAGTGGGAGTCAACCGGTGAAGGTGAGTATACCCTAGAGCCTATCAGCAAATCTGACCGTGGCACTGAGATTACGCTGCACCTTAAAGACGACGAGAAAGAGTTCCTCAATGATTGGCGCCTACGTGAGGTGATCGGTAAATACTCCGACCATATCGGTATTCCGGTAGAAATGTGGACGCAAGAGAAAGACGAGGAAGGTAATGAGACGGGCGAAGGTAAGTGGGAGCAAGTCAACAAAGCGCAAGCGCTTTGGACTCGCGCTAAGTCCGATATCTCGGCAGACGAATACAAAGAGTTCTATAAGCATGTGTCGCATGACTTTGCCGAACCGCTGACGTGGAGCCACAACCGTGTAGAGGGTAAAAACGACTACACCAGCTTGCTGTATATCCCGTCAAAAGCCCCTTGGGATCTTTACAACCGCGAGCACAAACATGGGCTGAAACTCTATGTACAACGCGTCTTTATCATGGATGATGCGTCACAGTTCATGCCAAGCTACTTGCGCTTTGTCCGTGGTTTGATTGACTCTAACGATTTACCGCTTAACGTTTCGCGTGAAATTCTGCAAGACAACAAGATCACGCAGTCACTGCGCGGTGCGTGCACCAAGCGTGTGCTGTCGATGTTAGAAAAGCTGGCTAAAAACGATGCGGAGAAGTATCAGACGTTTTGGCGTGAATTTGGCTTGGTGATGAAAGAAGGGCCGGCGGAAGATTTCAGCAATAAAGAAAAAATTGCTGGCTTGCTGCGCTTTGCATCAACGCATGAAGACAGCGCTGAACAAACCGTCTCCTTGGCCGACTACGTGTCGCGCATGAAAGAAGAGCAAGACAAAATCTACTACATCACCGCGGATAGCTATAATGCGGCGAAACACAGCCCGCACTTGGAGCAGTTTAAAGCCAAAGGCATCGAAGTTATCTTGATGTATGACCGCATTGATGAGTGGTTGATGAGCTACCTGACCGAGTTTGATGGCAAGCAGTTCCAGGCAATCACCAAGGCGGATCTCGACCTGAGCCAATTCGACGATGAAGAGGCAAAAGCAGAGCGTGAAGAAACCGAAAAAGCCTTTGAGTCTGTGATTGAGCGAGTAAAATCGCACTTGGGCGATCGCGTTAAAGATGTACGTACCACCTTTAAACTCTCTGGCACGCCGGCGGTGGTGGTGACCGATCAGTTTGAAATGGGCACGCAAATGGCGAAGCTTTTAGAAGCCGCTGGCCAGCAAGCGCCTGATGTGAAGTACATCTTTGAACTGAACCCAGAGCACGCTCTGGTTAAGCGCATGGCAGATGAAAGCGATGAGCAGAAATTCGGTACCTGGGTAGAAATGCTGCTCGGTCAAGCGATGCTGGCAGAGAAAGGCAGTATGGACGATCCGTCAGACTTCTTGGCCTCGGTCAACCAGCTTCTGACTAAGGTATAATCGACAGGCGATTGTCGAGACCACATACTGAATGACTATCGAACAAGCCCGGCCGGATTGCCGGGCTTGATAGCGTTTAGTTAAGCGTGTATGTTTCGTGTCTTTGCGAATATAGACGCAGTTTAACGAAACCTAAATAATCATAAAGGGGATCACTATGCGCATCATTCTGTTGGGTGCACCGGGCGCGGGTAAAGGGACGCAAGCGCAGTTCATCATGGAAAAATACGGGATTCCGCAGATTTCTACGGGTGACATGTTGCGCGCCGCGATTAAAGCGGGCACTGAGCTTGGCAAACAAGCCAAAGCGGTTATTGATGCTGGCGAATTGGTGTCTGATGACATCATTCTTGGCTTGGTTAAAGAGCGTATCTCGCAAGATGATTGTGCCAACGGCTTCTTGCTAGATGGGTTCCCACGCACCATTCCTCAAGCTGATGGACTGAAAGAGATCGGTGTTGCGATCGATTACGTACTCGAATTCGACGTTCCGGATGACGTAATTGTTGAGCGTATGAGTGGTCGCCGTGCTCACCTTGCTTCAGGCCGTACTTATCACGTTGTTTACAACCCACCGAAAGTGGAAGGAAAAGACGATGTGACTGGCGAGGAGCTAGTGGTACGTGATGACGATAAAGAAGAGACAGTACGCGCACGGTTGAATGTGTATCATAACCAAACCGCACCACTGATTGCTTACTACAAAAAAGAAGCAGATGCTGGCAACACCCAGTTTGTGACCTTCGATGGTACACAAGCGGTTGAGCAGGTGAGCGCAGAGATCCAAAAGGTACTCGGCTAAACCAGGCTCAATGTGTCTCGCGTTTACGTGCTGACACAGGTTGTCATCGGTATTGCTGATAGTAGAAACCGGAGCTGACGATTAGTCGCTCCGGTTTTTTTATGGCAAGCTAAGCGCCATTCTCCAAACAATTTAATCAGATACGTTAAATTGGAAAGGTACAACAAAAATACTGGGCTCGCGGCCGAGCCAAAGCCAAGGACAACAAACATGACCGAAAAGCATAACCAAGTTGGCGTACTTCTGGTCAACCTGGGAACCCCAGATGCGCCTACCTCTTCTGCTGTAAAGCGCTTTTTATCTGAGTTTCTTCATGATCATCGGGTGGTCGATTTAACGCGTTGGTTGTGGTGCCCACTGCTTCATGGTGTGATTCTCCCGGTACGCTCTCCCAAGGTGGCGAAGCTCTATCAAAGTGTTTGGATGGATGAGGGTTCACCGCTGATGGTGTATGCCACACGCCAGCGTGATGCCTTAGCCAACAAGTCGGGACTACCCGTTGCCCTAGGAATGACTTATGGTTCACCGTCGATGACGGATGGTATTGAGCAACTGCAGCAACAAGGCTGCGAAAAGGTCATGGTTTTGCCCTTGTACCCGCAATACTCTGCCACCACCACTGCTGCGGTATTTGATAAAGTCGCCAAATCCCTCAAAGGACGCCCTTTGCTTCCTGAGCTTCGCTTTGTGCACCACTATCACGATCATCCGGCGTATCAATCGGCATTGGCTGACTCCGTGAGACGCCACTGGGATAAACACGGCAAAGGCGATCTCTTACTGTGTTCATACCATGGGATCCCGCAACGCTTTGCCGATAATGGCGACCCGTATCCGCAACATTGCGAACAAACCACGGCGTTGTTGCAGGCGGAACTCGGGCTCCCCGATCAAGCGATCATGATGAGCTACCAATCGCGGTTTGGACGTGAAGAGTGGCTTAAGCCTTACACAGATAAAACATTAGAATCGCTGCCCGCGAAAGGGGTAAAGACACTTGATATTATGACGCCAGCCTTTTCATCAGACTGCTTGGAAACCTTGGAAGAAATTGCCGGTGAGTGTCGGGATATCTTTTTAGAAGCAGGTGGCGAAGCCTTTCGTTTTATCCCATGCTTAAACGATGACGAGGCGCATATTGAGTTAATGGCGACGCTGGTGGCAGAGCATACGCAAGGGTGGTAGGGCGATAAAATTCGTCCACCAGACGCTATGCAGGCGCAAATTCTGTGGTAGAATTCGCGCCTCCCTTCCATTAGCTAGTTACACGAACCATGAAATTTCCAGGACAACGTAAGTCTAAACACTACTTTCCGGTTCACGCCCGGGACCCTCTGCTTAACCCTGCCAGTGAGCGTGGTTTTAAGCGCCCCCATGTGATTGGTATTGACCAAACTTTGGTGGATATAGAAGCAAAAGTGAGTGATGACTTCCTGGAGCGCTATGGTTTGAGCAAAGGCCACTCGTTAGTGATTGACGATGAGCGTGCTGAAGCCTTGTATCAAGAGCTTAAGGACAACAATTTGGTGACGCATGAATTTGCTGGCGGCACCATTGGCAACACCTTGCACAACTACTCCGCCTTAGCGGATGACCAGTCGATTCTACTTGGCGTGATGAGTCAGGATATCCGCATTGGTAGCTACTCTTATCGCTACTTATGCAACACCTCTAGCCGCATGGATCTCAACTATCTGCAACCTGTCGAAGGCCCGATTGGCCGTTGCTACGCCCTGATTGGCGATTGCGGTGAGCGTACTTTTGCCATCAACGAAGGCTTGATGAATCAGTTGCGTCCTGAGTCGATCCCTGAACATATCTTTGAGCATGCGTCGGCCTTAGTACTGACGGCCTATCTCGTTCGTTGCAAAGACGGTGATCCGATGCCGGAAGCGACCATGCGTGCCATCGAACATGCCAAAAAGCATAACGTCCCTGTGGTGATGACGTTGGGCACCAAGTATGTGATTGAACAAAATCCACAATGGTGGCGTGATTTTCTTGCTGAGCACGTCAGTGTGGTGGCGATGAACGAAGATGAAGGCGAAGCGCTCACGGGTGAAAGTGACCCGCTGCTCGCGGCTGACGCTGCGTTGCAATGGGTGGATATGGTGCTTTGCACCGCTGGCCCGATTGGCCTATACATGGCGGGGTATAGTGAAGATAAAGCCAAACGCGAAACCTCACTGCCTTTATTACCCGGGGCCATTCCCGAATTCAATATGTATGAGTTCAGCCGCCCAATGATCAAAGCCGATTGCGAAAACCCGATTAAGATTTATTCGCACATTGCGCCTTACATGGGTGGACCAGAACGGATCAAAAACACCAATGGTGCGGGTGACGGTGCCCTGTCTGCGTTGCTGCACGATATGTCAGCTAACCGCTATCACCGTGATAACGTGCCAAACTCAAGCAAACATCAGTACCCATTTTTGACTTACTCATCGTTTTCTCAGGTGTGTAAATACGCTAACCGTGTTAGCTATGAGGTGCTGGCGCAGCACTCTCCGCGTTTGTCTCGTGGCTTGCCGGAGCGCGAAGATAGCTTGGAAGAGGCTTACTGGGAACGTTAATCTCATTGCCCTAAACGATAAAAAACCGCCAATTGATGTTGGCGGTTTTTTATTATTGGCAGCAGGGCATGGGCTTACTGATACGCTTTTTCGTGTACGTTGCGGACCGCGCGACCTGATGGGTCGGCTTGGTTTTTGAACGATTCATCCCACTCAATTGCTTTGGCACTGGAGCAAGCAATTGATGGGCCACCAGGGACGCACTTCGCGGCATCTTCCAGAGGGAAGAGTTCGGCGAAAATCTCACGATACATATACGCTTCTTTGGTGGTCGGCGTGTTGTATGGGAAACGGAACGCGGCGGTTGCCAGTTGTTGGTCGCTGACTTTTTCATCGGCAATGGCTTTCAAGGTGTCAATCCAGCCGTAACCGACGCCATCGCTAAACTGCTCTTTCTGACGCCATGCCACCGACTCTGGCAACAGATCCCCAAAGCACTCACGAATAATGTGTTTTTCCATTTTGCCATCGCCGCACATCTTGTCGTCTGGCTTGATTTGCATCGCTACTTCCAAAAACTCTTTATCCAAGAAGGGGACACGTGCCTCGACGCCCCAAGCGGCCATCGACTTGTTCGCGCGGGCGCAATCAAACATGTTGAGCGCGAGCAGCTTGCGAACCGTTTCCTCGTGGAACTCTTGCGCGTTAGGCGCTTTGTGGAAATACAGATAGCCGCCAAACACCTCGTCTGCGCCTTCTCCTGAGAGCACCATTTTAATTCCCATCGCACGAATTTTACGGGACATCAGATACATCGGGGTTGATGCTCGGATAGTGGTCACATCATAGGTTTCGATGTGGTACACCACGTCGCGAATGGCATCTAAGCCTTCTTGGATACTATAGGTAAACTCGTGGTGCACGGTGCCAAGGTGGTCAGCGACTTCTTTGGCGGCTTTCAAATCCGGCGCGCCTTCCAGGCCGATAGCAAACGAGTGCAAACGTGGCCACCAAGCTTGGCTTTGATCGTCATCCTCGATACGGTTGGCGGCATATTGTTTGGTCACTGCGGAAATCACCGATGAATCCAACCCGCCAGATAGCAAAACGCCATACGGCACATCGGTCATCAGTTGACGGTGAACTGCTTTCTCTAGGGCTTCTTTGAGTGCCGCTTTATCCGTGGTGCTGTCTTTTACCCCGTCATATTCCATCCATGCGCGTTTGTAATAACGAACTGGCTCACCTTGTTTACTCCATAAAAAGTGACCCGGAGGAAACTCACTGATGGTTTTACAAATAGGCGTCAGTGCTTTCATTTCCGAAGCAACGTAGTAGTTGCCATGTTCATCGTGCCCATGATAAAGCGGGATAATGCCGATATGATCGCGACCAATTAAATACGCATCCTGCTCCTCATCATACAAAATAAAGGCAAAGATACCGTTGAGATAATCGAGCAATTCTGGCCCTTTCTCTTGATATAGGGCGAGAATGATTTCGCAGTCTGACTCTGTTTGGAACGGATAATCGGCAGCGAATTCAGCGCGGAGCTCTTTGTGATTGTAGATCTCACCGTTGACTGCGAGGGCTTGAGTTTGGTTATGGTTATAAAGTGGCTGTGCCCCACTATTAAGATCGACAATCGCAAGGCGCTCATGAACGAGAATGGCTTTTTCAGACGAATAAATCCCTGACCAGTCAGGGCCACGGTGACGCATGGTCTTCGACATTTTTAACGCGATTTCCCGCAATTGTTGCGAGTCGGTTTTAATGTCAAGCGCTCCAAAAATTGAACACATAATCTTCCTCTCTGTTTGTGTTATACGGTGTTTTCGCCATGGCATATCTGCGATAAAAGACCACGGGTGGCGACCTGTTAACCACACTCTGCCCTGTGGCAGAGAAAGACACAAGGAGATAAAACAAATCCGTTATCCAAACTTGCCTTATGGTGAATAAAATTTAATAAAAACCACTAAAAATGAATTAAATTTAAAAATGGTGCAGTTTTTATACAAAAACGCACAAGCAACGAGGCTTGTGCGTTAGTTGTGTTGTAGCGGGGGCTAGCTATCTGGGTGAGAGAAGCGGTCTCTTACGTGGCGCGCAAAGCCGCTACCTGCCTCTTGATAGATATTAAAGGCTTCATCCACACCGAGTGCTTTGAGTTGATCAAGCTCATCTTGATATTTGGCAATGGCGGCGACTTTACCACTGAATTGTGTTTGTCGAATTTGCTCGAGTGCCAACGTATTGGCATGGCTGTGAGGCATGGCCAGTAAAATGAGCGAGATATTGCCATCAGACACGGCTCGTGACCAAAAGTCGGGGTCGGTGGCATCGCCCAAAATAACACGTCGTCCTTCTTGCTGATGACGTGTCACCGAGTCTTCTCGTGTGTCAATCCCCACAATAGGTTGGTGATGGGTGGTGGCAAGCTCGTCATAGGCGCCTGAGCCAATCCGGCCCATCCCCAGCACCAAGATGCTGGCATCCCCCAGATTGATTTGTTGGTCACTGGGGTGAAGTTTGTCGGGGGCACGCTCAGGTAGCCAGCGTGATGCCCATCCATACAGCTGATTACTAAAGGTATTGAGTGGTGCGGAAAAGGCAAAACTGAGTGATACCGCAATGGCGATGGAAACCAAGATCGGGCCTGGCATCAGTCCTGTTTTATACGCCAAGCCACCGACAATGAGTCCAAACTCACTGAAGTTGAATAAGGTGAGCGTGGTGAATAAGGCCGTACGAACTCGATACCGAAAGCCGTTGACGATCCAGTAGTAGAGTACGCCCTTGATGGGCAGTAGCAACATCAAGATCAGCGCAAAACTGAAGCTTTGCCAAGTAGGCTGTTCGGACAGACCAATGTTGAGGAAAAAGCAAACCAGAAAAAGCTCTTTCATGTTAAACAGTGACTTGGCCATTTCAGATGCACGTGGGTGACTGGCAAGCAGCATACCGAGAATAAGCGCGCCCAAGTCGGGCTTAATGCCGACGGCCTCAAACAGCCCCGCACCAGCTACAAGAGCGAGGAATACGGCATAAAGAACCAACATTTCACCGTGGCCTGCCTTGTCCAAAAGCTTACCCAATAGAGGTTTTAGCAGAGGTAAACCAAAGAGGAGGAGAGCGGTAAGCTCTGGCGTTTTGCCCGATGTGGCGGTGAGGAAAATCACTGCAAAGATATCTTGCATGATCAGCATACCGATGGCCAAGGTGCCATAGGTGGCATTAAGCTCACCTTTTTCTTGCAGCGCTTTGATGGCAAAGACGGTGCTAGAAAACGATAGCGCGAAGCCAAGCAGCAGCATTTCAGACACACTCATGCCTGACAGCATAGGAATGCTCAGTGCTTTAAGGCCCATTAGCGCCAAGGTAAAAAACGCGGTTGTCAGGACGTTATGGGCCGTGGCTCCAAACCATATTTCTTTGGCAAGCAGGGTTTTGACATCAAGTTTTAAGCCGATGGTAAACAGCAGCAATGTGACACCTAGGTCCGCCAGTTGACTGATCACCGGTGTCGATTGATAACCCATGGCATGCAGAACAAAGCCTGCAATTAGAAAGCCAACTAAGGGGGGAAGGTGGCAACGCATTAACGCATAGCCACTGATAAATGCGGCAGAAATAAAAACCAGTTCCATATCTTGTACTTATTCTAAAGTTGAGTGAGACAAGGCATTGTCGGTAACGTGGCTATAATGTACACGTTTTGTGGCCAATATGTGAATGTAAAATAAGGAAGCGTGAGAAAAGGGGGGTGGAGGCAAGATGAGGTGGTGACTTACCTAACCGCTGGCTGACCAACGGTTAGGTCTTAACGTCTCGGCCGGTTTTAACGGCGATGCTTAACGACATGTTTAACCACGAAACATGTCAAGCCAAGCAGTGACAGACTACTCCTCCAGCAGCTCCTGCAAGAGCTCACCATTAAGCATCGCCCGCTTGACTAAAGAGAACGCGGCCATTGTAGGCTGAGCCTCCAGGTTTGCGCTGACAATCGCCAGCTTTTCGTGGAAGCTTGGCAGTGATTGATTCTCTACACAGCGCTCAATGGCAGGAAATACCACACTTTTCGCCGCGGTAATTTTTCCTGCAATCACCACTAGCTGTGGATTAAACAGGTTGACAGTCATCGCGATCGCTTTACCCAGGTGATTGCCCACTTTCACCAACACTTGGCGCGCCAATTCATCACCTTGCTCGGCAGCTTGGCAAATCGCTTCGATGGTCAAACTTTGATCGTAACTGAGGCTACTAGGGTGCCCTTGCGCAAGCAACTGTTGGGCGTGCTCAATGATGGCTTCGTTCGACGCCACGGTTTCTAAACAGCCAAAGTTGCCACACTGACACTTTTTACCCAATGGATCGATCTGCACATGACCAAGCTCACCGACATTCCGATTATGGCCAAGAAAGATTTGCCCATTTACGATGATCCCCGCGCCAGTGCCATGATGCACGCTGACTAGCATAGAATCATAGTAGTCTTGGCTAGCGCCAAAATAGTGCTCGGCCAATGCTTGCCCGCGGATATCATTACCAACAAAAGCTTGTACACCAAATTCTTCGCGCAAGGTGTCAGCAAGTGCAAGTTGTTTAATATTGATGTTGGGCATGTATTCGACCACCCCTGAATCAGGGTCAACCAAGCCAGGCATCACCACGGATATGGCAATCAACTCTCTGAGCACCTGTTGGTGCTTTTCCAAAAACTGGCTGACGATATAAATCAAGCCTTGAACAAGTTCGTCCTGATCATGGTACTGGAAGGTTTCGCCGTGTTCGGCCAAAGAGGCACCACTTAAGTCATACAAAGACAACTCAATAAAATGGCGACCCAGTCGTACCGCAAGGGTATGAAAGGGCGCACACTCGGTGGTGAGAGAAATGGCACGACGTCCGCCTGTCGACGCTTGTTGTGCCACTTCTTTAATCAGGCCTCTTTCTAGCAGTTGGCGGGTTATTTTCGTCACACTTGCCGGTGCCAATCGGCTTACATCGGCAATTTGTATGCGTGAAATAGGCCCTTGTTGATCAATTAATCGATAAACGGCAGCTCCGTTAAGTTGCTTTACAAGATCGACATTCCCGATTTTTCCGCCAGTCATAGGTGTCCTAGCTTTGTAGATATTGTCCGTTTACGATCGTCGCTTGAACATTGATGGCACGGTCGAAAATGGCAAGATTCGCAATTTTCCCCGGACGAATGCTGCCATAGTGTTGTTCGATACCGATTGCGCGAGCGGGATAGAGCGTAGCCATCCGCAAAGCTTCATCCAAGGCGATCCCTACATGCTCAACACTGTTATAAATTGCTTTATCCATTGTCAGTGCTGAGCCGCCAAGTGTGCCATTTTCATCAACACACTTACCGTCACGGTAATATACTTTCTTACCTACAAAAATAAAGTGATCCATGTCGGCTCCTGCTGGTGCAACAGCATCCGTAACCAACACTAATTTCTCACCTTTTACTTTATGTGCGAGGCGAATGTTAGGGTATGAGACGTGAAAGCCGTCAGCAATCACCCCAGTATAGACATCAGGTGTATCGTAGATAGCACCGACGACACCTGGCTCTCGGCCCGAAATCGAGGTCATCGCGTTAAACAAGTGAGTGGCAAAGGAAATACCGTGCGTAAAGCCTTGTTTAGTTTGTGCGTAAGTGGCATTGGTATGGCCGGCAGAGACCACGATTCCAGCTTGTTTAAGGGCTTGAATATGTGATGCGGGTGCCAGTTCAGGTGCGAGGGTGACTTTGGTAATCACATCCGCATTTTCGCACAAGTAGTTGATCATCTGATCGTCACTTGGGCGAATATAGTCAGCACTGTGTATTCCCTTTTTCTCGATATTCAGATAAGGGCCCTCAAGGTGTAACCCCAGAGCTTGATGGGGCTCCTGTGTTTGGTAAACACGCATGGCGCTGATGGCGGCTTGCATATCGGCATCAGAGCTGGTGATCAGGGTGGGGAGAAAATTGGTGCAACCTGACTTAAGGTTAGCCTGATGCATGGTCGCGATGGTGTCAGGGGTAATGGCATCATTAAACATCACTCCGCCACAGCCATTTAGCTGGAGGTCAATGAAGCCAGGGCTGACTAATGCACCATTGAGCGCGCGTGTGGCAATATTATTGGGCAAGGCGTCTTGTCGACAGACCGAATCAATCAGGCCGTCTCGAATCACGATGGCATGATCATCCAACACCTCATGGCCAGTAAAAATCCGGCAGTGGGTTAACGCATACATGCTTCTATTCCTTATAAATGGTGTATATTTTGGGCTTCAAGCTCTTGAAAATACTTCACAGTTTTTACTTTTAGTTCTGCTGTTGAAGGCGCATCACACACAATCATCGCTTTTGGATGCAGTTGTAGCGCTGATACTGTCCATAAGTGGTTCACTGACCCTTCTACCGCGGCCTCAAGTGCCTGTGCTTTATTGTGTCCTGTCACTAGGATCATGATTTCTTCTGCATCTAATAGGGTGCCCACACCAATGGTAAGCGCATGCTTAGGTACTTGATTGATATCATTATCAAAGAAGCGAGAGTTTGCCACACGGGTATCCTCGGTCAAGGTTTTGATCCGTGTTCTTGATGCTAATGATGACGCGGGTTCATTAAACGCAATATGACCATCGTTACCCACACCACCCATAAAGAGATGGATTTTGCCGTATGCTTTGATTTTTTCTTCATAGCGTTGGCACTCGGCATCGACATCGGTCGCATTTCCATCAAGCAAGTTGATGTTTTCTTCTTGAATATCAATATGGTTAAAAAAGTTTTCGTACATAAAGGTACGATATGCTTGTGGGTGATTAGCAGGGATCCCACAGTATTCGTCCATATTAAAGGTCACCACGTGCTCAAAACTGATTTCACCTTGCTGGTGGAGCGTAATGAGTTGCTTATAGGTGTTGAGTGGCGTTCCTCCCGTGGGTAAGCCCAAAACAAAGGGATTATCGGCGGTCGGCGAAAACTTGTTGATGGTATCGACGATATAGCGAGCCGACCATAGGCCGACTTGTTGGCTGGTTTGTAAAGGAATAAGTCGCATCGGTCACCTCGTTCTATCAATGCTCAGTTCGTGGCCATAGCATAACGGATATGCTCATTTATTTTCATCATAAAATAAGTTTTATGATCAGGCTAACAATTTTCTCTGTATATGGTGTGGTTTGGTGACGATTATCACAAATAACGCGGGTTTAATTTGCGAGGCGAATTTATTGACATAAACTGCAATTGACTAACATTGCTTTACAAAAGAAGTGATTTAACAAAAGTCCTTGGGCAAACGTCCAAGTTAGATGTCTCACCACTGAGCGAACGCTAGCGTGGTGAGACACTGAAAAATATAAAGGGGGAACGACGGTGAATATTCTTGGTTATGCACAACGTATAGGTCGTGCGCTGATGGTACCGGTTGCGGTATTGCCAGCGGCTGCGATCTTAATGGGGGTCGGCTACTGGCTTGATCCAACTGGATGGGGGGGCAACAGTGCTCTCGCTGCTTTCTTGATAAAATCAGGGGCAGCCATTATCGATAATATGTCAGTGCTATTTGCAATTGGTGTAGCGTATGGCATGTCAAAAGATAAAGACGGCGCAGCTGCTCTGGCAGGGTTTGTTGGCTTTATGGTAATCACCACGCTGTGTGCGCCTGGTGCGGTAAGCCAAATTGGCTTGGTCGATATTTCAGCGGGTAACAATGAGCTTGCTTTCAGCAAAATCAACAACCAGTTTATCGGTATCTTGATCGGCGTGGTTTCTGCTGAGCTGTACAACCGTTATAGCGGTGTTGAGTTGCCTAAAGCTTTGGCTTTCTTTAGCGGCAGACGTTTGGTGCCGATTTTGGTCTCTGTTGTGGCGATCATTATCTCGTTTGTATTAATGTTCGTCTGGCCTGTGCTATTTGGTGGTCTGGTTCACTTTGGTGAAAGCATCACTAATTTGGGTGCAGCTGGTGCCGGTGTTTATGGCTTCTTTAACCGCCTACTTATCCCTGTTGGTCTGCACCACGCGCTTAATGCAGTATTCTGGTTCGACACTGTCGGTATTAACGACTTGGGTCGCTTCTGGATGGGGGCGCAAGGCCTTGAAACAGGCGAAGCGATTAAAGGTACCACAGGCATGTACATGGCAGGCTTCTTCCCAGTCATGATGTTTGGTCTGCCAGGTGCAGCGCTCGCGATTTATCATACTGCACGTCCTGAGAACAAAGCGCGTGTTGCGTCTATCATGATTGCTGCCGGCTTTGCCTCTTTCTTTACTGGGGTGACTGAGCCACTCGAGTTCTCATTCTTGTTTGTCGCACCTCTGTTGTTCGTGTTGCATGCATTGTTAACGGGCGTTTCATTGTTTATCGCCGCAACCTTCGACTGGACCGCAGGCTTCGGCTTCTCTGCAGGGTTGGTTGACTTGGTGTTGTCGTCGAAAAACCCTGTTGCTAACCAGTGGTACATGCTGCCTATCATGGGCCTTGTGTTCTTCGCACTTTATTATGTGTCTTTCCGAGCGGCTATTTCAGCCTTGAACCTGAAAACACCAGGTCGTGAAGATGACGCAGTAGAGAGTGCTCCTGCCAGCGCCAATACCGGTGAGGCGAGCGATAATCGCGAGCTAGCACGTAAGTACCTTAAAGCCCTTGGTGGTCATCAAAACCTAACATCGATTGATGCTTGTATCACTCGTCTGCGTCTGTCGGTTGCCGACCGCGAGGTGGTTGATGAAGCTAAATTGAAAGCCATTGGTGCTATGGGAGTTGTCAAGCTTGGCGAGAATAACTTGCAAGTTATTCTCGGCCCATTAGCAGAAATTATTGCGGGTGAGCTGAAACAAATCCCAGAAGATGAAGATTTATCGAAAGTGGCGCTGCCTTAAACGAGGCATCCGAACTTTGATAACGTGACACTAACTTGACACAAAACGCCCAGTTTGCCGCTGGGCGTTTTTATTGGTTGTTTCCCCCCTGCTTTCGCGCAAAAAAGTAACAAATAGGCCTGCACCGCGATGACAATGACAACAACGGGTTGAGTCGCAGCGCGGAATAGGAGATCATAGTGCCTATGTAGCTTTAAAATTCGCATTTTTGATACGAGGTAACCTTGATGAGTGATGCTGAAGCTCGTCCCACTAACTTTATTCGCCAAATCATTGATAAAGACTTGGCGGAAGGGAAACACACAGCGATCGTGACACGTTTCCCACCTGAGCCGAATGGCTATTTGCACATCGGCCATGCAAAATCAATTTGTTTGAACTTCGGGATCGCACAAGACTATCAGGGTGAATGTAACCTGCGTTTTGATGATACCAACCCAGAAAAAGAAAACGTGGAATACGTTGAGTCTATCAAGCGAGACGTGCAATGGTTAGGCTTTGATTGGGCAGGAGAGGTGCGTTACTCCTCAAACTACTTTGATAAGCTTTATGCTTACGCGGTTGAACTGATTGAAAAAGGGCTAGCGTACGTCGAAGAGCTGACGCCCGATGAGATCAGAGAGTATCGTGGCACATTGACTGAGCCTGGCAAGCACAGCCCTTATCGCGAACGTTCTGTTGAAGAGAACTTAGCATTGTTTGAAAAAATGCGTGCTGGTGAGTTTGCAGAAGGTAAAGCCTGTTTGCGTGCCAAAATCGATATGGCGTCGCCCTTTATGGTGATGCGTGATCCGGTTTTATATCGCGTGCGTTTTGCGCATCATCACCAGACTGGGGATAAGTGGTGCATTTACCCAATGTATGACTTTACCCACTGCATCTCGGATGCACTGGAAGGAATTACCCATTCTCTGTGTACCCTCGAATTTCAAGATAACCGACGCCTATACGATTGGGTATTGGAAAACATCACCATCGACTGCACACCGCGCCAATATGAGTTCAGCCGCTTAAATCTCGAGTATACCGTGATGTCCAAGCGTAAGCTGAACCAACTGGTGGAAGAGCAATTAGTGAACGGTTGGGATGATCCGCGTATGCTGACCATTTCAGGCTTGCGTCGCCGTGGTTACACGCCTGCCTCTATTCGTGAATTTTGCCAGCGTATTGGTGTGACCAAGCAAGATAACACCATTGAAATGAGTGCACTTGAGTCTTGTGTACGCGATGACTTGAACGAAAATGCACCGCGTGCAATGGCAGTGCTCGATCCGATTAAACTGGTGATTGAAAACAAAGCTGATGACGTTGAGTGGCTAGATGCACCAAATCATCCAAACCAGCCAGAGATGGGGACGCGCCAAGTGCCATTCTCGCGCGAGATCTGGATTGAGCGCGAAGATTTCCGTGAATCAGCTAACAAGAAGTACAAACGATTGGTGCTGGACAAGGAAGTGCGTTTGCGCAATGCCTATGTGGTTAAAGCTGAACGTTGTGAGAAAGATGATGAAGGCAATATTACCACAGTGTATTGCAGCTATGATCCAGACACTCTCGGTAAGGATCCTGCCGATGGGCGTAAAGTAAAAGGGGTGATCCATTGGGTCTCTGCTGCTGAGGCGTTACCCGCTGAATTCCGTTTGTATGACCGCTTATTCACGGTGCCGAATCCGGCCAGCGCGGACAATTTCGCGGAAACCATCAACCCTGAGTCTCTACAGGTCCAACATGGCTATGTCGAACCAAGTATGCAGCATGCACCGGTAGAAAAGGGCTATCAGTTTGAGCGTACAGGCTATTTTTGTGCAGATAGCAAAGACAGCTGTCCTGACTCACTGGTTTTCAACCGGACGGTGAGCTTGCGTGATACCTGGGCGAAGATAGAAGGTAAATAATAAAAAGCCGGCGTGATGAGCACGCCGGCTTTTTTAGATCGTTCTCACTGAATTAATCAGCGTTATGAATGGATGGGTCGGCTTTGCAATCGCCTTCCTTACAGTGACCATACAAATACAAACTATGGTTTGTCAGTTGCACATTAAAGCGTGCGGCGATTTCTTTCTGACGCTCTTCAATCAAATCATCAGAAAATTCAATCACTTTACCGCAGTCAAGGCAGACTAAATGGTCATGATGATGCTGTGTCGCCAATTCAAATACGGACTTTCCGCCTTCAAAGTGGTGACGCGTGACAATGCCTGCATCGTCAAATTGGTTCAGTACGCGGTACACGGTTGCTAGGCCAATTTCTTCACCTAGGTCGATTAATTTCTTATACAGGTCTTCGGCACTGATGTGCTGGCAATCTGGCTGTTGCAGCACTTCTAGGATCTTGAGCCGTGGGAGGGTGACTTTGAGCCCAGCTTGCTTCAACGCCTGGTTATTGTCTGACATGTGTATCTACCTGTTTTCTGCCTGAGTTAAGACAGTTGGATTAGCAAGGAAAATATTTTATAAGCCTATCAAAATTGCACCGCTCTCGCTACTCTCGACACGCTTTGTTAGGGGGAATTTTGATCATTTGTGGTTGCATCAATGTTTACTAGATGTGAATATTGCCTGGTTAGACCAGATAAGGATGTCAACTTACATGTATCGCTTCTACAAACCACGTATTGTTAAGTGGGCACTTAACAGCTGGCCACCTTTTTGGGGCGCAGGGATCCATATTGACGCCATTAGCCAGGATTTTAAATGCGTCAACATGCGCTTGAAGCTCCGCTGGTGGAATAAAAATGCCAATCGTACCCAGTATGGCGGTAGCATCTTCTCTTTAACCGATCCTGTTTATGCGCTCATGTTAATGGGTATTCTCGGTCCCCAGTACCATGTTTGGGACAAGCAAGCAGATATCAATTTTATTAAGCCGGGAACGACGGACTTGTACGCAGATTTCGTGATCAGTGATGCGGTATTAACCGATATTCAACAACAAGCAGGACGAGGCGATAAGGTGCTGCCTGAGTTTGTTGTCCACGTCAAAGACGCGCATGGCGAGGTGGTTGCTGAAGTAAGGCGTACACTTTATGTGAGAAAAAAACGCCAGTATCGAGATATAGCCAGCAAACAAGCCGCATGATCGGCTCGTTGTGCGCCGGTTAGATAAAAAACGCCAAGGTTGAGTACCCTTGGCGTTTGATAAGCCAGACTTAGTCTTCAAGCTCTGCTAGACACATTTCTTCGTAAACTTGTTTCACCCACTTGCTCACACGCTCGTCGGTCAGTTCAGGCTGGCGATCTTCATCCACACACAAGCCAACAAAATGGTTGTCATCAACCAATGCTTGTGAGGCTTCAAATTCATACCCCTCCGTTGGCCAATGACCAATGATGGTAGCGCCTTTCGCTTCAATGATGTCGCGGACGGTGCCCATGGCATCACAGAAGTATTCTGCGTAATCTTCCTGGTCGCCACAGCCGAAAATAGCCACGAGTTTTGTTGAGAAGTCAATTTGCTCTAACTCTGGGAAAAAGTCATCCCAGTCGCACTGTGCTTCACCGTAATACCATGTTGGAATACCGATCAGCAGCAAATCAAAGTTATCAATATCTTCTTTGCTGCTCTTCGCGATATCCTGCACGTGAACCATTTGCTTGCCTAACTGCTTTTGAATGGTTTTTGCAATTGCTTCCGTGTTTCCCGTGTCACTACCAAAGAAGAGACCTACACTCGCCATATAAAAAACACCCGTTTTGTCAGTGGGTTGCTGTTTGCAACTAACTCGAATTAAAGAAAAAGCGTCGCTTTTTCAAACCTATATGATTAACCAGTGACTTCAGTGCTAGGGTTAGCCGATGCCGACCCCTTCCCAAACCAACTGAATCACACCTTTTACGATAAAGCCGACACAGCCTAGTGTGAGCACAAACCAGACGATCCGTCGGCCGAATACTGGCACATTGCCCTCACGTAACACGTCTTTAATTGCCATGCCGATAAAAAAGAAAATCGCGGCGAAGACGAGATCTAGACCTATTTTCTCGAGCAATTGAAAGTGCTCGTAAAGCATGCGTGCCTCCATTGAGCACCGACTTATGCGGCGCAATATACCACAAGGGTCACTTAACTGTTAACGCTCGCTCGGCATTAAAAAACGTTCTATGACGCTGGCAACCACCGCCGGTTTTTCAGCATGTAGCCAATGACCCGTGCCTGCCACCATATGCGCTTTTGAATGAGGAAACTGAGCGACAATGGCCTCGCGGTGGTCTGGCAGAATGTATTCAGAGTTCTGCCCTTTGACAAACAGAGTTGGGCCCGAATACTGGCCAAACTCTGTCCATCCCATGATGTCACGATAGCCGTGATAAAGATTATCAATATTGAAGCGCCAGGCGTAGTGACCGTGATCGGTTTTATAGAGTGATTTCAATAAAAATTGGCTCACGCCTGGATTTTCGATCGATTCATTCATAATGGTTTGCGCTTGTTGGCGGCTTTCCAGTGTCACCCTTTGTGTCTGATGCAATGCCTTGAAAACATTGTCATGGCGATTAACTTGATAATCGACTGGGGCAATATCCATCACTACTAATTGTTCTACGCGCTTAGGGAAACGCTGAGCGACGGCCATAGCCACTTTACCACCCATTGAGTGACCGACGATGATGGCTGACTCAAGCTGTTGTGCATCCATCCATGCGACCACGGCATCAGACTGGCTTTGATAATCTGTGCACTCTGTATGATAGGATCGACCATGGTTAGGTAGATCAATTTGGTAGACACAAAAATGATCGGCCAGTGTCTTTGCTAGCCCGCCTAAATTATCGAGATCACCGAATAAACCGTGGATCAATACGAGCGGTGAGCCCTCACCGCGAGACTTTCCGTTTAACAACACGTTGCTTTTCTCTCAGATTACTGGCTTTAACGTAGAGTATACCTATCTATCTCTGTATAATCGCCCCGTTAAACGATAAACAGGACGCGATGAAAAACAATGAAGACGATAGAGGTTGACGACGATCTATACCGGTATATTGCCAGCCAAACTCAGCATATTGGCGAAAGCGCATCAGACATCCTGCGTCGCTTACTGCTGTCGGACTCGGCACCGCAGCCAACTCAGGCTGCGCCGACGACGCCCTCTCGTTCTAGCGGTATTGTTGTCAGTAAAGATGCTGGGCGCAGTGCGTCCGTCGATCGTGTCAAAGCGATGCGAACGTTATTGATTTCAGATGAGTTTGCGGCCCAAGAACGAGCGATTGGCCGCTTTATGCTGATCCTCACCACCTTATACCGTGTTGACCAACAAGGATTCGCAGATGGTATGGCGCTAAAAGGGCGAACCCGTCTGTATTTTGCCGATAATCCACAAACCTTATTAGAAAGCGGCAAAACCACCAAACCCAAGCAGATTCCAGACACCCCTTTTTGGGTCATCACCAACACGAATACTGGCCGTAAGCGTCAGATGGTGGAGCAGCTTATGGAAAAAATGCAGTTCCCGAGTGATTTGACTGAGAAGGTTGTGAACGCGATTTAATCTATGCCACTCATGGGAGAAGAGAATTATGGCAGTGCATCCTCAAGCCGGACAGCGCGCGAATCCGCAAGATTTGTGTGATATCCCGGCGCTTGTGACGCGTTTTTTCCAGGCTCAACCACGTCCAGGTCATCCGTCGCAACGTGTTGCGTTTGGGACGTCAGGACACCGTGGAAGCGCGTTGAACACCACGTTTAACCGCGATCATATTTTGGCGATTGCACAAGCAATTTGTGATGAGCGCAGCGCGCGCGGCATTTCTGGCCCTGTCTTTGTGGGAAAAGACACTCATGCGCTTTCCGAACCCGCCTTCGGTGCCGTGGTTGAAGTATTGACGGCCAATCAGGTACAGGTTATTGCGCAAGCCGATCAGGGCTATACGCCAACACCGGGCATTTCCCAACAAATTCTGGCTTATAACCGTGATCATGCAGAGCAAGCGGATGGGATTGTGATCACCCCTTCACATAACCCGCCGCAAGATGGTGGCATCAAGTACAATCCACCTCATGGTGGTCCAGCAGAAGGGGCCATCACAAAATCGATTGAATCACGCGCCAACGACTATATTGATGCTGGCTTAGAAGGCGTTCAACGATGGACTATCGACGAAGCACGGGTAAGCGCTTACTACCAGGAGCAAGACTTAGTGACTCCTTATGTCGCAGGGCTGGAGCGTGTCGTTGATATCAAGACCATTCAAGCGGCAGGCTTAAAACTTGCCGTCGACCCTTTGGGGGGCGCAGGGATCCGCTATTGGCAGCAAATTGCCGCGCATTATCAACTCGATATAACCCTGATTAATGACCATATCGACCCAACGTTTGGCTTTATGCCTCGCGATGGTGACGGCGTAATTCGTATGGATTGCTCGTCGGCATACGCAATGGCTGGACTACTGGCGTACAAAGATGATTATGATTTGGCATTTGGTAATGATCCAGATTTTGATCGTCACGGCATTGTGACCCCAGCTGGCTTGATGAACCCGAATCACTATTTAGCGGTGTGCATTGATTATTTATTCCGCCACCGTCCGCAATGGTCAGCCGATTTAGGCGTGGGTAAGACCCTCGTATCCAGTGCGATCATTGATAAGGTGGTTGGCGACCTCGCTCGCCCGCTGGTTGAAGTGCCTGTCGGTTTTAAATGGTTTGTGCCCGGCTTGAGTGAAGGAACGCTTGGCTTTGGCGGGGAAGAAAGTGCCGGTGCTTCATTCTTAACCTTTGATGGTAAACCTTGGTCAACGGATAAAGATGGCATTATTCTCTGCTTATTGGCTGCTGAGATCTTGGCAGTAACGGGACTGACGCCTCAAGCCTATTACCAGAAACTTGCCGACAAGCACGGTGATCCGGCGTATAACCGTTTACAAGCCATTGCTAACGCTGAGCAAAAACAGGTGCTCAGTGAGCTAAGCCCAGAGATGGTGACAGCGGAGACCTTGGCCGGTGATACCATTACCGCCAAACTGACCCACGCACCGGGCAACGGCGCTGCCGTCGGTGGTTTGAAAGTCGTCACTGAATTTGGTTGGTTCGCGGCGCGCCCATCAGGGACAGAAGATATCTATAAAATCTACTGTGAAAGCTTTAAAGGCGATGAGCATTTGCGTTTGATTGAACAAGAAGCGCAACAAATAGTTGATCGTGTGTTCAATGAGCAAGGTGTTTAGCTAACCGCCTTTGTGTTTCGTGCTAAAAACGCGCACTGGTAAAGTGCGCGTTTTTTTATTGGCGAGAAGGCAAGGGCGGCACATTGGCGGGCCAATCGCTGGGTACCACGAACCAAGGGGTGAGTGAATCATCTAGCAAGTGACAGGTGCGAGACAGCCCCTGAAGTGAAGCGCGCTCTAGCTTGGGTAGATCCGCAAAGGCAGGCAGTGATAGCCATTGATCGCGCGCCAATACGGCAAATTCCCTGTCTGTTGGTAATGCATCTGGCCAACACCACCATCCCCCAATGCTGTCATGATTGACGGGTGGCCAGTCTGGTAGGGGCTGCTCGCTGTGATAATGGCGGTACAACCTTCCTTGCACCATCAAACGCTTCTTACTCGGTTGCCAGTGTGGGTATTGCTGGCAAAAGCTTGGGTGGCTGGACAAGGCCAATTGGTGGTCAAGCATTCGCGCCACTTTAATATCCAACGCATCCTTGGCATTGGGGCCTAACCAACGGTTGTCATAGGCAAGGTAGAATTTTACCGCTACCTCCCAGTGCTCTAGTTGCCCCTGATATCTGACTAAAAAATCGATGGCACCTCGCGTCTTGCCGGCTTCATTAATCTGGATTTCCTCAGCTTCTAGTGCCAAATGAGGGTGACAATCAATGAGCTGATTGAGCAGCCACTGATAGTAAAAGCCGATACGGCTTGGACCCGTATAGGCTGCGGGAGATGGCAGTAATGTGGGTTGCCAAAGGTGATGAGGCACAACTGGGAAGCGCTTATCGCTGAGCAGTGAAAACTGATTTTGTAACCAACTAAAATCGGCGTTGATTTGGGACGGGTTACTAAATAGGGGATAGGCGTCATTCATGATGTAATTTTATTACCTTGTTAAGGGCATGTTAAATCTATTATTGATGGTTTTTGATTAAAAAACCATCAATAATGTAGTAAAAAAACAAAACGGATGGTACACTACGCGCATGCTAGCAAACTGGTCAGATGAGTGAGGTTGATTATGTATACTCCGTTCGATAAAACCCGTGTTGTATTGCGCCGCTGCGCGGTTGTGATCGCGGGCATCACTTGCCTGCCAACGCTGATTGTGCCGCCCATGGCCTCGCGTATATATAGCCATTTACATCAAGTCTGGCTTAAAGACAGCACCAAGCCAGTCTGGTTAGCTGAGTCTGAAAAAGCCGGCGGGTTTTTCTAATCCGCACCTGGTTAGTGGCCCACACATCCATAGAACAAATACGTGATATTCAGTAAGCGGTGAGACGCGGTCTCACCGCTTTTTTTATGTTTGCTTGTCAGGTTACACTGTTGCCATTGTCTCGCAAGTGAATGTGAATGCTATGAATAACTTTGAACTGGAAGCATTGCTCAACGCCGAACTAAAACCTGATCGCATCAAAGACTACAGTCCGAATGGCTTACAGGTGCAAGGGCGTGATGAGATAAAAACGATCGTCACCGGGGTGACGGCCTGCCAAGATTTGATTGAGGCTGCCATCGCGCAGCAAGCGGATGCTATTCTCGTGCATCATGGTTATTTTTGGCGAGGTGAGCCACAAACGATCCGCGGGATGAAATATCAACGGATCAAGAAGTTGATTGAACACGGCATCAATCTATACGGTTATCACTTGCCGTTGGATATTCATCCGACGCTGGGTAACAATGCGCAGCTTGCCAAGCGTTTAGGCATTGAGCTGCTTGGGGGACTGGAGCCTGACAATCCGGTCTCTATTCCTGTTTACGGAAAGCTTTCAGCACCCATGACGTTGGCGCAGTTTGAGCAACAAGTGGCCACGGTGCTTAACCGGGCGCCCCTTGTGATTGACGGTGGGCAGCAAACGCGGATTGAGACCGTGGGGCTTTGTACCGGTGGCGCGCAAGATTTTATCGACTTGGCTGCCTCTCAAGGTATGGATGCGTATTTATCAGGTGAAGTGTCTGAGCGTACGACGTTCTCTGCTCGCGAGCAAGGCGTGCATTACATCGCTGCAGGGCATCATGCAACTGAACGGTATGGTGTGAAAGCCTTGGGTGAGTGGCTGGCAGACCAGCATGGCTTCAATGTGCACTTTGTTGATATAGACAACCCGGTTTAACTCTCTGGTTGAGCGCCTCCCCCCAGACTGTAATGATCATAAAAAAGCCGCCTTATGGCGGCTTTATTGTATGAAATTCGCGCTTTAGCTGCGCTCATCCATTGGGGTAAATTCGCGTTGCGTATACCCAGTGTAAAGTTGACGCGGGCGTCCGATTCGCTTGTGCGGATCGGTATGCATCTCATTCCAGTGGGCAATCCAGCCTATGGTACGAGACATTGCAAAGATGACAGTAAACATCGATGTAGGGATCCCGATTGCTTTCAGGATAATGCCTGAATAGAAATCAACGTTCGGGTAAAGTTTCTTATCGATAAAGTAGTCATCTGACAGCGCGATACGCTCCAGCTCCATGGCCACATCCAGTAATGGGTCTTGGATTTGTAACTCGTTAAGCACTTCATGGCAGGCTTCACGCATTACTGTCGCACGAGGGTCGTAGTTTTTGTAGACACGATGACCAAAGCCCATCAGACGGAATGGATCGTCTTTATCTTTTGCGCGAGCAATATACTCAGGAATGTTATCAACATGCCCAATTTGCTCAAACATGCGCAAGCACGCTTCGTTCGCGCCACCATGCGCAGGCCCCCATAGCGAGGCGATCCCAGCCGCAATACAAGCAAATGGGTTAGCACCTGAAGAGCCCGCCAGACGTACCGTCGATGTTGATGCGTTTTGTTCATGGTCTGCATGCAGGGTAAAGATCTTATCCATTGCACGCGCGACCACTGGGTTCACTTCATATTCTTCACACGGAGTGGCGAACATCATATGAAGGAAGTTTTCTGCGTAATCAAGGTCATTACGTGGGTAGATAAATGGCTGTCCGATTGAGTACTTGTAACACATTGCAGCCAGTGTCGGCATTTTCGACAACAGACGGAACGCCGTGATTTCGCGGTGCTGGTCGTTGTTGATGTCGAGAGAGTCGTGATAGAACGCGGCCAGTGCACCTACAACCCCGACCATAACGGCCATTGGGTGCGCATCACGGCGGAAGCCGTGGAAGAAGCTCGCAATTTGCTCATGCACCATGGTGTGGCGCACGATCATTGAGCGAAACTCATCATATTGCTTTGTTGTAGGGACTTCACCGTAGAGCAGGATATAACAGACTTCTAAATAATCAGCGTTATTGGCAAGTTGATCTATCGGGTAACCGCGGTGCAGCAATACGCCGGCTGCGCCATCGATGTAGGTGATTTGCGAGTTGCATGAACCTGTTGCGACAAAACCAGGATCAAAGGTGAAATAGCCTTCGTTTACCAGCTGGCGCACATCAATGACTTCTGGACCGACGGTGCCCTCGATAATCGGCAGTTCGATTGGTGCTTTCCCTTCAATGTGTAGGGTAGCTTTCTTCTCTGCCATAACAATCTCCTTTGTTATTTTATAATCCCATCCAGGATACGGACTCGACCGTTGTACCGATCGACCCTAATGATGTCAATTTTTAACCTATCGATGTGTGCGTCAGTTAATAACTTATTTGCAATGCGAGTTAAATATCTGTTGTGAGATTCCGGTCAATTTTGTGCGTTTGTAATTGTCTGTTACGCCACGTATACTTTTTCGAGGTCTCTGGGCAAATCAGTATCCTAGGGCGTTTAGGGGCTCAAACACCTTTCCTAACTGACGTGATCCATTCGCCAAGAATTGCAGTTATAAGCAATAAGGTACATGAAGCGCGTTACGCAGATGTTGCAGGTCTTACGCTTTGAGTACTGAGGTTCAGAGAGTGTAATAACTATAAATGCTCAATGGAGCTGAGTGGGCAATATCGTGAAAGAAAGAAAGTCAAGACCCGTAAACCTCGACCTCCAGACGATTCGTTTTCCGATAACAGCGATTGCGTCTATATTGCATCGAGTGGCAGGTGTCATCACCTTTGTCTCGATCGCCATCCTCCTATGGCTGCTTAGCCTCTCTCTCTCTTCTCCTGATGGATTCCAATCCGCTGCTGCGATTGTCGATAGCTTTTTCGTCAAACTGATCCTTTGGGGTATTTTGACCGCGCTTGCTTATCACATTGTCGGTGGCATCCGTCACTTAATCCAAGACATGGGTTATTTTGAAGAGCTTGAGTCAGGCGCGCAAAGTGCGCAGGTTGCATTTGTTATCACCGGCGTATTGTCTGTGTTGGCGGGGGTTTTAGTATGGTAACGAAAAACATCTCATCGGTCGGGCGCAATGGCGTGCACGACTATGTGCTGATTCGCGCCACTGCGATTCTCATCACACTTTACACACTTTATATGGTCGGTTTTGCCGTTTTTGGCCCTGAGATTACGTATGCCTCATGGACAGCCTTTTTCGGCCAGACCAGTACCAAAGTCTTTACCATGTTAGCCCTGGTCTCCGTGCTGATTCACGGCTGGATCGGAATGTGGCAAGTATTGACTGACTATATTAAGCCAGCCTTGCTGCGTGGCATGTTGCAACTTGGCGTTGTGGCGATGCTACTGATCTACGTTTTCGCCGGTTTCTTTGTATTGTGGGGTGTGTAAGTGAGTATTCCAGTTCGCGAATTTGACGCAATTGTTATTGGCGCAGGCGGTGCAGGTATGCGCGCCGCACTGCAAATATCTGAGCAGGGCCTAACTTGTGCACTGTTATCGAAAGTGTTTCCAACCCGCTCCCACACCGTGTCTGCGCAGGGCGGTATTACGGTAGCACTGGGTAACTCGCACAAAGATAACTGGCAGTGGCACATGTACGACACGGTGAAAGGGTCAGACTACATTGGTGACCAAGACGCCATTGAGTACATGTGTAAAACGGGCCCGCAATCAGTGATTGAGCTAGAGAAGATGGGGTTACCTTTTTCTCGGTTTGAGAATGGGTCCATTTATCAGCGTCCGTTTGGCGGCCAGTCTAAAGAGTTTGGTGGCGAGCAAGCTGCACGCACCGCGGCGGCGGCTGACCGAACCGGGCACGCACTGCTGCACACCTTGTATCAGCAAAATATTAAAAACAAGACCACCATCTTCTCTGAATGGTATGCGCTTGACTTGGTGAAAAACCAAGACGGTGTGATTGTTGGTGCGACCGCCATGTGTATGGAAACGGGCGAGATTTGCTACTTTAAGTCTAAGGCAACTGTGCTGGCGACAGGGGGAGCGGGTCGTATCTATCAGTCAACCACCAATGCTCACATCAATACCGGTGATGGCGTGGGTATGGCGCTGCGCGCCGGCGTGCCCATGCAAGACATGGAAATGTGGCAATTCCACCCCACAGGCATTGCTGGAGCGGGCGTATTGGTCACAGAAGGTTGCCGTGGCGAAGGCGGTTATCTGCTCAATAAAGATGGTGAGCGCTTTATGGAGCGTTACGCCCCCAATGTAAAAGATTTGGCAGGGCGTGACGTGGTGGCGCGTTCGATGATGATCGAGATTCGAGAAGGGCGTGGCTGTGACGGCCCATGGGGTCCACACCTCAAACTGAAGCTCGATCACCTTGGCAAAGATGTGCTCGAGTCTCGTCTACCCGGTATCCTTGACTTGTCGCGTACCTTTGCGCACGTCGATCCTATCAAAGAACCGATTCCGGTGATCCCAACCTGTCACTACATGATGGGGGGCATTCCAACACAAGTGTCTGGCCAAGCAATCAAGCAAGACCCGCTCGGCAATGACATTGAAGTACAAGGTTTGTTTGCCTGTGGCGAGATTGCGAGTGTTTCTGTTCACGGTGCCAACCGCTTGGGCGGCAACTCATTGCTCGACTTGGTTGTGTTTGGACGCGCGACCGGCCTGCATCTTGGCGAGACACTCGCTGCGCAGGTAGAAGCGCGCGATGCGAGCGAGTCAGATATTGAGGCGTCACTGGCGCGTGTTAATCGTTGGAATAGCACCCAGCAGGGTGAAGACCCGGTTGAGATCCGCAAAGATTTGCAGGCTTGTATGCAAGAAAACTTCTCTGTGTTCCGAGAAGGCGAGGCGATGGAAAAAGGACTGAAAGAGCTGAAGGAAATTCGTGAACGCCTTAAGTCGGCGCGTCTTGATGACACGTCAACCGAGTTCAACACCCAGCGTGTCGAATGTTTGGAGCTGGAGAATTTGATGGAAACCGC
Source organism: Salinivibrio kushneri (assembly GCF_027286325.1). NCBI lineage: Bacteria > Pseudomonadati > Pseudomonadota > Gammaproteobacteria > Vibrionales > Vibrionaceae > Salinivibrio > Salinivibrio kushneri. The sequence goes on from NZ_CP114588.1 coordinate 938,198, forward strand.
ATACTCAACAGCGGTATCAGCTCATTATCGTACTGAAAGTCGTGGCGCACATGCGCGTTTCGACTACCAAGATCGCGATGATGAGAACTGGCTATGCCACTCCATCTATAACCCAGAAACCGAAGCTATGTCGAAGCGCGACGTCAACATGGCGCCAGTGCACCGTGAGGCTTTCCCACCGAAAGTCCGCAGTTACTAAGGGGGTCGAGAACGATGAATGTTAAGTTTTCTATCTATCGCTACAACCCAGATGTAGACAATGCGCCATACATGAAAGACTACACGCTGGATGTGCCTGAAGGGTCTGACATGATGCTGCTGGATGCACTCATTCAGCTTAAAGAGCAGGATCCAACACTGGCTTTTCGTCGCTCGTGCCGCGAAGGTGTCTGTGGCTCTGATGGCGTCAACATGAACGGGAAAAATGGTCTTGCGTGTATTACGCCACTATCCTCACTGATGGATAAGTCGGAAATCGTGATTCGTCCATTACCAGGCTTACCGGTTGTGCGTGACCTCATTATCGATATGGGGCAGTTCTATGAGAACTATGAGCGCGTCAAACCTTACCTGATGAACGATGAAACGCCACCTTCGCGCGAGAACCTACAAGCGCCGGAAGATCGCGCTGAACTAGACGGTTTGTATGAGTGCATCATGTGTGCATGTTGTAGTACCGCATGTCCTTCATTTTGGTGGAACCCTGACAAATTTGTCGGCCCAGCCGGTTTGCTTGCTGCATATCGCTGGTTGGCGGATAGCCGTGATACAGCGACCGAAGAGCGGTTATCTGATCTAGACGACGCTTTTAGTGTCTTCCGTTGCCACGGGATCATGAACTGTGTCAGTGTATGTCCAAAGGGACTGAACCCAACTAAGGCAATTGGGCACATCAAGTCTATGCTGATTCAGCGCGGCGTTTAAAACGCACAACCAATAACGTAGATAAAAATGCCCCGTCCTCGGACGGGGCTTAATAACAGGTAACCCGGCCTCAGACCGGTGTTTGGATAAATAACTAGTGGTTAAGGGATAACAATGCAAAATGGCGTGATGAAGGCTTGGATAGAGTCTTCTCATTTGGCTGGCGCCAATGCAACGTACGTAGAAGATCTCTACGAAATGTACCTCAGTGACCCGGAGTTAGTTGATCAAGAATGGAGAGCGGTCTTCGACCAGCTACCAGTGGTGAGTGACACCGCGGTAGAACAACCCCACTCTCGTGTTCGTGATTACTTTCGACGCTTAGCTACCGATACATCGCGTGCAAGTGCTTCAGTCAATGATCCAGACGTAGACGCGAAACAAGTTAAAGTTCTCCAACTTATCAATGCTTTCCGTTTCCGCGGCCACCAACAGGCCAGCCTAGATCCTCTCGGATTATGGAAACGTAAACCTGTACCTGATCTGTCGCCTGCTTTTCACTCTCTCAATGAGCAGGATTTCAACGAAACCTTCAATGTCGGCTCATTTGCGATTGGCAAAGACAGTATGCAATTGGGTGAGCTGTATGATGCACTGGAAAAGACCTACTGTGGGTCTATCGGTGCTGAATACATGCACATCACCGATACCGAAGAAAAACGTTGGATCCAAGGTCGTTTGGAGTCTGTGGTTGGTCAGCCGCAGTTTACCGAGCAAGAGAAACTGACCTTTTTGGAAGAGCTGACAGCGGCCGAGGGGCTTGAGCGCTATCTGGGCGCCAAGTTCCCAGGTGCCAAGCGATTCTCTCTTGAAGGTGGGGACTCTCTGATCCCGATGCTCAAAGAGCTGATTCGCCACGCAGGTAGCGAAGGCGCAAGAGAAGTAGTTGTGGGGATGGCTCACCGTGGCCGCCTCAACGTGCTGGTTAATGTGCTAGGTAAAAAACCTTCTGAGCTGTTCGATGAGTTTGCGGGTAAGCAAGACGAGAGTTGGGGCACTGGCGATGTGAAGTATCACCAGGGTTTTTCATCTGACTTCGCGACACCGGGCGGTGATGTGCATCTTGCCTTGGCGTTTAACCCATCGCACCTTGAAATTGTCAATCCAGTGGTGATGGGGTCAGTACGTGCTCGTCAAGACCGTTTGGAAGATAATACAGGGTCAAGTGTGCTGCCGATCACCATTCATGGTGATGCCTCTATTGCGGGCCAAGGGGTGGTTCAAGAGACCTTTAATATGTCTCAGGCGCGAGGCTTCCAAGTCGGCGGCACCGTGCGCATCGTGGTCAATAACCAAATCGGTTTTACCACGTCAAACCCAGCTGACTCGCGCTCGACGCAATACTGTACTGACATCGCCAAGATGGTGCAGGCACCGATTTTCCATGTGAATGCGGACGATCCTGAGGCGGTTGCCTTTGTATCGCGCTTGGCGCTCGATTTTCGCAATGAGTTTAAGCGTGATGTGGTCATTGACTTGGTTTGTTACCGTCGCCACGGCCACAACGAAGCGGATGAGCCCAACGCGACTCAGCCGATGATGTACCAAAAGATCAAAAAGCATCCTACTCCGCGTAAGCTTTATGCCGATGTACTGGATCAACAAGGCGTTGCGAACCTCGAAAAAGCCACTGAGATGATCAATGAGTATCGTGATCTTCTTGATAGTGGTGAGTGTGTGGTGAAAGAGTGGCGCCCAATGGTGTTACATTCTGTCGACTGGACGCCCTATCTAGGCCACGATTGGACGGTAGAGTGGGCGAATAAGTTCGATGCGAAGCGCCTGAAAGAGCTGGGCCATCGCATTTGCCAGTTGCCGGATAGCCATAAACTCCACAGCCGTGTTGCCAAGCTCTACAAAGATCGCAAAGCGATGGTAGAAGGCGAAAAGATGGTTGATTGGGGGATGGCAGAAACCTTGGCTTATGCCACCTTGGTTGATGATGGCAAACGTATCCGCATTACCGGTCAAGACTCAGGCCGCGGCACCTTCTTCCACCGTCATGCGGTGCTTCACAACCAAGAAGATGGCAGCACGTATTTGCCACTTGCGAATATCCATGACAAACAAGGACCATTCGAGATCTTCGATTCCGTATTATCGGAAGAAGCGGTACTGGCGTTTGAGTACGGCTACGCCACCGCTGAGCCAGGCGGTTTAACCGTGTGGGAAGCACAATTTGGTGACTTCGGCAATGGTGCGCAAGTGGTGATTGATCAGTTCATCAGCTCTGGTGAACAAAAATGGCGCCGGATGTGCGGCCTGACCATGCTGTTGCCGCATGGCTATGAAGGGCAGGGCCCCGAGCACTCGTCAGCACGTTTAGAGCGATATCTGCAACTGTGTGCTGAGCAAAACATGCAAGTTGTGGTGCCTTCAAGCCCTGCGCAGGTTTATCACATGTTGCGCCGGCAAGTGGTGCGCCCCATGCGTCGTCCTTTGATCGTTATGTCACCAAAATCGCTGTTACGTCACCCGTTGTGTGTGTCTAACTTGGAAGATCTGACCGATGGTGACTTCATGCCTGCCATTGGCGAGATGGATGACCTTGAGCCAAGCAAAGTGAAACGCGTCGTGATGTGCTCGGGCAAAGTCTATTATGATTTGCTACAAGCACGCCGAGAGCAAGAAATTGATGATGTTGCCATTATCCGTATTGAGCAGCTTTATCCATTCCCTCTGGATGCGGTTAAAGACGCGATTGCGCCTTATAGCAATGCGAAAGACTTTGTTTGGTGCCAAGAAGAGCCACAAAACCAAGGGGCTTGGTACAGCAGCCAGCACAACTTCCGTGCAGCCTTACCCAAAGATGCCACGTTAACCTATGCCGGACGCTCGGCATCGGCATCACCAGCGGTAGGTTATATGTCTGTACACCAGAAACAACAAAAAGCGTTAGTTCAAGACGCTCTGACCCTAAAGTAAGAACTAGAACATTAAGGATAAATACGATATGACAATCGAAATTCTGGTTCCCGATTTACCCGAATCTGTGGCTGACGCAACCATTGCCACATGGCACAAACAGCCAGGTGACTCGGTAACCCGTGACGAAGTACTGGTTGATATTGAAACAGATAAGGTCGTGCTGGAAGTGCCTGCCCCCGCTGATGGGGTGCTGGAATCCATCATTGAAGATGAAGGGTCAACCGTATTAGCGAAACAAGCTATTGCGAAAATTAAAGAAGGTGCCGTCGCAGGCGAGCCAACCAAAGATGTCCCGGCGCAATCAGAGTCCTCACCGGACAAGCGTCATACGGCTTCTCTTGAGGAGGAGACGAATGATGCATTAAGCCCAGCCGTGCGCCGTCTGCTTGCGGAGCATGACCTCTCTGCTGACGCAGTGAAAGGCACAGGTGTGGGTGGACGCATCACGCGAGAAGATGTTGAAGCACACCTTAAGAGTCAGCCTGAGCAGGGTGAGCAAAAAGCACAAAGCCAAGATGTGCCACCCGTGGCTGAACGCGGTGAGAAGCGTGTGCCGATGACGCGCTTGCGTAAACGTGTTGCTGAGCGCTTGTTAGAGGCGAAAAATAGCACTGCGATGCTCACTACGTTCAATGAAGTGAATATGAAGCCCATCATGGATCTGCGCAAGCAATATCGTGACAGCTTCGAAGAGCGTCATGACATCCGCCTCGGCTTTATGTCTTTCTATGTGAAAGCGGTCGTAGAGGCCTTGAAACGTTACCCAGAGGTTAATGCGTCCATCGACGGTGATGACATCGTTTATCATAACTATTTCGATGTCAGCATGGCCGTATCCACACCGCGTGGTCTGGTGACGCCTGTGCTTCGCGACTGCGACAAACTAGGCTTTGCGGACATTGAAAAGGGCATTCGCGAGCTGGCGATCAAAGGTCGTGATGGGAAGCTTACCGTTGATGAACTGACAGGCGGTAACTTTACCCTAACTAATGGCGGTGTATTTGGCTCATTGATGTCAACACCGATCATTAACCCACCTCAAGCGGCCATTCTCGGCATGCACAAGATCCAAGACCGCCCGATGGCGGTGGATGGCAAGGTAGAAATCTTGCCGATGATGTACCTGGCGCTTTCTTATGATCACCGTTTGATTGACGGTCGTGAGTCAGTAGGCTTCTTGGTGACCATCAAAGAACTTCTAGAAGACCCAACACGTCTGCTTCTGGACGTTTAATGGCTTTCCCTCGTGTTGGCGGGGGCGGTCATTTTGAGGGGACGGAGGTCCCCTCATTTGGAAAGCACAAATACACAATAATGGACACTAACACGGATAGAACATCATGAATCTGCACGAATATCAGTCAAAGCAGCTGTTCGCTGAATATGGTCTACCAGTTTCAGAGGGCTATGCTTGCGATACTCCACAAGAAGCTGCTGAAGCAGCCGATAAAATTGGCGGAAACAAATGGGTAGTAAAATGCCAAGTCCACGCAGGTGGCCGTGGTAAAGCGGGTGGCGTAAAACTAGCCAACTCCAAAGAAGAAATCCGCGAGTTTGCGCAACAATGGCTAGGTAAAAACCTGGTTACCTTTCAAACCGACGAAAACGGTCAGCCAGTAAGCAAAATTTTGGTTGAATCATGCACGGATATTGCCAAAGAGCTTTATCTGGGTGCCGTTGTCGATCGCGGTTCTCGTCGTGTTGTCTTCATGGCGTCGACGGAAGGCGGTGTTGAAATCGAGAAGGTGGCGGAAGAAACCCCTGAGCTTATCCATAAAGCATCGATTGATCCGCTCGTTGGGCCTCAGCCATACCAAGGCCGTCAACTGGCGTTTAAGCTGGGTCTAGAAGGCGAACAAATCAAGCAGTTCACCAAGATCTTCGTTGGCATCGGCCAGTTGTTTTTGGACAAAGATGTTGCTCTGGTCGAAGTTAATCCGTTAGTGATCACTGACCAAGGCAACCTGCACTGTTTGGACGCTAAATTGGCGATTGATAGCAACGCTGTTTACCGCCAGCCAAAAGTTCGAGCAATGCATGACCCCAGCCAAGAAGACGAGCGTGAAGCGCACGCCGCACAGTGGGAACTCAACTATGTTGCGCTCGATGGCAATATTGGCTGCATGGTTAACGGTGCGGGCCTTGCAATGGGCACCATGGACATTGTTAATTTGCACGGTGGCAGTCCGGCCAACTTCCTCGATGTGGGTGGCGGCGCGACCAAAGAGCGTGTAACAGAAGCGTTTAAAATCATTCTGTCTGACAGCAACGTAAAGGCTGTCTTGGTGAATATCTTCGGCGGTATCGTGCGCTGCGACTTGATCGCAGATGGCATTATTGGCGCAGTCGAAGAAGTTGGCGTTAAAGTTCCAGTGGTCGTCCGCCTCGAGGGAAATAATGCTGATGTAGGTGCCAAGAAACTGGCCGATAGTGGTTTGAATATCATTGCGGCAACATCGCTAACCGAAGCCGCTCAAAAAGTCGTTGCTGCCGCGGAGGGTAAATAACAATGTCAGTGCTGATTAATAAAGATACCAAAGTAATCTGCCAAGGGTTTACGGGTGGACAAGGTACCTTCCACTCAGAGCAAGCTATTGAGTATGGAACACAAATGGTCGGCGGTGTATCACCTGGTAAGGGCGGTACCACGCATCTAGGTTTGCCTGTGTTCAACACGGTGGCTGAAGCGGTTGACGCAACTGGCGCGACGGCCTCGGTGATTTATGTGCCAGCGCCATTTTGTAAAGACGCTATCTTAGAAGCGATCGATGCGGGTATTGAGCTGATTGTATGTATTACGGAAGGTATCCCAACTCTGGATATGCTGGAAGTAAAAGTGAAGCTGGACCAAGCAGGCGTGCGTATGATTGGGCCTAACTGTCCAGGTGTTATCACGCCGGATGAGTCTAAAATCGGCATTATGCCGGGGCATATTCATCAGTCTGGCAAAGTGGGCATTGTGTCACGTTCAGGCACATTGACGTATGAAGCAGTCAAACAAACCACTGACGAAGGTTTTGGCCAATCTACTTGTGTTGGTATTGGTGGCGATCCTATTCCAGGGTCTAACTTTATCGACATTTTGGAGATGTTCGAAAAGGATCCATCGACAGAAGCGATCGTGATGATTGGTGAGATTGGGGGCACCGCTGAAGAAGAGGCGGCGGCTTATATCAAAGCCAATGTCACAAAACCCGTTGTGGCTTATATTGCGGGTGTGACCGCGCCTCCAGGTAAACGCATGGGGCACGCGGGGGCGATTATCTCAGGTGGTAAAGGGACCGCTGACGATAAATTTGCTGCCCTTGAAGCAGCGGGTGTCACGACGGTTAAAAGCCTGGCTGATATTGGTAAAGCATTGCGCGAGAAAACAAGCTGGTAAGCCAGACAAGGTAATCGCATAAACAAAAGCCGCTCATATGAGCGGCTTTTTGATATAAAAAACATATTAAGTGGTTAGGGCTTAGTGCGATCGATTCGGCAATAACTGCGCCAACATAAAGACACTGGCTGCCGCAACCACCACAGATGGGCCAGCGGGTGTATCATAAAACCAAGAGCCTGCCATGCCTAGCATCACCGCAGCCATCCCAATGAGGCTAGCAAACGAGGCCATTTGCTCTGGTGTTGAGGCGATGCGCCGTGCCGTTGCCGCGGGAATGATTAGCATAGAGGTAATAATTAATGCCCCGACAAATTTCATTGCCAGCGCAATGACCAAACCAATCAGTAGCATCAATAACAGCCGCAGTTTGTCTACTGCAATGCCTTCCACCTTGGCAAGCTCTTCGCTGACGGTCATCGATAGCAGTTGTTCCCAGTAGTACGCCAACAGGCCAAGTGTTAGGCAGGCACCGATCGCCAACCATGTAAGATCAGCAAACGAGACCGCCAACAGATCGCCAAACAAATAGGCCATCAGGTCGACGCGCATGTTATCTAAAAAGCTCACCGACACTAGCCCCAAAGATAGGGCACTGTGAGCCAATATGCCTAACAGGGTATCGGTTGAGACCAAGTGCTGACGCTGTAGTCCCACCAATAAAACCGCCAAGAGTAAGCAGGTGATCACAAGGGCGAGGTTTAAATCGATTTGCAACAGAAACCCTAACGCTAAACCGAGTAGTGAGGCGTGAGCCAGTGTGTCGCCAAAGTAGGCCATACGTCGCCAGACCACAAATGAGCCCAAAGGGCCGGCAATGGCAGCGATCAACAAGCCGCCCATAATAGGGGCCAATAAGAACTCAATCATGATGGTGCTCTTGGTGTTCGCAGCTTACAGGTTGCCCTGCAAGATCATGTTTATGATGATGGTGGTGATGGTAGAGCGCCAGTTGCTCACTGGTTTGACGACCAAACATCGCCACATAAGATGGGTGCTGCGAGATGGCATCGGGTTCACCCGAGCAGCAGACATGATGCTGCAAACAAATCACTTCATCAGTTTTGGCCATCACTAAATGCAAATCATGTGAGACCATGAGCACTGCGCAACCTAGGCTGTCACGTAGTTGACTAATCAGGCTATACATTTCTAGCTGACCACTGACATCGACGCCTTGCACTGGCTCATCCAGTACCAGGACATCTGGGTGCTTTAAAATAGCCCTTGCGAGCAACACGCGTTGGGTTTCACCGCCGGACAGGGTATGCATATTCGCATATTGTAAGGATTCGGCATTGACCGTTTGTAGGGCGTGGCTAATTTGTGCATTAGTATAGCGCGTTCCCAGACGAATAAAGCGATCAACCGTTAGTGGCAGAGTTTGATTTAACTGCAACTTCTGAGGCACATAACCGATTTTTACGTCTCGGGCTATTTGTACTGTGCCGGCGCTCGGCTTAACTAAACCGATCAGTGCTTTAACAAGCGTCGATTTCCCTGCGCCATTGGGGCCGATTAGCGTGGTGATTTGCCCACGCTTTAGTTGCATTGAAACCTTATCCAGCACATGGCGGCCATTGAAGGTCACCGTCACCGCATCGAGCGAGACTAGCGAATCAGTCATAGTGAAAAAAGCATTGTGAATTGGAATTGTTATATTATAACATTTATCGCCAATGAGAAAACATAAGAATGAGAGGAAAGATGACGGCGCGTATTATTGGGGTATTTATTGCACTACTATTGGCATTGCCCGCGCATGCCACGTCGGTAATGACATCGGTTAAGCCATTACAGCTGATCGCGGCTGGGCTTGTGACTCAAGACGACAGCGTGGATGTATTGTTGCCGCCGGGGGCGTCACCGCATAGCTATGCCCTAAAGCCATCGGACATACGCGGTTTAAATCAAGCGGATGTGACGATTTGGGTGGGACCCGAACTAGAGTTGTTTCTCTCCAAGCTTTTGGCGGATAAACCGTCGGTATTGACCTTGACGCAAGTCGAGAATATGCCTTTGCGCCATTTTGATGGTGGTCACCATCATCATGGACACGATCATGGCGAGCATAATATTGACCCGCACCTTTGGCTGGGGCCAGAAACGACTCGAGTGGCGGCACAAGCCATTACAGAGGCACTGATTGAAGCCGCTCCCGGTAAAGCAGAGCTATACCAGGCCAACCTGGCTCGCTTTAATGACAAGCTCGATCAAACCGTTGCCGAGATTCAGCAAGACCTCGCCACCCGTATTCAATCAGGATATTTCGTCTTTCATGATGCCTATGGTTATTTTGAGGATGCGTTTGGCCTCGAAAAAACGGGACATTTTACGGTTGATCCAAGTCAAAAGCCTGGGGCGAAAACCCTGGTGACGATTCGCCGAGGTTTGCTTAATCATGATGCGACCTGTATCTTCACTGAGCCGCAGTTTAATCCCGCACTGATTGATGCTGTGACACGACATAATGACGTCAATGTGCTTGCTTTGGATCCATTGGCGACATCAATTCCGGTAGCACCTGATAGCTATCAGGTGTTTTTAAAAGATTTAGGAAATCGTTTCACACGTTGTTTAAAGCATGAAACTACTGACTAACTGGCTCGCTGTGACAGCCAGACTTCCTCGCCAGCACAAGCTGGCCCTTGCGTCATTATCTCTTTTGGTTGGCGCTGCCCTGATGTGGCAGCCCCATCCTTTTTCTCCCAAAGAGCGGCAATCGTTGCCGGCGGTCAATCAACGCCAAGCACCGGCGACAGTGGATCACAGTGAACCGATTGAGCAAGGCATGGATGCAAACGATCCTGCCTTGAGTGTGCCTGAAGACGCGCTCGAGCAAGACATCACATCTGAGGCGCCGCGTGTCCATCACCACACCGTCGCGGCAGGGGATACACTCGGTGAGATCTTCTCACAGTATGGTCTCGCTATCGGCCAGCTCTACCAAATGCTGGATGTGAACGATAAAGCCGGCGATATTCGCCGCGGACAAAAAATGGAATGGCAAGTTGACGAAGAAGGTCGACTGCTGACGTTCACCGCTTATCAATCGATTAAATATCGCGACTATTACCAGTTCGAACAAGGCACTGTTGACTATCAGCGTTTGGAAACCAAAGGCGAGTTTGAGAGTGTGACTTTGATTGGACGGGTGAACAGTAGCTTTTATCAGCAGGCGCGCCAAGCTGGACTCACCCCTAATCAGATTCAAAATCTGGTCTCAGCACTACAGTGGCGGTTTGACTTCGGGCGTCAATCTCGTCGCGGCGACCAATTTGCGGTACAAGTAAACAGAGAGTTTATTGACAATAAACCCGTGTCATCGGGTAAGGTCACGGCCATGCTCTACAAATCGGGAGGTCGAGACATTTTTGTTTATCGCCATAATGATGGACGCTTTTATGATCAGAAAGGGCAAAGCCTTGACCGCGCGCTCCGTCGTTATCCTACCGCCAAGCGCTATCGTATTAGCTCATCGTTTAACCCACATCGTAAACACCCGATCACAGGGCGTATTTCACCGCACAATGGTACTGACTTCGCGACGCCAATCGGCACCTCAGTATTGGCTGCCGGTGATGGTGTTGTCGTCAAAGCGCGCAAACATCGGTTAGCGGGTAATTACGTGGTGATAAAGCATGGACGAGAGTATTCAACGCGATACTTACATTTAAACCGGATTTTAGTGAAGCCGGGCGATCATGTGTCGATGGGACAGAGAATCGGATTAAGTGGTAATACCGGTCGTTCGACAGGGCCTCATCTTCATTTTGAATTGCTCAAATATGGTCACCCGGTCAATGCGATGAAGGTGCCGCTGCCTGAAGCGCACCCTGTGCCTAGTGGTGAGCGTAATGCGTTCCAGCGTCAAGCTAAACGTGCACATCAGGCGTTGGCGCAGCGATTAAATGGGTAATGGGTATCAATTATGTGAGGCCTAGCTCACATTTAGGGTTGCAGGGTTTTATTTAGAGGCAGGTCGCAGGACACTACGCAACTGAATCCTGCAACCTGTCTCTCTTCTCGTACATGAAACGCCGATGTCTCTGTTTGTTATGGCTGGCTCTCATCTTTCCTTGCCTACCTTTGCAGGCGCATGATCCCTTGCTCACATCGTTTCAATCATACGGCGGTCTTAATGGCCTAGGTGATGTTCGCGATGTGGCGGTGCAGTCATCTGGTGGTATGTGGCTGTTGGATAACCAAGGGCGCATTCACTTTTTTGATGGCCATCAGCGCCATCCACTCAACGATGCCCTGACGTTGCCTGATGAAAAGATCTTGACCATTGCTTATGCTCACCAAGCGCTTTGGATGGCAGGGAGGCAACATGTTTATCGTTTCCAACCTAGTACCAATACGCTTACCGCTTTCCCATTGCCCGATGCCGTTGCACAGACACGCGCTGAGCATGCGCCTCGTTCCCCCCAATCGCCTCGGCTGGCGACGATCAATAATACGCTATGGCACATTCAAAGCGGTCAGATAAGCGTCTATCAACGGGAAGATAAGGCCTTTCATGTGTGGCGAACGGGTCCGTGGCGTGCTGATAACGTTTGGTTCACTGCGGGCCATCGACTGTTTGCGGTCGGGACAAGCTTATACCAACTCAGTGACGCGGGTGTGCGTCAACTGACACGCTTTTCTACGCCGATTACAGCGATCACGGCGAAACAAGACAGAGCCTGGATCAGTACCGAAAAGCGTGTTTATCTACTGGCATTATCGGGCGATCAAGTAAAAGCACAACACGTGTTGAATACTCGTGGAGGCTACCAAAGAATGACGGTCGGCTCGGGCGGGTTGTGGGCCGCCAATCATGAGGGATTATTTCGACTTTCCCTAGACGGTGTCGCGACGCCCGTTTGGAAGCCAGGCTATCAGGGAATTGCAGGTCGAAACGTCACGTTTTTATGGGGAGATTTTGATGGGGGAATTTGGTTTTCAACCGATCAGGCTACACGTTATCGTGCCCCGGGCCAGCGTTGGATCACGCATCAACACCGTGCGTTTCCCAGCGTGTTTACCCATGGTTTTATGGCGCAAAGTAACCCTTGGGGGCTAGAGGGAGACAGTTGGCGTGATTTAAGTGGGGATCGCACTGTACCGTCGACCCCGGACGCAAGTGGTAAATATCTCAGTGCCACCCGAGACGCTCAGCGCCTTTGGTGGTCAACACCGTCAGGTATAAAAGGGGTCAACACGCAAACAGGGGCAAGTATCACCGTGCCCGATCGGTTGGCAACGTTGCCCGCTGAGCATCTATATACTGATGCCGAGGGCACAATCTGGTTATCGGTTGACGACCAGGTGATGCGCTATTGGCCGGACACACAGACGTTAGTTAGTTATGGCACGAGATGGCAGACTCATCACGCGGGTAAGGTGTTAGGCTTTTACGATGATGGTCGCGGCAGTGTTTGGATCCGAGATCAGAATGGATTAACCCGTTACCGAGAGGGGCATTTTACGTCGATACCTTTGGAAAAAGACCGACTGCCTGTGCAGGATATGTATACCGATGAACGAGGTCGTTTATGGCTCACCAGTGCGCGCGGTGTATATCAATACGATCCTAGCGCTGCAGAAGCCGCATCATTGGTTTATTTGTCGCTACCCGATGAGCGATTCCACTGTGTCACTGGTAACCGCGACGGCGTATGGGCGTACAGTAACCAAGCATTGGTACACATTGCCCCGCGAGGGTTTGTGCGCACATTTCGCCTTCCATCTGATGCAGACAAAGTGGCCTGCTACGCGACCCAACCCCATCAGCTCACTCTGCTGGCAGGGGATTATACCTATCAGATAGATACTGACCAATTGGCGTTCTCTCTGCGTAAACCGCCCAGTGTCGTGGTTGGCGCTGTTTGGCAGCAACATAAGCGTTGGCGTATTGGCCCTCGACAACAAACAGCGGTGACCTTACTAGAACGAAGCCCCGCTCACTTAGCGTGGGGAAGTTGGCCACCAGAGCGACAAGTGACACGGGTCCATTACCAGCTCGTGCCCTATCAGCACGCTGGGCAGGCAATGGCTGACAAACTGGCTGCTTGGCAGCAAACCGGCAGCGATACGATTTCCTTGGCCAATATGGTGGGGGGGCACTATCAATTACGTATTGCCATTCCGCGTGATGGTGCGTCTCACACCGTGTTAGATATCTCTGTCTCTCTCCCTCTGTTGCCTCATATTATCAATGGCATAGTATTAGCCTGTTTTGTGAGCGTAGTCCTTTCTGCTGTTGTATTAGCCCTTAGACAACGTCATTTATCGGCTTCACACCTGGATACATCGAGCGTGCCTACATCCGACTCGCTGGATGAAATCTCGGATGTTACATATCCTATCGGATTTGAATCGCCCTCATCGGTGGCGCTGGCTTCAGACCACGCCAATCAGCGATGGACAGCCGAGTTTGAGAAAGTTATCGCGGCCAAGTATCAAGATCCTGACTTTTCAATGGCTCAGGTAGCAAGCGCGTTAGCGATGTCTGAGCGCAATTTGCAACGTAAGTGTCGACAGTATTTTGGTGTGACGGTCACAGCGTATGTAACACAAAAGCGACTTAGCGATGCGGCTGCACTTTTACAACATGGTAACGCAGTTGCCGATGTGGCGGAGATATGTGGTTATCGTGACCCAGCGTATTTTAGTCAGCGCTTTAAAAGCTATTATGGTGTTAGCCCTTCGCATTATCGGCAAGCAATGACCGAAGTGACCATGGCCGATATGCTCGACTAGTGTTCGTGGCCGGCGAAAATGGTGTGCTTGATGGAAAAGGAAAGAAAAGAAAACGTGGCATAGCCGGGGAGCCATGCCACGGGTGTCAACGACACCTTCGCTTGCTGCCGAGGGCGGGGAACCCGCCCTGGTAAAAAAATGGGCTGGTCAGGCGTGTATTGTCGTAACCAGTGGCGTCAATATACCGTGATTTGAGCTTGAGCCGTTATGACTAAACCGCCAACCTCGTTTTGACAGACATGCAATTAAGGTGTTGATAATTAATGGCTTATTTCTGTCTGTCTTTTGATTTTGACGAAAATAACGAAGTGCATTTACTCTTTGACGACTAACCCACTGGCGGCGAGTGCCTCTCTCAGCTGGTGGATGAGGCGTAGTGCTTGTTCGTGAGGACGATGCCCCACTTGTAGGTGGCCCCAAATCGGATTTGGCCAGACTGGATCTGTTTTAAACCGAGCAACATGGTGGACATGGAGCTGAGGAACCAGGTTACCAATCGCGGCGATATTGAGCTTGTCAGGGCAAAATAGATGTTCAAGACAGCGCGCTACTTTGGCCGACTCTTGCCACAGCGATTGCTGCTCAGTATCGTCAAGATGGTGAATTTCTTCGATGTCCCGCTTACGTGGGATCAGCAAGAGCCATGGACCAATATCGGCATGCGCAAGGCGCAACTGACAAAGTGAGAAGTCACCGACATAAGCGCTATCGGCGGCTAATCGAGAGTGGAGAACAAAGGACATATAAACTCCTTATTGCAATGCGAGTGCTTAGCTTACATCACAACTTGCTTTTGGGTCACAAACTCCTCACCGAGTAGGAGGATTCGCCTCCAAATAAATAAAAAGCAAGTACCCTTAACACAATGTTGAAAGCGAAATGTGTCGACGAATGCGAGAGGAGGTGGCATGCACTATCAAGACGTCCTAGCTTTTTGGTTTGGCGGCGAGCGTAGTGAGTGGGTTCCTTCATCCGCCTTGCAGGCGCGGTGGTTTGGCGGTAGTCCAGACGTTGATGAGGCGATTCGCGAGCGGTTCCAATCTTGGGTTAGTGCAGCTGGCGCGGGCGCGTTAAATGACTGGGCCCAGACCGCAGAGGGGCGTTTGGCATTGATTATTTTGCTCGACCAATTCCCCCGAAACTTATACCGCGGTTTGGCAGCAGCATACCGATATGATGCCTTAGCATTAGCGCTGTGTAAGGCAGGACTTGCGAAAGGTGACGACCAAGCCTTAACCCCGCTTCAACGGGTGTTTTTCTATCTCCCCTTAGAGCATGCTGAAGAAGAAGCAGAACAAGAGGAAGCATTGTTTCGGTTTGATCAACTGCGTCAGAAAGTGAGTGGGGAGGCAACAGCTTGGTACGAGCAATGCTTTGATTACGCACGCCAACACTACGACATTATTACCACCTTTGGTCGATTTCCTCATCGTAATGCGGTGATGGGACGGTTATCGACTCCCGAGGAACGGTTATGGCTTAGCGAAACGGATCAGCGTTTTGGTCAGGGATAAAAAAGCGCCCACTTGCAAAAAGTGAGCGCTTTTCTTCTGTACTTATCGGCACAACAAGGAGCATCTAACCTTGTTACATGCGTTCTAGCGTGTTGATACCTAACAGATCTAGGCCTTGCTTGATGGTTTTGGCAGTCAATGCCGCCATTCTCAGTCGGCTTTGGCGTGTGTTTCCTTCAGAAAGCAGGATAGGGCACGCTTCGTAGAAGCTTGAGAACAAACCAGCCAGTTCAAACAGATAGCTACACATCAGGTGAGGCTGACCCTCGCGAGCCACAGACTTAACCGCTTCTTCAAACTGAAGCAGCTTGGCGACCAGCGCTTTTTCTTTCTCATGCTCAATCAGCATTTCACCGTCGAGTGCATCGCGGTCAACCCCAGACTTGGCAAAGACTGACGCCACACGGGTGTAGGCATACTGCATGTAAGGGGCGGTGTTGCCCTCGAAGGCCAGCATGTGATCCCAGTCGAAGATATAGTCCGTGGTACGATGCTTTGACAGATCGGCATATTTGACGGCTGCCATCGCCACCGTGGTTGAGATATCTCGCTGCGTCTCAGCATCCATCTCAGGGTTTTTCTCAGCGATAAGCGCCTTAGCACGTGTTTCTGCTTCATCAAGCAAGTCAGCAAGACGAACAGTTCCGCCTGAACGTGTCTTAAAGGGTTTACCATCTTTGCCGAGCATCATGCCAAAAGCGTGGTGCTCAAGGCTGACCGAATCGGGTACATAGCCCGCTTTACGCACAATGGTCCACGCTTGCATCAGGTGCTGATGCTGACGGGAATCAATGAAGTAGAGCACACGGTCGGCATTGAACTGCTCGTAACGATATTTAGCGCAAGCAATATCCGTGGTGGTGTACAAATAGCCACCATCACGTTTTTGGATGATCACACCCATTGGCTCGCCGTCTTTGTTTTTGTACTCGTCGAGGAAGACAACTTGCGCGCCATCATCTTCTACGGCAATCCCTTTGGCTTTTAAGTCTTCAACAATACCGGGCAACATATCGTTATACAGACTTTCACCCATCACATCTTTATTGCTCAATGAAACATTAAGACGATCATAGTTACGTTGGTTTTGCTCCAACGTCACTTTTACCAATTTTTCCCATTTTTCTTTGCAATAGGCATCGCCTCGCTGCAGGCGGACCACGTAGTCGCGCGCTGTCGCAGCAAAGGCTTCATCTTCATCGTAACGCGCCTTTGACTCACGATAGAAGTTCTCGATATCCCCCAGTTCCATGGAGACATCGTCACCGCGTGATTCATGTAACTCGAGGTTGGCAATGAGCATACCGAACTGTGTCCCCCAATCACCTAGGTGATTGGCACGGGTCACGTTGTGGCCTAAAAATTCGAGGGTGCGTACAACGGCGTCACCAATGATAGTGGAACGAAGGTGGCCAACGTGCATTTCTTTCGCCACGTTGGGGGCGGAGTAATCCACCACAATGTTTTGTGTGTCTTGCTTTTCGACACCGAGGCGCGCGTCTGATAGCGCGGCATCCGCCTGCTTCGCCAGCCACTGGTCATTCAAAAAGATATTGATAAAGCCAGGGCCCGCAATTTCTGTTTTACTCGCCACATCACCTAAATCGAGGGCGTCCAACACTTTCTGGGCAAATTCACGGGGGTTAGTGCCGAGCTTTTTGGCTGCGCCCATCACACCATTGGCTTGATAGTCACCAAATTGTGGCTTCGCAGACTGACGCACTGCCGCTGGTGTGCCCTCAGGCGCACCCGCCGCAACCATCGCGGCAGACACTTTTTCGTTAAGAAGACTTTGAATATTCACTTGCTTACCTTTACTACTAGCCGGGCTGATTATGAACGACCCGTTATGTGGGCTTCCAGCTTATTAATACAAGAATCCGCCAACACTGCACTGCCACGTAACCAAGCGTGCAAACACAGTGTTGGCGGGATGCTGTATTGTTGCGAACCATGACGTCAATCGACGCGGATTATCCCTAATGATACCCATAAAACAGCAGGCATTGGCAATAGTTATTCAACCTCATCCTTGATATCTTTCGCGACTGGAAGACAACGAGTACCTTAAAACCTTGAGAGGTCACTATGCATGATGCCAGCAATTGGACATCCCTGATGCGAGATCAAGCAGCTTTTACAGATAAAATCAATCAGTTGCTGGAAGTGTTGGCGATCGACTGTCGTGAACTCGAGCTTGATCACGTCGCGATTCGTACCAATGATAGCGCGCTCACTGATTCGCTGGCCGAACATTTGGGTGAACGGGGGCAACGACTCTCGCAAGCCGTCGTGAATGCCCGTCCTATTCATATTTACCAGCTAGAGACGCCATTGCAGATCGGGCACTGGCAAACCAATGTGGTCGAGTTGCCTTTTCCCAATCACAAAACCTATCCATTTCAAAGCTGGGAACATGTTGAGTTTGTGGTGCCGTGCCAAACGGCAACTATGGAGGCGCTTGAAGCCGCGCTAACATCACGCTTCCCGGGCTTGTTGACGCGCGCGGCTAGCATGGAGGCGGTAACGATCAAACGTAGTGAGCCGCAGGGAGTGGGAGAGCGCCTAGCTAACCCAACCATTGCGTTTAAACACCGCGGTGTTAGCGTGAAGTTTCACCCGTATTCACTGGCGGAAATCATTGCCAGTGAAGCCCATTTTTAATCATAGGCTTCACGGTCAGCGTATTTTGTCACAAGGTCACGTGCTATAGGATCACGGTTTTGTTGCCATGGACAAACACACGGTCCTCGGTGACAGACTCGATGGCCTGACTCAGTACGCTCTTTTCTACATCTCGACCTGCTTTGGCCATATCTTGTGCGCTAAAGCTGTGATCAACATGAATTACGTCTTGGCCAATAATCGGTCCCTCATCTAAATCATTAGTGACAAAGTGCGCCGTCGCGCCAATGATTTTAACGCCACGCTCGAAGGCTTGGTGGTATGGACGGGCCCCGATAAAGGCAGGCAAAAAGCTGTGATGGATATTGATGATGCGATGCGGATACTGGGCGACAAAGTCAGGTGTCAGTACTCGCATGTATTTTGCCAACACAATGTAATCAGGTTGATGGCCTTGAATGGCTTTCAGCATCGCCTGTTCATGATCTTCTCGGCTTAGGCCTTCATGACTCACGTAATGAAAAGGAATATCAAAGCGCTCGGTCAGGGGCTGGAGCTTATCGTAGTTACCGACCACCGCTGCAATATCAATCTCGAGCGAGCCGTCGTAGGCTTTCATCAAAATATCACCGAGGCAGTGGGATTCTTTGGTGACCATGATGACGACGCGTTTGCGGCGCGAGCTAATCAGTTGGCGCTGGCTGCCAGGTGGTAGCGCATGATCAAGGTCGAGAAGCAGGGTGTGATCATTAAAAATCCCCTCCAGCTCAGTACGCATATAAAACTGCCCAGTGACATTATCGACATACTCACGATTGTGAATAATGTTGAGTTGATGTTTGTAGCAAATATTGGTGATGGTCGCGATAAGCCCTTGGGCGTCAGGACAGTCCGTGAGAAGTGTTTTTCGTTCCATGTTGGTTGTGTACTGCTGATGACTAAACCCTCGGTTGTACCCTGTCTCAGCCGTAAGGTCAAAGTGATTTTACGATGCGCCATCGGTTTCTCAGGGGAGTGGTTTCATCCCGTAGAGGGGTTTGGCATAATGGCGGCTTTCCCCCTGTGTATTTATACAATGATCCGTAAGGTTTTCTCAGACACTGGCGCGCTGGCTAAAGCGATTGATGGTTTTGTGCCTCGTCAGCCGCAAACAGATATGGCGATTGCTGTTGATGCAACAATTCGTGACCAAGGCCAGCTTGTGGTAGAAGCGGGCACAGGGACAGGGAAAACCTATGCCTATCTCGCCCCGGTTTTATTAAGTGGCAAAAAGGCGATCATCAGCACCGGCTCGAAAAATCTGCAAGAGCAGCTTTACCACCGTGATTTACCGCTGATGAAGTCAGCCTTGGGCTACACAGGAACCACCGCTTTATTGAAAGGTCGCGTGAATTACCTGTGTCCAGAGCGACTCGAGCGACAAATTAGTGAGTGCCATCGTCCCGATAGCGAGCCTGGGCAATTGAGTCAGCTGGTGAAGATTCGCGAGTGGTCGTCGTATACTGAGTCGGGGGATCTGAGTGAATGTGACGCACTGGCTGAAGACAGCCCCCTGATACCTGTGGTGACGTCCACTAATGACAATTGCCTTGGTAAAGACTGTCCAAGCTATGAAGACTGTTATGTGGTCAAAGCCCGACGTCGTGCGATGGATGCCGATGTGGTGGTGGTTAACCATCACCTATTTTTGGCTGATGTTGCTATCAAAGAAACGGGGTTTGGCGAGCTGATCCCAGAAGCAGATGTGATGGTGTTTGATGAAGCGCATCAGCTGCCCGATATCGCCAGTCAGTATTTTGGTCAATCGCTATCCAGTCGGCAATTGCAAGATGTTGCCAAAGATATTCATATTGCCTATCGCACGGAGTTACGGGATACACGTCAACTGGAAAAGGTCGCTGATCGCCTCTCGCAAGCCGCGATGGATATGCGCTTGGTGATGGGCGAGCCCGGATACCGAGGTAATTGGCGTGAACTTCAGGCTTCGCCCACAGTAGAGAAAGAGTTGGTGCGATTAGCCGACGCCCTCGATCTTGCCCATGACGTGGTAAAACTATCACTAGGCCGAAGTCAATTGCTTGACGCTGCGTTTGATCGGATTACCTCATTCAAAGCGCGGCTGGCACGCTTAAAAGACACCTCAATTACTGGGTACTCCTATTGGTACGAATGTACGCGGCATCACTTTAGCCTCAACATTACGCCCTTGTCGGTTGCCGATCGCTTTCGTGAGCAAATGGCCGAACAGGGTGGCGCTTGGATTTTCACTTCCGCAACCTTGGCCGTTGAAGGGGACTTTGCGCACTTTAACCACCGCCTAGGAATTGACGCTAAGCAGCAAATGACACTGGAAAGCCCCTTTGACTATCCCAATCAGGCGAGGCTTTGCGTGCCTCGTCATGTACCGGAAACCAATAGTTTTCGTCGTGCCAACAAACTTGCCGCATTATTGGGGCCAGTGATTGAGCGTAACCAAGGCCGTTGCTTTTTCCTGTGTACGTCACATCAAATGGTACGCGAGCTGTCAGCCTTGTTTCGTGAACAGCTGTCATTGCCGGTGCTCATGCAAGGTGAGATGCCCAAGCAGCGCCTATTGGCAGAATATTTGTCGTTGGGCAATGCGTTGCTGGTGGCGACGGGCGCTTTTTGGGAAGGCATTGATGTGCGTGGGCAAGCGCTCAGTTGTGTGATCATCGATAAACTCCCGTTTGCCTCCCCCGATGATCCTTTATTAAAAGCACGAATAGAAGATTGTAAACTGCAAGGGGGGGATCCCTTTGCTCAGGTACAGATCCCCGAGGCGGTGATCACCCTAAAGCAAGGGGTGGGACGTCTCATTCGGGATCAACAAGATTTTGGTGCACTGGTTATTTGTGACAACCGATTGGTAACTCGCGCATACGGCGCAACCTTTTTGCGCAGCTTGCCGGCGATCCCTCGCACGCGGGATTTACACCACATTGACGATTTTTTGTCGGGCAGTGACACCAACAGCAACACGATGCACTCGCATTTATTAGATCAACCGATAGAGGGTTAAATGACGCTACGAATATTGGCCGTAGATACGGCGACCGAAAACTGCTCTGTCGCACTGTGTTGTGATGATCAGGTTATCACGCGCAGCGAAATTGCACCGCGTGAGCATACCAACAAGATCCTACCCATGGTGGATGAGGTGTTGGCAGAAGCGGGTATTGGGCTGGGGCAGTTAGATGCTCTGGCGTTTGGCCGCGGGCCAGGAAGTTTCACCGGTGTGCGTATTGGCATCGGTATTGCACAAGGTTTAGCGTTTGGGGCGGGTGTGCCCATGATTGGTGTCTCAACATTGGAAGCGATGGCAGCACAAAGCTATCGGCTACACAACGCGACCCAAGTATTGGCGGCGATTGATGCGCGTATGAGTGAACTCTATGTCGGCCAATATCGGCGGACTGACACTGGCGCATGGCAGGGTGTCGGTGAAGAGAGGGTCGTCGCTCCGGAAGCACTCACCCCTGAGTGTACTGAGGGAGTATGGACATTGGCAGGAACCGGATGGGCAGCCTATCCTGATCTGGCGGCACATTTGGCACTGCAGACGGCATCGTCAGAAGTGTTATATCCTCAGGCACAAGATATGTTGGATATTGCTAAGCACGCATATCGTGCGGGAGACACGGTTGCTGCAGAGCTCGCAAGCCCGACGTATCTGCGGGATAAAGTGACTTGGAAAAAACTACCTGGTCGCGAATAACCACAATAAGGCCGGCAGCATAGGACGTGAATATGGTATCGATTAACGGTGTATCCTCCCCACAGACAAACCGGCCTAACCACCCCCAACGCACGGGAAAAAAGCCTCAAACCACGCGCAAACAAACGCCCAAGACAACGCAAGTGGCAAAGGCGGTTCGCCAGCGTGTTGACCCCGCTGCTATTGCGCAAGCAGAACAGGCGAAACAAGAATACGTGCAATACGATTTGCCGGATGGTCGCGGCCGTCAAGCGATGGCCTCCTACTTCGCGGTGTTAAATCAAGCCAGGCGAGAGGAACTGATCAACTTAGTGGGCGTCGATATCTATGTGTGATGTGGCGTGAAAGGAGCCTGATATGAAGTCTTACCTGTTTGTTTTATGCGGCGTGTTGCTACTGAGTGGCTGTACAAGTTTGCCCGAGTCACTAAAAGGCCGGATGGATCAGCCCGTGACCGAATATCCGGTGGTCGCGAAAATGACCCAAGCAAATCAAGGAGAAGAGGTACGCCTTGGGGGCCTGATCGTCGGGGTGAATAACCGTGAGCAGGACTCTGTGGTTGAAATAGTGGCCTTGCCAACGTCGACAGCGGGTCGGCCTGATATCGATGCATCGTCACTTGGGCGTTTCAAAGCGATTTTTACTGGCTTTATTGAACCGGCTGATTATGCCAAAGGCCGGCCGATAACGGTGTTGGGCGACTTTCAGGGCCGTCAGGCGGGAAAGGTGGGGGATTATTCCTATGACTATCCTGTGCTTAAGGTAAAAGGGCATCAGCTTTGGGATATTCAACAGCATGTGGTTGATGATGACAGACCTTATTGCTACGGCTTGTACTGCTCCCGAGTGCGCATTGGCGTTGGCACGGGACGGGTGCAAAGCGTGATTAGCTTACCTTATTAGCTTACCTTATTAGCTTACCTTATTAGCCCTTAAATGTGACGATGATGACACCGCAATTGACGGAGACACTCGAGGCATTATTGGCGTCTGATCCGGCAGCACTCGGGTTATCGTCTGGCTTAACGCCTACCTCGATTCGACTTAATGATGTGACAGTGGCAGCGGCAATACGCTCAGCAAGCGGCGCAGCGCCAACATTGGTTTTTTTACATGGTTGGCAAGACAACCTAGCGAGTTTCTATTCGCTGATCCCCATGTTGCCTCAAGACTACGGGTTACTCATGTTTGATTGGCCCGGGCATGGTTTATCTGAGCATAAAGCCGGGGATTATCATTACCCGTTTTTTGATTATCTAGACAGCTTGCATCAAGTCCTTCACCAAACACCTTGCTCGCAACCTGAGAAAAGGGGGCCCTTCATATTGGTGGGACACTCGCTAGGAGGGTTAGTGGCCAGCTGTTATGCAGCCAGTTTTCCTGAATCGATCGCGGGTGTTGTCTCGATAGAAGCACTAGGGCCCATTGTTGAACCTGAACACAAAATCACCGAACGCATCGCGAAAAGTCTCAATCAGCGCTTAAATTCAGCGCAAAAAGCACCACGTCTCTTTGATTCTGCGATTAAAGCGCTACAATTGCGCGCGTCCATTAATAAAGTCGCCTGTCAGTCATTGATGCCACTGGTTGCACGAGGGATCGAGCGATGCAGCCATGGTGTACGTTGGCGTCATGATCCCAAGCTTCGTGGTGAGCCTCTGTATCGAATGGCGCCCGGCCATGGAGAGTCGATTATTCGAGCGATTGAATGCCCTGTGCTGGCGATTCGCGCGACAGACGGGTATCCTGCGCTGCGCTCTGCCGATGCCGCGCAACGAGCCACATGGTTTAAGCAACTGACACTCATTGAGATCCCCGGGACACATCATTGTCACCTTCAGCAACCGCAACAAACTGTGTCGTTAATAACGGATTTTGTGACCAAAATTCAAACGCGCACTTAAAATGCTCGTGTAAAAATAATGTTAACGCTATGGTGGGCAGGTTAAACACCTGTTTGAATTATGCCTCGCGTCGATCGAAGCAGGCAATATAGCCTGCAAGTTAACACATAGGAGAAAGCCAGTGGAAAAGGTATGGCTTAATCGTTACCCGTCGGATGTGCCGGCGGAAATAGATCCAGATGCCCATCGCTCTCTGGTCGAGATGTTTGAACACTCTGTCCAGCAGTACGCGGATCAAACTGCCTTTATCAATATGGGGCAGGTCATGACATTTCGTAAACTGGAAGAGCGTAGCCGTGCGTTTGCTGCCTATCTACAAAATGAGCTGAAACTGAAAAAAGGCGATCGCGTTGCCATTATGATGCCGAACTTGCTGCAATATCCGATTGCCCTGTTTGGTATTTTACGAGCCGGTTGTGTGGCCGTGAATGTTAACCCGTTATACACCCCTCGCGAGCTCGAGCACCAATTAACAGACGCCGGAGCAAAGGCGATTGTGATTGTGAGTAACTTTGCTCACACGTTGGAGAAGGTGGTCGACAATACGCCGGTTAAACACGTGGTATTGACCAGTTTGGGCGAACAGTTGCCACGTGCCAAAGGGACCCTGGTTAACTTCGTGGTCAAATACGTCAAAAAAATGGTGCCTAAGTATCATTTGCCACACGCCACCTCGATGCGCCAAGCGCTGCGCCGTGGTCGACGTATGCAATATGTGAAGCCTTTTTTGAAAGGCGAAGACATTGCGTTTTTACAATATACCGGTGGCACCACGGGGTTAGCGAAAGGTGCGGTACTGACTCACAGAAATATGCTGGCTAACGTGTATCAAGCGAAGGGCACGTATCAGCCGGTACTCAATGCGGGTGAGGAGTTAGTTGTCACCGCATTGCCGCTGTATCACGTATTTGCGCTCACGGTGAACTGCCTATTGTTTATTGAAATGGGTGGACAAAACCTACTGATCACTAATCCACGCGATATTCCAGGTTTTGTCAAAGAGCTGCAAAAGTATCCGTTTACGGCCATTACAGGTGTGAACACTCTGTTTAACGCGCTGCTCCATAACGAAGATTTCCATGAATTGGACTTTTCTAACCTGCGCTTGACCGTCGGTGGTGGCATGGCCGTGCAAAGGGCTGTTGCGGAAAACTGGAAAAAGCTGACGGGCAAGCATCTGCTTGAAGGCTATGGATTAACAGAGTGCTCGCCACTGGTCGCGGCTTATCCTTATGATTTACGCGACTATAACGGCTCCATTGGTCTGCCCGTACCATCAACGGAGGTGCGCATTGTCGACGATCAAGGTGATGATGTGGCGGACAACCAGCCGGGTGAGTTGTTAGTGCGCGGCCCGCAAGTGATGCAAGGGTATTGGAATCGCCCAGAGGCGACACGAGAAAGCATCGACGAGCATGGTTGGTTAGCCACTGGCGATGTGGTGCAGTTCGATGATGACGGCTTCTTGCATATTGTGGATCGTAAAAAAGACATGATCCTTGTCTCTGGCTTTAACGTGTATCCTAATGAAGTGGAAGATGTCGTTGCTTTGCATGACAAGGTGCTAGAAGTTGCCGCCATTGGCCAGCCAGATGAGAACTCTGGGGAAGTGGTTAAGATCTGTGTGGTCAAAAAAGATCCTTCGCTGACGCGAGATGATCTGGTGGCGCACTGTCGCAAACACCTCACTGGCTACAAGGTGCCACGTGTCGTGGAATTTAGAGATGAACTGCCTAAAACCAATGTGGGTAAAATTCTGCGTCGAGAGTTACGTGATGAGCCGCAAGCCACCGAGCAAAAAGCGTCAGCTTAATGCGAACCGACCCAGAAAAGGGTAAACTGTCGATAACGAATCACGAAATGCCGGCCTCGCCGGCATTTTCTTTATGGGCTTTTTTGTGAACTATCAACAAATCACCACCGATCAACAACTGGTCGATATCTGCGCACATTTCCGTGACCAAGCCGTTGTGATGCTTGATACCGAGTTTGTCCGTACGCGTACCTTTTATGCACAACTGGGGCTTATCCAGATTTATGATGGCGAGCAACTGGCGCTGGTTGATCCGCTAGCGATTGATGATCTCTCCCCGTTATGGGCGCTGTTGAGTGACACCCAGGTCACCAAGGTGTTACATGCGAGTAGTGAAGACTTAGAGGTTTTTCAGCACTATGCGGGCGTATTGCCAACTCCCATGATAGACACGCAAATCGTCGCCGCCTTTTTAGGTCATGGCGTCTCCGAGGGCTTCGCAAGCTTGGTTGAGCGTTATGTCGGCGTAAGCTTAGATAAAGGGGAGTCACGCACTGATTGGTGTGCGCGCCCCTTAACGGAAAAGCAGAAACAGTACGCCGCCGCAGATGTGTATTACTTGCTGCCGCTTTATCAAGCGCTGACTCAAGCCCTATCCGAAACGCAGTGGCACGACGCTATGGTGGAAGAGTGTGCATTGCTGAGCCGTAAAAAACAGCTGGCAAAATCAGATGAGGCCGCTTACCTCGATATCAAATATGCGTGGCAGCTTAATCGTCAACAACTGGCCGTTTTGCAGGCCCTTGCCAAATGGCGTGCAAAGGAAGCACGACGCCGAAATATGGCACTCAACTTCATTGTTAAAGAGCAGCACCTTTTTAAAATGGCACGCTACGGTATCCGTACCGTTGAGCAAATGAATGAACATGGGTTCGACAAATTTGAAGTGCGTTATCATGCACAAACCTTGATAAAGCTGGCCACGCAAGCGGATAAAACCCCCTTAGCGAAATGCCCACCGGTCATCACACGCTTAGTTGATGAACCAGGGTATAAGTCGGTGATTAAAGCGATTAAGGAGCAGGTACAAACTCAGGCAGATAAATCAGGCCTAGCCCCTGAGTTTATTGGCTCCAAAAAGCAGCTTAATCAATTGATTACCTGGGTATGGCGAGAGGAATGTCAAGAAGATAAACGCCCTGATTTAGCCTCGGGATGGCGCTTTCGGTTAGTGGGAGAGACATTGCTGACGATGATCCCTAACGCCCCAGGGGCATAGCCATCATCTCGCGGATAAACAAAAAGCGGTGACCTAAAACCACCGCTTTTTGTCGTAGCCCGTCGTGATTGAGATCTAGCTCTCTTTCCCCTCTTCGGGCAAGGTCACATTCAGCTCCAAGACGGATAGATCATCATCGCCTTGTTCTAGGCTAACAGACACCTGGTCCGGTGCGATATCCACGTATTTGCGGATCACGTCTAAAATATCTTGCTTGAGCTGGGGCAAATAAGTCGGCGCAGGGCTATCGGCACTGCGACGCTCGGCAACAATGATTTGTAAACGCTCTTTGGCAATATTGGCCGACTTTTTCTTTGATGGACGGAAGAATTCAAGCAGTGCCACATTAGCCTCCGAATAAGCGTTTTAGGAAACCTTTGCGCTCTTCCTCAATAAAGCGGAAGGGACGCTCTTCACCCAGCAGACGCGCAATGGCATCTTCATAGGCTTGGCCCGCATCTGACTCTTGGTCAAGCACCACAGGCTCACCTTTGTTTGAGGCGTGCAATACAGACTGACTTTCAGGGATGACCCCTAACAGTGGAATACGCAGAATATCTTCTACATCTTCAACACTGAGCATTTCACCGTTGGTCACTCGCGTGGGGTTATAGCGAGTAAGCAACAAGTGATGTTTTACCGGATCCTCGCCGTTTTCTGCGCGGCGTGATTTAGAGTCGAGAATACCAAGAATACGATCAGAGTCGCGTACGGATGAGACCTCTGGGTTAGTGGTCACGATGGCTTCGTCTGCAAAATACAATGCCATCAACGCGCCAGCTTCAATCCCGGCGGGTGAGTCACAAATAATGTATTCAAAGCCAAGTTCATCCATGTCTTTTAAAACACGCTCTACACCGTCTTTGGTTAGCGCATCTTTATCGCGCGTTTGTGAGGCTGGCAGAATAAACAAATTTTCTACGCGTTTATCTTTAATTAATGCTTGATGCAGATTGGCTTCGCCGTTAATGACATTGACAAAGTCATAGACCACGCGACGCTCACAGCCCATCACCAAATCCAGGTTACGTAGGCCAATATCAAAATCGACCACGGCGGTTTTTTTGCCTGTCATGGCCAACCCGGTCGCTAATGCTGCACTCGATGTTGTTTTACCAACACCGCCTTTACCGGAAGTAATTACAATAATTCGTGCCATTCCTCTTCCTTATTCTCTTATAGCGTGAGGGGGTCAATGTGTAAGCTTTCTTGATTAAGTGAGACCATGGAAGGCCGCTCTAAATGTTCTGATGGAATTTTATCGCTGAGCCAATAGCTTCCTGCTACAGACAATAATTCTGACTGAAGGTTCTGACAATAAATACGCGCTTGCTTTTGTCCACTTGCACCGGCAATGGCTCGACCACGCAAGACGCCGTAGATATGGATACTGCCATCGGCTATCACTTCCGCACCGGCACTGACATGGTTGAGGATCACCAGGTCGGCGTTTTTTGCATAGATTTGCTGACCTGAACGCACGGGGGTGGTGACCACTTTTGCAGGCGGCTGAATCGGATCGGCAACCCGGGATTGCTTGCTCGACTTTAACACGGCTAATTGCGCATCCAGCGCAAGCTCACGCGTATCATTGTGGGTGACACCGGTCAGCCCAACGAGAATCATGCCTGTGGCCTGTAAGCATTGCTTTAAGGCGCCGATATCTGGGCATTGTGATAGGCGGCTAATGTCAGCGACAACAGGGGCGCCTTGGAAAAAAGCCGGTGCTTGAGTGACTTTCTCTGTCAAAACAGTGGCAGCGGCAGCAAAATTATCGTCAACGAGGTGGAGGACGGAAAGGGTAAAGGTTGAGCCTTTCAACTCCGGTTGTTTGAGCATGTTATTCGATCCCGGTTTTGTCGTTTAAACACGAGTCAGACGCGCATTATCAGACGTTGGATAGCATGGTATATTCACAGCGCCAATGCGGCAAGCAGGGTTTGCCGCTGATGCGTTATTTCTCCTCTTATTAGTGTTTTTTTAATCTTTGAGCGAGAAATGGCAGCAGATACGTGTTTTGACACACTTTGCTGCAAAGCTTAACAAACCTTTACCCGAAGATGACAATGTATCGCCTGTAATATGGCATGCTCATGAGGACTTTTGAGATGTATTGCGCAATTTATCGTAGCAAAAAGAAAGAAGGTACCTATCTTTATCTTGCAGAGAAAGATAAATTCGATGATGTGCCTGAGGCATTAATGAATAGCTTTGGGCAGCCCGAGTTTGCCATGATGATCAACTTAGACAAGCGCGATAAACTGGCTGCTGTCGACATCAATAAGGTAAAACAAAGCCTGCAAAGTGATGGTTTTTTTGTGCAATTGCCCCCGCCACCTGATGCGGCATTGCAGGCTATTCGTAATAAAAACGAAAAACTGTAAAAGGAAGACTATGCGCAAAGGTATGATTTCAGCCTCTATCGCGGCGGCACTTTTAGTGAGCCCTGTGATGGCCAAGCCCGGATTCGAGCAGTATGTGACCACCTTAAAAGCCGAAGCACGAGAGGCGGGCATCAGTGATGCTTTACTTGAGCGTGCCTTTAAGGACGTTGAGTACCACGAGCGCGCGGTCAGCTCCGATAGAAATCAACCTGAGCGACGTCTCACGTTGGATGAGTATATTCCGCGTGCTGTGCCTGATTGGAAAGTCGCCCAAGCGAAAAAACTCTACCGCCAGCATTACGACGCACTAAAAATCATCGGTGAACACTATCAGGTTCAGCCGCGTTTTATTGTGGCTTTATGGGGTGTGGAAAGTAACTTCGGCAAACTTCAGGGCAGTTATAACGTGATTGAAGCGTTATCAACGTTAGCTTTTGATGGTCGACGTGAAGCCTTTTTTCGTAAAGAGACCATGGCCGCACTGAAAATATTGCAGCAAGGGCATATCGCTCCCGAAGAGATGAAAGGATCTTGGGCCGGCGCAATGGGTCAATGCCAGTTCATGCCGAGTTCGTTTATTAACTATGCGGTCGACGGAAACCAAGATGGCAAAAAAGATATTTGGCAAACAGAAGCCGATGTATTTGCCTCCGCGGCCAATTACTTAAAAAAAGCGGGCTGGGATGATACCTATACATGGGGGCGGCAGGTTCAGTTGCCTAAAGCGATTGATCGTACTTTGCTTGGTACCAACAGTGATAAAGCACAATCATTAAGTGAGTGGCAAGCTCTTGGAGTACGGCGTATGAATGGCCAAGCGTTACCAACAGTCGATATTGATGCGTGGCTCATTCAGCCTGATGATGAAAAAGGCAGAGCGTACCTTGTCTATAATAACTATCAGAGTCTATTGAAGTGGAACCGTTCGCACTACTTTGCGTTAGCAGTGAGCCATTTAGCGGATAGAATTAAATTTGATTAAGCGATAAAAAAAGAGGCGTTGAGCCTCTTTTTTTATGTTGGAATAAGTCGTTAGGCTTCTTGGCCTGGGATGAGAAAATCTTCAAGCTTTGCTTGGCCGCTTTCAGTGGCTTCGCGAATAACCTTAGGCATACGGCCTTGGCCTGTCCACGTCTTTTGTGAGCCGTCTTCGCCCGTATATTGATATTTTGCTGGACGAGTCGCGCGTTTACCCGATGCTTTGCTCTTTGAAGCACCACCTAACAACGCCACGATTTCTTCTGGGCCAATACCGTCTGCTTCTAACATAGCACGGTATTTTTCTAACTTCTCTAAACGCTCTTTTTCTTGCGCTTCCGCTTGGCGATCGATTTCTTTGCGCTCTTCAACAACTGTTTGTAGTTTTTCTAAGGCTTCGTTCAGTTGCTCAGTAGACATTTCTTTTGCAACCGCGCGCAGGCTGCGCAAATTGAGTAGAGCTTTCATTGCATCAGACATTATTGGTTCCTATTTGATTTATATGTTAATTGAAAGAATGATAACAGTATAATTGAAATATACAATATGACCTATATTAATACGCCATATTATTCATTAATTGCAAGTTAACCGCAAATTTGACTTTAATTCCATTGTCTTTTTGAATCAGATGTCTAAAAAAATAGAGGGTGAGACATGTTTTATTGGCATTGAGTGAGATGGTGTTTAGTCGACGGTTTTTCAACCATAAATAGTTGCGATAGTAAGCACGTTGTGTAGAATGCACCACGCTTAACGTAGAGGTGCGTTGTTTATAAGTCGTGCGCAAGAGGGTGATACCGATGAAAGCGCATAAAAGGAAACAACGCCGAAGCCAATCAGGTCATCACACCGATTGAGCTGGGGCTGTTACCGAATAGGGACAGCACTGCCATAGTACTTGGAAATACACTATGGAGCGCTACTGTATGTAGGAGGCAAGCTGTTTGCCGTGTGATACCACGCCTTACCGTCTTCATTTCTGCAGTAGATCTCCAACCACCTGGTTGACACTGAGATCATGAACTTAACAGATTTTTCTTCATCCGCTTTATCACTACTTCCCCCTTTATTGGCACTCGGCCTCGCGATCGCCACACGACGGGTTTTATTGTCGTTGGGTATGGGGATTGTACTGGGTACCGTATTACTGACTGACTTTTCGTTTGTCTCGGCAGGGCAGTACTTGCTTGATGTGGTGACCGGTCTATTCTTTGCAGACGGTGGCTTAAATAGTTGGAATCTGAGTATTCTCGGCTTCCTTATTTTGCTGGGGATGATCACTGCACTGTTATCCTTGTCTGGTGGCACACGTGCTTTTGCTAATTGGGCGCAAAGTCGAATTAAAAGTAAGCGTGGCGCGAAACTACTGGCTGCTTTTCTTGGCGTATTTATTTTTGTCGATGATTATTTCAATAGTTTGGCGGTAGGGGCCGTTTCTCGTCCTGTGACGGATCGCTTCCACGTTTCTCGAGCGAAACTGGCTTACATTCTTGATTCCACGGCAGCCCCTATGTGTGTTATCACGCCGGCATCAAGCTGGGGGGCTTATATCATTACCGTGATTGGCTCGATTTTGGTGGCACATGGCGTGACGGATTACACGGCGCTAGGAGCATTTGTCACCATGATCCCAATGAACTTCTACGCTATTTTTGCCTTGTTGTTAGTGTTTGCGGTGGTTTGGTTTCAACTGGATATTGGCCCGATGCGTCAGTTTGAATATCAGGCGAAAAAAGGCAGCCGATTGGGCGATGAAAGTGAAAACTGCGCTGACATTTGCGACGACCTAGGGATTGAAGAAAGTGATAAAGGCAGTGTGGCTGATTTGGTCGCCCCCATTATTATGCTGGTAGTGGCGACGGTAGGTGCGATGCTATATACCGGCGGGCTGGCATTGGCAGCCGATGCTCAGGCCTTTTCTCTCCTTGGGGCCTTTGAAAATACCGATGTCGGCATGTCATTACTGTGGGGTGGACTGGCGGGTTTGGCTGTGTCCTTGGTGATGACAGGTAAACAAGGCATTGCCGTATCAGATATTGCGAAAACCCTTTGGGTAGGTGCAAAGTCTATGTTTGGCGCGATCCTCATTCTGTTATTTGCTTGGTCGATTGGTCATATTATTGGTGACTTACAAACTGGCAAATATTTGTCGTCCTTAGTTGAGGGGAACTTGCCGGCGCAACTCTTGCCTGTGGTGCTCTTCTTGTTGGCGGCAGTGATGGCCTTCGCAACCGGTACGTCGTGGGGGACGTTCGGTATTATGCTACCGATTGCGGGCGACCTAGCTGCTGCGACCGATATCGCACTGATGTTGCCGATGTTGTCGGCCGTATTAGCCGGCGCCGTATTCGGTGATCATTGCTCACCTATCTCGGATACCACTATCTTGTCTTCAACAGGTGCAAGGTGTGGGCATATTGACCACGTCGCTACTCAGCTCCCTTATGCAATTGGTGGGGCTGTTGTCTCAACCGTAGGCTTCATGGTGTTAGGCTTTACCGCGTCACTTCTTTGGTCACTGATGGCGGCCGTGTTTGCGTTCGTTGCACTATGTGCTGGGCTAATGTGGCTTAAAAAACGACCATGCAAATTGGTAGGTTAACCATCTAGCCCCGCTTATGCGGGGCTTTTCTTTTTCTGCTAGTGCGGTAGCATGCCTGTTTATTCAATCCAGCTCGCCCACAATGGGAATGGGCATTACGTGTAGAGACAGTTATGGCTCAGTTATACTTTTATTATTCGGCAATGAACGCGGGTAAGTCGACCACCTTGTTACAATCGGCCTTTAACTACCAAGAACGCGGTATGCAGCCTCTATTATTCACTGCTGCGATTGATAACCGCTATGGGGTCGGAAAAATCAGTTCGCGAATTGGATTAGAAGCTGAGGCCCACCTGTATGACAATCAAACGCCACTGTTCGAGCACGTTGCGACCATCTTAGCGCAAGAGAAAGTTGACTGTTTATTGATTGATGAGAGCCA
This sequence comes from Salinivibrio kushneri, assembly GCF_027286325.1. Taxonomy (NCBI): domain Bacteria; kingdom Pseudomonadati; phylum Pseudomonadota; class Gammaproteobacteria; order Vibrionales; family Vibrionaceae; genus Salinivibrio; species Salinivibrio kushneri. The sequence goes on from NZ_CP114588.1 coordinate 971,339, forward strand.
GTTTTTGACCAAACAGCAGGTGCTCGAGCTCACTGATGTGGTGGATAAGCTGCGGATCCCAGTGTTGTGCTATGGATTAAGAACAGATTTTCGTGGTGAGCTTTTTGAAGGATCACAGTACTTGCTAGCGTGGGCCGATAAGCTCGTTGAACTTAAAACCGTGTGTCACTGTGGGCGTAAAGCGAGTCGAGTCATTCGCCAAGATAGTGAAGGCAATGCCATTGCAGATGGTGATCAAGTGGTGATTGGGGGCAATGAACGTTACGTTTCTGTGTGTCGCCGGCATTACAAACAGATGCTCGGGTTACTCTAGACGACATTCCGTGCGGTCAGAAACAACAAAGGCGAGCGGTAAGCTCGCCTTTTCCATCTGGCCGACCGGATTCAGCGCTATTTAGCCGCTTCTTGATCGACTGGCACAATTTCACTGGCATGGTAGCCTTTCGGTCCTTCCTGAACCTCATAATTGACGGTTTGTCCCGCCTTTAGTGTCTTATATCCGTCCATCTGGATGGTAGAGTAGTGGGCAAACACATCGCCTTCTCCTTCTACCGGACAAATAAAGCCAAATCCTTTTGCATTGTTAAACCATTTTACTGTACCAGTTTCCATGCGACACATCCTTCTTGCATCAAACTTTGCATACCTGCGATAAACGCGTTCATTCCACCTCATCAATCTCGGCAGCGTGGCGCTGTTGCCTTCACTGATATGATTGAATAGAAGTGACATGGTTAGTTTACCTACCACATGTTTCACTTTAGTAGATACTTTTAGGCAGTCAAGTGTGGGGTATAACTTATAACAGGAATGTAATATCAAATCGAAAAAGTGTGAGGAGGTGGCAATTATTCACTCAACAATAGACATCTTAATTGCATAGTTTTCTAGGATTTACACCGGATGTTTTCGCTATAAAAAAGTGCAAACACAGTGATAGATACGCAATTACAAGGCTGAACTATTACTTTTTATTCTAATAACTTGCTCTTTATCCCTAAAGTGTTTGGATCGCAGTGATCGCAACTGGCATAAGTCATGCGGTCTACCTGCTTAAAAATGACAATTGAGTGAATATTGTCGAAACGAGATCCGAGTGTGCCTATTCTCACCCGTCGCGTTTGACGCGATCTGACAATAATTTGTTTGCCCGTTAACATGCCTTGTTTTTTATGCATTCTGATGCAGGGAGAGGTGAGACGTTTGTGTGATTCGCAGTGAACGAAATGCGGTGTGAGACACTATTACACAGTACAGTGATTAACAATTGCTCAGGCAAACGGTGTTCGCAATGAAAAGGTTGCTGGAATACAATCTGTGGCTTAACTTTAAGTATAGGTGGACGGGAATCGTGGATGGCAGTAGTGCCCCGCCACATCACTTACCGAGACACCCTAACAATGCATTGAATGAGCTATGAGTAATTGGAACCAGTGGGGTTTGCCTGACGCAGAGGTCGAATCGTCAGAAAAAACAAAGTTGCAGCCACCATCAATGTACAAGGTGGTGCTAAACAATGATGACTACACTCCGATGGAGTTTGTTATCGACGTGCTCCAGACGTTTTTTGCCATGGATGTGGACAAAGCGACGCAAGTCATGCTGACGGTGCACTACGAAGGAAAAGCGGTCTGTGGCGTATTTACCGCCGAGGTTGCTGAAACGAAAGTGGCACAGGTGATGATGTATGCCAAAGAGCATGGCCATCCGCTACTGTGCACGATGGAGAAAGCTTAGCCGGCTCCATCACGCTTTAGCGCGGTTTTTGAGGGAGGTGCCTTTATGCTTAACAAAGAACTTGAAGCCAGTTTGAATGGCGCGTTTGCACGTGCGCGTGAAAAACGCCACGAATTCATGACGGTGGAGCACCTGCTTCTCGCGTTAATCGAAAATGCGGCCGCGCACGATGCGCTGGTCGCGTGTCGCGCAGATTTGGAGGCGCTGGGCAAAGAACTTGATGCGTTCATTGAGCAAACCACACCGTTGATCCCTGCGGACGATGAATCGCGAGAGACGCAGCCAACGCTGAGCTTTCAGCGAGTACTCCAACGCGCTGTTTTTCATGTGCAGTCATCCGGTCGTAGCGAAGTAAGCGGTGCGAATGTGTTGGTGGCCATCTTTAGCGAACAAGAATCCCACGCCGCGTATCTGCTGAAAAAGAATGATGTCAGTCGCCTCGACGTGGTGAATTACATCTCCCACGGTACCACCAAAGACGAGGGTGATGATCTACCAAGCAGCGACATGAGCGCGGATGAATCCGGAGCAGAAGCGGGAGAGGACCGGTTAGAAAACTTCGCAACCAACCTTAATCAGCTCGCGCGTGTTGGCGGTATTGATCCGTTAATCGGCCGTGATAAAGAGCTTGAGCGCACCATCCAGGTATTGTGTCGCCGTCGCAAAAATAACCCTCTGTTGGTTGGCGAAGCAGGGGTTGGTAAAACGGCGATTGCGGAAGGCTTGGCATGGCGAATTGTGGAAGGCCAAGTGCCTGACGTGATTAAAGACTGTGTGATTTACTCGTTAGACATTGGCTCGTTGCTCGCGGGCACTAAATACCGTGGCGATTTCGAGAAGCGATTTAAGTCCATCTTAAAGCAACTTGAAAAAGAGGATCACGCGGTACTGTTTATCGATGAGATCCATACCATCATTGGCGCTGGTGCCGCGAGTGGCGGTCAGGTCGATGCCGCGAATCTCATCAAGCCACTCCTCAGTAGCGGAAAGTTACGTTGTATTGGCTCGACGACCTATCAAGAGTACGGCTCTATTTTCGAAAAAGAGCGAGCCTTGGCGCGTCGATTCCAAAAAATTGATGTGATTGAGCCATCAATTGACGATACCACCAAGATTTTGATGGGTTTGAAGCCGAAATATGAGGCTCACCACGAAGTGCGTTATACCAATAAGGCGATTCGTGCCGCGGTCGAGCTGTCGGCGAAATACATCAACGAACGTCATCTGCCAGATAAAGCGATCGATGTAATTGATGAGGCGGGTGCGCGGTGTCGTATGGCGCCAGCCAGCAAGCGCAAGAAAACGGTCAATGTCCCTGATGTTGAGAGTATGATTGCGAAAATGGCCCGTATTCCTGAGAAGTCGATTTCGTCGTCTGATAAAGACGTGCTGCAATCGCTGGATGACAAGCTCAAAATGCTGGTATTCGGTCAAGATACCGCCATCACGGCGCTGTCTGAAGCCATCAAGCTGAGCCGAGCAGGCTTAGGCGATGAGAATAAACCGGTCGGCTCCTTCTTGTTCGCGGGGCCTACCGGGGTCGGTAAAACCGAGGTCACGGTGCAGTTGGCGCGAGCCATGGGCATCGAACTGCAGCGCTTTGATATGTCAGAGTATATGGAGCGTCACACAGTGAGCCGCTTGATTGGTGCGCCCCCAGGTTATGTGGGGTATGACCAAGGCGGGTTGCTCACCGATGCGGTGATCAAACACCCATACAGCGTGGTGTTGTTGGATGAAATCGAGAAGGCACACCCAGACGTGTTCAACCTGCTGCTGCAGGTGATGGATAATGGCACCTTGACGGATAATAACGGACGTAAAGCGGACTTTCGTAACGTTATCTTGGTGATGACCACCAACGCGGGTGTCGCCGAGACGGTGCGCAAGTCGATTGGCTTGATTCAGCAAGATCACAGTCATGACGCGATGTCTGAAATTAAGAAGGTGTTTTCGCCAGAGTTCCGTAACCGCTTGGACAACATCATTTGGTTTAACCACTTGGATGAGCAGGTTATTTTGCAAGTGGTGGATAAGTTCATTGTTGAGCTACAAGCCCAACTGGACGCCAAAGGGGTGTCGCTTGAGGTGACGTCGGAGGCCAAGCGTTGGCTGGCAGAAGAAGGTTATGACAAGGCAATGGGAGCACGGCCAATGGGGCGTGTTATCCAAGATAACCTCAAAAAGCCACTCGCCAACGAGCTACTCTTTGGCTGTTTGGTCAATGGGGGAACCGTTCGTGTGGTATTGAAAGATAACCGATTGGACTTCCAATTTAGCGATCAAATGGAGCCTGCATAGCGGCCTATCAGTCACTAAAAGATGTCGTGCTCATAAAAAGCAAAACCCGGCAGAAATGCCGGGTTTTTTGATCGCGTCCGGAGGATTAACGCGAACGGAAAACGATGCGACCTTTGGACAAATCGTAAGGGGTCATTTCAACAGTGACTTTGTCGCCGGTCAGGATGCGGATGTAGTGCTTGCGCATCTTGCCTGAAATGTGGGCAGTCACCACGTGACCGTTTTCTAGTTCTACACGGAACATAGTATTAGGCAACGTATCGAGTACGGTGCCTTGCATTTCAATTACGTCTTCTTTTGCCATTGAATCCTCTTAGGCCTCTTCTGGTAGCCAATTTTTTGACCGACAGATAATGCCTCTATTCTGAAAGTCTGTAAAGTTCGGGTGCGAATTTTACCCTGTTGGGGCGCTCCTTGCTAGAAAAAATAGCCACTATTGTGGAATAACCGGCCAGGAAAACGCCCGCCACTGCTGGTTGATAAAGCGTTGATGTGGATAATAGTCCGCTTTGTAGCGCATTGCAGGGCAGGCATCGATTTGATAGCCCAAGTAGAGCCAAGGTAATCCGAGTGAGTTCGCTAGCTGAAGCTGTGCTTGAATACTGACGCGTCCAAGCGAGAAGCGGTGATCGGGGTCGAAAAACGTATAGAGTGCACTCAAGCCATCGTCGACAACATCGGTCACGGCGATAGCCACCAAGGTCAGCTGGTCGTGATCGCGCTGATACAGGTGAATAAAGCGAGGTGATAGCCAGTCACTGCTAACAAAATCGAGAAAGTCTTGACGCTTAGCCGGGTACATATTGCCATCAGCATGACGGGCGGCGATGTACTTTTGATAGAGACTAAACCAGTTTTCATCGAGCTGTTCACTCACCTTGATGTCGAGGCGTTGAAGCTGACTACGGTGGCGTTTTTGACTCTTAGACGGTTGGTACTTAGTCACATCAACCCGGAGTGCTTGGCAAGCCTGGCATTGTGGGCAATGTGGCCGATAAATGAGGTTGCCGCTACGACGGAAACCTGCCGCTAGGAGCGCGCCATACCTTGCAGGGGTATGATAATCGGCAGACATCACCACCGCCAGTTGCTCTTGCTGACGGGGTAAATATTGGCAAGATGCTGTTGGTGTAACGCCAACCTGGATCCCCACACTCATCGTGGTCTCCAATCTGCTATCTGCGTCGGTTGGCAGCCCTGGATAATGGGCAGGTCGCGATGAGCTTGCAGCGCGGCGATAAACGCGTCACGCGTCCAGGTTTTGGCGCCCAAAGAGGCTAAATGTGGTGTCATCATTTGGCAATCAATATAACGGCCACCCTGTTGTGCAAAGTATTGGCTGAATTGCCAAAGCGCAAACTTAGAGGCATTGGTAGCCTTGGAAAACATGGACTCGCCACAGAACACCTGACCAACGGCAACGCCATAGAGTCCACCGACCAGGTGATTGTTCTGCCAGACTTCGACACTGTGTGCATCGCCTTGAGTATGAAGCTGGCAGTAAGCGGCTTGCATCTCATCGGTAATCCAGGTCTGTTCAGATCCGCGAATGGCCGCACAGGTAGCAATCACCGACTCGAACGCGTGATTAAGCGTGATGGTATACGCGGACTTTTTGGCGGCTTTACGCAAACTGCGACTGGCATGGAAATCAGAGGGTTGAATCACGGCCCTTTCACTTGGCGACCACCACAGCAAAGGGTCATCTTCGCCAAACCAAGGGAAAATGCCACTGCGATAAGCAGACATCAATCTCGCGGGTGATAGGTCTCCCCCAATGGCAAGCAAGCCATCGGGGTGAGAGAGTGCCTCGTCAACGGGCGGAAAGCGAAAATCATCTTGCGCTAAAGGCGGTAAAAAGAGGGTCATATTACACGCTCTCGTTACAAGCGGTTCATGAGTTGCGCATAGCGGCCATTCTGGGCGAGCAACGACGAGTGTGTACCTTGCTCAATAATTTGGCCTGCATCCATTAGGCATATTTTGTCCATGTGTGCTAATCCGACTAAGCGATGGGTGATGATCACCACGGTTTTATCCTGACAATGTGTGTGTAGTAAGGATAGGATCTCCGCCTCGGTTTGCACATCAAGCCCTTCGGTGGGTTCATCGAGTAGCATGATAGGGGCGGGATGCAGTAACCCGCGACCAATCCCCAAGCGGCGGCGCTCGCCACCGGAAAGCTGTCGTCCGCCATCGCCCAACCAAGCATCTAGCCCTTGACCCTCTAGCAGCCCACCCAAGCCAACACGTTCTAGGGTTGATGTTAAAACATCGTCTGACGCATGAGGGTTGGCAAGTGCAAGGTTATCGCGCAATGTGCCATTAAACAGGTCGACTTTTTGCGTTACCACGGACATTGCGTCACGCAGCGCTGGCTCTTGCCATTGTGTTAGCGGCACATCATCAAGGGTAATTTGACCTTGGGTGGGATCCCACGCTCGGGTGACCAAGCTCAATAAGGTTGATTTGCCACACCCCGTCCTACCCAGCAGTGCCAGTGTTTGTCCCGATGTCACGTGGAGCGAGATATTTGAAACCGCGTCTTGTGCTGCGCCAGGGTATTGGTAACTGACGTTATCAAAGCTAATGGTGCCGATGGCGGGGCCAGAATGTCCTTGTGAGGGGAAGGGGACACTCGGTGTGCGCTCGGTGATCGCATTGAGCCGTTTCGCGGCGGTAAGCGTTTTGCCCAGGTATTGGAACGCAGCGGTGATCGGCATCATCAGCTCAAAGCTTGCCATGGTAGTGAAAGCCACCATGGCGATCATTGGACCGGGTAGGCGACCACCAACCCCGTCAGCCGCAAGCCATATCATACCGACCAGTGTTAAACCTGTTGCTGCAACGAGCACGGCATTGGCCAGCCCAGTGATACGCGCCATATTGGCTTGCGCGTGAAGCATGGCTTGCTCACTGCTATCGATGCGAGCGCGATAACGGTCACGTGCGCCAAATAAAGCCAGCTCGGCGTGTCCTTGCAACCAATCGAGCAGTGCAATGCGCGTAGCTGCGTTTTGCTCCAATTGAGCACGGCCTTGATCATTACCCAAGCGATAAAAAAGGATGGGCAGCCCAATCAATAACACCAGTAGTGTCAGCCCAAGCGCCATGCCAAGCATTGGGTCAAACCAACCTAAAAACAGACTCACAGCCACAATGCCGAGGGTGCCGACAACCATAGGGCTAATGAGTCGCAGATAAACATGGTCCATGGCATCGACGTCGGCAACCATGCGATTGAGTAAATCGCCATCACGCATGTTCAGGCTTTGGTCTGGCACTAAAGGGGCGAGCTTGCGAAAAAAGGATACCCGCAAATCCGCCAACAGCTTGAAGGTGGCATTGTGGCTGACCACACGTTCAGCCCAACGCCCGAATGTACGCCCAATAGAAAAGCCACGCACACCAGCGGCGGGCAGCATGTAATTAAAGGTGGCGATGCCAGCTAGGCCAGCGACTGCGGCGGCGGCAATAAACCAGCCGGAGAGCGTTAACAGCCCAATGGCGGCAAACAAGGTGGCAAACGCCAACACCATACCCAGACTTAATCCAAACCAGTGGCGTTTATAGAGGCGAAGATAGGGCAGTAGTTCACGCATCGAGATTTCTCCTATCGGCGGAAGCCAGCATCTCTGCCAGCGGGCCGGTTTCTGCCAGTGTATGATAGGGGCCTTGTTGTACTAACTTGCCGTTCATCATGACCCAAACTTGGTCACTGGTTGCCAGCGTATCTAAACGGTGGGAAACCTGAATACAGGTTCTAACTTGGGTGGCGGCTTGCAAGGTGTCGAGCACGCGTTGTTCACTGTGCGCATCCAAACTTGCGGTCGGTTCATCCAGCACCCACAGTGCGCCATTTTGTAGCAACGCCCGTGCGACAGCGATACGTTGCGCTTGGCCCACCGATAAACCACCATTTCGATCGCCGACAAAGTGCGCTAAACCGTCGGTCAGTCGCATCACAAACTCATCCACGTACGCTTGGGTCATCACCTGATTGATTGTCTCAGGGCTCGCTTCAGGGTTGGCGAGGGCAATATTGTCGCGAATACTGCCATGGAAAAGCTGTGGGTTTTGCCCAACCCAGCTTATCGACTGACGCCAATGCGTTAAATCAAGTTCACTGCGTTCACAGCCATTGATGCTAAGGCGGCCACGGTAGGGTAAAAAGCCGAGTAGCGCATTAAGCAGGCTTGATTTCCCTGCACCACTAACGCCAACAAGCGCAACGTGTTCACCGGGCTGGATAGAAAAGCTCATAGGCCCTGCCAATACGTGTCCGTCTGGACTCAGCACCTCTAAATCTTGCGCGCTAATAGAGACAGCGGATAAGTCAGGTGTGATTGTGCCTTGGGTGCCGGTGTCTGGCTGGGCATCGAGAAATTCCACGATAGACTCGGCCGCCCCGATTGCTTGTGCTTTGGCGTGGTAAAAGGTCCCTAAATCCCGCAGTGGTTGATAAAACTCGGGGGCGAGAACCAGTACAAATAGGCCGGTAAATAACGATATGGGGGCCCCATAATGGCCAAAATCAAGCTCACCAATAAAGCTGAAACCAAAATAGACTGCGACAACGGCAATAGATATCGCGGTGAAAAACTCCAGCACGGCCGATGACAAAAAGGCTAAGCGCAGCACCTCCATGGTACGCTGACGAAACGTGTGTGAGGCGAGATGAAGTTGGTCGGCTTCTGCGTCGACGCGGTTAAACAGCTTGAGGGTCGGAAGGCCTCGCAAACGATCGTAAAAATAGCCTGACAGGCGCTGTAGTGCCTTGAAATTCTTGCGGTTGGCATCTGCGGCCTTGATGCCGACTAAAGCCATAAAAAGAGGCACGAGCGGGGCAGTAACTAAAAAGATCACGCCCGATGCCCAATTGATTGGGAATACGGCGACCAAGATCACCAAGGGGATCAGTACGGCAATAGCCATCTGTGGGAGATAACGAGCGAAAAAATCTTGTAACTCTTCCACTTGTTCTAAAATAAGGCTCGCCCAGCTTCCCGCTGGGCGTCCTTGAATCGTTACCGGCCCTAGCGCGTCGAGTCGGTTCAGTATCAGGTGACGGATATGTTGGCGAATGGCTTCACCACAGCGGTAGCCCGTTTGCTCTTTTGCCCAACTGCATACCGCACGTGCTAACACGACGCCCGCTAACGCCAAAAAGCTTGGGAGCAGCGCGAATTTATCCGTTTGTTCAATGATCAATTGGTGCAGCAGGTGGGCGAGAAGTGCTGCTTGGGCAATCAAAAGCACACCGGAGAGGAGTGCAATACTAATCGTCGCAACTAACCAGGGTTTGGCTAACGTGCTCTGCGACTTGAGCCATTGGGTTAGCGCCCGCTGTTTAGATTTATCCATATCGTCTTATTATTTTATGAGAGCCTACAAATAGGCTGGGCAGGCCACCGAATGGCAGCCTGCATGAGAGCATAGGCTTATTTATTATCGGCTAAAGCGTCGAGAAAACGCTCGGCATCGAGCGCCGCCATACAGCCAGTACCGGCAGAAGTAATCGCTTGACGATATACATGATCCATCACGTCACCGGCGGCAAACACCCCTTCAACGCTGGTTTGGGTGGCGTTGCCATTGAGGCCTGACTCGACCTTAATGTAGCCATTTTCCATGTCGAGTTGGCCAGCAAAAATGTCGGTATTCGGCTTGTGGCCGATGGCAACAAACACGCCCATCACATCCAGTGTTTCAGTTTCATCACTCTGGGTATCTTTCAAGCGTGCTTGGGTCACGCCCATTTCATCGCCTAATACTTCATCGAGCACGCGGTTAGTGTGTAGCACTATGTTCCCGTTCTTCACTTTATCCATCATGCGATCAACGAGGATCTTTTCAGCACGGAAGGTGTCACGACGATGAACAACATGTACCTCTGAGGCAATGTTAGACAGGTATAACGCCTCTTCGACTGCGGTGTTGCCACCGCCGATCACCGCGACTTTCTGGTTGCGATAGAAAAAACCATCACAGGTCGCACACGCTGAGACACCACGTCCTTTGAATGCGTCTTCAGACGGCAAGCCAAGGTATTGCGCTGACGCGCCGGTCGATATGATCAATGCATCACAGGTGAACTCGCCGTTATCGCCTTTTAGGCGGAATGGACGTGAGGATAAATCCACATCATTGATGTGATCAAAAATGATCTCGGTTTCAAACTTTTCCGCATGGGCTTTCATGCGATCCATTAACGCCGGTCCGGTCAGCCCCTCAGGATCGCCTGGCCAGTTTTCGACATCTGTCGTGGTGGTCAATTGCCCACCTTGCTGCATTCCAGTCACCATGACTGGGTTTAAGTTAGCGCGCGCGGCATAAACAGCGGCCGTGTAGCCAGCCGGGCCTGAACCCAAGATCAAAAGGTTCGCATGCTTAATGTTACTCATTCACGTCTCCGAGCAGGAAAGAGGTTCGTTTTTTTGAATGGACTGATTGTAGGTAAATTAGAAAGGTAAAGAAAGGGCACCGTGATGGTGCCCTCGATTTCTATGATTGGCGCAGCCGATTAATGCGCAGACTTCAGTGCGTCCATGGCATCAACATACGGCAAATCAAAGCCTTCAGCGACTTCTTTAATCGTGACTTGACCACCGATAACATTCAGGCCATTGCGCAGGTGCTGGTCTTCCACCAAGGCATCGCGATAGCCCTTATTAGCCAGTTTGACGATATATGGCAGCGTGGCGTTGTTCAGTGCGACAGTAGAGGTACGTGCCACCGCGCCTGGCATGTTAGCGACACAGTAGTGCACCACGTCGTCGACGATATAGGTTGGATCGGCATGAGTGGTCGCGTGTGAAGTTGCGAAACAGCCGCCTTGATCAATAGCCACATCCACAACCGCTGCGCCAGGCTTCATACGTTTGATATGATCTTCGTTCACCAGCTTAGGTGCAGCTGCGCCTGGGATGAGTACTGCGCCCACGACCAGGTCTGCGTTCAGCACGTGCTGCTCCAGGGTCTCCTCGGTGGAGTACACCACTTTGGCGCGCCCTTGGAACTCTTCATCGAGGCGACGTAGGGTGTCGACATTTTTGTCGAGAATAGTCACGTCCGCGCGTAGGCCAACCGCCATACGTGCAGCGTTAGAGCCAACTACGCCACCGCCTAATACCACGATTTTCGCAGGCTCAACACCGGGCACACCGCTGAGCAGCATGCCTGAACCACCATGTGATTTCTCAAGCGCTTGTGCACCTGCTTGAATAGACATACGACCGGCAACCTCAGACATAGGCGCAAGTAGTGGCAATCGACCTTTAGAATCTGTTACCGTTTCGTAGGCAATACAGATGGCTTTACTTTTAATTAAGTCTTCTGTTTGCGGAAAATCTGGTGCAAGATGCAAATAGGTGAACAAAATCTGTCCTTCACGGAGCATCGCACGCTCAACGGCTTGTGGCTCTTTTACCTTGACGATCATTTCTGCTTTAGCAAAGACGTCAGCAGCAGTGGGAAGGATAGACGCGCCGGCGGCTTTATAGTCGTCGTCAGAGAAACCAATACCATTACCTGCGTTGGTCTCGATGTAGACAGAGTGGCCGTGAGAAATGAGCTCGCGAACACTCGCGGGTACCATACCAACGCGGTACTCATGGTTTTTGATTTCTTTTGGAACGCCAATGATCATGCTGTCACCTCTTGTTTATTCAGTGTTATCGGCTGGCTTGTTATTGATATTGTCAATTTTCAGGCTAGTATAAAGGCAATAAACCAGCATTTGATGCTGAAAATCATTTAGATGTTATTTAATTTGGTATATCTTTTTGCAAGGAAGTAACAAGGTGGAATAAAAAATGGTAGATACCAAAAAAAAGCCCTCCAAGGAATTGGACCGCATTGACCGCAACATCCTGAACGAGCTCCAAAAGGATGGGCGAGTCTCTAACGTTGAGTTATCAAAACGTGTTGGTCTTTCTCCTACCCCCTGTCTAGAACGTGTACGACGTCTTGAGCGTCAAGGTTATATCCTTGGCTATACAGCACTGCTTAACCCCCAGTATTTGGATGCATCACTGCTAGTGTTTGTCGAAATCACACTCAACCGCGGTGCGCCTGATGTGTTCGAGCAATTTAACAAAGCCGTGCAAACGCTTGAGGACATTCAAGAGTGCTCGTTAGTGTCAGGGGATTTTGATTACCTGCTTAAAACACGAGTAGCGGATATGTCGGCATATCGCAAGTTATTGGGTGAAACTTTGCTGCGTTTGCCTGGTGTGAATGACACTCGCACCTACGTGGTAATGGAAGAGGTCAAGCAGAGCAATCATCTGGTTATTCATACGCGATAGTCAGTGAGTTAAATGGGTGGTGCGGGGCAACTCCTATCAGAACGCAAGCCGAGCATTGTGCTCGGCTTATTTTTTGCTCGGATCACTGAGGATTGTGTGATATCTCGGTAAAGATTTATCGTAAACAGGCATCATGCCTGCTCTCATGGCATGAATGTGGTAAAGTCAGGACAATATGAGCAAGCCTCAAGATAGGATGAGGAATGCGGTTCAAGAACGGTATTAAACAGGTGATGATGGAGTTTTCTTTACGTCGGGAGCCCAAAGCAGCTCGTTCCAAAGTGCGTTTAGATGGTGTTCAGCGATTAAAAGAGTGTGGGTTTATCTTGGTGCTCGCGGCTGCCGTGTTTGCTATGGTGGCTTTATTGTCTTTTAATCCAGCCGACCCGTCTTGGTCGCAAACTGCTTGGCATGGTGATGTGCACAATGCCGCAGGCGCCATGGGCGCTTGGCTCGCCGATAGTCTTTTCTTCTCGTTTGGCATCTTAGCGTATCCGCTGCCGCCAGCGGTGATCCTCGGTGGTTGGGTATTTTTACGTCGCCGTGGTGACGACGAACCCATTAATTACACCATTATCGGTGCGCGCATATTAGGACTGTTCATCCTGTTTTTAACCAGCTGCTCGTTGGCCGATTTGAATTTTGACGATTTTTGGCATTTTTCCTCTGGTGGCGTGATGGGGGATGTCACCAACAGTTTGGCGCTGCCGCTATTTAATGTATTAGGCACGACCTTGATGATGCTGTTTGGCTGGGCGGCCGGTTTTACTCTCTTTACAGGGATCTCTTGGTTGACCATTGTTGATAACCTCGGCGCCATGACACTAAAAGGCGTCACCTGGACGGTGAATCGGATTCGCGGTGACGCACCCACCGAGCTAGGCATGCCAGACTCCGACACACACACCGCAGCCAATACATCTGAGCCGATGGAGCTCAGTGATTTACGTCGCTTGACACCGTCAGCGCCGGAGAAGGCGGAGAGTTCCGCCAACGATGAGCAGGCACAGAACAAGGCCGCGTCGCCTATTATCTTTGGTGGACAAGCGCGTTCGGCAACAGACTCGGATGTTGCCGACGATCAGGGCGCTACCGATAGCGATGATGCGCACCCCGAGGAACCGTCATTGGGGCAGTGGCACCTTGCTATCGAGCAGGAGGAGGAGCATGAAGAAGCTGCGCCTGTATCGTCTTCGCGCGTTGAGGTGGATACGCCACATCTTGATACTGGAACTGCTCCCTCCATTGAAACGGGCGAAGAGCCACCATCTGATGATCTGCACAGTGCACCAATCGCACCGAGCCAGCATCACGTCGACACAACCTATGGCAATCAAGATGGGCTGTCCGAGCTTGAGCGTGCAGAACAAGCGAGCAGTGGCGCGGATGAGGATGACGACCCCTTCCAAGAAACCATTCGCCAAGCGCAAAAAAATCAGCAGCAGGCAGCTGGACTGGATCACCCGTTCTTAGTCAAAGATGAGCCGGATTTACCCACACCGAAAGAACCTTTCCCGACCCTCGATCTGCTTGACCCCGCTCGCCACACCGCAGAGCAGGCGACGCGTGAAGAGCTCGAGAAGATTGCTCGCCTGGTCGAAGCACGACTGGAAGACTTTAAAGTCCAGGCGCGCGTGGTTGGCGTGTATCCAGGCCCAGTGATCACCCGTTTTGAGCTCGACTTGGCCCCTGGGGTCAAAGTCTCGCGCATTTCTGGCTTATCCAAAGACTTGGCGCGTGCTTTGTCGACCACGGCAGTGCGTGTGGTCGAAGTGATCCCAGGTAAACCCTATATTGGTCTTGAGCTCCCCAATGAGCACCGAGAAACGGTGTTTATGTCCGAAGTGATCGGTAGCGAGCGGTTTAAGAACAGCCACTCGCCTATTTCGGTGGTGCTGGGGAATGATATCGCGGGTGAAGCGATTATTACCGATTTGGGTAAGGCGCCACACATGCTGGTGGCGGGTACCACAGGCTCGGGTAAATCGGTGGGTGTGAACGTCATGTTGGTGAGCATGCTGTATAAAGCTTCACCGGAAGATGTGCGCTTTATTATGATAGATCCGAAAATGCTCGAGCTCTCGGTGTATGAGGGGATCCCACACCTGTTAACCGAGGTGGTGACTGACATGAAAGATGCGGGCAATGCCCTGCGTTGGTGTGTTGGCGAGATGGAACGTCGTTACAAGTTGATGTCGGCGCTAGGGGTGCGAAATTTAAAAGGCTTTAACGAGAAAGTAAAAGCCGCAGAAGCGGCGAATAATCCCATTCCCGATCCGCTTTGGAAGCCAGGTGACTCGATGGATGAGTCAGCGCCTAAGCTGGAAAAGCTGCCTTATATTGTGGTGGTCGTGGATGAATTCTCCGATCTGATGATGGTGGTGGGCAAAAAAGTGGAAGAGTTGATTGCGCGTCTGGCGCAAAAGGCTCGAGCCGCAGGTATTCATCTAGTGCTTGCCACCCAGCGTCCATCAGTGGATGTGATCACAGGCTTAATCAAAGCCAACATTCCAACGCGGATGGCGTTTACGGTGTCTACCAAGACAGATTCACGCACTATCCTCGACCAAGGTGGCGCAGAGTCGTTATTGGGGATGGGTGATATGCTCTTTATGCCTAATGGCTCCAACCATCCGATTCGTGTTCATGGTGCTTTTGTCAGTGATGAAGAGGTGCATCGCGTGGTAAACAATTGGAAAGCGCGTGGTAAGCCTCAGTACCTAGACGAAATAACCAAAGGGGATCAAGGCTCCGATAGCTTGTTGCCGGGTGAAGCGCCCTCAGGCGGAGATGGGGAAGAGCTGGACCAGCTTTTTGACCAAGTGGTTGAATTTGTCACCGAAAGCCGTCGAGGGTCTGTTTCTGGCGTACAGCGCCGATTCAAAATTGGCTACAACCGAGCGGCGCGGATCGTGGAACAACTGGAAGCACACGGTGTCGTAAGCTCACCAGGCCATAACGGTAATCGCGAAGTCATCGCGCCACCGCCACCCAAAGATTGATCGAATGGAAGGTTTCATGACTCGATTCTCTGCTATCCGCCACCTAATGGTGGTGCTGTCTCTACTTTTTGCATTGTCGGTGCAGGCGAAAACGCAGGCGCAACAACACCTGATGGAACGGTTGAGTCAGGTTGACGCGTTCAGTGCGCAGTTTTCCCAAACAGTGCAAAGCCCGGAAGGAGAGGTGATTCATCAAGCAAAAGGGCGGTTGGCGATTCAGCGGCCAAACTTGTTTAACTGGACCACGACCTCTCCCGACGAAACCATCATGATTTCTGATGGCGATACGCTTTGGTACTACAGCCCATTTGTTGAGCAAGTGACCGCGATGTGGTTGGAGGATGCGACGGCACAAACGCCGTTTGTATTGCTGACACGCAATCAGCCCAGTGATTGGCAGGCGTATCGAATCACCCAAGAGGCTGATACCTTTACCTTAACGCCAAAAACCACAGGCACGATTGGCGAATTTGAAGTCACGGTGAAACCGGATGGTACCTTGACCGGCTTTACCGTGGTTGAGCAAGATGGGCAACAGAGCCAGTTCTCGCTGAGTCAATTTAGCCGACAAGCACCGGCGTCAGACCTGTTTTCGTTTACGCCACCAGACTCAGTGATGGTCGACGATCAGCGCCAACCAAGATAATTGCCTCGGAGGTGACTGTGTCGACCTTACCGCTTGACTTTGCAGATGATTTTCGCCCATTGGCCGCACGCATGCGGCCTATTACGCTTGATCAGTACATCGGTCAGCGTCACCTTCTCGCTGAGGGTAAACCGCTTCGCCGGGCAATTGAGTCTGGCTCCCTCCACTCGATGATTTTTTGGGGTCCACCTGGGACCGGTAAAACCACCCTTGCGGATATTGCCGCGCGCCAAGCCAACGCAGAGCTGGAACAAATCTCAGCCGTGACGTCTGGCGTCAAGGAGATCCGAGAGGCGATTGGACGCGCAGAGCAAAACAAGCAAGCTGGTATTCGTACTGTTCTGTTTGTCGATGAAGTGCACCGCTTTAATAAAAGCCAGCAGGATGCGTTTTTGCCCCATGTGGAAGCGGGCACTGTCACGTTTATTGGTGCCACCACGGAAAACCCCTCGTTCGAGCTTAATAACGCCTTGCTATCGCGTGCCCGTGTGTACCGTTTAACCAGTCTTGACGAGAGCGATTTGGAAGCGGTGATTGATCAAGCGCTCGCCGACGCACAGCGTGGGCTTGGTGAGCAGCCCTTGACGTTTGAGGAAGGGGTTAAATCGGCATTGACGGCAGCGTGCAGTGGTGATGCACGTATGGCGTTAAACCTGTTGGAAATGTTGGCAGACATGGCCGATGGCCAAATCACGATGCCGATGCTTAAAGATGTGGCCGGTGAAAAAGTGGCGCAGTTCGATAAGCAGGGGGATGCGTGGTACGACTTGATTTCTGCGTTTCACAAATCGGTACGCGGCTCGAGCCCCGATGGGGCATTGTATTGGTATGCACGGATTGTCAGTGCAGGAGGCGACCCACTCTATGTCGCAAGGCGGCTACTTGCGATCGCTTCAGAGGATGTCGGTAATGCCGATCCGCGCGCGATGCAGGTCGCGCTGAACGCCTGGGACTGCTTTACCCGCGTGGGGCCAGCAGAAGGAGAGCGCGCCATTGCCCAAGCGGCGGTGTATTTGGCCAGCGCCCCGAAAAGCAACGCGGTGTATACCGCATGGAAACAAGCGTTACGCGATGCGAAAGACACCGCCAATGCGCCCGTGCCTATGCACCTTCGTAATGCACCAACCGCATTGATGGAGCAACTCGGACACGGTGATGGCTATCGCTATGCCCACGATGAACCCAATGCCTACGCCGCCGGTGAGCGCTATTTGCCCCCAGAACTTGGCGAGGTGCGTTACTACCAGCCCGTTAATCGCGGGCTAGAAATTAAAATCGCTGAAAAGCTCGCCTTTCTGGACGAGCTGGACGCAAAAAGCCCGCAAAAGCGCTAGGCAACTTCACCCTTTTTGGGTAAGGTTTAGAGTGCGGCGGTACCATGAAGGCGCAGTCGCCTAGTAGTGGTGACATCCACGGTCACCCTCGGCCAATCGCGTTATACAATACGCACGATCGCAGCTTGTCTTCAAATCGTGATGACAAGAGATAATCAACTAATCAACCCGAAAAGCACAGGATTAGCATGCTGGATTCCAAATTACTTCGAACTGAGCTGGAAGAAACGGCTCAAAAACTCGCTCGTCGTGGCTTTACGCTCGATGTTGACGCTATGCGTGAACTCGAGGAACAACGTAAATCCCTGCAGATTCGCACCGAACAATTGCAAGCAGAGCGTAACTCCCGATCGAAGTCCATTGGCCAGGCTAAAGCGAAGGGTGAAGATATTGCGCCACTACTAGCAGAAGTCGCGAACTTAGGTGACCAACTGGACGCTGCAAAAGCCGAGCTGGCTGAACTGCAACAGAAGGTGAACGACGTGGTGATGGCGGTGCCAAACTTGCCAGCCGATGAAGTACCAAGTGGTAAAGACGAGTCTGAAAACCAAGAAATTTCGCGCTGGGGCGAGCCTCGTCAATTTGAGTTTGAAATCAAAGATCATGTCGATCTTGGTGAACTCACCGGTGGTCTTGATTTCGCCAGTGCGGTGAAACTGTCAGGTTCACGCTTTATCGTGATGAAAGGGCAGATGGCGCGTATGCATCGCGCACTGACGCAATTTATGCTCGACTTACATACCAACGAGCACGGTTACACCGAGATGTACGTACCGTATCTGGTTAATGCGGACAGCCTCTATGGCACGGGTCAGCTGCCGAAATTTGGTGAAGATTTGTTTAACACCAAGCCGGCCACCGAAGAAGGGGTGGGGATGTCGTTAATCCCTACCGCGGAAGTACCGCTGACTAACATGGTGCGTGATGAAATCGTTGATGAAGCGGATTTGCCGCTGTGCATGACGGCACACACACCGTGTTTCCGTTCAGAAGCTGGCTCTTATGGTCGCGATACGCGCGGTCTTATCCGTATGCACCAATTCGACAAAGTTGAGTTGGTGAAGGTGGTTAAGCCCGAAGACTCAATGGAAGCACTGGAGTCATTGACTGCTGATGCAGAAAAAGTATTGCAGTTACTTAACCTACCATACCGCAAAGTGTTGCTCTGCACCGGCGATATGGGCTTTGGCGCGGCGAAAACCTACGATCTAGAAGTCTGGTTGCCAGCACAAAACACCTACCGTGAGATTTCATCGTGCTCAAACACCATGGATTTCCAAGCTCGCCGTATGCAGGCGCGTTTCCGCCGTAAAGGTGAGAAGAAGCCTGAGCTGCTGCATACCTTGAATGGTTCTGGTCTGGCCGTAGGCCGCACCTTGGTGGCTATTTTGGAAAACTATCAGCAAGCGGATGGGCGCATTGAGATCCCTGAAGCACTTCGCCCTTATATGGGCGGACAAACCCATATTGGGTAAGTGTCATCATATTGCTATCAAGCCGGCCTCGCGCCGGCTTTTTTTATTGCTGTGTATGGTTGAATCCTTGATGGTGTGGATCGTTGATAGGTGACAACGTATTGAAGATATCATCCTCCAATGCAGGAAAGCGCGCGAGCAGCGCGGCGAGAAAGGTATCGAGTGCATCCAGCATCACGGCGTTAACTTGCTGTGCTAGCGCAATGCGGCGAGTAAAAGACAAGGTATGTACACCATCAAGCTGTGAGATAACCTGGTCAATGTTATCGGTGAATGCGTCACCCAGTTCAAGGTCACGCAGTTGTACTAAGCGCTTGGTGAGTATTTGTTGTTGTAAGCTTAGGGACTGGTGCGCATTGGGCGTTGTGTTCTCTAGCTGTATTGACGCGTAGGAAAAGCGTTGGCGAGCCTGAAGTAGCTCTAGCACGGCGTACCAAATTTGTTGGTAAGACGCGAGGGTGTGGTCATCACCACAGGCAATTAACACCGGTGGGATAGCTTCATCCACCAAGTACGCCAAGTGTTGCAGTGCGCGGTTTTTCATTTTGGCCTGGGTCACATCATCATATTGTGGCAAGGCGTGAAGGTGATGGAAAAAAAGCCGATACATTGGCTTTTGCCCATGGGGCGCCAAGTGGTGTAACTGACGCGTTTGATCTAGCAATCGTTGATAGTCACGCGGATCGACGCGCGGTTGGGTGGCGAGGTAACGTGCATGCTGGAGCAAAGCACGTAACTCATGCAGTTGATGTAACCGCCAGTCAGGACGTTGGCGATATACGATAACAGCGACAACGCTAGCAATCCCGAGTGCTAAAATCCCTATCATGACTAACCACCCCATATGCTCTCCTTGCTATGGCTCGCGTGTATATCGTGAAGGAGCATGAAGCATGCCAAAATTGAGAGGTTAGTCACGCCTTGTATGGCCGAGAACGCTGCCTGATGATGGGCGCTTTACGCACCGTGTTAGGGAGTGGCTGCACCTTGTCAGTGCAAATAATAGGGCTGAGGTGGCGTACAGGTAAAAAAAGAGCCCAGTTGGGCTCTTTTGATTTTCTGAGGTGTTTCCGTCACGACGCGTGTGGTTACATGACGCGCATGCCAGGTTGTGCACCTTCATGAGGCTCTAAAATCCAAATATCTTTACCACCTGGACCGGCTGCTAAAATCATGCCTTCTGACATGCCAAACTTCATCTTTCTTGGTTTTAAGTTGGCGACCATCACGGTGTGCTTGCCCACCAGATCTTCCGGTTTGTAGGCCGACTTGATCCCAGAGAATACCTGGCGTGTTTCACCGCCAATATCAAGCTTGAATTTGAGCAGTTTATCTGCTTTTGGCACGGATTCGCACTCAAGGATCTTGGCAACACGGAGATCCACTTTCGCAAAGTCACCGAACTCAATTTCATCAGCTAGTGGTTCATCAGCTAGAGGGCCTTGCGCTTTGGCTTTTTCTGCCTCTTCGGTCGCAACATCTTCTTTGCTGTCAGCAATCATGGCATCGACCGCTTTCGGATCAATTCGGTTAAATAGCGCTTTGAACTTGGTGATCTGATGGCCTGTCAGTGGAGTGGCGATGCTTTCCCACGTGAGAGTGTCGTTTAAAAAGCCTTCCGCACGTTCGGCCAATTTTGGCATCACAGGTTTGAGGTAGGTCATCAGCACTCGGAACAAGTTAATACCCACCGAGCAAATCGCTTGCAGCTCGGCCTCTTTACCTTCCTCTTTAGCGATGACCCAAGGGGCTTTCTCATCGACGTACTGGTTGGCTTTATCGGCAAGCGCAATGATCTCACGGATCGCTCGGTTAAACTCGCGCGCTTCGTAGAGTTCGCCGATATGCTCGGCTTTATCAATAAACGATTGATATAGCTCAGGCTCAGAGCAAACGGTTGATAGCTGACCGTCAAAGCGTTTGCTGATGAAACCCGCGTTGCGAGAGGCTAAGTTGACCACTTTATTGACAATGTCGGTATTCACGCGCTGGATGAAGTCATCCAAGCTTAAATCGAGATCATCAATACGGCTGTTGAGCTTGGCGGCGTAGTAATAGCGCAAGCATTCGGGGTCAAGGTGCTTTAAGTAAGTGCTTGCTTTAATGAATGTCCCTTTCGACTTGGACATTTTCGCGCCATTGACGGTGACATAACCGTGCACGAACACATTGTTTGGTTTACGGAAGCCGGCACCGTCGAGCATGGCGGGCCAGAACAAGCTATGGAAATAAACAATGTCTTTGCCAATGAAATGATATAGCTCGGTGTCGCTATTGGCTTTCCAGTATTCGTTAAAGTCGATGTCGCCGCGCTTGTCACAGTAGTTTTTAAATGACCCCATGTAACCAATAGGCGCATCCAGCCAAACGTAGAAAAACTTGCCGGGCTGATCGGGGATTTCAAAACCAAAATAGGGTGCATCGCGGGAAATGTCCCACTGCTGAAGACCGGTTTCGAACCACTCATTCATTTTGTTGGCAATTTCACTTTGCAGTGAGCCGGATTTTGTCCACTCATTCAGCATTTGCTCAAATTGTGGCAAATCGAAGAAGAAGTGTTCAGAGTCACGCATCACGGGCGTGGCACCGCTCACCGCTGAACGTGGGTTAATCAGTTCGGCTGGGGTATAGGTTTCCCCACAGTTATCGCAGTTATCACCGTACTGATCGTCGGCGTGACATTTTGGACACTCACCTTTGACAAAACGATCCGGCAGGAACATTTCTTTTTCCGGATCAAACAGTTGAGAGATTGTACGGCTAGTGATGTAACCTTTATCGCGTAGCTGAGTATAAATAAACGAGGCGAGCTCGCGGTTTTCATCACTGTGTGTGCTGTGATAGTTATCGAAACTGATATCAAAGCCATCAAAATCGGTTTTGTGCTCTTTTTGCACGCCAGCGATCATGGCTTCTGGCTCCACACCCATTTGCTGCGCTTTTAACATAATGGGGGTGCCGTGGGCATCATCGGCACAAATAAAGTGAGTGGTGTTGCCACGCAGGCGCTGATAGCGAACCCATACGTCTGCCTGAATATGCTCGAGCATGTGGCCCAAATGAATCGAGCCGTTCGCATAAGGTAGCGCACAGGTCACCAGAATTTTCCGTGGGTTTGCAGCCATAATCTTGTTTGTTCGCTCTTATGATATGAATGGAATGATTGCGGAAATCTTACCTGATACGATATGCCTTGCCTAGTGCAGGCCGTGAGTGAGGCCGTTTATCCGTTAAACGTCGCCAATCTGGCCTACTATATTTTAATCAATGGGATGGTGATGCATGTTGTTTGGTTCTAAAAAGAAAAAAGCACAAAAACAAAAAGAAGACACGGCCGCCCCGCTGACCAATGTGGACGATGCAGTAAGTCTATTGAATCAGTTTTCACATCCACGTCTGGTGGAGCAGTGGGCAAGCCAACCACATTGGGTGAGCGCGAGTGAAGATGGTTTTAAGGTGACGTTTCCATTTGCAGCGGCGTCAGTGAGGCAAGCGCTTGATGAGTGGCTGAGTGCCCAGTCGACGTCATTGGCGCAGCAGTTTCAACTGACACAGAGAGTGGCGCCGCTAAAAAGTGGTGATAAGGCGCCCGTCAAAGGGGTGAAAAACCTGTTAGTGGTGAGCTCGGCCAAAGGCGGCGTGGGTAAATCGACGACGGCGGTCAATTTGGCACTGGCACTGCAGGCGGAAGGGGCGTCAGTGGGCATTGTCGATGCCGATGTGTATGGCCCATCGCTGCCGATTATGCTCGGCGCTAAAGACAGCGAACCGCAAACCCATGATGGCAAACTGATGGAGCCTGTGATGCGTCATGGTATTGCCTCTAATTCAATTGGTTACCTGGTGCCCGCTGATAATGCCACTGTGTGGCGTGGGCCAATGGCCTCGAAAGCCTTTGCCCAATTGATCAACGAAACGCGCTGGCCCGAACTTGATTATTTAGTTGTGGATATGCCACCAGGCACCGGTGACATTCAGCTTAGCTTGGCGCAGCAGTTCCCGGTGACGGGAGCGATGGTGGTCACCACGCCACAGGATCTCGCACTGGCTGATGCAATTAAAGGCGTGGCGATGTTTGAGAAAGTACAGGTGCCGGTTCTCGGGGTAATAGAAAACATGAGCTACCACATTTGTTCGCAATGCGGTCATCACGAGGCGATTTTTGGTACCGGCGGCGCGGAGAAAATGGCCCGTGAACAGGGAGTGCCAGTGTTAGCACAAGTGCCGTTGCATGTGGCGATTCGTGAGGACATAGACGCAGGCACACCGAGTATGGTGGCGCGCCCTAGCAGTGAGCATGCTGCTGTCTATCGGCAAACGGCTGCAACCGTCGCCAGTCAGCTGTATTGGCAAGGGGAAACACGCCCTGAACAAATAAGCGTACAAACGGTGTCGCCCTGATTGAGCAACGCGCAGCCATAGCAGGCTTAAAGCGGCGGGTTAGTCAGGGATGCGTGATTTTCGCTGGCGCCAGCGGCCTCAACTCCCTATAATCAGGCGGTTTATGTAGATTCCGCCAAGCTTCCTCTGGGTATTCATATTATGAGTGACAACAACCACCAATGCGTTATTATCGGCATAGCAGGTGCCTCTGCTTCCGGTAAAAGCCTGATCGCTAGCACCATTTATAAGGAATTAAAGGAAAAAGTCGGCGATCATCAAATCGGCGTGATCACGGAAGACAGATATTACCGAGATCAAAGCCATCTCAGCATGGAAGAGCGCGTACAAACCAACTATGACCATCCACAAGCGCTAGATCACGACTTGCTTTGTGAGCACTTAGAAAGCCTCGCGGCGGGTCAGTCTGTCGATGTGCCTGTATACAGCTACTCAGAGCATACCCGTATGGATGAAACCACCACCATGACGCCCAAAAAGGTGATCATTTTGGAAGGGATCCTGTTATTGACTGACCCACGCCTGCGCAACCTTATCCATGCCAGCGTCTTTATGGATACTCCCCTTGATATTTGCTTGTTGCGCCGCATGAAACGTGATGTAGCTGAGCGTGGCCGCACCATGGACTCGGTGATGGAGCAATATCAAAAGACGGTCCGCCCTATGTTTATGCAGTTTATTGAGCCGTCAAAGCAATATGCTGACATTATCGTGCCACGCGGGGGTAAAAACCGCATTGCGATTGATGTACTAAAAGCGCATATCGCACGCTTATTGAAAGCTTGAATTATTCTGATTGAAAAATCTAGAGACTTAGCCTCTCATTGCTAGGCGTAACGAGTCGAGACAAAGCGGTGCTTGAAGGCATCGCGCCATCTACTAACCGTGAGGACTATCCGATGCGACTATGCGACAGGCATATCAAAGAACACCTTGATGATGGCCGCATCAAAATTGAACCGCGTCCAGCTGAAGCATCAATTTCTGGTGTGACGGCAGACGTGACCTTGGGCAATCAATTCCGTGTATTTAATGATCACGGTGCGGCATTTATCGATCTGTCTGGCCCGAAAGAAGAGGTCAATGCCCAGCTTGAACGTGTGATGAGTGATGAAATTGAGATTGATGATGGTGAGGCTTTTTATCTTCACCCAGGCCAGCTCGCGCTCGCTGTCACTCATGAAGCGGTGACCCTACCTGACGATATCGTCGGCTGGCTTGATGGCCGCTCGTCGTTGGCACGTTTGGGGCTGATGGTGCATGTGACCGCGCACCGGATTGACCCGGGCTGGTCGGGCCGTATTGTACTCGAGTTCTATAACAATGGTCGTTTGCCTTTGGCGCTACGACCCGGTATGCCGATTGGTGCGTTAAGCTTTGAGCCTATGTCGGGCGCCGCTGATAAGCCGTATAACAAACGCGACAACGCAAAGTATAAAAATCAGCAAGGGGCAGTTGCCTCTCGCATTAGCCAAGACAAGGCTTAACAATTTCAATGCGCCTACGGGCGCATTTTTTTGCTAACGTGGAACCCGATCGCGAAATCATGGTCGATAATGCGAGTATCTCTCGCGAGTGGTATCGCCTGTTACGCACAAGGAGCATCTTGCAATGATAAAAAAAATCGTCCTTACTCTCGCTATTTTGGTGGTGGTCGTCATGGGTGGCATCGCCGCTTTGCTTGCCACCATTAATCCTAACCAGTTTAAGCCATTGTTGGTCGAGCAAGTTAAAAAACAGACAGGCTATGACATGGTCATTGGTGGCGACATTGCTTGGCAGTTTTGGCCAAGTTTGGGGTTTTCAATCGAGGATGTTGCGATCAAAAACCGCCCCGGCTTTGATGAACCCGATTTGATGCGCTTGTCTCAAGCACGCCTCTCTGTCGATGTGTTGCCTTTGATGTCGCAAACCTTGCAGATCGGCGAAATTACATTGCAAGACCCACATGTGTTTATTCAAACCCTGAGTAATGGGGAGAGCAACCTCATCGCGACATCGCCAACGGCTGAGCCTCAAGCTGAGCCAGCGCCGCAATCAGGCTCATCCGCTGATAGCTCGAGTACCGAGGCAAAGGCGTGGAACGTATCGTTACAAGGACTCAGTGTGGCCAACGCGAGTGTGATCGTCAAAGATGACCAAGCGGGCACCATGACAGCGTTGCGCGATGTGGATCTTGAGGTGGGCAACCTAGCGACGGAAGTGTGGACACCACTTTCACTGTCGTTGCGCGGCGAGCAAAATGACGCCCGCTTTGAGGTGGACGGTCAGGGCGAGTTAAAGCTGGCCCGTGACGTGATACAAAGTCAGTTGCGCAAACTGGCGTTGACGCTTTCGGCAGAGCAAGGTGATATGGGGATTGAGCAAGCCAATATTACCCTCGATAGCTTTTCGCTGGGCCAGGCAGCCAAGTTAGGTTTTAACGTCAATGCGCAAACCGCGGACATCGACATTGAAAGCTCAGGTGAAGCCCAGGTGACTATTGCAAAAACGCAAGATAAGGTCACTGTTCAGGGGTTAGACATGCTCACGACACTGTCCGGTGAGCCGATTCCCCACCAGTCTCTTAGCCAAGCGCTAGCCGCTGATATTGTGTTTGACATCAACCAGCAAACGGTGACGGTCAGTGAATTGACCAGCCGATTAAACGACGATGATGTTGTGGTGGATGGTAAAGTGGCGGTTAAGCTGACTGACATCCCCCAAATACGCTTTGCGCTGAATACTAACCATATCAACCTTGATACGCTGCTACCGACAAACAACGCAGCGTCTAGCCAATCCGAAAAAGAGAGTGAGTCTGGCTCTAATGCTCCATCCAGCTCAAGTACGCAAGCGGCGCCACTGAGCAAAGAAGAGCCTGATCTGAGTGTGTTAAAGACGCTGGATATTGCCGGGTCACTGGCAATGAAAGGGCTGACCGTGAGTAACGTGACCTTAGGGCAAACACGCGCGACGGTTGCCATTGACCGTGGCAAAGTCGACGTATCCGAGCTGACAACGCAAGCCTATGAAGGCAGCGTAGTTGTGCAAGGGATGCTAGATGCCACGCAATCCCCCGCGCGCTATCAGGTGAGTAAAAAAGCGCGAGGGATCCAGGTGCGTCCTTTGCTGGAAGACGCTGCTGAGGTGGACTTATTAGAAGGCAAGGGTAACGTCGATATCAATGTACAGGGAAAAGGATTGTCTCCGTATGCATTGCGTCAAGCGATTCAAGGCAGTGTCGCTATTTTCTTCGAAGATGGCGCGATCAATGGGATAAACTTGGCGCAGATGCTCAGAGAGGCGAAAGCGACGCTGAAAGGCGAGTCGGCAGCCGCAGCTAATGAAGTACGTAAAACGGACTTTAGCGCACTCACTGCGAGCTTTACCTTAGGCAACGGCATGGCACGCACCACCGACTTACTGCTGGAAGCGCCGGCGCTTCGGGTACGCAGTGACGGACAAACCGATCTGTTACAAGAGACGCTTGATTTTAATGTCTATACCTCGGTGGTCGAGACCAGTAAAGGCCAGGGCGGTAAAGACATTGATGAACTGCGTGATGTCACCATCCCAGTGACGGTAGCCGGTACCTGGCAATCGCCAAGCTATAAATTAGATATTAAGCAGCTACTCAGCAGTAATGATGCGTTGGAAGAAAAGGCGCGCAAAGAGGCGCAACGAGGGCTGAAAAAGCTACTGGGTGATAAAGCGGATGATGATAAGGTCAAAGAGACCGCGGATAAACTCCTTAATTTATTTCAGTGATCGGCTGACAGCGCATCAGGCTATCTAATGCAAAGTCATTAAAGGACGTTTTATGGACTCTGTTACGCAAGCAGCGTTGGGCGCAACGGTCGCGGGCTTGGTTGCGGGTAAACGCTGCTCACCGAAAGTGCTGCTGGCGGGCGCGGCCTTAGGGACGTTACCGGATCTTGATGTGTTGATTGATTATGGCGATCCGGTGGCGAACACCGTGAATCACCGTGGTTTCAGCCACTCGTTGTTCGTACTGCCTTGGGTCGGCGCTCTGATTGCATGGTGCTGGTGGCGCTGGCAGCGTCAGTGGCCTCTGTGGCAAGTGATGGTGCTAGTCATCGCGGTGCTTGTCACCCATCCATTGCTTGATGCTATGACGGTATATGGCACCAAACTATTCTGGCCGCTTGATGTGCCATCGGTAGCGGTGGCGAGTCTATTTATTATCGACCCTCTGTATACGTTGCCCCTACTAGTTGCGCTTATCAGCGCATTAGTATGGCGCCATATGGGGGCCAAGGCATGTGGCGTTGGGTTGATGGTGTCGACCCTTTATTTGGCCAGTTCGGTGTATCAGCTCCATCAAATAAAAAACCGGGTTGCCGAGCAAACACAAGGAACCTTGCTGGAAGGCCAGCCTTCAATCATTATGCCAACGCCTTTTAACACACTGCTTTGGCGTGTGGTGATCATCGATGAAGGGCAATATTGGGAAGGGCTTGCCTCACGGCTTGATAACAACAAGAATATTGATTGGGTGGCTCAGCCTTTAGGGCAATGGCCGCTAGCCAATACTGATACTCTCGACGCACTACGTACTTTCTCACGCAATTTTATTCGCTTCGAAAACCGTGATGGCCAGCAGGTTGTCACCGACTTGCGTTTTGGTGTGGCCGCCTATCAGCCATTCCAGTTTTTACTGGCAGAGCAAAAGACGAATGGGGAGTGGGCCCCGGTTGCGCCTCAACAACTTGAGCCAGGCCCTTTACCCGAGACGGCGTTACCCTCTATGTGGCAGCGTTTGCTGGGCGATCAGTCCATAGATGCCAAGCTCTGTCGGCAGTCGTGTCAAGCGAATGATACGCCTGTTGATACACTGTCCGCTACCGCGGTACCGCCCAGCGACACGTCAAAGCAATGAACGTGCCCTGTGCACGCTCATTATTGCTTCATAAGCTCTCGATAACGCTTACCAGTCAATGCCCTGGCGTGCTTTAACACCGGCATCAAACGCATGTTTAACATTACGCACTTCAGACACGGTATCCGCGATTTCAACGAGGCGGCGATGCGCACCGCGACCCGTGATCAGCACAGATTGCTCACTGGGGCGTTGGCTAATTGCATCGATGACATCGTCCAGGTCAATGTAGCCATAGGTGATCATATAGGTAATTTCGTCCAGGACGACCAAATCGTAACTAGGATCGCTGAGCATGGTTTTGCATGCTGACCAGATTTTTTGTGCGGCTTGCGTGTCGGCCGTTTTATCTTGGGTATCCCAGGTAAACCCCGTACTCATCACATGAAAGTCTACCCCATGTTGACTAAGTAAATCCCGCTCACCGCACGCCCAGGTTCCCTTGATATACTGAGCCACCCCGCATTTGAAGCCATGGCCTGCGGCGCGTGCAACGGTGCCAAAAGCGGATGTCGATTTGCCTTTGCCGTTGCCAGTAATAATAAGAAATAGCCCTTTTTCTTGTTGTGCGGCGTCAATCCGGGCGTCGACTTTTTCTTTCAGTTTTTGTTGGCGTTGTTGATGGCTCTGTTCTGACATGTGATTTTCAACCTTTGGTTAACTTAGGTCTATAGTAAAGGGACGATAGGGTGGATGCCACCCATGACACGCTTGACCGCAAACCGACGGCCTCAACCAAAGGACGCTATGATGAAAAAAACAACGCACGGTCTCATTACCTTGTTGGCTTTATGTTCGTTGCCTGCTGTGGCGGGTAAACAGATAAGTTATCAGTTAGACGGGGACGCATTTTCCGGCTACCTGGCCACCCCTGTCTCTATTGAGAAAGGCAGTGTGGTGATTATTCATGATTGGGATGGGCTAACGGACTACGAACGTCAACGAGCGGATATGTTGGCAAACTTGGGCTACCGCACGTTTGCATTAGACATGTTTGGTGCTGGGAATCGACCGACCAGCCTAGAGGCGAAGAAAGCGGCGACTCGTTCACTGTATGAAGACAGAGTGCGGATGCGCGAACTGATTGAAGCTGGGATGAGTGCCGCGAAATCGCAAGGTGTGACGCAGCCAGTAGTGGCTGGCTATTGTTTCGGTGGCACGGTGACGTTAGAGCTTGCACGCAATCCAGGCAATATGCCTGTCAGTGGCTACGCGAGTTTTCATGGCGGTTTGGGCACGCCAGATGGCCAAGGTTACTCGGAGGACATCGCGCCACTGTTTATTGCTCATGGTGGGGCAGATAAAGCGGTGCCCATGGCCGATTTTGCGACCTTTATACAAACGCTAGAGCAGGCGGGTGTCGATTACTGGTCGCAAGTGTATGGTGGGGCGCCGCATGCGTTTACCGTATTTGGCTCGGATAGGTACCGTGAAAAAGCTGATAAAAAGTCTTGGCAGGCGTTTAAAACGTTTTTGACGGATCAGATGGAATAGTGACACGAGGAGAAAAGAGATGATTCGTCATGTATTGCTTGTTCGTTTTACCGCTAACGCGCGCGATGACCAGATCCAAGCATTGAAAGATAAATTTGAGTCAATGCCTAGTGTGATTGACGGTGTTGAATCAGTCGAATGGGGCGAGAACAACAGCCCAGAAGGTAAGGATCACGGCTATACACATGTGATTGTGATGACGTTTCGAGATGATGCTGCGCGGGAGCGCTATTTACCACATCCTGAGCATGAGGCATTAAAAGCGATATTACGGCCTATCCTGGAAGACATTATCGTTGTTGATTATTCCGTGCCTACATAGCTGCTGACAGGTTGCCATATCGTCGTGTATTACCTGCCTCACTATAGGCAGCGCTTCGCCTTATTGGTAACCTGAAGGCTTATCAATAAGGAGGTTTGACGCCGATGACAACTGATAATCAAAGGCCCAGTGTTTTGGTCGTCTGCTTGGGCAACATCTGTCGTTCACCCACTGCAGAAGCGGTATTACGTGCTCGCGCGCAGGCACGAGGGTTGGCGGTCGATATAGATTCTGCGGGCACGGCGGGTTATCACCAGGGGAATCCGCCGGATAAACGTAGCCAGGCGGCGGGGCAAGCGAGAGGCTACTCGTTTGAAGGGATTCGAGCGCGCCAGGTTTGCCCTGCAGACTTTGAGTGTCATGACATGATTCTGGCAGCCGATGAGAGCAACTTGGCTGACTTGCAAGCGCAATGCCCACGCGAACACCAAGGTAAGCTGTCTTTGTTTCTCCACTGGGGAGAGCATACCAATGGCCCGATTCCCGACCCTTATTATGGTGGCTCTGACGGCTTTGAGCGGGTGTTAGACTTGCTTGAACAGGCGGCAGACGGGGTACTGAATCATATTGAAATGCATCTTCTGCCTCGTTAGTTGAGAGAGTGCGCGTTTGAGAAATGAGTGCACGGATGAGAAGAATAAAAAAGGCGCGAGATGAACGCGCCTTTGTTTAAGCCTACTTGAGCTGACTTACCATTTCTTTTTCGGTGCAAACAACTCGTCCAGATCGCTTCTTTCTTCTTCTTGCTCCGACTGGAGTTTTTCGTGACCTGTATTCAGTGTATGGGTAATGTCACTATGCATTTGCTCTAAGTGCTTTTTCATCTCTTGCGAGTAATCATCGGTTTTGGGTGAGACCACATCAATGGCTTTTTTCAATAACTGCTGAGCGGTGCCCATTTGCCCTTTTTGCTTGGCGTCATTGGCACGCTTAATCACATTCTCAATATTGATTTTAAGTTGCATCTTTTCCAAGCGTGCGTTCTCAGCCACAAACGCTTGCGTCGCTAGTCGTCCCTTAGAGTGCTCTGCTTTCACCACGGAGCGCAGGCGTTTAACTAACTTAAGCATCGAAATCGCTTGTCGATCGTTATCTGGTACTTTAAAGGAAGTCGATTCGCGATTTGAGTAGCTTTGTTTGATTTCATCGATTTGCGCTTGCGTCGCACTGATACGCTGTTTGATGGATTTATCGGAATCATCAATTTCGTACATGGCTTTCAAGGAATCCAGGATCTTCTTATTCAAGCAAACCAACAAGGTCCCGCTATAAGGCAGGTTATGCGCATTACCAATCAGCTCTTCGGTGGCGTCAATTACTGCAATGTGCTTAGCCATCTCTTGGCGCTTGTGAGATTCAATTTGCTTACGTTGTTGAGCCAATATGTTGTAGCCGACAATCAGGCCGAGCAATATGACACAAAGGCCAGCTATCAAGGCAATATTCATAATTCAGCGACGATGTTCCTTGTAATAAACTCAACTGGTTAAGATACACGATCTCGACCGACAGAGATAGCATCAATCAAGGATGGAGGCAGCATGAGTGATCCGCCTCTAACTCTGCACATTACACCCGATTCGCATGCGCTGCTATTAGTGTGGCCTATAATCTCTCACTTGGCGACAAAGTTGCCGTAATAATGTGGTTTTAGCGGGGCGATAAAAACAAGTTTGCTTACCAAGTTGCTTAGTGAATGTGCAATCGCTAACGTTTATATAACCAAAGCCTATTAAATAGTCTGATTTGGGTATATAAATAATCTACGAAACTCACTGCTGTCACCTAACCCATGAGGCTTGCGCGTCTGTACTATGAAACTACAACAGCTTAGATATATCGTTGAGGTCGTTAATCACAACTTAAATGTGTCTGCGACCGCAGAGAGTTTGTATACCTCTCAGCCTGGGATCAGTAAACAAGTTCGATTGCTAGAAGACGAACTAGGCGTGCAAATCTTTGAGCGCAGTGGCAAGCATCTCACCCAGGTAACCCCCGCAGGTGAGGCCATTGTGGAAATTTCTCAAAGTATTTTGTCTCGAGTAGAGAGCATCAAAGCCGTGGCGAGTGAGCATACGCACCCGGAGATGGGGAACCTCAATATCTCCACCACTCACACGCAGGCGCGCTATGCACTGCCTGATGTGATTAAAGCCTTTACCGCGAGATACCCCAAAGTGTCATTGCACATGCATCAGGGAACGCCGACGCAGATCTCCAGCTCGGTTGCCAAAGGCACGTCAGATTTTGCTATCGCGACTGAAGCTTTCCACCTCTATGAAGACTTAGTCATGCTGCCGTGTTACCACTGGAATCGTTCGATTATTGTTACGCCAGATCACCCATTGGCAAAGAAAAAGAACGTCACCATTGAAGACTTAGCTGCATATTCTCTCGTAACCTATGTTTTTGGTTTTACAGGTCGCTCGGAGTTGGATGAAGCTTTCCATCGCGCCAATCTTACCCCCAAGATTGTATTTACCGCCACAGACGCGGACGTAATCAAAACCTATGTGAAGCTGGGGTTAGGGGTAGGAGTCATTGCTAGTATGGCGATGGACAGTCAAGCTGACTCGGATCTGGTCGCCATTGATGCCAGTCATATTTTTGGTGCCAGCACGACCAAAATTGGGTTTCGTAAAGGAACCTTCCTTCGCAGCTACATGTATGACTTTATTGAGCGCTTTGCCCCACACCTGACGCGCAATATGATAGATAAAGCGGTGGCTCTGCGTTCTAACGAAGAAATTGATGCCATGTTTAAGGACATTCCACTGCCAATTCGTTAAACTGCGCGGATACGATAAGGCTGCGTTAAGCAGCCTTTTTTGATCACGCTTTTATTCAACCCCTGATAGCCGCCATGTCATCCGTCTCTTTTCAGCAACAGTTCAATCAATTAACCCAGCTTCTTACCCAGTTTCAATGGTTATGGCAACCGATGCCAATGGCACATAGAACATTGCCATGGCATGAGCAAAAAGCGTTGTGCGACTGGCTGACAAGCCTTGATCATTCCCAAATGATGCAACTAAAGGCAGAACCTGAAGCCGTGATTACCCAGCTGTCTCACTGGTGGCCTGCGTTGGCGCGATTGGTTGAGCTCACCGCCGTGCGGAAGGCGAGCACGACCAAAGTGGATCTTGATGCGCGATTAGCGGTGGGGGTACCAGGAAGAAAGTGGGCGCAAATCAAGGCTTACATTGGTGCGATCCCCAATAATGAGGAGACGGTGCGCTACCTTGAATGGTGTGCCGGAAAAGGGTATCTCGGGCGAGCCATTTCATCGGTGACCGGTAAGCCGGTTGAGAGCCTAGAATGGCAAAAGGCGCTTTGCGAACAAGGACAAGCCTTTGCTGACCAACACGCCTTGGCGATGACGTTTTACCCTTTAGATGCGATGAGCGAGCAAGCCGCTTCAGTAGTTGGGCAATGTGATCATGGGTTAGCGCTACATGCATGTGGTGATTTGCATGTCCAGCTTTTGCAAACAGCGGTTCAAAGCGGTATGCCACGTATTACCGTCTCACCTTGTTGCTACCAACTTATTCGGGACAGCGTCTATCAGCCACTTTCTGATAGTGCACGACGTCAGGGAATGGCGCTGACAAAAACCGATCTGAAGCTTGCCGTCCAAGAATCGGTGACTGGCGGACAGCGGGTGCGCCGTCAACGGGAGCAGGAAGTTGTTTATCGGCTCGGTTTTGATGAATGGCAGCGGGACTGGCAACATCGAGATCAATACTTGCCATTACCTGCGCTGAAAAAATCACAACTTAACCAAGGGTTTAATGCCTTTTGTCGCTGGGGAGCAGCACAAAAAGGCCTCATGTTACCCGCTGATTTCGATGCGGGTGGATATTTAGGCCGCGGGGAAGCGCGTTTTACCACGCTGGAGCAAATCAATGTGGTGAAGAGTGCCTTTCGCCGAGCGATGGAAATATGGCTGGTGTTAGATCGGGTATTGTTTCTTGAGCAACACGGATACGCGGTGAGTCTGGTGCAGTTTTGTGAGCGTGAACTGACGCCCCGTAACCTTCTTATTCACGCTGAAAAGATCAGCTAGGGTATACAGGCGCTCGTGAATGTCACGCGATGCATCATGAACAACTTCATCGAGTTGCATTGTCGGTAAACTCTCGCCACAAGTGGTGTAAATAGTTACACTGCGGATATCTATCTTTACTTGAAGTTACTTTTCTATGCCAGATATCGGTGTCTCCATTGCTGTGGCTTTGATCTTAGGGCTTGGTTGCTTTGTGCAAAGCTTGGTCGGATTTGGTATGGCGATTGTGGCCGCGCCACTGTTGCTGATGATTGATCCCAAACTCGTCCCGACCACCATTTCTATGGTAGGGCTGACATTAGCAAGCATTAACGCTTGGCAATATCGGCATCAGCTTTCGTTTCGCGACCTTAGTTGGGCTTACATGGGCCGAGTACCAGGCACAGCGGTGGCTGGTGGTGTGATGTTGGTGGTGACCACACAAATGCTGGAAATCATCATCGGTGCCGCCGTTTTGGTCGCGGTACTGGCAAGTGTGATGCGCTTTGATATTGCCCCGAGTCGGCGAAACTTTTTTGTGGCCGGTTTTACCTCTGGCGTGATGGGAACCACCACCAGTATCGGAGGCCCACCAATGGCGTTGGTGTTACAGCATGCAGACGTTAACAAGATGAGAGCGTGTTTGGCTGGCTATTTTGCCATTAGCTGTATCTTGTCTTTGATCGCCTTAGGTGCCACGGACTTTTTAACATGGTGGCACTTAAAACAAGCTGCTTTCGCGGTTCCTGCCGTGCTTGTTGCTACATGGCTTGCTTATCGCGTCGCACCAAGGGTGAAGCCGCAGCTCGTCCGTCGGGCGATGTTGTTACTGTGCACGTTAGCTGGGGTTAGCACACTGGTACGCGGCTTGATAGGTGGATGAACAGTAATAAAAAATGACGCCCTTCAGTCAGTTGGGCGTCATTGAATCCTTAGATGTTTAGCGAGCGATCATCAGCCAATAAACTGTGCCACCACAACGCTTATGCCTCCCACCATCGCCAAGCTGAGGCCGAGGTTCCCGCCAATCACTTGATAATGATCGTCCGTCGAGAGGGTTTGACGTGCTTTACGTACCATCAGCACAGGCAATACCACCGCCAGAATCACCAGAGCAATCGCCGCGTAACCTAATGCCGTGATAAATCCTTGAGGGTAGAAAAGCGCGAAGATCAAGGGAGGTAAGTAGGTAATGGCAGCGGTCTGCAGGCGGCCACGCACACTGTCTTGGCGGTTAAAACTGTCCGAGATAAAGTCAAACAATCCTAAACTGACCCCCAGAAATGACGTGGCTAAGGCTAAATCAGCAAAAAGCGAAATGCTGGAGGCGATATAATCTTGTTGCACCACCGATTGGATGATGGCAACAAACTGAGACAGCTCACCGTTTTGCACCAAGGTAGCTTGTGCCACTGTTCCTAAACTCGCGACTTGCCAAAAAATGTACAGTGCGAGTGGGAGGGTCGAGCCGACGATCATCACTTTACGTAGTGAAGGAAGATCTATCCCGACGTAACGTACAATCGAAGGGATACTACCGTGGAAGCCAAAAGAAGTGAAAATAACGGGCAGTGCAGCGACCAAGAGCCCTTTCTCTACCGGCATCTCTACTAAGTTAATGCTGGAGACATGTGGCGTAAGTAAGGTTAACGCTAAAATCAGGAATAAGACTTTAACGGTAAATAAGCCACGGTTGATCAAATCCACTTTGCTGGTGCCTAGGGTGACGACTAAGCCAAACACTAGCGTAAACAGCACTGCACCTGCTGCAGGGGGGAGCTCGATAGCTGACCATTGTGCCAGCTTCTCATTAAGCTGGCTCCCACCACCTGCAATGTAGGCTGCGCATAGCGAGTAGAACAAGAATAGCATGGCGAAGGAAGCCAGCCACTTGCCTTTATCTCCTAAAAACTGCTTGGCCAAACTGTGTAATGTGGCATCAGCGTCAGCATACTGATGGACCTCTAACATCAGTAGCGCTGTGTAAGTCATTAGTGCCCACATCGCCCCCATTAATGCCATCGATGCCCCAAACCCAATACCAGCGGACGCAAGCGGTAGAGCAAGCATACCTGCGCCGATGGTTGTCCCTGCAATAATCAGCGAACTTCCTAGTACTTTATTCATATTGTGTTTAACCAGTGTTAATAAAAAGTTAATTGTTGTGTTCACACAAAAGATAACGTGAATTTATGCGCATTGTGCACTGTCTATGCAGATAAAAAAACTGATGAGTGTAATGATAAAGGTACGAGCCCGTAACGTAAAGTGTACGTTTGCGTGAGGGTAGTGAATCAGATGGTCTAATGTCATAATCAAGGCTCAACCACTGTGACAGATAAGGAGCGGCAGGGTGGATAATCAACAACATCAAGCCCCAATGCCACGAATCGCGATGCTTTCTACTGGCGAGGAAGTGTTACTTGGAGATATCACGGATACCAATGCGGCATGGTTATCAAGCATTCTATTTGAAAATGGCTTAACCATGTCTCGTCGTGTGACCATCGGGGATGACCTTGATGATATGGCGATTGAACTCGTTCGGTTATCACAGACAGAGCAAGTGGTGATTGTGAATGGTGGTCTTGGGCCAACTACGGATGATCTCA
The DNA here is from genome assembly GCF_027286325.1 of Salinivibrio kushneri. Taxonomy (NCBI): domain Bacteria; kingdom Pseudomonadati; phylum Pseudomonadota; class Gammaproteobacteria; order Vibrionales; family Vibrionaceae; genus Salinivibrio; species Salinivibrio kushneri. Next base: position 1,007,899 of record NZ_CP114588.1, read on the forward strand.
CCACGGCGGCGATGGCATCGGCAATGGGTGTGGATCTGACGCTCAATGAAGCATGGCTTGATGAGCTGAAACAGCGCTTTGAGCGTCATGGCAAACCAATGGCGCAGAGTAACCTTAAGCAAGCGATGTTACCTGACGGCGCGCGGTTAATTGAGAATCCGAAAGGGACGGCGTGTGGTTTTCACTGTGAACTTAATGGGTGTCATTTTTATTTTACGCCTGGTGTGCCCTCTGAGTTTTTCGACATGGTTGAGCGCCAAATCCTTCCTGAGTTGTTACATGTTTACGCAGCAAAAGCGCGATCATGTTACCGTTTGTTTACATTTGGCTTGTCGGAGTCAGGGATCAGTGACGTGATGGCATCATTAGTGCTTCCTAGCGATGTGTCATTGGGATATCGCTCGAGTTTACCTTTTATTGAGGTGAAGCTGTTTATTGATGCAGACCACGATGAAAAAGACACTTTACTTGAGGCACTGCAGCAACGTCTCGCAGACTATGTTGTGTCATCTAATGAGCCTATGGCTTCCGCATTGGCGTTTGACGTTAGCCGTCAGGGTATTGCCCTGAAAGTCGCTGAGCAATTTACCGGCGGTTGGTTATCAAGCATACTCAATGGGCAAGCGGCTCACCTGGTTGAGCAAGGCTGGGTGATGTCGAACGCCCATGTGCCGGAACAAGCGGTGGCAAACCCGTTAGCTGCATCACTGGCGATGGCCAGTGCGACGATTAGCCCCGGCCAAAAGCAAATTGGTCTTGCCTGTGGCCCAGAACTTCATGGACAAATCTGCGTGGCTATCTCTACACCAGAGGGGGAGTGGGGGCAGCGTTTAAGCTTTAAACGACAATTCTCTCACGACGACGCGCGCTGTTATATATCTACAGTATTGTTAGACATGCTAAGGCGCTACTTAAATGGCTATCCGGTGATTGCTGATTACGCCTCATTGATGCGACACGATGACATTTTTATTGATGCCGAGCGGATCGAATAGGGTAGACAGGGGATAGGCAGGAAGGCGAGGCGGTGTTCTACGCCTCGTTAACTTGCTTTTTGATTTCCGCGGGCTGGTAGTCGAACGCGATCGACACATCAGTTTGTGGCGTGCTTTGACAAGCGAGAACTTCACCTGGCATCACAAAGGCCATGCTGTCTCCCTGCGTCACAGACCCCTGATTAAGCTTACAGCGGCAGGCGCCACACATGCCATTTCGGCATTGGTATTCAGGTTGAATACCGGCATCTTCCAACTGCTCCAGCAAGTTTTGGTGGGTGTTGCCACCCACCATTATGCCGTTCACTTCGATGGTGATACGGGTCATAGCTCGAAGTCACCAAAGTCTTCAACGCTGACTTCGTTGTCGATTTGACCAACTAAGTATGAACTAATCTCTGCTTCCTGTGGAGCGACCTGAACATTATCTGAGGACAACCAAGCGTTAATCCAAGGAATGGGGTTTTGTGTCGCATTGTCATAGGCAGGCGCTAAGCCGACCGCAGACATACGTAGGTTGGTAATGTACTCAACATACTGACACAAGATATCTTTGTTCAGACCGATCATCGAGCCATCACGGAACAAATATTCTGCCCAATCTTTTTCTTGCTCAGCGGCTTTATTGAATAGATCAAAACACTCTTGCTCGCACTCTTTGGCAATCTCGGCCATTTCAGGGTCGTCTTGACCGCTACGTAGAATGTTGAGCATGTGCTGTGTCCCAGTCAGGTGCAAGGCTTCGTCACGGGCAATAAACTTGATGATCTTCGCATTACCTTCCATCAGTTCACGCTCGGCAAAGGCAAAGGAGCATGCAAAGCTGACATAAAAGCGGATCGCCTCGAGCGCATTCACAGACATTAGGCATAAATACAGCTGGCGCTTCAGCGCGCGCAAGCTGACGGTGATCGTTTGACCATTAATCGTATGTGTCCCTTCACCTAGCTGGTGGTAGTAGTTACTCAGCTGGATTAGGTCATCATAATATTGGGCAATGTCTTCTGCACGCTTTTGTATGTGCTCATTCATCACGATGTCATCAAACACAACCGCCGGATCAGCGACAATGTTGCGAATAATATGGGTGTAAGAACGTGAATGAATGGTCTCCGAGAAGCTCCAGGTTTCAATCCAGGTTTCGAGTTCTGGAATCGAGACCAGCGGCAACAGGGCGACGTTAGGACTACGGCCTTGGATAGAATCGAGTAGCGTTTGATACTTCAAGTTACTGATGAAAATATGCTTCTCATGCTCAGGTAACTTGTTGTAATCAATACGGTCGCTCGACACGTCGACTTCTTCTGGGCGCCAAAAGAACGACAACTGCTTCTCGATCAGCTTTTCAAAAATTTCATATTTTTGCTGATCGTAGCGGGCAACATTAACTGACTGACCCAAGAACATGGGCTCTTTGAGCGGGTCATTGTTGATTTTAGAAAATGTACTGTAAGCCATGAATCTTATAAACCTCTAGAAAAGGGCCCAGAGGCCCTTTGCATGTCGTGTGTTAGATCTTACATGCACCGCCGGCGCAATCGTCTTCAGCGGCTTGTGCCGCGGCTGATTCCGACTGACCATCGCTCGCGCCATCACGTGTGTTGTGATAGTACAGGGTTTTAACCCCCAGTTTATACGCGGTGAGCAAATCTTTAAGCAGCTGGTTCATAGGAACTTTACCGCTTGCATGTCGGCTCGGATCATAATTGGTGTTAGCAGAAATCGCTTGGTCGACGAATTTTTGCATGATACCGACTAGCTGTAAGTAACCTTCATTGCTGCCAATGTTCCAGAGCAGTTCGTAATTATCTTTATACTTGTGATACTCAGGTACCACTTGTTTGAGAATGCCATCTTTTGACGCTTTCACTGAGACAAACCCACGCGGTGGCTCAATGCCGTTAGTGGCATTAGAGATTTGCGAAGAGGTCTCTGAGGGCATCAAGGCTGTCAGCGTTGAGTTACGCAAGCCATAGGTCTGGATGTCCTTACGCAAGGTTTCCCAGTCCAGATGTAATGGCTCATCACAAATCGCATCCAAGTCTTTCTTGTAGGTATCAATTGGCAGAATACCTTGCGAGTATGTGGTTTCATTAAAGGCAGGACACGCGCCTTTTTCTTTTGCCAACTCGACCGACGCACGCAACAAGTGATACTGAATCGCTTCGAAAGTGCGGTGGGTGAGGCCATTCGCACTGCCATCCGAATAACGGACACCGTGCTTGGCGAGATGATAGGCAAAGTTAATCACACCCACACCGAGTGTACGGCGGTTCATGGTTGCTTTTCGCGCGGCCGGCAATGGGTAGTCTTGATAATCCAATAGCGCATCCAAGGCACGAATGGTCAAGTCGGCCAGTTCACCCAGCTCGTCGAGTGATTCAAGTGCGCCGAGGTTAAAGGCTGAGAGAGTACACAGTGCAATTTCACCGTTCTCATCTTCAACATTGTTCAGTGGCTTGGTCGGCAGTGCGATCTCAAGGCACAGGTTAGACTGACGAATCGGGGCTACGGATGCGTCAAACGGGCTATGGGTATTACAGTGGTCAACATTTTGGATGTAGATCCGGCCGGTTGACGCGCGCTCTTGCATCATCAGCGAGAACAAATCGACGGCTTTTACCGTTTCGCGCTGGATAGAGTCGTCTGCTTCGTACTGCGTGTACAGGCGTTCAAACTCATCTTGATCTTCAAAAAAGGCATCGTACAAGCCTGGTACATCCGACGGCGAGAACAAGGAAATGTTGCCACCTTTAAGCAAGCGGGTGTACATCAACTTATTAATTTGAACCCCGTAATCCATATGACGCACACGGTTTTCTTCCACACCACGGTTGTTTTTCAATACCAGTAGTGATTCCACTTCGCGGTGCCAAATTGGATAGAATAAGGTCGCTGCGCCACCACGAACGCCGCCCTGAGAGCAGCACTTCACCGCGGTTTGGAAATACTTATAAAACGGAATACAACCAGTATGGAACGCCTCACCGCCACGGATAGGGCTGCCTAAGGCGCGAATACGGCCTGCGTTAATACCAATACCTGCGCGTTGTGACACGTAGCGAACAATCGCGCTGGATGTGGCATTGATAGAATCTAAGCTGTCGTCACACTCAATCAATACACACGAGCTAAACTGGCGTGTTGGTGTGCGCACACCCGACATGATAGGCGTTGGCAGTGAGATCTTAAATTGCGAGGCAGCATCATAAAAGCGACGGATATAGTCCAGGCGCGTCTCTTTCGGATATGATGCAAACAAGCACGCAGCAACCATCATGTACAAAAATTGCGCGCTCTCGTAAATTTCACCGGTCACGCGGTTTTGTACCAGGTATTTACCTTCCAGCTGCTTCACCGCGGCGTACGAGAAGTTCATGTCGCGCCAGTGGTCTAGGTAGCTATCTAGGGTGTCGAGCTCTTCTTCGCTGTAGTCTTCCAAGATATGTTTATCATACTTGCCTTTCTCGACCATGTTTCTGACATGCTCAACCAGCTTAGGTGGCTCGAACTGGCCATAGGCTTTTTTACGTAAGTGGAAGACCGCCAAACGTGCCGCAAGATATTGATAATCTGGGCTTTCTTCGGAGATTAGATCGGCTGCAGCTTTGATGATTGTCTCGTGGATATCTTCCGTGCGCATGCCATCATAAAACTGGATGTGAGAGCGCATCTCAACCAGAGAAACAGAAACGTTTGAGAGGCCTTCGGCAGCCCAAGTCACTACGCGATGGATCTTGTCGAGGTTTAAGTTTTCTTTGCGTCCATCACGCTTTAATACGGTAATTTCTTGGTTCATTTGTATGCTTTCCCAATATTCCCTTGCCAAACTGCTCTTTTTCGCAAGTTTTTATAAAATGCTGATGATTTTTTGGTCGGCCTCTATGCGGACATCTAGTCGCTTATGCACTATATATAGGGGGCGATGTCCGAGTCGGTTACAAGATAGTGATATAACCTGCTTTTTGCAAGCCAGTCTTTGTTACGGTGGGTGTGGATATCTTGGGGATGTTATATCCAAAGTTAGTAATCACCAACCTAGTGACGCAAGGCCGACAAGATTAGTGAAAATTTCAATCACTGAAAGGTAAAAATCGGCAATAAAAAAAATTTATTTTGGTTGATCTCAGCGATGATCAGTGATCGTTTTTAACTGATTGAAAAGACAGCAAACCCCACAAAATGTGGGGTGTGACTAGGATCCAATAAAGGCGCTAAGCTGATCCGGTTTGGCGAAAATATGATCTGCTTCCCAATTGTGGACTAGGGTGAGATCCCCCGTATAACCCCATCCCGCAACAGCCGCACCCATATTGGCGGCTCGAGCGGCTAATATATCGTTTTCAATGTCTCCAACGTACAGCCCCTGTTGTGGCACACAATTGAGGCTTTTCGCCGCTTCAAGCAGTGGCATCGGATGTGGTTTCGCATGCTCATAAGTATCGGCACCGACAATGACTTTCGCGCTTTGAAGGCGTGGGAAGAATGTCAGTAGTTGGTGGGTGAGCCCTTCGGGTTTATTGGTCACGATGCCCCAAGGGATGTGCAGCTGATCCAGCGTATCGAGCAGCGTGTCTATGCCATCGTAGAGCTGTGTGCCATGGCATATCGCTTCACCATAGTGGTGAAGAAAACGTGCACGCAAGGCGATGGGATCTTGATATTGCGCTTGCTCACCGAACCCGGCGGTTAAGAGGCCCCGCGCACCAAAGCTGGTGTGGGTATAAATCTGTTCACGGGTTAACGGAGGCAAGTCAAATTCGGCCAGGACACGATTGGCCGCCTCACCCATATCGGGCGCGGTGTCAAGCAATGTGCCATCTAAATCAAACAAAACTGTTGATGGGGTCATGCTAGCGAGCTCCTTCGTGTCGACTAGGGCGCGACTGTGTGAACCAGGTAATTCACATCGACATTGGCGTTAGAGAGTTTGTAGGTATCAAACACCGGGTTGTAGTGTAGCCCAGTCATATCTTTTGCTGTCAATGTCGTGGCATCAATCATGTTCATCAGTTCTGAGGGGCGAATAAACTTATGATGCTCGTGCGTGCCTTTTGGGACGAGCTTGAGAATATGCTCGGCGCCTACAATCGCAAACAGCCAAGATTTAGCATTGCGGTTAAGTGTTGAGAAAAAAACATGGCCACCCGGTTTGACCATCTGTGCACAGGCTTGAATCACTGAGGCAGGTTCAGGCACGTGTTCCAGCATTTCCATACAAGTGACAACGTCATATTGCTGTGCATAGTTGCTGGCATGTTCTTCAGCGGTCGATTGGATATACTGTACATCGACACCCGCTTCAAGGGCATGGAGACGCGCGACAGTCAAGGGCTCTTTGCCCATATCCAAGCCGGTGACCTCTGCGCCTTCTTGCGCCATGCTTTCCGCTAAGATGCCGCCGCCACACCCAACATCAAGGACCTTTTTGCCGAATAACCCGCCTGCTTTGTCCAAAACATAATCGAGGCGTAATGGGTTGATTTGATGCAAAGGTTTAAATTCACCCTCTAAATCCCACCAACGCGAGGCCATATCCTCGAATTTTTGAATTTCTGCCGGATCGACATTGGGTACTTGGCTCATAACTGCAGCTTCCTTATCGGTTTTGCTGCATTATAACGAAATCTAACACGATAAAAAGAAGCCGTGCTTCTCGCGGGGCGGCTGGGTGGCATGAATGAGGATCGGCTGCGCTGAGTGAGGTGGAACGTATAGAGGTAAAGAAATAGCACGACGGCCAGCCACCGCCGTGCCTAGGACGATACCATTAAGATGCGGTTAAAATGGCACTGGCCGCTATCATACCAGCCAAAATGTATTTACCTACGATTAGGCAGGCACCAATGGCGTTGACGATACGAGTGAGCATAAAGCCTCCTCTTTTATATCAAGGCTTACCCCCAGAAAAGGGGGAAAGCGCAGTCACCTTTAAGTATGGCTGATATCGCCAGTTTTGCGTAAGAAAGTGATCTTGAGTCCAAGTTAGGTTAAGGATCCTTTTTTCGCGCTCAGCCACCTTGTGGGCTTATCTAGCAAAAAAATCGTAGTCAGGTACGGAAGTGGTGGCTTTTTGTCCGTGTAGACGCGCTCAGAGCGTTTGCTAACGAGATCCGTGATACATCTTAGCCATATTCACGTGTCTCGAGAGAGGGTTTGTGTTATTCTCCGTGGTCACGTATTTGAATACGCAAACATTATTTGAGGGATGTTGGCTCCATGAGCGATCTTGCTAAAGAGATCACGCCAGTCAATATCGAAGAGGAGCTGAAAAGCTCGTATCTCGACTATGCAATGTCCGTCATTGTTGGCCGAGCTCTTCCTGACGTGCGTGATGGCCTAAAGCCAGTACACCGCCGCGTATTATTCGCGATGAACGTACTTGGCAACGACTGGAACAAGCCATATAAGAAATCGGCCCGTGTGGTCGGCGATGTAATCGGTAAGTATCACCCCCATGGTGATAGTGCGGTATACGACACCATAGTGCGTATGGCGCAGCCGTTCTCACTGCGCTACATGTTGGTAGATGGCCAAGGTAACTTCGGCTCTATCGACGGTGACTCAGCGGCGGCAATGCGTTATACCGAAGTGCGCATGGCGAAAATCGCCCATGAACTGCTTGCCGATCTCGACAAAGAAACCGTGGATTATGTGCCGAACTATGACGGTACTGAACAAATCCCGGACGTATTGCCAACGCGTGTTCCCAACCTGCTGGTTAATGGCGGCTCCGGGATTGCGGTCGGGATGGCAACCAACATCCCACCTCACAATCTCAACGAAGTTGTTAACGGGTGCCTGGCTTATATCGAGAATGAAGACATCACGATCGATGAGCTGATGGAGTATATCCCAGGCCCAGACTTCCCAACCGCGGCAATGATCAATGGCCGTAAAGGGATAGAAGACGCTTACAAAACGGGCCGTGGTAAGATCTACTTGCGTGCCAAAGCGGATATCGAAACCGACAAAAATGGTAAAGAGACCATTGTTGTCAACGAGATCCCTTACCAAGTCAACAAAGCGCGCTTGATTGAAAAGATCGCCGAACTGGTTAAAGACAAAAAAATTGATGGTATTTCCGCGCTGCGTGATGAGTCTGATAAAGAGGGCATGCGGATTGTCATCGAGTGTCGACGAGATGCGGTGGCTGAGGTGGTACTTAACAACCTCTATGCGCAAACTCAATTGCAGACGTCATTCGGCATTAATATGGTGGCGCTGGATAACAACCAGCCAAAACTCTTTAATCTAAAAGGGATGCTTGAGTGCTTCGTTAACCACCGCCGTGAAGTGGTTACACGTCGTACCGTGTACGAGTTGCGTAAAGCGCGCGACCGTGCCCATATCCTCGAAGGCTTGGCGGTTGCACTGGCCAACATTGATGAAGTGATTGAGCTCATTCGTCAAGCGCCGACACCTGCCGTGGCCAAGCAAGAGCTACAGGATCAAGGCTGGGGGCTGGGGGGTGTGTCCGCCATGCTCGAAGCTGTCGGTGGCGAAAACGCGCGCCCCGAATGGTTGGCACCGGAGTTTGGTGCCCGTGACGATGGCTCGTACTATCTGACCGAGCAGCAAGCACAAGCGATTCTCGATTTACGCTTGCACAAGCTTACTGGGCTTGAGCATGAGAAAATCTTGGATGAGTACAAGGGCTTACTCGATCAAATTGCTGAACTGCTACATATTCTAGCGAGCACCGAACGTCTCATGGAAGTGATCCGTGAAGAGCTCGAAGCCGTCCGTGATGGTTTTGGCGACAAGCGTCTCACCGAAATCACTGCCGCGAGTGCAGACATTGATATTGAAGATCTTATCAATGAAGAAGATGTGGTCGTGACCTGGTCACACGATGGTTACGTCAAGTATCAGGTATTGAGTGACTACGAAGCGCAGCGCCGTGGTGGTAAGGGTAAATCAGCCACGCGGATGAAGGATGAAGACTTCATTGAGCGACTGCTGGTCGCGAACACCCATGACACAATACTGTGCTTCTCGACGCGCGGACGTATGTACTGGCTGAAAGTCTATCAGCTGCCGCATGCATCGCGTAATGCGCGCGGTAAGCCAATTGTCAATCTACTCCCGCTGGAAGAAGATGAGCGTATTACCGCGATCTTGCCAGTACGTGAGTATGAAGAAGACAAATACGTCTTTATGGCCACGGCTCATGGTACAGTGAAGAAAACACCACTGACTGACTTTAGTCGTCCACGGAGCGCCGGGATCATTGCAGTGAACTTGCGCGACGGCGATAGCCTAATTGGTGCGCAGCTCACTGACGATAGCAGTGAAGTGATGCTGTTCTCGCAATTCGGTAAAGTGGTGCGTTTCCTTGCATCCAATGACACCGTCCGTGCAATGGGTCGTACTGCCGCGGGGGTACGAGGCATTCAGCTGGCTGAAAACGATGAGGTCGTTTCGTTGATTGTTCCGCAAGAGAATGCGGAAATCTTGACCGTGACTGAGAACGGCTTTGGTAAGCGTACTGCGTTGGCTGAATATCCAACCAAGAGTCGCGCCACCAAAGGGGTGGTCTCAATCAAAGTGTCTGAGCGTAACGGCGATGTTGTCAGTGCCATCCAGGTGTGTGAAGGCGATGAGCTGATGATGATCACCAATGCGGGTACCTTGGTACGTACGCGTGCGGAAGAGGTCAGCCAGGTGAGTCGTAATACCCAAGGTGTGCGCCTGATCCGCGTCAGTGATGACGAGAAAGTAGTAGGCTTGCAGCGTATCGAGGAGCCTGACGAAGACGAGATGGAAGCCTTGGCTAATGAGGCCGGGACAACCACTCAGTCTGAAGGCAGCGAGGCGTCCACGACGGCCGATGATCACGACAGCGATGCGCAAGAGCAGCCGCCAGAGTCGGATGATGATCAAAACGGGTAACGTGTCGCTGAGATAACGTTTTAAGGGTGCAGTGAACTGCACCCTTTTTTAATGCCTATTGTCAGGAGTGATGATGGAAATTGTGTTCGGAACTGCGTTGGCGCTTTCAAATTACTCGCGAAACGTGTTAAATCAATCACACGCCTTTTAAAACAGAGAAACCATTGCGACTTTCGACGCCGCAAGTGATAAATAAGCAGGAGCCCCTCCCCAACATGGATAAGGTATATAATTTCTCCGCAGGCCCCGCGATGTTGCCACGCGAGGTGATGCTAAAAGCACAAAAAGAATTGATGAACTGGCAAGACTTTGGTACCTCGGTGATGGAAGTGTCGCATCGCAGCCAAGCGTTCTTAGCCGTTGCCCGTCAGTCAGAGCAAGATTTGCGCGAACTACTGGTGATCCCCGACAACTACCATATTCTTTTTTGTCAGGGAGGCGCGCGAGCGCAGTTCGCAGCGGTACCCATGAACCTAATGGGTAACCACACTATCGCCGATTATGTCGATGGTGGCTATTGGGCCGAAAGTGCCGTCAAAGAAGCTAAACGCTATTGCACGCCCAATGTTATCAATGTTCGCCGTGAGCGAGAGGGCAAGCGTGCTATCTCGCCAGCCAAAGACTGGTTACTCAGTGATGATGCGGCGTATGTTCATTTCTGCCCAAATGAGACCATTGATGGTATTGAAATCAATGATCTGCCTGAGACCAATAAACCCATTGTCGCGGACATGTCCTCAACCATCTTGTCACGTCCGATTGATGTGTCTAAATATGGTGTGATTTACGCTGGTGCGCAAAAGAACATCGGTCCGGCAGGGCTGACCCTGGTGATTGTACGTGATGATTTATTGGGACTGGCGCGAGACGTGCTTCCCAGCGTGCTTAACTATAAGGTGTTGGCAGACAAAGACTCGATGTTCAACACGCCGCCGACTTTTGCCTGGTATCTGGCTGCCGAAGTCTTTAAATGGCTGAAAAAACAAGGTGGAATTGAGGCGATTTATGCGCGCAATCAACAAAAGGCGGCGCTACTTTATCAAGCCATCGATCAATCGAGCTTATACCGCAATGACATTCACCAAGACAATCGTTCACTGATGAATGTACCGTTTCAATTGGCAAACAGCGAGTTAGATGAGACTTTCCTCGCCGAAGCCATGGAACAAGGCCTACATGCGCTGAAAGGCCACAGAGATGTAGGCGGTATGCGTGCCTCTATCTACAACGCCATGCCCCTTGAGGGCGTTCAAGCCTTGGTCGACTTTATGGCCAAGTTTGAAAAGAAATACGGCTAACAAGGGGGCGCGGCAGTCAAGCTAGGCTGCTGCGTTAAGGTGCCACAGGGGTGACCTTCGCAAATCATTGGCGTTTGTTGCCATCTCTTGGTGTTACCTGCCATCACTTGGCGTTATCTGGCAATACGTCGAGCGCAAAACCAAGCCGCTTCTCCACGGGGAAGCGGTTTTTTATTTGAGCGGCGAGAATGACAAAAATAATAATTGTGAGGTTACCGGTATTTTGGTTACTCTGGGGACACTAAGCATCACGGATATAAACCAGAATGGAGCAACTGACACTTTCCCCGATTTCTCATGTAAACGGACACATTAATCTTCCCGGCTCTAAAAGTGTGTCTAACCGCGCGCTGTTGCTTGCCGCGTTAGCCTCAGGCACCACCCGATTAACCAACTTACTGGATAGTGACGACGTGCGGCATATGCTCAATGCGTTTACCGAGTTGGGGGTCGACTATCAATTGTCCAGCGATCGCACCGAGTGTGTGCTGCAAGGGCTGGGACAACCGTTTAATACCGCTGAGGCGACCACGCTCTTTCTCGGCAATGCGGGCACAGCGATGCGACCATTAACGGCTGCATTGTGCCTCGGTGAGGGTGACGTGACCCTGACAGGTGAGCCGAGAATGAAAGAGCGTCCCATAGGCCACCTGGTCGAGGCTCTCAATGCGATTGGCGCTGATATCCAATATCTCGAGACTGAAGGCTACCCGCCACTACGCATCCATGGCACCGGCTTGGCGGGGGGAGATGTCAGCATTGATGGTAGCATCTCCAGTCAGTTTTTAACCGCACTACTGATGGCCGCGCCATTTGCGGAGCAAGAAACCCGGATCACCATTAAAGGGGATCTCGTTTCTAAACCTTACATCGATATTACCCTGGCAATCATGGCGCAATTTGGTGTTGAGGTACAAAATGATCATTACCAAGCGTTTGTGATCCCTGCCGGGCAGCGTTACCAATCGCCAGGTCACTTCATGGTAGAAGGCGATGCGTCATCGGCCTCTTACTTTCTCGCGGCGGCCGCGATTAAGGGCGGTGAAGTCAAAGTGACGGGCATCGGGCGTCATAGTGTGCAAGGTGATATCCAGTTTGCCGATGCACTTGCAGCGATGGGCGCTGAGATTGAGTGGGGCGATGATTATGTGCTTGCCCGTCGAAAGACGCTTAAAGGCGTCGACATGGACTTTAATCATATTCCCGATGCCGCGATGACCATCGGTGTGGCCGCTTTGTTTGCCGAGGGACCCACTTGGATACGTAACGTGTACAATTGGCGGGTGAAAGAAACCGATCGCCTGTATGCGATGGCCACCGAGCTTAAAAAAGTGGGTGCTGTGGTTGAAGAGGGTGAAGACTATTTATACGTCGAGCCACCAAAGCAGTTGCAACACGCGGCCATCGACACCTATGACGATCACCGAATGGCGATGTGCTTCTCGCTAGTGGCGTTAAGTGACACTCCCGTCACTATCAATGACCCAGGCTGCACCTCAAAAACCTTCCCGGACTACTTCGATAAGCTGGCCGCGATCAGCACCGCTGAATAATCAGTTTGCGCAACATTGCTGCTGATATCGACGCAGCAGCAATGATTTCCTCCCATATTTCTTCTATACTATGCGCCGATTTATCGGCGGTTTGTTGGGCAAAAGGCGACAGTGCTGCGCCAGGCTCGTCAAACCCGCTTTAAGCCTCACGCTAATAGACCAGCGAATTGAGCGAAGTAGACGAACGTGGAGAAATTTATGCCGACACAGGCGCCTGTAATTACAGTAGATGGCCCAAGTGGTGCAGGAAAAGGAACCTTATGTATGCGGTTGGCGGAGACACTAGGCTGGCACCTGCTAGACTCTGGTGCCATTTATCGCGTATTGGCATTGGCGGCGATCCATCATGATGTGGACACCTCATCGGAAGAAGCCCTGGTTCCACTGGCGGCTAACCTAGACGTCCAATTTATCGCCGAGGGTGATCTGGTTAAGGTGATCCTCGAAGGGGAAGATGTGTCTGGCACCTTACGTACAGAGCAAGTGGGCAACCAAGCGTCAAAAGTCGCTGCGCTTCCTCGCGTTCGCGAAGCATTGCTACGCCGCCAACGTGCGTTTGTCGGTGAACCAGGCCTGATTGCTGACGGCCGTGATATGGGTACTGTGGTGTTCCCGCAAGCAGAGGCGAAAATCTTCCTGGATGCTAGCGCAGAAGAACGCGCGCGCCGACGCCAGCATCAGTTGCAAGGCAAGGGGGTTAATGTTACCTTTGACCGCCTTTTAAGCGAAATTCAAGAGCGTGATGATCGTGACCGCAATCGAGCGGTGGCACCATTGCGCCCCGCGTCAGATGCATTAGTGCTAGACTCAACGTCGTTATCAATCGACGAAGTGATTGCACAAGCACTGGCGTTTATTGAAAGCAAATTATCGGCTGCATAAGCAGTCTATAACCGTTAGCTGCAAGGATGATAGCTAACATATTTAACAACCCCATGCGGTAGGATACCCGTGGACGTTTATCAAATTGAAGATTTAAATATAATGACTGAATCTTTTGCTCAACTCTTTGAAGAGTCTCTAAAAGAAATCGAAACTCGCCCAGGTTCTATTGTTAAGGGTACTGTTGTTGCTATCGAGAACGGTTTCGTTCTGGTTGACGCAGGCCTGAAATCTGAATCGTCTATTCCAGCTGACCAATTCAAGAACGCTGCTGGCGAACTTGAAATTGAAATCGGCGGTGAAGTCGATGTAGCCCTGGACGCAGTGGAAGATGGTTTCGGTGAAACTCAGCTTTCTCGTGAGAAAGCGAAGCGTCACGAAGCTTGGATCCAGCTAGAGAAAGCGTACGAAGAAGCTGAAACCGTTAACGGTGTTATTAACGGTAAAGTGAAAGGTGGTTTCACCGTAGAACTGAACGGCATCCGTGCGTTCCTACCGGGTTCACTGGTTGACGTTCGTCCAGTACGTGACACTTCTCACCTGGAAGGCAAAGAGCTCGAGTTCAAAGTAATCAAGCTTGACCAGAAGCGCAACAACGTTGTTGTTTCTCGTCGTGCGGTTATCGAGTCAGAAAACAGCGTTGAGCGTGACGAGCTGCTAGCTTCTCTGCAAGAAGGCATGGAAGTTAAAGGTATCGTTAAGAACCTGACTGACTACGGTGCGTTCGTTGATCTTGGCGGCGTTGACGGCCTGCTTCACATCACTGACATGGCGTGGAAGCGCGTTAAGCACCCATCAGAAATCGTTAATGTTGGTGACGAAATCAACGTTAAGGTTCTGAAGTTTGACCGTGAGCGTACTCGCGTATCACTAGGCCTGAAACAACTGGGTGAAGATCCATGGGTAGCAATCGCTAACCGTTACCCAGAAGGTCACAAGCTGACTGGCCGTGTAACTAACCTGACTGACTACGGCTGCTTCGTTGAAATCGAAGAAGGCGTTGAAGGTCTGGTACACGTGTCTGAAATGGACTGGACCAACAAAAACATCCACCCATCTAAAGTGGTTAACGTGGGTGACGAAGTTGAAGTTATGGTTCTGGACATCGACGAAGAGCGTCGTCGCATCAGCCTTGGTCTGAAACAGTGTAAAGCCAACCCATGGCAGCAATTCGCTGAGACTCAGAACAAAGGCGACCGTGTAACTGGTAAGATCAAGTCAATCACTGACTTCGGTATCTTCATCGGTCTAGACGGCGGCATCGACGGTCTGGTTCACTTGTCTGACATTTCTTGGAACGTGGCTGGCGAAGAAGCCGTTCGCGAATACAAGAAAGGTGACGAGATCTCAGCAGTGGTTCTTCAGGTTGACGCAGAGCGTGAGCGCATCTCACTTGGCATCAAGCAGATGGAAGAAGACCCATTCAACAACTACCTGGCAGCGAACAAGAAAGGTGCTATTGTTAACGGTACGGTAACGGCTGTTGACGCGAAAGGCGCAACTGTTGAGCTTGCAGACGGTGTTGAAGGTTACCTGCGTGCTTCTGAAGCTGCGCGTGACCGTGTTGAAGACGCGACTCAAGTACTTTCAGTTGGCGACAGTGTAGAAGCGAAGTTCACCGGCGTTGACCGTAAGAACCGCGTTCTGAACCTGTCTGTTCGTCTGAAAGACGAAGCTGACGAGCAAGAAGCGATGGCTAGCCTGAACAAATCTGATGAAGGCGCTATCGGTAATGCTATGGCTGACGCGTTTAAAGCAGCGAAGAGCGAATAATGTATAAGTTGAGGGGGAAATTTTCCCCCTCTGCATTTATACTGTTGAGAAACATACTAAAGCGGGGTGTCTATGACCAAATCTGAGTTAATTGAAAGGCTCTGTAGTCAGCAAGCCCATCTATCTGCCAAGCAGGTAGAGGATGCTATCAAGGAAATCCTTGAGCATATGGCGACCACACTTGAAAGCGGTGATCGTATTGAAATCCGTGGTTTTGGTAGTTTCTCACTCCATTATCGCGCGCCCCGAGTCGGGCGTAATCCTAAAACAGGGGAAAAAGTTGAGCTGGACGGCAAATATGTCCCTCACTTCAAACCTGGTAAGGAGCTTCGTGATCGCGTTAACATCTATGGTTAAGCGATAGACGCTGAAAAAAACGGCATGCTGTAAGTATGCCGTTTTTTTATGCCTATCGATCATAGCTTGCGTGGCGAATTTCCTGCATAATCATACCTTCTGTGTAAGATCTTGTACCCTCAACTAAAACCTTGCCGCTTGCCATCCTGCAAGTGAACAGCGTTAGCCAAGGGTGCATTAGTAACGTTTTGTTGTATCAAGCAAACGTTCACAGTGACAAGTGCCTCGCATCTTGTCGTTCTGCCATAATTGAAGAGGCACTAGGCCTTTCGCAATGAGGGAATACTTGTGAAAATACTCGGCATTCTGTTTCTGGTGTTATGTTTTCTGATCACCTTGGCGCTGGGAGCGCAAAACCAAGATGTGGTCAACTTTAACTATTTAATCGCCCAAGGTGAGTTTCGCCTCTCTGTTATCTTGGGTATCGTCTTTGTCATTGGTTTTGGCATCGGCTGGCTAGTCTGCGGTGCGTTATACCTGAAAGCGAGAGTGACCGCTCGAGGGCTACGTAAACAGGTGGATAAGCAACGCAAAGAACTTGATAAATTGCGCACGGACCCGCTTAAGGAACAATAATTCATGCTAGAGCTGTTGTTTCTGTTGCTTCCCATTGCCGCTGGTTACGGCTGGTATATGGGTAACAGGAATGCTCGTCATCGACGGCAAGAACAGTCACATCACTTGTCTCGTCAGTATGTGGCGGGGCTCAACCTGCTGCTGTCTGAACAATCAGATAAAGCGGTCGATCTGTTTATTGAGCTGCTTCAGGTCGACAATGAGACCATTGATACACACCTCGCCTTAGGCAACCTGTTTCGCTCTCGGGGTGAGGTCGATCGCGCTATTCGCATTCACCAAAACCTGATTGCTAGACCCAATCTAACGCTTGATCAGCGCAACCTCGCGATGCAACAGCTGGCCAAAGACTATATGGTTGCTGGCTTTTTTGATCGCGCAGAGAAGATATTTTCTGAACTGGTGGATGAGCCCGATTATCAAGAATTTGCCCTTCAGCAGTTGCTAGCCATCTTTCAGCAAACTCGCGAATGGGAAAACGCCATTGATACCGCAGCAAAGCTGGTCAAGATGGGCAAGCACAAGTTACGTAAAGACATTGCGCACTTTCATTGTGAGCTGGCGATGCAACAACTCGCTGATGGCGATGAACACAAGGCACGGCAATGGTTACGTCGCGCCCTGTCGTATGATAAGAGCTGTGTGCGTGCTAGTTTGAAGTTGGCCAAGCTTGATATCCAGCATGAAGACTACAAAGGGGCGATTAAGCAGCTAGAAAATATCCTTGAGCAGGATGCGGACTTTGTCAGTGAAGCGCTGCCTTTGCTGGCACAAAGCTATCGCGCATTAGGGCGAGAAATGCATCTGGTCCGGTTTTTAAAAGAGTGCATTGAAAAGAACGCTGGGGTCAGCGCAGAGCTGATGCTGTCAGAAGTGATTGGCAATAATGAAAATATCGCGATGGCGCAAAGTTTTCTCACTCGCCAGCTTACCCGCAATCCGACCATGCGCGGTTTCCACAAGTTGATGGAATACCATGTCGACCAAGCCGAAGAGGGCCGCGCGAAAACCAGTTTGAACACGCTAAAAGACTTGGTCGCTGAACAGATGAAGGTGAAACCGCATTACCGTTGTCGAAAATGTGGCTTCTCCACTCACGCGCTCTACTGGCAATGTCCGTCCTGCAAAAGCTGGGGGGCAATCAAGCCAATCCGAGGGCTTGATGGCGAATAATGGCGATGCATTGGCATCGCCGTTTTTTTATCTATCGTTGCGGTATTCACCGCTTAGCTGAACACTATATAAGGAACGAGGAGACAACATGCACGACCCAAAAGTCATCGTGGCACTCGATTACGCAGACATGAATCAAGCACTGGCCTTTGTGGATAAGATAGAGCCGGGCTCGTGTCGTTTAAAAGTGGGCAAAGAAATGTTCACGCTATTTGGGCCGGCATTAGTTAAACAGCTGCACGCGCGGGGACACGAGGTGTTTCTTGACCTTAAATTTCATGATATCCCGAATACGTGTGCACGTGCGGTTGCGGCGGCGGCGGAGTTAGGGGTCTGGATGGTCAATGTCCACGCTTCTGGTGGCGAGCGAATGATGGTTGCGGCACGTGAAGCTCTAGCTCCCTATGGCGGCAATCGCCCTTGGTTAATTGGCGTGACCGTACTGACCAGCATGACAGCAAACGATTTAGCGGACAGTGGTCTTTATACGTCACCACAAGCACAGGTACAGCGTCTAGCGGGCTTAACCAAACGGGCAGGCCTTGATGGAGTGGTGTGCTCTGCACATGAAGCTAGTCTATTGAAGGCCGAGTGTGGAGATGGGTTTAAATTGATTACTCCGGGGATTCGTCCAGCCGGCAGTGACCAAGGCGATCAACGCCGCGTGATGACGCCAAAAGAAGCAGTGCAAGCGGGCTCTGACTATCTTGTGATTGGCCGGCCAGTGACACAGGCGGCCGATCCTGCCGCTGTGCTGGCAGCGATCAACCAATCATTAAATAGCTAATCGATTAAGGCGATACGTTGCCATAAACAAGAGCGGCTAACGGTGCCGCTCTTAGTCAGGCTATGGCCGTGCGCCTGCTGATTTACGTGAGCGCCGGTCTAGGACAGGCGCGGTAAAATGACTGTCAATCAGCCTTTGCGTCAAACTATGTTGCGGGTTGGCAAAAATATCCGCGGTATTACCGGCCTCTACCACGTCACCTTTTTGCATCACCATCAATTTATCGGTGACGTGTTTAATCACGCCCATATGCTGAGACACATAGACGTAAGACAACCCCATCTCATCTTGTAGCTCCAACAACAAGTTGATGATTTGCGAGCGCATGGACATATCCAAGCCATTTAAGGCCTCATCAGCGACAATCACACTGGGTTGAAGAATTAAGGCTCGTGCAAGCGATACCCGTTGTTTTTGGCCAGTCGCCAGCATTTGCGGATAAAAGTAGGCGTGCTCGGGGAGCAGGCCCACGCGCAATAGGGTGTTCTTAATGCGTTTGCCGCGCTCTTGCGGAGTCATATTGGTGTTTCGCCGCAAGGGACCTTCTAAGATCTGGCCGATCTGATTGCGTGGGTTGAGCGAGGTATTCGGGTCTTGAAAGATCATCCGAATCAATTTACAGCGGGTTTGGTAGTCTTTGTAACGCAGCGTCTCGCCATTAACCCGGATTTGCCCTGCGGTCGGCTCGATAACACCCGCAATCATGCGTGCTAGGGTTGATTTCCCTGAGCCATTCTCGCCCACAAAGGCAATGGTTTCCCCAACATCCAATGAGAAAGACACCGGCTTCACCGCGTGGGTGACACGCTTTTTCAACCACCCAGTGCGGTGATGATAATCTTTGGTTAGCCCATCAATTTCAAGAAGAGCGGCCATGCTTGTTCTCCATGTTGAGTGGGAAATGACAGGCAAACTTATGATTTTTTACTTTTTGCGTGTGTGGGGTTTCCACACATTTACGCTGTGCATACGGGCAACGTGGGCCCAATCGACAGCCGATGGGCAGATGCTGTAGCGGTGGTATTGAGCCAGGCAAGGTTTCTAGCTTGCTCTTGTGGGGGATATCGCGACTAAAATCAGGCATCGTCCGTAGCAAGGCATCGGTATAAGGGTGATGCGGTGTGGTTAAAATTTGCTCGCGGTTACCCGATTCCACCGACTGGCCACAATACATCACGGTGATCCTGTCGGCCCAACGCGTCACCAAGGTCAGGTCATGACTAATCAGCAATATGGTGGTATTGGAGAGCTGATTGGTGCGACTCAGTAAACGGAATATCTGCGCCTGGGTAATGGGATCCAAATCATTCGTAGGTTCATCCGCAATCAATAGGCGAGGGCGGTTAGCGATCGCCATCGCAATCATCACTTTTTGACACTCGCCATCAGTAAGCTCATACGGATAGCTTTCCATCACCCGCTTGTGATCCTTGATGCCCACTTTATGCAGCAAGGCAATCGAATGTTGTTTGCGCCAATTTAAGCGCTGCCACCAACTGCCCGAGAATGAAGCTGGCGGAATCGCTTCTTCGAGCTGATGACCCACTACTTCGGATGGGTCAAGACAGGTGGAGGGCTCTTGGAAAATCATCGCAATGTCTTTGCCGACCACATGGCGACGCTCACGCGCGGGGAGCTCTAATAGGTCGATATTACCCAAGCGTAATCGGTCAGCGGTCACATGCCACTGGTCTTTGGTCACACCGCAAATGGCTTTAGCCACCAAGCTTTTGCCTGAGCCGGATTCCCCCACCAAACCACGAATCTCACCGTCATTGATGGTCAAACTCATACGATCGACGGCTTTCACCATGCCTTGTGGGGTTTCTATTTCTATGGTCAGGTGTCGAATATCAAGTAACGGCATTATTCAGTTCCTGCATTGATGGCTTGGCTGATCCCCTCACCAACTAGGTTAACAACCAACACACTGAACGCAATCGCCATTCCGGGCAGAGTGACCGTCCACGGCGCAGTGAAAATCAGCTCGACAGAGTCTCCTAACATGGCACCCCATTCTGGCGCTGGTGGCTGTGCTCCAAGGCCTAGAAAGCCGAGTGCGGCCACATCGAGAATCGCCACCGAAATAGCGCGGGTAATTTCGGTACTCAGTACCGTGACGATATTGGGCAGAATCGAATGGTAAAGCAGATAAAAATCATTGGCACCGTCCAAGCGCGCGGCAATGATATAGTCTTTTCCTATTTCATCATGCACCGCGGTATACACCGCGCGAATGATACGTGGGATCAGTGACAGCCAAATAGCGAGCAACACCTGGGTTTCACCCACGCCTAAAAACGCCACCACGATAATGGCCAACAATAATGATGGAATAGACAGGATACTATCTAGAATATGGTTTAATACACTCGATTTGAGCCCCTTGGTCATCCCGGCTAGCACGCCAATGGCGACCCCGATAAGTGACGCGGCCAATGCGGTCATCAGTGCATAACCAAAGGTGAGCCGAGAGCCGGCAATCAAGCGCGAGAGCATATCGCGGCTCAGATCATCGGTACCTAAAAAGTACTCAATTTGTCCTGACTGTACCCAAGAGGGCGCCATCAGTAAGTGGCCGGTCTGATGCTGTGGGCTCCAAGGTGCCAATAATGGCGCAAACAAGGCGACCAGGATGAGCCCGACTAAGCACCAAAAACCAATCACCGCAAGCTTATTACGACGAAACGCATTCCAAGTACGTTCGAATTGGGTAGGGATATGCTGTTCAACATAAACACTATTTGAGGGCATACCATTTTTTCCTTACCAGCGGGTTCATAAAGGCTCCTAATACATCCGAGATGATATTAATCAGTAACACAAAGCCACCAATAACCAAGACACCGCCTTGTACTGACACATAATCTTTAGCAATCAGAGTATCGAGGAGCCAGCGCCCGATCCCAGGCCAGTTAAATACCGACTCAACGATGATCACAAAGGTCACCATGGTGGAAACCAACAGGCCAAAGTTGGGAATGATGGGTGGAATGGCGTTTTTCATCCCGTGACGAAGCACGATTTCCGTTTTTGATAGTCCCTTTGTCGCGGCGGCTTTGATGTAGTTTTGCCGCATCACATAGGCCATGGAGTCGCGCACCATTTTGATGATCTCGGTGGTGGGCACCACGGCAAGCGTTAGGGTCGGTAATACCAGGTGGCGGATAATATCTGTTGCGACCTTGCCTTGTAGCGGTAAGTCTGACAACCACAAATCCACCAGCGCAAAGCCGGAAATATGGGGGATCTCATACAAAAGGTTGTAGCGGCCTGATACTGGAAACCACTGTAAGTCGAGTGAGAACACCATAATAAACAAAATGGCCAACCAGAATGTTGGGATAGAGAACACCACCAGCGCAAATGAAGAAATCACCTTATCTGCCGGCCCTTGGCTGCGGATCCCAGCAATGGTGCCCAAAGGCACACCTACGACCAAACTGATAAAAAGCGCGGCAAAGCAAAGCTCCAAGGTCGCGGGCGCCACATGCGCCAGTGTCTCAACAACCGGCGAGCCATTGGCGGCTAAGCCGAGGTTTCCATCAAGTAATTGGCGAATGTAGTAAATCCAGCCTATCCAGTAATCGAATTGGTGCCAATTTGAATTGGGTGCCAGCAACATAATGTTGTAGGCGACCAAGGTGAGGATCACTAGGGTGATTAAGAATAAGTTGAGGCGTCGTAACGTATAAATCAGCATAGGTTAGCGCTCCCGCGACACATCGGCGAAACTGTCGGCACCAAAGGGCGTCATTGTCAGTCCTGTCAGGCTAGCGTCACGCACTTGGTGCTGAATACCGTGGGCGAGCGGGATGACGGGCATGCGACGGTCGAGGATGGTTTGGGCTTCCTGATATAACGCCTTGCGCTCGGCTATCTTATCCGTGGCAATTGCCTGATTCAGCGTTTGGTCAAAAAAGCGGTTACACCAGTTTGAGATGTTCCAGCCAGTAAACTTCGCGTTGCAGGTAAGCAAAGGACGTAAGAAGGTATCAGGATCGCCATTATCGGCGACCCAGCCAGTTAACACCATATCGTGGCTGTCACCACCTTGACGAATGGACGTGCGATTGACGGTTTTCTCCGGAATGATATTGACGTCGATACCAATTTCTCCCAAATCCGCTTGGATCAGTTCCGCGGTTTTACGTGGGCTGGGGTTAAACGCGGTGGGTTTAAGCGGCACGGTTAAGTCAACACTGAACCCATGTCGATACCCTGCTTTGGCAAGTAATGCCGCGGCCAATTTGGGGTCATGCTGGGTTTTTCGATTGGGATCATAGGCCCATGACATGGGTGGCAGTAAGCTGGTGGCAGGCGCGCCGGTGCCATAATAGACCGAACTGAGCAGCGCCCCTCGGTCAATGGCAAGATTAATCGCTTGACGCACTTCCACTTCCGAAAGCGCAGGATGACGAGTATTAAGCGCAATAAAAGCCACATTCATCCCTGTTTGCGACGACAAACTAAAGCGCTCATCGCCCACGACCACAGGCAGCTGGCTGGCAACCGGGGAGGCCAGTACATCACACTCGCCGGTCAGCATTTTCGCAAGCGTCCCTGTGCCACGTGTTGAGACATCAAAGACTACTTGCTCCATGGGGGCAGGGCCTTGCCAGTACTGCCAATGGCGGCGTAGTCGAATAAACTCACGCGGCTGATACTCAGCTAAAGCAAACGGGCCGGTGCCAACTGGGTAGGTATCAAGTTGCTCGGGTTTGCCTTCATCCAGCAATTGGTTGCCATATTCTTTTGATAGGATCACTGAAAAGTTGGTGGCAAGGGTCGACAGAAAGGACACATCGGGTCGAGAAAGCGTGAATTGCACACGATAGGTATCAAGCGCTTTCACCTCGGTCACCAAGCCATCAAAGTCCATGCTATCGAACCATGGATATTGGCCACCAGAGAGGTGATGAAACGGGTGACGAGGGTCGATGAGGCGGCGGAAGGAAAACACCACATCGTCGGCGTTCAAGTAGCGTGATGGCGTAAACTTGGTGCTGCGGTGGAAAGCGACACCACGGCGAAGAGAGAAGGTGTAAGTTTTACCATCATCACTCACCTTCCAGCTTTTTGCTAGCATCGCCTCGGGTTGGTAGGTCTTCGGGTTCAGCCGTAGCAAACGATCATAAAGCTGACTCGACAAGGTATCAGCCGTGAGGCCGCCATCGGTCAACTGAGGATTAAAGGTGTTCGGCTGGCCAGGGCCACAAAACACAAAGCCACGATTGTCGGCCGCACGTTGATCGCTGGCAGCGTCACAACCTGCAAGGAGCAGACCACTCACCCCCAGGATCAAAAACTGGAAAAAAACGCGCATAAACCAAGTAAAATCAGCTATCAAAGTAAACCCCGTAATCTACCACCGAAACGGCTTTACCACCAAGCAAAGTAGGGGCTATCTGGTGTTTCTTTGCATAAGGGGTGTACCTGTGTCCGTACACTCAGCGCGTCTGGTCATGCGCGTCGTGTTGCCCCAGGTTATGTTTTCGCAGCAGTCCCCTAAATTGATGGTAGCTTAGGCCAAGTAACTGCGCGGCCTTTCTCTGATGATAGTTGGCCTGCGACAGCGCCGCTGTGACCAAATCGCGTTCTTGAGTGCTTTGCCATTGACGGAGGTCAAGGGGCAGAGAGGGCAGCGAGTCGGCCTCGGTAGTCGCAGTGACAGCAGAATAAGCCCGCTGCCAAGGCGGTGAAAAAGGGTCTAAACAAATCGTGTCGATGGGTGTGTTGGGATCATTATGACGGGAGAGCGCTCGTTCGACGGCATTCTTTAACTCACGCACATTCCCCGGCCACGTGTGAGCCAGCAGCTGAGATTGAGCCTGTGCCGAAAAGCCAGCAAACAAAGAATAGCCAAGCTCCACCGCCATTTTCATCGCGAAGTGCTCAGCTAACAACAAAATATCTTGCTGGCGCTCACGAAGAGGGGGAAGGTGGATGACATCGAACGCGAGCCGATCAAGCAAGTCGGGTCGAAAGCGGTTCTCATGTGCCAGTCCAGGTAAATCTTCATTGGTGGCACAGATAAGACGCACATCGGCACGCAGGGGAGATGTGCCGCCAACACGCTCGTATTCGCCATATTCAATCACCCGCAGCAGCTTTTCCTGCACGCCGAGTGGGGCGGTGGCTATCTCGTCCAAAAACAAAGTGCCGCCTTCAGCTCGCTCAAAACGCCCCGCATGTCGGCCTTTGGCGCTGGTAAAGGCCCCAGCTTCATGCCCGAATAACTCTGAGTCTATCAATCCTTCGCTGAGCGCCGCACAGTTTAAGCTCACTAGCGGTTGTGACCAACGGGCGGAGAGATAATGCAGGCGCTGTGCAATCAACTCTTTCCCTGTTCCACGCTCACCCATAATCAGAACAGGGCGATTAAGTGGTGCCAGTTGGCTGACATGATCCAACACGGCCAGAAAACGGTCCGATTCACCCAATAGATTGTCTTGTTCACGCATGGCGATTTTTACCAAATAGTGGTTTTCTTCATCATGGCGCGTTTAGCATAACAACGCAACGTGTTTTAACTATATGAAAATAAAGGTATTAAAAGTTGGCATGGGATTTGGATAGATTGAATGTGTCAGAGCCGAGTACCACGGGTTAATGCGCCATTGGCCTTAACTCCAGGGCTCATCAACGAGGAAGCGTATTAAGGAGTCTATGATGGGAATTTTTTCGCGTTTTGCTGATATTGTGAATGCTAACGTCAACGCCTTGTTGGATAAGGCAGAAGATCCACAAAAAATGATCCGCTTGATCATCCAAGAAATGGAGGACACCTTGGTAGAGGTACGTACCTCTTCCGCCAAAGCGCTGGCCGATAAAAAAGAAGTGGCGCGTAAAATTGAAAACATTGAACGTCAAATCCAAGAGTGGCAGGACAAAGCCTCATTGGCGTTGCAAAAAGATCGTGAAGACTTAGCGCGGGCCGCTTTAATCGAAAAGCAAAAAGCGCATGATGTTAAAGTCGCGCTGGATGAAGAGTTGTCGCTGATTAATGAAAGCGTAGAGAAGCTTGCCGGCGAAATTGCGGCATTAGAAACCAAACTCAGTGAGACACGCGCACGTCAGCAATCACTGAC
This sequence comes from Salinivibrio kushneri, assembly GCF_027286325.1. Classification (NCBI taxonomy): domain Bacteria; kingdom Pseudomonadati; phylum Pseudomonadota; class Gammaproteobacteria; order Vibrionales; family Vibrionaceae; genus Salinivibrio; species Salinivibrio kushneri. The sequence continues at coordinate 1,033,279 of NZ_CP114588.1, forward strand.
AATTCGTCGTGAAACTGCGGGTAATCGTCGCGATGTACGTCGCCACCTTGGCAGTGGCCGCGCCGATGAAGCGATGGCGAAATTTGAACAATATGAGCGTCGCATTGACGAACTTGAAGCAGAAGCGGACAGTTATCAAGTCGGCAAGGGTAAAGGCCTGGAAGATGAGTTTGCCGATCTGCAAGCGCAGGATGAGATTGAAAAAGAGCTGGCGTCTTTAAAAGCCAAAATGAAAGACAACCAATCGTAACCGATACCACAAGGAGCGGACATGTCATCACTATTTCTCGGTTTCCCACTGGCGATTTTTCTGCTGTTTGTCGCCCCGCTGTGGCTGTTCTTGCATTACCGCAGCAAGCGTCAGGTGGCGCAAGGCCTAAGTGGGCAAGATTACGAGACCTTACAACAGCTGGCGCAACGTGCAGAAAAGCTGCAATCACGCGTAGATAACCTAGAGCGCTTACTCGATGCTGAGGCGCCACATTGGAGGCAGCGCGCATGAGTGGAACCTTGTACAGAGACCCAGAAAATGGCCGCATCGCCGGTGTGTGCGCTGGGCTTGCCAATCACTTTGGTATGGAAACCTGGTTGGTACGTATACTGACGGTCTCGGCTTTCTTGCTCGGTTTTGGTTTTTTTGTGGTGGTTGCCTACATCGCCGCGGTATTGATCCTGGATAAAAAGCCGCCAGAGGTAAACGCGGAGCCAAGTGCGGCGCAGCATGAGCATCAAGTCAAGCAAAAGCCGTGGCAGTCAGGAAAGTCAGCGAGCCAATTGATTGCCGATCTCGACCGTGAGTTTAGCCAAATGGAAGATAAAGTGACGCACATGGAAGCGTATGTGACCTCATCGACCTTTAACGTCGACCAAGCCTTCAAAAAACTCTAACCTCGCTGCCCCTGTCGGGCAGCTTGGCCAACTAGGAGCGCTATTAAGCTATGCCATCAGTGAAAAGGCGAGTGAAGCAGTGGGTGAGCCGTGGGGCTGACCGTCATGTTCGCCTCGCGGTAACCGGTCTTTCTCGTGCGGGTAAAACCGCTTTTATTACTTCTCTCATTAATCAACTGACGCATTTGGGCACCGAGCCGAATTTACCGCTGATGTCATTGGTGCAACAGGGGCGGGGGCTGGGTGCCCGTCGTGAACCCCACCCGCACATGCACCTGCCAGCGTTTGATTACGACAGTGCCATGCAAGCGCTTCATCAAACCCCGCCGGAATGGCCGTCACCGACACGTGATGTCAGTGAAGTACGCCTCGCGGTGCGTTATCGACCCCAGTCGGCGGCACTGAGAGCAATCAATGAAATGGCCACGCTATATGTGGATATCGTCGATTATCCGGGAGAGTGGCTGCTCGATTTACCCTTGTTAAGTCACACCTACTCGCAATGGTCAGCGAAACAAGCTGGGCTACTCACCGGTCGCCGGGGCGAACTGGCTTCCACCTGGACAACCAAAGCAGCGGCGCTTGACCCATTTGCCCCAGCTGATGAAAAAATGCTGGCGGAAATTGCCGAAGACTACACCGCGTTTTTGCATCAGTGTAAAGCACACGGGGGCTTGCACTGGGTGCAGCCAGGTCGATTTGTACTTCCTGGTGAGCTCGCGGGCGCGCCTGTGGTGCAGTTCTTCCCATGGGTTGGTCGTCAAGATGAACAAGACCTAGCCAAAGCCGGAAAAGAGTCGAATTACGGCGTGCTAAAAGCGCGCTACGACTATTATTGCGAGCACGTGGTCGCCAAGTTCTACCGCGAGCACTTTGCCAAAATAGACCGGCAAGTGATCCTAGTGGATACGTTGCAGCCCCTGAATGCGGGGCCGGCGGCATTTCATGATATGCGTCTTGCCGTTGAGCAGCTGATGCAAAGCTTTAAATATGGCAAATCAGGGCTGATGAAACGGCTATTTTCACCGCGGATTGATAAGGTGTTGTTTGCAGCGACCAAAGCCGATCACGTTACGCCGGAACAACACCCGAACATGGTGAGCTTGCTGCAACAAATCGTTCATCAGGCGTGGCAGCAGGCGGCGTTTGAGGGCATTGATATGCGTTGCCAAAGTGTTGCTGCGATTGAAGCCACCACACCAGGTTATGTCTCGGTAAAAGGAGAAAACCAGAGTGCGCTAAAAGGCTTTCTTGCAGACAACTCTCCGGTGACTCTATACCCTGGTGATGTGCCGGCGCAGCTCCCTGACGAGGCATTTTGGCAAGCACAAGGGTTTGACTTTCCTTCTTTCCGTCCTCAGCAAGCGCCACTGGATGCGCCGTTGCCTCATATTCGTATGGATAAGGCACTGGATTACTTGCTGGGTGATAAATTTCGATAAGTGAGAGCGCGATGACGCAATACAAGCCAAAGCAAACTTTCGCACAGGATGTGGACGTAGAACGCGATACGGAAAGCCGAATACAACAAGGTATTCAGTTCCAATCGGAAACCGATTTTACTCCTGCGCCGAGTGAAGAGTGGGATGCGGAACTTGAAGCGACCCTAATGCCAACACCACGTAAACGTCGCCGCGTGTGGCCGTTTTTGCTATTGGTGACCGTATTACTCGCGGTGTGGCAATCAGCGGACAGCGTGTACCAAAGCTGGCTAGCGCGAGATTGGCTGAGCCTAGGTTGGCAAGGCCTGCTAGTCGCGTTTGCCACCACTGGGCTGGTGATGCTAGGCAAAGAGTGGCGGGCGATGCGCCGCTTGGTTGAGCGTGAAGCCGTAAGAGAACAAGCAGAGCAGCTGCTAAGCAGTGATGCGGTGGGGCAAGGAGAACGGTTTTGTCAGCAATTGGCTGAGCAAACCGGGCAGTCGCAAACGACAGCCTTTGCCAACTGGCAGCAGCAATTGGCGGCCACGCATAATGACAGTGAAATTCTGAGCCTCTATGAGCAGCAAGTGCTCAGCGCGCAAGATAGAGCGGCGCGTACCTTGGTGACCAAGCACGCGCAAGAGGCGGCACTCATGGTGGCGGTCAGCCCGCTGGCGGTAGCGGATATGCTGCTGGTGGCGTGGCGCAATTTTCACTTGATGACGCGTATCGCGCAGATTTACGGCATTCAGCTGGGCGTCAAAGCGCGTTTTCGCCTACTAAAAATGGTGCTCACTAACATGGCGCTGGCGGGTGCCAGTGAGGCGATGACCGACGTGGGGTTTGATGTGCTGTCGGTGAATATTGCGGGTCGAGTATCAGGCCGTGTTGCCCAAGGGCTAGGTATTGGCCTGCTCACCGCGCGGTTAGGGCTAAAAACCATGACATTGATGCGACCATTGCCGTGGCACGGTCAAGCGGCACCCAGCCTGTCGCAGCTTCGCCGTGAGCTAATCAAACGCCTGGCGGGCAAGCGCCAACAAGACGCGTCATAATCCACGCCAGCAGCGTGGCTGGGAGGTAAGTCCACCAGTCACGCTCATATTCATTGAATAATCAGTAAGTTAATTGCGTGTTCTCTGTGCTACAAACGTGACGGCGTAAGGCAAAAATCGCATCAGGGCTTGACTGTTCCCCCCAACCCGCTCAAACTCCGCTTCAGTGTCAACTTATCCTGACAGCTAATGCAGCGCATGCAGCCGCGACGATGAATGCTTCAGTAACCCGTTGAAGCGGGCAGAGTTTTAGGGTACTCATCGCAAAAAGGCTTGCTGCCGGTATTGGGTATCACTGTCAAGTTACAGGAATCCATTATGAGACTGAAAGTCTGTTGTGAAGATAGGATCGGGCTTACCCGCGAACTCCTCGATATTCTGGTGCGCCGCGACATCGACTTACGGGGTATTGAAATCGACCAGGTCGGGATCATATACCTCAACTGTCCGGAAATTGAATTCGACGCCTTTAGCCAGTTGATGTCAGAAATCCGACTGATTTCTGGGGTCACCGACGTACGCAAAGTACAGTTCTTGCCGGCTGAGCGTGAACATAAAGAGTTGCGCGCCTTGGTCGAAAGCCTCACCGATCCAGTGGTGTCGATTAACCTCGATGGTTACATCGATATGGCCAATAAAGCGGCGCAAGACTTGATTGGCTCGAGCGAACACCAACTTATCGATGAACATGCCAACAGCGTGTTTCCTGACTTTCAGTTTGCTCATTGGCTAGAAAAAGAAGAGGCCAGCCAAAGCTGCCGTATGGTGGTGATGGCCGGGCTCGACTTCCTGATGGAAGTGATGCCTGTGCATATTAATGATGAAAGTGAGCAACCCGTGTTGGTGAGCGCGGTGGTACAGCTCAAGCAGGTGGCGATGAATAACACGCCACAAACCGTGTTCCGTACCCCGAGCGATCATGGCTTTGATCACCTTGTTGGCCAGTCCAACAAGTTTAAACAGCTCATTAGCCAGGCGAAAAAGTTGGCGATGTTGGATGCGCCGCTGTTAGTGCAAGGCGAAACAGGCACGGGCAAAGAAATGATAGCGCGTGCCTGCCACCGTCACTCCTTGCGCGCGGATAAGCCCTTCCTACTTGTTAACTGCGTGTCTATGCCAGATAACGCTGCCGAGACCGAATTGTTCGGCATGGCGGCAGCTGAAGAGGGCGGTAGCGCCAAAAAAGGAATCTTAGAGCAAGCGGATGGCGGCACCGTGTTTTTATACGAAGTGGGCGAAATGAGTCGCCACTTACAAGTGAAGCTGTTGCGCTTTATGCAAGACGGAACCTTCCGTCGTGTCGGCGAAGAACGCGAGATGCAGGTGGATGTGCGTGTCATTTGTTCGACCCAGAAAAACTTGCCCGAGCTGGTGGCCGCGCATCAGTTCCGTGAAGATCTCTTCTATCGTCTTAATGTGTTATCGCTAACAGTGCCACCACTTAGAGAGCGAACGGCCGATGTGATGCCACTGGCGGAGTTGTTTATCAAACAATTTGCCGCCGACTTAGGGCAATCCAAGCCGCGTATCGACGAAGCATTGGCTGATTATCTGACGCATTACGCGTGGCCGGGTAATATTCGCCAGTTACGCAATGTGTTGCTTCATGCGATGACGCAAATCGATGCAGAAGTGATGACCATCGATGACGTTCAACTGCCCGAGATCGAAAACACCCAGTTTATGAGTGAAGAGTCGATGGATGGCTCATTGGATGAAATCATGAAGCGTTATGAATCGGGGATTTTACACAACCTGTATCGAAGCTATCCTTCAACGCGCAAGCTGGCCAAGCGATTGGATGTCTCGCACACCGCAATAGCTAACAAACTGCGCGACTATGGGATTGGTAAAAAGTAAACCGATGCAGGAAGCCAGTATGTACCAGCCGTCAGTAAGCCACTTCCCGTGTTTGTCCGTTGATGAGCTGCGCATTGATGCCATCAGCCACGAAGACGTAACCCGGGTGGTGCAGTACTTTCAGCGCAATCGCGATTTTCTCGCTCCTTGGGAGCCTGAACGTGCGGCGGGCTTTTACACCGAACAAGGGTGGAAACGGCGGGTATTGCAACTGATGGAGCTACAAAAGCATCAGCTGGCGTATTACTTTTTGATTGCCAAGCAAGACTCACCTCAGGTGCTAGGGGTGATCTCATATACCAGCATCATGCAATATCCGTCTCATTCGTGCACCGTGGGCTATTCGCTTGATGAAGCGGCGCAAGGACAAGGGATCATGCGTCGGGCGCTTGCCGCGACTAATCAGTGGCTTTTCGATAACGTTCACATCCATCGTGTGTGCGCTTCCTACATGCCATGTAATCAGCGTAGTGCCAAGGTGTTGGAGGCGGTCGGCTTTGAACATGAGGGGCGAGCGCGCGATTATTTGTTGATCAATGGCCAATGGGAGGATCACCTCTTAATGGCGCATATCAACCCGCACTGGCAACCTAAACCAGCCTGACCTGCGAGCGTCTCACTGTGGCAGTAGTAGCCCTCAACGACAAATACAAAAGGCGACCCAGTTAGGTCGCCTTTTGCTTTCTAGTGTGCGCTTTGTCCGCGCGTTATTTACATTGCAGACGTGAGAGCACGATTATTTCACTGTCAGCACACGCATGGTGTTGGTAGAGCCAATCACTTCCATCTGATCGCCTTGGGTCATGATCACCTGGTCTCCCTCGGCCAAAAAGCCACCTTCTTTTAAGGTTTGTAGGGCGCGCTCTGCCACTTGCAGGCCGGCACCGCTGTCACTGTCAAAATACACCGGCGTAACACCACGATAGAGGGCGGCGCGGTTAAGCGTGTGTTCATGACGAGATAACGCAAAAATGGGCTTACCGGATGAGATGCGTGACATCATCAAGGCCGTACGGCCAGATTCGGTCAGTGACACCATGGCTTTCACCCCTTGCATATGGTTCGCCGCATACATGGTGGCCATAGAGACTGTTTCTTCTTGGCTATCAAACTGACGGTCGAGACGGTGGTTTGAGATATTGACCGACGGCATCTTCTCAGCACCGATACAGACTTCGGCCATTGAGCGTACCGTCTCCAGTGGATACTGACCCGCGGCTGTTTCTGCTGATAGCATCACCGCATCGGTACCATCGAGCACGGCATTGGCCACGTCCATGACCTCTGCACGGGTGGGCATTGGTGCGGTTATCATTGATTCCATCATCTGGGTGGCAGTGATCACCAAACGGTTCATGCTGCGGGCGCGGCGAATGAGTTGCTTTTGTACCCCAACCAACTCTGGGTCGCCAATCTCTACGCCAAGATCACCGCGCGCGACCATCACCACGTCAGACGCTTCAATAATGTCATCAATACTTTCATCACTGACCACGGTTTCGGCGCGTTCGACTTTGGCCACCAAACGCGCATCCAAGCCAGCGTCGCGCGCTAAAGAGCGGGCATAGTGCATATCTTGGCCGTTGCGCGGGAAGGAAATCGCTAAGAAGTCGACGCCAATTTTGGCGGCAGTCAGAATGTCTTGCTTGTCTTTTTCGGTCAGCGCAGGGGCAGACAGGCCACCGCCTTTTTTGTTGATCCCTTTATTGTTGGAGAGCTTACCGCCTACCGTGACTTCGGTATGCACTTTGGCCCCTTCAACCGCCAGTACCTTGAGCTGTACGCGGCCATCATCGAGCAGCAGAATATCGCCATTGGTGACGTCTTGAGGCAGGGCCTTATAATCAAGGCCGACTGCGTCTTGGTCGCCCATGCCAGGCGAGAGCTCGCCATCTAACGTGAATTTATCACCCACCGCCAAGGTAATTGCGCCATCTTTAAAGGTAGAAACACGGATTTTAGGGCCTTGTAAATCACCCAAAATACCCACGTGACGGCCAAGTTTCGCTGCAATTGCGCGCACTTGTTCGGCGCGTTTAATGTGGTCTTCCGCACTGCCGTGAGAGAAGTTAAGGCGAACGACGTTAGCACCGGCGGCAATAATCGATTCCAATACACTGTCTTTGTCGGTGGCAGGCCCTAGGGTGGTAACAATCTTCGTTCTTCTCAGTTTTGCAGACATGATTAACTCCTATATACAGGGTGATGTTTTAAGGGATAAAGCAGAGAGGGCAACATCACCGCCAAGTCGTGGATTCGACGAGGTGCTGACACCAGTGTAGCGCATCAAAAACGTCGAAAAGATGACACAAAAAAGGAGTGCCAACGCACTCCTTTTAGTTAGGTCAGGGATTCTTTATGAAAGCGTGAATCACGAATCGCTTCTTTGACACGCTTCAAGTTATCTCTAAATCCAGGCCCACGGCGAAGCGTGAAACCTGTCGCCAGCACATCGATCACCGTCATTTGCACGACACGGCTGGCCATTGGCATGTATTCATCGGTATCTTCTGGCACGTCGAGCTGAATGGTATGTGAACACACTTTATCTAGCGGCGAGTCGCGCTGGGTGATGCCAATAACAGTGGCACCGTTTTCGCGCGCTAAGTTAGCGACATCAACCAAACTTTTGGTACGCCCTGTGTGTGAAATCATCACCACCACATCACCGTCATTACAGTTAATACAGCTCATCCGTTGCATCACGATGTCGTTAAAGCACACCACTGGAATGTTAAACCGGAAGAACTTGTTTTGCGCGTCATGCGCCACCGATGCCGAGGCGCCCAGCCCGAAAAAGGCGATTTTTTTCGCTTGGGTTAGCATGTCGACTGCGCGGTTAATTTGGTGCGTGTCGATGCTGTTTTTCGCCACATCCAAACAGGCCATGGTTGACTCAAAAATCTTTGCCGTGTAAGCATCCGCACCATCGTTCTCTTCAACGTTGCGGTTCACATACGGGGTGCCGTTGGCCAAGCTTTGTGCCAAGTGAAGTTTAAAGTCCGGGAAGCCTTTGGTGTCTAGGCGACGACAAAAACGGTTAACCGTTGGCTCACTCACATCAGCCATCTTTGCCAAAGTCGCAATACTCGAGTGAATAGCGGTTTGAGGAGAGGCGACAATGATTTCAGCAACTTTTCTTTCAGATTTGCTGAAGTTTTCAAGATTTTTTTGTATTTTTTCCAGAGTATTCATCTGAGTTACCGCTTACGTTCAAGACCGAAGTTAAAAAACTGTCGCTCGATGGGAGCGAGCATCAATGAAGTGTTAAGTGCGTCATTCACCACGGCTTTTGACTGCCGTTTAGTAACAGATAGTCTATCGTCTCGCGGATTGTAATGACATTATTATGACTATCTGAGCATAAAAACTTTGTCACCATTCACGCTTTTAGTTATTTCCTTACATAATTAAGGAATATATTTACAGCGCGAAATAAATAAATGGTCAAAAATCAGCCGAAATGGGAAGTGTTAACCATTACATTGAAAAATAATTACGTAATCATAAGGAGCGCGTGTGTCAGGATTGAAAGTCGGAATTTGTGGATGTGGTTGGTTGGGTCAACCGCTGGCGTCACACCTACTTGGCGCTGGACACCACGTGGTGGGGACCAAACGTGAGCCAGCCTCGGCGCAAGCTTTGAGCGAGACGCTGGCGACCACCGTGGTGCCGTTTGATGTGATGTCGCCAGATTACCATCAGGCTGCCCCATTGCTTGAGGCTGACATCGTGGTGATCAATATCGCGGCGGGGCGTCGCCACGCCGATTTTGATTTATACCGCGATGCCATGTGCGCGTTTATCGACCGCCTGGCCCAAGCAGGTGTTGAGCATGTGCTCTTTATCAGCACCACCTCTGTATACGGGGAGCTTCAAGGGCAGGTGACCGAGCACACTGCGACCGCCGCCACCACGGCGTCAGGCAAAGCACACGAACATATCGAAGCGCATCTGCGCGAAACGTATGGAGAGAAAGGAACAATCATGCGGCTCGCGGGGTTGATTGGCGGTACGCGTCATCCTTCAACCATGCTCGCGGGTCGACAAGGCTTATCAGGCGGCAATGAGCCGGTAAACTTGATCCACCGCAGTGACGTGATGGCGGCGATCAGTGCGATTATTCATCAGCGTCAATGGGGTCATACCTTTCATCTGTGCGCGGAACTACACCCAGCGAAAAGTGTGTACTACGGCTGGGCAGCGCGTGAAATGGGTTTGACACCGCCTGAGTATCAGCCAAGTGCTGGCGATGGTAAATGGATTGATGCCTCGCAGACGCTGGCGCAACTAGGGCTGAACTTACGCTATGCCTCACCGTATCAAATGATCGCCGACGGTCAGGTGACTTCGGACGACCCGGCCCCAAAATAAAAAAAGCCCACACAAGGTGGGCAAAAATAAAGGTAGAGACAAACAAACTCTAAAGTAAGTAGAAAAAGCAGCAGCAGGTCGGAAAGAAAGATGAATCATGCTCCCTCACGTTCTGAGGGGGATAAGGCATTTCTTACCGATGCACCCATTAGGACTGGGCGAATTTAAAGAAGTTCCTACAAATTAAAAAAAGTCGCGATTTTTATTCAATAGGCGACACAGGTGTGATGTTTGTCTCATAAATGGCGGCAATTTATGCCGCCATCTCACTCTATTGCAACACAGGTTGGTGGCCTGGCGTGTCACCGACGTCGGACTAGGCGGCCCATTGCCGTTGCTTGAGCCATTGGAACAATCCACCCAACGCCACCAAGCAAAGCCCAAGGCCAATAAAGGACAATGCTCGCATCAGTCCCTCTAAGCTTGCCATATCAACCAGGAACACTTTCAGGATCACTAGCGCCAACACCGCCATTGCGCCCTGCTGCATGCGTACCGATTGCTGCCAGTAGCCACCGAGCAAGCTCAAACTCCCTATTGCCAACCATACTAATGAGTAGGTATACAGCTCTGCATGTGAGGTTAGTTGTGCCAGGGCAATGGTATCGCCTTGCCAAGCCTGACGGATCAAACCGTTAACCAGCAAAAAACCAAACACCGCGGCACAGGTGCTGGCCGCTGTTTGCACTCGGGCTTTTGGCACGGGGAGCGATGGATACCCCCATTTCGCCAACCACACGCAAGCCAGTAAGGGAACACCCCACCAAGGCCAGAGCAAACTGGTAAGTGGCGAGTCTCCAATCGAGACCGTCTCAATGTAAGGATTATGCTCGAAAAAGAGAACAAACTGGATGAGTGTACTTAAGGTTAAGAGGGCGATCCCTCCGATACGGTACAAAAACGCGAACGTCTGCGCGGCGCGAGCACGATAAAGATACACACACGCCAATAATAACCAGTTCATGCTCATGACCACTGCGCCCGAAACCGAGTGCATCACGCTGGTCAGTCCTTGAAGATCACAGAGCCACAGTGATGCACTGGTTAGCCACAGCGCAGCGAGTTGCAGTTGCGCGCCAGTGAGCCAAGCGGGCAGTGTGTGGTTTTGTACCCAGCGCTGACCAACATAAATCAACAGCCCAAGCGACGGATAAAGCCATAACGTGTCTGGCAGTGATGTCATATGATGGGTGGCGAGCAATAACAAGGTCGCGCGTGCGAGCACCACGCTGATCAGTGCTTTGATCACCCAATTGGCGAGCGCTATCCGGTATTGATGGGTAAGCCAAAGCATCATCACGGCTTGCGCGGTCAACGCCAAGGTTAGGGCGTAATCGCTCAGCAGCAACGTTAACGCGAGCGCCAGGTGGGCATTGACGCCACACCACAGGCTCAATCGTGCCAGAACATGGGCCTGATCGTTACCTTTAAAATGACGCGTATAGGCCGCTAACACCGCGCCACCACCGGCGAGGCAAGCTGCCCATAACGATGCGCTAGAGGCGTACGCAAGCGTTCCCCCCCAAAACGCGCCTGTGACCATTGCGTTGAGGCTCACCATAAAGGGCGTGGCCAGGCACGCTAGCCAGATAAAATGGATACGTTGTGGTGACCGTTTACCTAGGGCTAAGCCATAGAGCAGGGTAATGACACCCATCCCCAAGCCAACCTGTTGGGCAAGCGGGTCGCGGGCAAGATCACCGAACCATAACCAGAGAGCGACCCAAGCTAAGCCCAGCACCGGCCACGCATCCCAGCGAGCGGAGAAAAGCGGCGCGAGATAAAGCCATGCCACCAACGCGGCCACCAATGGCACCCCGACCGTGAGCGGTAAAGAAAACGCTGCGGTGGAGGCAATAAACATAATCGCCAGCATCAGCCAAGTGTCGAGTGCGTGATGGTGCCAAGTTCGAATATCGACAAGGGTACGCCAAGACAGTGGCGCATCAGATGTTGGTTTAAGCAACCAACCTAATTTGGGTACGGCAATCAGCACGTAGACCGAGCCGACAGCAAACCCGGTGACGATAAGCAATGGCACCGAAAAATGGGCAAAAGCAAACAGCCAAGCAAGGTGCATCCCCCACAAGCTATACCATAGCCATCGGCGCTCGACGCGCTGAGCCACATAGGTGATGGCGGCAGCGACGAGTAAGAAATAACAGGCGAGCAACTCGTAGCTGGGGGTGGCACTGGTAGAGAACAATGGCGCGCCATACGCACCGATGAGCCCGACCACGGTCAGTAACGGACCAAATCTAAGCCCGTAGAAGGTCGCAGCGAGTGAGATCAGCGCCAGCATCACAACGGCCACTGGCTCGGAAATAAACTGATAGGGCGTCGCTGCCATCAAGGTCAGGCCAAACAAGCTGATAAAGCCCGCACTCGCAATGGCCGCGGGGACATAGCTCGGCCAATCAATTTGCGTATAACGGCGCAACTTATCGTGCAGCCATTCACTGCCAATAATTAAGCCGACGCCAAACAGCGCTCCCAAGCCAAGACGGGCCAGAGGAGGAAAATAACCTTCGCTGATCAGATAGGAAACTAAGAAAAGTCCGCCGAGGGTAAAAATACCGGCGCCACTCCAAACCAGCCACTGTTGTTTCGCGCGTTCAAGCCAAGCGAGACGATGACGGTTATCGCCTGATGGTTGCGCGTCAGAGGCAGTATGGGCAGCGTTGATGGCGACCGGCTCTGCATCACTGGGCTCTGTGTTAGATGGCGCATGCCGGGTCGATGTGGTGAGCGCTTCCTGCGTTAATGGGTGGCTATCACTCGATAGCATAGCAGCGTCTGTATCGCGGCCAGACTCAGCCGGCTCCGTATCAGCTTCAGCCGTGTGGTTGGCATGAGTAGACGTCGGCATCGCGTCAGCGTGCGCGGCCATTTGCGATTGTAACTGGGAAAGGGTATGGCGCACCTCCGAGAGCTCTCGGTTGAGTGCGTTAACTTTGAATAGGGCCGAGAGGCCACAAATGCCACCAATGAGCATCACCAAACTGGCGACAAACACCAAGAGGAGTAAGGATTCCATATCGCGTAATCAAGCCCGTTGTCACTAAATGCGTGCACACTGTACAGCGAGGCAGAATGAATTGGCGTAATGGCGACAAGAAAAGTCAAAACTTGGGAGCAAGTGCATAAAAAAGCCCACAAGCAAGTGGCGAGTGGGCATAGAAGAAAAGTCTTCTAGAAAAAGCAGTGGCACAAGGTGTGACTACCAGAAATGCGAATGGGTTCCCACTTTTGTTCAAAAAAAGCGCAGCCATGGCTGGGGCAGTGCCTGAGCGGGTTGCTTAGCCATTTTTATTCAACGCGTTACATAGTCAGCCAAGCGTGCAAAACGTCATCATTATTTACCAAACAATATACGGTCACTCTGCAAACGCTGGTGTAAAGCCACCCGATGTCTGTCTCGGTGAAATCACTCAATAATGTGATGTTACTCATGCGATGCGTGTGTGTTTCAGGCTTGTTAAAATTCATGTCTGGGTATAAAGTTAAACAAGCGTTTAATACAGGTGAATGAACAATGGCAGGACGAGGCGACACCAAAGCAAAAATTCTGGATGCCGCGGAGCAGCTCTTCGCCGAGCACGGGTTTAAAGAAACGTCATTACGCACGATTACCAGCAAGGCTGGCGTCAACCTTGCCTCAGTGAACTATCACTTTGGCGACAAAAAGTCACTGGTGCGGGCGGTGCTCGGACGCTACCTCGAAGCGTTTATGCCAGCGCTCGGTGAGCAGCTACAAGCGCTCTTAGTACGACCAGATTGCACGATGGAGCAAGTATTCTCATGCGCAAAACAGCCAGTACTTGCGCTTGACGCGTATCGGCCACATGGCGCAGCCACCTTTATGCAGCTGATTGGCCGCGGTTATACCGATGTACAAGGCCATTTACGTTGGTTTATCACCACCCGTTACGAACACGTACTGTCGCTGTTTAACCAAGCGGTGCGCAAAGCCAGCCCCGCACTGACGTCTGAGGCGGTGTTTTGGCATTTACACTTCACCCTCGGGGCGGCGATTTTCACCATGGCGTCTAGCGAAGCGTTGCGTGATATTGCCGAAAACGATTTTGGTCGCACCCTCGATACCGAAGCGATCGTTGACCGCTTAATTCCGTATCTAGCAGCAGGGATGAACGCCAAGCCAGCAGCAATGGCACAGCAGGGGCAAGTGCTCGCCTTCGCGACGGAGTCACAAGCGGAGTAGGGCAATCAAAACACATCAAGCGAGGATGCGGTGCGTCCCGCTTATTTGAACCACTCAGCGCAGCGACAGGTGTATCACGGTGCGTGAGGTGCAATGTAAAAACCCGTTCTGGTCGCACAATAACAGTAAAAAGAGTGCAACCATGATCAACAAAAGGACCTGAATCATGAGCTCTCAAACTTCATTACGTCGTTCACTGGTTAGTGATAAAGCGTTTACTTTCTTCAAAAAAGTGCTGCCACCGTTGTCCGCCACTGAGCGTGAAGCGATGGAAGCCGGCAGTGTGTGGTGGGACGGTGAACTGTTTTCCGGATCGCCAAACTGGAAGACGTTGCACCAGTATGGTAAGCCAACACTCACAGCGGAAGAGCAATCGTTTATCGACAACCAGCTAGAAACCCTCCTGGCGATGTTGGACGATTTTAAAATTGTCCAAGAGCAGAAAGATCTGCCGGAAGAAGTCTGGGATTACCTGAAAAAAGAGCGCTTTTTCTCGCTGATCATTCCCAAAGAATACGGTGGCCTCGCGTTCTCGGCGCTGGCCAACTCTACCATCGTATCGCGCATTGCCACCCGTAGCTTAAGTGCCGCGGTGACGGTGATGGTACCTAATTCATTAGGGCCGGGTGAACTGCTGACCCATTATGGTACTCAAGACCAGCGCGATTATTGGCTGCCACGCTTGGCCGATGGCCGTGAAGTGCCGTGCTTTGGCTTAACCGGCCCAGAAGCCGGCTCCGATGCTGGCAGTATTCCAGACCGTGGCGTGGTGTGCATGGGTGAGCACAATGGTGAACAAGTGCTGGGGATCCGCCTAAGCTGGAACAAACGTTATATTACACTGGCACCTGTGGCGACCGTGGTGGGCTTGGCGTTTAAACTGGGCGATCCAGACGGTCTGCTGGGGGACAAAAAAGAGCTTGGCATCACCTGTGCCCTGGTTCCCGCAGAACACCCTGGCGTTGAAATTGGCGATCGCCACAATCCGCTCAACATGGCATTTATGAACGGCACCACCAAGGGTGAAGACGTCTTTATTCCGATTGATTGGGTTATCGGGGGTAAAGACTACGTTGGCCGCGGTTGGCGCATGCTGGTGGAGTGTCTGTCAGCGGGGCGCGGGATTTCGTTGCCCGCACTGGGGACGGCAGTAGGGCATCTCGCCACCCGTACCACAGGCGCTTACAGTTATGTGCGCAAACAGTTTGGTATGCACATTGGCCGCTTTGAAGGGGTAGCAGAAGCCCTAGGCCGCATGGGCGGGTTGAATTACTTAATTGAATCGACTCGCACCCTGACTACCACCGCGCTTGATCAGGGAGAAAAACCGGCGATCATCACCGCGATTTCCAAATACCACATGACCGAAATTGCGCGCACCATCTTGAATGATTCGATGGACGTACACGCGGGTCGTGCGATTCAGTTAGGGCCCCTAAACTACATTGGCCATCATTACTTTGGTATTCCGGTGGCAATCACCGTGGAAGGCGCGAACATTCTTACCCGCAACCTAATGATCTTTGGTCAGGGGGCGACCCGTTGCCATCCTTACGTGCTTAAAGAGATGGAAGCGGCGGCGAACCCAGACCAAGAGGCCGGTGCCCAAGCGTTTGATAAATTGCTGTTTAAACATATTGGCCATGCCACCAAAAACAGCGTGATGGGGCTGGTTAACGCGCTGACCGGATCGCTGACCAACCGCGCGCCGGTGAGTGGCGAGACGGCCAAATACTATCGTCACCTTACCCGCATGAGTCGTGCACTGGCGGTGACCACCGATGTCGCGATGTTGTCTCTTGGCGGTGAGCTGAAACGCCGAGAAATGCTATCCGCGCGTCTGGGGGATGTTCTCAGCCACCTTTATATGGCGTCGGCAACGTTGAAGCGCTACGAAGATGAAGGCCGCCCGAGCCAAGATCTGCCGATGGTGCACTATGCGCTGCAATATTGCCTAGCCCAGTGTGCCAAAGCGTTTGATGGCGCCTTTAATAACTTCCCTGCCAAAGGGGTGGGCCGCAGCCTACGGGTGCTCTTGTTCCCGCTCGGCATGCACTACAAAATGCCCTCTGACAAACTGCTTAATCAGATTGCCGAGCAGTTAATGACACCGAGCGTAGAGCGTGACCGTTGGACGCACTTATGCTATGTGGGCGATAAAGCCGACGATCCGGTGGCGGTGATGGAGCGTGCGTTTACTGCGATGTGGGCGTGTCGTGACACCGAAAAAGCCCTGATCAAAGCGGTGAAAGCCAAGCAGATTGATGGCAAAGCCAGCTTGGCGGATCGCTCGCAACAAGCGGTTGA
This sequence comes from Salinivibrio kushneri, assembly GCF_027286325.1. Taxonomy (NCBI): domain Bacteria; kingdom Pseudomonadati; phylum Pseudomonadota; class Gammaproteobacteria; order Vibrionales; family Vibrionaceae; genus Salinivibrio; species Salinivibrio kushneri. The sequence goes on from NZ_CP114588.1 coordinate 1,049,406, forward strand.
GCAAAACCTCATTACTGCCGAAGCGCGTGACAAACTGCTAGAGGCTGATGCGCTGCGTGCTTATGCGGTACAAGTGGATGACTTTAAAGCCGAATGGTTTACCTCCAGCCAGCTAGAAGGCGGTGCCATTGCCAAGCCCAATCCAAGCAAAGCGGCTTAAAGGTCGATAACTTGCGCGAAAAAGCGTCTGCATCTCGCAGGCGCTTTTTTTATTGGCGCTGACAATTGGGCCACAATGCTGAGATCTTGCCCACTATTCTTGCCTGCAACACCTCCAACCACTGGGTATTTTTGCCCTTTTTCCGTAAAAGGGGATGCATAGGCAGGCGTTAGTATTTATCCTTAGCCTCAATTTTGTGAGGGACGTTGAATATGATCATCAAACCTAAAATTCGTGGATTTATCTGTACGACGACACATCCCGTTGGTTGTGAAGCCAACGTAAAAGAGCAAATTGACTACACCAAAGCGCAAGGCTCGATTGCGAATGCGCCTAAGCGTGTACTGGTTGTGGGTGCCTCCAGCGGCTATGGCTTGTCCTCACGCATTGCGGCAGCTTTTGGCGGCGGCGCTGCAACCATTGGCGTGTTCTTTGAAAAACCAGGCACCGAGAAAAAGCCTGGCACCGCAGGTTGGTATAACTCAGCCGCGTTCGACAAATTTGCCAAGCAAGAAGGCCTGTATTCAAAAAGCCTGAACGGCGATGCCTTCTCGCATGAGGCCAAGCAAAAAACGATTGATTTGATCAAGCAAGACTTGGGTCAAATCGACATGGTGGTGTACTCGCTAGCTTCGCCAGTGCGTAAGCTACCTGACAGCGGTGAGCTGGTGCGCTCGTCACTCAAACCTATCGGTGAGACCTACACCTCAACCGCCGTCGATACCAACAAAGACCAACTTATCGAAGCCAGTGTTGAACCGGCCACCGAGCAAGAAATCCAAGATACCGTTACCGTGATGGGCGGCGAAGACTGGGAGCTTTGGATCAACGCCCTTAATGACGCCGGTGTCCTCGCCGAAGGCTGCAAAACTGTCGCTTACAGCTACATTGGTACAGAGCTTACCTGGCCAATCTACTGGGAAGGCGCGCTAGGTAAAGCGAAAATGGACTTAGACCGTGCCGCCAACGCGCTAAACCAAACACTTGCCGCCAAAGGCGGTAGCGCCAACGTGGCGGTACTGAAAAGCGTGGTCACCCAAGCCAGCTCAGCGATCCCGGTGATGCCGCTTTATATCGCCATGGTGTTCAAGAAAATGCGCGAAGAAGGCGTGCATGAGGGCTGCATGGAGCAAATCTATCGCATGTTTACTCAGCGCCTGTATCAAGCTGATGGCAGCGAGCCAGAGGTAGATAGCGAGCGTCGCCTGCGTTTAGACGACCTAGAGCTGCGCGAAGACATTCAGCAGCACTGTCGCGACCTGTGGCCACAGATCACCACAGAGAACCTCACCGAGCTGACCGACTACAACGAATACAAAGCCGAGTTCTTGAAACTATTTGGCTTTGGTGTTGAAGGCGTAGACTACGACGCAGACGTGAGCCCGGTAGTGGAATTTGATGTCGAAAACATCTAAAACCGCCTAGCAAACACCCAAAAGAGGTCAGCCAAACGCTGGCCTCTTTTTTATTGGCTGAAAGCTAACCAAACGCACCCCAAATCATGGTTTTTTGCTTTACAAGCCAACCCCAACCCAATAATATACGCCGCGTTCCGGAGAGATGGCTGAGTGGTTGAAAGCACCGGTCTTGAAAACCGGCAAGGGTTAATAGCCCTTCTAGGGTTCAAATCCCTATCTCTCCGCCATATATCGAAAAGCCGCTGATGATTCAGCGGCTTTTTGCGTTTATTCCCCCACAAATTCCCAAACCCTGACCGCGCCAACATTTTAGACCCCTTTGCCTAAACACACTGCCTAGCGTTTGATAACCTAACCATCAACATATCGCCCCGCAAGGCCTTTTGGACGCCGCTAACCAACGGCGGTAGCGTGGGCGTTAAAGCAAATCCATTGGGCTTGTTGTGCCCGCAAATTGTTGCCCAATCACATGGGTATAGATCTGCGTGGTGGAGAGATCGGTATGGCCCAATAAGGTTTGAATGGTGCGAATATCGTAACCCGCCAAAAGCATCTGTGTGGCAAAGCTATGGCGAAACGTATGACAGGTAACGTGCTTATGGGTGATGCCGGCCTTTAGCACCGCACGATTTAAGGCTTTACGTACATTGGAATCATGCAGATGATGTCGGCAGAGCTTATTAGACACTGGATGATGGCAATAATTGTAAGAGGGAAAAATAAACATCCATCCTGCCTTGCGGTATGCATTGGGATATTTTCTATCTAGCGCGTAAGGCATCGAGGGTCCGATACCTTTTTGATTGTCGCCTTGCTGAATGTCGACAGCTCTTTCACATAATGTATGTAACTCACCGGCTAATTGATTAGGCAGCAAGGTGGTGCGTGATTTTCCACCTTTGCCATTATGAACAGTGATCGCGTTATGATTAAAATCCAAATCCTTGATGCGTAACCTCAAGCACTCATTGATGCGTAGGCCACTGCCGTACATAAGCCCACAAATCAGCTTATCTCTTGCGCCAAGGTAGGTAAAAATTCTGGCAACTTCTTCTTTACTGAGCACAATTGGAATTCGCGGCGATTTTTTGGACGGACTAAACGCAATCTTACCTAGCGGCTGGTTTAAAAACTGGTTGTAAAGGAAGGCCAGTGCATTGAGAGCTACCTTTTGTGTGTTCGGTGAAACTTGCTGCGCATTCGCCAAATAAGACAGAAACGTTTTTACATCTTCATCACTGAGCTCTGTAGGATGCTGCTTATGATGGAAAAGGATAAATCGACGTACCCAGTACAAGTAATTTTTCTCGGTTTTGATCGCATAGCCTCGTCGCCTAATCTCATGCTGAAGGCTTGCCATAAAAGGACTTTTGGTCATGATCTTTTCCCTCCACCCAAGACTGTATATTCATACAGTTTATTGGTAAGGAAAGCCAAATAGTGTGCACACTTTTTCGAGACACATTCACATTATCGCTGAAAGAGAAATTATTAGTGAAATATAATCAGAGGGTTACAAATTATCCTTTGAGGATAGTGTGAACGCCTTGTCCGGGATAGGCGGCATGCACACTTTCGCAGTCAAGGTGATTGCTTCAAGCGTTAAAAATGTGTTTAATCATAAGTAGTTAGATGAAAAAAGGCGCGTATAACGGTTTGGGAAAATCGAGCGCGCGCACTAATACAATGTTATATTTTTTCGGCTATCTGGCCACTTTATATTAGGTAATATTCTCGATGATTAAAGAATCACAACTACCTGGATATGGTTTGCCTACACTTGCTTTATTTCCTGAGCCATGGTTTGAGGCGGGGAGCGGGTATCTGATGTGTGAGTGCAAACTTAAAAAGGATGGTAGCTTAGGGTGGTTTAAACGTTATCTAAAAAAAGGTGAAAGCTTTAAGGCTGATTTTTATAATACGCTTGATGAAGCTGTTCAAGCTGCAGAGAAGGCAAATGCTTCTTTGATAAGCAACTTGATGTCTGATCGAAGCGCTAGTGATTCGAAGTCTTCACTAATTCTAAAAGTAGAGAAAGCTGTAACAGTTAGAAAAAGAAGGCTTATGGAGGAGCATTTAATGCTTTCCGAGGCATTAAAGAGAAATTCCGAAACCAACATTATCGAACCGAAAAGCGTTATAGTTCCTGATAATAACGAAAACCTAAGATTGGCACTCATTGAGATATTGAAGGAAACCCCGTACGTACAGCTAGCTAGGCTTGCAAGGTGGGGTACAACTTTATTGAAAGAGAATGGAAAGTGGGTGTATGCAAAGCACACCAAGAAGACCGCAACCTATTTTTATAGAGAGCGTATAGCTAGGGGGTTTGGTTTTTCGGGTTGTGAGCATTGGGGTAAAACCAAAGCGGCCATTAGATCAATGCTCCTGCCAAGGGCAAACCAGCTATTGCAGTTGGCAAGTGTAAAGAGAATATTGGATGAAGCTAGTTCTCGCGGTTTGAAAGTTGTAGTTTTAGGTGGCTTTGTTTTCTGGTTCGAAAGCAAGAATAACGTAGGTTGGTGTGTAAAGGAACTTAGTGAATCATCATCTAGCGATACGGGCCGGACTATTTGGCTAGAAGGAAAAATTCTCTCAAAGAATCATGGTAGAATAGTCGTACTCCCATATATTAAAGAAAATGGTGACAAAGTACTCGGCCATACGAAAAATTCACCACACGATGGAAAAGCTCTGCCAAGGCATAAAGATGAATATGTTGAGCTTTCATTCGAAATGCTCGAAGATGATTTAATGATCGGTTTGTTTGGTGAGCTGAAATATGAGTAACCTCAACAACAAAGAATATAACAAGGCCAAGCATAGGGGATAGCGCAAGCTGTCATAAAATTTGAAACAAATTTTCCGCCAGCCAGCGCTACCCATGTTGGCGGCGTTAGCTGCTCTCATCACAACAGAGGTGGTATGAATAAACAATTTTCTGGTCGAGATTCCTTACGTAAATGGCTAGCCACCGTCAGTGGTGTGATGATTTCAACCATTGTATTGGTTAATGATATAGACAAACTGGTGATTAATACGACTCACCCGAAGATGTTGTCTCAACTTATTTATGAGCGTCCAAGTGAGTTCCCTGACCAACCATACTTGGTCAGCTTTGAAAAGTCTGAGGATAAGAAGTCTGATGTATCTATTGATTATTCAAAAATGGTGATGGTTATTGCTATGGAGGCGACTTTAGCTCGTAATGGTAGGCGCATTGGTGGATTAGAACCTTTACTCAAAGAGCTTGGTTCGTATCAGTATTGCTGCACGAGTATGACTGAACACCCAGCGTATAAAATAGCTGGTTTGTGGGTAGTACAACCAAATATGCCAAACGAAATCGAAGAGTTAAAAGCAATTTTGGATAAGTTTGCAATGTCATATGCTTTCAGCGATGGAAGTGGTTTTATGACCCTTAATAACTTTCGCTTTAACGGTAATGGCGTATCCGTATACCCAGATATGCTAAGCAGCTAACAAAGCAATTCACGCGACAAGCGCGTGATTGCGGGCGTTAGCACTATTGAGTCTCAAATTAAATTTCATGTACCTAGATTTCAGTCAAATTGATATTCCAGAATTCCCATCTAAAGATGATGCTATGGAATGGGCCCTTAGTTTCACCGGTATTCGTATGTGGCATGCAACGAGGATGCTAGACTCCGAAAAAGAGTCCTTGACTAGAATCGGATTAAAGCTGCCGAACAAAACTAATCTAGATGCAAAGCTTATTGATTGGATAAAGTGCAATAAGAGTTGGTATACGAAAGAAGTCGATTGTGTTGTAAAAAAACAAGAGCTTAACCGAGGCGAACCTCCCGCAGTATATGCGGTGTTGCTAAAGTCTGATTTGTCATTTATGGGAATCGATCACTACGCAGAGTACGGGTCAGAGTATTGGCAGTATCTAATGAGGGTTCTCTCAAATTCGGGATACGGTGTGGGTCGTGAAGAGTTAATTGAATACGGTTCTTCTTATCTGGTGGGGCTTCAGGTAGCCTGGAAGTCACTTGATCCAGCAGAAGTTACATATATCGTAGACGCGGTTTTTGAAAATGATGCACATAATTCGGGAATTGCAATTTTTCGAGACGTTCCTGCATCTGAAATAGTTGTGGTAGAAAAGTGCTAACAAGCGGCTTAAATTCGCTCCGTTTCACTCCGCCGGACGCTCACTGCGTTCGCGCCGTTTAGCCGAGCGTTATATGTATCCACTCAGAGGGTAATTGATGCTTTACGAGGTAGATGAGAAGTCAGGTGTACTACGATCGGTAAAATCTTCGTGGATGCCGCGTGAGCTCGATATAGAGAAATATCTCATCACTAGAGAAGATGATGGCCCGCCGATTCTTTCTGAAGCTGTTTTTGGTGAGCCGTTGTTGCTTTTGAGCAACCAAGTACGAACTCGCAACAAGAAAAGAGCCGACATCCTCGCAATGGATCGAGCGGGTAACGGCGTAGTAATCGAGCTCAAGCGGGACCAAGGGCATCTTGGTGTCGAAACGCAAGCACTTCAGTATCTGGCGGATTTTTCAGCTTATTCAGGAAAGAATTTCGTTAAGAAATTTGGACAAAAGGACACGCTTTCCGAGGATGTGATCCTCGGATTTGTCGGGGACAATGCCGAGATCGAAGATTTGAACCGCAACTCCCGTGTAATTTTGATGGCGAGATCCTTTGATTCAACTCTGTTCTCTATGGGGGAGTGGTTGAGCTCCAAAGGAATATCATTCCGCTGTATAACTTATTCCCCGGTAGAAATAGAAGGCAAGAAATTACTCTCATTTTCCGTGGTGTTTGATAGAGCAAACGAGGCGCTGTATCCAGTCAGTTTTGCGTCAAGTGTTCGGGAGCCCGGCTACTATTGGCACAATATTGCCAGAGCTGACCAAGATTGGTGGACATTCCTGGTAGACAATCGGCAAATTCCGGCTTGTTTCGAGAATTCGCCTGGTGATCAAGGTGAGAAGATCCTGACAAGGTACATTCCGGGTGACGTCGTCGTTGCATACGCGAAAGGGTTTGGAGCAGTTGGGTGGGGAGTCGTAACAGACCCTGCTAAATATCGGTTGATAGCAGTTGGGGATAAGGGAGACCGTTTGGATGGTAATTGCAGGCATAGGCTTCAGGTAAAGTGGAAGGCTACCGCTAAGGCTTTAAACGAGGGGATTTCACCTGAGACCGTCCGTCAGCAGTTTGGCATCTACCATCCGGTTAGCACTTCTGTTTCCATTGATTCGGAAAAGTGCCGTAGTTTAATCGAGCGCATGAATGAGAAATTCAACATATAACAAGGCCATCAAATTCGTTACGGCCACAAAAGACGTGGCCTCCACCGGACGTCCCGGTCGGGCCGCCGTTTATGGCTGGCGTTATATGCTTAGGAGCATGTTATGGATTCAAGTTTGTATGCCTTGCTGGATACTACTATAAAAATCGGTTTGGGGGCGGCAATTAGTGGCTTCACAACGTACTTTGTAGCGAGGTATAAAAATCGTGAAGATGCTAAAAAGGATAAGCAGAATTGGCTAAGGGAGAACAAGCACGACGCATATAAGAAGCTATCGCGTTGTATCATGTCCTTTAGCTTAGATGGTGGTGAGGTTCATTCTGCTTTCGACTATTTTGCGTTACTTTCTGAGTGTGCATTGCTTACTGAAAACAAAGACTTGATTGATGAACTTTCTAGCTTTTTACATAAGTTAGAACAAGTAAACCGTTTTACAGACTCTAATGCCCTTGAAGATAAGGATAAAGCCGAAAAAATATACCATGAGATCTATAGCCAAAGATTAGAGTTAGTTAATAAATTACAAGAAGATTTGGCACGCACATAACACATATGAGCCCTTCTCCAGTCAATAGGCAATAGCATTTTTTTGGCTGCGCAGCAGCCAATGCTCTCGAACAACAAAGTCGTCTACTTCGTTCTGTCATTTCCGCCATTAAGTCATTGCTTACGGCAAACACATATAGAAGGTCTCTTACTGCGGTCTCACCGCTGCCTGCCAATCATGTGACAGGGCCATTAGACATTATTCGGTTAACCCAAACAGGCGCTATTCAAAAAGAAGGCTAAACGTTTGTTTTCCAGTTATCTTCAGGCTCAGTTTGGGTGTAAGCAATTTTGTTGTTCGCTTGGGTGCGCAACAATGGGGCGGCTAATCAAAGCAAAGGGGCTTGGACAACCATTGGCATAGCAGACCATTGGGGCTTAATGCCCAATGAACTCAGTCAGCAGCGTGCTCCTTCTCAGCACCAGTTCGACGTTCAGCTCACCCCATTGTGCGACTTACTCGGGTAAGAACTTGTGTTCGTCAAACACGGTTTTGTTCCTCAACATGAAGTAAACGCAGCGACCCAGCTTGTGGGCGAGTGCAGAGAGTGCTTTGGCTTTACTCATTCGCTTTTGTAATCGGTTTAGGTATTTCCTGGCCTTTTCATTGCCGCGAAGATAAAGCACCGCCGCTTCAGAGAACGCCCATTTAAGGTGTGCGTTACCGATTTTGTTTCCATTGGTCCCGTATTGTTTTCCCGCAGATTCGGCTTTGCATTTAATCAGTCGAGAAATTTAATCAGTCGAGAATAAGACGCGAACTGTTGGACAGTTGGAAAACGTTGGATGTTGACAATTTCATACAAGATAGTCAGTGCCAAAATTCGGCCAATGCCAGGGATGGTTTGTAGCAGTTGGTAATCTTGCGGGTTATGTTGTTTGGCATTTTGCTCGATGAAGTGTTCAACGCTTGCCAGCTCTTTGGTGTAGAAGGCAATCACGTTCAAATCGATATCGAGATTGCGGTTTATTGCTGGTTCGTTGAAGCGGTTGCGAACCTCCTCTCTGGCATAGGGATAGCGCAGTTGGAGGTTAGGTGCAGGATGATTGTACTGACTAAAGGTGTTGGAGACATGGGCTTTCAAATCAGCGCCGTGACGCATGATTTTGGTTCGGCGGCGAAGCAAATCGCGAGTGGCCCTCATCGCTTTTGGATAGACATAAGCCAGCGGAAAGTTACCGCCCCTGAGAAGAGAAGCAATCTTATAGGAATCAATGCGGTCGTTTTTGGTTTTGCCGCCGTGAATGGCTTTCATGTACAAGGCATGGCCGAGCACAAAGTCAAAGGCGTAATCGAGACAAAAGTCACTCACCCAATACCAGCAATGCATACACTCGACGCCGACAACAATGTGGTCTTGAAAGGGCGCAAGAATGTCTAAGAGTGCGTCGGGGTTGGCGTCAACTTTCTTATGAACCACGGTGTTACCCGCAGAATCAATGATACAGACGTAAAGAATGCGCGCATGCAGATCGATGCCGCAGTAATAATCGTGCTGTTGGTTATAAAATCTCATTGAGTCTTCTCCTTTTTGGATTTGTCGCCTTCCAGCTTAGCCTGCTGGTTAAGCTGGAGGAGAAGGCTCAATGAGTATCAAGCGCCTCAAGAGGGACTGTCAACGCGTAGCGTTTCCAGTCCCATTGAGCCGCGGTGGTTTCGGCTGTTGTGATTGAGTTTAGTTGTAGTGTGTTGCCAGCCCCTTAGGCGGGCGTTATGCCCTAGGTAGATATCATGAACATGAGAGAATTTTCGGATAAAGTCGAATTGTCGGCTTATACCCTTCGTTATTACGAAAAAATTGGTTTACTCAAACATGTCCAAAGAAATACTAGTGGTCATCGGGTTTATTCAAATAGAGATATTGATTGGGTAAATTTTATTAAACGTCTTAAAGACACGGGCATGCCTCTTGAAGAGATTCAGACATATGCCTCTTTAAGGGAGTTAGGAGCTCAAACAGTAAAAGAGCGGCAAGCGCTGCTAGAAAATCATCAAGAAAATCTAGTAAAGCATATCATGCAGCAAAATGAGCACCTGAAAGCATTGGATGAAAAAATTAATTTATATAAAAGTGGAGAAGTGAGTTGACTTAGAGTTAACTCTAACTAGTAAAGTGTGCTGGTATTCATAAAACAGGAGCACACAAAATGGAAAATTCACGTTTCAACAAAGGTTTAGCGCTATTATCAGAAATTGATGGTGAAGCTGGGCAAAAAGTTATCGATAGCCTAGAAGATATTTGTCCTGATTTGGGTAAATACACAATCGAATACCCATTTGGAGATATTTATTCTCGTTCAGGGTTAGATTTGAGATCAAGAGAATTAGCTACTGTTTCAGCCTTAACTGCAATGGGTAATTGCATACCGCAATTAAAAGTTCATTTACATGCAGCTCTTAATGTTGGTTGTTCAGAGACAGAGCTGAAAGAAGTAATTATACAAATGTCAGTCTATGCCGGTTTTCCAGCAGCACTAAATGGTATATTTGCATTCAAAGAAGTGCTCTCTGAACGGCGGGCATAACAAATCGCATCAATTAACAAAAATACATGTCACGAATTTTGGTGCCCAAAATGTAGCGCCATGTATTTTTGCAACTGTGCTCAGCGTTATACGAGTAGAGGAAAAATCAATGAGAGCACCATTTCAAGTATTAGTATTTCCGTATCAAATACTCAATGAACAACCTCGTTATTTAATCGGAAAACGAAGTGATAATGGTGTATGGCAAGCTATTTCAGGCGGTGGTGAAGATAGTGAATCCATTCTCGAGGCAGCAAAGCGTGAACTTAAAGAAGAAACTAGTTTAATTGGCTGTGCTTGGCAGCAATTGGACTCAATGTGTATGCTCCCAAAAGTGTACTATGCTGGTCATGAAAATTGGACTAATCATCAGTTTGTTGTGCCTGAATATTCTTTTTCGGTTCGGGTGTCTACTGAGCCTCAGCTATCAAATGAGCATACAAAATTTCGTTGGTGTGGTTTTCAAGAGGCGAGTGAACTTTTGAAATATGACTCAAACAGAATAGCCTTATGGGAGCTTAATAAAAGACTTAATAGCAACCTTTGAAAAACAATGTACTTAACGAAAGACGTGTCCGTTAAAGTGGATCAACATCACGCGAAATAAAAATTTAAGCAGATTCAAAAAATTCATGACTCAAGGAGGAAACATGATAACACCAATCATTATTTTAGTGCTTTTATCCAGCCCGTTGGCCATTGCCTTCATTTATTCAAAATTGAATGGCACGTTTTTGAACGTGAGCAAGTATGCGTGTTGGGGGCTGGGAGTCGCTTTTATATTCTTTTTTATTGGACACCTTGTTAAAGCTGAGGGCATGGTAGAAATGCTGCCTACATGGGTGCCACTTCGTTTGGAGTTAGTCTATTTCACGGGGTTGATTGAGCTATTAATTGGCATCGCGCTTTTTTTTCCACAGTATCAGCCTCTCGCTGCAAAACTTGCTATTGTTGTGTTTATCGCTTTCTTTCCAGCGAATGTTTATGCCGCAGTCAATGGGATAGGCCTTGGTGGGCATCAATGGGGGCCGAGCTATCTTTTAATACGCGGCCCTCTGCAGGTGATACTCATTGCTTGGGCCTATTTATTGTGTGTAAAAGGCCACCATAAGCCTATTAGACACAGTCAGGCGTAAGGGTCACTCGGTTAACGCGGAGATGAGTGTGACATTAAAAGCATAGGGTTGTTGAGATAATAGCGTCATCAGAAGTTTTGTTTATCTATACAAGTTGATATTGGAGTTAATCATCATGAATGACCGTTCACGCGCCTTACTTGCCACCTTTGCCTTGATGCTTTCTTGGTCATCGATGGCGCAGTCGCTGCCAGAAGGAGCGATCCAAGAAGGATCGCTAGCTAATCAAAAATTGATCCAAGATGCGATGGCAGGGGTGCTGGTTACGGTGGCATCTCAAGGCTGTGAGAAGCCAGAGGAATTTGTGCCTTATGTGCGGGAAATGCCGTCAGGCGAGGTAGGCACAAGGGTTTGGCGGGAGCTATGGATTGTCGAAGGCTGTGATGACACCTATCCAATAAAACTTCGCTTTCAGGAGGCGGGAGCTGGCGCTGCGAATTGGATGATTGAATAAACAAGGATGCTTATGAATATAGAACAACAGGCATTTTTAAACGCCTATCTTGCCACTCTAAGTGACGCCGAGCGTCAGGCCGTGCCTGAAACGATTGCCGAGTACTTTTGTGCGGATGAATACAATGCTAACGAATGCGCCCGTTTGATTGATCAAGGCATAAAACGAGCATCGTGCAGCTTAAAAGCATGCTACGAGATAGAAAACGAACCTTACCCGCAAGTGGGGCGTTTAACCGTGGTGCTTAACTGGGCGCAGCAGCCGGTTTGTATTATTAAGGTGACTGAGGTGAGCGAGTGCCCGTTTGATCAAGTGACTGCTGAATTCGCCGCGGCGGAAGGTGAAGGCGACAAGAGTTATGCGTGGTGGCGGCAGGCGCATCTGGCATTTTTTGAGCAAGAGGGGCAGGCCCTCGGCGTGCCGTTTACAACTCAATCCCCTTTGGTGTTAGAGCGTTTTAAGAAAGTCTATCCGCTTGATAATCATGAAACTGAGCAGAGAAGCGCATGATAAAACAAGTCGGTCAAACATCCATCCAACCCGAACACTTGGCCCGCTGCCACTGCGGGGCGGTTGTGTTAGCCCTCGCGTTACCCAATGGCATTTACACCCATCACCAACGTCGCTCCAATCCGAGTGAGTTTGGATTCAATATCGCCTGCTTAGATGGTGTCAATCCGTTTGAGTTGGAGAATATTCCTGTGATGGATGGGATCCACCATCCGGCGGATCGCTAAGTTTTCACAACGCCTCTGGATAGTGCGTTTTCAGTAACTCTTCGACCACCGCCAGGTTCTGTCCGAGCTTTCTCAGTGCCAGCAAGCGTGTTTTGCTAAATTTAGCGTCTTTGGGTACCAAGCGCATGATGTAGGCCGCGCGTTTGCCTTGGTAGACATCCTCTGATTTATGGAAAAAAGCGTTACAAAACAGCAGCGCATCACCTGCATCTAACGCAGGGGTCACCTTACCTTTCTCCATGTAATCATACTCTTGCTGGGTGATTTGAAACGGCGGGTGCTCGGGCACTGACGGATCGGCAATGCGCACCAGCGAGTGCAATTGATTAGCTTCACGGATCAGCGATAGGCGCACCGCCCCTTCTTCCATCACGATAGATAACTGCCCTGAGCCGGCTTCTTTCACTGGCGTCAGCGGGATCCATACCGTGAGCATATCTTCCGGCCGCTCCATGAAACCAATCGAGTCAAAATCAGTATGGAAAGGAAAGCCTTGATCCTCAGGCGTTTTCTCCAAATATAAATCGGCCAAAATGCGATAGTCTGGCAGCAGTGCCTCAATGGTGTCGGCGATGTTGAGATCTGGGTCGCGGAATACCATGGGCCCATAGATCGCTTTTTTGTAAATGTCGGCATACCACGTTTGGCCATTGGGCATGGCGTCGAGTTTGGCGGCGAGGGCCGTTCGTGCCTCTTGGCTGAGTACACCAGGGACGACTTTGCCATGATGGGGAGAGAGGTTGTCGAGAAAGTCGGGACGAGCTGACATAGAAGCTCCTTGGTGGGGACATGAAACTCAATGTGTTACTTGTAGTTTAGCAAATCACCGTCGTCACTGAATAACGGCGATGGGCGAGGTCAGTGTACTGACCGAAAAAGCCCCTGCAAGATTAAGCGTAACTGACAACCCGATTGCGTCCAGAGAGTTTGGCGTTATATAAAGCGTCGTCGGCATGCTGGTAGAGGTGCTTAGCATCGAGCATGGCGGCGTCGAACTCCGCACAGCCAATTGACACGGACACGCGGATAGCGGGGGAGTAGTCGAGAATCGAGTGTTGGTCATAAATTGCTTCGCAAAGCTGGTTGGCATAGCGTTGCGCGGTCTTTTTATCGGTATTTTCTAGCAGACAAGCAAATTCTTCTCCGCCAATACGATAAATGTTGCTGTTCAGAGGAATATGCGTTTCGAGTAAAGACGCGAAGGCTTCGAGGACTTGGTCGCCAACGATATGGCCGTAGTTGTCGTTAATGCGTTTAAAATGGTCGATATCAATAATAAGCAGAGACAAAGGTTGATGTCGGTACCGAGCTTTTTCGCTAACGCGGGCAAGGTCGCTGGCAAACTGGCGGCGGTTGTATAACTGTGTGAGCGGATCGGTCGCGGCTTGGCGCATTAATGCTTGCTCTTCCGCCTTACGCTGACTGATATCCCACATCACACCGGCGACCACACCTTGAGGCTTATTTTTCGGATCGTTATTGGTGGTGATTTCTACCCATGTATATTCGCCATTATCGCGTTGAACCTGCATGTCCATTTTTAGCTCATTGCCAGCAGGAGATAAAAAGTGGCGTACACGTGAGAAGAACTCTCGACGGTACTGAGGATGAATGCGGCGCAGCCAGTGCCGGCTGGTATAAGTACGGGAGTCACGAATGCTGCTGGTAGCACTGTCGCCGATGATCTCTGATGAGCACCAGCAGATACCGCGTTGGACATCTACTTGCCAAGTGCTGCAGTGGGTATTGTCTTTAATGATCTCTATTTGTCGTTGTTTAGAAAACAGCTCGTTTTTTAGTACTGTGCTAGCGATCAGATGCCCTGTTGCTCGCAGCAAGGTCACATCACTTTCTGACCAGCGTTGCTCACGATCGCAATCATCGAACCCCAGCGTTCCCCACCATTTGTTATCGACAATGATGGGGATAGTCAGCATCGATAAAATGCGCTGTTGTGTTAAATAGCGTTTGAGCCAGGATGAGGGCAATTGATCAGTAATCACTGATTGGTATTCGCCCCGCTGTCGGCTTTCAATTAGCTTGCGGTATTCGGGGTGAGCGAGGCTAGAGCTAAAATGATTAAAATGGGGGAGTCGAATTTGCGCGTACTTTTTCTCGTTAGCCCATTCGAAGACATAATCCTGCAAAATATCGGTATCGCTGATCGCTAATACTTGAAACACCCACACACGACTGACTTGCGTTACGGCCCCAATTTCAGCGAGCAAGTGATTGATGTTAGCAAGCCTGTCATCACCACTGACCAGCATGTCTGCGCCGCGTAACACCGCCGACAGTAGGTCGACATTCAGCTCAGAGAGCTGGTGTCGATCAAGTTCAGGTTGGATCCCAGTTAGGATGGTCATGCGATAGTCCGTTATCTACAAAGTCACCGCTTTGTTGAGCGTAGCAGGCGCGTGTGTAAACAGTTAACACGGAACGCATTAAATGTTCAGTGTTGTGGGTCACGTTTGCATTTAGTCGCACTCGCTCTGTTAGTAAAAATAGACATAATAAGCGCCGCAGTGGGGTGAGCCCAGTGAAAGTGTGACTCAATAACACACCTTAATATGGAAATAAAAATGAGAAAGTCAGTGGTAATAAACCAAACCCCAACCCATTTATGTGTAAATAATGATTGTTATGCGATGCGCAATATTGTTGATGCTAGCGTTGAAGAACTCACGTGGAAAGATCACTTGCTGAGGATGTTAGGGCTAGGGATGCTAACCGCGAGCATTTTATTTTTTATGTTAGTGGGTGAGTTGCCTTACGCGGAGTATTTGCCTGCCGTGGGCTTTGCTGCAGGCGCGTTGTTAGCTTTGTTGACCAGCGCAAAATACGTGTTACGCATTGAGTATAACCACCAAGACGACACCGGCGTGCAGTGGCTGACCATCGCCAAAAGTGGAAAGAAAACGGATAAATTGCTTTTTGACCAGCACGTCGCGCAATTAAAGCGGTTGTTAGTCTCGTAGCGATGCCGATGGCGTTGTGGATAGAGCGGATATACAAGGGCCTGTGATGTAACAGGCCCTTTTTAGTTGTTGAGCGTGCTATTTTTTGATCGCGCGGGGGCGGCCGTTTTCATCAATCGCAACATAATTAAAGGTTGCATGACTCACCTTGTTGCGATCGCCAATCTCATCATGACTGACGGGCTTAACCCAGACCTCAAGTTCAATGGTAATCGAGGTATTGCCGATGCGTTGGCACGTCCCGTAGCAGCAGACCACATCGCCAACACTGACGGGCGATTTAAACGTAATGTCATTGACTGACACAGTGACAACGCGTCCCCCCGATATTTCTTTGGCGAGGATCGCGCCAGCTAAATCGAGCTGGGACATGATCCAGCCGCCAAAAATATCCCCATTGGCGTTAGTGTCGGCGGGCATGGCTAATGTACGAAGCAGCAGTTGGCCGCGGGGGCAGTTGTTTTTATTGTCAGGCATGGCTCTCTTCACATCTTATCGCAAAAGGGGGTAGACCCCTTTTTTATAGAACAAGGTAAGAATTGTGACCGCTAACACAGCATTTGGGCAAGTTTTTATTGGTCTGAGTTGCTCTCTTTGGGCATATGGCGGTAGATATACACCCCAGTTGCAATCATAAATAGGAAGGTCAGGATCAAGGTGCCGAAGACCTTAAAGTTCACCCAGGCATCAAGTGGCATGCTGTAAGCAACATAAATGTTCACGCCCGCTAATAGCGAAAAGAATCCGATCCAGGCCCAATTAATGGTGCGCCATACACGCTCCGGGAGTGTGATCTCTTTGCTGAGCATGTTTTTAATCAGCGGTTTGCCCATCGCCTCGGACACCGCCAAGCCAATGGCAAACAGGGCATACACAATAGTCACCTTCCACTTGATGAAGTTGTCATCGTGAAAAAATAGCGTCATGCCGCCAAATATAGCGACCAAAATGGCAGTGACGATTTGCATCTTTTCGACGCGTTTATACAACACCCATACCAGTGCAACTTGCACCAGGGTAGCGATAATCAGTGCGCCGGTTGCCATATAAATATCGTAAAACTTGTACAGCGCGAAGAAGATAATGAGTGGAATAAAATCAATCAGTTGTTTCATAACGCCATCGTGTGCCTATGCTGCTTTAAAGCTAAATGTGTAAGCAGTGTAACCAAATGGGTGAGAGGGGGGAAACGACAATTTTAAAGCGGATAAGGGTTAAGCGGAGGCGCCTTGGCAAAGGTGCTGCCAAGGCGCGTTGAAGATTAAATCCAATCCCAGCCGAACACCAATAGCATCAGTATTGGGCAGATAACACGAACGTAGCCTGGCCAGATTTTCCAAAACCAGGTTTCACCGAGCTCAGGGCTGCCTTGAACCAGCTCTTTCAAGATTTCGTTGCGGTGCCATAGCCAACCCGCCACCAAGGCAAACAGCAGGCCGAGAATAGGCTGCGCGTATTCGGTGGTAACGGTGACCACTAGACCAAACAGATCGCCAAAGTTATATACAATGGTGGCTGAGGCAAGGGTGATCAAACCACCAATCCACCAAACAGCTTTTTCGCGAGATTGGCGTAGTTCTTCGGTTGCACAAGCCACGGGCACTTCAAGCATTGAAATAGCCGATGTGAGAGCCGCAATAACCATCAGCAAGAAGAAAGCGAAGCCGATAAACAAGCCAGCATTGCCCATGGTATCGAACATGGCAGGTAGCACGCTGAATACGAGGGTATCGCTACTGAGTAGATCACCGGTTTCACTGTAAATCGCCACCCCGTTGTGCTGGGCGACAAACATCGCCGGCATAATCAATAGCCCGGCAATAAAGGCGATGCCGGTATCAAGCAGTGCCACTTGAGCCGCGGTTTTAGGGATACTGGCTGACTTGGATAGGTATGAGCCATAGACCATCATTACGCACACACCGAGTGAGAGCGAGAAGAACGCTTGTCCCATCGCACTCACTACCAGGCTCGGCGAGAGGTGTGATGGATCGGGGATCAGGTACATTTTCAAGCCATCAATCGCGCCAGGCTGGAACAGAATGTACACCACCATCACCACGAAGAGTAAAAATAGCACTGGCATTAAGCGAGACGACCAACGCTCGATCCCGTTAGCAATGCCGTTACGAACCACCAAAATGGTCGGTACCATAAAGCACAGCATCAGGGCGAGGTTACGGGTTTCGCTGAATGACTCTAACCAGTTCGCGGCATCGACAAAGCCCAGCGCGGTGAGCAGTGGTGACACCATAAATCCGACCAGCCAACCGGCGACGATGGCATAGAAGCTAAGGATACCGGTTGCCCCGAGCATACCGACCAAGCCGAGCAAACGGCCCAACCATTTTTGCCCACCCGCGACTGAGGATAATGAGCGAACTGGGTTAGCATTGCCATAGCGTCCAATAGTGAGTTCTGCTACCAAAAGGGGGTACGCGAGGACAAAAATCATGATTAAATAAATGAACAGAAAAACGGCGCCGCCGTTTGATGCTGTTTGCGTGGGGAAGCCCCAAATGTTGCCGAGCCCAATCGCAGAGCCGGCTGCCGCCAAAATAAACCCTAATCGGGATGAAAATTGTGCGCGTTGTGTGTTTGCCATACCTACTCGATATCGTATTCGATAATTAATTGATTTTTATGGACGCATAGTCAGTGACGCCCATCAGGTACTCATCTAAGGTGTAAACTAATCATTACACGCTTAAGTAAGTGCTTCCCTCTGTAAAGACTCGTAAGTAAACCAGTTTATGCGTAGAATTTGAAGATCATGCCGTACGTAATGCCATCATATGGCTGTATTTCCCCATATTCTCTCTCCGCGTGATTACTTCTTGGTCATTAGTAAGGGTAATTCGCTACCTATAGTGAGTATCACAGTGGCTTTCTCTATCGCAATTACTGATTTAACACATTATTAACATTGCTGCCCTGAGTCACGTTTTGGTGTACGCGTTAAAGTACTTGTTAGTGACTTATTGTGGTTTTTGTCACGATTTTTCCGCCACTTGTCGTTTTATAGAGACAAATGATGGCTTGCACCGCGTGCCAAGCTAGGCAGAATAGAGACAGCGAGAGAACACGCTTTCGTTCGTTATTAATAGGGTGTGCAATTAGGCATGGAAAAAGTCTACGAGATCGTAACCTTACTGCTGCTATTAGTGTACTGGCTAACCATTGCTGGGGTAACTGTGCGAGTGGTGTTCAAGCGCCGCGCACTGGGAGTCTCTATTGCTTGGTTAATGATCATTTATATTCTGCCTATTGTGGGTGTCATTGCCTACCTGCTATTTGGTGAGCTCAACCTCGGCAAAACGCGTGCAATGCGAGCGAAAGCGATGTTTGAACCCTACCGGCAATGGTTACTGAGCTTGCAAGCGTGTCCAGCCCATCGTCCTCAGCACATCAATGAACAATCTCACCATGTCAACCGTCTCTGCCATGCCCGAATTGGTGTGCCGGAGCTCACTGGTAATCAGCTAGCCTTACAGACCGAGCCCGCTGATATTCTGAAGTCCGTGGCACTTGATATTCGTCAGGCGCAGAAAAGCGTCGATATGGTGTTTTATATTTGGCACCCAGGTGGCCATGCTGATGAAGTGGCGCAAGCAGCGTGTGACACTGCCAAGCGTGGGATCCCGGTGCGTATCATGTTGGACTCTGCCGGGAGTAAAGTTTTTTTCCGTAGTAAATGGCCACATGCCATGCGTGAAGCCGGGGTTGAGCTGATTGAAGCCCTTGCCGTGAATCCGTTTCGGATGTTTTTCCGCCGCCTTGATATTCGCCAGCACCGTAAGGTGGCGATCATTGATAATCATATTGCGTATACGGGCTCTATGAACCTCGTGGATCCGCGCTTTTTTAAGCAAGACGCAGGCGTGGGCCAATGGGTGGATGTGATGGTGCGGGTCTCTGGCCCCACGGTGCCGGTATTAAGTAGCGTGTTTGCATGGGATTGGGAGGTAGAGACTGGACTCCGCGACTTGCCATCATCGCCAGAGTGTTTGCTGATTGAAGATCACCAGCACGCCAATCACGCGGTGCAGGCCATCCCGTCTGGACCTGGCTTGCCAGAAGGCATGATTCAACAGGTATTGACCCTTGCTATCCATCAAGCGGAAAAAAGCATTGTGATCACCACTCCTTATTTGGTACCAAGTGAAGGGCTGATGGTGAGCTTACAAACGGCCGCGCAGCGCGGAGTGTCAGTCACGCTGATTATTCCCGAGAAAAATGACTCCTTGATGGTGGAGTGGGCGAGCCGCTCGTTTTTTGAAGACTTAATGTCAGCAGGGATAGAAATCTACCGGTTTGGTGGCGGTTTATTGCATACCAAATCCGTGCTGGTGGATGAGCAATACTGTCTTGTGGGCACGGTCAACCTCGATATGCGCAGTCTGTGGCTGAATTTTGAGCTCACGCTGACCATCGACGATCCTGAATTTTGCGCGAGCATTAATACGTTGCACCGTCATTATTTGGCGCAATCGACCCGTATTAGTGCCGACGATTGGCAACAAAGACCGTTTTATCATAAGCCGATCGAGCAGTTCTTTTACATGTTTAGCCCGCTGCTGTAAGGAAGCTGAGTTGTCGGATAAGACACGATGACACGTGCAGGCTAATCCATTTACCGTATGCAGTATTACTGCATAAGTATTTGTATTTGCTTGTGATGAGGCAACAAGAATGTAACCATCTATGATCTTAAGCAATACACAGCCGGATAGTCAGCCGTCCCTCCTGGCAACGCACTATACTAATCAGTGCCCCAAGTCGAGTGATAGGAGGCTAACATGTCTATCCATTCACGTAGTTACACCTTAAACACCACCCCCGCGCGTCAAGCGCATGTGCGGGTGATCCCCAATGGCAATGTGACGGTGCACATTGCCGACGAGGAGAGCCCCCACCTCGCTGAATTTGATGAAGTGTCGTTTCAGCGTAAAGGCAAAATCACCCAGTTGTTGGCTGAACACATTGAGCCCGGCAAACATGATAATTGGGCGTTACCTTTGAACCATCGTGATGCCAACGAGCTCGCGACATTGATTGACCAAGCTCAAGAAGAGTTCGAGATATTAATGCGTGACCTGAGTTAGTGCGATCGAGGCTAATGCGGGTACGTGGCGAATACGCGAACTAAGCTAACTCTCTGACCCACCAGTGGTTTATTGGTGGGTCTTTTTTTGCCTTCATGACGTGCGCTCTGATCGCGCTGACTTCCTTTTGTCTCAATTGTGCGAATTATCAATAAACCCGCTTGTTAGGGCTGTTCAATATGCATCATCTTGACGCACACTAGTCGCAAGTCCGCCACACACGTGGTGAGATGCTGATAGGTGGCTCATTCTGAGCGCGCAATACGCTTGGGTAGGCTGCGTCTGGCACGTAACCTAAACCTGTTTTTATTGAGTAGTAACGGTTGAGCGACAGCAGAAAAGACAACCGTAAGGACGTAAATGGTGAGCGATGAACGTACAATCATGCCCAACCTGTATAACGGTATTTTGCGCGTCGGCGCGCGCATTCGTTCCCTATCTCGTGGTGCTATTTGTCTGTGTGATCGCACTAGGCAGCGCACAAGCGTCACTTCGTGTTCCTGTGTCACTGACTCTCACGGTAGGCGATGGGGAGCGCATCAGTTTTGATCGTCAACAATTAAACAGATTGCCTCAAATCGATATCACTACACACACGCCTTTTACTTCCGGATTGCAAACCTTTCGGGGGGGTCAAACTTTCAATACTGCTTGAAGCCGCCAATGTATCGCACTATCAAGCATTGACGCTTCATGCGATGAACCGCTATCAGGCACGTTTAACGCGGGACGTAGTGACACGCTATCAGCCTATTATTGCGTTTGAGCGCAATGGTAAACCGATGACCATTCGGACGTTAGGGCCACTTTGGTTGGTTTACCCTTTGGATGATTACCCGCGCCTGCAATCCGATCGCTTTTACGAGACGATGGTTTGGCAGTTAACAGACATTGAGGTTGAGCCTTGAGGAGGCAGGAATGATGAGAAATAAGCAACTAAAAATCATGCCTGCTAAGCGCGTGATCTTGGTCGGCTGTATCGCTTTAATGGCAGTCGGCGTGGTGTTGACGACGCACAAGATCACGAGCTTATCGGATCGGTTGACCAGCAGCCAAAGCAAACTTGTGTGGTACATGCTGAGTTTGTCCAAAGAGTACGATGCACTGATGACGTTGCTGGCTCGCTACCAAGGCGGAAAGAGCAGCTTTGATAGTGTGGCGGTGCAGCATGAGATCTTGTGGAGCCGCTTTCCTGTCGCGATCAAAATGGCGAGCGAACAAACCGCATCACAGCCAAACCCTAGCGTGTTGCTTAACACGATATATCGCGATCTTCAGGCGAGCGAAGCGAGCTTCTATGCCCTACGTTTCTCCACCCACAATATTGGTGACGTGATGGCGCGCTATCGCCAACAGCGGCAACAGCTGGAAGAATACTTTGGGCAGACTCTGTCATTGCCAGGCAATGGTTATCGAGAGCACACGCGGCTGCTTAATCAACTTGGGCAACTGACCACCATGATGACATTAGTGATGATGGCGGTTGGGGCAACGGTTATGCTACTCATTGCGCATGACGCGAAACGCTACTATAAACTCGCCCGAGAAGATCAACTGACCGGCTTGAATAATCGGCATTGGCTGTTTGATACCTTGAACCACCGCTTTGCAACCTCGACAGAAGGGGTGGCTATTTTAGTGATCGATTTGGATGGTTTTAAGGCGATAAATGATACGCATGGCCATAATGTAGGCGATGTGTTTTTGCGCACACTGGCAAAGCACTTTTCCGATGAACTGCCTAGTGATGCCGTCATCGCGCGATTAGGCGGCGATGAATTTGCGGCGATAATTCCCTATCAAGCGAAAAATACGCCTGTTGAGGTTGCGACGAAACTGGTTAATATTGCTCAGCAACAGTCGGTACTGCTTGGCTATCGATGTAAAGTGTCAGCCAGTATTGGCGTCGCATTCGGGCACAATAATATCTGTGGTGAAAGGCTACTCAGGTATGCCGATACGGCGATGTATGCGGCAAAACATGGCGGTAAAAACCAATATCGTGTTTACCACGACTCGATGCAAGCATCGACCCATCGACTACACAGCCGCGGCGCGTCTCGGCCACCGCTAGAAAGTGATGACAGCCGCGACAGTCAGTCTGATCAAGGTGATGCTTTTAAGGTTTCGCTCGCGACGATACGCCACATCAGTAAACCTGATGCGCGTGAATGACGCTGTCGCGAGGGATGGTAGGTGTGTGATGTTAAACGGGCAGTCAATCCTGCCCGTTTTAGTGGTTGACGTCGTTTTATGATTGCGTTGCGGCTTTCATTTCTCTCACAAACTGAGTGAGCGCATGAAGCATTGTGGGCACATCATTTTGATGCTGCTCGATGATTTTCACCACCGCCGAGCCAGAAATCGCGCCTGCCGCCCCGGCGCTGATCGCTGCTTTGACTTGCTCAGGGGTTGAGATGCCAAAGCCAAGCAGCGGGCGCGGTGCCTCATGATGATGTAAGGTGCCGAGCAGGTGTTCAACCGGTGCGCCAGCCTTAGCCTCTGCCCCTGTGACGCCGGCGCGCGATACCAGATAGGTATAGCCACGGCCCAGCTCCGCCACTTGAGCTAAGGTTGCATCGTCTGCGTTGGGTGGAGCAATAAAAATCGGATCAATGCCATGCGCCAAGGCTTGTTCACGAAACGGCGCAGATTCAGCAATCGGCACATCTGCTACCAGCACCGAATCGACGCCCACTTCCGCGCAGCGGGTATAAAAAACGTCAACACCTCGTGCGTAGACTAGGTTAGCGTACATCAGCAGCCCAATCGGCACGGTAGGGTGCCTTTCGCGTATCGCTGCCAACATGTCGAAGCAGGTATCGGGGGTGGTGCCTGCCGACCTTGCTCTAATGGTGGCATCTTGAATGGTAGGGCCATCGGCCAATGGGTCGGAAAACGGCATACCGAGTTCCAGCGCGTCGGCGCCGCCTTCAACCAAGGCATCGACCACGGCGAGTGACTGTTCTGGGTTTGGATCCCCCAAGGTGACAAAAGGAACAAAGGCACCTTGCTGCTTGGCATCCAGGTTTGCGAACATCGCTTGATATCGAGTTGATGGTGCCGTCATTACAGCTCTCCTTTGCCTTCTAGAATGTCATATACAGTGAAGATATCTTTATCACCACGTCCGGATAGGTTGACCACCAAAAGCTGCTCTTTTTCAGGATCAGCGGCAATCATTTTTTGCGCCTGAGCCAGTGCATGGGCAGATTCTAGCGCGGGAATAATGCCTTCGTTGCGCGCAAGCGATTGAAACGCTTCTAAGGCCTCATCGTCAGTGACTGCCGGGTATTCGGCACGACCAATGGCGTTAAGGTGCGCATGCTGTGGCCCTACCGACGGGAAGTCCAGTCCGGCTGATACAGAATACGACTCTTCGACTTGACCATATTCGTCTTGCATCAATGGGGATTTCATACCAAAGAAAATACCGGGTTTGCCGTGCTTTAGGGGCGCGCCGTGTTGATCGGTATCGAGTCCTTTGCCCGCGGGCTCAACGCCAATTAAACGCACAGCTTTGTCATCGATAAAGTCAGCAAACATGCCAATCGCGTTTGAGCCGCCACCCACACAGGCGATTACCGCATCCGGCAAGCGACCTTCTACTTGCTGAATTTGCGCGCGGGTTTCCTCACCAATAATGCGTTGAAACTCGCGCACAATGGTCGGGAAGGGGTGCGGGCCCGCCGCAGTGCCGAGCAAATAGTGGGCGGTATCATAGTTGGCTGACCAGTCGCGCATCGCTTCGTTACATGCATCTTTTAACGTCGCAGAGCCCGCATGTACTGGGATCACAGTGGCACCCATCAGCTTCATTCGAAACACATTAGGGCTTTGACGCTCAACGTCTTTGGCCCCCATGTAGATGCGACACTTTAGCCCCAATAGCGCACACGCCAGTGCGGTCGCCACACCGTGTTGGCCGGCTCCGGTTTCGGCAATGATCTCTGATTTGCCCATACGCTGGGCAAGCATCGCTTGGCCCAGTACTTGGTTGGTTTTGTGCGCCCCGCCGTGTAGCAAGTCCTCGCGCTTGAGATACAGCTTGGTGTTCGTCCCCTTGGTGAGGTTACGACAAAGCGTCAACGCGGTGGGTCGTCCGGCATACTCTTGCAGCAGGCGGATAAAATCGTCTTTAAAGTTCGGGTCGTCTTGGGCATCAATAAACGCCTGTTCGAGCTGATCGAGCGCAGGCACCAGAATTTGGGGCACGTACTGACCACCAAATTCGCCAAAATACGGGTTAAGCTTGCTCATAATTATCCTTTTACGTCTTTAACTGGGGCCGAGATACGTTGCCTGTCTTGGCGACATCTATCCTCTCAGCTAAATTATCTTGGGAAATCAACCATCTCGGGAAATCAACTATCTCGAAAAATCAATAGCGGCGAAGGGCGCGGAACGCCGCGTTTAACTTGTTGGCATCTTTAACCCCGGGCGCATGCTCGACACCGGAGTTAAAATCCAGCCCAAGGCACCCTTGTTCGGCCGCTTTGGCCGCATTCTCGGGGGTGAGCCCGCCGGCAATCATGACTTTGTCTTTGGCGGTTTTAGGGATCAGGTGCCAATCAAAGGTTTTACCCGTGCCGCCAGATTGTTGGCCGACTCGGCTGTCGATAAGGTGGCGGTCCGCATTCACGCCGTCTAAAGCCGGTGCGACATCAGAGACACCGTGCGCTTTCCAAATTTCACAGTGCTCAGGGAGCTTCTCACGCAATGCTTGTAGATACGCTGCGTCTTCATCCCCATGCAGTTGCACCGCGTGAAGGCCGAGCTGTTGTGCGTACTCAGCCACGGTGTCTAGCGCATGATTTTGGAACACGCCCACATAGCGAAGTGGCGCACCTTGCTGGACGCGCTCGGCCACGGCGGGTGTGACAGCACGCGGCGAGTGCTCAACAAAAATGAGTCCACCGTAGACTGCGCCAGCGCTATAGGCGGCGAGGGCATCGTCGGCGGTGGTGAGCCCGCAGACTTTATTCTCTCCTAAGATCACTTTACGTAGCGCGAGGGTAAGATCGGGCTCTGCCATTAATGCACTGCCAATCAAAAAGCCATCCGCATGGTCGGCAAGATCGCGCACATGACGATGACTATGAATGCCACTTTCGGAAATCACGATCGCTTTTTCGCCCACTTGTGGTGCTAAGCGTTTGGTGCGATCGCGATCGATGCTTAAATCGCGCAAATTCCGGTTGTTAATCCCAATCACCACCGCCCCTAAGGCATTGGCACGCGCGAGCTCGTCTTCGGTGCTCACTTCGGTAAGCACGCCCAGCTTTAGCGACTCGGCTAAATCGGCCAGCTCGCGGTATTCGGCGTCGTCGAGTACCGACAGCATCAATAAGATCGCATCGGCTTGATAATGACGTGCGAGGTAAACCTGATACGGGTCGATAATAAAATCTTTACAAAGCACAGGCGCATCGACTTGTGCGCGCACGATCGGTAAGAAGTCAAAACTGCCCTGAAAGTGGTCCTCGTCCGTCAAAACCGAAATAGCCGCGGCAAAGGGTTGGTAAGCACGGGCGATACTGGCTGGATCGAAGTCTTCTCGGATCAGGCCTTTTGAAGGTGAGGCTTTTTTGCACTCCAAGATAAACTGTGACCCCGGCGCGGCCAGTGCAGCACGAAAATCGCGATCACTGAGCGTCAGTTGGTCGATAAAGCTATCCAGCGGCTGAGCACTTTTGCGCGCGGCTACCCAGCGTTTTTTGTCATCGACAATGCGGCCTAAAATGGTGTCGTTGAGGGCTGAGGTGGTCATACTGCGCTCCTTTGTGCTAACGCTTGCATGATGGTGTAAGGCTTGCCCGACGCCATCACGTCCAAGGCCTGTTGTGTGTTTGCTTTCAAGTCTTCTTGTCCGAATAAGCGTAGCAATAGTGCCACATTGACAGCCACTGCCGCTTGCTGGGCGTCTGTGCCTTTACCTTGCAAAATCGCGCTGATCATCGCGCGGTTTTGCTCCGGTGTGCCTCCAGCAATGCTGTCCAGCGGGTATTCGGATACACCAAAGTCGCTGGGGGTTAAGGTGTAATGCTCAATTTGGGTCGGGGTGATTTCTGCCACCGTTGTGGGGCCGTGGATAGCCACTTCATCCAGACCGTCACCATGAACCACGGCTGCGCGCGTCATGTTGAGGTTTTGCATGGTTTGTGCAATCGGCGCAACTAGGGCTTGGTCGTACACGCCCATCAGCTCAATGCTAGGTTTCGCTGGGTTAATTAGCGGCCCAAGTAGATTAAAGATGGTGCGTGTTTTCATTGCTTGGCGCACGGGCATCGCGTGTCGTACGCCGGTGTGGTATTGCGGCGCGAATAAAAAGCAAACGCCCAGATTATCCAAGGCCTCGCGGGCGTGGTCGGCAGGCATCGCCAAATCAATTCCAAAGGCGGCGAGTAAATCCGATGAGCCCGATTTGCTCGACACCCCGCGGTTACCGTGTTTGGCCACTTTCACGCCACAGGCGGCGGCGACAAAGGCGGCCGTGGTTGAAATATTAATGGTGTTCGCGCCATCGCCTCCCGTGCCAACGATATCGGCAAACGGATAACTGGGGCGGGGGAAAGGTTCGGCGTTGTCAGTCAGTGCTTTTGCCGCGCCCGCGATTTCTTCAGGCGTTTCCCCTTTAATCTTTAATGCGGTTAATGCGGCCGCTAATCGTGCTGGCTCGAGTTCGCCCTGAATGATCGCACTAAACAGCTGCTCGCTTTGCGCTTGGCTGAGTGACTGTTGTTGGTAGAGCGTCTCTAGTAGTTGATCCATCACTGTACTTAACCTCGGTATTTGTCTGTTCGAGCTCCGTGCTTATCTGGCACGTGTTGTTGTAATCGCTAATGTTGTTAGCGCTGATAATAGCCACTGGCCCAATCGATGGTGTGGGTGAGCAGGGCAGCACCTTGTGCGGTCAAAATAGATTCTGGGTGGAATTGATAACCGACCACGTAGTCGGTATTGCTCACCACGGCCATTACTTTCTGATCGTCGCCATCCAAGGTCGTGGCGATGACATCCAAGCTTGCAGGTACCTCAGTGGCCACCAGCGAGTGGTAACGGGCCACGGTGAGTGGGGATGCCAATGGGCCAAATACCGCATGTTGCTGGTGGTACATGGCTGAGGCTTTGCCGTGCATGATGGTGCCAGCACCCGCTACTTTGCCGCCGTAGGCTTCGACGATCGCTTGCTGACCCAGGCAAATCCCCAGCATCGGCACTTGGCCGCGCAGCCTTTCAATCAACGCGGGCATACAGCCGGCATCGGAAGGCGCACCTGGGCCAGGGGAGAGCACTAGTAGCGGCTGGGGCAGGGAGCGGATATGACGAACAATCGCCTCGGCCTCTAAATGATTGCGAAACACCGTGACCGGGTAACCCAGTGCGCGAAATTGATCCACCAAGTTGTAGGTAAAGGAGTCCATGTTATCGAGCAGCACGATGTCCATTGACGGGGTACTCATGATTGGCCTCCTTGGTGGGCGGTTTGAATCGCATGGATCACCGCTTGAGCTTTGCCGCGGGTTTCGTCCGCTTCGGCTTGTGGGTCAGAATCAAACACCACGCCCGCGCCGGCTTGCACGGTGGCAAGGCCGTTTTCAACGTAGGCAGAGCGGATCACAATGCAGGTATCCATCTCGCCTGATCCAGTAAAATAGCCCACGGCGCCGCCATAACTGCCACGACGGCACTGTTCGGTGTCACGGATGAGCTGCATCGCGCGAAGCTTGGGCGCACCGGTGAGCGTACCCATATTCATACAGGCTTGGTATGCATGCAGCGCGTCTAGATCGGGTTTCAGCTGACCCACTACCCGAGAAACTAAATGCATGACGTGGCTGTAGCGGTCGACTTTGAGCAAGTCGGCGACATGGCGGCTGCCGGGTGTGCTAATTCTCGCCACATCGTTGCGGGCCAAATCGACCAGCATCATGTGCTCGGCGTTTTCTTTTTCATCATTGCGCAGTTCAAGCTCGATGCGGCTATCCAAGTCGTAATCAATGTCGCCTTGGGCAGTTTTCCCGCGTCGGCGCGTACCCGCGATGGGATAAATCTCAACCTGATTGGTTGCTTGAGTATATTTAAGGGCGCTTTCTGGCGAGGCGCCAAACAAGCTAAATTGGCTATCGCGCAGATAAAACATATAGGGGCTAGGGTTGCCACGCTTCAACGCCCGATAAGCATTGAGCGGCGAGGGACACGCGAGGGTAAAGCGGCGCGATGGCACCACTTGAAACACATCACCGGCAATCACGTGCTTTTTCAGCGCGTCGACTTGCTGACAAAAGTCTGAATCAGAGACAGAAACCGCGACGCTGTGATCGGTGACCACGGGCGCTTCTGGAAGCGGCGCAGGCGATAAGCAGGCTTCTTTGATGCTTTGCAAACGACGCGATAAATCTACATAGTGGGCGCGGGCGTTATCACCGCCAAATAAGGTGCCTTGTAAGCGCGCTTGGCGGTGCTGGTGGTCAATCACCAGCAAGCTTTCTGCAACATAAAAAAGGTAGTCGGGGCAGTGCTCGGTGCCCTCCACCGCTGGCAGCGTTTCAGTGCTGGCCACCAAATCATAGGCAAAAAGGCCACCGACAAAGAGCGCATCGTCAGGTTGGTTATTCAACGCAACACTTTGTTTGATAACACGCAGGGCATCAAACACCGACGCTTGGCGCAGACGGGCGTCTTCATCCAACAGCGCACCATTGTCGTTGGGATGGCGGAACGTCAACGTCAGGGCGGGGAAGTCTCCATCGTCGGCCTGCGCTACCTCACAGGCGAGGGCTTGCAGCGCTGCGCTCTGGGCGATGCTCTCCAGCAAATGACTGCCATTATGAGTGAGCGCTTGTAAGGTGACGCGCTGCCCGCGGCATTCAATGCGCACGGCCGCATCGATCAGCATCAGGCTTTTAAGGTTGCGTTTGGAGTCAATCTCTGCCGACTCCAACAGCATGCTATAAGGCTTATCTTGGCACACGGCGGCATATAACTCAGTCGGGTCGGCCACATAAGGCACCGAGAGTTGGAGCGTATCAAGCTCGCCATGTTGGGGATCATGAGTGTTCACAGCTTTCTCCCTGCCGCTTGCACAAAGGGGGTGAGTTCTTGCATCAGCTGAGCGAACATATCGCCAGTTAAGGCTTGGTGACCGTCTGACAGTGCTTCGCTTGGGTTTAAGTGGCTCTCCACAATGATGCCATCCGCACCCACGGCCGCCGCAGCGCGTGATAGTGGCGTCACCAGCTCTCGCACACCCGTCCCATGGCTTGGGTCGACCAACACTGGCAAATGGCTGCGCTGCTTCATCAAGGCAACGGCATTCAAGTCCAAGGTGTTACGTGTGGCGGTTTCGTAAGTGCGAATGCCGCGTTCACATAAAATCACATTGGGGTTACCCGCATCGACAATATATTCCGCTGCTAGCAAACACTCTTCGATAGTGGCGGAAAGCCCACGTTTTAACAAGACAGGTTTGCCAGTTTCGCCTACCGCTTTGAGTAAGCCATAGTTTTGCATGTTACGTGCGCCAATTTGCAAGCAATCAATGTACTCGCACACGGCGTCGACTTGGCTAATTTCCATCACTTCTGACACGGTTGGCATGCCAGTCAGCTCACTGGCTTGTTTGAGTAGCTTTAGCCCCTCAACCCCCATGCCTTGGAAATCATAAGGGCTGGTGCGAGGTTTAAAGGCGCCGCCCCGTAATACACGTGCACCATGGGTTTTAACGCGCTCCGCCACGGATAGCAATTGAGACTCCGACTCCACCGAGCAGGGGCCTGCCATGACCACGAAGTGTTGACCGCCTACAGGTACATTGCCGATATGCACCACGCTGTCGTGCGGCTGCACATCACGGCTCACGCGTTTGTACTTGGTTAAAATTGGTTTGACTTCCTCAACCAGCGGGTTGGCCTCAAAATGACACTGTTGCAACACACGTTCATCACCCAGTGCGCCCAATACAATGCGTTCCACACCCGGCATATAAAGTGGTTTTAACCCGCATTGTTCGATTTGATTGAGGAGGACGTTGGCATCCTGCTCGGTGGCTTGGGGTTTAAGTACAATAATCATCAAATATCCTTATCAACTATGTTGCGGGTTACCGTGACTGAATGTTTAGTAGCTAAATGCGTAGTGGCACGATAACGCGTGATGGCAAAACTGAGAGACAAAAACGCCCGCATCAGTGGCGGGCGTTGTGAATAAGGTTGCTGTTTATACAGCGCGTCACACCGCCCGTAAGGAGCCGTGCCACCAAATAAGCGCAACAGAGGTCATGGATGTCGCCAACACACTCACGGCCTGTGCGGCAGTGGGTGCAGTGTGAATCGAATGTGATCTAGACGCGGCGTTGAAATACATGCTGCGAGACTCCGTCGTGACTGTTACCCTTAGCGCCATATTGCTCCCCGAGACGGAGAAGTGGTGCGCGTTAACTTGTGTACTAGTAAACTGATATTTTGCTTCTGTGTCAACGGGGAAATCGAAAAGAATGCAGAAAAAGTGCGGAATAAGCACACGATAATAAACAACAAAGATATTCACCGTGCCCGCCGAGCGTTGATTAACTTGGCGCATTCGCATCGACTTAGCCCGCATGGCGCGTACTCAGCCTCAGGCTGATAAGACACCAACTGACAGTGCTAAGGCGCGAGCGCATTAAGGAAACCCGATACACCATGATCATTGACTTACATAGCCATACCACTGCCTCCGACGGCCGTCTATCACCAAAAGATTTGGTGCAGCGCGCTGTCGAGCGTCGCGTGGGCGTGTTGGCGATTACCGACCACGACACCACCGCTGGGCTGGTGGAGGCGCAAGCAGAAATCGACCATCAAAACTTGCCCCTGACGCTGGTCAACGGCATCGAAATTTCGACCTTGTGGCATAATTTTGATATCCACATTGTGGGATTAAATGTCGACCCCCAGCATCCGGCATTAACCGCATTGATTGCCGAACAAGCTGAGCGACGCCAACAACGTGCTGAGCTGATTGCTGAGCGGTTAGAGCGCTCGCATTACACAGGGGCCCTTGCAGGTGCGCGTGAACTGGCTGGCGATGCACCGCTGACCCGCGCCCATTTTGCACGTTGGTTAGTCGAACAAGGTCACGCGAAAACCATGCAGGCCTGTTTCAAGCGCTTTTTAACCCGAGGAAATACCGGCTATGCACCGCCTAATTGGTGTTCGATTGCAGATGCGGTTGCGGCGATCCATGAGGCCGGTGGGCAGGCGGTGCTTGCTCACCCAGGCCGATACAAGCTCAAAGCGAAGTGGTTGAAACGATTACTGGCTGCATTTTCTGACGCCAATGGCGATGCTATCGAAGTTGCTCTTCCTCAGCAGTCGCAACAAGAGCGTCGTTTGCTGGCCGATTACGCGCGAGATTATGGATTGTTGGCCTCGCTGGGATCGGATTTTCATTATCCTTCTCCGTGGACAGAGCTGGGCCGCAATTTATGGCTACCCAAAGACAGTCAGCCGGTTTGGCATGATTGGACATGGTTAGACGCGGCTGAACAAAAATGGCAATCAGTAAATCAACTAGATAGCGACAAGCCAGACGCGTTACAATAAACAAATACGTTATATTGATAGCGATAAGGATTATCCGGCGCGCAGACCATTCACGCTGGATTTGCGGTGCGCATCCCGATGGGGGCAAGCTACAGCAGGAGGAACCATGAGTCAGTTTTTTTATGTCCACCCAGAGAACCCGCAAGCGCGGCTGATCAAACAAGCGGTGGAAATTGTCCGAAACGGTGGGGTGATCATTTATCCGACCGACTCGGGTTATGCGCTTGGCTGTCAGCTTGAGAACAAACAAGCGTTAGAGCGTATTTGTCGGATTCGTGATCTCGATAAAGATCATAACTTCACCTTACTGTGCCGTGATCTGTCTGAGTTATCACTGTACGCACGGGTTGATAACGTTGCATTTCGCTTGATCCGCAACAACACACCTGGCGCGTATACGTTTATTTTCAAAGCGACCAAAGAAGTGCCAAAACGGTTGATGAATCCAAAACGGAAAACCATTGGCATTCGTGTTCCTGATAACCAAATCGCCCTGGATTTGCTGGAAGCGCTGGGCGAGCCTTTGATGTCGACCTCACTGATTTTACCGGGTAACGACTTTACCGAATCCGATCCCGAAGCAATTCGCGATCATTTAGAGCACAGTGTGGATTTGATTATGCACGGTGGTGTATTGGGTGAGCACCCCACCACAGTGGTCGACTTCAGCGAAGGCTTGCCTGAAATTCGCCGTCATGGCAGCGGTGATCCCGCCCCGTTTGATTAATACCTGACCGCGGGTGAACCAACGCATAGCGTCGCGCGTAATTACCCATGCAATGTTCTTGTTCTGATGTTGCGTCAACCTGTGGTTGACCTTCCATTCCCGCCCAGCCGCCTTGCTGGGCGTTTTTTTGTCCAGGTGTTTTGCTATTGACTCAGCCACAACAGCTGATATGGCGTGAACGCGTGAAACTGTTTCTCTATCTCTACGCTTATTGGTATCATGCACGGCTGGCTAACTTATTATCGTTAGCTCTTATGCCAACCGAGACAGTGATGACGCCTGTGAAGGCGACAGTAAGGTAAGAAAACATGAGCGAAAAATTACAGAAGGTGCTAGCGCGTGCTGGCGTAGGTTCACGCCGCGAGATGGAAAGCTACATCCAAGCCGGTCGGGTGAGTGTCAATGGTGCTGTTGCCAAACTGGGTGACCGCCTTGACGATCCCAGTGCGTTGGTACGTGTTGATGGTCACGCGGTGCAGCTTAATGCGCCTTCTGAGTCTGTGTGTCGCGTTCTTGCATACAATAAACCAGAGGGTGAGTTGTGTACGCGAAGCGACCCAGAAGGGCGTCGTACGGTATTTGATCGCTTACCTAAATTGAAAGATGCGCGTTGGGTTGCGGTCGGTCGCCTGGATGCCAACACTTCAGGTTTAATGCTGTTCACTACCGACGGTGAATTAGCGAATCGCTTGATGCACCCAAGCCGCCAAGTGCAACGTGAGTACATGGTACGAGTATTTGGCGACGTGAACGAAGATATGGTGAAAAACCTCGTTCACGGTGTCGAGCTAGAGGATGGTGTGGCTCGCTTTGAAGATGTCGTTTATGCGGGCGGCGAAGGCATGAATCACACCTTCTATGTGGTAATTACCGAAGGGCGTAACCGTGAAGTGCGTCGTTTGTGGGAAACCCAAGGTGTGACGGTAAGCCGTTTGAAGCGTGTGCGTTACGGCGATATCTATCTTGAAAAAGATCTGCCGCGTGGCGGCTGGCGCGAAATGGATCTTAAAGAGGTCAATTATCTGCGCGAAATGGTAGAGATGAAGCCAGAATCGCAAACGGTGATCACGCCAGAAGATCAAAAGCGTAAAAAATCGCGCCAGAAGATCCGCCGTGCAGTACGTCGCTACGAGGAGCGTATCGACAGTAATGATAAGCCGAAGAAAACACGCCAGGCTCGTCGGGGTAACGCACCTGCAGCAGGGCCAAAAGGCGGAGGCCCTAAAAAGGGCAACCAGCGCTCTGGCGCGCCACGTGGTAAAGGCAAACCCAGAACGCGTAAGTAAACCTGCGTGATGTTCGCTTAAAGCCCGGCCATGTGCCGGGTTTTTGTTTTTGTGTGACGGCCTATGTTGTCGCGCTCTTTATTTATTATTGATAGAAGCCATCTCACTCTTCTAATTGGTTTGCTGAGCTTAAGCTTTTAGTGATAATGATTATTGTTTGTGTTATTTTAAGCTTATTTATAGATTTGTCGATAAACGGATGTGATGACAACGGCATTAGCACCAGAGCAAACCGCACGCTTTGATCGCATAGAGCGGGTTTTAGATTTTATTCACTCTAACCTTCACCAACCTTTGTCTGTCAGTGAGTTGGCCGCCCATAGCTGTTGGTCTCGCTGGCAGTTACAGCGCGTGTTCTCGGAGCAAACTGGCGTGAGTGTGGCGCACTATGTGCGTGAACTCAGGCTTAGTTATGCCGCTAAACAGTTGCTCACTCGCCCCGATAGAGTGATTGATATCGCGCTGTCGTTTGGGTTTACCTCAGAGGCAAATTTTTCCCGTGCATTTCGTCAGCAGTTTGGGGTGAGCCCTCGGACCTATCGTCGCCGAGGGGTGATGGATGGCATCCGAACGCCACTGCATATCACCACACTGGCAACCCCAAAACCCTCGTGGCTGTCAGTGCATATTCAAACGCGATCATCGATTACCCTGGTGGGGCAGACATCGCCGATATTAGGCTTGTTTGCACCTCAACCCAATTTTATGGACGTGGTGCCTAAGCTGTGGCGTGACGCGCACGAGGCTGGGTTTATTGACGCCAGCCAACCAAGTATTGGCGCGATTGATGTAGCCAGTGCTGATACGCTTCAAACGCCGTTACCGTATTTAGCGGGTCAACAAGGCGATACCTTACCGGCGACGTCCTTTACTCAATGGACGGTGCCAGAGTCGACCTATGCGGTGATTACGCATTTAGGGCCAGTGACTGAGCTACCTAATACTTTGCATACCTTTATTTATCATTGGTTGCCAGCCTCAGGCTATCGATGCACTGACGGGATTGAGCTTGAAGTTTATCCGTCGGGCTATCAACCACAGCGTGATAATGCAGAAATGACGTATTGGATCCCGCTCGAGTGTCGCCATCATGCACCAAAATGAACAGTATTCATCATGCATACCCTTAAAATGCGAATGATTCCGTTTTACGTATAATTTGCATTGAGAGGAAAATCATTATGGATATGGGTTGTGCACGCGTGCAGCAGGTTGCTCGGTGGCGACTGTCCCCGTTAGCGATGGCGGTCATGGGGAGCTTGATGCTGCCATCAGCTTATGCCGAGTCGCAACACACTAAGATGGAAACTATACAAGTCTTAGGCGACACCTACCGCAATACCGCCACTAAAACAGTACTGGCGCCAGAAGAAACGCCTCAAGCGGTCACTGTCATCGACCGAGAGGCCATCGAACAGCGCCAAGCCAGTTCATTGAGTGAAGTGGTGCGCTATACGCCGGGTGTAAATACTGAGCTGCGGGGTGGGGCCGTCACGCGACTCGATCTCTTTAATATCCGTGGTTTCATTAACTATCAAAACTTTTTTGATGGTCTCGCGGTCCCTTACAACACCTGGAATTTACAGCCACAAATCGATCCGATTGCGATTGAACAAGTGGAAGTCTTTAAAGGACCGACGTCGGTGTTATACGGGAATATTCCGCCGGGTGGGATGGTGAATATGATCGCCAAAACGCCGCAACAAGAGGCGGCGCACCGTGTGACGATGAGCACCGACTCTGATGCGCTGCGTGAAGTGTCTGTTGACAGTACCGGTGCCATTTCTGACACCCCATTGGCGTACCGGATGGTGGCGCTGGCACGACAAAAAGATGGCCAAGCGGGCGATTCAGAAGAAGAGCGCTATATCATCGCCCCTTCATTAGATTGGCGGGTGTCGCCAGATACCTTGGTCAACGTTAATCTTTATTACCAAGCGGATCCGGCGGCGGGCATTTATACCTCATTGCCGGCCAAAGGCTCGGTATTGCACAGTGACCAAGGCAGCCTTTCTAGCGACAGTTTTTCCGGGGACAACAACTGGAACACCTATGATCGTGAGTTTCTAATGCTGGGTTATAAAGTGCAGCACCAGCTCTCATCAAATTGGTCGTTGTTGCACTCGGCACGCTACACAGATGCCGATTTGCTGCAAAAAAACATGTATCACCAAAAAAGCGATGACGATCGCCACTATCCGCGAAACGCTTATCTAACCGATGAGACTATGGCAGCTTGGGTGGTCGATACACAGCTTTCTGGTGATTTGAGCTGGGGGGCGGCACAGCACTACACCTTATTCGGTATTGATTATCAAAATATGTCTTCCGACGTTGGCTACGACGATACGTTGGCGAATGTGGTGCCGGATATTGATATATTCGACCCCGATAATAACCAGTTTAACCCCGACTCACTCAGTTTTGCTTACCAAGAAGACCATGATATTGAAGTGACACAGACCGGCCTCTATGCCCAAGATCAGATCCTCTGGAACCAATGGGTGTTGCTCGCTGGGGCGCGTTACGACGAGTACGAGTTAAACGATGACAAGCAAACCTTGAGTGGCGGCGCCTCCAGTGCCTCAGAGAAAAACATTCGTCACTATAATCTGGCATTCCGTGCCGGTGCGATGTACCAGTTTGACAACGGTATTTCCCCTTATCTGAGTTACTCAGAAAGCTTTGAACCAACCGATATGGATAATCGGGGTAATGTGTTTGACCCTTCCACTGGTAAACAATGGGAAACCGGCCTCAAGTACCTGTCACTAGACGGTAGCACGGGCGTCAACGTGGCGTTGTTCGAGCTTAAAAAGCAAGACGCGCTGGTGAATGATCCCAACGACTCATATGCAAAAATTCAAACCGGTGAAATCCGCTCTCGTGGAATAGAGGTCGAATTTAATCATGCGCTTAGTTTAGAGACGGATGTGGCCTTAACTTATGGCTATATTGATATGGAGATCACGGATGACCCTAACCTAGAAGGGAAAACCCCGGTTTGGGTGCCAGAGCAAACGGCCAGTGCTTGGTTGAATCATCAAGTCAGTGCGGGGACACGCGTGAGTGTAGGCGCCCGCTATGTGGGTGAGTCACAGGGTAACGCAACCAATACCTTTACAGTGCCCGACTATACCGTGTTTGATACAGCGGTGAGTTACGATCTCTCGCAAGCATCATCGTCGCTATCGGGAGCAAAAGTGTCCCTATCTGCGACAAACTTGTTCGATAAAACCACTTACAGCTGTTTTGATGACTTGAACTGTTGGTATGGGGACGAACGCAACATCAAAGCCAAACTCAGCATCGATTTTTAAATCGGTTAGCTAAAACGAGCGCCCCCAGTCATGGGGGCGCTGTGCTTAACGCTTAGGTTGTGCATCGATACATTGGCCGTGCTCTTTAATACCCTCTGGCGCCATGAGGTACAGGTAGAGCGGCATAATATCCAATGGTGTTTTTAGTGTTTCTGGATCTTCCCCCGGGAAGGCGCTCGCGCGCATACTGGTGCGTGTACCGCCTGGGTTGATCGCGTTGACACGTACCTTGGTATCAGACATTTCATCCGCCAGCACTTGCATCATGCCTTCGGTCGCAAATTTAGAAATTGCATAGCTGCCCCAATAAGCACGCCCTTGGTGGCCGACGGTGGAGGTGGTAAACACCACGCGGGCATCATCAGACTTTTTCAACAATGGCAGCAGCGCTTGCGTCATCAGCATGGTGGCTTTGACATTCACTTGCATCACATCGTCATGAGACTTTTCATCAATTTGATCGAATGGGCTCAGCACTCCGAGAAGGCCAGCGTTGTGCAACACACCGTCCAAGCGTCCAAATTGCTGCTCAATCGTATCTGCCATATCCAAATAATGCTGACGCGTGGCACCCAGCATATCCAGTGGGATAATGGCTGGCTGTGGCGCGCCCATGGCATCAATTTCATCGTATACTGCTTCAAGTTTTTTCACGGTGCGGCCGAGAAGGATGACGGTGGCGCCTTTCTCTGCATAGCTAAGTGCGGCTTGGCGGCCAATGCCAGCTCCCGCACCGGTCACCAAAATCACACGCCCTTCAAGCGCGTTTGAGCTTACTTGGTAGTCCACGATATAAATCCTTATTTATTGTTAAACGTAGATTATTGTAAGGTTGCGGGTAAGGTGTGACAACCAAGTGCGTGATGTACGGTTAACGGCATTGCCAACATAGCGACAAAAAAGAGGATACAACATTGGATTTCATTGCGGATTATGGGCTTTTTCTGGCAAAAGTCGTCACTTTCTTATTAGCGGCATTTGTATTGGTCGCTTTAGTGCGCGCCGTGAGTGACAAAGGGGGTCAAAAGGGCAGCCTGAAGCTCACTGACTTAACTGAGCGGTTTAAAAATTATCGTCAATCGTTAGAGCAGCATTTGTACAATGAATCGTCGTTAAAAGCGCGAGAGAAAGACGAGAAAAAAGCCAAGAAGAAAGAAGAAAAGGCGCAAAAAGCCGCAGCCAAAAAGCAAAACGAGCCAACGGGTCAACGGGATCCACAATTGTTTGTGATCCACTTTAAAGGCAGCATCGATGCTCGCGAAGTGGAGGCGTTGCGAGAAGAAGTCACGGCGATTTTGTCGGTAGCAACCGATCAGGACGAAGTCTTGGTCAACGTCGAGAGTGGTGGCGGTATGGTGCATGGCTACGGCCTAGCAGCGTCTCAGTTGGCACGCTTCCGTCAAGCAGGCGTGCCCTTAACCGTGGCGGTCGATAAAGTGGCGGCAAGCGGCGGGTACATGATGGCATGCGTTGCGGATAAGTTGATTGCAGCGCCGTTTGCGATCATTGGCTCGATTGGAGTGATTGCCCAGCTACCCAACTTTAACAAGTTGCTTAAGAAAAACGATATTGAATTTGAGCAGCTGACCGCCGGTGAATTTAAGCGCACGCTAACCATGTTTGGTGAAAACACTGACAAAGCACGCGAGAAATTCAAAACGGAACTGGAAGAAACCCATGGCCTGTTCAAAGCGTTTATCAGCGAATATCGCCCGTCTCTCAATGTCGATAAGGTTGCCACCGGTGAGCACTGGTTTGGTAACCAAGCATTAGATTTAGGGCTGATTGATGAGGTCTGTACCAGCGATGAGTATTTGTTCCAGGCGGCGAATAACGAGCGAAAAGTGCTGTCGGTGTGTTACCAGCAGCGCAAAAACATTGCTGAGAAACTCGCGGGGGCATCGGCAGACGTCGCTGATCGTGTGCTGCTAAAATGGATCAGTCGTGGCCAGCGTCCGCTGGTTTAACTCATCCCCGTGTGCTGCCTGTTAGCGTTGGGCGATAGACAACGGAAGTAAAATAGCGGTAACAGGCGCACGATAATGAGCGAAATAGCCATAATAATGTGAGCCAAGCCAAAGATTACCGCATCCATTTAGCTATTTTGCGTGCGGCAATGGTAATGATTAGCGCGTTTTTTCCGGAAACCGGCATGAAGATCAACCGGGACATTACCATCACAATTGCTTAACAATTGTGGAAGGGACGAGCAATCAGCGTGTTTTGCTGCGAATTTAGTTGATATTCGGCTAGACTCGCTCAATATTGTAAACAGATAGCGGCACTCCAGCATGGAAGTGCAACGCAACGAATTTTCGACAGTTTTAGCGCAAAGGGCGTCAATTAGGTCATTATGGGCAAATCTCTCGTCATCGTGGAGTCCCCAGCAAAGGCGAAAACGATCAACAAATATCTCGGCAAAGACTTCGTGGTGAAGTCGAGTGTCGGGCATGTTCGTGACTTGCCAACTGGAGCGACGCAAGGCGGTAAAAAGGCCGCACCTGTGTCCACGAAAGGGCTCAGCGCCGAAGAAAAAGCGCGAATCAAAAAAGAAAAAGAACAGAAGGCGCTCATCAATAAGATGGGCGTTGATCCTTACAATGGCTGGCAAGCGAAATACCAAGTCCTGCCGGGTAAGGAGAAAGTGGTCGCCGAACTCAAGCAGCTAGCGGAAAAAGCGGATCACGTTTATCTCGCAACGGATTTGGACCGCGAAGGGGAGGCCATTGCTTGGCACTTGCGCGAACTCATCGGTGGTGACAACGATCGCTTTAAGCGCGTGGTCTTTAATGAGATCACCAAAAATGCGATTACGCAGGCGTTTGAAGCGCCAGGTGACGTCAATATCGACGGTGTTAATGCGCAGCAAGCCCGTCGTTTCCTCGACCGTGTGGTGGGCTTTATGGTCTCGCCGCTGCTGTGGAAAAAAGTGGCGCGAGGCCTATCGGCTGGTCGTGTGCAGTCGGTCGCGGTTAAGCTGCTTGTTGAGCGAGAGCATCAGATAAAAGCGTTTATTCCTGAAGAGTTTTGGGATGTGCACGCTGATACGCTCACGCCAAAAGAGCAAGCACTGCGTTTGCTGGTGGCGCAGCAAAACGGTAAGGCTTTTAAGCCGAAGAACAAAGATGAGGCAATGGCGGCGGTGTCGGCGCTTGAGCACGCCAGCTTTGTGGTGCGTGATCGCGAAGATCGCCCCTCAACCAGCAAGCCATCAGCGCCTTATATCACCTCAACTTTGCAGCAGGCGGCAAGTACGCGCCTGGGCTTTGGGGTGAAGAAAACCATGATGCTGGCCCAGCGTCTTTATGAAGCCGGCTATATCACCTATATGCGTACCGACTCGACCAACCTCAGTAAAGAGGCAGTCGAGGCAGCGCGTGGCCACATTGCCAGCGAATACGGTGAGAAATATTTGCCTGAGTCGGCGAATGTCTATGGGGCAAAAGCCAACGCGCAAGAAGCGCACGAAGCGATTCGTCCCTCTGACGTGGGTGTGAGCGCGAGTGATCTGCAAGGCATGGATCCGGACGCGCATCGTCTCTACGACTTGATCTGGCGCCAGTTTGTGGCCTGCCAAATGGTACCGGCAAAATACGACTCGACTACCTTGACGGTCGATGCGAGCGATTACACCTTGAAAGCGAAAGGGCGCACGTTGCGTTTTGACGGTTGGACTCGGGTACAGCGTCCTTCCGGGAAAAACGAAGATCAAACGTTGCCAGCGGTTGAGGTGGGTGAATCACTGACACTCGACAAGCTTGATCCGAAACAGCACTTTACTAAGCCACCCGCTCGTTATACCGAAGCGGCCTTGGTCAAAGAGTTGGAGAAAGCGGGGATTGGTCGTCCGTCTACCTATGCCTCTATCATTTCCACCATTCAAGACCGTGGCTATGTGCGGGTCGAAAACCGTCGCTTCTATGCGGAGAAAATGGGCGAGATTGTCACAGACCGTCTCAACCAAAGCTTTGCCGATTTGATGGACTATGACTTTACCGCTCGTATGGAAGCGTCGCTCGATAAAATCGCTGAAGGTCAAGCTGACTGGAAAGCCGTGCTTGACGATTTCTTTGCAGACTTTACTGCTGAGCTAGAGCAAGCCGAGCAGGATGAAGACGACGGTGGCATGAAGCCCAACAACATGGTGATGACAGATATCGACTGTCCAACCTGTGGGCGTAAAATGGGTATTCGCACCGCATCGACTGGGGTGTTTCTTGGGTGTTCGGGCTACGCATTACCGCCGAAAGAGCGATGCAAAACCACCATCAATTTGATGGACGAAGATGGCATCGTCAATGTGCTCGAAGAGGACGTTGAAACCGCTGATCTTCGGGCTATGAAGCGTTGTCCGATTTGTGAAACGGCAATGGACTCTTACCTCATTGATCAGCATCGCAAGCTGCATGTGTGTGGTAATAACCCGAGCTGTGAAGGCTACGTGGTCGAAAAAGGTGAATTTAAGCCGAAAGGCTATGACGGCCCAGTGGTGGAGTGCGACAAATGTGGTAGCGACATGGTGCTGAAAAATGGCCGGTTCGGTAAATACATGGGTTGCACCAATGACGAGTGTAAGAACACGCGTAAGATCCTCAAAAATGGTGACGTGGCGCCACCGAAAGAGGATCCGGTGCACTTCCCAGAACTGCCATGTGAAAACTCGGATGCTTACTTCGTGTTACGTGATGGTGCTTCAGGCCTGTTCATGGCCGCGAGCAATTTCCCGAAATCTCGCGAAACCCGTGCACCGCTGGTGGAAGAGCTTCATCGCTTCAAAGATCGCATTTCGGACAAGTTTAAATACCTTGCCGATGCCCCGCAGGAAGATCCCGATGGGCGTCCTACCGTGGTTCGTTTTGCACGTAAAACCAAAGAGAATTACGTGCGTAGCGAGGAAGACGGTAAACCAACAGGCTGGTCAGCCTTCTTTGTTGATGGTCAGT
Organism: Salinivibrio kushneri; assembly: GCF_027286325.1. NCBI lineage: Bacteria > Pseudomonadati > Pseudomonadota > Gammaproteobacteria > Vibrionales > Vibrionaceae > Salinivibrio > Salinivibrio kushneri. The sequence continues at coordinate 1,091,623 of NZ_CP114588.1, forward strand.
GGGAAGTCACTGATAAGCGCAAGAAGAAAGCCAAAGCCTAATCGGTATACCCGCCAACGATTAAACCCGCCACCAAGGCGGGTTTGTTATTTTAGGACAAGCTTGCCCTTGCTTGATCCGCACCAATATCCTTTCGACACTAGTTGTTAAAATCTCGCCTTTGTCTTTTATCGCTGAGGCGTCATGGAGCTGCACCAACTCGTCAATACACTTGGCCAAGATTTGAAACACCGTTATGGCGAACGTGTCCATAAACTCACCCTGCATGGTGGCTTTAGCTGCCCAAACCGTGATGGCACGCTCGGACGAGGGGGCTGTACTTTTTGCAATGTCGCGTCGTTTTCCGATGAAACCGCGCAGCACCAATCCGTTAGCGAACAATTGAGCCTGCGCGCCAAAGAGGTAGACCGAGCACGTCGTTATCTGGCGTATTTTCAAGCCTATACCAGTACTTATGATGAGGTAGAGCGGTTAAAGGCCTTGTACGAGCAAGCATTAGCGCGTGAAAACATGGTCGGGCTGTGTGTCGGTACAAGGCCGGATTGTGTGCCTGACCAGGTGTTAACGCTGCTGGCGGACTATCGTCAACAAGGGTTTGAAGTCTGGTTAGAGCTTGGTTTGCAAACGGGCCATGATAAAACGTTGAAACGCATCAACCGTGGCCATGATGTGGCGGTGTACGAGCGAATCACCCAACAAGCACGTGCGCTCGGCATCAAAGTGTGCACGCATTTGATTGTTGGCCTGCCTGGTGAGGGCATCACCGACCATCAAACCACGATTGACCGTGTCGTGAGCGCTGGCACCGATGGCATCAAACTGCACCCTTTGCATATTGTTGAGGGCAGTACCATGGCGAAAGCGTGGCGGGCGGGACGTCAAAGCGACATCACGTTAGACGCCTACGTTGACAGCGCCACGATGATGATCCAGCGAACACCGCCTGAGGTGGTGTATCATCGAGTGTCTGCGAGCGCACGTCCACCGACGTTACTGGCCCCTTCATGGTGCGAGAATCGCTGGTTAGCGATGACGGCCATTGCTAACCAACTGGACAAACACGGAGCACAAGGCGCTGCGCTCGGCACTGCTTTTATTGCGCGTTAGGCTCGGACTGTGATGAGGAAACGCCGGGGGTCAGTCGGCGCAGCCGTTGTCCAATATCTTGCAACATCAGATATAAACACGGTACCAAGAACAGCGTCAGCAAGGTGGCAAACATCACCGCAAAGCCAAGTGCGACCGCCATTGGGATAACAAACCGCGCTTGCAGGCTGGTTTCAAACATGATGGGTAACACGCCTGCAAAGGTGGTGATCGACGTCAGTGTGATCGCCCGAAAACGGGCACAGCCTGCGTCGATCACTGCTTTTTTTATCGCAATCCCCGCGCCACGGGCTCGATTAATATAATCCGTCATCACCAGCGCATCGTTGACTACCACGCCCGCTGCGGCAATCAAACCAAAGGTCGACATCATACTTAAATCAATATCAAACCAATAATGTCCCCAAATGGCACCCGTTAAGCTAAACGGGATCACCGACATGATAATCAGTGGTTGCGTATAGCTTTTTAAGGGCACGGCTAACAACGCGTAGACCACAATCATCCCAGCGACAAAGAACAGCTTTTGTTCATCTTGCTGTGCCTGCTGCTCTTCAATTGAGCCACTGAGTTCACTGGTAACATCCGGATAATCGGCCAATACCTCCGGGATCACCGATTGTTGAATCGTCCCAACCACTTGATTGGGTTCGACTAACTCTTCATCAATCGCCCCATAGACATAAACCGTTCTAAATCCTGCTTCGCGGCGCAGGCTACTCACCCCGGGTTGTTGTTTAAGTTCAACCACATCGCCCAACATAACTTGTTGACCAGTTGGGGTAGTGATCACCGCGTAACGTAGTGATGAAAACGCCTCCCGCGTTAATTTGGGGTAGCGCACCATGACTTTTATTTCTTCACCGTCACGGATTAGGCGTTGCGCTTCGCCTCCGTAGAAACTCCCTCCCACTTGCTGGGCAATGGTGGTGAGATCCAATCCCAGATCATGAGCCACGGGCGTGAGGGAAATGAGCACTTCCTGACTGCCTGAATCAATGGACGAAGACACATCGAAAAGGCCCGCTTGCTGGTTAAGGCGCGACATTAAAGCACGTCCGGCTGTGTTGAGTGTATCGATGTTGGGGCCAAAAAGGAGAAAGCCAAACTCGTCACCTTGCTCTCCGCCATTCACATCGTCTTGAATGGTGAGTTTTTTAACGCCCGGTATTTCTGGCATCGCCTCGCGCCAACGCCGAGATAGCTCGAAGGTGGTAAAGGGGCGCAACGTATCGTCTACCAAGGGGATCACCAGCTGTCCGGATGTTCGTCCTTCATTAAACACTAGGGTGTCTTGCACCATGGCTTGCCCTGTTGCTTCCTCTGTCTTTGCATCGACGCGATAAACCATGTCTTCAATGGCTTTAAGTGCAGCAATGGTTTGCTCACTGGACGCATTGTTGTTCATCTCCAGCCGAATATTGGGAAAATCATGTGGGACTTTGGGCGTGGGGACCATGCGTACATGGCTGGCGATCACCAACGAAATACTGGTGGCTAATAGGGCAACAAATAACGCGAAAACCGACCAGCGCCAATGTACCGCAAAAGTGACGGCCTGGCGGTATGGGCCATTCACAAACCGATGAAATTGCCGATTAAAGCGCTGACGGAAGCTATTTGATTTGGGGGTAGAAAAGTGGGTGTGCGCTAAGTGAGCGGGCAAAATAAGCTTCGACTCCACCAAGCTAAAGAGCAGGCACAAGATGACGATTGACGCGATGCCAAAGAAAAAGGCGCGTTCAGGGCCGCTCGACATAATAAAAGGTGCAAAGACGGCAATGGTGGTGAGTACGCCAAAAGTGGCAGGGGTGGCAACACGCTGCGCGCCTGCGACAACGTTATTGACGCCACCGCCTTTGTGCTCCACTTCGGTGTAAACACTTTCACCGATGACGATAGCGTCATCGACGACGATACCTAGCACCATAATAAACGCAAACAGTGAGACGATATTGATGCTAACCCCAATTACTGGCATTAGCATGACGGCACCAAGAAAACAGACCGGCAAGCCGATAAGCACCCAGAGTGCAAGTTTAAAGCGCAAAAACAATGTCAGCAGTAACGCTACTAATACCGCCCCTTGTAATAAGTTTTTTAGCATCATATCAAGGCGGGCATTGAGGTAGTGTGTCATGTCTACCACCGATTTGAGTGCGAGCCCGGCGGGTAATGAAGCGTTTTTTTCACTGATGTAATCTTTGACTGCATCAGCGACAGTGACCATGTTTTGGCTAGCGGTGGCGTTCACCGAGAGAAAAATCGCGTTTTGTCCTGAGTATTTAAAATAGCGTTCGCCTTCCGTAAACCCATCTTTAATGGTCGCGATATCTTGTAACAACAGCTGACTGCCATTAGGGCCAATTTTGATTGGGATCTGGCGAAACTCATCACCGCGGTAGCGTTGATTCTCGACACGAATCGCAATCATTCCGCTGTCGGTGCGGACTTCACCGGCAGAGAAGTTGGCGGAATAGCGGGCAATGGCGTCACTCACCTGGTTAAGCGTGAGGTTATACTTGCGCAGAATACGGGGTGCCACTTCGATGGCAATCTCGTAGGTCGGGGCACTGAGCTCCACCAAGGTGACGTCCTTGAGTTGGAGGAGTTCGTCTTCAATGTCCTGTGCCACGCGTTTAAGCTCAGTGAGTGGCTTGTTGCCTACCACTGCCATTTGAATGACGGTTTGGCGAAACTCCACTTGCGCGACATTAAGCGGCTCCATCGACGCGGGGAGATTAGAGAGGGCGTCGACCTCTTGCTTTACGCGGTCCAGGACGAGATTGAGATCTTCCCCAACATCCACTTCTATTTCTACTTGACCAAATCCGCGCCGCGCGGTTGAAACCACAGATTCAATGCCCGTCACATCTTTAATCGCCTCTTCGACTTTAACCAGAATACTTTCTTCGACCTCTTGTGGCGACGCCCCAGGATAGTCTGCTGTGATATGGATATAGTTGATTTCGATGTTAGGGAACATCTGGCGTTGAATGAAAAAATAACTGGCAACCCCCATGATGAGTACAAACACCATGATCAGATTTGCCGCAACCGGATTGTGGGCAAAATAGGCAATGAGCCCACGCGATGGCGTGTCAGCATTATTCATTTTTACCCTCCGGCGATACCTGCGATGCGACGCGAACCGTCATGCCAGGCTCGGGGAATTCAGGCAGCGTGGTGACGACTTGGTCATCATCGCTTAAGCCTTTGTCAGCGTAGATATACTGTCCTTCTGTTCTCACCACGCGAAGTGTACGCGGAGTGAGCTTGCCCGCTTGGTTGACTACCCAAACTTGGCGATTGTTCATTAAGGACTGCGGAAGCTTAAAGACGTTCTCCAATGTTGTCCCTTTGAACGTCGCCTCGATATAACTGCCAAAAGGTAGGGCGGGTTTAGCCGACTGGATGCCGTAAGGATCATCAAGGCGCACCACAACCCGCATCATTCGCGTACTTTGTTCCACGATGCCGAGATCGCGTACGAGTCGCGCTTGGCGTTGAATCGGCTCGCGGCCGCTACGGGTAAGCTGAACCTCGATCCCCGCTAATGGTCGGGGGAGAAAGAGTGTATCGAAGCCAGCAATAGGTAAATGCACTTCCGCAGCCTCGATGCTATTGAGTACGCCCACCGGGCTCCCTGCGTTGATGTACTGCCCAACCCCGACGTCTCGCGATACAACGAGCGCATCATAAGGGGCAGTCACTTGGCAGTTGTCTAAGTCGCGTTGTGCACGTTTTAACGCTGCTTGCGCTGATTTTACTCGGGCTTTTGCACTGAGTACTTGTGGCTTGCGTAAGTAGAGATCGGTGACTTGTGAGGGCGGAAGGCTTTTTGCCTGACGTTTTGCCACCGCTGCCTGGGCTTGTTCTTCTATCAAGGCCGCTTTTGCACTGGCAAGGTCGGCTTCGGCATTCAGTACCGCTGCTTGATAGTTATCAGGCTCGATCGAAAATAGCACATCGCCACTTTTAACAATGCCGCCAGCAACAAAATTTGGATGCCAAGCGACGACTTCACCAGACACTTGGGCAGAAAGCTGTGTGGTTTCTAAAGGGGTGATCTCACCGTGAGCCCGTAAAACCACTTGATGCTGGGTAGGATGAGCCACGCGCGTTTCAACAATCGGTGGTGGTGGGGGCGCATCATTTTCTTGGGGTGCTGGCTCCGTTGCCGCAATGGCGGTATAGCCAAGATAGCCAAGACCGAGAATAATCAGAGGTAAAAACCAACGTAGTCCTTTCATTGATGCTGGGATCCTTCTTCGCCATCGCGTGGTGGTATGTCGCACTATGGGGTGAGCTTAACGCTTCATTGACTAATCTATCACGCGAATCTGTTGATTGAATGACAGGTCAACCCAACTTTTGATGCGCATCAGTTTTTCTACAAGGGTCAGTACGGCTTGATATGCAACAGCGATCGTTGGACGACGGCGCATCAACGTCTAAGTACCGAGACGAGACTTTGCCACGGATGAATACCGATGACGTAAAGCCAGTAGTCATCGTAGTTATTTTTCATAATAAAATTACATACTGACTCGATATTATGCGTTTTTTTGCCGTTTTTGACGATAATGAAATCTGTTTGACGTAAAAAAAGACCTTCCTTTATCCGTTTCTTTCTCGTTAATTTCGTAAGAAAAATAAGATTGGCGATTTTTGTCGTTTTTGACGTGATTTTCTCCCCGATAACTACGATATTTATTTCATGATTTTTACATAAAAACACGTGTCGATGTCCGCTGTGGTTTTTGTTTTTCGCATAAGATACTGTTTATACTTAGTTTTTGTTTTTAATGAATAAGATCTATGTCATAAAACGGTCAAAAACATGCTCTAGTTCATATTATTTGTATTAAAAATTAAGTCTTGATTGATATTTTTCTTTGCGTAATTAGTCTGAAGGTGTGGTTACACGAAATGTGTAAGCAGCGGGGGAAAGCTGAAATCTGTTTCTCAGCTTTCAAATCGGTTTTGCACTCGATAAAACTTAATAAATCAACGAGGCAAAACCCGTATCTTGCAGGTAGCAGGAGTTTTTCATGAATAAGATTTTTAAGCGTTCGCTTATTAGTGCAGTGGTTGCATTAGGATCAACTGGCGCAATGGCCGCCGACCACGAAGGTGTGGTTGGTGTTTTGACTGACTACAATGTCGACCTTTATGGTGTTGCGGCTATTTCAGCCTTCAACCAAGAAGATGGTAACGGCTACGACTATGAGAATGAATCTCGCGTCGGGGTTCGAGCCGGTAAGGCGTTTAATGACGATGTCTATATCTTCATGCAAATCGAGTCAGGGTATGTCGGTGAAGATGGAACAGGCGCAACATTAGGTAATCGTGATACTTTCATTGGTATGAAAGGGGATTGGGGGCAAGTGCGTTTTGGTCGTATGTTGACGCCAATGTATGAAGTGGTGGATTGGCCCTATTCGAACCCTGGGTTAGGCCGCGTTTTTGACTGGGGGGCGGATACGAAGTCGCATTATGATCGTAAAGGTGATATCGCGCGTTATGACTCACCCGATTTAAATGGTTTTAGTTTTGACGTGTCAGTGGGGCGCGGCGATAAAGATGTCAAAGGCTCAAACCACTTTGGGGCCGCTGCGCACTATACGTTAGCGGACGCATTTACTCTTCATGGTGGATACGAATATAACTCAAATTATGAGGGTGATATTGATACCAAGGCCTACTTAGCAGGGGTTGAAATTCCTCTCCCAGGTGGATTTAAGGTGTCTGCCGCGTATAAATATAACGATGGCGTGTACAACACCGCGGGCGTTAACAAGGGGACTGAGGCGGAGCAAGATCAAGTATCAGTGGTCGGTGAGTACTGGAATGGTCCGTGGGGTTACCGCTTAGGTTATGCCGCGAATGGCGATTCTGACTTAGATAACAATGCCGATGTCGATGATAGTGATTCAGTCATTGCGGGTCAGATCATGTACTCGAAAAATGGTTTCTTGCCTTATCTTCGTATTGGTCAGCACGATGCTGGTAACCTAGAAGACGAAAAAGCGTTTGCTCGTCTGGGTATTGAATATAACTTTTAACTGTAGCACTTTGCCTTTCTATTCTTTTTTGCCGGCCAGGATGGCCGGTTTTTTTAACTTCCTGTGAGGGGGCTGTATGAAAGCATCTTTCCGTCTTGTGACCGCATCTAGTTGTCTACTCATTGTCGGTTGTACTAGCTTTGATTCGTCGAGCCAGTTTGATGATGTCGCGAGTTCAGTGAAAGAACGTCGCCACTATGTGCAGGTGGTGACGAAATCGATCACGCCAGACATTCAGGTCTTGTCTGGGGCGAATGTCGTTAAAGCAAATGCTAATTATGTGGCGAATTACCCGGTTGATAAGTCAGCAGGGCCAGACGTAGCTCCCTCCAAACTAATGACTGAGGTCTCATATTTTAAGAATTATCAAGAATATGAAACCGTCACCATTAAAGGTGAGACGTTCCCTCTTGAAAACACCCAAGTGACGTCGGAGACGTGTACAGAACACTGTGTGACGACGCAATATGTATCATTCCCGCTATCGCCAGACACTGCCACCACTTGGCCGGAATCACAAGTTACCTATACCTTGAGTAGTGCCGGAGGAGGGAACCGGGTGCAATTATCGATTCCCAATGCTTACTTTATTGCGGTCAACGATGAGGCTTCGCGAGTATTGGGGCAAAGCCAGTCCACTGTATCCTCTAGTCAGACAGCCCCAGTGAAAGACACGAAAGAGAAACCAGAAGAAATGGTGGACTACTGGTATCAGAAAGCGAGTGACGCCGACCGACGAGCTTTTGCGGATTGGGCGTTTGCGCATCGTGACGGTAGCGGAGTGATGCCTACCACCCAGAGTCAGCCTTTGCAGATGATGGGATATTGGTATCAGCAGGCGACTGCTACCTCGCGGAAAGCCATCCTTACTTGGTTACTAAACCAGTCCTAGCGCATTACCAAGCTTTGAATGTGCTGTGCAATCAAATCACATAAGGTTGCCAGTGCATTTTTATGTGCATGATCGAGCGGGTAAGAGGCATTCAACCGAAAGCAATGGGCAAACTGTGCGTGCGTCGCAAACATATTGCCTGGCGCGATACTGATATGGTGTTTGAGCGCAAGGTGGTACAGCGCAGTAGTATCACAGCCCTTGGGCAAGGTGATCCATAAAAAGTATCCGCCTGGGCTGTTAACGACATCCACACCTTGGGGTAAATGATCGACAAGGAATTGATATGTCACTCGCTTTCGCTCGGCAAGCGTGTGGCGCAGTTGCTTTAAGTGATGTTCATAGTTGCGGTTATGAAGATAATGCGCGACGGCAAGCTGAATGGGGACGCTGGTGGTCACTGTGCTCATTAGCTGCAGCTTTTGTAGTTTCTGGGCTTGATCACCGGCTGCCACCCAACCAAGGCGAAAGGCATCGACCAAGGTTTTTGAAAAAGACGAGCAGTGCAAAACATGACCGCTGTTATCGAACGCTTTAGTAGGGTGCGGTTTGTGTTCGCCATCATAGAGCTCGCCATAGACATCGTCCTCGATTAAGTACACCTGATAACGATGAATTAACTCGGCAAGGCGTGCTTTTTTCTCGTCTGACAGCGAATATCCCAACGGATTTTGATGATTGCTCATCAGCCAACAAGCGCGGACTGGATGGGTTTGCAAGGCGCGTTCGAGCGCATCGAGGTCAATCCCTTCCGTCGGATGTGTTCGGATCGCCATCGCTTTGAGTCCCCGGTTTTCAAGGGCTTGTAGCGCACCGTAAAACGCGGGGCTTTCAACAGCGACCCAATCGCCAGGTTTCGTGACTGCGCGTAAGCTCAGGTTAAGCGCATCCAAACCACCCGCGGTGATTACGATTTCATCGGGAGAAACCTGCATACCTTGGGCCGCATAGCGTTGGGCAATCAGGTGACGCAGTTGGGCATTACCCGGGGGAAGGTTGTCGACCACGCTATGAATTGACATAAAGCGAACGGCGGTAGTGAGCGAGCGGTTTACTTGATGGCGAGGGGCGAGCAGGGGATCGACATAGGCATGCCCATAGCTTGCCATGCCGGGCGAGCGACTGGCTTGCAAGACATCGAAAATATAGTCATTGATATCGACAGATTCTGCAGGATGAATCGCACTGTCTGGCTTGTTATCGTCGAGTTCGGCATGGGGAGCGACGCGGTAACCTGAGCGAGACTGAGAAACAATCCACCCTTGGCTTTCTAGCAGTTGGTAGGCTTGGAGTACCGTCATGACACTCAACCCTGAATAGGCGGCCTGTTTTCTCAGCGAGGGAAGCTTTTCTCCCACATGCCAAATGCCGGCTTGAATTTGTTGTTTGATCTGCTCGCTAAGCTGCTGATACTTAGACATCTTCCTACCATAATCGCTGCTAAGTGAACCAGACTATAACACTGAAAATATCAAACTGTTATAGATTAATCTCGCCCGTCTGTATATGGGCACATCAATAATGGGCTTCTACCATGCGCGTTGGTCTAATCACTAAAGTGGACTTCACGTATGTTCGGTCTTGATGCCTTTATGTTGGCCCGTATTCAATTCGCGTTTACGGTTTCTTTTCACATTATTTTTCCTGCGATTACTATTGGTCTTGCCTGTTATCTTGCGGTGCTTGAGGGGCTATGGCTTAAAACCCGTGAGCAGGAGTACAAAACCCTCTACCTTTTCTGGTCGAAAATTTTTGCGGTCAACTTCGGGATGGGCGTGGTGTCTGGGTTGGTAATGGCATACCAATTCGGCACCAACTGGAGTGGTTTTTCCGAGTTTGCGGGCAGTATTACCGGCCCGCTGCTGACTTATGAGGTACTTACGGCGTTCTTTTTAGAAGCCGGATTTCTTGGTGTGATGCTGTTTGGTTGGCAACGTGTCGGTGATCGCTTGCACTTTTTCGCCACGTCCATGGTCGCGCTGGGCACCGTGATCTCTGCCTTTTGGATTTTAGCCTCCAACAGTTGGATGCATACGCCACAAGGGCATGAAGTGGTCAATGGTCAAGTGGTACCTGTAGATTGGTTCGCGGTGGTGTTTAATCCCTCTTTCCCTTATCGCTTAGCGCACATGGTAGTCGCGGCGTTTTTATCCAGTGCCTTATTCGTTGGTGCGTCGGCGGCGTGGCACCTGCTCAAAGGACAGCGCAGCCCAGCCGTGAAGCGGATGTTTTCGATGTCGATGTGGATGCTGTTATTCACCGCGCCTATTCAAGCGTTTATTGGTGATTTACATGGCCTGAACACCTTGGAATATCAACCTGCCAAAATAGCAGCGATGGAAGGGCATTGGGACAACAGCCATGGCGAGCCCACGCCGCTTATTTTGTTTGGTTTACCGGATATGGAAGCGGAAACCACCCGCTACAAAGTAGAAATTCCCTATTTGGGGAGTCTGATCTTAAAACACAGTTTGACCGAGCAAATCCCAGCGCTAAAGGAATTCCCTGCGGAAGACAGACCCAATTCGCCCGTGGTCTTCTGGGCGTTTCGTCTGATGGTGGGCTTAGGGCTATTGATGATCACACTTGGACTAGTGGCGGCGTGGCAGCGCTATAAAGGACGCCTGTTTGAACACCAAGGGCTGCTCCGTTTTGCTTTCTATATGGGGCCGGCGGGGTTGGTCGCGATTCTAGCTGGCTGGGTAACCACTGAGGTAGGGCGCCAGCCTTGGGTAGTGCATGGCCTTTTACGTACCCAAGACGCGGTGTCTGCCCACGGTGACTTGCACATGAGTATTAGCTTGCTCAGTTTCTTTGTGGTGTACGGCTTGGTCTTTGGGTTGGGGTACATCTATATGATCCATCAAATTAAACTAGGTCCGGATCAGCATGATGAGACGCTGCATGAACCGTTAACTGTCTCTGGCCGTGTGTAAGGGGGAAACATGGATTTAGCAATGATTTGGTTTGGCATCATCGTGTTTGCCACTTTAATGTACATCGTGATGGACGGGTTTGACTTGGGGATCGGAATCCTGATGCCGTTTATTACTGAGCGCGAAGAGCGCGACTTGATGGTCAACAGTGTCGCGCCGGTATGGGATGGCAATGAAACCTGGTTAGTCCTGGGTGGAGCGGCATTATTTGGTGCTTTTCCCTTGGCGTATGCCGTGATTGTTGATGCGTTGACAATCCCGCTCACTTTGATGTTGGTGGCGCTTATTTTTCGTGGTGTGGCGTTTGAGTTCCGGTTCAAAGCGTTGCCCGGGCATCATGGCTTTTGGGATACCGCTTTTATGGCGGGGTCGATTTTTGCCACTTTTTTCCAAGGGGTGACAGTGGGTGCGGTGATTGAAGGATTTCCAGTTGAAGGACGTGCTTTTGCTGGTGGCGGCCTCGATTGGTTGGCACCGTTTCCTCTCTTTTGCGGCATAGGACTGATCATTGCGTACGGTTTATTGGGGGCCACTTGGCTGATCATGAAAACGGAGCATACATTGCAAATGCGTATGTACCACTTGAGTCGTCGACTGGTTGTGCTGATGGCGGTAAGTATTTCGATAGTCAGTGTCTGGACGCCATTCGCGTATCCGGGGATTGCCGACCGTTGGTTTAGTCTGCCAAATCTGCTAATGCTCTCTCCGATTCCTTTATTGACGGCTTTTTGTTTGCTCCGCCTCTGGCGTACCCGCCCTGATCACCCTCACCAGCGTCCATTTATCATGGCGTTGTGTGTCACCTTACTCGGGTTTATTGGCCTCGGCATTAGTATTTGGCCGCATATCATTCCGCCCAGCATCACAATATGGCAGGCGGCCTCACCACAACAAAGCATGCAATTTATGCTGATTGGCGCGGTGTTTATCATCCCGGTTATTTTGATGTACACCTATTGGAGCTACCGCGTCTTTAGTGGCAAGGTAAATCCGGATGAGGCGTACCACTAATGGCTGGCACCACAAAACCTGCTTGCCAGCGCTGGCTCTGGTTAATTGTTATCTGGATAGCCAGTGTGGCGGCACTGGGGAGTGTCTCTTGGTTGTTTAGGCTTTTGATGCACGCTGCGGGTTTGCAAAGCTAACTGCCCTCTATTGTGTAAGAAATCAGTGATAAGGCTCCCAAGCTGATGATAAAGCGGTCGGATGTCTTATCACTGAAATAGTACTGACGCGATAGTCCGTTCTATGATATGTGCGAACACTTCTCTCAAAAAATAGGTTTACGTATGGAATGGTATTTAAAAGTACTTCGCAATTATGTCACTTTTTCAGGGCGCGCCCATCGTCGAGAATATTGGATGTTTTTCTTGATTAACTTTTGTATTTCAGTGGCATTGAATATTGTGGCTGAGGCAACGGGATTGGTCTTGTTGAGCATCATCTATTCGTTGGCGGTACTGCTGCCAACCTTGGCTGTCACATCAAGACGTTTGCATGATACGGGACGTTCCGCATGGTGGCTGCTGATTTCACTTATCCCTATTATCGGAATGATTGTACTGCTGGTACTTTGTGCGCTAGAAGGGGATCAAAATAGCAACCAATACGGCTCGAACCCTCAATTCGCGGAAGGTGTTTAGCGCAGTGATGTGATTTGTTTGGATAGGAACTGCTGGTACGATAAACACCTAATTTGGTGACGGGTTAATAGGCTGCGCCTGGCTAGTCACTCGTATTTACCAGCATTCCTCTTTCCAACTAAGGTGCGACATGATCACGCTCGAGCCCTACCACTTAGTCGATGCCAGCTTTTCTCCTTGGCGTCCCATTTACTTAGACGTTGCCCAAGCCCTGTCTGATCATATCTCCACACCTCATATTGAGGTACTGCATTTTGGCTCCACGTCAGCGAAAGTAGGAGGCAAGGGGATTATTGATTTATCCATTCTCTATCGTCCTGGCGAGCGCGATGATGCTGTCACTCACCTCTATGCACTAGGCTTCCAAGATCAGCACAGCAAGCAGCCATTTCCGGCACACCGCCCTCGTAAAGATGCCTCTGTAATTTATCAAGGTGAGCGTTTTCTGGTGCACGCCCACGTGATTGAAAAAGATAGTGATGAGCATCATCGCCAAATTGCGTACAAACAGTATCTACTCGATAACCCTGATGTGCGCGCTGAGTACGAAGAAAAAAAGCGCACTATTTTAAAAGCAGGCGTTAACGAGCAAGACAGCTACGTAAAACATAAAGCGCCGTTTGTGAAAGCGATTCTCAACGACATCGGCGAGTGAATTTACGCTCAACGTTCTTCTCTTACCCTTTTCCACACGTCACTCGACTTTAGTCGTATAAAGGGATGTCACTCAAGTGCATACGCTATGGTTAGTCTATAGTACTAAAGTAGGCACGAGGTGGTGAACCTTGAGGCATTTGCTTTTCCAGAGGGCGAAGAGGGTCCGTGAGTGAGTGACTTCCAACAGGGAATACTGGTTGTTGATGATCAGAAAGTGGTTCGGCATACCCTATTTTTATGTCTTCAAAACCTTGGTTTTACAAATGTTTATCAGGCTGAGAACGGACGCGAAGCGAAAAAACTCCTAAACACTCACTCGATTCAATGCGTATTTTGCGATCTCAATATGCCCATTGAAGATGGGTTTGAGGTGCTTAAGTTTCTAGATACACAAGCCTATCAAGGCGCCATCGTATTAATGAGTGGTGAGGAAGAGGAAGTGCTGGCCTCAACCGCCAATTTGGCGCGTCTTTATCAACTGAATATTATCGAATGTGTGGCTAAGCCGCTTTCATTTGCAACAGTGAAACGACTGCTGGCCGCCAGTGAACGGGTACTAGACATAGAGGCTAACCATGCGCCGCATGCACTACCACCGCTCACCGCCAAGTTATTAAAAGGATACATAGACAAAGGCGGGTTAAGGGCTTTTTTCCAGCCGCAAATTTCTTTGTCATCAGGCCGCCTCAAAGGGTTTGAGGTGTTGGCACGGTTGTTCAAGCCTGATGAAAGCATGGTTTTTCCTGACCTGTTTATCCCCACCGCAGAAAAGCATATCGAGAGCATAACCGATCTGACCAAGCGTGTTATTGAGTGCGCGTACCAAGATATCAATCAACATGGGCAAGATATCGCCACTTTATCATTTGCCTTTAATATATCAGCCAAAGTCTTGGAGGTGCCGAATTTTCCACAGTGGTTACAAGCGACGACCGCCAAGTATCAATTGCGTCCAGAACAGGTTATCTGTGAGCTAACAGAGACAGCTTTTACCACTGATCAAGCGACCATCGATACCCAAATGCTGCGTTTAAAAATGATGAAGTTTAAATTATCTATCGATGATTTTGGCACAGGCTATTCGTCTATTGCCCAGCTGCATTCGATTCCTTTTGATGAGCTGAAAGTGGACAAGCGCTTTGTGCTCGATTGTTTATCGAATACTAAATCTGCGGCTGTGGTGGAGCAAAGTATCCAACTCGCAAAAGCAATGGGGGTAAACGTGGTGGCGGAGGGGATTGAGAATCAAGAGGTGTGTGACTTTGTTAAAGCACTGGGATGTGACATTGGGCAAGGCTACTTCTACGCCAAACCAGAACCATTGAGTGTATTTGATTGGCGTTCAGTCAGTATTCAGCGTGGGAATCGTGAATGAAGTTCTCTGTGAAATTACCTATTATTTTGCTGATGCTGGGCGGTTTAATGTTGGCATCTGTTACTGTGGTCTCTTGGAAAGGCCGTGATCTTCTTCAAGAAAGTATACTGACCAATATCGAGCGTGACGCGGCGCTACTGATTCGATTGATTGAAAGGAATCTTTTTGAAAGGTATCACGATGCACGCGCGTTTCCTTTGTCTCTAGGGAGTATTGAATCAGATAGTCTGAGTAACCGCCAAGTAAATGACAATACGGTAAGAAATCTTAACGAGTTAATCGCTAATTACAAAGTCTATCGTCGCATTGCGATAGTCAGTATGGAGGGCGAATTACTGGCGATAAATAATCAAAATAAGCATGGTAAATCGCTCGCGCCTCTTGACCTTTCCCAAGCACAAATTATGAACAGTGTTTGGTTTAATGAGATCCTTAACGGCCAAACGCTAGACCCTGAGCAACCGAATAGTACGTATGTTACTGGGCCAGAGCGCTTTATTTTCGGCTCCAATGCTACCTCCTACGACATGATTTTTGCGTCTGTGATCCGTAATACCGCTAACCGCGCTGTCGGTATATGGGTCAATGTGGTCGATTTTTCTACCGTCGAGTCCATTGTGGCCGAAAGCTACGACTTACTCGCTAAGCGCGGGCTAGTCAGTGCGGAATTAACCCTATTAGACCGCCACGGTCGTATTATCGTTGATTATGATCCCGTAGGGCAAAATGAGGCAACGTATCAAAGGGACTTTCAAGTTCTGGGTAAATTAAACTTGGCGACGAATGGTGTCGAAGGGGCGAGATTAGCCGTAGCAGGATTAACGGGATCAAACATCTCAACACACTATCGAAAACAAGTGGATCAGGTCACAGGATTTGCCCACACCGAAGGGGCGTATGATTATCCAGGATTGGGTTGGTCAGCGATGATCCGCGTCGAAGTTGGAGAGGCGCTGCTTGCGCCCAATACCCTGTATAAAAATTCTTTTATCATGACTGCCACGCTGCTGTCGTTGATTGTACTGCTTGCTTTTTATGTATCACGGCAAGTTTTCAAACCTTTAGGGCAGCTAAGCACCGCGGTGCGAAAATTGGCGCGGGGCGAGCATAACTTTTCCCTACCGCAGCGAGACCGAGGCGATGAAGTTGGGATCATGGCCAGTGAACTGCTCAAACTGCGAGATATTGTGAGCGAGCGAGAAAGCTTAATCAGAGAAACTGAAGAGCAGCGCTTCCAGTTGGATATTCAAAGTCGTGCTATCGAAGCGACGGCAACAGGCATCATTGTCTCTGATGTTAGGCTTGCAGACTATCCCATTATTTATGCCAATAAAGCGTTTGAGACCTTAACAGGCTACAGCTCGAAAGAAGTGGTAGGAAAAAACTGCCGATTTTTACAAGCCGATGATCGTGATCAGCCAGAGTTTGAACGCCTCCGGTATGCCCTTAAAAACGCCTTATCTTGTTCTGTAGTGGTGCGCAATTATAAAAAAGACGGCACGCTTTTTTATAATAATCTACGCCTCGATCCTATTTTTGATGATGCGGGTGCGTTGACCCATTACATCGGGATGCAGTCGGATATTACGGAGTTTAAGCAGGTAGACGATGAGGCTAAATTTAAACTCGAACAAGAAATACAACGCCGAACCCAAGACTTACAAGAATCCGAAGGGCGTTTGAGGACGGTGTTTGACACCGCACTTGATGGCATGGTGGTGATCGACACGCAAGGTAATATTCTCGAAGTTAACCGTTCGTTGGAGCTTATCTTTGGGCGCATTCGCGAAGAGCTGGTGGGAGAAAATGTTTCGATCTTGATGCCAGACAAGTATAAAGCCGATCACGATGGGTTTATAAGTCAATATCAGTTAACAGGGAGTAAAAAGCTAATTGGTACACCACGAAAACTGCAGGGTATGCATAAATCTGGGCGTGAATTCCCCATTGAGGTATCCGTTGGCGAAACCTGGTTTGGGGATACCCAGGGGTTTGTCGGTGTGATTAAAGATATCACAGTTGAAGAAGATGTTAAGCAGCGAGAGCGACGGCTTCAAGATGCGTTAAAAGAAAGAGAAGTGATTTATCGAACTGCTTTTGATCAGGCAGCAGTGGGGATATGTCGTGTTGACCTAGAGGGAAACTTTATTGAGGTCAATGACAGAATGAGTGAAATACTGGGCTATAGCCAAGAGGCGCTGCTACAGCTTAGTTACCAGGACATTACCCACCCAGACCACCTTGCAGCCAGTCATGCACAAGTCGCGCAACTCACCATAGGGGAAAGCCGCTCGTTTTCTATGGACAAGCAATATATCACCCAGGGCGGTGAAGCCTTATGGGCTACGGTATCGGTGTCTACTGTGATGGATGAAGACGGCTCGCCACGGTATTTTATTGCAGCGTTGGAAGATATTAGCCAGCGCAAAGCGATAGAAGGCGAGCTGCTCTCAGCAAAAAGGGCGCGAGATGAGCTGCTTAGAGGCATGCAGTTAGCCTCTGATGCAGGAGGTATCTGCAATTGGTCTATGGACGTAAAGACAGGGGAGCTTAAGTGGGACGAAAATATGTATCGTCTTTACGGACTGTCGCCTGAATCGCCGGTTAATTATGAGGTCTGGAAGTCGTGTATTCATCCCGACGATCGCCAAAAAGCGATTGAAGAAGTGGAAGCGGCATTGAATGAAAGCAATGTCTTCAACTCGGAGTTTCGGATACTTCACCCTGAGACTCACAAAGTCCGATGGATAAAAGCGGCAGCCAATGTTGTGAAAGATGAGCAAGTGGGCAGGGAAGTTCTATTTGGCATCAACCTAGACATTACGCATGATCGACAGACACAAGCCAAGCTAGAGAAGGAATCAGTGATGGCGAGAAATGCCAATGAGGCAAAGTCTCGCTTCTTAGCCACCATGAGCCATGAAATTAGAACACCCATGAATGGTGTCATTGGCATGGTGGATTTATTAAAAGAAACGCCTCTGGAGCCAGAGCAATCTAAAATGGTCTCGACGATTCGAGACTCTTCTTTCTCATTGCTTGAGATAATCAACGATATTCTTGATTTTTCCAAAATCGAATCAGGACAAATGGAGTTGGACCCGACTGACGTTAATTTGCTCGACTTAATTGAGAAAACCTTGGACGCACTATGGGTGAGTGCTGATCAAAAAGGCGTCGAACTCTTTTTCTCACATGACTACGCCACCCCTGACTTTATATGGGTAGACCCGGTGCGAGTGCGCCAAATTCTTCTTAATTTGCTGGGTAACGCCATTAAGTTCACCAGCAAAGAAACAGAGGGAGGGCATGTCTTTGTCAAAACAACATATAGCCATGACAGTCAGATGCTCACGTTAAGTATCCGAGATACCGGCGTTGGCATGACGCACGAACAGATGGATAAACTGTTCAAACCCTTTACGCAGGCGGATAGTTCCACCACGCGGCGATACGGAGGGACGGGCCTAGGACTGAGTATCTCCAAGTCATTTGTCGATATGATGGGTGGGGAAATTCGGGTCGAGAGTGAGTTTGGTAAAGGCAGTGAGTTTATAGTCCAAGTACCTGCGCCCAGTAGCGCCAAAACCCATGAAACCAATCGACGTTATCCGTTTTCTGCGTTTTCTTTTGTTTTATTTATCGACCATGAACCGCTTGAGAATACCTGTATAGCATTGCTTGAAAGCTTACACCCCCGTGAGATTCTGGATGCAAACGTCACGGTGCCAGCTAACTGGAACCCGGATACCATGATTGCGGTTACAACAGATGAAAGTATTTTGGAAAGACATCAAGGCATGCGTTGCCTGTTGCTTGGAGATGATTTAGCTGGACATGACACCTATAAATATCCAGGACCTTATCGGTTAAACCGATATCCCCTTAAACCCAGTGAATTTGTTCTGGGGGCTGCAGTGATGTGCGGGCTTGAGAGTCCGGATGTTGATTGGAATGAAGCGGTAAATGGCGATGTCTTGGCCTATAGCAGTCAATTAGATGCACAAATGTGTGGCACTATTTTATGCGCAGAAGATCAGCCAACCAACCAGCTCGTTCTCGCCAAGCAGCTAAAACAGCTTGGTTACCAATTTGAAATGACATCGGATGGCAAAGAGGCACTTGAGAAATGGCACCAAGGAGAGTACGCAATGCTCTTAACGGACTGCCATATGCCCGAAATGGATGGCTTTGAATTAGCGGCTGAGATAAGACGACTAGAAGCTGAAGAAAATCGCGAGCGTACGTTAATTATTGCCATCACCGCTAATGCACTTGTGGGAGAAGCGGATCACTGCTTGCAATCGGGGATGGATGACTATATTTCCAAACCTGTTGAGCTTCAGACGCTTAAACGCGTACTGGCATTACGCCTTAGAGGGCGAGCGTTGAGAAAGGGCGAACCCGCAGTGGCTGAGACCAGTGAAGATGTCTCTCATACGGAGCCGCTCATCGATGATAGTCAGCTTGAGAAAGTCATTGGCAGCTCAGATCAGGAAATGAAGCGCGCCATATTGTCCATGTTCTGGGAGGGTGTGTCGGCGGATGTCAATGCGCTTGAACAGGCTATTGTAGGGGCCGACGATGACAAAGTAAGAGCGATTGCACATGGAGCAAAGGGTGCATCTGCATCAAGTGGGGCGATGCGTTTGAGCGAGCTATTCCGAGTCATCGAAAACAGCAGTCACGACCTTGAACAAGTAAGAGCTGTGTTTACCGAAATAAGTGCAATGATGACCGCAATTGAAACCGATCTGCGGGAAGAAAAAATCATTCAATGAATGTAAGAGGCGCGATGTGATACATATCAACACGCAAGACCAAATTCCTTTTGAACACTTTGAAAAAGCGAGTCGCGATACACTCAAATACTTAAATAAAAAGTTTGGTTACGGTACGTGGATGATGACTCGCAAGCATGAAAATCAATGGGTCATCTTACAAGTAGAAGGTAACAAATACGGTATTGATGAATTGACCACACTCAGGTGGAGCGATTCAATGTGCAGCCGTATGGTGCAGGGCGAAGGGCCGCGTTGGGCGCCTGACGTTGACAGTGTTCCCGCATATGTGAATGCGCCAATTTACCACGCCGAGACTATTAAGTCGTACATAGGGATCCCCGTTTGCTATTCGGATGGTAACTTATTTGGCACCTTGTGTGCGATAGATACAGAACCAGTCGATCGTATTCCGCCTGATGGCTTAGAAACCATCGAACTTGTCTCAAAATTACTTTCAACGCTATTACAGCTTGAGCTGCAAAATATCGATTTGTCGCGAAAACAAATGAGTTTTTTACCCTCTCAATTAAAAGACCATGAAACGGGTTTTCTTAATCGATTAGGTTGGTCTTTATATTTAGAAAAAGAAGAAAGCAATATCCGCTCGGTGGGTACACCCGTGCATGTGGTGGCTATTGATGTTTCTCAGCACAATCAGTCAGCGCACTTAAAGGATACGGCAATGATCACCCTGTTTGTGTCGATTCTCAATGGTGCCTTACATGACGGTGGCTATATCGCTCGATTGGGGGAAGATATTTACACCATGCTGTGTGCCAATAAAACCGAGGAGCAAATGGCCGTGATGGTTGAACGTCTTGCTAACGAATTGAGTGAGGCTAAGATCCCTGTCGTTATTGGCTTCAAAAAACATGATTATGGTGATAACTTGGATGTCACTGTGATTGCTGCCATAAAAAGTGTCCGGCAATCATAAACATAGTATGTTCAGCCCAGTGCCGTTGGTCGAGCAGGAGTATCACCCGAGACAGGAAACGTCATGCAACGTGAGCTAACACAGACGAAACCTCGACCCTCCAAACCTTGTATGGTGTGCCAATTTGTCAAAAGTGATATGAGCCGTGCAGTGCAAAGAGTCAAGCGGACCATGACACGTACATCCGTGCCTTATGTTTCACCGGCGGATTATACAGTCCCCGATAGCCAAGCCTGTCAGCAGGCGTTAGCGCTGGTTAAACAATTTAGCCCTGAATTTTTAGTCAATCACTCCTTACGTAGCTACGCGTTTGGCTTGGCGATGAGCCACAAAGTGAAGCAAGACGTTGATAAAGAAGTCTTCTTTGTTGGCGCAATCTTGCATGATATTGGCTTAACCGATTATGTTGCTCAACAAGACACCTTTGAAATCGAAGGCGCCATCGCTGCACAAGCGTTTGCAATGGCGAAGGGTTTGTCGGCGGAACAGGCCGATCTCATTCATGAAATGGTGGCATTACATAATTCGGTGGGTGTGGCGCATCAATGTGACCCAGAAATTGCATTGCTACACTTTGGTGCGGGCGCAGATGTGGCGGGGCTTTGGATCGAAGACATCCATAAAAAGACGCTGCACGAAGTGCTTGAAGCCTATCACGATCAAGGATGTCAGGCCGGAATGATCCAGCTCATCCAAGATCAAGTCACGCGCAAACCACATAGCTACATGTCGACCATGGTGGAATTAGGGTTCCTCAAAAAAGTGGCGAAACACCAATTTGCCTATAAACCGACGTGAGTCGTTAAACGCGATGTTAGGTTTTTGAGTCTGTCTGCTTTTCAACCATCTGAATCAAAAAGAATAAAAGGCTATTGACCTCAGGTTAAATTTCATTAAAGTACACCCTCATCCGCAGCGCAGCCTGCGGACTGTGGTGCTACCACGCATAACTGCGTTGCCCTGGTGGTGGAATTGGTAGACACAAGGGATT
This sequence comes from Salinivibrio kushneri, assembly GCF_027286325.1. Taxonomy (NCBI): domain Bacteria; kingdom Pseudomonadati; phylum Pseudomonadota; class Gammaproteobacteria; order Vibrionales; family Vibrionaceae; genus Salinivibrio; species Salinivibrio kushneri. The sequence goes on from NZ_CP114588.1 coordinate 1,113,013, forward strand.
TAAAATCCCTCGGCGTTCGCGCTGTGCCGGTTCAAGTCCGGCCCGGGGCACCATAGCACTCTGTTTACTCTTATCTATCCTCCATTACGAATAAAAACCCTTCATTTTGTCGAATTTCAAGCACAGGGTGCTTGGCACTTTCTGCTACGCAACAAGTCGATGATATTTATATATAATCGCCGCGCGTCCATGAGCGCTGACAAGCGGTAATAGCGCTTTGTGTCTTTGCCGCACTCCGGTAGGATAGCGTGAGGAGGGCGGCATGAATCTAACCCAAATTGATGCGTTTTGTGCAGTCGCAGAGACCGGCTCAGTGTCTGAAGCTGCACGTCAGCTGGATGTGAATCGTTCACGATTGAGCATGGCGATTAAAGCGCTAGAACAATCACTTAACGCCGAATTGTTTTATCGCACCGGTAACCGTCTAACCCTGTCGGAAATCGGCAAAGCTGTGTACAAAGATTTCGAGAGCATATCGGTCACGGCGGCACGTATTCGTCGTACGTGCGAGCAAGCGAACGCGGGCTTTAATGCCGAAGTGTGGATCGCACGTGATGATGCGATCCCCGATCAACTTTGGCAGGACTGGGCGCACCAGCTAAACAAGCGCTTTACCGCGACGTCCTTCAACCTCGTGTTAGCCTCGAGTGGTGATCTGGCCAATTTGGTTGAAACGCAACAAGTCGATTTTGCCTTTGGAGTAGACTACGAGCGGATTGACGATCCGCGCATCAACTATCAACCGCTGGGTAAAATTCGCATGATGTCGGTGTGCAACAGTGAGCACCCGTTGAGTCGATTGCGTCGAGTCAGTGATGATCAATTGCGTAATGCCATGCAAGCGGTAATGGTCTATCTCAATGAAAAAGACAATCCCGAGCTTCAACCTTTCTCACGCCGCTACATTGGCTTTTCGAGCTTTGAATATATGCTCAATACCATCTTACAAGAAGAAGCGTGGGGCGTGTTGCCTGAGCCGCTGATCCGGCAATACTTACGAGAACAGCGCTTAGCAGTGATCAAACATACCTATGGTTTGACCCAAGAAGACTATTGTCTATTCACCGCCTCAGGGATGGCCGAGCATCCGGGGATCCAATGGCTGAGTGATAGCATTACCAACTACTTGTTTGATTTCTAAATACACGGCTCGATAAGTGGTTTTTCAATAGGTTGCCATATAGGTTAAGAAAAACTTAACCTAGGTTAAAAAGTTTAAGATTTTCTGAACACCTACCGAGCGCTACAATGCCGTCACTGATTTTTACTGAGCATCATTATGACCGCATACACGCGTTATCTTCCTTTTTCATTGGCTGTGTTAGCCTGTTTAACCCCTTGGGTAAGCTCGCCGATCGCTCTGGTGCTGGGCTTTTTGTTAACCTCCTTGGGCTGGGTACCAAGCGCAATCCCCCTCACCAAAATCACCAAAAAATTGCTGGCTTATTCGATTGTGGGTCTAGGGTTTGGTATCCCACTGCAAGAGGCGCTCGCCGTGACAGGCGATGGGGTAGGGCTGATTATTGCCACCATTGCAGGCACGCTGGTTTTTGGCACATTACTGGCCAAACTTATGGGACTGGATAAAAAGACCGGTCACCTGATTGCCTCAGGCACTGCGATTTGTGGCGGCAGTGCAATCGCAGCTGTCTCGCCCGCTATCAACGCGGATGATAAACAAATTGGTCTGGCGTTAGGCACGGTGTTTGTGTTGAATTCATTGGCGCTGTTTGTGTTTCCTATGGTAGGACATGCGCTGGGGCTAGATCAGCACACGTTTGGAACCTGGGCGGCGATCGCGATTCATGATACGTCATCGGTGGTGGGCGCGGCGTCCGCTTATGGTGAGCAAGCACTAACGACTGCGACCACCCTCAAACTTGCGCGCGCATTATGGATTGTGCCTGTGGCGTTTGTCAGCGCACTCATGTTTCGCAGCCACGCTAAAAAAATCACGATTCCGTACTTTATCGTTTTCTATTGTCTGGCGATTGGTATCAGTGATGTCTTTGTCCAAGCGCAACCTATCTATGAAGTGATTTTCGCCATTTCAAAGCAAGTATTAGTGGTGTGTTTATTCTTAATCGGCTGCAGTATTTCTGTCACCCAGCTACGCACGGCAGGCCCTAAGCCTTTACTGTTTGGTGTTGCGCTGTGGGTGATTATCTCCTGTACATCGCTTGCTTGGCTGCTGCTCGCTGCCTAGTCTCCATCGTTGCCTCAGGTTCACTCATGCGGCGTGTCCTGAGGTAAACGTAATACCGCGACCAACAGAAACGCACTGAGTGCCGCACCAAACTGCCACCATCCTGTGCTGGTTATCGCGAGGAAAAGCTGCAAGCTAATTGCCGCGAGTAACACGCCTTTTCTCATCTTCTTAGTCCATAAAGAATCTAAATTTAGATTTAGTATGCGTAAAAGTTATATGCAAGCAAAATGCGATTTAGCGCTATCTCATAACTAAAACTTGTTTAGAACACTCACTGTCAGAAATATTGACAGTTACTTTTGCTTGTAAGTAATTGAAATTATATGGTTTTTATTTAACGTCTAACAGAGTGATGAAAATGTCAGCAAGTTCGTGTTTGTAAAGCGGCGCAGTAGCACCAAGAATATGTGCGTGTTTTCTACTTTTGGTGTTTTATGTCTCCTCAAAACGTGATCAATGAAAAGTCAGTATTAGTGTTTTCGGCCCTTCTCGCATTGGGGTTTGCCATCGCCGGCCTTGCCGTTGGATGGATTGCTGGCTCTTTAGTGATTATGTTCGACGGTATCTACTCGTTGATTAGTCTAGTGTTAACTTTGTTGTCACTGGGAGCGTCATGGTATATCCACTCGCGCTACGCACGGCCGATCACACGTGCGCTGCTTACTCCGCTTGTTGTCGCCATTAAAGGCGCTGTGATTATGTTGTTGGTGAGTTATTCTCTGTATGAAGCGGTCTCCTCCTTGGTCGAAGGCGGACGTGCGGTTAACCCGTCATTGGCAGTGCTATTTGGTATTATCAACGTGGTGGGTTGCGGTTACGGATGGTGGATGATTGCGCGTAAAAACCAAGCAGGGCAAAGCCAGTTGGTGGAGGCGGAATCGCGCCAGTGGCAAATGGACACCTTATTAAGTCTGGCGGTCACCTTGGGCTTTCTAGGTGCTTGGTTAGTGGCGCATTCACCTTGGTCGGATTATGCGGTTTATGCAGATCCTATGATGATGGTGTTGATGTCGTTCTACTTCATCAAAGTGCCATTTGTCATGGTGCGTAACGCGTTAAAAGAGCTCGCGCCTGTTACAGTAAAGTGGTATCGCACCCGCTCAATGGCGTAATCGGAACATGACGCAATACGGACCTACCCAAACGATCCTATACCCGTGCAGGGGTCGATAGATACTGAGGCGGCGTTTAGCCGCCTTATTTATGTCACCTTATGCACTATAACTTTTTAGATTGGCTTTCATATCAACCTAGATACTGTGAACGATTTCAACGTAGTGTGACGGTATACATTTTGTTCTTTATGCTCGCCTGTTGAGGTGTAGACAGCAGAACGTCGCGACGGCGCTTACACTGAAAAGTAACCATAGCGCTGGCTCGCGATTCGTCCTCCGCTCATCATCTTTTTGAATCTTTTGGTTTTATTTGCGACGTTAGCCAGTATTATTTTCTGGACGTGACCGATTAGTTCAACCTATGACGTTCTTGAAGAAATACTCGATGGGAAACCGCTCGCTGTGGTTGATGGTTTTGACAGTTGCCATACGCATCCGATGTTAACCATACCTTTGGGGGCTCAAGCCTGTATTGATTTTGATGCCCAGACGGTCTCACTCACGCAACCTTGGTTGGCGGGTGAGCACGCAGGGCAATGAGCTTGGATTAGTAAGCCACACCGATACGTTGGCGACGGTGGGCGCCACTTTCCAGTTCGTCGATCATCGCGATAGCATAGTCAGCAACGCTGATTTTGCTGTCACCATGGTCATCGGTAAGCAAGGTATCCGCGCCAACGCGATAGCGGCCTATTTTGTCACCCGGGAAAATCTCTGCGGCAGGGCTGACGAACGTCCAATCTAGGGTATGGGCGTGCCCACGGAATACCTTCAAAGCGTCGCCTTGAGCGAGCGCTTCTGCTTTATAAGCGTCAGGGAAGTCGGGCAGGCTGACCAGCTCGACTCCCGGTGAAACTTCTAGTGAGCCAGCACCGCCGACCCAGAGTAAACGTTTGACGTTAGCGGCGGGTAACTCGTCAATTAAGCGCTTAGCGCTGTTTGCCACCATCTCATGGTTGCCTGCAGCGCGCCCGCCCACGGCGGCAATGACTGCATCAGCGTCAGCTACGGCCTGTTGTACAGAGTGATGGTTATTCAGCAAGTCGAATTGACGCACCTCGACATCGTCGCGGGTCACTTTTTCTGGCTGACGGACAAGAGCGATAACCTCATGCCCACGATGACGCGCTTCTTCGACGATTTGGCTACCGATCCAACCTGTTGCACCAATAATTGCGATTTTCATATTGTCTTCCTCATGCTGTGATTGCTTGGATGGATGTAGCTTATTAGCTTTCATTTATTGGATAAACAATCATAATGGATACAGTTTGTATCAATTAAAGAGACAATATGGATAGGCTTACGGCAATACGTAGTTTTGTAGAAGTGGCCAATTGCAAAAGCTTTACGCGGGCGGCCGAACAACTCGGGCTAACGCGTTTGCAGGTTTCAAGGCATGTGCAAGAAGTCGAGCAATGGCTTTCGCAGCGTCTGTTGCATCGGACAACGCGTAAAGTCAGCTTAACGTATGCCGGTGAGCAAGCCTATGGTCATTGCCAGCGTATTTTGGACGAAGCGGCGGCGTTAACGTTGACGACTGGACGATTACACGGCGCCTTAACCGGTCGTATTCGAGTCGCTGCGCCAATCGGGTTAGCACAAGGGATCCTTGTTGCGCCAGTAACGCAATTTACCGATGCGCATCCAGAGGTCGTGATTGAAGTGATTGCCTCCGACCAATTTACGCCCTTAGTGGATGAGCGGGTCGATATTGCATTACGCTTCACACCTCAGCCGGATGAGCATTTAATTGCCCGCAAACTCATGGCCATCGATTCTATCGTGTGTGCGTCACCGGCATATATAGCCCACGCGTCGCAGCCTAATCACCCGAGCGATCTGATTGATCACCCGTGCTTAATTCATGTCAGCGGTGATCATTGGCAGTTTATTAAAGACAGTCGCCGAGAAGAGATAAGAGTGAGTGGGCCGATTCACGCCAACGACTTAGGCACCTTGGTCAATGCGGCGCGAATGGGAAAAGGGATTGTCCGTGTGCCATGTGATTTAGCCAATCCCTATGTGGAGCAAGGGGAATTAATACCTTTGCTGACCGATTATCGCTTACCGCCCAGTGCACTGTGGGCGGTCTATTTATCGCGTAGTTATCAACAGCCTGTCGTGCGCCACTTTATCGATCACTTGGCAAGCTGTTGGCAGCATGATATCCAAGCTCCCATTGGTGGGTTAGATGCAGCGCATCAGTAAAGGCATCGTCATGGCTGACCAATATATAGGCACCTTGATAATGATTAAGCGCATCGACCAGTGCGTGTTTGGCTGAGATGTCGAGATGATTGTCCGGCTCATCCAACAGTAATAGTGGCTGGGCGTGCTGGTGGGCTACCGCTAACATCGCCACTTTCATCTTTTCGCCACCGCTTAAAAGGCGTGGCTTTCTATCAGCAGTGGCTAATAAAACATACAATAACAATGACTTATGTTCCTGAGGTTTAGTTTTTTCTGTGAGAGATTTGCTGTATATTCGGCGCTTCATCCATATAATGGTAAGCTATTAGTAGGGTTGAATTTAGTTTTGGTGATAAAGTGGAAATCGTAGGTGTTGACCTATTTTGTGGTGCTGGTGGCCTGACCCATGGCCTACAAAAGGCAGGAATTGATGTAAAAGCTGGGTTTGATATAGAGGTGAACTGTAAATTTCCGTATGAGTATAACAACAGTGCTGAGTTTGTTCTAAAAAGTGTAGTGGATGTCACAGCTGAAGATATTAAGTCAAGATTTGACGATAGTGCGTATTCGTTACTTGCTGGCTGTGCACCTTGTCAACCTTTCTCGAAGTACACTCAGGCGAAGCTTAACGCTCAAGATGAGAGGTGGGGCTTACTTTATCATTTCGCTCGCTTAGTTAAAGAATCTCAACCTGACCTTATTACAATGGAAAATGTCTCTGATTTGAATAAGCATAAAGTCTACGCTGACTTCAAAGAAGACCTAAAATCAGAAGGCTACTTTGTTGATGAGAGAGTTGTTTTCTGTCCGGAATATGGGATGGCACAAACTAGAAGTAGACTCGTTTTGTTGGCTTCCCGTCTGGGAAAAATTGAATTAATAAAACCAACTCACGATAAAAGTAAATATACAACAGTCAAAGATGTTATAGGTCATCTTCCTAGAATTAAGGCGGGTAGTGTTAGCCAGCATGATCCGTTGCACCGCTCAAGTGGCTTGTCTGAGTTGAATTTGAAGCGCATAAAAGCCTCAAAACCGGGAGGTACGTGGCGAGATTGGCCTGATGAGCTGCGAGCTAAATGCCATACTAAAGCTAGTGGAAAAAGCTATGCTAGCGTTTATGGTCGTATGACATGGGATGAGCCGAGTCCAACTATCACTACTCAGTGCTTTGGCTTTGGGAATGGTCGTTTTGGACACCCAACCCAAGATAGAGCAATTTCATTGAGGGAAGCTGCAATTTTACAGTCGTTTCCTGATGATTATGAGTTTGTCGAGCCAGGAGGTGTATATGCGATGAAAAACCTTGGTAAAATGATCGGAAACGCAGTACCTGTGCGCCTTGGTGAAATAGTCGGTACTTCTCTAGTGAATCATATCACCCAGCAACCCAATCAGTAGTTTTTACTTTAAGGCTAGATAGTGTAGAGTTTTATGTGTCAGAATGAAAAAAATACAGCTAACCTATTGGTGTGATGCACTTCAGTGTTTAAGAAATTCCGCATAGCCGAGTATTCAATGCTAAAGTCGTGGGCTGTCTTTCCTATCAGCAATAAGCAGCTATGACACAAACCATCGAATACTCAGTCACTCCAGAACCAGGTCAACTGGTTGAAGTCAGAAAGCGACAATGGATTGTCGCTGACGTGAACACCTCACAACTCTCAACCTCATTTCATAAAAAGCAAAATTATGTAACGTTATCCTCTATTGATGAAGATGGCTTAGGCGAAGAGCTTGAAGTGATCTGGGAGATTGAGCCTGGCGCTCACATTATCGAAAAATCAGGCTTGCCAGAAATCACGGGTTTTGACGACGCAAGCAAGCTGGATGCATTTCTAGATGCTGTACGTTGGGGGGCTGCTACAAATGCTGATAGAGGTTTTTTACAATCCCCATTTCGTAGTGGCGTAAGTATTGAGAACTTCCAACTTGATCCTCTAGTGAGAGCTATCAATATGGCTCGCGTTAATCTACTTATTTCTGATGATGTTGGTTTAGGTAAAACCATTGAAGCCGGCTTAGTCATTCAGGAGATGCTAATCCGTCATCGCGCACGAACGGTGCTCATCATTTGCCCGGCCTCTTTGCAATTGAAATGGCAAGATGAAATGCAAGAAAAGTTCGGTTTGGAGTTCAAAGTTGTAAATACCGAGTATGTGAAACAACTTCGCCGCGAGCGAGGGATTCACGCAAACCCTTGGACTTCGTTTCCTCGACTTATTGCTTCGCAAGACTGGATCAAAAGTGGTGAAGGTTTAAGACTACTCCGAGAAATTATGCCTGCAAAAGCAGAGTACCCTCGTAAGTTTGATATGTTGGTCATTGATGAAGCGCATAATGTCGCTCCTTCTGGTTCAGCCAATTACGCAGTTGCAAGTCAGCGCACAAAAATTATTCGAGAAATCTCACCACACTTTCAGCACAAGTTGTTTTTAACGGCGACACCCCACAATGGCTACACAGAGTCATTTACATCGCTGTTAGAAATCCTTGATGACCAGCGTTTCTCTCGCAATATCTTACCGAACGAGAAACAACTCCAGAAAGTCATGATTAGGCGTTTGAAAACCGATCTTGTCGATGAAAATGGAGAGGCTCTTTATCCGAAGAGAAAGTTGCAAGCTTTGGAGGTTAATTTCACTGAGCTCGAGCGCAGCATGCATAAAAAGCTTGATCAGTATGCGCAAAGTCGTGAGTTATCAAACGCTGATGCAAAAAATGCTATGGCAACAAAGTTTGTTAACGGTTTACTTAAGAAAAGACTCTTCTCTTCACCAGCGTCTTTTGCATCAACGCTAGAAAAACATATCAACACTCTAAACAAGGCATCTGAGTCAACACAAACGACAGCTATTGAAGAGCGTATCCTTCGCAAAGCGATGCTTAAAGCTGACGAAGATTATGCAAATGATCAAGATTTTGAGATGGCGCAAGAAGAAGCGATCGAGGAGGCAAGTCGTCGAACGGTACCACCGAGTCAGCAAGAGCGGATCTTAATAAATGAATTGAGGAGTTGGGCTCAAGTAGCACAACACCAATCAGATTCAAAAGCTGAAGCTATTTGTGGCTGGATAAACCGGAACTTAAAAGATGGTAAAAAGTGGAATAACCAGCGCGTAATTCTATTCACGGAGTATCGGACTACCCAACAATGGGTGGAAAAAATTCTTACTGAGAAAGGGTTGGCTGGTAAACGCTTGGCTATCATCAATGGCGGTATGGATCATGAAGAGCGTGAGGATGTTAAGGCTGCTTTTCAAACCCATCCAGAGCAGTCTGACGTCAGAATCCTACTAGCTACAGATGCAGCTTCCGAAGGTATTGATTTACAGAATCATTGTAATTGTCTAATACACTTAGAAATTCCATACAATCCAAATGTAATGGAACAGCGGAATGGTCGTATCGACCGACACGGCCAAAAAGCAAAGGAAATTCTAATTTGGCACCCTGTTGATGCTGGATCAGCAACCGATAGTGACACTATTGGTGGTCATAAAGATGACATCATCAGAGCGCTTATCAAGCTAGAGTCGATGCGTGAAGATATGGGGAGTGTAAACCCGGTCATCGCTCCTCAAATGGCGGGATTAATTGAAGGTCGAGCCTCTGAGCTTAATACACTACAAGCTGAAGCCAAAATGGCTAAAGCGAGAAAGGCGGTTAGAGCCGAGCGAGACTTACAAGAAAAGATAAAACGTTTACACCAGCAACTTATCTCGACTCAAGACGATTTTCACCTAACACCTAAACATGTATTAGCTGCCGTTCAGACAGCCTTGGAAGTTGCTCAGAAACCGCCACTAAAACCAACAACTATCTCAAATGCACCTGAGGGATGTGTGTTCATAATGCCTGAGTTTACAGGCTCTTGGGCGCCTTGTAACAAAGGTTTACGCCATCCTTTTACTAAACAAATTAGACCAATAACATTTGATCATAATGTAGCTAAAGGGAGAGATGATGTAGTGCTGGTGCACTTGAATCATCGTTTAGTGCAAATGTGTTTGCGGCTATTACGAAGCAAAGTTTGGGAGAAAGACGATAAGCTCCATCGAGTCACAGTAAGGAGTGTCCCTTCTACAGAACTGCAAAGTGTGGTTGCGATTATTGCATCAAGGTTAGTTGTAGTTGGTGGGATTCATAACCGCCTACACGAAGAAATTACCTATGCTGGTGGTTATCTCAAAGACAGTGGATATAGTCGAGAGCGAGGTGTGAATCAAATAAACACATGGCTTGAGCTATCAACACCAGCATATGTCTCTCAGCAAACGAAAGATGCGTTAAAAACCAGGTTTACGAATCAAGCCCAATCGATTCATCAGTCTTTAGAAGCAAGATCAAAAGAGCGCCTTACCAATTTGAAAAGTACTCTAGATCGCCTCAAACAGAAAGAGATAGACGATATTACTACCGTGCTTGATGAGTTAGATCACTCAATTGGTGAACAGTTATCACTCGAAGGTGTTCTTCACGAACAGTTGAGCTTATTTGGAGAAGATGAGAGGACTGAAGTGAGAAAAGACAGAGCTGCAATTGAAGCAAGGCAGCAGCGAATCGAGTCGGACAAAAAAGCAGAGACCGAAGCAATCGAGAAACGCTACGCAAACTACACCGACCGTACATTCCCCGTAGCAGTAATTTTCCTGGTACCAGATAACCTATGTGAGGCGAACTGATGGCATTTTCCACAAATCAACATGCTGACTGGCTGTCACTCATTGAAGTATCAGGCCCGTTTCTGGCTGAGCCTATTCTAAACCAAGCATTTCCACAGGGACTTGAAAAACTAGACTCAGTAAAGAGGAGACAGTTTCGTCAAACCTACGATGAATGGCGAGAAGTCATTGATAGTGATGCACCAGAAGATCTAAAAATCAAAGACAAGATTCATCAGCAATGGACCAACTGGGTTTTAAAATTTGGATTGGAGCTAGACGAGGATGAAGATGGGGATGTACTAAAAGATCAATCTAAGATGCATGCCTCCATTGAAGTTACTATTCCGGAACATCAAGTAACGATAAAGCCTGAATATGCAGTTGTTGCCAGTGATGAAACTAAGCCTTATATGTTGATACAAACCTATCCGGCAGGTACAGCTTTAAGTGAAGTATTAACTGGGGATAGTTGGTCTACAACGCTAGCGGAACGAATGGCGCACCTCTGTAGAGGTGTTGGAACTCGACTAGGGCTGATCACAAATGGAGAACAATGGATGTTCATTGATGCTCCTGCTGGGGGAATAACAACCTATGCCAGCTGGTATGCTCGTCTATGGGGACTTGAACCTATAACGTTAAAAGCATTCTATAGCCTGTTTAACATAGGGGTTGTATTTAACGGCTTTGATGAAGCTAAAACTCTCCCAGAGTTAATTGATGAATCATTGCAGCATCAAGATGATGTCACTCAAACACTTGGTGTTCAAGTAAGTCGAGCGGTTGAAGTGCTTATTCAGTCGATTGACCGTATTAATCATGATCACAATGGAGAGCTATTGGAAGGCGTTGAGCCTGAAGAGTTATACGAGGCTGGATTAACATTAATGATGCGCTTGGTATTTTTACTTTGTGCGGAAGAACGTGGCCTGTTGCTCTTAGGTGATCAAGCTTATGAAGCTAATTATGCAATATCGACACTGCGAGCTAAGTTAAGAGAAGATGCGAGTCTACATGGTGATGAAGTGCTCTCTTATCGTAAAAATGCATGGGCGCGTTTACTCGCTATTTTCCGATCTGTTTATTCTGGTGTTGAACATGAAAATATGCGAATGCCCGCATTGGGCGGCTCGCTTTTTGATCCCGATAGGTTCCCTTTCTTAGAAGGCAGGAAAAAAGGTAGTAGCTGGCTAGAGGATGAAGCAAAACCTCTGCCGATTGATAATCGAACTGTCTTATTGTTCCTTGATGCTATTCAACTGTATCAAGGTAGAACACTGTCTTATCGAGCGCTAGACGTAGAACAAATTGGTTATGTCTATGAAGGTCTATTAGAGCAGACAGTAAAACGAGCTCCTGATGTTACTTTGGAGTTATCTGGTAGCAAAAGCTGCAAAAAGCCTTGGGCCCAGTTAGGAGAGTTGGCTTCTGCATCTCTTGATGGTTTGCCTGCACTGAAGAAACTTCTTAAAGAACGTACGGGAAGTTCTCCATCTCGAATCACGAATGATTTGAATAAAGAAGTAACCGACGCAGATGTCGATAAGCTTCTGGTCGCTTGCTATAACGACATGGAACTTTGTCAGCGCATTAAGCCTTATTACCATTTTCTAAGGTTTGATGCTTGGGGCAACCCTTTGCTCTACCCTAAAAACGCTTTCATGCTCACAACCGGTACTGATAGGCGAGAAACAGGTTCTCACTATACGCCTAAATCGCTAACCGAATCCATAGTGACCGAAACACTTGAGCCCGTTGTATACACTGGGCCTGCTGAAGGTAAATCTCGCGAAGAGTGGCAGCTTAAGTCACCAGAAGAACTATTTGAACTAAAAATTTGTGACCCAGCAATGGGCTCTGGTGCATTTCTTGTTCAAGTGTGTCGATGGCTGGCTGAACGAGTGTGTGAATCATGGTTATTAGCCGAGCAAACAGGTGTTTTTGTCACAGTGAAGGGAGCAACGACTCACGATGAAACTATGGAGTTGTTGCCTATTGATGCTGAGGAGCGTTTGATTGTTGCAAAGCGATTAATCTCAGAACGTTGCTTGTATGGTGTTGATATTAATCCGCTAGCCGTTGAGCTAGCAAAGCTATCAATTTGGCTTGTCACTTTATCGAAGGATCGTCCATTTGGCTATTTAGATCATAATCTAAAGTCAGGGGACAGTTTGCTTGGTATACATAATCTAGATCAGCTATGTTTCTTAAGCTTAAATCTGTCACAAACTAAAAAATCACAGTTGGTAGAGCTACCTATTGCAGAGCAAGTAAAAAAGCGGGTAACAGATGCTGCAGAACTGAGAAAACAAATTGCAGTTCATGATATAAATAGAGTGTCTGATATAGCGGAAATGAAACTTACGGCTGATCGAGTTAAAGAAGCAATAGCGTTTCCAAAGTTAGTAGCAGATGCCTTGGTCGGTATGACATTAAAGTCTGGTGGAAAGTTAGCTGACACTTCTGTTCTTGCAGCTTTGTTACCGCAATCCATAGCTGGTGATTTAGAGTGTACTCATGACTTGAAGTCTGCAGCTTTAGATGGATTGTCTGCTGACCTAACAGACAGGAAGAAAGCAAGAACGGCCTTTCATTGGTGTTTAGAGTTCCCGGAAGTATTTAGTTCAAAAAAATGTGGTTTTGATGCGATTGTTGGTAATCCCCCTTTTATCGGAGGTAAAAAAATATCGAGTAATTTTGGAGAAAGTTACAGAAGTTACCTTGTATCGGACTATTCAAAAGGAAAGAAAGGGACTGCTGACTTCGTTGTATACTTCTTTTTGCAAAGCTTTAGGCTTTTATCGAAAGGTTCCAGTATGGGGCTAATAGCCTCAAAAACTATCGCAGAAGGGGAAACAAGAAAACTAGGGCTAGAAAGTATTTTGAATCAAGGCGGTACTATTTACTCTGCTTCTCCATCCATAGTTTGGCCTGGTAAAGCGACTGTATTTGTATCAAAGATATTTATCACAAATGGCTCTTGGAAAGGGATTAAATTAATTAAATCAAACATTGTTGATTTCATTTCATCAAGTCTAGGTGATGAAAGTGACTATAGCTTGAATCGGCTGAAGGAAAATAAGGGGTTAGCATACCAAGGAAGTTTAGTGCTAGGCGATGGTTTTACTCTAAAGAAAAATGATGCAATTAAAATGCTGGAGGATCCTAAAAATAAAAAAGTTGTTTTTCCTTATTTGACTTCTGACGACATAAATACATCTACAATACAAGAAGCGAGTCGATGGATTGTTTGTTTTTGGGATTGGTCTTTGGAATCTTCAAAGAATTATTCAGAACCTTACGAATATATTAAAGAGAATGTATATCCGGATCGGCTAGCAAAGTCCTCGCATAAGTCCTATTCAAAAATAATGGATATGTGGTGGTTATATTGGCGATCTAGACAGGAACTTTATGAAAAAGTTGGTAGAGGAAATCACTTTACTAAGAAAAAAACTAAAGTTTGTGGAGATATGAAAGACAATGTCATAGTGGTTGGAAGGCATACAAAATACTTTAACCCTATTTTTGTTCCGAATAATAATATTTATTCTGAAGCTTTGATTGTTTTTACAAATGATGATTTTGGTTTTTACTCCTTTATTAACTCAAATGTTGTGCAGTACTGGGTTATGAAGCATGGTACTTACATTGGCCAAACTCTGAGAGTAACGCCTATCGACTGTATTGAAACACTGCCTATACCAGAAGAGGACTTTTTAAATAGTTTGTCAAGTATAGGAAAAGAACTTGATGAGTGTAAAAGAAACGCATGTAAAGAATATAGTATAGGTCTTACTAAATGTTATAACCTTTATCATTCCCCAGAATGTGATTATTCGTTGATAGTTAAGCTAAGAGAGATGACCAAAAATATAGATAGCATGGTGTTTAAGTACTTAGAGCTTGACGATGTTGAATTAGGTTTTGACTTTCATGTTATACCCGGCCTTCCAGATAATGACAATATTAGATATACATTGTCAGATGTGGCAAGAAAAAGCGCCATAAATAAACTGGTAAAAATAAATCAAAATTTACAGGGCGACTTCCATGAATAGATTTGAAATGGTAAATAAAAATGTTAATAGTGCTTATGTAGTATATAGGGCGGATGTGCAGGACTCAATTTGTCACCAAGAATACTGTCTTAAACTCAATGGAAAGAAAGAAGTGTTCTCAGGTTTAATTGCTGGGTGTTGGTTACTAATTGTAGATAGCTCTAATGTACTACTGGGAGTTGGTCGAGTTTATCGTCAGCGTAGTGACTTGAATTCAACAACGCTATTCTTTGATAAATATCTAAAATCTGACTCACCTGTAATAGTTCCGTTTATACGTTCAGGCCAAATATCTCGTATTGAATGGACAGTATTTGCTGAAGAGATCCCTAAACTCTTCGGCAAAACGCTAGCGGAAGTTCCACTTATTCAAGATGATGTTTACGTTCGGGAATTGCTTCAATATGCAGTGATGGATGATTTGTTAGGTCCTGCAAATGGACCTCATGAGCAAATCCTTGATATGAGCGTGCGTGACCGCTATTTAGTTGGTCGTTTGGCGCCATTAGATGCTGCTGAAAAAGGTGGTGATTTTGGTATTGATGGTTCTGGAGATGAGGATGAAGAACCAGAGAATTTAATCGTCAAAGCTACATCGACTAAATCAGATTCACCGTTCAGCAGCGTTAAGCCTGAACCAGACTCTAGCGAAGAGGTTGATGCCGCGAGGAACCAATCATTAATTCCTTCAAGTATGGGCTTCACATTCTGCGTGTCTGGTGAGGAGAAAGGTATTGAGCTGCAAGCTTCTTGGGGGCGTTATGAACGTTTCTATGAGCATGACATGTACAAGACTTATACCGATCCAGAAACAGGTGAAGAATCGCAAGGTACTAAAGTTAAAGTTTGGCAACGTATACCTTGTGGAGGTTCCATAAACTTACCGTTAGAAACAGGGTCGATCAAGCCTGTTGCTATCGACAAAGAAAACCCTGCGGTCGTTATTCAGGGAACGGTGAGAAAGCCTAATGAAAATGGCGATCGACTTGTTTCAGTGTTCTTGGTCAATACACAAGAAGAGCCAGAGTCAAACAGAGATACTGCTTGGGTTTTTCAACCTGAGATTTCAGCTTCAGCGGTTAGTGAGTCTTCAAACAAAGACGTTTTCCGCAAGCGCCCGGTACTAAAGCCTGATGGTGAGGACTTGGAGCGTGAATCATTGGAAATGGTTTATCGTAACCAAGTGGAATTTGCCTCTGGTCACGGTATAGCCGTTCATGCAGATGTGTCATCAAAGGACGTAGAGAGGGCGTCGAAAGTCAAAACCGTTGTCATGCCACAATATGAAGTGCCAGTAACGGAAGTTCCAGGCCTCCGTGATGGGGACAGGCCTGCGCTAAAGGCAATGGTGTCCGAAGGCTATTTGAATATGCTGAAGTTAGCTGAAATGACAAGAGAAGAGCTTGTTGTTGCGTTAACTCAAATGACGGATGACTATACTGCATGGATAGATGAACAGAAACACCGAATAGGTGATGATGTTGTTAATCATGACGACGCTGCATTTCGAGCCATAGCTAGTTGTTTTGAGATCAATCAACGTCTTAAAGAAGGCATCAGCGTGTTAGCTAATGCCGAAAATGATAACGCATTAGAAGCATTTCGTTTTGCAAATCGTGCCATGGCTAAGCAACGTGTACAGAGCATTTATGCTCATAAACGTAGAACAGACAAAACCATAAAAGTTGATGATCTTTATAAAGATCCAAAAAATTACTCTTGGCGTTCATTCCAGCTAGCATTTCTTCTTTTGTCTATTCCTGCTCTAGCGCAGCCAGATCACCAAGATAGAACGGAGTCGGCTGAGTCTTTCGCCGACTTGTTATGGTTCCCAACTGGTGGTGGTAAAACAGAAGCTTACCTTGGTGTGGCTGCATTCACTATGTCGATTCGTCGTTTTCAGGGCAACTTGGGAGGGTATGATGCCAGCCGAGGTCTAGCGGTAATAATGCGTTATACTCTAAGACTGCTCACGCTCCAGCAGTTTCAACGTGCGACTACATTGATTTGTGCAATGGAAGTCATTCGTCAAGAGTCTGTGAAAAATGGTGATATGCGTCTTGGCGAAACACCATTTACTATCGGCTTATGGGTTGGCAATAAGGTGGCGCCCGGTAGCACTGATGATAGCGCAAAAGCGATAAAAGATATTCGAGACCCTGATAAATATAATGCAGGAGGTTCATCACCAGCGCAGTTAACGAGTTGTCCTTGGTGTGGTGAAGAGATAGACTCTGGTAAGCATATTGAGGTTAACAAGGATAAGTTACAAACAGCAATCTACTGTGGTGATAAAAAAGCACGCTGTGAATTTTCTAAAGGTAAGTCAGCCAAATCAGCACATCCGGGTATTCCAGCTCTAGTCGTTGATGAAGAGATATACCACCGTCCACCTTCAATGATGATTGCCACGGTAGATAAGTTTGCGATGATGGCGTGGCGAGGTGAAATAAAAAACTTGTTTGGTAAAGCAAGCCTTGAGTGTGAACGTCATGGTTTGATCTGGTTTGATTCGAATTCGTGTAATGGTAACCATCCAAAATCTAAAGCAGGCCCAACAGTAAAAGTTAAAGCTATTTCTGAAATCCGCCCGCCGGATCTAATCATTCAAGATGAGTTCCACCTAATTAGTGGTCCACTAGGGACGATGGTGGGCTTATATGAAACGGCAATCGATGAGTTGTGTTCATGGACACTTGGCGGTAAGTCTATTCGACCAAAAGTTATTGCTTCAACAGCAACGGTGAGGAAAGCAAAACAACAAGTTAGTGGAGTTTTTAATCGTCAAGTTGCGGTGTTTCCACCGCATGGCTTAGATATTGAAGACAACTTCTTTTCTGTCCAGCGACCAATCAAAGATCACTATGGTCGCCGTTATATCGGAGTGTGTTCCCCAGGTAGCGCAAGACCTGCAGTATTGATACGAGTATACACAGCATTTTTGACAGCATCTCAAGCATTGTTTGAACGCTTTGGCGAAGTAGCTGATCCGTACATGACAAGTGTTGGCTACTTTAACTCATTGCGTGAGTTAGGTGGTATGAAACGACTGGCGGAGGATGATGTTCAAACCCGTTCATACCGAGTGCAGATGAGTTTGGTTGACCGACCTGGATTGCAGCAGAGAAGTGTCAACAATATACGAGAGTTGACTTCTCGTGTATCAAGCCAAGACATCCCTAAATATCTTGATCAGCTAGAGGTTAAATTTAAGGCAGATTTCGATCCTGTAGAAGGTAAGTATGTTACTAGGTGGGATGAGGGAGAAAGTCGCGCTATTGATGTAGTACTAGCAACCAACATGTTATCAGTTGGGGTTGACGTTAACAGACTTGGAGTGATGGCAGTCAATGGTCAGCCAAAGAGTACTGCCGAATATATCCAGGCTACAAGTCGCGTTGGGCGTAGTTTCCCGGGGCTGGTTTGTACCGTATTGACATGGTCAAGGCCGAGAGATTTATCCCACTATGAAACTTTTGAGCACTATCATTCGACATTCTACAAACATGTTGAAGCTCAATCAGTGACTCCGTTTTCACCTCGAGCGATGGATAGAGGCCTAACTGGCTCAATGCTGAGTTTAATGCGTTTAAGCGATGATGAGTTGAACCCTAATGATGGGGCAACAAAACTAAAATCGCCAAGCTCAAGTATTGTTCAAACAACGATTAGCTCAATTACGGACAGGGTGCACTTGGTTGAAGAGAACTCCGAGTCAAGGAAATTAGCAAGCGCTGCTATTAAACAGAGAGTTGATGAGTGGGTAAAAGAAACACAGGTTCCTGGTCGAACAGTAGCCTATGAGAAAAAAGGTGAAAACGTCGACTCGAAGATCGCTTTGATTAATAAACCAGGTATAGGTGAGTGGGGGCGATTTACTGTTCCTATGTCTATGCGTGAAGTTGAGCCTGGAGTTAAATTACAAATGAATACTCAAAAGCTCCCGGATGGTCCTTCTTGGAAGCCTCCAGTGAAGAAGAAAAGTGCAACAGAAGGTGATTCATAATGAGCGGTGGTAAAAAGACGATTTCAAACATTACTCCTGTTGGTGATGTAAGGCCGAGTCAGCTTCTTTGGACCTATGGACCAGGAGCGTTAATAGATATGCCAAGCCTATCGGTTGTTACTCAGGGAATCGACCGTTGGGATAAAGACAGGTGCCCTCCTGTCACTGAAGCAAGGTTATTGGCAGCTGTAAAAAAAGTGCTCGGGCAGCAAGTTGAAAGCATGAGAATGCCTCCTTTTGCGATTAAAGAGTCTAGTGATCCATTTTCGGCGGAAGCACGAGTTGGAGTTCCAGTTAGACCCTTTCCTAGATGGTTGCGCTGCGTGAAGTGTGGGATGTTGTCTGAATATGATGCTGATCTATTTGAAGTCAAAGAAAGTAGGTTTAGACCGGAAAATACCCGATTTGTCCACAAGATGTGTCAGGGCTCTAAAGGTGACAAGCCAGCAAAAGATGCAGATGCAGTACCTGCTCGATTTCTTCTGGCATGTAGAAAAGGCCATTTAGATGACTTTCCATGGCGCTACTATGTGCACGGTGGGCATTCTACTTGTACTGGAGGTTTGCGTTTCTTCGAAAGCGGTGCTTCGTTGCAGACAGAAAACCTGTGGGTTAAGTGCGATGAATGTGACGCTAAACGGAATTTAGCGCAGGCTTTTGGAAAAGCAGGTAAGGACAATCTCCCTGCTTGTAGGGGACGACACCCTCATTTAGACAAATTTGATTCTAGTTGTGATGAAGATGCTAAAGGCGTACTGCTCGGGGCAACGAATAGCTGGTTCCCAATAACTTTATCTGCCCTAGCTATCCCACTAACTCGTGATCCTATTATTCAGCTGGTTAAGGATGGCTGGGATAACTTTTCAGATGTTGAGTCTGTTTTTGAAGTCAAAGCGATTCTTAAAGTATTAGTGAAAAATGCAATATTACCTGGAATCGGCCAATATTCTGCTGAGGAGATTTGGTCAGTTATAGAAGCTATCAATAATGATGAAGTGGGTTGTACGGTAACTCAGGAAGATATTAAAGTTCCCGAGTGGGATGTATTCATTGAGCCTAGCCCTCCAACTGACTGGCCGCATTTTCTGAGTGAAGCGACAAGTGTACCGACGAAATACAAAAAGCAAATATCTAATGTTTTATTACTGAAACGATTGAGGGAAGTTAACGCTTTAATTGGTTTTACTCGAGTAGAAGCTCCAGAGGAAAGTAATAATCCTGATGAGCAGCCACCAATGGCTTCGTTATGTAATGATGAGCCGACTTGGGTACCTGCTAGCCAAGTACATGGTGAAGGTATTTTTATTCGCTTCGATGAGGACGAATTGAATCAATGGGAGAAGATTCCAGCTGTTCAGGCCATCAATGAAATGTTATTTAATGGGCATAAAGGTTGGAGGCGAGCGAGGGGGGTATCTCCAGATAGCGGGTACCCCGGGGTTCGTTACGTCCTGTTACATACAATTGCTCATATGCTAATTAGAGAGCTCGCTCTTGAGTGTGGTTACAACGCGGCGAGTATTCGTGAAAGAATTTATGGCGATACAAGTGGTGAAAATAACCAAGCTGGTATCTTAATTTATACTGCTGTAGCTGACTCTGATGGTACCCTTGGAGGGCTAGTAGAGTTAGGTAAAGCTGAAAATCTGGAAAGGCTACTCCATCAAGCATTAAATCGCGCGAGAGTTTGTTCATCGGATCCACTTTGCTCAGAGCATAATCCAGAAAAAGACCGAACTTTACATGCTGCGGCTTGCCACGCTTGTACTTTTACTGCAGAAACTTCATGTGAAAAAAACAACCGTTATCTAGACAGAGCATTGGTAGTACCAACGCTTGATAATGATGGAGCAGCATTTTTTGGGGCTGTTTGTTAATGGATGACTTACTTCGGTGTATCTATGATGTTGTCAAAGATCAGCACTTTGATAAAATAAAGTCTCTTTCAAAGAAGATTAAAGTGACTAAATCAATGGATTCTTCTGTATTAAAGGGCTTTTTTAATGCGGAAGCGTCCAATGAGGCACTTGATTCACTTTTAAACGCTTGGAAGAACAGCACCTTTACAAGTGAAGAGTTAGCGGCGCTGATACTCGGCGCCTCTTATGCGTCATCAAGACAAAGAGAGCATGAGTCGACAGAGCTTGTATGGACAGGCCCTGACTCAAACTTATTTCCGGTTCGAAGGTCCGAACAAGTTCTATTAGACATTATCAATTCTGCTAAAGAGACGTTATTTATTGTTTCGTTTGTATTGGTGAACATCCCCAATGTTGAGCAAGCACTTAAGCAGGTAGTTGCTAGGGGTGTACAAGTAAGAATGCTTTTGGAGTCTGAGGATAAGGAGTCATCAAGCGCTTTTTCAAAGACACTTGAGAGGCTCTATACAAACATCCCAAACATTCAGTTTTATATTTGGCCACGTGAGAACAGAGAAAAGTATCAAAGTGGATTTGCTCGAGTACACGCAAAGTGCGCTGTTGCTGATAGGCAAAGGGCATTTATAACTAGTGCCAACTTGACCGAAGCTGCACTTGATAGAAATATAGAAATGGGCATCAATATTGAAGGAGGAAGTATTCCGGCTGATATCTGTCGCCAATTCAAATCAATGGTTGACTCAAAAGAGCTTATTCCATTCACAATGGCAAAACAGACCAAGGTTAATTTGACGTAATCTTTCTTCTGTACATCCAAGTCTAAAAAGGTAATATCAGATCTTCTGACACAAGTACGACGTAGGGCACGAATCTTCTTTGAATTATAAATTAATGAATGCTACGTGCCCTGTAGCCGCTCGTGCACTACAACGCGAGTTTAGTGAGGTAGTGATGGCTTAACGTCAGTGAGCGTGCCAGCGGCTTGGGCAGGGTGTCGATTTCGAGGCTATCGAGCAGGTTTTTCACATGCAGCCCAAGTTCGGTATCACCACTGATGCTGAGTTGACGCTGGAAAAACAGCGTATCTGGATCGCAATAGTGAGTCGCCATTTTTAAAAACGCTAACCAATCTCCCTCGATACTGGCGTCTTCTTCCCCAGACAAGCGGACCAATAATTGGTTGTCTTCGTTCAGCGACACGAACCAATTCGCGTTGAGATCGCGCAATCCAATGCGAATGGTACGGCCAGCAAGAAAGTCGAACTCGTCCTCTGCCAGCGGCACCGCAAAAGCGGTATTCATGACTTTGGTCAGCACCTGAGCTTGCAGCCCATGTGGTAACTGAGTGATGGCTTTTAGCCCTGGTGTAATCAGAGCTGGCTGAGGCAGTGGCAGGGCAAGGGGTTGTTGGGTGATTGGGTTAACGAGCATTTGGCTTTCCTTTGATGCCAATGGTTGAATGCCACTAGAGTAGCGAGGTTGAATGCTACGCCATTGGATCCGAGTCAAAAATGAGAGGAGTTTTTGTGCCAACAGCGTCATTTATCGCGATTTTTGTCATCATGGAGAAGTGAGCTTGATACACATCAACCCCCCACATTGGCAACGCCCTTATCTTAGCCGGACAATCATAAAATGGAATGCAATGTTATGGAGCTCCTTTGTCCGGCGGGCAATATTCCGGCGGTTAAAAAAGCGATCGAACATGGCGCCGATGCGGTGTATGTCGGCTTAAAAGACGATACCAATGCGCGTCATTTTGCGGGGCTGAACTTCACCGATAGCAAATTGCAGCGTGCCAGTCAGTATGTACATGACCACGGCAAATACTTGCACGTTGCCATTAATACCTTTGCCCATCCTGATGGTTGGCGCCGTTGGCAATATGCGATTGATAGCGCCGCCGGAAATGGCGCAGATGCGCTGATCCTCGCTGACATGGCCTGTTTAGACTATGCTGCCAACACCTATCCCGATTTGGATATACACCTTTCTGTTCAAGCATCCGCCACTAACGCTGGGGCGATCCGTTTCTATCAGCAGCAATATGGCGTTAAGCGAGTGGTATTGCCGCGGGTGCTGTCTATTCATCAGGTTAAACAACTGGCACGCGATACCGATGTCGATTTAGAGGTATTCGCCTTCGGCAGTCTGTGCATTATGGCTGAAGGGCGCTGCTATTTATCGTCTTATCTTACTGGCCAATCGCCCAATACCGTGGGCGCTTGCTCACCGGCGGCATTCGTGCGCTGGCAAGATACTGAGCAAGGGCTGGAGTCGCGCTTAAACGGTGTCTTGATTGATCGGTACCAAGCCGATGAAAAAGCGGGATATCCCACCCTGTGCAAAGGTCGTTTCTGTGTCGATGGCAACCGCTATCACGCACTGGAAGAGCCCACCAGTTTGAACACCTTAAGTGTCCTGCCTGAGCTTTATCGCGCCGGGATCAAATCGGTCAAAATCGAAGGTCGTCAGCGCAGTCCTGCGTATGTGGAGCAAGTTGCACGGGTATGGCGTCAAGCGATTGATCGCTGTGTTGCAAACCCTGATGCGTTTGATATTGCACCGGATTGGGCGTATTCGCTCGATAGTCTTTCTGAAGGGGTGCAAACCAGTTTGGGTGCTTACCATCGCAAGTGGCAATAAGGAATTATGATGCAATTTTCTCTCGGGCCGATCTTGTATTACTGGCCCAAGGCTGAGGTTGAAGCCTTTTATCAAGCGGCAGCAGACAGCCAAGCCGATGTGATTTATCTCGGTGAAACCGTCTGTGCCAAGCGACGAGAGCTGAAGACCAAAGACTGGATCGGGCTCGCGCGTGAGCTGGCTGAGTCTGGTAAACAAGTGGTGCTCTCGACCATGGCGCTGATTGAAGCGCCCTCAGAGCTGAGCATGCTAAAACGCTACTGTGATAATGATGATATTCGCATTGAAGCGAATGACGTGAGTGCGGTGCAGTTTTTAAGTGAGCGTCGGCAGCCCTTTGTGGTGGGGGCCGCTATCAACTGCTATAACCCACAAACATTAAAGCAATTTGTCGACCTGGGTATGACACGCTGGGTGATGCCGGTGGAGCTTTCGCGCGATTGGTTGGTGAATATGTTGAACGGCTGCGATGCACTGGGTATTCGCGATCAGTTTGAGGTGGAGGTAACTGGCTATGGTTACTTACCACTGGCTTATTCGGCACGCTGTTTTACTGCGCGCTCAGAAAATCGTGCCAAAGATGACTGCGAGCTGTGCTGCCTCAACTACCCCAATGGACGGTTAACGGAATCACAAGAGGGTCAAGCGGTATTTGTGCTGAACGGCATTCAAACCCAGTCTGGGCAGTGCACGAATCTCATTAACGATTTACCGTCGATGCAAGGGCTGGTGGATGTGGTGCGGTTAAGTCCACTGTCGCTTGACACCTTGCACTGGGTAGACAAATTCCGTGCTAACCAAGCAGGCAATAACCCGCAACCGCTCAACCACGATTGCAACGGCTATTGGCACCACTTGGCAGGCATGACACAAGTTCTAGGCTAAACGCATAACAAAAACAGCCTGCGTAGTCGGGTAGAGAGGTGAGGGTATGTTGTATTTAGAGTTCTTGTTCTTACTGCTAATGCTGTACATCGGCTCCCGATACGGGGGTATTGGTCTGGGCGTGGTTTCAGGGATTGGCTTGGTCATCGAAGTGTTTATCTTCCAGATGCCGCCAACGTCACCGCCCGTGACCGTAATGCTGATTATTCTTGCGGTCGTCACCTGCGCCTCTATCTTGGAAGCGGCTGGTGGCCTCAAGTATATGCTGCAAGTGGCCGAGCGATTATTGCGTAAAAATCCAAAACGCGTCACCTTGATAGCACCGTTTGTCACTTATGCCATGACCTTTATGCTTGGTACCGGTCACGCGGTGTATTCCATTATGCCGATTATCGGTGATGTCGCGCTGAAAAATGGTATTCGTCCGGAACGCCCAATGGCGGCGGCGTCGGTTGCCTCTCAAATCGCGATTACGGCCTCGCCGATTTCTGCTGCGGTGGTGTATTACCTTGCACAGCTTGCCGATATTCAACATGACATTACGTTAGTCTCGATTTTGTTGGTGACTGTCCCTGCCACCTTGTTTGGTACCTTGCTGATGTCTCTGTACAGCTTGCGACGCGGAAAAGAGCTGGATGACGATCCGGATTACCAAGCGCGCTTACAAGACCCAGAATGGCGCGAGCGTATCGAAAATACCACCGCGACCTCGTTAGATGAGGTATTACCCCGTTCCGCGCGCAATGCGGTGTTATTGTTCATCAGTGCCATCGTTACCATTGTGATTATCGCGATGTGGCCAGAAATTCGCACGGTAGCAGGGGCGAGTAAGGCCATCAGCATGTCGGTGGTCATTCAAATGATGATGCTCTGCTTTGGCGGGATCATCTTACTGGCGACTAAAACGGATCCGCGTAATGTGCCGAATGGCGTGGTGTTTAAATCTGGGATGGTGGCGGCCATTGCTATCTTCGGGATTGCTTGGATGTCAGACACTTACTTCCAATACGCGATGCCGCAATTTAAGTCGGGAATTGTGGAGATGGTCACTCAATATCCGTGGTCTTTTGCACTTGCCTTGTTTATCGTGTCAGTAGTTGTTAACTCGCAAGCCGCGACCGCACGGATGATGTTGCCGGTGGGTCTTGGGTTAGGGCTCGAACCTGCGCTGCTTATCGGTATTATGCCGGCCGTGTATGGGTACTTCTTTATTCCCAACTATCCTTCAGATATTGCGACCGTGAATTTTGATGCATCCGGCACCACCAAAATTGGTAAATGGTATTTCAACCATTCATTTATGGCGGTCGGCTTAATTGGCGTGGTGAGCGCTTGTGCGCTCGGTTATGTATTAGGGCAGATTTTTATCGCCTAATACACAAAAGGATTTAAAGGACACAAGGATGCAAGTGAGACGTGCCTCGGTTGAGGACTTGGATGCCATCTTCGCTCTAAATGTACAAATTGGTGACATGCACCATCAACATGCGCCGCATCTGTTTGCAACGCCTGGCCCAAGCGGTCGGGCGTTTTTGCAGCAAGCGCTGCAAGAAGAGGATAAGTACTTTTGGGTGGCAGAGCATCAAAACAAAGTGATTGGCTTTTTGTCGGCAAGGCTGGAGTCGTTTGTACACATTCCTCATCTGGTCGACGATCCCATGTGTCATGTGAATACCATTGTGGTTGACCGTGATGCGCGCGGAACTGGCGCGGGCAAAGCGTTAATGGCTGCGTGTACCCAATGGGCGAAAGACAATCATGCCACTGTGATTAAACTAGAAGTGATGACGTTTAATCAGGATGCGCAGGCGTTTTACCATGCGCTGGGGTTTACCCCAGACTCTATCACCATGATGCAAACATTGAATTGCGAGCCGGAGGAGCCAGCACAATGATTGATAAAGACACCGTGATGCGGGTGGCACGACCCACTGACAATTTAGCCGACATTACTAACATGTATTGTGATGGGCTGGGGTTTGAGCTATTGGCGACGTTTTCTGGGCATAATGATTTTGATGGTGCCATTATTGGTCACCCACATCATAACTATCACCTTGAATTCACCCATCATCGCGGCACCCATGTCGGTCCAGCACCGTCACAGGAAAACCTGTTGGTCTTTTACTTGCCGGGTCACGCTGCGTGGCAGACTGCGTGTCAACAAATTGAAGGCGCTGGGTTTAAACCTGTACCGAGTTACAATAGCTACTGGGATAAAGACGGGCGTACCTTTGAAGATCTAGACGGTTATCGAGTGGTACTACAAAACCGTAAGTGGGCATGGTAAAGCAAAGCGACGAATTGGTTCAGGCGTGGAGGTAAGTGTCAGCAATCACAGTCATTGGCAAAACAGATTAGCGCGGATGTCTCATGCCTATTAACGTTGTATTAGTCGGGACAATCATGCACTTCGCCTGATTGCCTATTAACGCAATGCGCAAGCTGATTCGCTGTGAAGAAAGCTTGTCAAACAATAAGAGCAAGGAGAAAGCAATGTCTCAACAACGCTCAACGTCAGGTGGCCAGTGCCCTGTCATGCACGGCAGCAAAACCTCGGAAGCGATGGCACACAAAACCTGGTGGCCAAACGCGCTAAACCTCGACATTCTTCATCAACATGACAGTAAAACCTCCCCCTTTGATGATGATTTCGATTATCACGCCGCGCTTAAAACCCTCGATATCGATGCATTAAAAAAGGATGTGAAAGCGTTACTGACCGAGAGTCAGTCTTGGTGGCCCGCCGATTGGGGTCATTATGGCGGCTTGATGATCCGCATGGCATGGCACTCCGCGGGTAGCTATCGCATTGCTGACGGTCGCGGTGGCGGTGCCACCGGTAATCAACGTTTTGCGCCTTTAAACTCATGGCCAGATAACGCCAACCTCGATAAGGCCCGCCGCCTGTTGTGGCCGATTAAGAAAAAATATGGCAACAAAATAAGCTGGGCAGATTTGATCTTGCTGGCGGGGACGATGGCGTATGAATCGATGGGCTTAAAACCCTATGGGTTTGCATTTGGCCGCGAGGATATTTGGCACCCTGAGAAAGATACCTATTGGGGCGCCGAGAAAGAATGGCTGGCGCCAAGTGATGCAGAAAACAGCCGCTACTCTGGTGAACGCGATCTGGAAAACCCATTGGCGGCAGTGATGATGGGGCTGATTTATGTCAACCCAGAAGGGGTGGATGGCCATCCGGATCCGCTTAAAACCGCACAAGATATGCGTGTCACCTTCGAACGTATGGCGATGAACGATGAAGAAACGGTCGCACTCACCGCCGGTGGCCATACTGTCGGTAAGTGTCACGGCAATGGCGATGCGGAACAGCTCGGCCCCGAGCCGGAAGGCGCAGCGATTGAAGAGCAAGGCTTAGGTTGGAACAACCATCAAGCGCGTGGCATTGGTCGCGATACGGTCACCAGTGGCATTGAAGGGGCGTGGACCACCTATCCTACGCAATGGGATAACGGCTACTTCTATCTGCTGTTTAACTACGAGTGGGAATTGAAGAAAAGCCCAGCAGGTGCGTGGCAGTGGGAGCCCATCGACATCAAAGAAGAAGATAAACCTGTTGATGTGGAAGACCCTTCCATTCGTCGTAATCCCATCATGACGGATGCCGACATGGCACTCAAAATGGACCCAACCTATCGCAACATTGCTGAGCGTTTCTATCAACACCCCGACCAGTTAGCGGATGCCTTTGCTAAAGCCTGGTTCAAACTTACGCACCGCGACATGGGGCCTAAATCGCGCTACATCGGCCCAGATGTGCCAAGTGAAGACTTGATTTGGCAAGACCCTGTACCGGCAGGACGTACTGATTATGACGTCGCGGCGGTAAAAGCGGATATTGCCAACAGTGACCTGACACTGGCTGAGAAAGTGACGACCGCATGGGATAGTGCGCGGACTTATCGACAATCCGATAAACGAGGTGGGGCGAACGGCGCGCGGATCCGCCTTGCGCCGCAAAAAGATTGGCAAGGGAACGAGCCGGAGCGTTTGGCGAAGGTAGTCAACGTGCTGAGCAATATAGCCCAGAAGCATCAGATTAGTTTGGCCGACACCATCGTGCTGGCAGGCAATCAAGGCATTGAAGAAGCGGCAAAAGCGGCTGACTTCCCCGTCGACGTTCCCTTTGCACCCGGACGTGGTGATGCCACGCTTGAGCAGACTGATGTGGCGTCGTTTGAGGTGTTAGAACCGGTTGCAGATGGATTCCGCAACTGGCTGAAAAAAGACTACACCGTCCAGCCTGAAGAGTTACTGCTCGACCGTGCCCAATTGATGGGACTCACGGCCCCTGAAATGACAGTGCTACTGGGAGGTATGCGCGTACTGGGTACCAATTATGGCGGTGCGCCGGAAGGTGTGCTGACTGACCGAGTGGGGCAGCTAAGTCATGACTTTTTTGTCAACCTGACAGACATGGCGTATCAATGGAAACCCGTCGGCCGCAACCGCTATGAAATCATTGCACGCGATTCTGGCGCGGTGAAGTGGACGGCAAGTCGCGTTGATTTAGTGTTCGGCTCTAATTCAATTTTGCGCGCTTATGCTGAGTTTTACGCGCAAGATGACAACCAAGCCAAGTTCGTACACGATTTCGTGGCGGCGTGGGTGAAAGTGATGAATGCTGACCGCTTTGACCTAAATAACTGATTAAGCACTTAATCACTACAAACTGTGATCACCAAGCCGCCTTTTATTGAGAGGCGGCTTTTTATTTGTCTTAAATCAAGTCAGGGCTTGGTTTTTGTCGTGCTACAGACAGGGTTTTAGTACAGTGAGCTGAGTAAATTCCATCCAATTCTTTTACCTTTACCATCTGGCGGAGTGAATTATGCTAGAACTTCTCATTGGGCTAGTGGTAACCGTGGCTGTGGGCTACTTCATTGTCAAAGGTTATCGTGCTGCAAGCACCTTGCTAACCGCAGGGATTTTATTACTGATTATCACCGGGTTAATCGGGCACAGTGTGCTGCCGGCTAAATTGACGTCAACGGGGAACCTGTTTACCGACTCGCTGGAATACGTGAAATACATGCTGCAATACCGCGGTGGCGGCCTCGGGATGCAAATTATGTTGTTGTGTGGCTTTGCGGCCTATATGTCGCACATTGGTGCCAACAACGTCGTGGTGAAGCAGTTCTCTAGGCCGCTATCGGTGATCAAGTCACCCTATGTGCTGCTCGTAGCGGCTTATATCGTGGCATGCTTAATGTCGCTGGCAGTCAGCTCTGCAACTGGGTTGGGTGTCCTTCTGATGGCGACCTTGTTCCCAATGATGACCGCGATGGGCATTTCTCGTCCTGCTGCCACCGCGGTGTGTGCGTCACCTGCTGCCATTATTTTGTCACCCACGTCGGGCGATGTGGTAATTGCGGCGGAAAAATCCGGGTTGCCTCTCCATGTGTTCGCGGTTGAAACCGTATTGCCGGTCTCTATTTGTGCGATCATCGTGATGGCCGCCGCGGCTTACTTTTGGAATAAATATCTGGATAACAAAGAAAACACGCCGATGGAGCGTGTGGATGTCTCTGAAATAGAAACACACGCGCCTGCTTATTACGCAGTGTTGCCGTTTTTACCCATTATCGGGGTGTTCCTCTTCAATGGGAAAACCATCGAGGGGCTGTATCTTGATATTTATACCATCGTAGTCTTGTCGATCTTTTTGGGGGCATTGGTGGACTTTGCGACCAAGAAATTTGATGGTAGAAGAACGCTAGAAGACCTCGATGCTTGCTATGAAGGCATGGCAGACGCCTTTAAAGGCGTCGTGATGCTGTTGGTGGCTGCTGGCGTATTTGCCCAAGGCTTAATGTCGATTGGTGCGATAGACAACTTATTGGGCTTGGCGGAAAGTGCGGGCGCAGGCGGTATCGCGCTGATGATGTTGCTAACCCTGCTAACTGTAGCGGCAGCGATTGCGACCGGGTCGGGCAATGCGCCTTTCTATGCGTTTGTTGAACTCGCGCCCTCGTTAGCCGCGAAGATGGGGCTTAACCCAGCCTTTTTGATTATCCCCATGTTGCAAGCGTCTAATTTAGGCCGCACGGTTTCGCCTGTATCGGGAGTGATCGTAGCGACATCTGGGATGGCAAAACTCAGCCCGTTTGAGGTGGTTAAACGCACCTCGGTGCCAGTTCTCTGTGGGTTAATCACCGTGATTATTGGCACGCTTGTATTGGTGCCGATGATGGCGTAACGTCACAAGGCATGGAAAGCCCGCGTGCAAGTGCTCGCGGGCTTTTTTAATCGTATCGCACTATAGGCCAACACAGTTTTGGAAGAGAACAACATGACTGCCCCGACCAAAATCACCTTTTTCTCCACCTTAACGCCCATGGTGGCCGCCGGTGTTAAAACCATCACTATTCGCGATGAATCCGAAAGTCACTATCAACCTGGTTCGCGCGTCGCGGTGCATCAGCTAGAAACCGATGATTATGTGTGTGACATTGTGATCGACAGCGTTGCGCCGTTAGCGATCGAGGACATTAATGCCCGCCATGCTGAACAAGAAGGAATGTCGCTGACTGAGCTGAAAGCGCTGATTTTGCAAATCTACCCAGAACGCCCGCCGTTGTTTGTGATTAATTTTCATCTGGCTTAACAGCTCGCACGTTCGCAGCGTGTGCTTGCTTATATCGTGTCTCATTGCAGTGCGCCACTAAAAAAGCGCCCGGGAAAAACGGACGCTTGGTGACGTTTGGTGGGTTATCAGACGATTTTAGGTTGGCCATCTGAGGCGGTGGCGCCGCCATCAACGGGGAGGTTAACACCGGAGATAAATGACGCATCGTCACTGACAAGAAATGCTACCGCAGAAGCCACTTCTTCAGGCTCTGCCGGACGGCCAAGCGCGATACGTTCATTAAATTTTTCTCGCACCGATTCAGGCCAGCCATTGGTCATGTTGGTTTTCACTAAGCTCGGACAAACGGCATTGATGCGCACGCCTTGAAGGCCGTGATCGAGTGCCATGGCACGCGTTAGGTTCGCAACCGCCCCTTTTGCGGCACAGTAAAAAGCTGCGCCCCAATCACCACCTAGGCCTGATACTGATGCCGTGTTTACCATTGAGCCCTTGGTTTTAATTAACTCAGGCATGGCGTATTTGGCGCAAAAAACCACACCATCAATATCTACTCCTGATACTTTCTCCCAGTCCGCCAGAGTGCCGTCAATGACCGAACCAGGCGTATGCACCCCTGCGTTATTGATCAGCATATCTAGCCGCCCAAAGTGGGATACCACTTCTTGAATCATCGCTTCTACCGCTTTTGGGTCTGATACGTCGACAGAGAGCTTTAACACCCGGTCAGCATCGTATTTTGCGGCTGTGTCATTTAATGCCGCTTGGTTCCAGTCCGCAATGGCCACTTTGGCGCCTTCTTGATAGAGGCGGTCGGTAATGGCTGCGCCAATACCGTTAGCTGCGCCAGTAATCAATGCCACTTTTTGATTAATACCTTTCATCGTTTTCTCCATCGTTTAGTGTTTCAATTAAGCAAATACCGGATCCATACTGCCGGCCTCACGAGGGGCCATCAGCTTGTAGTTGTCACTGTAATCAACAGGAATCGCGATCACTGCGGGTCCTTCGGTGTCCATGGCTTGTTTCAATTGGCTAGCGAGCTCTTCTTGGCGAGTGACCGCAAAGCCTTTAGCGCCAAACGCTTCGGCGTAGGCCTTAAAGTCAATCGGGCCGAATTTCACACCGGAAAAGCGCTGATATTTTTTGACTTCTTGCATCTCAACCATGTTGTAGGCGTTGTCTACCCAAATAATGTGTAGCAAGTTGCATTTGAGGCGCACGGCGGTCTCAAGCTCCATGCTCGATTGCATAAACCCACCGTCACCGGAAACGGACACCACTTTACGATCAGGATTGAGCAGGCTAGCACCGATCCCCCAAGGAAGCGCAACGCCCATGGTTTGTTGGCCGTTCGAGACCAACAATTGACGGGAACGGAAGCAGTTGAGGTAACGGGCAATCCAAATGTGGAAACTGCCCATGTCCAAGCACAAGGTTGTGTCTGGGGTGATCACATCCTGCATCACTTTGATTAGGTGTAACGGATGCAAAGCAAACTCTTGGTGTGACTGGCTATAAGCCCGAATCGCTTGACGTTGGTGGGCGACTTCTTCGAGCACATCGACGGTGGTAGACGGCATCAGCCAGTGGTGATCGAGCTGCTCGGTGAGAGCGTTCAGGGTAGGCTCAATTTGGCCCACGAGCTCAACGCTGGGGCGATAGTAGTGCTCGATTTCCGCAGGCTCGACATCAATATGAACGATGTCTGTGTGCTGGGTATTCCAAAGTTCAGGGTCGTATTCAATCGGGCTAAAGCCAATGGTGATGATAAGATCTGCATCTGCAAGCAACAGATCACCAGGCTGGTTGTTGAACAAACCCACGCGACCCGCAAAGCGCTGGTAGTAGCTAATATCAACGGTACCTGCCGCCTGATAGGTGCCGAGAACGGGTAATTGGGTGCGATTAAGCAGAGTACGAATAGCGGCGGCATTCTCGGGGCGACTGGCTTGTAAGCCTAGGAGGAACACCGGATTTTTCGCCGCTTTGATTTTACTGGCTGCCTCGCTGATGGCTCGCGTATCTGCCATGCCGGGCTGGGCGGGGAAGGTTGGCGCGAGAATATCGCTTTCCACAGGTTCGTTGAGAATGTCCATGGGCAGACTGACAAAGGCAGCGCCGGGGCGGCCGCTTTCTGCTGAGCGGAAGGCATTGGCAAGGATCTCAGACGCAGCAGTGCTGGCTTGAACCTCGGCGCTGTATTTGGTGACGGAGCGGAATACGCTCACGGTATCAAGGCTTTGGTGGGTTTGTTTTTGTTGATCGGCCCGTTTCACTGCACCCCCTAATGCGACCAAGGGATCGCCTTCTGAGGTTGCGGTTGCCAGACCGGTAACCAAGTTGGCACAGCCAGGGCCAGAGGTCACCATGGTCACACCCGCCTTGCCGGTTAGACGGCCGACGACGCCTGCCATAAAGGCACCATTCGCCTCGTGACGAACGGGGATCATCTTAATGTTGGTGTCTTCAACCGCGTCAAAGAGACGGTCAATTTTGGCGCCAGGAATACCAAAAATGTATTCCACGCCTTGGCGTTCTAGGTGATTTGCGATCAGTTGTGCGCCATTGTCCCACTGTGTTTTTTTAGTCATGTTGGGCTCCTCGTGAGGTTGCCTCCCAATGGGAGGTGATATTATTTTTCTGCTTGTTCGATAGCGGCGTGTATGTTTTCCGGCGTTAAGTTCGCGCCGAGGAAGCTGGCATTGGTCGGAAGATCAATCACCAGTTTAGAAACCCGTCCAATTTGCAAGGTGCCACACGCCAATTCGTAGTCTTGGACATGGCCACCGCCTTGGCGTGTGTCAGTGATAAAGTGCTCGTGATAGCCAGCGACATTGATCCCTTGGGTATATTGTGGGCTGCGGAAGCCAGCAATCACGCCATTAACATGGTCAAAGCGAAACTCAGGTTGTGCAGCGATGGCCTCAAGCATGGGTTTGTACGGTGGGGTTTGTTTGGGCACAGTGCGAGTGCGTACATGCTCAAAGGCACCATCGATACGAACCGCACAAAAAATGTTGTCGCTTGGCACCAAGCTATCGATGACATCATGCAGCTCTTGGCGCGACATGGGGTGATCAAAAGATTGGCTGATCTCTGGCTTGAAGAAGGTCATGACCGCAAAGGGGGTCTTTTGGTCCGGGTCGGCATGACGCGCCGAGCCATCACCGCGCAGCTGAAATATGGTTTTATCAAAGGCGATGAGTTCACCGTCTAGTTGGTTAAATGTGCCGAGGCCGAAGTCGCCATGTTTGAGGAGATCGGCCATGGTGGTGTCGCCTTCGTAGACGCCATCAATCAAGGCACTCATCAGGGAGGTTTGATAGATTTCACCCTCTCCAGTGTGTTGGTGATGCTCAACGTAGGCGGCCGCAATGTGCTCGGCACAGTGGCAGGTTTGGGTGCTCATAAAGCGTCCTCGTTAACCGTGTTTAACAACCGTTCTGATAACCAAACGGTTTGTTGTATGAAATCTATAGATATGATGCGAGCTGACGTGGATAGCATCCAATACAAAAAAGGTTGGCTTTGATATCGAAAAGATATGGCACATAAAAAACGTGGTAAAATACTGAATATCAGCGACTTCTCAGAGGTAGAGTCATGGAGCTAAGGTATTTACGGTATTTTGTGACGGTGGCAGAGTGCCGACACTTCACCCGCGCAGCCGAAAAGTTGGGCATTGCGCAACCACCACTGAGCCAGCAAATTAAAAAGCTAGAGCAAGAGGTGGGGGTGCCTTTATTTGAACGCTTATCTCGCGGGGTGGCGTTAACACCCGCCGGTCAAGTGCTTTATGATGATGCGGTGAAAATCTTGGCGCAGTTAGATCATGCGGTACAGCGGGTCAAACAAGTGGCGCGAGGAGAGCGGAATCAACTGCGGCTTGGATTTGCCAGCTCGACGGTGGTGAGCCAAGCCGTGTTAGAACTTGTTCGACGGTTACAGCAAGCCCATCCAGAGATTGATTTTCAACCCATAGAGTTACCCATGCCAGCGTTGGTGGAAACCTTGCGCCAACAGGATGTCGATCTCGCTTTTCTTCGCTTACCATGTTACGCCAGTGAACACGTGGCGCACACGCCGTTGTTTCCTGATCCGTTTAAGTTGGTGGTGCCTGCTAATCATGCTTTTGCTAAACAGCAAAGTGTGACGTTGTCACAACTAGGCGATGACCCGATTATTCTTTTTCCGCGTGATATTGGCCCAGGGTTGCATGATGCTTTAGTAGATGCCTTAAAAGGGGCAGGACTGGCGCCATCGAATGCCTCGCTAGCGCCACAATTGCATTCGGCAACGGCGATGGTGTCAGCGGGGTTTGGGATTGCTCTAGTGCCTGAATCATTGACTACGCAACTGAGCGACCATGTCGCTGTCGTCGCGGTTGAAGACATGCCCTTAGTGAGTCATGTGGTATTAGCGTGGCAGCGCACCAATACCGCTCAGGGCGTGCGTCGGTGTATTCATACCGCACGTGAACAAAGTGAACGGTTAGCATCAGAGGCCTTCGCGGGCGACTAAGATTGCTGAGCTGCACGTTGCAGAAACTCCAATTGCATCCGCTCTTGCTCGCTCATTTGATAGGGCTCGTCCGATAATTGCCCAGCATCGAACGTGCCTAGCGAGTAATGATCTTGTGGGCTAATGCCAAATTGTGCTCGCTCACCGGGATAGCCAGACATGCGCTCAATGACCACATCTTTCAGTTGCCACTCATTGCCATAGCCGCTCATTGAGGCTCTAAACGCACGCAGCTCCAGAGATTGTTCTCCCTCACTGAGGCGTGTCTTAGTGGTTAACACCGCAACGGGTTGATCGTCAGCAGTAAATAAATTGGCACGCACTCGATAAATACCGCCTTTATCGATATCCAAAACGAGTGGAATGACCATATCCGGCCCGCGGCCGAAAACTGGCTTCACCCCTTTCACTTCCGCAATGGGTTGGTAGAGGCGGAAGTCGGCGGTGAGTACATCGTCGCCACCATCAAAACTGAGTGCCGCTTTGAGACGAAGTTCAATAGGCCAATCGGCTTCGGGCTCAATGTTCCACTGTGTATCTGTGACATCGAGCCGGGTCAATTCCCGATTAGACTCGACATCAATGACCGATAAGGTCGCGTGATTAAAAGAGGCTGGGGTGACCAATGAGGCTTGGATGTTTTCCGGATAAAAGTAGCGGTATTGGTTGAGCTTTAATGCCGCTTTCACTGAGCCATCGAGAATCGGCATTGGTGTCGAAACATACCGATTCCAGTGTAGATAAGGGCTTTGCTTCGATGGAATAGGGATCGAATAGGAGGGGTGCTGGATTTGCTCCGCATAGTCGGCCGCTATATAGCTGAGTGCTGGTGCGACTGAGACTTGCTCAACATCTGGCTCTACGGGTTGATGCTGTGTCTCGTTGCTTGTGAGGTTAACCTCCGGTGACAGGCTTTCTTCATTGGTACGAGGCAACGACGATAAACGTTCGCGCTCAGAGGTGGGTTGAGGCATTGGTGTCTCATCGACATCGAACCATAAATAAGCCGTGGTTCCAATTGATACGACCAAGGTTACTGCGAGCAGCAGTCTAGTCATAGTAATCCCTAATTAATGTGGTACAGCCACGGTAGCACAGGAAAGAAAAGCGAATACATTCAACCAGCTGCCCTTATACCGATGAAAGGGCAGCTTTGTTAGTTGAGTCACAGCTTACTCGAAATTATTGTGGGAGCGCATGGACAAGCTCTGACAAGGTGTCACGGTCTGAATCTCTCACAAAACGATATTTCTTACCAAACCAGCCATCTTCGTCAATGGTCTCGACAGCGATACGAGACTGATCGCCGAGTTTAAGCTCAGGATCGGTGGCTGTTACTTTGCCTTTATGCCAAGGATTAAAGATAGTCAGGTGGCTATACTTATCGCCCATCAATAGCGGGTAGTGTGAGGGCATAAAGCGTCGAACCCCTTTGTGGACATAATCCAATTTACCGTCAAACTCAATCGTGGTGGAGCAGCTATCAAACGCATCGGCATCGGCGGCGCCGCAGGCCGAGTGGGCGGCAACCACGCCATCATCACTACCCGGAATAAAGGGAGACGTAGTACCCAAAAAGTCCGAACCATTGCCCACAAAGCGAATACGCGGCACACGGTTATCTGGCCACATCGCCAATTGACGTGCATTGGCCACTTTTAAGTCATTCAGCACGCCGATATTGTCTTTATTGGGGAGTTGCCCCATCCACAGTGACACGGCTTTTTTCATGGCATGATTTAGCCAACCGCCACCTTCAGCAACATTCACCGCGATGTTGGCCAGCTCAACGCCACCGCCTGCGCCTGCAAAGTCAAAGGTGCCGACAATATTGAGGGGCTCGAGCCCTGAATTGATCAGCCAGTTTGCTTGGTTATCTAACAGGTAGCGTGTCAC
Source organism: Salinivibrio kushneri (assembly GCF_027286325.1). Lineage (NCBI taxonomy): Bacteria > Pseudomonadati > Pseudomonadota > Gammaproteobacteria > Vibrionales > Vibrionaceae > Salinivibrio > Salinivibrio kushneri. The sequence continues at coordinate 1,149,708 of NZ_CP114588.1, forward strand.
CAAGTCGCCGGTAGAGTGGGTCACTAAAATGCAACCGGACAGACAGGTTTCTTGCTCGGAAAGCGTTTTTAATGCAGGCCATAGATAGTCTGACGCAATCTTGCCTTCGATCCGCTCGTGGGCGGGCCAATCGATACGGGCATCAGCATGCTGTAACCAGTAGTTTTGCCAGTAGTCTGAACCATCTACGGCTACTTGATCACGGTCTGGACGGCTTTGTAACTGATCGGGCTGAAAGCCATGGATTAAAACCACTTTGTAGGGTCCTATGGCTGCAAAACTTGCAGCAGAGAACAATGCAGAGAGGATGAAGAGTGTTTTATAAATATATTTCATTATTGTTGCCAACTTGTTTTGAGTAAACACTCAGTATTTATAGCTGATTATAAACTCATTGCCATAGTAATAAATGGGTCAGCAAAAGAAAATTTAAACGAAAAAAAGAAGAAAGCAGCCTATCCATACCCTTGTTTTGTCTAGTAAATGACCGTATTTTGTGTGAGAAGGCATCGGCTGGGTCAAGTGTTAACCATGCATTGTTAGGGGTTAATATTTTTATGAATAAACGGGTTAATCACATCATTGCTTGAAATGTGATCTTGTTTCTAAATAAAACGATGTTTATCGCACTAAATAATTGATTGTTTTATTTTTAAAGAAAAATCTATGATTTATTTCGATAATGTTGCTAGAAAACTCCATCACAATAATAAGTCAACGCGGATAGGGTTCCGGGAGACGCTTGTGCTTGAATGCCTTCTAAAGCATGCCCCTCAGGCGGTGAGTAAGAAGACGCTGATTTGTTATGGTTGGGGCAGTGAGTACATCGGCCAGACGTCGTTGGCAAAATCGATCAGTGCATTGCGGCGTGCATTACTTGCAGTCGGTGCGGATGCCTCATTGGTGATCACAGTTCCAAAGTATGGTTATCGATTAACTGAGGGCATGATCTTTCAACCTCCTGCTGACCTGGTGTGTAGTGAGGAAAGAGATGATGAGCCAGTGCAACATTCGGAGTCTCCCCAAGAAGCCCAACCCGCCCAAACTGACGCTGTTAGTCAAAGACAGCTTAAGGTGCCGTTTTACCGCCAATGTTTGTTGATTGCGATGACACTACTATTGTGTGTCGCAACGAGTGTGTTTGTGGTTGGCAAAATAAACGGATGGCGGTGGAGCGATTTGGTTCAACGAGGTGGGTTAAGCCAAAAACGTGTGGGCGCGCTTAACGTGTTTTATCGTCCTGACGCTGAGCTTAGCTTTTCTATCGAACAATTGTTGACCCATAGCCAGTGTAACTGCCTTGTTTACATTGAAAAAGAACATAAGTATTCCACTCTGATCTTTGTTTCAAAGAAGACACATCGAAGTACTTTCATTCGTTACTCGCCACTTAATATTGTTCATGCAACACAACAAATCAATGAATTTCTTAAAGAGGAAAAATAGCGAACCTATTTGCATGAGTGATAGCTAAATTAAATTTTATGTTTGGCTTTACGCCTTTTAATTACCCTGAAGATAGAGTCTATACTCTATTTTCATTCGCTGTAAATCCCTCCGTTTATTGAATAAATATCACATTGAACATCCCGTGTGCTTTTGAATACATCCTCCTAAGCTCATGAAGTTTAAGGGTAATTAAATTCAATGCTTTTCATTATTTTTTATTGATTCGTTATGAAAGGGTAAGAGCTGCGACGACCATGACAGTCGCGCAATGGCTCTTATTTAAGACTCAATAAGGAATACGTCAAATGGCTAATAGAACACGTTTAACCGCGCTCACGGTGTCCAGCGTATCATTACTGGTTCATGCTGGGCTTGCGCAGGCCAATATTTACCCTGATCAAATTGTGCTTGATAACTTAGTTGATGACCAATGTCGAGCGAACTATCGCCCCCTTACTGCCAATGAAGCTAGTACCCATCGAGACTATTTGACCGATCGCATGGGACAGTGGCAGATCTCCGGACTCGAAGATAACTGGGTCATCATGGGCAGTGGGTACAATGGCGAAATCAAACAGCAGTCGGGGGCGCCAGCGGATACCTGGTGTTATCCAGAAAATGATGAAGGTGAGATCCCCAATTATGCTGCTAAGAGCATTCCTGAAGGCACTGAGCTTGATATTCAGTATGCGCTAGTCAATAACCGCAGTGAGTTCGTTAAACCACTGAGCTATCTCGCGCATTACCTCGGCTATGCATGGGTAGGTGGAAACCACAGTGACTATGTTGGTGAAGATATGGACGTATGGCGTTCAGGCGATAAGTGGTATATCCGTGGCAATAATGATGGTGGATGTGATGGCTATCGCTGTGGAGATAAGACCACTATCACGGTCGATAATTTTGCTTATACCCTCAATGATAGCGATTTTTGGCACGGTGATGTGGTTGAGTCTGACCGTCAGTTAGTTGAAACCGTTTCAGCGGTGGCACGTAATAATACCGGCATTGATCAACAGGTTGTGGTCGATCTTAAAGTCGATGAATCCACCAATTGGGAAAAAACCAACACCTATGGTTTTTCCCAAAAAGTGGAAACTGAAAACAGTTTTGATTGGCCGCTGGTGGGTGAGACGAAACTCACAATTTCTTTTGAGGCAAACCAAAGCTTTGCCAGCAGCAATGGCGGTGCGAGTAGCGAGCAAGTGACCTTGCAAGCCCGTCCTTTCGTACCAGCACACTCAGAGATCCCAATCCGCGTTGAGTTGTATCGCTCAAGCATCTCTTACCCGTACCGATTTGGCGCAGACATCAGCTACGACGTGAATGTTAATGGCTTTTTACGCTGGGGGGGGAATGCGTGGCACTCCCATCCAGACAATCGCCCCACACATAGCCATACCTTCACCATGGGACGTGGTAGCCAACCTTCCGCGGATATTGCTTATCAGTGGCACCATCGTTATATCCCCGGTGAAGTAAAATGGTGGGACTGGAGTTGGGCGATTGAGAAATACGGCCTACAGAGTATGCAATGGGCGACAGGCAAAAGCTTACGTCCTTTCTACTCTCACGTATCTGGCGATTTCTATGCAGAATCACAATATGCGGGCACCATCGAAGTCGGACAAGCAAAGTCGCAAATCTCTCGTCAAATGCGTAGTAAGCGGTCTGCGACGCCCATGGCAAGTCACGATAGCGCAAATGGGGTGGAGCTCATTTCCAATTTTGATTCGGAAGAGTTGGCCGAGCTCGGATTTAAAAATGCTGAGTTGACGATTAGGCCCGCTCAGTAAGTTGACAGAGCAAGCCGTCATCAAACGTGTCGCACCGCAAGCGGTGCGGCCTTTCTTTTCAGGTGGCTGGTGGTCGAGCGTCTCACTTCAAAAACATGTTCTACAGTTGTAGAAGGTTGCACTCGGCGTCAAGGAGCCATAATGAGATTCTATTTACAAATATTGGCCTTCTATCTGATGAGCGTTGTACCCGCTTGGGCCGATGATGTCCTGCTGATTCAGAGTTATCATAAAGAATATGGTTGGGATGAAAGCTATATCCGTGGGCTCGAAAGTACGCTTGGCGATGACGTGACGCTACACACTTTTGAAATGGATACTAAGCGCTTACCCTCGTCACAGTTTGACGCGCAAGCCGATAAAGCCTTGGCGCTCTATCAAGAGATCAGCCCCGAGGTCGTTGTGATTGGAGATGATAATGCGTTGGGCCATATGCTGCCTAGACTGAGAAGCGAAGATATCGATATCGTGTTTTTAGGTATTAACGCCAATCCACGTCGATTAATGGCTAAATACGCCGGTACAGCGCGCGTCACTGGTGTGTTGGAGCGTCCTTTGTTTGCTCGCAGTATGAAAGAGATGAGCCAATTGCTAGGGAAAGATCAAATGAAGGTCAAAATCCTCTTTGATGCGGGCACCACGGCGACGATTGCAACCGATCACATCGCCAACCAATACGAAGATTTGAAACAACAGCTGGGTATCGATGTGACCATCGAAAATCACCGCTTGTTTTCGTCTTGGAAAAACTCAGTAGAGCAATCCAATGATTACGACGCGATTGTAGTCGGTTTATACCAGATTATCCGCGACGACTCGGACAAAGTGGTTGATGCCAATAAAGTGCTCTCATGGACCAATGAAAACAGTGAGACGCCTTTGTTCGGCTTTTGGGACTTTTCGGTCGGAAAAGGCCAAACAGCTGGCGGGGTCGTGCTATTTGGCGAATCCCAGGGTGTACAAGCGGGCAAATACGTCAACCGCGTGTTGGCGGGTGAAGAAGCCTCGGAAATTTCGGTCATTCATGGCAAGAAAGGGAGAGCCATTTATAGCGCCGCAGAGTTTGAACGCTGGGAGCTGACTCCTCCGGCCCAATGGCGAAATATTGACTAGCTTTTTAGCCTCATTTGCCATTGAGCGTTTTTATATAGTGAGCAGGTGTGCCACCGTAAAGACTGTCAGGCGGCACGTCGTGTTTCACCACCGCGTTGGCGGCTATTACGCTGCGTGCGCCGATGGTGACGCATTGACAGATCACCACATTACCGCCAATCCACACATCGTTTTCCACCACGATGGGTTTGCACCAAGTCTCCCACGAGCGGCGGCTTTGATAATCGAGAGAGTGGGTGGGAGTGTAAAACTGGGTATTGGGGCCAATCAGCACATGGTCACCGATAGTGATCGGGGCACCATCGAGCATGGTGACATTCATGTTGATTAAGGTATTGCGGCCAACCTGGATGGTCTCACCGAATTCACAATGGAATGGAGGTTGGATCACCGAACCGTCGCCGATATCATTCAATAACTCACGCAGCAGTTGCTGCCTTGTCGTCGCCTCTATTGCTTGATTGAATGCCAGTAAGGTTCGTGTGGCATGGTCTCGCCTGATATCAATGGAGCCATCACTGTCATCGAAGACAAATCCTTGGCACATCTTTTCCCATTCGGTCATGGTTTCTCCTTATTATTCGTGAACCGTGATACAAGGCCAGTCATTGCGGCATTATCTCAGCTTGTGGGAGCGTGAAAACAGAAATCATCCCTTAAGCGTTTTTCCTCTTTCTATTCTTTTCCCATTTCTATGGCAACCGAACAAAAAAGCGCCACTCGGCAGTGGCGCTTGGTAACATTTTTTTAGTGCTTAGTGCTTAGTGCTTAGTGCTTAGCGAAAATAAACACGCACATCGGTTTGGCTTCGGCTTCCATCACCGGCGAGTAGCAAATGCAGACGCTGCTGGTCACTCAAGTCGACTTCGATGTACTGGTTGCTGCCCGGTACGTCAGAGGCTGCTTGGTTTTGTGCTTGCGTTGGCCAGTAATCCTCAGCGGCGAACACGCCCAGATCCCCCGAGTTACCATCCGCCATGACCCACACTTGCGCTTTGGTGGCTCCTGCAGGCACATCGGCATACAGATAGCGACGTTGATAAACACTAATACTGTTTGGGCTGGCGACGTTAAGTTGCGTTGGGCGCAAGTCATCGGTGCCAGCCGGTGTTTCAGGCTCTGGTTCTGGGGTTGGCTCGGGTTGCACTTGGCCCTCAGCATTCACTTTGACAGTGACATCGGTAAAGTCACCGCGACCGGTGACACTTAAGGTATACTGACCCGGTTTCACATCATTAAGCGTCACGGTTTCATGACTGGTTTGGTTCCACTCGGTGGCGTCATAGTCGTAATAGTGCGCTTGACGGCCTTTTGCCACGTAGAGATCCGCGTTGCCCTGTCCCTCGATACTAAATGTCAGCGCACTGGCAGGGTGGGCTAGGTCAATTTGATACAGGTGCTCACTGTATGCTTGCCCGCTAATGGTGACGGTTTGACCTAGAGACAGTGTTGTTACTTCTGGCTGCTCTGGCTCTGGCTCGGGATCAGGGTCTGGACGAGGTGGTTCACCGCCATCGGTGTCTTCCAAAGTGGTCAGCCACTGCGCGAATGCCTGATCATAACGCTGACCATAGTCTTTAACTAAATTTGCCCACTGCTCGAATTTCCCGGTGCGACCCGCGTTAAGCAAGGTTTCCACAGCGTCTGGATGCTTTTCAAACAAGAAGCGTACGGCCAAATATCCCCAGCGATACACGCGATTCACATCGTGCTGATAGGTGGTGGCAAACACGTCACTGAGTGAATAGCCGCCTTCTTTGCCTAAGCGAATTGCTTCGGCATAGTCATCGCCATGTGCCATGAATTCAGCAAAGCCTTCTAGCCACCACACGGTATGACCGTGGCGAAGCACGTCGTTGAAGTCGCCGTACATGTTAAATCGGCCATCGAGATAATGGACATACTCGTGTTCGAGGTTCCAAATCGAAAGCGATTGGCCATTATCATTCCGGTACGCGATAAAACGGGCTTGGTTGTTTGGATCGGCAGGGTTCCCTTCTAAGTATTGGCCACCATTATCCGTTGAGTTACCAAACAAAAATGCTGAGTAGGTTTTGTAGTCCGATGGGTTATCAAACACCACGACTTCAACGTTGTCGTTTAGATCGTCGGCGACGGCTTGATAGCCTGAATTAACGGTTTGATGAAAAGCCACTTCTTTGTCGTGCAAGCTTTCACATGCCTGCTGCGCTTGCGCTTGTGTCATGCTCTGTGAGCGAATAATAGCCGGGCCATCACATTGGTGGCGATAAGGCATCACTTTGGCTTCGAGCGTGGCTTTGGCATCAGACAAGCCTAATTCGGCCATCTTGTCGGGCGCATAAGCATCCACCATTTCTACCATGCCCACCCAAACGGCATCGTTTTTGCCGCCCAGCGGGAAACGGGGTAGTAGGTCACGATAATGGCTAATCACACGATCTCGCACGCTGGCTTGTGGGGCCATCAATAGCCGTCCCATTTCGCGGACCGTGTTTGATACTAACAACGCCCCGTGGTCGCTGTTGGAGAGCTGAGGATGATTGACGACGAACTGATAAAGGCGGTCAATCAAGGAGAGATCGGCGGCGAGCACATCGTAAAAGGCTTGACGTGATTGGTGGCCAGCCATGGCACGAAAAAGGTTGTTCAGTGCATCCGCGTAACGGCGCTCGTCCAAGCGTTCTTGGTCGAGGTTTTCAAGCAGTTGAATTTGTGAGTCTAGGGTTTGCGGCAAGCGCTTGATGCTGTCGGCCATCAGCGTTAAACCATGCAAAGCATCGGTTTGGGCACTGCCCTCTACCGTGGCGAAAGGCGAACGTAAGAACGTATTAATCGCATCCGCAAGGCGATCATCTAACGTATCAGAAAAGTCAGCGTTCGCTTTATCGCCATAGAAGCGAACATAATAGGCCGCGCGCACATACTCGGCTAGATTCGCAATTTGGCGAGCTTGTTTGTCATCACCCTGATAATTGGCAATGGTCTGCGATAAGCGCTGCGCCACTTTGCTTACAAAAGCTTCTTGGTAGACGTTGCTATATCGAATAGACGTGGTGTCATACCAGCTGGTAAAGCAACTGCGTTCAGCGCTCATAATGGCTTGGATTGGCGCGTTGCTCGTCGCCAAATCGGCAATCTCACATTGAGCATCAGCCCATGCACTGGTGCTGCTGAATGCGGCGAGCGCAATCAGTGTCGATAAAGGTTTAGGTCGGGAAGGGAATAATGTATACATTTCAGGCTCCTAGATATTATCAGGCGGAGCCGTTATAACGATTTTCCCGACAATTTGGTCTTATTGGGCCCAAAAATTAGGGCTTGGTTCCGTTTTCTTTTTTTAGTCTGTCGGTGATGTATCACTGCGGGTCTTTTTCTCGCAGGTGTAATTTGGCGATACGTTTTGTCACTGTATACACACGTTTCAAAGACTCGGTCCACTCCATCTCAATGCTGAATAGCTGCAGGCGGTTGGCGTCGTGCTCGACTAAGCGCTCGGCTTGGTGAGCCAACACTTTATCTAATAGGGCGTTGAGCGCACGCTTGGTATGTAATACTTGCTTGGCTTTTTTGTTATCACCACGTCGAATCGCATTCACGCTATCGAGCAGGGCGTGAGTAACCTTATCTTGAATCTCGTCAAGCGTTTTACGCATTTCATCGCTGATATGAATGTCTGCGTGCAATGATTTATCCATTATGGGAACCAGGGTGTCCTCAATAAGATCAGCGATACTCTCGAGCTGATCGGTGGTGCTAATTAGAGCGATTTGTCGATCACTCTGAACCTGAGTGAGGGGCTCTTTGCGCAATCGGCCAAGATAAAATAAAACGTGCCCATGCAAGACATCCACTTGGTGCTCAAGCTCATCAATCTTTTCAAGCGCTTCGACAGCAGCTTCACGTTCTTGTTGAGTGGCCAGCTTGGAGGTCAGTGGCGGGAGGGCATTCATCATATTACATACCCGACGTCCGATGCGTCCAATTTCGAGCTGGGCTTGATCCATGGCTATATCGGGTGTCATTAGCAGCTCTTTAGAGAGGTATTTGGGGGAAATAATAGGTTGCTCTCTCGTTGCAGGCTTACGTGTTTTAGGGACGATTTTCTTGGCGAGCCAAACAAACCCACCGACAAACGGCAACATGAATAATGTATTGACGACGTTGAATAGGGTGTTGGCATTGGCAATTTGGCGAGGCAATTCCGCCCCTAAGCGTTCAACTCCCGAAAGATCGGGGTGGCTCGGCGAAAGTGCGACGCTCCAATCACTTAGGACACTGATCAACGGAAGCCATATCAGCACCCCTATAATATTAAATAGAATATGTACACTGGCAGTTTGTTTGGCCTCCCTTGATTTCCCGATCGCGGCGAGAAGGGCGGTCACACAAGTGCCGATGTTGGCACCCATGGCTAACGCTATCCCGCTCTCGAGAGAGATAAAGCCTTGCCCAGCAAGGACGATGACAATCCCGGTTGTGGCAGATGACGATTGCACCAGTGCAGTAAATAAGGCGGCAAGTAAAATGGCAAAGAAAGGGTTGTGCATTTTCGCCATGGCATCAATAAACGGCTGATAATCGCGCAGAGGCGACATTGCCTCACTCATCACGTTCATCCCTGTAAAGATCAACCCCAATCCGAATAGCATTTTACCGTATTGCTTGGTTTTATCAGCGTTAGCGGTAAATTGGATTAGAAAGCCGATAGCGACCATCAGATAGGCGGCTTGAGTGATTTTAAAAGCCACAATCTGGGCGGTAATGGTTGTCCCGATATTGGCGCCCATGATCACCCCAGTGGCTTGCGCGAGTGACATTAACCCTGCGGAAATAAACCCGATGAGTAGCACAGTAGTGACAGAGGAAGACTGAATGGTCGCGGTTACCCCTGCGCCAGTAAATACACCGGCGACCCGGTTTGTGGTGAGTTTGGCCAATAAGGCTTTAAGTCGACTTCCAGCCGCATTTTTCAGCGCATTAGACATTTTATCCATGCCATATAAAAACAGCGCCAGACCACCGAGCAGCCCCATTAACATGGTCGGATAATGGATAATTGATGGATCGGCATTGGCGGCCCACGCGAGGGTGGGGAGCGTTATAACGATGATGGTAAAAAAGCGCCAGTGCCAAGGGTTACTCAACGCGGGTCGTCGCATTTATCGCCTCTACTCTATAGATTATTACCAATAATCATTAACATAGATGCAATAAAGCTGTAATGCGAGTGGCGTCGTGACGTTAGGTCAGGCATTGACGGGAAGAATCGCTAGGGGATCACAGTCCTAGCGCAACACAGCAAGGTATTAGTCATAATAAAGCGGCCGACAGAAGGTCGGCCGCAAAGGGGTTAGCCTTGGCTTGTTTGACCTTGTGCAAACGCAATGGCCTGCTGCTTGCGCACTAAGGCTTTATTGCCAATTTGTCGACGAGATTTTTCACGAAAGCTTAGTGCTAACGATGATGCCGTCATTGCGCATAGTGATCATGGCTTAATGCCGCGCTCAAATCTAAGCTTGAGGCGTCGACCACTGTTAAAAAAATGATTCAAGCGTCGCACTTTCGTGACTATGCTAGCTAAGGGATTCGATATCAGGAGTAATACTGTGAGTCACTCATATTGGCGGCTTTTTCAGCGGGTGGTGTTATTAGGCGTTTGCCTAACGGTGACGCCTGTAATGGCAAACCAACGGGCTTGGCAGTCGCCCGACTATATTGTTGACGCTTTTTATCGTATTGCCTTTCAAAGCGAGTATGTACAAGGTGAACAAGGCGTCCGTAAGTGGGAGGGCCCGATCCGCTATTATGTAGCGCACCCGATCAGTGAGAGCCAGTTACACGACGACCTTGTCTCTTATCACTTATCACACCTTGAGACGCTAACCGGGATCGACTTTATCCCAACTACCATTCCGCAGCGTGCCAATCTGACGATTATGTTCACCAATCATGAACGTTTTTTAGAAGACGCGCGCAAGCAGTTTGCCAATGCTGATGTGTCGCCATTACGTGACGCTGTGTGCGCGGCCAACTTTCGGGTCAATAAACATGGTGCGATTCGCCATGCCGCGGTCGTCATTCCGGTTGATTTGGCGCGCTCCAAAGGGAAGCTCGTGGCCTGTGTGGTCGAGGAACTGACCCAAATTATGGGGCTGCCCAATGACGATGACCGCGTTTTCCCATCCATTTTTAATGACCGTGCCCCACAACAGCTTTTGACTGGGCTGGATGGCTTACTGCTCAGGTTGTTATATCTCGACGAAATAGAAGCAGGGCAAGATTGGCAAACGGCGCAGACCATCATTCAGCCAGTCGTTGAGCAGTGGGCAAGTGATGGCACCATCGACAATGCACACCGAAGTGTTAAAACCGGTGAGCTTTATCGTTTACTAGGCTGGTAGTCTAAACAATAATCACCTCATTGTTCGATTGGTTTGCTCAATAACACAAATTGTTTAAAGTGATTTAGACATTTCGCCAACTTCGACAACACTTAAAGTACAGGACAGTAAATTGTCATGACGATTAAGGGAGGCGACATGGAGTCGATCACAGTTAAAGATTATATGAACAAACGCCCGGTCACATTTTCACCGGATATGCCGCTTTCTAGTGCACTGGAAAAACTGCTTCGTAGTCAGCAAACTGGCGGACCTGTAGTAGATGCCAATAAGCGGTTGGTCGGATTTATCTCCGAGCAAGATATGCTGCAGCAGCTGCTACGTGATAGCTATCACTGCCAAGATTCACACGCCGTGGCGGATTGTATGACCAGCAACGCGTTGGCGGTTGAATCTGAGGACAGTATTATCAAGCTTGCGGAAATGATGGCACCCACCAAGCCTAAACTGTATCCAGTGGTCGATGAGGGCAAGCTGGTTGGCATTATCACCCGTCGAGATGTCTTAAGAGCCATCAGCATGCAAATGGGGGAATGCTTAACCCATCCTGTATAACTGCCTCATACTGGCACCTTACATCCGGTAAGGTGTCGTTCCTTACTCAATATCCCCATGTGTGCGCTTGCTAATATGGCGCGTTGTGTTTGTTAGCTCAGATAAGTAGGTGCTAACTTTCCCCTTGTTTTCCTCAAAGGCGCCAACCGTTACTGAGCAAAAATGCAGCGAGATCTGGTTTGTTTTTAATCAGTCGTCTGTGCTGGCAAGTTGCTTTTTACCCTTCTTTATTAGCTATTTAGGTGCCTTCTAGCGATATATACGTCGATTATTGGTGCTTGTTTTGAGTTTTTCTGCTATTGTGCCGCCCGTTGGTAGCGGGCAGTTATCGCGAGGTTGAGGCGTACAAAAGCCCAAGCGCGGCAGCAAAACGATAAGCAGGATGCTGGAGTATCGTGAAGTGTGGCTAACCCGTATTGACGTTAATGTGAACGTAAATGAGGTAAAACAAAGGTCAAATTAAACAATCAGGGAGGATGAGGTGAGAGAAACAAAGAGGTTATATGTATCAACTCAATTCAATTGGTGCGCTAGAATCATTCCTGATTGCCATCGGTGTCCTTTTTTTAGGCCATTTTGTTAATTCAAAAATTCCCGCATTACGAAAGTTTAATATCCCAGAGCCTATTGTTGGCGGGTTAATCATTGCGTGTGTTATTTCCGTACTACACTATAACGGTATCGGCTTTAAATTTAGCCTACCATTAAAAGATACGTTTATGCTGATGTTTTTTGCTACCGTTGGTCTGGCAGCAAATTACAAACAACTAGTAAAAGGCGGTTTAAAGGTATTTTGGTTTCTTGCTATCGCCTCCGTGTACATCATCATACAAAACGCTATTGGTGTGAGTTTTGCGTCGATGCTTGGCTTGGACCCTCTGATGGGCCTTGTCGCTGGCTCTATTACCCTGTCCGGCGGGCATGGAACCGGCGCGGCTTGGGCACAGATATTAACCGATGAGTATGGTATTCAAAGTACCCTCGAAATTGCAATGGCGTCGGCAACACTAGGCCTTGTCATTGGCGGTATCATTGGTAGCCCAGTTGCTCAGCGTTTGATTAATAAACATCAGCTTGAGTCTGAATATGGGCGAGGCACCACAACACACGAAAAATATCCTGAGCTTGTGACTTACAATGAAAATGAAGAAGATAAAGTAACCGCCAAAAAAGTTATTGAAGTCTTATTTATTTTACTGCTGTGTATTACAGGGGCTCGTCATTTATCTGAGTGGGTAAGCGGGTTTAATATTGAATGGTTAATGGTTCCAGACTTTGTTTATGCTCTCTTCTTGGGTGTAATAGTGACCAATACACTTGAGGTTTTTAAATTAAGAAAGCTAGAGTCAGAAACCGTTGATATGGTAGGAACAGTTTCCCTATCGTTATTTTTAGCGATGGCACTGATGACGTTGAAGCTGTGGAATATTCTCGATTTGGCGGTGCCGTTTTTAATTATTTTGGCAGTTCAATCGGTTGTTATTGGCTTATTTAGTTATTACGTCACGTTTAAGTTAATGGGGAGCAATTACACAGGGGCCGTGATTGCTGGCGGGCATTGTGGTTTTGGCCTCGGCGCCACCCCGACCGCGGTGATGAATATGGGCTCAATCGTGAATCGTTTTGGCCCCGCACCCCAAGCCTTTATGGTAGTGCCGATTGTGGGGGCTTTCTTTATTGATATCGTTAACCTCTTAATACTACAGGGCTACATTTTTATTATCCAATAGGCGTATTGCGCTCAGCTATCATTGCTGGGCGCACCTTTTTCCCTGCTGTTGTGCAGCGTTTGGCAAACTCAATGAGAGTTGTTTTCATAAGCGCTTGACTCTGGAGTGGGCTCCAACCCTTATACTGACCACAAGATAATGACACAACGACCAAAGAAGGAGTCGATTATGTGTAAGCATTGTGGACATCACCACTGTCATCAGCCACACCATCAAACCGTTTCTCCGTCTACGGCGACGGTAACCGATACCTGCCAAGCGTCAAGCTGCTGTTCAAGCCACCAAGACGGTGAGGGCAGCGCGGGCGATGACGATCCCGACCGGCCTCGAACACAGTGTGACGATAGCGACGAGAGCACGTCTTCTGCGTCATCTCCTCAAATGTCCTCTATCACTCATGAGTGGGTGGTTACCGGCATGGACTGCCCAAGCTGTGCCGCTAAACTTGAAAAAGCTATTCATGCCACGCCTGGTGTAGAGAGCGCACAAGTCCTGTTTGCCACGGAAAAACTGCGAGTCGCTTTAACGCATGATGCCTCAACGGAGACGCACTCGGCCATTGAGCAAGCGGCTAAAAACGCCGGTTTTCCGCTCGTTACCTTGGATCAAACCGCCACAGCTCCTGCAGGCTGGCAGAAATGGCGCGATGACGCCCTGTTGTTTGGTTTGATTAGCATTATGCTGGTCGCTTGGGGGTTGCATTATTGGTCTGCATCTTTATCTGGCTGGTTATTTACCGGTGCCACGGTGATCGGGCTCGCCCCCATTGTGCTTAAAGCGGGTCGATTGGCGCGTCAAGGGTCACCGTTTTCCATTGAAACCCTGATGAGTATTGCTGCCATCGGTGCATTGTATCTCGGAGAGACCACCGAAGCGGCGATGGTATTAGTGTTATTCCTGATTGGGGAGCGGCTAGAAGGGTACGCGTCCACGCGCGCCCGTGATGGCATTCAGTCATTGATGGCATTGGTGCCAGAGACAGTGACTCGGATTGAGAGTGACGGTTCACGTGAGACTGTGGCCGCCAGTGATCTACAGCCAGGTGACCGGATTGAAATCAGTGCCGGTGAGCGGCTCCCCGCGGATGGACAACTGATGGAAAGTGCCGCCAGTTTTGATCAGAGTGCGCTGACAGGTGAACCTATTCCCGTCGATATCGAAGCCGGTGATACCGTGATGGCGGGCAGTCTGGCAACCGATAAAACGGTACAGCTGACCGTGACATCGGCGCAAGGTGAAAATGCGATTGACCGTATTTTGCGTCTTATTGAACAGGCCGAGTCGAAAAAAGCGCCGATAGAACGGTTTATCGATAAATTTAGCCGCTGGTACACGCCGGCGATGATCGGGCTTGCGGCGCTAGTTGTGGTGATTCCACCCCTGTTCTTTGCCGCTAGCTGGCAAGAGTGGCTATATCGTGGCTTAGCATTGTTATTGATCGCCTGTCCATGCGCGCTCGTGATCTCGACACCTGCAGCGATTACCTCTGGGCTCGCCACCGCTGCGCGTCGCGGGGCATTGATAAAAGGGGGGGCGGCACTGGAAACATTGGCAAGCGTCAATGCTGTCTCGTTAGATAAAACCGGCACGCTCACTGAGGGTAAACCCATGGTGACGGATGTTCGCGCCTGGCAAGGTGAGGAAACGTCACTACTGCAAGCGGCGACCGCCATCGAGCGTGGTAGCCATCACCCCTTGGCGAAATCCTTGGTGTTGTATAGCGCCGAGCGCGGTCTATCGGTGCCGGATGCCTCAAATATCCAAGCGAATGCAGGGCGAGGTGTGCAAGGCATGGTCGAGGGACAATCAATCAGGTTGGTTGCGTTAGACAAAGTGGGTGAGTCGACGTTAAACCATGCGCAACAGCAAGAAGCCAACGCTGTCGCTGCACGTGGCACGACAGTGGCGGTGGTGTTGGTTAACGATCAGCCCTACGGCATGATTGGGTGGCGCGACAAACTGCGACAGGATGCTCGCGAAGCCATTGAACAGCTACGAGCGATGGGTATTCAACCTGTGATGCTGACGGGGGACAACCCGACCTCGGCGGCGGAAATAGCCAATGAGTTGGGCATTGAGTACCGCGCGGGACTATTGCCGGAGAATAAGGTTGAGGCGGTAGAAGCACTGGCAGGGCAATATCGTATCGCAATGGTTGGTGATGGCATTAATGATGCGCCGGCAATGAAAGCGTCGCACGTTGGGGTGGCAATGGGAAGTGGCACCGATGTTGCGCTAGAAACCGCTGAAGCCGCATTAAGCCACAATCGTTTGGTTGAGCTCCCAAAGGTGTTACACCTAGCGCGTGCGACTCAAGCGAATGTACGGCAAAACATCACCATCGCTCTAGGGCTAAAAGGGGTGTTTTTGGTGACCAGTGTATTAGGGATCACCGGCCTATGGGTCGCGGTGCTGGCGGACAGCGGGGCGACGGCGTTGGTCACCCTGAATGCGCTACGTTTACTTCGTGACTAGTACTGAAAAACAGGGCAAAGGCTGTCTGCTTTTGCCTTTATAAAGTGATAAGGATCTCTAAATTCTGAAATCTGTAATATTTAATATGACAATAGGTCGATGATGGTCACACAAAAGACGATAAAATTGGGTATCCTAAACGCATAACCAATAACGCGTTGATGCCTGCTCACGTAAGCATCACATTGATTCTAATGCGGATGATAGCATCCAGCGAGGAGACGAATGATGTCTGATACCCCTGTATTCCACCTTGGCGTAACAAAAGCGGATCTTCAAGGCGCAACCACGGCGATTATTCCTGGCGACCCTGCGCGCGTTGAAAAAATTGCTAACTTGATGGACAACCCAACCTTTCTTGCCTCTCAGCGTGAGTACACTTTGTACCTCGGTTGGCTCGATGGGAAGTCTGTAGTGGTTTGTTCAACAGGTATCGGTGGCCCATCTACCTCTATCGCCGTTGAGGAACTGGCACAACTTGGTGTTGGTACTTTCCTACGCGTAGGGACTACAGGCGCGATTCAGCCGGACATTAATGTCGGTGACATGATTGTCACCACCGGCTCTGTGCGTCTTGATGGCGCAAGCACCCACTTTGCCCCTATGGAATTCCCAGCAGTGGCCGATTTTGACGTGGCCACTGCCATGAAAGCCGCCGTTGATGAAGATGGTGCGACGGTTCACACTGGCGTCACGGCATCCAGTGATACCTTCTATCCAGGGCAAGAGCGTTACGATACCTTTAGTGGCCGTGTGGTGCGTCGTTTCCAAGGTTCAATGCAGGAATGGCAGGACATGGGTGTGCTGAACTTTGAGATGGAATCAGCCACATTGCTGACTATGTGTGCTAGCTCCGGCCTACGTGCAGGTTGTGTGGCGGGTGTGATTATCAACCGCACACAAAAAGAGACTCCAGACCACGCGACCTTGAAAGAAACAGAAGCGCGCTCAATTAAAGTGGTCGTCGAGGCTGCACGTAAGCTCCTGTAAATAAGCGAGACCTCGTTATCCTACCCAAACGCGGTGCCAGAGGGCGCCGCGTTTTTTATTGATAGCGTGGCATTGCAAGATGTGCGTGGCTCATGACATACCGGCGTGAACCACAGCCTTGTTAGCTCGTACGCACGGCAATGGTACCGCCGGCGGCGATAAACCAGTCATAAAGATGAGTACGTAGGTTGGCGAGTTGGTCTGGGCCAATCAGTGCTAACCCTAGATCCGTTGCACGGGTAATATCGTGATGACGCAATGGACGGAAGCTGACCAACATTGCGCGCGCCTGCAGTCCTCCGAGCAAGTCACGCAAGGACTCCAACTTGTACAGGGTATCGTCGCCGTCGCTCGACATGCCTTTGGTTTTGCACTCAATAATATGCAGTTTGTTGTTCACCACCATGGCGACATCCAACTCATTGCGCACCTCGCGCTCGCCAATTTGACGATAGACCTGTAAAGAGAGGGCACTGTCTTGAATGGTAGGGAGCTCTTTTTGAATCGAGGTAACGGTATGATGCACGTAGCTCTCCAGCCACTCGCCATTGGCAAAGCGCCGCGCTTCTTCGCAGCTAAATGTCAGGGTTCCCTGCTGGTAGCTGGCTAAGCCCGCATCTGAGAGATCGTCGAGTAGGATACCGAGCTCACGATAACCTTGTTGTTTTTCACTGAGCGCGACGTCTAAACATTGCTCTTTACGACACGTGGTCGCGAGATAGTTCAAGGTGGCAAGACCTGGACCTAGCTCATAGGCATTGCTCGCCCATTTTTCGCCCAAACGGTAAATGTCATTGGTTAAACACCCTGTGACTTGGTCATCTTGGTGCTCACAGCGCGCGCCGAAAATCGTTAAATATTCAGTGAGACTAATATGATCTTCCACTTGTTGCTGTGGCAGGCCGTCAGGGTAGAGCCAGCATAGTTCATCGCTGTAAGGCTCAATCACATAGCTGGGCCATTGGTAAGTACGAAACACTTCGTAGGCGGAGAGTAATTGGTGGCGCAGACCACAGCTCGCATTAAAAAGGATGTCTTCAGAAGATTGGCTGAGCTGCTCGGCAAGACGTTTTACTTGGCTTTTCACTTCGCGAATATTGATATCGTCCGAGATTTCAAAAAACTCGGTTTCAATTCCCTTGGGGGCAAGGACACGAGTTAGGCGCTCGAATTCAAGATCTTGCTCCAGTGTTCCGATGAGTATCAGCTTACTGACAGGCAATTGCTGATGCAAAACTGGGGTGACTAGACGGACGGGGTCAGAGTCGATGATTCCTACATGAATAGCCATAATTGCTCCGGGCGGGCTACGCGGCGGCATTACGCCGCTTAATTATCAGTATAGTTGCCAGCCTCAACAGGTGGCGTAACTATTAATATCCGGCCTCGCGCTCTGGCTTTCAACCGTTCACTGGGTAAATTAGTGTAATTTTACACAGCGCTGACGTGATGGCCGTCATATTAACACCTCAATGACTCATGCCTTGTGATTAAAAAACACTATAAAACAGAAACTTAAAGAGTGAGGCGTCTATGCTCGGCTTTGTTTAAGCGCTTGTTGACGCAAGGTCTCGGTCAAGCTATCGAGCTCAGGTAGCATGCGTTGTATTAAGCGCAACTGCTGCAACACCATACTCAGCGGCGCGTTATCGGTGGGCGCATAAGCCTCAGCCTGTGCTCCTTTGTCCTCAGTGACCGCATGATCTTGGGGGCTCACAGGCTCGCCTGTGGGTGTCTTAGTACCGGTCGATGGCACTTGTGTGGGTAATTCTGCGGGTAATGCTTGACTCAAGCGCTCAGTCAGTGTGTTAAGTGATTGATGAATCTCACGATGGAGCTGTGCCATCTTTTGATGATTAACCTCATCATCCATGCGACTGCGATGCGCACCGAGGGCCGAAATATAACTGAGCATGGCGTTGTTTAAACATAAGAACCGGAAGGTCTCTTCAATATTGGTTCGATAGCGTCCAGGCTCCACCAGCATGTTACTGATAGCGGTGGTGAGCTCGGCATCAGCGTTATGGGCATGTCGACGCGCGATCCGGTAAGCAAGATTATCACGCTTACCAACACGGTATTGGGCAATCACATGGGCCAAGTAGTCTCGATTAGCTTGCAGCGCTTCAGTCATGATCCCGCGTAAGCGGTGGGCTTGCCAGTCGGGCAGTACATAACGGACCGCAGCAACAGCAATCAAACATCCAATCACTGTATCGCCAAGGCGGGGAAGAATAACCGCAAAGCCTTGGCCGAATTGGCTAAAGCACATTAATACCAACAGCGTAATAAACAAGGTTGCGAGGGTGTATTGCACGGTGCGAAAGGCGAAAAAAAGCACACCGGTGATCACCATCAGCGCCAATTGACTGCTTGGATCAGGGAAGAGATAGAGTGCGGGCACCCCCAAAAGTAAACCGGCGACCGTCCCTAAAATTCGCTCTTTCAACTTGCTGCGTGTCGCAGAGTAGTTGGTCTGACACACAAATTGAATGGTCATTAAAATCCAGAATCCGTGCTCCAACCCAAGCCCTTGGATCAGTGCATAACCGGTCAGCAGTGACAAGGACAAACGCACCGCATGACGAAAACGCAGTGATTTAACTGAGAGCTGCCGGCGAATGCGGTAAGCCATTTCCCCCAACGAGTGTGCATCCGGGTCGGCCAGTTCACTCTCTTGCAGATTGTCCGTGCTGGCTAAGTGGCTCAAGCTGGCCAGTTGCTGTTCCACTGTCTCCAAGTTTTTGTAGAGAAAATCGAGTTGCTGAAGCAGCGCGAGGCGAGTGCTGTCTTGTTCCTCTTGTGCCGACAAATAGGCCATCGATTGTTTGATTGCCATCAGGGCTTGTTGCCCTGTTTTCGGATGCTGGTAGTGTGTACCGATTGACATCGCTTGCGCGACATCCCGGCAGGCTTGCGCTTGCGCGTTTAATAAGGCCTCAAAGCGAAAGAGAATATCGGAATGGAAAAAATGTGCCGCCAGATCTTGGTAACGATAATGGGATGAACTGACACGCTCGTGAATATCTTGGGCAATAAAATACGTTTGCAGTAAGGTTTGATGCCGCTGTGTGAGTCGGCCGCGTCGAGCACGGGTAAGCAGTGACGCTTTTGCTTGATTGAGCGCGGCAACGACTTGTGCATTTTGGTTGGCGGCGGCAATACGCGTCGGTTGAGGAACCAATTCGGCGACCGGGTGGAATAAACTGGATTTGGTTTCCATGTAAGTGGCGGTTTGACGAAAGACCGCAGCCAATCTGTGCTGAACCGGGCGGTGAGGCCATATTATGATCCAAGCCAGCGACAACAGCCCATACCAGAGAGCCCCGGATAACAGCATCATCGGCTGCAACCACATATCACTGCCTTGCTCCATCCCCAGCATGGTGTAAACCGCCAACAGTAATGAGGCAAAGGCAATGGTGCCATAGCGCTCACCGATTGCGCCCAGCATGATAAAGCCAAAGCTGGAGGTCGTCAGGCCAATCGCGAATAGCCAAGGGGTGTCGTAAAGCAGCTCGACCGAGAAGGCCGCGATCGTAAAGCAAACAAGGGTGACGCCGAGTGCTCGTACCCGCCCCCAAAAGTGATCATCTACTTCCGCCAATGCTGAGGCAATCACACCGAGCACCAATGGCGTGACAATATCGGTGCGACCAGCATACCCTGCGTACAGCGCAACACCCATGAGGGCGATTAGGACGCGAATACTGTCGTTAATGCGATGATTTGCCCAAAACTCGCGCATGGCGAGTGGTAGGAGAGGCATACGTGGCAGAGAAAAAGGCATAAATAAAGGTGATCGGCCAACAATGTTGGCAAGATAGCAGAAATAGAACCAGAAACTAAGCCTCACTCAGGTATTTTCTCGGGTAATAAGAAAAGGATTGCGACAAGTCAATTTCAGGCTTTCACGCTAGCGTCAGCGGTTTACCATCACGCCTAGCGAATTGATTTATGGGAGTTTGGGAAGTAGCATGCCAACCATCCTTCTTGGGCACGATCAGTGCCTTATTCGCTGATTAACGTAGAAATATGAAACTTACAGCCAATCGCTGGGCACAATGGCTTGTTTACGGCGATCATTACAGTCTGCAGCTTGAAGACGATGGCTTACTGCTCGAGTCTCGTCATCATCGGCAATACATTCCTTTCTCGGCATGGGATGGGCAGCTAACGGTGTCACGTGGGTTGCTGTGGGGGACGATTTCGTTAACCGGTTATACTGACGAAGGCGACCCGCTGCCTTTTGAGGTCTTTGGCTTGCCTTGGCACCGCGCCCAGCAGGCAGGGCAAACCATCTATCGCCACTATCAAGCCTATATCGCCCGTTATCAAAAACGGCTGGCAATGATCCGCCCCTGTTTACTGGCAGAGTTTGATGCACTGGTGAATGCACTAGGCTATGTACGTGTCGCGCAATTGCGCAGCGCCCAACAAACGGTAGTAAATAAGCTAGAAGGCGAGGGGATACCCGCCTCATTCTTAGCCAATTTGGACGAAAGCCTGGCCACCACGTTAGCGCCTGTGTTGCAGGCCGATTCAAGCTGGCTGAAAGCCCGAAATCACCAGTGGCAAGCGGCGATGCTCAACCAGTGGCAAACTTGGTTTGATCAGGTTGAGTCTTCGCCTTTGAATGCGGGACAGCGTGAGGCTGTGCTCACTGATGAATCTCATACCTTGGTGGTGGCAGGGCCCGGAAGCGGTAAAACCAGCGTGTTGGTAGCACGCGCCGCCTACTTGATTGAAAGCGGTCAAGCCAAGCCTGAGCAACTTTTGTTGCTGGCCTTTGGTCGAGATGCCGCCACCGAGCTCAAAACGCGGATTAAGACCAAAACTGGCCATGAAGTGAATGTCACCACCTTCCATGGCTTTGCCCGTCAGCAACTCGCCGATCACCAAGGACAGGCCCCGGTTATTTCTCCGCTCGCCAGTGATGAGACGGCCAAAGCGGCGTGGCTGACCCAAACACTCGCCGAACAATGGCAACAGCCTACTACCCGCAAACGCTGGGATAAATTACATCAGCAGCAAACACTGCCGCTTGATGACAACGCTGAACTGACTGCGTGTGCCCATGATAGCCGATTGCACACCTGGATTTGGTCGCGCCTTTCACGGGTGATCCAAGCCAACGCCACCAAGCGCGCGCTAACCGATAAATTGGCAAGCTTTGAGGAGCAGACCGCCTTAAAAGATGAGCTGGCCGTGATTTGGCCATTGTACCAAGCCTACAAACAGGCGCTAAAAGCGGAGAACGCGGTAGACTTTGACGGCTTGATTACCCAAGCCACCAAGTTGTTTCAGCAGCGAAAATTCACCACGCCCATCCAGTTTGTCATGGTCGATGAATACCAAGACATTTCCCCGGCACGGTTAGCGATGCTCGAGGCACTGTGTCATGGTAAAGCGGACAGTGAAACCCAATCGCCACGTGCCTCGTTATATGCGGTGGGAGATGATTGGCAAGCTATTTATCGCTTTGCAGGTGCCGATGTCAGCCTAACCACAGGGTTTGCGCAGCGTTTCGGTGACAGTGAAATTTGCTGGCTGACCACCTGTTATCGCTATCTGTCTACCTTGGGGAAGGTGGCGCAGCAGTTCATTGAGCAAAACCCCAAGCAGCTCAGTAAACAGTTGGATTACGCGCGAGACAAGGCATCGGCGAAAACACCCAAAGCGATCAAGGTGATCTCTGACGATAAGCTAGAAAAGACACTGACAAGCTTAGAGAAAAAGCATGCTAACGCAGAGCACGCTGTGAGTGTGATGCTGCTAGGTCGCACGCATGCTATTCGTCCTGACGCGCTAGAAAGCTGGCAGAATGCGTATCCTTCATTGGCGCTTCGCTATACCACCGCACACGCCAGCAAGGGGCAAGAAGCCCACTATGTGTTTATCCTCGGCATGGATGATGGGGTATTTCCCGCCAAGCCTCGCACGCTCTCACTCGATGAGGCTTTATTAGGGAAAAATGAAGAGCCAATTGAACACGCAGAAGAACGGCGATTGTTTTATGTCGCCCTGACGCGTGCCCAAAAACAAGTGTGGCTAGTACACCAAAAAGGCCATGCCTCACCGTTTTTGGAGGAGTTGAAAGGGTACCTTTAAGAAACGGGAACCCACACTGTTAGCCATAGACGGCGTTGGTCACAGACGGACAGTGTGGGAAAAGATTATAAACGCTCGTCTAAATAAGCTTGATAATCAGGAATTTGAATATCCACCTCTTGGCCAAATAGCGGTGAAGTGATTAGAAAGCGAGCGGTAGAGCGATTGGTGGCAATCGGAATGTTCCACACAGAGCTGACACGCAGCAACGCTTTAACATCAGGGTCGTGTGGTACGGCATTGAGCGGATCCCAAAAGAAAATCATCGCATCGATTTTCTGTTCAGAAATCATGGCACCCAGTTGCTGGTCACCGCCCATGGGGCCACTGATCAAAGGTGTGATCGTTAATCCGGTTTCTCGCGCAAGAATATGCCCCGTGGTACCGGTCGCGTAAAGCTCATGCTGACTGAGCACCGCTTTATTTTCCTTTACCCACTCAGTCAAGGCGTCTTTGTAGTGATCATGCGCTACTAACGCAACGTGTTTGCGCGCCAGCATAGTTCGAGACGTCTGTTTCATAACTCTTTCCAATCTAATAAGGCGGTTGCCATCAAACTGCACTATGCAGCTATTTTTGAAGCCTAAATCAATCCGGTCATGAAATATAGCGTACAGCGGGCAAACCCTGGCTGTCACTTGTTAGAGCTATCACATTCTCAATAAAAAATAGCCAAGACCATGAAATGAAGTCGGTTTTTTCAGCCACTTGTTAATCAAGCACGCAAAAGTAGCGCGACAACCCGCCTAAATGGCAACAAAAAGGCTACAGTTAGGTAATAAGGGTCAACAGCCCCTAGGCAATGGAAGTGCCTAGTCATGCAGGAGTGTTTATGAGCAAGGAGTACGCGTATGTGGGTGACACTGGATTTTGAAGCATCCGGTTTGTCGTTAATCTCTTATCCCATTGAAGTGGGATACGTGTTGCCAAGTGGCGACAGCAATAGTTTTTTGATTGATCCTTCCACCGCCAGTGGCCATTGGTATCACTGGGACAACGAAGCCGAAACCCGAATTCATGGGATATCGCGTGAGCGCCTTTTTAGTGAAGGCATCAGTGTGCTCGACGTATGCCAGCATCTCAACCAGACCCTTGCGCCCTTTGAACATGTGTTGTGCGATAGCCAATGGGATCTGTTTTGGATGGGGCGACTTTACAAAGCCTGCTATATGCGCCCTTCATTCACCTTAATGGAGGTAAACCAGTGGCTAAAAAAGCACAGTGATCTCGATCGGCGCGATTTTAGTCGCGAAATGGAGGCGTTGGGGCCGACGCCGCATCGAGCAGAAGAAGATGCGCGGCAAATTCGTCGCGCCCTCGATAGCTTGTTAAAATAGGGGTTCTTTCAGCACGTTATCGGGATGTCATGACAGCACCTTCAATCCTTAGGGTGGCACAATTCAACCTGTCTCTAGCCGGGCGTCAGGCCGGTGAGATTAAAGCAAAGATGTTAGCGCCCACCCCCAGCCGACAAATTAAAAACCTCGCCGCGACCTTACAACGTGTGCGCCCCGATGTGGTGGTGCTTTGCGAGTTTGATCATCCGGGCAGCGGTGGCGACGATGGTGCGCTCGCCGCATTTTGTGAGCGGCATTTGGCTGAATCGCAACACGGTGAAACACCGATTGATTATCCGTATCGCTATTTACCCGCCACCAACACAGGGTTAAAACTCACGGTGCCAGTCAGTGAGCATCAACACTTAACGAATGCTCAGCAGTGTCATGGCTTTGGCGACTATCATGGCCAATTTGGCTATGTGATTTTATCGCGTTACCCCATCGAAGACGATGAGATTCGCACTTGGCAGCACTTTGCTTGGCATCAATTACCTCACCATCAACTCCCTACAGACTATTACACCGAACAAGCACAACAGGCGTTACGTCTCGCCTCGAAAAACTTGGTTTCAGTGCCGATTTTGGTTGGCGATGATCGAATACAGGTCGTGGCGTGTCATCCCACACCGCCCGTGTTTGATGGGCCAGAAAAGCGTAACTGGCGGCGCAACAGTGATGAAATTCACCAACTGATTGGCCTTTTGGATAACGCGGATTGGCTGGTGGACGACAAGGGCGCTCACGGCGGGCTTTCTCCTGAGACACCGTTTGTGGTGATTGGCGATTTAAATGCAGACCCGAGCTACGGCGACGGGGATAAGCAAGCCATTGGCGCCTTGCTTCACCATCCGCGTGTGCATCCCGAGGTTGCTGTCGGCACGCAGGTGCCAAAAAGTGATGCGGCCCAGTCTCACGCGTTTCGCTTTATCAATGGTAAAGGGCGGGCAATTGCTACCCATAACGGTGGGTTGCGCCTCGATTATGTCCTACCTTCGCGTGAGCTCGCGGTGATAGCCTCCGGCGTATTTTGGCCTGCCCCTGATGATGCCGACTACCCACTGATCTGTGATAAAAACGGCCAAGAGCATGCGCGTGCTCACTCCGATCATCGTCTTGTTTGGGTCGATGTGGCGCTGAGTTAGCGAGGCTGCGTGTCCAGCGCCACGCCCTCACGCTGACACGCAACTTCTGCGAGGCGCTTAGCTTGTTCGTCAGGCTTTAAAAAGCAGCAAGTTGAGCAATAACTGTGTTCATCCACGGTAAAGATCCGGCAGCAGCCGCCGCGCAAACGGAAGCTGTGGGTTTGTAATACGGTTTGCGTGTCGTTCGGATCGTAGACGGTCACATCGTGAAAACCACTGCGCTTGCTATAAAGCGAGGTGCCGCGTTGATGGACGATCGACAGCGCCGCTTCACGCGCGGCTTGTTCACAATCACGATGTTTACCTACCATCAAAAAGGCAATACAGATTGAATCGGCAACCACTTTCCAAAGTGGCCCCTCACGCATACCGCTTCGTTCCGCGACCGCATCGACGATGGGCGAAAAATGCCGTAATAAGGCACCATGTAAAATAGCCTGCCAATTCTCTGCCACTGGCTGTTTCCAGCCAATCAACGCATTGAGATAAAAATGTGGCTTGTGATACACCAGCTCCTCGCCATTGGGTTTAGTGACGCGAGTAGGCTGGTATTTAATGTGCCAGTTATCTAAGTCCAGCGAGGGGAGTTGTCCACCCTGCAGCCAGCTGGCCAGCACGGGCAGCAGAAATTCATAGGCGTAAGCGCCGATAAATAGCGTGCCTTGGGCGCGGTTATCTGCATCGCCATAGGTCGAGTTCACCGCGGCAAAACATTGCGCCAATCCTTGTGGGGTGGTGAGCTGTTCACGAAGCGGCACGCCTTGCACATCATCAGGGATCACTGACAAGCCTAAAGCAGAAGGGAAAGAGGGTAGTGCAACCGTGTCGGGCAGGCTTAACACATCAACGCTAGGATCGGCCGCGTTCATCAACACTCCTTTACGATAGGCGATCAAAACGCGAAATTTAGCATGTGTAGCAATCAATTGTAAGAGTGATTCGTATTTAGATGTCGAGGCGCTATCGTAACGATTGGGGACAAGGTGTCGCAGAGGAAGTGATTGAAAAAAGAGGCGGAAGGCCGCCTCTATCTATATTTATCTGTGTTTTCCGTGTCATTCACGCCCGCTATGCGGCTTGGGGTGGCTGAACTTGGTAGCGTCCGGGTTTATGGTTCATGGCAAGGACGAGATTGGTGGTGATTGCGGCAGCGACCGATAAGGCAATTAGCCATGGGTCAACGACCATAAGCGACAGCACCACAATTGAGCAATCCAGCGCCATTTGCACTTTTCCGGCACGGATGCCAAACCGTTGCTGCAAAAACAGCGCTAAGGTGTTAAATCCACCCAAACTACACTGATGGCGGAACATCACTAGCATGCCCATGCCGATTAGCCCGCCGCCAAATAGCGCGGCATAAACAGGATGAATGCTATTGATGGTTAATACGGCGCTCAAGTGATCCGCGCCGAATGAGACGATGCTGACCGCAACTAAGGTACTAAGGGTGAAGCGTTTACCCATTTGGGTGTAGGCGAGCCAATAAAAAGGTAGGTTGATCACGAAGAAAAGCTCACCAAAACTGAAATCGGTGATCCGTTGTAAAAACAGCGCTAACCCTGCAGTGCCGCCGGTCAGTAACCCCACTTGGTTGAAAAAGAAGATGCCCAGTGACACCAAACTGCTGCCGATAAGCAGCGCGAGTGCGTTTTCACGCTTGGAATGATTTTTATCCATATTTGCGTTCTATCCCTATTAAAACGACCGCTACACCATACGCTGTTGGTTGGATAGGTCGAGTCAAACGCCCGTTTGATAACAAGTGAATAACAATTCAATGCGTACATTATCATTTACGTTGTGGTTTTGATCACGATAAAAGTGCGCCTCTACAGACCAAAGTCTAATCTACATTGTCTACAATCTTATTCTATTCTGGCTTTATTGAAGTTTATAGGCGGTATTTATGTCTTTATTGTCGACAAATGACCAGGTTCTCGATCAGGACACGCAATCGGCGCAAGCTGAGTCACGTGAGCCCACCAAGTCAGCCAGCCTGACCGAACAACTTATCGAGGCGATTGTCACCGGCACCTATCCAGCGGGCACCAAGGTGTCGGAAGCAGGGTTGGCCACAGCATTTGGCGTCAGCCGAGGCCCGTTGCGCGAGGCGATGATGCGCGTTGAAGCCTTGGGGTTGGTCGAGCGCGTCCCTCATGTGGGCGCGAGAGTAGTGACACTCACCCATCGACAATTGGCTGAGATTTACGCGGTGCGAGAAGCGTTAGAAGGCATGGCCGCAAGATTGGCCTGTGCGCACATCACCGATGCGGAAATTGAGCAGCTCAGTGCGGTGCTCGACACCCACCATGCCTATATCGAACGGGTGGAAGGGGCGGCCTACTTTCACCAACAAGGCGATTTTGATTTTCATTATTGCATCATCAAAGCCAGCCATAACCAGAAACTGATCAACCTGTTGTGTGGTGAGTTGTACCACCTCTTGCGGATGTACCGGTTTCAATCGCCGCGGGCGCATTCTCGCCCTAAGCAAGCGCTGCAAGAGCACATGCAAATTTTAGCGGCAATTCGCGAGCGCGATGCCGAGCTGGCGGAAATGCTGATGCGTCGACATATTCAGCGCAGTCGCCAACTGATTGAACAGCAAATTACCGATTAACTAACACGCTATTGGCTACGAAATGCCGGCGGTTCAACCCGCTAAGCCATGAGTTCACAAGGAGAATGCTATGAGTGCAGGTGCACGTTTTCGCCAAGCGGTGCGCAACAATATCCCGCTGCAAGTCGTCGGCACAATTAACCCCTATTGCGCCATGATGGCAGAGCGGGTGGGGCATCAAGCCATTTATCTATCCGGAGGCGGGATTGCTAACGCCTCTTACGGCTTACCGGATTTGGGGATCACGACTCTCAACGATGTGTTGGAAGATGTCCGCCGGATCACCGCAGCAACCGACGTGCCCTTGCTGGTAGATATTGATACCGGTTTTGGCGGTGCGCTCAATATTGCTCGCACTATTCGTGAAATGGAACGCGCCGGCGCGGGCGCGGTGCATATGGAAGATCAAGTGGCGCAAAAGCGCTGCGGTCATCGTCCCAACAAAGAAATTGTCAGCCAAGCTGAAATGGTCGACCGCATTAAAGCCGCGGTCGATGCGCGCACCGATCCTGAGTTTGTGATCATGGCGCGCACTGATGCCTTGGCGGTGGAAGGCATGGACAGTGCCGTCGCCCGCGCCAGAGCGTACGTAGAAGCGGGAGCGGACATGATTTTCCCCGAAGCCATGCAAACGCTCGAGCAGTATCAAGCCTTTGTCGAGCAAGTAAAGGTGCCGGTGCTGGCGAATATCACCGAGTTCGGTCAAACCCCACTGTTCACCAGCCAAGAGTTGGCGGGCGTGGGGGTCAGCATGGTGCTGTATCCACTCTCTGCGTTTCGTGCCATGAACCAAGCCGCTCTCAATGTATATCAACACCTGCTGGATGATGGCCACCAGAAAAACGTGGTCGACACCATGCAAACCCGTGATGCCCTTTATGACTTCTTGGGCTATCACGCCTACGAACAGCAATTGGATCGCCTATTTGGAAAAGAGTGATCACAGACGCACACCCTCGGTGTGAAAACGTCGGTTACACCACTGGAATTATCGCCACGTTCACGGATTCATGCAGCGGTTGAATCTGATGGCATCAAAGGAAAGGAGCCAATCATGACAAATGTCGCCGTCGCACCCAAAGACAAAGCCATCTCCGGCGCGGGCCTTCGCGGCCAAAGTGCCGGCACCACCGCCTTGTGTACGGTGGGGCAAACCGGCACCGGATTAACCTATCGCGGTTATGACATTACCGATTTAGCCAATCACGCCCAATTTGAGGAAGTGGCTTACCTGCTACTCAAAGGCCAACTCCCCAATCGCCAAGCGCTGGCTGACTACACAGAAACCTTGGTCGGCAAGCGGGGGTTACCTGACGCCTTAAAGGCCGTGCTGGAGCGAATTCCTGCCAATGCGCACCCCATGGATGTGATGCGTACTGGTTGCTCGATGCTGGGTAATTTGGATCAAGAGACCGACTTTAGTGAGCAAGCGGATAAAACCGATACCCTGCTGGCGATGTTGCCGGCCATTATCTGCTATTGGTACCGCTACTCGCATGATGGCGTGCGAGTCGATACCTATCAGCCGGAGGTGAAAAGCATTGGCGGTTACTTCCTCAAAATGCTCACTGATGAAACCCCGTCGCCACTGCATGAATCCGTGATGCATTGCTCGCTGGTGCTGTATGCCGAGCATGAGTTCAATGCCTCGACCTTTACCGCCCGTGTGTGTGCGTCCACTTTGTCTGATTTGCACTCTTGCATTACCGCGGCCATCGGCAGCTTGCGCGGCCCATTGCATGGCGGTGCCAATGAAGCGGCGATGGCGATGCTAGAACAATGGCGCACACCTGACGAAGCCGAAGCAGGGTTAATGCAAATGCTCGCCAATAAAGACAAGGTGATGGGCTTTGGCCATGCGATTTATCGTGAGTCCGACCCCCGCAATGCGCTTATCAAACATTGGTCGAAACAGCTGGCGGAAAACGCACCAGACGCTTGGCTGTACGACGTGTCTGAGCGGGTCGAACAAGTGATGAAGCGCGAGAAAGGCTTGTTTCCCAATGCCGATTTTTATCACGCATCGGCCTATCACTTTATGGGGATCCCAACCAAATTGTTTACTCCGATTTTTGTGATGAGCCGAGTAACGGGCTGGGCGGCGCATGTGTTTGAGCAGCGCGCCAATAACCGCATTATTCGCCCAAGTGCCGATTACGACGGCCCTGAACACCAAGATTGGCTACCTATCGATCAGCGCTCTTAATCAGCGCGCATTCACCCGATTGAAACCACAGAAGGAATTGACCATGAGCAACAACGTAGAACTGAACCAGCGCCCTGACCCTGATGCCTTATTGGTGCAAATTGCTGACTATGTCGATAGCACGCCAATTGCCTCGGCAGAGGCCTACAACACCGCACGCAACTGTTTGATGGATACCCTTGGCTGTGGCTTGCTGGCGCTACGTTTCCCTGAATGTACCAAACACCTGGGGCCACTGGTGCCGGGCACCACAGTACGCCACGGGGCGCGGGTGCCGGGCACCTCTCACGAGCTTGATCCGGTCACTGCCGCGTTTAATATCGGCTGTATTATTCGCTGGCTCGATTTTAACGATACTTGGCTCGCCGCCGAGTGGGGCCATCCGTCTGATAACTTGGGCGGAATTTTGGCCACCGCCGATTATTTAAGCCGCGTGGCCGTGGCCGAAGGCAAACCACCACTCACCATGCGCGATGTGTTGACCGCGATGATCAAAGCGCATGAGATCCAAGGCGTGCTCGCCCTTGAGAATAGCTTTAACCGTGTCGGGCTCGATCACGTTTTATTGGTGCGCGTGGCATCAACAGCCGTGGTCACCAAAATGCTGGGCGGTAATCGCGATCAGATCATTGATGCCGTCTCACAAGTTTGGGTGGATGGCTGTGCGCTGCGCACCTACCGCCATGCGCCGAACGCCGGTTCACGCAAATCGTGGGCGGCGGGCGATGCCACCTCCCGCGCGGTGCGGTTGGCGATGATCACCATGAAAGGCGAGATGGGCTTGCCGTCGGTGCTCAGCGCACCTAAGTGGGGCTATTACGATGTGCTGTTTAACGGCAACGCCTTTAGTATCAAGCAAGACTTTGCCAGCTACGTAATGGAAAACGTACTGTTTAAGATTTCCTTCCCTGCTGAGTTTCATGCTCAAACCGCGGTGGAAGCGGCGGTGACTTTACATTCACAGGTGAAAGACCGGGTGGATGAGATTGAACGTATTGAAATCACCACCCATGAATCGGCCATTCGCATCATTTCCAAAGAAGGGGAGTTGGCTAACCCGGCTGACCGTGACCACTGCCTGCAATACATGGTGGCAGTACCGCTGCTATACGGCAACCTAGTGGCCGAGCACTATGAAGACGCCTTCCATCACGCCGACCCGCGTATTGACGCGCTACGGCAAAAAATGGTGATCAAAGAAGACCCACGCTATAGCGCGGAATACCTAGAAGATGACAAGCGCTCGATTGCCAATGCGATCCAAATCTTCTTTACCGATGGTAGCAGCACCGAACAAGTCGCGGTGGAATACCCGATTGGTCACCGCCGCCGTCGCGAAGAAGGGATCCCTGTGCTGGAGCAAAAATTCCGCACTAACTTGGCGACTCGGTTCCCGCACGCACAAAGCGAAAGAATCGCCGCTTTGTGTAGCGATCAGGCCGCGCTGGAAAAAACGCCGGTGCACGAATTTATGTCGCTGTTTGTGATTAACTAAGCACGTTCTAAACACGTTGCTTGCTAACTCATCGCTCGCTGATAGCGGGCGATAAGGAGCCGCTTATGCAAGAAGCCAGTTACCAGCACCATGCGGATTGGGCCAGCCGCGATCCTGAAGGGTTTTGGCAGGCGCAGGCCAAACAGCTTGATTGGTTCACCTTTCCACAAACCATTCTTAGTAAAGACGACAATGGCATTGAGCGCTGGTTTGCCGATGGCACTATGAACACCGCGTACATGGCACTCGATGCGCATGTTGAACAAGGTCGGGGCGAACAAACCGCGCTTATTTACGACTCACCGGTTACCGATAAAAAAACCACCTACACCTATTCGGCGTTGCGTGACTACGTGGCGAAAGTTGCGGGCATGCTGGCAGGGTTAGGGGTTGAAAAGGGGGATCGCGTGGTGATTTATATGCCCATGATCCCAGAAGCCACCGTGGCGATGCTCGCGTGTGCGCGGCTTGGGGCGATCCATTCGGTGGTGTTTGGTGGCTTTGCCCCGAACGAGCTGGCCGTACGGATTGAAGATGCGGAGCCCAAAGTGGTGCTCACCGCTTCGTGCGGCATTGAGGGCGCGAAAACCTTGGCCTATAAGCCGATGGTTGATCAAGCCATCATGGACAGTCGCTACAAACCCGACCATGTGGTGGTCTATCAGCGTGCGATGTGTCGTGCCAATTTAGACAATCCGCGTGATGCTGATTGGGCGGCGCTATTAGCTGAAGCCAACCCTGCGTCGCCGGTGCCCGTCAATGCCACCGATCCTTTATATATCCTTTATACCTCCGGCACCACGGGCAAACCCAAAGGCGTAGTGCGTGACAATGGCGGCCACGCGGTGGCGATGAAGTACAGCATGAGCGCGATTTACAACGTCAAACCCGGCGAGGTGTTTTGGGCCGCTTCGGATGTTGGCTGGGTAGTGGGGCACTCGTATATTGTCTATGCCCCTTTGCTACACGGCTGCACCACGGTGATGTTTGAAGGTAAGCCAGTCGGTACACCGGATGCGGGGGCGTTTTGGCGCGTATGTGATGAGTATAACGTCAGCATCTTATTCTCGGCGCCTACCGCTTTTAGGGCGATTAAAAAGCAAGACCCAAACGGTGAACACCTTGCGCGCTATCCGATGACATCTTTACGTACGGTGTTTATGGCCGGCGAACGGCTTGATCCACCGACATTGGAATGGGTGGAAGAAAAGACCCAGCGACCCGTGGTCGATCACTGGTGGCAAACCGAAACCGGCTGGGCGATTGCGGGCAATCCATTGGGGTTAACCTGCTTTGCCACCAAGCCCGGTTCGGCAACCATGCCAAGTCCTGGTTATCAGGTGTGTATTCTCGATGAAATGGGTGATCCTGCCGCACCAAACCAGCAAGGGTACATTGCCGTGAAGCGTCCCCTACCACCTAGCTGCCTACCGACGGTGTGGCGCAACCACGATCGCTTTGAAGCCGGCTATCTCAGCCAGTTCCCAGGCTATTATGTCTCTGGTGATGGTGGCTATATGGATGAAGATGGCTACGTATTTGTGATGGGACGGATTGACGATGTGATTAACGTCGCGGGCCACCGTTTATCGACCGGAGAAATGGAAGAGGTACTAGGCAGTCATGAAGCGGTCGCTGAGTGTGCGGTGGTGGGCATGCACGATGAGCTCAAAGGCCAATTGCCGCTTGGCTTGGTGGTACTGAAAGACGGTTTTGTCTCAGTGAGTGGCGAGATCGAACAGGAATTGGTGCAGCGTGTGCGGGATCAAATTGGCGCGATTGCTTGCTTCAAAAAAGCAGTGATCGTCGATAAGTTACCTAAAACACGGTCAGGTAAAATCTTGCGTCGCATTATTCGTCAAATGGCGGATGGCGAGGCTTATCACGTGCCCTCGACGATTGATGATCCGAGTAGTTTGGAGACCATTGCCTCGGCGCTTTCACATTAGATGCAAAGGCTGTGAGCACTATAGAAAGGCGTGGCACCTCTGTGTGCCGCGTTTTATTTGATTCTTCTACACCGCTTAGCGCTCATCACCGCTGTTGGCCTTTTTACCCATTTTTTGTTGATACATCTTGGTATCCGCTTCATCCAACAAGTCATCTAATCCACGGTGCGAGGTGGCCGAGCTGGTCGCAATCCCTTGGCTAAATGAAAGGGGATAGGTATGGCGATTAATCTGGTTAAACCGCTCAACCACGCCCGCAAAGCGCTCGAGTGCGTTTTCTGCTTCTTGGCGTCCGGCACCATAGAGAAATACCACAAACTCGTCCCCACCAAAGCGGGCGAACACATCCGATTCGCGCATATTGGCACGCAGCAAGTTCGCTAAGTGAGATAACGCGATATCCCCTTCAGCATGGCCGTAGGTATCATTAATCGCTTTAAAGTTATTTAAGTCTAAAAAAGCCAATGAATAAGGAGCATTAATCGACTGACAATGCTGCACCGCCCGGCTCGCCAGTTGCATAAAACCGCGTCGATTAGAAATGCCAGTAATGTCATCAGTGTAAGCGGTATGGGCTGATGACAACTCACTTTCCGCCAATAGCGCCAGATCTTTCAAAAAGCGCACATCTTCTTGGCTAAAACGTCTTGGTTGAGTATCAATAACACACAGTGTGCCGATATTGGTGCCATCACTGAGAGACAGCGGGTGCCCGGCATAAAAGCGGATATGCGGGTCACCTGTCACCAAAGGATTATCGGCAAACCGCGGATCGGCACTGGCGTCTTGCACCACAAACGGCTGATTGCCCAAAATGGCGTGGCCGCAAAAAGAAATATCGCGGGAGGTTTCGCGCACAGTCAGGCCAAAGCAGGATTTAAACCACTGACGATCGTTGTCAATCAAGCTAACGAGCGCGATCGGAACGTTGAATAAACGTTTCGCTAAGCGGGTGATACGGTCAAAACGTTCTTCGTCTTCGCTATCGAGCAGGCCTGTTTCTTGCAGTTTTTTTAAACGCTGCTCTTCATCTTGTGGCTTTATGGGACTGAGCATTCATACACTCCTGTTGCTAGCTCTCTAAATGCTGATTCTCTAAGAACAGTAGAGGGGCTAGACAGAAGTGTCTAGGCCAGCAGGCGATATCTGCGGCCTGCTGACACAATATTGCGATACCGCTTGCGCGTTATTGCACCAGGCAAGCAAAGCCTTTCAGGTAGAACCCTTCCGGGTAGGCACTGTGCGTGGGGTGGTCGGCGGCTTGTGAAAAGCGCTCAATAAACTGCATATTTTTACCCGCATCCAAGGCCGCATCTGCGAGGATCTTCTGGAACAATCCCGCGTCCATTAGCCCTGAACATGAATAACTGAGCAGCACACCGCCTGGATTCAGCAGCTGCATGGCGAGCATGTTGATATCTTTATACCCACGGCACGCGCCGTTCAGTTGGGATTTCGACTCGGCAAACTTAGGTGGGTCCATCACAATCACGTCAAAGCGCTCGCCTTGTTCGCGATAAGTGCGCAGTAGCTTGAACACATCGGCATTGACAAATTCCGCGCGGGTGAGATCAAAGCCGTTTCGCGCCGCATTGGCTTTCGCTTTGTCGAGCGCAGGCTGTGACACATCGACATTAGTGACATGTTTGGCATTGCCTTTTTGCGCATACAAGCCAAAGCCGCCAGTATAACAAAAGCAGTTTAAGACACGTTTGCCATCCATGTATTTCACCGCTTGTTCGCGACTATCACGCTGGTCGAGATAAAAACCGGTTTTATGGCCGTTAGCAATATCAACCTCAATCGTCACGCCATTTTCTTCGATGATGACGGACGCAGGCGGCTCCTCACCGTGCAGTATCCCCACACGAGGCTTGAGGCCTTCTTTTTTACGAATCGCCACATCGGAGCGCTCATAGATATGACAATCTGGAAACTCGGTGCGTAGGGCGGTGACCAGATTATCACGCTGGGCATCCGCGCCGGCGCTGAGCAATTGGCACACCAAGTAGTTATCGTACTTGTCGACAGTGATGCCGGGGACACCGTCTGACTCGGCGGCTAAGAGACGATAACCGGTCAAGCCATCACGCTCGGCGAGCATGGTACGTAGCGGTTTTGCCGCACGAATACGGGCAAGGAAAAAGTCACTGTCGATGGGGGTTTTTTCAAAGCACCACATGCGTACCCGAATTTGCGATTGTGGCGAGAACGCGCCAAGGCCTAAAAACTCGCCTTGATGATCACAGACAGTGACAGTGTCACCTAAACCTGGCTTTCCTTCAATACGGGCAATGCCGCGCGAGAAAATCCAGGGGTGGCGGCGTTTGATCGATTTATCGCGGCCTTTGGCAAGATACACAGTGGCAGTCATGATGGTGTCCTAACGATTGATGATGGATAGGCAAAGCAAAAAAGGGCGGGTATTGTCGAGCAAGGTCAGGGGGATTGCAATAAAAACGCGCCCAGAGAAGGGCGCGTGATTACAAGCGTGAGGGGGTAGACCTAGGCGTTTAGGTACGAAGCCCTGCCACCAAGGTTTTCAGCTGATGAGCTTGTGCGCCCAGCTCGCTGACTTCGGTGGCAGAATCACGCAGCATTTGTGCCACTTGGGTTGATTGGCTGCGTACTTGTTCGACGTCTTGCGAAATTGTGCCCGCGACATTGCCTTGCTGTTCGGCAGCGGCCGCAATCTCGGTGCTGCGATCGGCGATGGTGCCACTGCGCTCAGCGATTTGGCTGATTTCGGTATCAATTTCTTGCACCGCTGCCTCGCTGGCGGACGCATTTTCAACCGTGCCTTCCATCACGCGGCGCAGATCCGCGGTATGCGTTTGCAGTGATTCAATCATAGACTGAATATCAACCGTTGACTCTTGGGTGCGACTGGCCAGTGTGCGTACTTCATCGGCCACCACGGCAAAGCCGCGGCCTTGTTCACCGGCACGTGCCGCTTCAATCGCCGCATTCAGCGCCAACAAGTTGGTTTGTTCACTGATGCCATTGATGGTGGTCACCACGGTGCCAATTTGCTCGGCGTTTTTGCTCAGCTCGCTGACTTTATCCGCCGCTTGGGCAATTTCGCTGGCAAGGCCGTTAATCGCGGCCATGGTTTGCTGGACTTGCTGACGTCCTTGGTTCGCCGCTTCGGTGGCCTCTTGCGTTTGGGTTGAGGTGTCCGTGGCATGGCTGGCCACTTCGCGAATCGAGCCTGCCATTTCTTCGGTGGCACTGGCCAGTGAATCAAGATACTGGCGCTGACTCTCACCCAAGGCTTCACTCTCATCGCTACGCTGCTGCAAGCTTGCTGACAAGCCATCCATCATCTCAGCGCTTTGTTGAATCGCCTTCACCAAGTTTTGCTCGCGCTCAAGCACTTTATCGATAGTGACGGCAATTTGGCTAAACTCATCACGAACAGGAATAAAGTTCATTCGGTAGCTCAGCTCACCATCTGCTAGCTTTAATAAGGCTTGGTTCATGGTGTACATCGCGCCGCCAATAAAAGTCATGATGTAGTAAATCAGTACTGCAATCACCAGAACCATACCGATCAGCAGGCTCCAGTCGGTGGCGCTCATATGGCTAAACAGTGAGCCGTCAAGTTGATAGACAAGCTCATTACCATTGAACGTAAAACCGGTTTGCTGGTTATTGAGCAGGGTTTGTATCTCACCTTTCGGGAGGTCGTATTTATCAACTATCGCTTGAATGGCTTGGCCTTCCGCTTCCATCTTGTGTGCCACACGGGTATCCGAGGCGGCATCCAAGGTAAGCGCAATCACAACCATTGCGAGCAAGGGGAGGAAAAAGATAAGGTAAAATTTTTCTTGTAGCCGAAGGTGGATAAAATATTTATCAATCCATCGAAACGCAACTTCTTTCATGACGCCATCCTGTCAAACGACTTGTCTCATGTAGCGTTATACAGGTGTCGTTTTGCAATGGGAATATAGGAGAGGTGACAGATGTCTCAAAAATGTGTCAAAGCCTATGTCACAGGTCACGTTCAGGGGGTTGGCTTTCGTTATCACACCGCCCATGAGGCGTTGAAGCTCTCATTAACCGGATACGCGAAGAACCTGCCGGATGGTCACGTTGAGGTATTGGCTTGTGGACGCGAAGAGTCAGTGGATTCGTTAATGGCCTGGTTAGATAAAGGGCCACCGACGGCGGGCGTCGATCAGGTTGATCAAGAGGACGCGGAATGGCGCGCCGTTGATGGCTTTGCCATCTTGTAGCGCCTTAGTAACAGGTCTCAATAGAAGAGAGCCTAGATCCAATCGTTACATGCGCCGCGAAGGTGTGGCGGCGCTTGAACTATCGGCCTCGGTGACTAGAGGCATTTCGCGGGCTTGGGTAAGCCTGCCAGCTTGGTGGCCTGTTTTGCCGGGCCTTTAGGGAACAGCTTAAACAAGTATTTGCTGTTACCTTTCTCCGGGCCGTATTCTTTTTCCATCGATTTAACCAACAAACGCACCGCTGGTGAGGTGTTGTACTCTTGATAGAAATGGCGGACGAAGTGAATCACCTCCCAATGGGCTTCGGTCAGCGCAATGTTTTCTTGTTCGGCAAGCAGCGGTACCAGGGCTTCGTGCCAATCATCCACATTTTTTAAATACCCTTGCGCATCCGTCGCAATGGTTTCACCTTCATACACCAGCATACTTTTACCTTTGTTCGTCATCTGACCGGACGTTATCGCTTTGATTGAGGCTGCAAAGCATAGCGAGCAGGGCGGGCGAGTGCAACTGGCGTTCACTGTGCCTGATGTGGCGCGCTTCACTGAGTGGGTGCGCCATTCAATCACACGCTTTTAGGGATAAAAAAGCAGCCATAAAAAAAGCCGGCGCATGCCGGCTCTTTGTGACTTACGGTTTAAAGCACGAGGCTTAGTCGTCGTTCATAAAGCCAAGAATGCTCAGCATATGAACGAAGATGTTGAAGATGTTCAAGTACAGCGACACGGTGGCGCGGATGTAGTTAGTCTCGCCGCCATTAATAATGTTGCTGGTGTCATACAGAATAAAGGCTGAGAAAATCAGTACCGCGATGGTGCTGATTGCCAAGCTCAGCGCTGGGATCTGCAAGAAGATGTTCGCGACCATCGCCACCAGTAGAGCAATCACACCCGCGACCAAGAAACCACCCATGAAAGAGAAGTCTTTCTTAGAGGTAATGGCATACGCCGATAGGCCTAAGAACACCATACCTGTGGTCGCCAACGCCTGCATGACAATTCCTGGGCCGCTAGACAGGCTCAGGTAGTAGGTCAAGGTTGGACCGAGTGAGGCACCCAGTAAGCCGGTAAACACGAAGGTCCATACAATACCGGCGGAAGAGTTCATGGTGCGTGGTAGCACAAAGAACACGATCGCCAACGCACCTAGGGTCATACCTAGCGACATCATTGGGCCGATGCCGACAGCGATAGCGATAAAGGCCGCGATAGCACTGGTGATCAGTGTCATCGATAGCAGTGCATACGTATTACGTAGCACTTTGTTTGTAGATAACGCACTCTGCTGTGACTGGCTGTGCGAAACGATACGATCGTTCATAACGTTCTCCCGGTTGGGTTAACAATCCATTTTTATATACGACAGTTATGTGGGCAGTCGTTCACTTTTTCAAGCCGCCCACGTCCTTAACCTAAACCACGACTGGCTTTTATAAGGTCAATAATACCTTATCCGCGCTCAACACCGATGGTGAAGTTGTAAAAGGATGTTAACCCAGCCCTTTAAGCGCGAACAAGGTAAACTTTGTTACATCAACCACTTCCACCAGACGAACACCGCCAAAAAGCCGAATAAATACACTAATCCAGTAATGGCTAGCGCACGCATCGCTTTGCTCATGGTCACTTCAGGCGGCAAGCGGTGCTTGGTCACCAAAATATAGTTCAAAAGAGCAAAAAAGGGCGTGGTGACAAATGCCGCCACCATGGCGAAATCAAGCATGGTCAGCAGTGCGCCGGTCCAAAACGCCACAATCGCCAGTGCCAACACCGAGATCAGCATCATCCAACCTTGTGCGATGCCCGGGTGCGCCTCGGCTTCTGTTTGTTCACGCAACAAGCGTTGTGATTCTGATACGACCCGCGCATAGCCATCAATCACGGTAATGGTGCTGCCGAAAATACAGAAAAAGGCGACCACGGCAATCAAATAGCGCGACCATTCACCAATGGTGGCGGCGTACAGGCCCACTAACTGGTGCGAAAAGCCGATACCCGACTGCTTTAACTCCACCCCGCTGCCGTGCAGAAGCAAGGCACCGAGTGATAAGAACACAATCGCCAACAGCGCGGTACCGATGTAACCGACGTTAAAATCAAACAGCGCCGCTTTGGCGTTAATCGGCTCAGATTGCGCTTTACGCTTGAGCCACACCGAGGTGATGCTAGAAATTTCAATCGGAGCGGGCATCCAACCCATGGTCACCACAATAAAGCCGATGGCGGCGACAGACCAAATTGAGGGCGCATTGAAGTTGGGTTCAACCGCGACAGGATTCCCCACGGCAATCGTCACCGCCACTAAGGTGGCGCAAGTCAGCGTCGCCATGATCACTTTCGATAAGGTATCCAGCGCTTTGTAATGCCCCGCAATCAAGATGACTAAGCAGGTGGCCACAATAATGCTCGAGAGCACCGTCAGTGAGAGATCAAACGGCACAAAATAGCTGAGCAAGCTGGCACTAAATAAGGTTAAGGCCGCGGTGTTAATCACCCCAGAGACCGCACTTAACGCGACAAACAGCCACAAATAAGGCCGACCTAAACGCGCATAGCCTTCGACCAAGGTTTCACCGGTTCCCGCGGTGTATTGTACGCCTGCTCGAAAAAAGGGGTATTTAAACAAGTTAACGAGCAGGATCAATGCCGCGAGTTGCCAGCCATAAATGGCTCCGGCTTTGGTCGAGGCAACAAGGTGAGAGCCGCCTACAGCTGCCGCGGCCATCATGATACCTGGCCCCAATGCGCGTAGACGTTGCATCACAGACAAGCTAGCTCCTGTCTGATGCGAAGAGACGGTTTGCATGTGTGTTTCCTTTATTGTGGTTGCGTTGTTGTGTTTGCTTTGTTTTATGTTTTTTAGCGCTATTGCTTTTGTTTTTCCATTGAGGCTTATTTTTATCGCTTTACCTTCAATGATTTTGTCAATAGCCACCCATGAATATCATATGAGCCAAACGTGTCAACCAATCTTGCCAAATTTGTTAAGCGCAGGCGTGATGCAGGGTGTGAATGATAGACACCACCAAGGTGACACAAAAAGAGAGGGATAAACATCCGACCATTGTCTGAGAGACAAGACACAGCCAAAAAGACAGTTTGCAACCCTCTATAACCACTCAATAAGTGTGATCGAACGTCAAATTCTGCTGGAAATGAGAGTTTAATCACACTATAATGCTCGCCCAACATGTGCTCTTTGCTCAGCGATAGCCAAAGAGTGACTGTGTCGCGATTTGCGGCTGAAGAAAAAGCGTCCAAGGTCGGGCCCACCTTCACCGAACCCGCGGTACGATGTAACGCATGATGGAACCTCTTGCCACCCCGGCAGCGTGTCGTACTCATCCGTACCGCAAGTGCAACACAACGGCAAGGTAATCTATTTATGCAACTCCTCTATAGTGCGGCAGGTCTGGTCGCTCTGTTTCTATGCGCGTGCGCATTTTCCACCAACCGCAAAGCGATCAACTGGCGAACAGTGCTAGGCGCGTTTGGCCTGCAAGCTGGGTTTGCTGCCCTGGTGCTCTATATTCCCTTTGGTCAAGCCATGCTAGGGGCAATGAGTAATGGCGCGGCGAAGCTGCTCTCCTTTGCCAACGAAGGCATCGAATTTGTGTTTGGACCTCTGGCGAACGATGGGTTTATTTTCGCTGTTAAAGTACTGCCGTTAATCATTTTTATCAGTGCGCTGATTTCTCTCCTTTATCATCTCGGCATTATGCAGTGGGTTATTAAATTGCTCGGTGGCGGCATACAGCGATTACTCGGCACCAGCCGCGCAGAGTCTCTGGTGGCAACCAGCAACATCTTTCTTTCTCAGGGCGAATCTCCTTTGGTAGTTCGCCCTTTTCTTAGCAAAATGACCCGCTCTGAACTCTTCGCCGTAATGGTCGGCGGCATGGCCTCAGTGGCCGGCAGTGTACTTGGTGGATATGCCGCCATGGGCGTGGATTTGAAATACCTGATTGCCGCGAGCTTTATGGCCGCGCCCGGTGGATTATTAATGGCCAAAATCATTGTCCCTGAGACGGAAACACCGGCTGAGCAAAACCAGGTGGAGATCAGCGATAGCGACCAAGCGAACGCGATTGATGCCTTGGCCAGCGGCGCGATGAACGGCATGAAAGTCGCGGTGGCTGTGGGTACCATGCTGGTGGCCTTTATCAGTGTGATTGCGATGTTAAACGCCGGGCTCGGGAGCATTGGCGAGCTGCTTGATTTAGAAGGCTTAAGCCTAGAAAGCCTATTCGGCTATTTATTCTCACCCTTGGCATTGCTTACTGGGGTGCCGGTGCATGAAGTGTTTGCCGTCGGCAACCTATTAGGGCAGAAAATCGCACTCAATGAGTTTGTCGCCTTCTTATCTTTTGCCGATATCAAAGCGAACTTGTCGGTGCAAAGCCAGGTGATAGTGACCTTTGCCTTGTGTGGCTTCGCCAACATTGGCTCAATTGCCATTCAACTTGGCTCGATTGGTGCCATGGTGCCCGAGCGCCGCAAAGATGTGGCAAGCTTAGGCGTGCGCGCAGTGATTGCCGCCACCTTTGCCAACCTAATGAGTGCGGCACTGGCGGGTATTTTTATCGCGCTATAATTACTGCGCGGTAACGAGACTCGGCTAACGTGGCTCAGTAAAAGTAGGGCGATTGGCGGCAAGCTAATCGCCTTTTGCTAGCAATATCGCCAACCTGATCACGGCTTGAGCGAACAGACAAAAAGCGGCAAATAAAGGGTTTACAAGCCTCAGCGAACCCAATAATATACGCCGCGTTCCGGAGAGATGGCTGAGTGGTTGAAAGCACCGGTCTTGAAAACCGGCAAGGGTTAATAGCCCTTCTAGGGTTCAAATCCCTATCTCTCCGCCATATACCGAAAAGCCGCTGATCAGTCAGCGGCTTTTTTGCGTTTAACCCCTTATAAATCCCCAAATCCTGACCGCGCCAACATTTTAGACCCCTTTGCCTAAACACACTGCCCAGCGTTTGATAATCTAGCCCACGAAAAACTGCCCTATAAGGCCTTTTGGACGCCGCCAACCAATGGCGGTAGCGTGGGTGTTAAAGCGCATTCCACTAAACTGCCAAGCTATATATTTACACAGCTTATCGGCGAGGGAAGCCAGATTGTGTGCACGATTATCCGGCACACATTCACATTATCACCAAACGAAAAAATAGAAATGCTATTTAATCAATGGGTTGCATTTCACTGGTTGGGGATAATGTGAACGCCTGAACCGTGATAGGCGGCATGCACACTTTCGTAGACGAGATGATTGCTTCAAGCGTTGAAAGTGGTTTTACTAACAGTAGCTTAGGTGATAAAAGATGCGCATGACGGTTTTGACATATCGAGCGCGCGCACTAATACAATGTTATGCGGCACGGTGTGATTGAGCTTTTAGGTCTGAACGGAAGGGAATATATGGCAACCTCTTTAGAAATGACTCGTGAAATATTCATTGAATGTAACTGGAGTTATGACGTATCCCCCGAGAAACACAATGGATACTCTTCAATTATGAGTTGTCTGCAAAAGTCTGCAAAGGAAATGGATGAAGCGGGAAAGCCAAATCACACTAGAGTCCTTGAGTTGCTGTCGCGAGTAGCTTCAATGATGCTAAGGCCGAATAGTCTCAATGAGCCGTTCAAAGCGTACTTCCAGGACTTTCAGGCAGGGAGACGGTCCGCTCAACCGGAAGATTTTACTGCGGAAGAATTGATTTTCTTCGAGACAATTCTGAACGATGTTGATGAGTTATGGCTGAAAGCGAGGCTGGCAGATCTTCTCTGGTTGTTGAGAAAACCGAAGAATCCAGAGCATGCCAAAATTGCAATAG
The DNA here is from genome assembly GCF_027286325.1 of Salinivibrio kushneri. Taxonomy (NCBI): domain Bacteria; kingdom Pseudomonadati; phylum Pseudomonadota; class Gammaproteobacteria; order Vibrionales; family Vibrionaceae; genus Salinivibrio; species Salinivibrio kushneri. The sequence goes on from NZ_CP114588.1 coordinate 1,193,144, forward strand.
ATTCGTATATTTCCAATCCCATTGATTCAGAAACGTGGCATCGTGATGTGAGAAACGGATGGGAACGAGCTGCTCGTTTATGCATGCAAATCAGAGACACTGATCGGCTAGATGGTATAAAAAATAATCTATTCTCAGCCTTCTGCGCCGAGCATCCAAGAAATAAGTTTATGACCCTATGGGTTGCGGACTTACTTGACCAGCTAAAAATTGATCGAGATTTTAAAGAGGATATAGCTTCATCGCTATTCAAAATTGCACTCGAATTGAAGAATGACGGAGATTTCCATTCGGCGAGATCATATTTTGAATTGGCAGCAAAAAAGTATCAGCAGTGTTCTGAAGAGGAAAGCTGGCTGGACGCACTGATTGCGATAGCTGATTGTTTTGAACTGGAAGGTGATTCTAGATCTGCGGGCAGTAACATGGCTGCCAACTCTTTCTATGAAAATGCAGTTCAAGCATATCGTCGAATCCCGAACAAGAATAGAGTCAATTACGATGTCGAGAGCAGAGTTTCAGTAGTACGGGATAAAATAAAGGATTCAGGTCGAGCGTCACTAGACGAAATGGTTTTGGTTGAAACGCCAGGTGTCGACGTATCCGAGGTTGCAAAGTCATCGATGGCCCATGTCGCAGGCAAAGGCAGTCCAGAAGAAGCCTTGATGTACTTCATTGGCTTGTTCACTGGTCCGAAATATCAAGAATTAGCGTCCAGCGCAAAAGAAATTATGCAGGAGAGCATGTTTAGCAGTTTGGCTGGCTCAAGTCATATGAGCAGCGACGGCCGAGTTGTTGCTAAGACCCCTCCCATGAACCTGAAAGCGGGTGAAGATGATCCATCAAATAAGGCTGTTTTGAAAAGGCAGGTCCAACAGCAATTTTCCTTTGAAGTACAGCTGGTAGTGGAAGGTCAAATACTCCCTGCATTGAGGCAGCTACTCATGGAGCACAGATTTACAAGGGAGTTGCTTGTAGCTGCATGTTATCAATCACCCATCGTATCGAAGGGCCGAGAGAAGCTCTTAGGATATGCTTTATGGCTCGGATTCGAATACGAATTTGGTGCTGCGATTCACTTGATTTGCCCCCAGGTTGAGCACGTTGTTCGGACACAGCTGAAAGCTTCCGGTTTCCATACAAGCACGATTGATAAAGATGGAATTGAGAATGAAAATGGATTAAGCACGCTAATGGACTCTCCCGAAGCTATTCAGGTGTTCGGAGAAGATGTAACCTTTGAAATAAAAAGCGTTTTCACAGAGGTCCTCGGCTTTAACTTGCGAAATGAAACTGCACACGGGCTCCTTGATGATAATGTTTCTGCCTCTTTACCTGCAATTTATGCATGGTGGATGGTTCTCAGGTTGGTCCTTCGTTCAATTGTGCTTGGTGGAATCAAAGGTGATTAGCGTTATTCGGTTGTTTAGAGAATGATAGATCCGCATAACCAAGCCATGCAACGGATGCCAAAACCTCCGCTTCGCTCCGGTTTTGTCACCGGTGATGGCGCGCGTTAGCTATCAATCAGAAATTGTGAGTATCTATGAACAATGAATATTATTGGTGGGATTTGGAAGATTCTCGCTTCAAAGCGGTCTTATATGATTCGATAAATTGTTATTTTCTCCATGACTTGCCTTACCAAAATTGGCAAGAGTTTTCTGAAGCTGACCCACACATGGCTTACGCACATTTAACTTATGTTCGGTTTAATATGCTTGAGCAACAGTTCATCGATTTACGGGTAATCCCTCAAATGCTTGGAGTTGAGACTGTTCCGGTGAAATCTAGTGTTCAAGATATAAACAGATATGACTGGCTTAAATCTGTCGTAGATTTGACGCTATTTCGTTTCTCCAGCTTGCGAGATATAGCTTTCCACTTTGTGAATGAAGTTTTGGAACTTGGGCTTTCCGATTTTCAGTTGAATATAAAGCAGTTGAAAAAGGCGCTTAAAACTCAGCATCCAGAAATTCTTGAAGACTTAATAATCTTAGATAAAACGGGTGAAGAACTGAGGACTGATCGCAATGACCGAGCTCATAAAGGTTTTAGTGAGCTTTATACAGGTGACGACCAGATGTTCAAAAATATGTCATGGATGGAGGGCAAAGTCATCGACAATACTGGTTATGATTTAGTTGGAATTTATGAAAGTTCCCGTGACAAAATTAGTGAATTAGTTGTGCAAGAGGTACTGGTTGCACTAAAAGCTACAATCAACTTAGTTGATAACTGCTATGCCCATTATCGTGATACACACCTTAGATTATCACGTGGCTCAGCAATGGGAGTGTCGCAACATTTTCCTCTGCACTGCGAAAAAGATAGCTAACAAACGAGTATGTCGTCAATCCTAAATTTTTGCGAGATTTTTATCCCACATCACGCCGTCTCTGAGCATCGAATTTAAGATCACTACCATCTTGCGCACACAGGCAATAATGGCGACTTTTTTCGGCTTTCCAGCGGCGACTAATCGGGTATACGTGGCTTTAAAAACAGGATTACATTGCATCGCAGACATCATCGCCATATACAACACGGTGCGAACTTGAGCACGTCCACCTTGGATCACTCGTTTGCCTTTATATCGCCCACTTTCTTTTGTCACGGGTGCAACACCAATGAGTGATGCCGCTTGTTTGTTAGTTATATAGCCCAGCTCAGGGACGTTACTGATGATAGATGCTGCCGCAATGCTACCAATGCCAGGCACGCTTTGTAAGAGCGTATTTTTAGTCTGATATTCAGGGCATGCTTCAATCAACTTCACGAGTTTTTGTTCGATGTTGGTGATTTGATTTTTCATCGCAGTGAGCATGGGTTTGATGGTTGAATGCAAGGTTTTGGGCAGTATCTGCAAGCGGTTCTTTTCCATCGTTTGCATAGATAGGAGCTGGTTTCTCCTGGTGACTAAGTCACTCATTAGACGTATATTTTCCGCCTTGATAATGGTGATTTCAGGCTTAATGGCGTCGCCATAATGTGCGATTAACTCAGCATCTAAGCGGTCATTTTTCGCTCTGCGCCCAATGGCGCCGGCGAAGCGTTTAATGTGCACAGGGTTGGCGCGTACGATGGGTAAATTGGCTTCAATACACGCGAGCACAAAGGACATTTCTAATCGGCCAGTGGCTTCAATGATGATGCGCTCAGGCTGATATGGCTTGATGATTTTCAATGCATCTTTAATGCCTTTATCAGTGTTTGGCACAGAGAAGAAGTGCGCAGTTGGTCTGACGTAGATGTCGAGTTGCGCTTTGCCGGTATCGACGCCGATGTAGATGTTTTGATTGGATGAAGTATTCATAATAAGCTAACTCTTGTTTGCGTAATACGGGTTCGAGACCCAGTCGAGTATTCGAGTTTGGTGCTTGGAGTTCTAAGGTGCGTTCATGTTTGTTATCGGTCTCTCGACAGAGGAGCCAGCATTCAATCGAACTGCACATTAGAAAGCTTTAGTTGCAGCTAAAGCCTGGGTCTCACTTTACCCAAATTCGGGTGAGATTATCCATACAAAGCATTTAAGAGGGACAAGTTGGACTTGATCCGTTTTACTGGACACGCATCGACGACCTGAGGAGGTCAGTATGCCAGCCTATAAAACGGGTAAAAAGACAGCGCAATATTCATTAGACTTCAAACTGAAAGCGGTTGAATGGAGCTATGAAACGCATCGAACAGTGAAGTCGGTTGCAGAGGCGCTTGATATCCATCCATTCATGCTATCGAAATGGCGTAAAGCGTATCGAGATGGAGAGTTTGGTATGGTCAAGTCCCAAAAAATAAAGTGAAGCCAGACAAGGCGAAGGATGAGTTATCGGCACTCAAGCGACGGATCACAGAGCTTGAAGAGGAGAACGATATCTTAAAAAAGTGGCAACGCTTTCAAGCAGAACAAAGGCGCAAGCCTACCGATTCGTAAAGCAATATAGTAATGTTTACTCAGTAAAGAAGCTGTGTAGGCATCTTTCTGTGTCTCGTAGTGGCTATTATGATTGGCTAAGCCGCGGACAGTCAGGACATGCGCGCGCAGATAGTGAGCTAGGCGTAGAGATAGCGTTCATCTACCGTAAAAGCGAAGGCAGATATGGGAGTCCTAAAATCCATGCGGCGTTGAAGGCAAAAGGTCTCGCAGTGAGTCGTAAGCGTGTGGCTCGCTTGATGCGAGAAGCCGGTTTAAAGGCGAGAGTGGACCGTGTTTACCGTCGTCAGAAAAAGAGTCGGACGTTCTTTAAAGGACTCGTCAATCGACGCTTAGAACAAGAAAAGGCGAGCAAAATCAATCAACAATGGACTGCGGATGTTACCTACATAAAAGTAGGAAACCGATGGGGCTACTTAGCGGTAGTGATTGATGTTTACTCAAAAAAGGTACTTAGCTGGGCGCTCAGCGACAGACTCGATTCAAACTTGACGATGTTCACTATCGTCAAAGCACTCGCTAGCCGAAAGCCTAAACGGGGGCTGCTATTTCATACCGACAGAGGGCGCGAGTATTGTGCGGATAGGGTGCGACATTTACTGGCGGAACACGGTATTGAGCAGAGCATGAATCGTCCAGGGAAATGCACGGATAATGCAGAAGTCGAGTCGTTCTTTAAATCGCTTAAGGGCGAGTTAATCAAAGATGCACCGATTGCTAACTTAAGGCACTTACGAGAGAAGCTCAGAAAATATATTCAGTACTTTTATAATCGAACACGGTTACACAGTAGCATTGGCTATATGTCGCCGATAGCGTTTGAAAAACAATGTACTTAACGAAAGACGTGTCCGTTAAAGTGGATCAACATCACGCGCAGCCGACCCTTTATTTAGGTGTTGAGCAACCCCGTTGTTTTATTAAGTAAATAGCTCGAATACGGATAGGTAAGCACTGCGTCTGGCACTTTTTTAGCGCGAACGCAGTCAATAAAAAAGCAGATACATTGTTATTTAAAAAGTGATGCTTGGCGAAATAAACACCACAAAAGAATTGAGTAGACATGGTTACCTCCAATATTAAAGGTCGCACATAAGAGTGGCAGTTCTTCAAGAGGGGGAGTCCATGTCATTCGTTAGCTATCAGGAGGTCATATGTTGGATTTTTTAGAAATCCCCACAGCAAATAGTAGTAATTATCAATCCGATAAATTTGAGTTCTTTGCGGAAGAATTTTTTAAATCACTAGGTTTTTCTATTGAGTCTTCACCGGGGAGAGGTGCTGACGGAGGACGTGACTTAATAGTCAGTGAAATTATCCCAAGCCATATAACACCTTCTCGCAGACTTTGGTTAGTTAGTTGCAAACATTCAGTTCATAGTAATCGAGCTATTTCCAAAAAAGATGAGCTTGAAATACTCGATAGAGTAAAGAGACATCAATGCGATGGGTTTGTCGGTTTTTACTCCCTTACTCCAACTCAAGACCTAGTTAGTTACTTTGAACAGCTATCTAAGGACGTCCCTTGTGCATTTTTCACTTATGCACGAATTGAAAAAAAATTAACTGAAACTGATCTTGGAGTAGCCATAGCGAAAAGATATTTTCCTAGATCGTCCACCAACTTCTATAAGAATATGGTTTTGGAGGAAGACAGTAATCTTAAGAATTGTTCGATAAAGTGTTCAAATTGTGGCTCCTCTATAAATGGTGCTCCTGCAACTGTAAGTGCATGGGGGTATGACATAGAAAATGGTGGCTCACACACAGAAACGTTTGATTATTTTTGTTCAGACAACTGTGAGACAGAGTTAAACGCTCTTGCTGAACAGTGCTTTTTAGATGAAGAAAGAGACTTTGTTTTTTGGTCTTCTTCTTTCGGCAATCTTCTCACTCATGAAGGTCTAATTGAGTTCAACCAAAACTTTGGTGTAAATGGTAAGCTCGTATCAACTTCAACTGAGGTGGCAAGAAAAAATATTAGTCATTTCAACGAGTTCTTAATGACCAAGTACATCTTTGGTAAAGGTAGCTAACAAACGAGTATGTCGTCAATCCTAAATTTTAGCGAGATTTTTATCCCACATCACGCCGTCTCTGAGCATCGAATTTAAGATCACTACCATCTTACTTACACAAGTAATAATGGCGATTTTTTGTAGTTAATCACTGCATAAAGAGAAAAGTGGTGCTTGGCGAGATCAACGCCACAAAAGAATTGACTAGACATGTTTACCTCCGATATTAAAGGCCGCACCTAAGTGTGGTAGATCTTCAAGAGGGGGAATCCATGTCATTCGTTAGGTGAGTCAGGGAGTTCTATGATTTTTAAAAATATTAGCGATGCAAAAGAATACGTTGTACAAGTGACTAATAAGGCTAAAACTATAGACCAAATTAACTCTTCACTTGAATATTATCAAAGTATGGTTGATTCGGCGAATAGTGATGAATCAAGAGCTCTATGGGAAAGTGAAGTTGAAAAGCTGAAATTGTGGAAAAATAGCGATGGCTTTAAAGATGGTAGCTATCCCCAAGGGATAGATGAACTTATTCTAGAAGTTATTGAATGGAGGTCTGTTCAAGCCGCATTTCAAGAGATTGAAACTGAGAAGAATCTATTCAAACACAGCGGCTTCTTTGCGCAATGATATTTAGGGTCTATTTACGGAGTGTTTACTATTATAGGTAAGTTAATAAGCAAAGACGGTCGTGATAATTCACTGCGAAAGTTATGGGATGATGTGTCTCCAATTATGCTCAGTGATGGTGCGTGTACACAGGAAGAAATTGACTATATTAACCACGAAATGGATCGCAATAATGGGCGTTTTACAAACGATAATTCTTCAGTATTGCGTTTTCGAAATAAGCTGATTGCACATAATGAAGCTAACCCAGAAGTAAGATGGGATGAAGTTGACTCTGAGTTATCATTGCTTATTCGAATGTGGTCTTTGTTAGTAGCATGGAGCTCATTTGGATTATTCCAGCCATTTCGTTCAAATGATGTTGCTTTTATGGGGTTAGAGTCCTGCTATCAAAAATCAGAACTAGCTGCATTGAAAAATAGTAGAGGGAATTACTTGGATAAAGTGAAAAAATGGAGTGTAAGCTACGCACATTCAGGGGAAGTAGATCAAGGAAGAGGAGCATTTTCCACTCTTTCAACAAAGGTCACAATCCGAAAAGAACTCACCTAACAATCCACTGCAATTGACGCTTGGACTTGATCCGTTTTACTGGCCACGAATATCACTGTTTAGTTAGTGAGCATTTTCTTAATGCTAACTGAATTTTTCAAAAAATAAACTATATGTCAAAAGTCACTCTAGAAGGCTTTATTCTCGTGCCAAGCTCTGATCTTCAGGCTGTGACGCGAGAGCTTGTTAATCATAAAAAGTTGACGTTGGAAGAGCCGGGTTGCTTGGTCTTTAAGGTTCAGCAACATTCGGAGAATCCGCTGCGGTTTGATGTTTATGAAGAGTTTGTCGATCGCTCAGCTTTTGATAGGCACCAAGAGAGAGTTAAATCATCCTATTGGGGAGCAGTTACGAAAAATGTCACGCGTCACTATCAGATCATCGAGTAAAGCCTAGGTGTATATTATCGTTATGCAGCGCATATGGTCGTTAGAGTTTGAGAATACCCCATGCACCTGACTTTCCGTCCCATCAATCTTGAAACCGATTCTGCTTACTGCGTGGCTGCACGTCGGGACGCTTTTGTCTGTAGCTTTGGCTCCGATGAGGGGTTTGAAGACTTTCTAACTGGCTATTATGAACGGGTGAGTGAACGCATGAATCAGCCCGAGTGGTTTTATCGGCATATTTTTGTCGATGGAGAATGGGCTGGGCAGCTTGAATTTCGCAGCACGTCGCCGGAGCCTGAGACGGGTTATGTGCATCTCATCTACCTTGCACCTGCTTTTCGTGGTCGAGGGCTGGCCCCTTTACTGCAGCGCTATATCGAAGCCACCTTAACAAACGCGGGGTGTCGGCGAGCAATGCTTTCTGTGAGCCGTGACAACCATCGTGCGTTAACCTTTTATCGCCAGCACGGCTGGGAATTTGTTCGCGCCAACCCCAAACATGCGAAGACCGATTTTTATCAGTGTTGGTTGCCAGCGTAGATACTTATTCGCGCCAATATGCGATTATGGCGCGATAGAAGGTTTCAGTAGGCGAGTGGTTTATGACTCTGATATGCCAGTCAAAAAGGCTCAATGTGCGACAGTTTACACTCGACGATGCGCCATTTATTGTTGAGCTGCTTAATGAGGCGTCGTTTATACGCTATATCGCAGATAAAAAGGTGCGTACTGAGCAAGATGCGATCGAGTATCTCCATCACGAGCCGCTCGCGAGTTATCAAGCACATGGCTTCGGTTTAAATCTGGTGGAACGGCGGGAAGATGGTGAGCCCATCGGTATGTGCGGTGTGCTTAAGCGCGATGAGTTGGCATATCCAGATTTAGGCTACGCGTTTTTATCGCGTTATACCGGGCAAGGGTACGCCACAGAAGCCGCCGAGGCGGTGCTTGAAGCAACCCTGTTAGCGACCGGATTGAGTACTGTTCAGGCCGTTACCTTACCGGACAATCAACCCTCAAACCGCTTGCTTGAAAAGCTAGGGTTTCGGCTACAAAGCCAAATCATGCTTTATGGGCATCGCAACAATCTGTATCAATATACCCGCGTCTGAGCGCCATGAGATGTTACTGAGCACTGTCACCCTGAACGGTGACGCGGTGCAATCGTCTGGGCGCGTCGCCATAATCGGTTACCGCGTAGTGCTGGGTGGCGCGATTATCCCAGATTGCCACCGAGTGTTTTTGCCAGCGAAAGCGAACGTGATATTTTGATTGGCGTGCTTGACTAAACAGTGTCGCGAGCCGTTGTTGGCTAGCCGCCACTGGCCAATCGGCAATCGCGCGAGTAAATTGCTCGTTAATAAATAGCACCTCTTGGCCGGTTTCAGGGTGGGTTTGCACCATGGCACGGCGAATGGGCGGGTAGTCTTGAGCGCGTTTCGAGACAACACTCTGGCCGTCGGCGTCTTGATGATCGTAACGGCTGCCTTCAAAGGCGTGTAGCGCGTGAATGGTGTTGAGCTGGCGTAGCTCGGCTTTTTCTTCGTCGGTTAGATTGGCCCATACTGCTGCCATGTCACACCAAATCGTATCCCCGCCATGTTCTGGTACATATTGCGCGTGTAAAATCGAGCACTTGGGCGGCACCGCTTGCCATGTCATGTCGGTGTGCCAATAGCTTTGGCTGGGTGGATTGCCGCGGCTGGTTTCAATTACGACCACTTGGTCGTTGTCGGACAGATGTGGGAAAAACGGGTGAGGTGGCTCAAGCTCGCCGAAGCGTTTTGCCAGTGCGACATGGTTGTCGGTCGAGAGAGGCTGCTCGCGAAAGAAAAGCACTTTGTAGCGTAAAAATGCTTGGTACAGCGCCGCAAACTCAGCCTCGGAAAGCTGGGATAGGTCGATATTATCGACTTGCGCCCCGAACGTATCGCCTAAAGGGGTTATCTTCATTTGAACCATACCTTACCGCCAATGAATTTATAGGCTGGTGTGCCTCGCACCAGGGTGTCACGCGCAAAGGGCTGCTCGCACTGAGGGCAGTGACACGGCGTGGTGGTGGCATCTTCAACAATCCTTTCTTTAAAGCACTTAACCAATGCACCTTTGCCGCCTTTGCGGTATTTAAACAGTGGCGCATTACAGCGTTTACAGAAAATATCGATGGTTTTGGTGGGGCCTTTTTTATTCGGTTTTGCCATTTTTACTGCTCGAGCGTCATTACATGCCGAAAACTTGATAGTGACGAGTCGGGCGTAGGCTGTCAATCAGCTATCGTTTCATGACGCTTTACGTTATTAACGCAATGCGTTACTACTGAAGGATGATTCGATCGTTTAAGTGCAAAGATGTCGAAATCGTTGATTATCACTAGGAGGTCGCTCATGCGTACTGTAGAAGCTGTCACACCGGGCGAGTTGCTAAAAGAGGAATTCCTGACTCCCATGGGGATTTCGCAATATCGTTTGGCTAAAGAAATCGGAGTGCCCGCACAGCGTATTGGTCAAATTATTGCTGGTAAACGGGCTATAACGGCTGATACAGACCTGCGTTTATGCCGTTTTTTTGGATTATCGAAGGGCTATTGGCTGCGTGCTCAAATCGCCTATGATACTGAAATTACTGAACATGAGCTCGAAGATCAGCTGAATAGTATTCGCCCATGGACAGAAGTCTCGACCATAAACAAAAGCCAGCACGTATGATCGTGTTGGCTATCGTTCCCGCCCCATAGCCGATGTAAGTGCAAGGGGGCTTTTTGCTTAGTTCGCGATTTTCACGCGGATTTTGCTTTTCGCAACACTGGTGAGGTTTAAGGCGGCCATTGCGGCTTTGGCTTGTGTCTCGTCAGGCATGGTCACAAAAGCAAAGCCTTTGGATTCGCCAGTCTCTTGGTCCAGCACCAGAGTGCATTCGGTGACATCGCCGTGTTCAGAAAACAGCTGACGGAGTTCATGTTCCGTGGTGGTGCGTGCAAGGTTGCGAGCTAAAAGTTTCATTGTTGTCCGTTCATATCGAGGTAACAACGCCGATTGTGTCAGTAAAGGGGGCCACGACCAAGCAATAGTTTGCCTTTGTTGCCGATGCGTCTTGCGCGGGCGCCGTTTTCCGGACGGTTATGCGTCACTTTCTCCTAAGTCGTGATTAATCATATCCAGCAGCGCAATCAGGTGCTGGGCTTGCTCATCATCAATGCTGGGAAACTTGCAGCGGATTTTCTCAGGGATAGCAGCGGCTTGGTGCTGCAGCTCAATGCCTTTGCCCGTGAGGGTGACCCATCGCTTTCGCTTATCGTCTTGGTCTTTCACGATGGTGAGCAAGCCTTTATCGCTCATCTTTTTCAAAATCTGCGTCATCGCACCACCATCGATCCCCGTTTTCTCGACTAACGTGGCGATCGATAGTTGATTTTCTTCCCACAGCGCCATCATCACCACATATTGCGGATAGGTGAGATCAAGCTCGCTCAACCAGGTTCGGTAGGCGCGCGAAATCCCATTAGAGGCTTTATACAAGCGGTGGCAAATTTGGCTATTGAGCTGTAATTGGGGATAGGTCATGGCTTGTCATTGTCTGTGTGTCTAATGAGTATTTTATTTTGTACGCAAAGTATTTGCAATGCTGGGTCATGCGATCTAGTATTTTGCATGCAAAATAAATAAACCTGATGCAAGCGGCTTCACCGCACCTGCTGGGCGAAGCAGTGAGCCGCAAGCGGACTGAGACACAGGAGAGTGAAATGAAAGAGCTACAAAGTGTTGCCTACACAGCAAAAGCGACCGCTACCGGAGGCCGTGAAGGCTCAGCAAAATCCGATGACGGACGTTTAGACGTTGCGCTCTCAACCCCTAAAGGGCTAGGCGGAAACGATGGTGAAGGCACCAACCCAGAGCAACTCTTTGCTGCCGGTTATGCAGCGTGTTTTATTGGTGCGCTGCGTTTGGTGGCGGGTAAAGCAGGCGTTACCTTGCCCGAAGACACACATATCAACTCAGAAGTGTCGATTGGCCCGATTGATGGCGGTTTTGGTATTGCCGTGAAGTTGGCAGTATCGGTTGGCGATCTGGATAAAGAGACCGCGCAGTCATTGGTCGAGCAAGCACACCAAGTATGTCCGTATTCCAATGCCACGCGTGGCAATATTAAGGTTGAATTGTCAGTGATTTAACCTAACGGGCACGCTATGATAGGGAGCGCTGTGTAGCAGGGCTCCCTTTTTTATGCCCGCTTTTTATGGAAGCAGCACGTTGTTCGGTGCTCCCTAACCTCGAGTGCTCAGCATTGACCGCAAAGGCTATTGATCACGAAGACTAACGCGCGAGCCCTATACCAATAACAAGGATGATGAAAGCTAACATGCCAGACGCCACCACCAGTAAGCTTACCGATATAAGTGTCGCCCCGCTAACGAATGAAGACACAGAGGGGGTTCGCCAGGTATCGTTACCTGACCAACAAGTAAAGTTTGCGGGGACTGCAGACGAATTTCTTGCCGAGGACAGTGAGACCATTCACCGCCATGTGATCAAGCGAGCGGGCAAGACGGTAGGCTTTTTTAAACTCGATATCGACTATGCGTCTCAGTATGACTTTTGCCCGCCAAAGACGCTGGGTCTGCGCATGTTTGTGGTGGATGCGCGGTATCAAGGGCAGGGATTAGGTACCGGTGCGGTTAAGGCCTTGCTGGCGTATTTACCCGTTGCTTATGGTGATTTCAATTGGGTGTATCTGACCGTTAACTGTCGAAACCCGGCCGCTAAAACCTGTTACCAAAAAGGCGGCTTTACCGATACAGGCGAGCTGTATTGGGGCGGTGCGGCTGGCCCTCAGCATATTATGTCGGCCGCACTGTAATTGCGCGCGGAGGCGAGCGGCGCGCGGTTTAGTGACCAGGGATGACTGACTGAAAAGTAAGTGTGAAGGTCAGTCCATTCTGGGCATTAGGGGCGACGCTTATCTGTCCATTTATATCTCGCACGTTATTGGCGGTAATCGCGAGCCCCAAACCCAGTCCGTCGCCGATTTTTTTAGAAGTGACAAACGGCTCGAACATGGTCTCAAGAACGTCTTTTGAGGCACCGCAGCCGTTGTCACTGACTGTCAACTCGACTGTCCTTTCGGCAGGCGTGACCACAAACACCAAGGTCGGCGCCGCGGTATTTGCCATCGCATCGCACGCGTTAGACACCAAGTTCCCCAATATTTGTAATAGTCGTTGTCCTTCACCCTCAATCAGGGGCGTGTCGTGAGGCATCCGCACTCGCACATCAATGTCTGCCAACTGAGCTTGATACACACGCAAGGTCTCATTGAGGGCATCAGCCAGCGACACGGGATGGAGATGCTGTGGTTTGCTGTAGGCAAAGGTTTTTAATTGGCTGGTCATATTGGTCATACGATCAATCAGCTTTTGCACCAGCTGATTGTTGGCTTTAACTTTTTCTGTCTCGCCGCGCTCAGCAAGCAAGGTGTTGGTGGTGAGTAAGGTACGAAGGCCGGTAAGTGGCTGATTAAGCTCATGAGTAATGGCGCTCGACATTCTCCCTAAGGCGGCCATTTTGCTGGTTTCAATCAGTTGCGCTTGTGCTTGTTGCAGCGCTTGGGTGCGCTCTTCTACCCGTTCGGTAAGTGCTTGGTTCATCTGCTGCAGTGACTGTTCGGCTTTTTTACGTTTGCTAATGTCAATCAACGTCGCTAGGTAGTATTGCTCATCATGCCAAGGAAATCGGGTGAGCGAGAAAAGCGCTGGAAAGACGCTCCCGTCGCTGCGACGCGCCATGGTTTCAACCGCATTGAGCTCGGCCAGTTCATTGTGCTTATCGAGGTTTTTGAGCAAGGTGAGGGTGGTGGAATGGGGATTGCCGGTATCAAATAATTCCCAAGCAAAAATGCGGTGATGATTGTTTTCTGGCAAGCCAAATAACCGCTTGGCCATCGGGTTGAGATCAAACAGCGCTCCTTGCTGATCAATTAATAGTAACCCGACTTGTGTTTTATCGATCATTTGTTTAAGTCGGCGCTGCGACTCTTGCAATAAGCTTTGAATACGCTGCTGGTGACGGTGTTTTTGCCGGCGTTGTTGACCGATAATCAACAGCAGAATGACAACGAGCAGTGCGGCGGCCACTCCCCATGCGAACAGGCTTGCCGCGCCTTTGATAGGCTTGTAGGGCGTAAGGTAGCTCACTGACCACTTTAGATCGTCCAGTTTTACCGTGTGGCCGAGAAAGGAGGTGGCATTCAGCCGCCACTGACTGATGGCGGTACTGTCGTAGAGATAACGCGTTTCCCTGTTAACCGTCTGTGTCTTATCGTGTTCTGGCGTTTGTGTCGCGTTCAGCTGGGCTGCATTCAGCCAGTCTGCGTTGTACTCGCTGCTACTTGAAAGGAAAAAGCGCTGTTGCCGATTTTGCAGCAGAATGATGTCTTGACTGGTAATGGGTTGTTCGGTGAGAAAACTCAGGTCAATCTGCACCACCACGATAGCGGCGATGTTAAGCCCCTCAAAAACCGGGGCGGATAAATAGTAGAGTGGGCCATAGCCTTTGGTTTTATTTACCAATGATACGCCTTCACCTTGGTGCAATACTTGCTCGACGATCGCCAACCGATCGGGGCGGCTAAAGCGTTCATCAATCAAACTCGACGCCAGCACATCGCCTGATGTGGAGAGCAGTGTCCAGCCTTCGGTATTGGCCGCTTTGTCGAGCTGTGTGAGTTTTGCTTGGAAGGCGGCGGGGTCATGCTGCTCGCCCTTTACAATCGCCAGTGTGTCAGGATGGTTGGTCAGCAAATAAGGCAGATGATAGAAGCGTCTTAATGCACGGCGGACCTCACCGATGTAGTCCAAAAGCTTGTTCTGCACCTCAGTATGATGTTGTACGCTTAACCACTGATAAGCCGCTTCACGGCTGATGCCATATGAGAAAATCACCAGTATGCCGACGAATACTAATCGAGCCCATGTCGTCTTGATGCTGGTTTCTTGGTGGCTGTGGTGATCCTGATGCATAACACACTCTCATTCTTATTCTGTTTTAGACTGCGGTGCGCCGAAAAAATGTTAAAGCAGTGTGATGAGAAAGTGAGAGCTAGCTCCTTTTCTGATCGGTGGCTTTTGCTACCGTAATGAAAAACGTATCACGGATGAACCCTCATGATTGCTGAAACACCCCCACGCATTGCCTTGATTGAAGATGACGATATTGTTCGCCAGACCACCTGCCAGTGGCTAGAGCTGGCAGGGTTTGAGGTGGCAGCATTTAGTCATGGGAAAGCCGGGTTGGATGCCGTGCTACAGCACCCGTTTGATGCGGTGGTCAGCGACGTCAAACTCCCTGATGTTGATGGATTATCGATCCTGAGTGAGCTTGAGCAGCACCAGGTGGCCACGCCTGTGTTGTTTATTACCGGACACGGTGATGTTGATATGGCCGTGGGGGCGTTGCAAAACGGGGCGTTTGATTTTATCGAAAAACCTTTTGAGCCCGAGCGTTTGTCTCAGCGTGTTACCGAGGCGGTTGATACTTATCGCCAGCAAGCATCGACGCAAGAGCGGCAAGCGTATTTAGCGCGTATCAGCGGGTTAGAAAAGGTATTGATTGGGCAAAGTCGTGTGATGCAACAGTTACGTGAGCAAGTGGCAAAACTGGCACGCATTGACACGAATGTGATCATTTATGGGGAAACAGGCTGTGGCAAAGAGCTGGTGGCGACCAGCTTGCATAATGAGAGTGTACGTCGTGGACAACGCTTGGTGCCGATTAACTGCGGTGCGATCCCAGAAAACTTATTTGAAAGTGAGCTGTTTGGCCATGAAGCGGGGGCGTTTACCGGTGCCAATCAGCGTCGGATTGGTAAGCTCGAATACGCGCACAAAGGCACCTTGTTTTTCGATGAAGTAGAGAGTATGCCGATGAGCATGCAAGTAAAGGTTTTACGCGTGCTTCAGGAGCAAAGGGTTGAGCGAGTGGGAGGGAATCAGTCAATAGCGATCGATACGCGGGTGATTGCGGCAGCGAAAGAAGATCTCAGTGGTCATGAAACCTTTCGGCAAGATTTGTACTACCGCTTAAACGTGGCACAAATTCATATTCCGCCCTTGAGAGAGCGTGACGATGATGCGTTAATCTTGTTTGAACACTTTACCCGTCAGACCAATCCGGAGACACGCTTGGCCAGTGAAGCCGATCGGCACGCCATTTTGTCTTATTCATGGCCGGGTAATATTCGCGAGCTGCGCAATGTAGCAGTGCGGTTTGCCTTGGATGACAGTATTTCAGTGATGGAAATCTTATCGAATCGTCCCTCATCGACCATGGAAACCATCCAGTCGGATGTCCCGCTTTTAATCCAATTGCATAATTTTGAGCGCAAGGTATTGCATGAGTGCTTGGTCGCCCATCGAGGGCGAATTCATGAAGTGATGTTGGCGCTCGATTTACCTCGCCGTACCTTGAACCAAAAAATGAAGAAATTTGGACTCAACCGCGCAGACTATACCTGATGCGTCGGCAAAAAGTTGCTCAGTACTATTTCGCGAGCAAGCGTTCTGTGATCACACTTTGTTTACGTTTTGTGACGGTCAACTGCTTATTGGCGCCGCACCATGAGCAAGATTTTGCTTACTAGCTGAGCGGGAAATAAGAAAAATCTTGCTCATTACCGATAAGTCCTCCTAGTAATACCACTAATAACAACGCTTTAGCTGTTGGCACTCTCTTTGCTAACCATGTGTTTGCTGTTAACTAACCGTTTAATTTGTGTAAATCAATAACGCAGCCCTACATGGAGAGTAACAATGAAAATCAATAAGCTGTTTAAAGCACTGACGTTTGCCGTGGCCTCATTTAGCGTCGCCTCCACCGCCGTCGCAGAAGACAGAAGCTACATCCTCGCAACGGCCTCCACCGGTGGCACTTACTACCCTGTTGGTGTTGCGCTGGCGACACTGAGTAAGGTCAAGCTGGCGCCTAAGCACCATTTTTCTTTGTCGGCAATTAGCTCTGCTGGCTCCGGCGAGAATGTGAAACTGCTTAATGAAGACGAAGCGCAATTTGCGATCTTGCAGGGCTTATACGGCGCATGGGCCTGGTCCGGCGAGGGGCCATATGCAGAAAGTGGCCGCCAAGATCAACTGCGCTCTGTGTCTATGCTTTGGCAGAATGTTGAGCACTTTATTGTGCGCAGTGAGCTGGCAGAAACCGGCACCGTGAGTGATTTGAGTAACCTTGAAGGTGAAAAATTTTCGATTGGTAAGAAGAATTCAGGTACCGAGAACTCAGGTCGTCAGATTATGAAAGGACTCGGCGTGGATCCGGAATCCTTTAATTTGGCGTATATGGGTTATGGCGGCAGTGCCAGTGCACTACAAAATGGCACCATTGATGGTATGAACACCCCAGCCGGTGTACCAGTTGGCGCGGTTACCCAAGCGTTCGCTGCACTGGGGAATGACATTTCCATCTTGTCTTTTACTGACGAGCAAATCAAAGCGGCTAACGGTAAATATAACCTTTGGACCAAGTACGAAATTCCTGCCAACACGTACCCTGAGCTAGATAAGCCGGTCACCACTATTGCGCAACCTAACTTCTTGGCCGTGCGCAAAGATCTCTCCGATGAGGATGTGTATCAGCTCACCAAGGCTATTTATGAGAATCTGTCTTTCCTTCAGGGCATTCATAAGGCCACTAAAGCCATGGCCATTGAGAAAGCCATCGCCGGTTTGCCTGTGCCGCTCCATCCAGGTGCAGCACGCTACTATCAAGAAGTGGGTATCGACATCCCGTCTGAACTGGTAATGGAATAACGCAATAGCGCTCCGGGATGGCTCGGAGCGCTTATCGAGATCAAAGATTGCATGGAAACGCAGACACTGCTTGGAGTAAAGGGATGAGCGAGCCAGTTAAGCATCAGTCAGTTGAGCAAGAGCCAGATGAAACAGCGTTGGAGAAATTTGAATTACCCACACGCGATGACTTTCCCTGGGTGACCACCACCATCACTGTGCTGGGCGTGGTGTTGTCTGTATTGCACATTTGGTTTAACACCTTATCAACGCTTCCCGAGTTATGGATTTCGGCGACACACTTTGCGGGGTTTGCGGTGATTTGTGCGCTTTGGTACCCGGCACATATCTCTTTGAAGCGGAATAAAATAGCGCTGGCGGTCGATATTTTTATCGCGTTAGGTGCAGTGGCGTGTCTGCTATATATCCCTTATGCCGAAGATGCGTTATACGCGCGTGGGGTAAAATTTGTTACTGCTGATTGGGTATTCGCCAGCTTAGCCATTGTGATTGTGGTGGAGCTGATTCGTCGTACCATGGGGTGGTTTATTCCCATTTTGATTATGGTGTGCTTGAGCTATGTCGTGCTGTGGGGCGAGTGGGCGTCGGGGATTTTTCACTTTCCCGGCTTGAGCCTAGAAACCCTGTTATATCGCAGTTACTACTCCTCGGAGGGGATGTTTGGCGCGATCACCCGAATTAGCTGGACGTTCGTGTTCATGTTCATCTTATTTGGCGCCTTTCTTGTTCGCTCTGGGGTTGGGGATTACATCATCAATGTGGCGCGTGCGGCCGCGGGCAAAATTATCGGTGGACCGGGCTTTATTGCGGTGATTGGCTCTGGGTTAATGGGGTCAGTGTCAGGCTCGAGCGTAGCGAATACCGTATCCACCGGGGTGATCAGTATTCCTTTAATGCAAAAAGCCGGTTTTCCGTCGCGCTTTGCTGCTGGGGTCGAGGCATCGGCTTCAACTGGGGGACAATTAATGCCACCCGTAATGGGGGCGGGGGCGTTTATCATGGCCTCGTACACCCAAATTCCTTACGTGGATATTATTGCCGTATCACTGGTTCCTGCGCTGATCTACTTTCTTTCGGTGGGCTTTTTCGTGCGCATCGAAGCAAAGCGCAGCGGCGTGCAAAAGATTGTTACCACTGAAGACTCCTTATTGATGGTGCTTCTCCGCGGTTGGCATAACCTGATCCCCCTTGCGGTGCTTGTCACCTTGTTGATTAAAGGCTTCACGCCCACCTATGCCGCGGGTATTTCGATTATCTCTGTGATTTTCGCTTCCTGGTTTTCTAAAGAGCATCGGATGGGGCCGAAAGCGATCATCGAGGCCTTGGCGCAAGGGGCAAAAAATATGGCCACTACCGCCATTTTGCTCGTGGGTATTGGTTTGGTGGTGAATGTGATCAGCACCACGGGTATCGGTAATACGTTCTCGCTGATGATTGATGGTTGGGCGAACGGTGATCTGTTTATGATGCTGGTGCTAATTGCTGTCGCCTCGTTAGTGTTAGGGATGGGCTTACCAGTGACCGCTGCCTATATCGTACTGGGCACCTTGTCAGCTCCCGCACTGTATAAGCTTATCGCTGAAAACCAATTGTTGGAGCTGCTGGTATCAGGCCAGCTTCCCGAGCAAGCCAAGGCGATATTTATGTTGGCGGCCCCAGACAAACTCGATCTTTTAAATGCGCCCATGACCATGGAAACCGCTAAGCAAATGGTTGCCTTAGTGCCGGCTGACTTTATGGAAACTTTGTTAGAGCAAAGCTTAGGGCTGGAGGCGGTCAGTTTGGCTCTGCTTGCTGCGCACTTGATTATTTTTTGGTTATCGCAAGACAGTAACGTGACGCCACCGTTTTGTTTGACGGCATTTGCGGCGGCCACCATTGCTAAAACGCCGCCGATGCGAACCGGGCTGATGGCGTGGAAAATTGCCAAAGGCTTGTATCTCGTGCCTTTGCTCATTGCTTATACCAGCTTGGTCAGCTGGGATATCGCCTCGGTGTTAGAGGTTGGCTTTTTTGCCATTATTGGCACGTATGCCTTAATTGGCGCGATTGAAGGGTATCTTGAAGGGCCGATTAACTGGCTAAGCCGCCTTTGTCTATTAATGATTGGTGCCTTATTAGTGTGGCACGATATTCCGTTGTGGCTTCGCTTAGTGAGCGTCGTTGGGTTTGTGAGCCTGTTTATATACAGTGGGCGCAAGTATCAGTTGCAACAATCTCAGCTGCCAGTGTCATGAGGCGTGTATGAAATCTGTTTATGATTATGTAGTTGTCGGTGGTGGTATTGTTGGCGCGTCCACGGCTTGGCAGTTAAAACAGCGTTATCCTGGCTGCTCTGTGCTGCTGGTGGAAAAAGAGGCAAGCGTTGCCCAGCACCAAACCGGGCATAACAGTGGCGTGATCCACGCGGGTGTCTATTATCCACCAGGCAGTTTAAAAGCCGACTTCTGTAAACGAGGGGCGGCACTGACCATTGAGTTTTGCGCCAAACACGGTATTGCGGTCGAAAACTGCGGCAAGCTATTGGTCGCCACCAACGAGCAAGAGATGGCTCGGATGCAGGCGCTCTATGAACGTTGCTTAACTAATGATATCGACGTGCGCTGGCTGGATGCGGCGGAGCTTCATGCTGAAGAGCCGAATGTTAAAGGCTTAGGTGCCATTGCGGTTCGCGCGACCAGCATTGTTGACTATCGGCGGGTGACCGAGCAAATGGTGTGTGAGTTTGAAGCGCTCGGCGGTGTCACCCAACTCAGTACAGGAGTGATTGGAGCCAGCGAAGCGGTTGAACAAGTCACTCTCCATTGCCAAGCAAGCGGGGAGCGCCTGACGATTCAATGCCAATTTGTGGTGACATGCAGTGGGTTGATGGCAGATAGAATGACCAAAATGATGGGGATCCCAACCGCGTTTCAAATTATCCCTTACCGCGGTGAGTACTATCAACTTGCGAGCCAGTACCAAGGCTTTGTGAATCACCTTATCTATCCGATTCCCGATCCCGACTTACCTTTTTTAGGTGTCCATCTCACGCGGATGATAGACGGCTCCATTACGGTGGGACCTAACGCTGTGCAAGGCTGGAAGCGAGAAGGCTATGGCAAGGTCAATCTCAGTCTAAAAGATACCTGGCAAATGCTAACGTTTGCGGGCTTTTGGAAAGTGACCATCAACAACTTAAAGACTGGCTTGGTCGAGCTGAAAAACTCGTGGTGGAAGCCGGGCTACGTCAAACAAGTCAATAAATACTGTCCGACAATAAAAGCTAAGGATTTGAAGCCTTATCCTGCGGGGATCCGAGCTCAAGCGGTGCTAAGTGACGGCACCTTGGTACACGACTTTCTGTTTGCCGAAAGTGCGCGGAGTTTACACGTGTGCAATGCGCCATCGCCAGCCGCGACCTCTGCGATGCCGATTGGTGAATACATTTGTGACAAGGTGACGCAAAAACAGCAGTGGCTCAGTAGTGAGGCTGATTAGCGTTACATATTGGAAAGCAAAAGCCAGCGCCTACACTCGGCCGCTGGCTCTTACTTTGATTATTGGTAACCCACAGTAAATGCTTGTTGCAAATGCTTAGGGGTTTCGGCCTCATCAAGCATGGCGACCGCGAAGTCTTCCATTGAAATGCGAGACTGTCCGTCACTATCTGTCACTAAGGTGTCTGTCCCCAATGTGTACTGACCGGTGCGTGTGCCAGGTGCGATCATGGCGGCAGGTGAGAGGTAGCTCCAAATCACATCTTGGCTGGCGAGGCACTGTTCATATTGCACTTGGCACGCGCGTGCAATCTCAACCGCTGAGGCGGGAAGAAAGCCCTCTGCGTTTAACACGGTTTCACCGTCAGTGCCCGGAATCATCAGTCGAGCGGCACCGCCGACAATCAGAACGCGCATTTGATGATGTGCTGCGCCTTGGACGACTGCTTGGGTTAACACGGGTAATTGTGCTTCTTCGCCTGTCGGTGGACGTAACGCCGTAATGGCAAGATCATGACTAGCCATTACCGATGCCACCTTGTCCGCATCGCTCAAATTGGCGGCGACAGGTTTTACGCCGTCGGGTAGCTTGCTGAATGCCGCCTCGTTACGTGTCACTGCTGTGACCTTATGGCCGCGTTGCAACGCTTCCGACACAATTCGACTGCCAATATCGCCCGTGGCACCAAATACGATTATATTCATTGTGTTAGTCTCCATGTTATGACTCCTGTGTGTCCTTATGCCGCGCAATAGCCAGTAAAAAGGGTGGCTGTTATACGCTTGTGGTTAAACCATGCTGAACTGATTAAGTTGTGATTAATTATTTGTCTTGATGTAAAGATAATTGCTAAAAATCTTTACGTCAAGATAAGTGTGTGAGTGTTTTTTATTGAAGAAGATTGAGGGGAGCCAATGGATATAGCGATCCGGCAAGGATGGCCACTTGAGCAAGCACAAAAAGTGGCTGAGCTCTATGAGCAGGCGTTTGGGATGAAGTTTGCACGGGCAATCCCTAATCAGGCAGCGCGCGTGGCGGTGTTGTCCCAGTGTTTTGTTCCAGACTTTTCGTTTGCTGCTATGCAAAACGGCAAGGTGGTGGGGTTGGCTGGGTTTCAAACTCAAGCCGGCGCACTGACACAGGGCATGGGCGCGAAACAGTTGATCGATAGTTTGGGGCCTATCAAAGGCATTTGGGCCTGCGCGATATTGGCGTTGTTTGAGCGTAAAGCGGCACACAATGAATTGGTGATGGATGGCATTGCTGTTGATAGCGCGATACGTGGTCAGGGGATTGGCTCCCAATTATTGGATGCCATTCTCGATTATGCCCAAGCACATGGCTTTGAAAGCGTTCGGTTGGATGTGATTGATAGTAACCCCAGAGCCCGCAAGCTCTATCAAGCCAAAGGTTTTGTCGCCACTAAAGAAGACCGCTTTCCGCACCTAAAATGGCTGGTTGGCTTTTCAGGCGCCACCACCATGGTTAAGGCGCTGAACTAAAACAACAAGAGAGACAAGGATGTTTATTTCTCAATATCAATGAGATAGCCTAGCTTTAAGACAGGAATTGGAACAAGCACATGGAATTAGTCGTCCCCGCACACCATCATCAAGCAGCCTTTACGCGCTTTTATGATGATTTTGCTCAGTTTGACCCCGAGAATGCCGGTTATTATCGACCGGGGAAAGACGATTTCCCCACTTACGTGACGCGGTTAACGGATGAGTCATTGGGTAAAAACCTTCGTAAAGGTTATGTGCCGTGTAGTCATTTTTGGCTGCTTGATGCTGAGCCACAAATCATTGGCGCAATTCGGATCCGCCATCACATTAATACGCCATTTCTATCTCAAGAAGCCGGACACATTGGTTACGATATTGCGCCGTCATATCGTGGACGCGGATGCGGCAAGCAAATGTTAGCCTTAGCGCTGCCCAAGGCAAGAGAACTGGGGATCATTCGCGCCCTCATTACCGCGAATGAAGACAATATGGCATCGCGCAAAGTGATTGAAGCCAATGGCGGCATGTTAGAAAACATCATCGATGGTGAAGTGTTCAATGAATCATTGGCGCGGTACTGGGTGGACATTAATGGATGACTCCCCGCGCGTAGACCAACTGGACAGCGATCGTCTGTTGCTGGTGGCACCCAATATGACCCATCAGCCTTTCATTTTAGAAGCCGTATTGGAAAGCCAGCACACCCTTGCTCCTTTTATGGATTGGCTTCCGCACGCGCTGACCGAATCGAGCTCAGTTGAAAACACCCAACAAGCGATTGATGACTTCGACATGTTTATTAATGAGCTACGCTACTCGATTTTTGAAAAGTCGACGGGGCAACTGGTGGGTGTGATCAGCTTAATCATCCGTAATATCGCGATTCCTTATTTTGAAATAGGCTATTGGCTGCGGAGCTCTAAAGAAGGCCTTGGCTATATGAGCGAAGCGGTGAGGACGCTAGAGCAGTACGCGTTTGATGGCCTTAATGCCAAGCGAGTTGAAATCAAAACCGCCTACGAAAACACCCGCAGCCGCGCGGTGGCCGAGCGTTGTGGGTATCACCAAGAGGCGACTCTTACCAATGACCGTATCTTGCCGAGCGGCGCCATTTCTAGCACTGTGGTTTATGCTAAAGTGGCGGAATGAAATAAGACTGAGTGGATCAGTTGATCTCGCGTTTTGCAATATCGTCACGTAGAGTAGCGCTTTTATTGACGAGCGCGTGCTCGAGTTGCTGAGAACCCTTATGGATACACAACCTAATAACCCGCTGCACGGGTTAACCCTACAAACGATTTTGACCCGTTTGGTTGAACACTATGGTTGGTCAGGCCTCTACCAACACATCAATGTGAACTGTTTTTCTAACGATCCTTCGATGAAATCATCGTTGAAATTTTTGCGTAAAACGCAGTGGGCGCGCGATAAGGTCGAAGCCTTGTATATTGATACCTTTTGCTAAGGGTAAAATACGCGGATTGGCTATTGGGTGGTTTTTTGTAAGTGATTGATTTTAAATAACTGTCGTTAAGGTGTCGGGATGCTGTCGTGGTAATGTCGCCCCCATTTTGCATAGTGTCGATAGGGAAGAGCACAAAGGAGCAAGGATGAACGTGAAAGCACTCAGAGTTCAAAAAGGGTGGTCGCAAGACCAATTAGCACAATTTAGTGGGTTAAGTGTTCGAACGATTCAACGTATCGAGCGCGGCCACAAACCCGGATTGGAGTCGCTGAAATCGTTGGCTGCTGTGTTTGATATCGACATTACTGATTTGCAAAAGGAGACAGACATGCAGGCAGATACTTCAATCAGTTCTGAAGAAAGAGCGATTGCCAATCGCGTCCGTGCCCTCGGCGGGTTTTATTCTCATTTGACGCGCTATGTGGTCGTGATGGCGATTTTGTTTATTATCAACTGGCAAACTAGCCCCGGCTATTACTGGGCTTGGTGGGCTGCAATGGGATGGGGGATTGCAGTGGTCAGCCACGGTGTCAGTGCTCTGGGCATTGTCGATCTCTTTGGTGATAAGTGGGAAAAACGCCAAATAGAGAAGCGACTGAACGCGCGGTCAAAGCGTTAATCGCTACCTGATAACGCCGAGCGAATGTGCCTCGGCGTTTTTGTTTTTCACCAACTAACAGACATGTTTACTGAGAGGCCGCTTGTTGCTGCTGGAAGCGCGTTGCGTGCTCGACTAAGCCTTTGAACAGCGCACGCTGACAGCCAAGATACAGCAAAAATTCCGGATGCCACTGAACCCCCAGTGTATAGGGGCGGTTGGGCGACTCAATGGCTTGTACAATGCCATCTAAATCACGTGCGCTAACCGTTAAATCCTCGCCTAACGCGTTAATCGCTTGGTTGTGCAGGCTGTTTATTTTGCGTCTGCCTTGTCCCAGTCGTTGCTGGATGTGGCCGTTGACATCACGCAATATACACAAGGTTTTCATCGGGAATATTGTCCAGCGATGAGAGGTTTTTTTACGTTGCTCGCGCAAGCTTTGGTGCAAGGTGCCGCCTAAGCAAATGTTGAGAAGTTGCGCACCACGGCAAATCCCCAGCAAGGGCTTTTGGCTTGCTAGCGCGCTTTTGATAACCGCGCTCTCCAGGGCATCGCGTTCAGAATCGTAGTTGGGTTTGACTTCGGGCTCCGCAGCATACAAAACAGGCTCGACATCATGCCCGCCGGTAATCACTACGCCATGATAGGCGTCTGGATCTAAGGCGGTTCCGGGGTGCAACTGTAACGGTTTGCCACCGTAAAGTTTAACTGCCGCGGCAACAAAAAAACGTGGCAGCCTTGCGCCTTTACTCGGGCCGGTTATTGCGATGACGGGTTTATCCATAAATTGTGCACCTTTTCCGCCCAGTTATTGACGATACGCGCTAATGGGTCGTTGAGATAGCCCAAATAGGCTTTGCAACATGCGTCCAATCGCGCAGGATCGGCGGCGAGTTTTTCGACTTCCACCCAATCGTTCCATGCTTCGTGAATGCCCCAGTTTGGTTGGCTGACTTTGCTATCCGGCAACCGATAATGAAACGTGGGCCGCGCTTGTGTGAGCCCATCATTAATGACTTTATTCACTCGCTCAGCATCAAGGTGAGTGAATAAGGGCAGCATATCTAGCGCACGGTTTCGCGTGGGATTATCCGCAAGGTAGTCATCAATCAGGGTATTCAGATCCGGCCAATAATCAGCGGCTAGCACACGTTCAATATATGCTTTCGGGAAAGGGTCGACGTAGTTGGTTAGACGTCGCGATAGATCAATGTCGGCCCGTTTTAAAAGCCAGTCATACAAACATAAAAATGCTTTTAAATGCGCACAGATTGTCTTGGCAGTTAAATCAGGCAGCTCTGGATTGAGCTGCATGCCGAATGCATAAACTGGGCTGTCTTCGGTTCCTTCAGCGCCTTGCTGGCGGAGATGAGCAATGAGTCGGTCAACCTCTTGCAAGCGGTCAAGCGGGAGAGGTGGGCCGACAATTTCTACGGGGACAAAGGCTTTTGCCGCCCATGCCAAGAGATCTTCGGCGGATTGATCCAGTCGATTGGTCACGGTGTTTTCACTGCGATCGCTTTGTCCCAAGCGCTTGAGTTTGGCATAGTCGAGCTCAACCACCCAGTCTCCGGCTTTGTCTCCGTCCAAGCGACGGTCATACCGGCCACCACGTTTAACGCTAAGAGAGAAAAAATCAGCCACTAATTGGGTGATGGTATCCAGTTCTAGGCCACTGAGCTCTATCTCAACGCCTACGCGACGCGTTTTCCCCTCAGCGTTTGAGGTCTGAGGCGGTGTTTTCAGTGGTGAATGTGGCGCATCCATGGTTGTGTAGCCTCATTTTTTATCAACTTACACTAATAGGTGGGGATAAGTCTTTGACACTTAAAGGCCTGGTTGAATAAATAATAACCACCTGTTCAGTGGGATAGCTAGCACTGAACAGGTTGGTTGTTAGCCATTAACAGCGATGTCCGGGCTGTTTTCTACGCGATCCTGCGCCCAGCTCTCGAGAGCCATACGCTTTATCTCATTAATCGCATCGTCCGGCAGTGCGCTTTTAACACCGACCTGGATGGTGTCGTCGTGGTATAGGTATAGACGGGACAAAAATTGCTCAAAGGGCAGGGAGGCTTCCCCGTACTGTTCTCCTTTCCCTTGCGTTGACACCACGACGCCATGTCCCCAGTCTTGGCCGCTATCATTATTGGGGTTGTAGAAATACACCCGCATGATGCTGTCTTGATCGAGGGCAATACGTATCAAAGTGATTGCATGCCAGCCGACAAATCGACCCTGGCTGCTGGTGACGGCGATCCCTACCGGTTGGGGGTGTATAACGGGGATATTGCCGTTATAAAGTGGATGATAACTGCGGTAGAAGCGCTCGATAAAACTATCAAACTCTTTGAGTTGTCCTGTTTTAACGTCAACCGCAATCATGAACTCTCGTCCCACGTACCAACCATGGAACTCGGGGTTGATCCATTTATGCGGGTCTTGCTCACGATTAACACAAAGCCGACCCATTTCAATATAAAGTTTGTCCAGATGTGGGACGAGGACAACTGAAACTGGATCGGTATCAAATGGTAACGCGGTGCTTAGTCCCTGCAAGAGGGTATGAGAGTCTAACGATTGTCCTTCAAAATGCATGCGGAGGCTTTGGTTACACGCCACTTGCACAATACAGTTGAGTAGGTAATCGGGGTCATTATATGCCCACATGGATATCGCGCGTGCCGATTGGCAAGTCGGATTGTTACCTTGAGCCACACCCAGCGGCTGGCCAAGCACTGACATGACACCTGCTAGCAGGTGAACGCGCGCAGGTAGCTGGTCACCAAAGGCGAGGGTAAGCGTCGCAGCGACGTCTGGATGCAGATTGAGATGAATCTGGCGCCACAGACTCGGGGCGACAGGCGCATCGAACAGTACACCCCGCTCCAGCATCATTGCCAAACCATACACAGCTTGCGCGGTTTGCGGATAAATGGCTTCCTGGATCAGTGTGTGCACAAGCTGACGATAGGTCACTAGGCAGTCTAAACCAGTATTACTTAAACCTAGCGCGGTGGGGAGTGTGTCGCTGCCCTCATTGTCCAGTAACCATCGTAAAAATATGGCGTGGTAATCAGAGGCTAAACCGACATCGTGCATCGCCCGTGCAAAGCCCATCGCCTCCTGTTGCAAAGCATTGCTGTCCATTGCATTCAAACGCTCGCAGTAAGCGTCCAACCCCGGATCGTCATAGCAGCCCTGGGTTGGGCCGTATAACGCACTAACAAGGCGATCGATGCCGAGCTTGGCTTCACCTAAGTTAATCTGTTCTTGCGACACCAAGATAGAAATCTGATTGATCATCGCCTTAATTGGATTGACCTGAATGGGGCGCTGCGCGAGTACACGCCAAACTTCATCAACCAGCTCGCTGAGAATGGTTTCATAGCCCAAATGGCTGAGAATAAAACGATATAGGGTGCTAATGGCAGGGGCCGTTGCGCCGAGTCGAATACGGCTCGACTCATCGGTAAGACCCATTACGAGTGCTAAATTGAGGCTTAAGACTTTGGCAAGAAATTGGTGTGCTTCTTGTTGGGAAAAAGGCGGGGAAGAGAGCTTCCCCTCGACGATAGCCAGCATTCGAAGCTGGCTGAGACAATCTAGCACCACGGTGGCTTTGTCGGCATGCGCGAGTGTGTCTGGCACGAGATTCGGTACGAGATACTCGGGCTGCCCCCAATCTGTGCCCTCAAAAAGGCCTGCCTCTGTGAGCGAGACAATGCGAGAGTACAGTTGGTTAATGCCGTCATCCTGCGCCAATACACGCCCACAAATATCAATCACATGAAATTGGTGGCGTGCTTTGGCGATGGAACTCACTTGACCAAGTTGTTCAACGGCATGATCAAGCTTATTCAGTAAGCTAGACATAGAAATCAAGATCTTCCTGTGCTTTTAATAAGTCACGCATAACGTGTGGGTCTTCACCATAAAAGTGTAGCAAGCCCCAGTGTGTGCCAAATGCACTGCGTTTAGGCACTTTCCCTTCCATCGGTGATTGTAGTTCATGGAACTCAAAGTACTCGTGATTCTCGGTCTCTTCAGGAATGGCTAATTGACTCACCACCCGGCGTCTTGGATAGACCCCAAAGGTACCTGCGACCCCTTTTGCATCTTTGATAGGCGTTGGGAAAAAGGCCTCTAGCTCCTCATCAGTCGTGTGTGGGTCGAAGGCGACGACCATGCCTTGATAGCAGTTAAAATCGTAGACACGTTCAATAATTTCAAAGCCTTGGAAACCGGGTGGGCGGTAAGCCACTTCACCGAAGTACATTTGCCCATCGTTGGTCACAAAGTATTCAGGGTGGATAAAGCCAAAATCAATATCAAACGCTTCGATCAGCTTCTCGATTTCCTGGGTCACTTTTTCCCGATATTTTTCCAACTCGGGGGAGGCAGGAACAAACACTGAGTAGCCGAGAGTGACGTATTCGGAGATGTTTAGAAACTGGATCTTGCGGTTTTTAATAAATGCTTCGACCGCGAACTCCCAACCATCGAGGTGGCTTTCCATCAATAGCGGAAACTCTTCATCGGAGACACGGTCGAGATCATCAGGCTCACGCACCATCCAATGGCCTTCGCAGCCAGCTTTGTCAAAGGCTTTCAGGTGAATGGGATCGTTGGGGTCGCCATCAAGTTTGAGCAACGCTTGGTTAACTCGACGTAGAAAACGAACGACATCAGATTTGTCTTGCGCTTCTTCAAAGATCCCAACCCGAATACCGCCGATTTGTGCACGGCGTTTCATCAAAGACTTATCACGGAAGAGAAGTGACTGTCCCATCAGTTTGGGGTTTTTAAGCAGCACGGCGTTAATAGCGCCGGCCCACTCTACGGTTTCTTCGAACAGTGGAATGGCGACATCGACACCCATTTCTTGCAAGGTGGTGGCAATTTCAAATGAGCGATCGTTGAGGCGCTCAAAGTCCCACGGTAAATAGGGGATATCGTGTTCTTTGGCATACTCTTCTGCCCATGTTGGGGCAACAACGACATATTTACGATCGAAACGGCTAATCGCATCAATTGCATTTAGGCTCCATCCCAGGATGGCGACGAAGCCTTTGTTTGGATCATAGTCAGCCATATTGCTTCCTTCTACGTCGAATGTGTTCCATCACTCTCACATAGCTAGGTGTAAATAGTAACCACGTGTCCCTGTTTCTCTGCTGGAAGTGTGCGCTAGTTAGCTGGAATCAGTAAAAACAGTGAATTGTTTCATTGATAGCGATTCGCTTGCTTGAGCGCACATGTCAGGCACTCATAGTGGTAGAAAAACTGTGAGATAAATTGTGAAACGCCTCTACCCGCGTGGGTTAAAAGATTGTAACTTATGAGCAAAAAGCAAACACCTGTCATTTATCAGAGAAAAGTACAATAAACGCATAATTTCAAGTTATTCAGGGAGCGAAGTATGGCAAAACGGGTAGTGGTATTAGGTGCAGGCATGGTCGGTGTGTCGGTGGCGTGGCACCTTTTAAACCGAGGTTACGATGTCACAGTTATTGATAGGGTGAGCCCCGGACAAGAGACCTCGTTTGGCAATGCCGGGATCATTCAGCGCGAAGCAGTGAGGCCTTATGCCTTTCCGCGTGATCTTGCCACCTTGTTGCGTGTATTGCCGAATCGTTCCGTCGACATCCGCTACCGTCCCACCAGTGTGATCCGAGCCGCCCACCCGTTATTACAATATTGGCACTATTCCAGTGAGAGTAAATATAAACAATTGGTGCCAGAGTATGCGGCGCTAATCATGCAATCTTTAGAGACTCATGAGGAGATGATTACATCGGCTCAAGCGGAGTCATTGATCCGTAAAGAGGGTTACCTAAAGCTATTCCGCACCCAAAAAGCCTTAGACGAAGAGTGTGCGCGAGCTGCGTCAGATAAGGCGCTCTACGGCGTGGAATACCAGGTGCTAGACGGTGAGCAAGTGGCGCGAATGGAGCCCAGTTTAACTGCCCCGGTTGCAGGTGCAATCCACTGGAAGCAACCCTGGACTGTCACTGATCCTGGCGCCTTGGTTAAGGCTTATGCCGACGATGTCATCGCTAAGGGCGGTGAGGTAAAGCTCGCGAACTTGCAATCATTGCAACAAAGTGGCGAACAATGGGTGATTAATACCGATGACGGTCAGTTACATGCTGACCAAGTCGTAATGGCAATGGGCCCTTGGTCCTCTTACTGGTTGCGTCAACAAGGTCTGGAAGTGCCTCTGTTTACCAAGCGTGGCTATCATATGCATTACCAAAGCGATGAGAAAAAGCCGCTTAATCATTGGATCATGGATGCCGAAGTGGGGTACTTATTAGCACCGATGCGCGCAGGTGTCCGTTTAACTACGGGCGCAGAGCTAACCGCCTTGGATGCGCCCATGGATCAGAGTCAGCTTCTAGCCGCCGAGCAAGAAGCGCGGGCTTTGTATCCGATCGGTGAACGTGTTGATGAAACGCCATGGAAAGGTGGGCGTCCATGCATGCCCGACATGAAGCCGGTGATAGGTGAGGCACCCGAACGAAAAGGGCTGTGGTTAGCCTTTGGCCACGGACATCAAGGATTTACGCTAGGCCCAGCCACAGGAAAATTGCTAGGGCAAATGATGGACGGAGAAACCCCGGACGTCGACATGCACCCATATAGCGTTACTCGGTTTGCAAGATAGTGCATACCAATAATGGGCAGCGCATTGTGGCCATGACTCCATGGTGCGCCCCCATTAACATTTAATTGTATTACACCAGTACGACTACGCGACGCGAGCAACGCGCCAATAGCGTGGGTGAGGGAGGCGTGGCAGCAATAGCCCAGCGATCACAATCACAATGCCCACCACCTGAAGTTGGCTCACGGCTTGTCCCATCAAAAATGCGGTGAGTACCGCGAACACAGGCACAAAGTTAAAAAAGAGTGCCGCATTGGCTGAACCTAGATGGCGCACACCGTTGAGCCAGAGTAAGTAACCGGCGACAGTACCCAGCACACCGATATACAGGAGTTCGGAGACGGCCAGCGGACTTGCAGCCCAGACTTCGCCAAATGGATGAACCTTTGGGGTCAGTGCACACATGATACCAATGACGGTTGTGCCACTCAGCATGCCCAAAAACGTGTAGGGGATCACCGGCATCCAGCGGCCAATGCCTTGGCTGAAGAAGGTGTATGCACTCCATGCAAACATGCCAGTAAAAATCATCTGATCGCCTTGGTTAAAGTTTAATTGGCTGAGCATCTGCCATTGACCATTGGTGATCACCACAAGCACGCCAGATAAACTCACCACCAAGCTGAAAACTTGCCCTTTACGTGGCAATGCGCGAATCGCGATACAGGCGATAAGTGAAGTGACTAGCGGGTTGAGCGCCATGATTAATGACCCATTGGTCGCTTGGGTATACTCGAGCCCAGTGAACAAACAGAGGTTCAGGCCGCCAATGCCTACGGCGCTGACGGTGGTTGCCCACAGCCATTGTTTAGCGCTGAGTGTGGGGACGCGGGTACGGGTGAGCTTGAGATAAACGCCTAGACACATTGCGGCGACGGCAAAGCGCCAAAAGACCAAGGTGAGCGCATTCACTTCATTCAGCGCATCTTTACCAATTGGAAACGTGCTGCCCCAAAAAAAGGCACATAAAATGAGAAGGGCAACGGCTTTCCACAGTGAAGCAGTAGTTGTCATAGCAAGACCTGACTTGTTGAGTGATGTGCGCTAGTGTATAAGTTTCAAAATATGAATAAACCGGCAATATCAGAACGGTAGATTCCAAATATGAAACCTAACTATTCGTTAGACGATTTGCGCTGTTTTTGTACCGTGGCGCAGCTAGGGAGCTTTAAAGCCGCGGCGCAGCAGCTTGCCATGCCACAATCCACCCTAAGTCGTCGTATTCGCCAGCTTGAACAGGATCTTGCTCTGCGTTTACTCAATCGCGATGCACATCGTATCTCGCTGACCCAAATTGGTCATCGCTACTTTGATCGTGCCG
Organism: Salinivibrio kushneri; assembly: GCF_027286325.1. NCBI lineage: Bacteria > Pseudomonadati > Pseudomonadota > Gammaproteobacteria > Vibrionales > Vibrionaceae > Salinivibrio > Salinivibrio kushneri. Next base: position 1,225,520 of record NZ_CP114588.1, read on the forward strand.
CAGGATTGTTCGATGAGTTGCAGGCACTCAATGATGATCTCGTCAGTGAGAAACATCACCCCCAAGGCAAAATTCGTATTAGCGCACCGATCAATGCCGGTAAACAGTTTTTACGCCGGGTCTTTTTCGACTTTATGCGTGAGTACCCCGAGATTCAACTGGATCTTAACTTTTCCAATAGCTTGATAGATATTGAAGCGGAAGGCATGGATGTGGTGTTTCGGGTTGGGAATCCAGTGGTAGAAAATTGGATTGCACGGCCGCTAACCGATATTCACTTCATTTTGTGTGCCAGTCCTGACAGTGACTATCACGACGTGCGCTCACCCAATGATCTGAGTGGTCAGCCGGTGGTGATTTGTCATCCGATGACGGTTTGGGAGCTCACACACCATCAAACGGGGGAAGCGTTTGATTATCAAGCCACCACGGGCATACGTGCCGAAGTGGATGAAATTGAAATGTTAACCCATGCCGTGCAGGCCGGATTTGGCATTGGCTATATTCCTGATTATTCCGCGCTACCTTTGATAGAACAGGGCGAATTACAGCGCGTATTGCCGCAATGGTGCAGTCGAGCGCGTACGCTATTTTTGCTCTATCGAGACCGCGAACAAGTGCCTTTGCGCGTTCGATTGCTGGTGGAATTCGTCCTCGCGCGTTTTACATCCTCTTAGCGCGTAATCAGGCATAAAAGGGCTGATTTCCGATATAAAAGGGGCCACGTTTCAGTGGCCCCAATAGGTACGATTTTTCGATTAATCACTATGGTGCGTGTGCGCTGGCGATAACTCGGTGGATGCCGGCGTGATGGTTTTGGCTAAGAACAGATACATGGCAGGCACCACGAACAGGGTGAACAAGGTGCCCAATGTCATCCCACTGGCAATCACTAATCCCATCGCAAAACGGGCGCCTGCGCCGGCTCCTGAGGCAATTAAGAGCGGGATCATGGCGAGCACCGTCGCTGCCGTGGTCATCAAGATCGGGCGCAAACGGATGGCGGTCGCTTCTTCAATCGCCTCACGTTTGGTTCGTCCTTCTTGTTGGAGCTGATTGGCGAACTCGACGATCAGTATCCCGTGTTTAGCAATCAGGCCAACGAGGGTAAGCAAGCCGACTTGGGTGTATATGTTCAAGGTGGTAAATCCGAGGCTGATAAATATCAGCGCGCCACAGACACTCATTGGCACGGTGACCAAAATAATGATCGCGTTTTTAAACGACTCAAACTGCGCCGCTAAGATCAAGAAAATCACAATCAAAGCAAAGAAGAAGGTCACGACCAGTTGCTGGCCTTCGCTCATAAACTGGCGTGACTGTCCGGCATAATCGACACTAAAGCCTGCTGGCAATTCTGTCGCTGCAATCTCTTCGAGTACACCCAGCGCTTCCCCCAAAGGCACGCCAGGGCGAGGCACACCGGAAATTTTCACCGCATTCAGCTGCTGAAAACCGCGCAATGCTTGGGGCTGCACACTTTCCTCTAAGGTCACTAACGTTGATAGCTGAACCAATTCACCGTCTTGGTTGCGGGTATAAAACTGGCGCAATTGTTCTGGCGTGAGACGTTCATTACGCGCCACTTGGGGGATCACTCGGTAAGAGCGGTTTTCCAGTGAAAAGCGTCCCGCATCAGCCCCAGATAACAATGAGCCCATATCCGCGGCAAGCTGTTGCATGCTCACGCCCATCAAAGCCGCCTTTTCACGGTCGATGTTGACCGTTTGTTTGGGGCGGTCAATGCTCAGATCGGTATCGACAAAGATAAAGCGCCCCGTTTGCATCGCTTTGCCCACGATATTGTTCGCCACTTCATTAATCGCTTCAAAGGGTTGTGTCGAACCGATAATAAATTCAACCGGCGTCCCGCCTCCCGGAGACGGCAGTGAAGGGGGCACCAAGGCAAAGCTACTTAAGCTTGGTTGGCTGTCCATAAAGGGTTGGATTTCGTTTTCCAAGATCGCTTGGGTACTGCGCTCTCGCTCATCCCATGGCGCAAGTACAATACCCGCGATTGCGTTATTGGTGCCGCCAGAGCCATTGATAATAAAGACGTTGTCGATTTCTGGTACATCGTCAATCAGTCGGTTTAATTCGTCAGTACTGGCAGACAACGCATCCAGCGTGGTTTGGCTGTCGGCTTCGAGGATGGAGAACACAAACCCTTGGTCTTCAGCGGGCTCAAGCTCAGAGGGACTGGTGATAAACAAGAAATAGCAAGACACTAAAACAATCGCGCCAAACGTAAGGATCACCGCATTGGTATTCAACAAGCTATGGAGTGTGCGTTGGTAGCGATGATGCAATCGGTCAAACTGCTTATCCAGCCAGTGCTCAAGGGAGCGCTCTTGGGTCGCTTTATCCGCCTGATAGGGCTTGAGCACATAGGCACACATCATGGGCGAGAGCGTAAGCGCCACCACTCCGGATAAGATCACCGACGCGGCGAGGGTAAAGGCAAATTCAACAAACAGTACCCCGGTTAAGCCACCAACAAAGCCGATGGGCAGGAATACTGCGACCAAGGTGGTCGACATGGTGATAATCGGCCACGCCAGTTCGCGCGCGCCCTCAAGCGCGGCTTGTGTTCGGCTTTTGCCTTCTTCGATATGGCGGTGCACGTTTTCAAGCATGATAATCGCATCATCGACCACCACACCGATTGCAAGCACCATGGCAAGCAGTGTCAGTAGGTTGATGGAAAACCCTAGCAGCCACATTAAAAAGAAGGTGCCGATGAGCGATACGGGGATCGCGACCGCAGGAATAATCACTGAGCGTAACGACCCCAAAAAGCCATAGATGACAAACACCACGATGGCTAAGGCGAGAATAATCGATATCACCACTTCATCAATGGCGTTATCAATATACTCGGTTGAGTCATAGGCGATATACGCCGATAGCCCTTGAGGCAATTGGGTGGTAATGTCGGCATCCCACACCTGATTCACCGCCTCAATCACATCCAGCGCGTTGGCATCTGGCGAGACTTCGATGCCGATAAAGGTGGCATCAAGCCCATTAAAGTTCACCGACGTTTGGTAACTTTCGGCGCCGAGCTCAACGGTTGCCACATCACTCAAACGCACAACAGATTGGCCATCACTGCTGATCACCAAATCTTCAAATTGCTTAACGTCATGAATGTCAGTGGCAGCGTTCAAATCAATCGCCACGTCTTGGCCTTTGGTGCGCCCCAGCGTAGCAAGCACATTATTGCTGCGCAGGGCGGCAATCACATCCGTGCCTGTGAGATCGTAAGCGGCCATTTTGACCGAGTCGAGCCAGATCCGCATCGCAAAGCTACTGGCACCCAACACATCAGCACGCTGGACACCGGGAATCGTCGACAGTTGTGGCTCGACCACCCGGACCAAGTAATCGGTAATTTGATTGTCAGTGAGGACGTCAGAGTAGAAGGCGAGGTACATTGCCGCGACGGTTTCCCCCACCTGCAGGGTAACGACGGGCTCACGGGCATCATCTGGTAGCTCAGAGCGCACCTTATTCACCTGTGCAGCAATTTGCGTGAGTGCTTCATTCGGATCGTAATCGAGACGCAAGTAGGCCTCAATGGTGCTCACACCGGCGGTTGAAGTCGAGACTAAGTAATCAATCCCTTCGGAGGCAGCAATTTCACGCTCTAGCGGCGTGGTGATAAACCCTTGAATCAAATCAGCATCTGCACCGATATAAGTGGTAGAGACACTCACCACCGCATTTTTGATCTCGGGGAATTGGCGTACATTCATGTCCGTGATAGCGCGTAAGCCGAGCAAGATAATGAATAGGCTCACTACGGAGGCCAAAACGGGTTTCTTGATAAAGACGTCGGTAAATCGCATCGAATCGCTCCTATTGATTCACAACGTTGGGATCAAGATCTTCGCTTGGCTGAACTCGTTCGTTGTCACTGATCTTGATGTTGCTGCCATTACGGAGCTTGAGGAGGCCGGAGGTAACGATACGGTCACCGGGTTGAAGGCCGTCTTTAATCACAATCATGTCACCGCGGCGCGCGCCCGTTTGCACAAAGCGCTGTTGGACCGTCAATGCATCGTCTTGCTCTTGGATCACGAATACCGCGTTGCCATACGGGTTAAATTGAATCGCGCTTTGTGGTGCCAGCAAGACATTTTGCGTTTCTTCACCTTGATCAAGACTCACGCGTGCGAACATGCCTGACCGTAAAATGGTATCTGGGTTGTCAAAGGTAGCTTGAATGTCGACACTGCGACTCGAGGGCGTGACAACCGGCGAAATCGCAGTCACTGTGCCGGTAAAGACCTCGTCGGGCTGTGCGCTAATCGTGGCAGAAACGGTTTGGCCATTTCTCAGCGTGCTGAGCTGCTGCTCGGGTAAGGTAAAGTTGAGGTGGATGGGAGTCACTGACGTGAGTGTCGCAACGGCTGTCCCCGGCGCAATGAGTTGGCCAAGACTGACTTCTCGGATGCCAATGATGCCGTCGAAAGGCGCGGTTAATGCCTTTTGCTCGATGCGCGCTTTTTGGCTGTCGACGGCGGCGATCGCTTGCTTGGCTTCACTTTCTTTGCGCTTTAGCTCAGATTCAGAGACATTTTTGTCTTTAAACAGCCGTTGATAGCGTCTCAACTCAAGTTGAGCAAGCTCTGCGACGGACTCGAGCCGACGAAGCTCTGCTTCATCAACACTGGCATCCAAGGTGACCAGTAATTGTCCCTTTTTCACCGATGTCGCATTGTCGAACAAGATATTGTTGACGATGCCGCTTGCCTCGGTGGTTAGCTGGGTGTCATTAATGGCCGCAAAGCTACCAATGGTGGTTTGTTGTTCTCGCCAAGGGTGGGTTGAGACTGTGGTGGCCGTCACGGTGACCGTAGGGGCAGGCATGTTGTCAAAGAATTGGTTCATAAAATGGTTGCCTACCGCTTTGTAAGCAAAAATTCCCCCAAAAAGGAGACCACATGCGACTAACATAATAATCAAACGTTTTATCATAAAAATCCCTGAACAGAGTTGCTATCACCACCCTTGGCTAACAAGTACAGACGAAGGCGCAAAAGGTCGATTAAACCAATAACAAATATCGAATTGACCAATACAAACCTTATCACTGTTTGGTTCATTAATTGGGAGTAAATTGATGATCTTGTGGTATGACGCAGCTTAACGTTATCTGTCAGATGGAATAAGGAGAGAGCGGATGCTATTAAATGCAAACAGTACGGTGAGCGAAGCGGCGCTGCGTGCCATGGCACATATGCCAACGCGCAGTTTGCCGGTGCTGGTGGATAACAGCTTCAGCCAAAAACTAACTGATGCGGACTTGATGCGCATTGCGGTGCTGCTAGCCCAAAAAAGCGCTGAAGAAGGAGGATGCCCCATCGGCGCGGTGATTATTGACAATGAGACCCGCCAAATTGTGGGTAAAGGACACAACACCTTGGTGCAAGAGAATCACCCCTACAACCACGGTGAAACGGCCGCAATACGTGATGCCGGGCGAATTGATTTTAGCCAAACAACCTTGTTTACCAGTTTAAGCCCATGCGATGTGTGTGCGACATTGATCACCATGCGCGGTTTCTCTCGCGTGGTGGTGGGGGATGTCACCAGTGCGAGCGGTAACGAGACGATGCTGCAAGAGAAAGGGGTGACGGTTGATGTGCTGGAAGATCCGCAGGGCATTGCGTTGTATCAGCAATTTAGAGCCGAGCACCCCGAACAAGAGTTGGAAGATTGGCAAGGTGTGAGCGCCGTAAACGCTCGACAAGGATGAAGCGCCGCCCAAAGGCGGCGCTAGTGAGTCGACAAAATAAGATTTAGCTATTGATCACGTGCAGAAAGTGCAGATGCTTTTCGTAGTGATCCAGCATATCTTCAATCACTTGCGCTTGGTTATAGCCCGCAATATTGTATTGTTGTCCACCTTCTCGCAAGAATACCTCTGCGCGATAATGATGTGGCGTATCCAATGTCTCATTATCCGCTAAGGTTTTCAGGTTAAATGTGTGGCTCGCGTAGGCACGGGCTCGTACTCCGTAAATAAAATCAGGGTCATTACCGTGGTGAACTCGCAGATAGCAGCGATCGTGTTCGCGGTTGATACTGACATCCAGCGCCTGTTTCTCAAGCTCTTCAGCGACCGCACGCATCGCGGGCTCAATGGTTTTATCCAACATCACCGCAATTTCCTGCCACTCAGGTGAAGCAACCAAGGTTTGTAGACGATTTTGCCAGTTTTCTGCGTAATGTGGGCTATGGCGTGTCACATTGCCCGGTATCGTCGCCAGATGCTGAAGGCTATCACGTTTGAGCGCCTCCATTTTTAAGGCTTTAAGCAAACCAAAGCCAACGGCGAGTAAAATGACTGCAAAAGGCAGTGCCGAAGTCAGAGAGGCCGCTTGCAGTGCAGATAACACATTGCTACCGCCAGCCACGACTAACGCTGAGGCAACTAAACCTTCAGCGAGTGCCCAGAATATACGCAATTTTACCGGCGACTCGCCATTGTCCTTGGACGTTAAGGTATCAATCACCAACGAACCCGAATCGGATGAGGTGACAAAAAAGGTGATCACTAATAAGGTTGCAATCACGGAGGATACCCCCGCCAACGGGAAGTTATCCAAAAAATGGAATAACGATGTTGAACTGTTGGCAAACACTTGGTCTACCAAGTTTGGCATAGTGTTGGTAAGAATACCGTGTAGCGCGGTATCGCCAAACACAGTTAGCCAAATAAAGGTGACACCGACAGGGACAAAAATAACACCTAGAATGAATTCGCGAATTGTCCGACCGCGAGATATCCTTGCGATAAACATCCCTACAAACGGTGACCAAGCGATAAACCACGCCCAGTAAAAGAGTGTCCAACCCCCTAAGAAGCCATCTGTACTCTCATCACCCGTGTAGGCGTAAGCATTAAATGTCATATCAACCATTGATGACAAATAGGTGCCAATATTTTGCCCCAACGTTTCGAAAATAAAGAGGGTAGGCCCCACCGCCACGACAAAAAGTAACAAGGCAACCGCTAGCCAGAGGTTTAAATCAGATAGCCGACGGATGCCGCCATCGAGTCCTAGCACGACTGAGATGGTGGCGAGTCCTGTCACACAAGCAATCAACACTAATTGCACACTGGTTGTGGTTGGAATATCAAATAAATAGTTTAAGCCCGCGTTTATTTGCATCACGCCCAAGCCCAAAGAGGTAGCAATACCAAACATGGTGCCAAAAACTGCAAATACGTCGACGGTATAACCAATAGGGCCATGAATACGTTTGCCAATTAGAGGATAAAGCGCCGAGCTAATGCGCAGGGGTAAACGATGGCGAAAACTAAAATAGGCGAGGGCAAGAGCGACAATGGCATAAACGCCCCATGCGTGTAATCCCCAATGGAAAAAGGTCATGCGCATTGCAGCTTTAGCCGCTTCTGCGGTATTACCCTCGCCAACCACTGGCGTCGCATAGTGAAATACTGGCTCGGCAACCCCATAGAAAATCAACCCGATTCCCATGCCAGCAGAAAAAAGCATCGCAAACCATGAGTGGTAGCTGAACTCGGGCTCACTGTGATCCGGGCCCAGCTTAAATTGGCCATAGCGGCTCAGTGCAAAAATCAAGGCCAGGCCAAGGTATAGCCCCATCGCGAGTAAGTAAAACCAGCCAAAGGTGTCGATGATCCAAGCTTGCGCGCTACCAAACAGCGCGCCGGCGGTATCTGGCATGCTAATGGTAAAAATAACAAAAGCCGCGATTAAAGCGGCGGCAGGATAAAATACCGGCGGGTTAATGCCCGCGCTTATTGATGATTGTTCGTGACGCATAATGAGTTTATTTGCCTGTGAGTGATAAATTGTCGGGTTAACGTGTTCTTTTTTTCGAGCGACCGTTAATCCAAGCCATTGGTGGCATCGCAGGCATATACAGTGCGGGAAACGAATCTCGAGATGACTGATATTGAGGCGATTTCTTCTGATTCATCGCGTCTCTCCTTATCTCTGTGTTCAGTGAATGTGTTGGTGTACTTTGGCGAAAACGCTACAATCATGAAAACGAATTTTTATAATAAGGTCATCACAAATCATGATGCATGAGTCAAGCACCGTGCGAGAGCTCGATCTCGTGGTTCTTAAAACCTTTGTTACCGTGGTAGAAAAGGGCAGCTTTACCCGAGCAGGAGAGAGCTTATACCTTGCGCAATCTACCGTGAGTGCACATATGAAACGGCTTGAGGCGCTATTTGAAAAACCGCTGCTGCAACGAGGGCAGACTGCTGTACTGCCTACTCCTGCAGGTGAGCGGTTATTGGCCCATGCCAGACAGCTACTCAGGCAAAATGCGCTCGCTTGGCAAGAGATGACCGACCAACGGCTAGACGGCGTCGTTCGTTTAGGGATCCCCGATGACTACTTAATCTATCTTCCTGAGGCACTCTCTATGTTTGAGGCTCGTTATCCAGGGGTAGAGCTTGAGGTGAGCTGTGGTTTGAGTGTCGAACTGGTACAAGAAGTAAAAGCCGGTGCGCTAGATATCGCGATAACGACACGTCAGCCTAACAGCCCGGGTGGTGAAGTATTGCGCGCCGAGCCGATGACGTGGGTCACGGGTGTGGGGCACGATACGCATCAGCGCCAACCTCTACCTTTGGCGCTGTCTAAGCAAGGGGTGTGTATTTTTCGAGAGCGTGCACTGGCGGCCTTAACATCAGCCGGTATTACCCATCGCATTGCGTATTCAAGCGCAAGTTTGTCAGGGCTTTCGTCAGCGGTTCGTGCAGGGCTGGCGATTACGGTGTTGACGCCATCGATGATGGGGGAAGGGCTTAGGGCACTTGGCGAAGAGGAAGGATTACCGAAACTCCCCAATACTGAAATTACGTTGCATCAGCGTCACGGTGATTTATCGGGGGCTGCCATTGCACTCATACAACAGTTGCGTGACAGTGTCATTTTCAAACCACATCAAGATGTGCTCGTCAATAAATAGAGGGGCGTGTATTGGTTTGATGGTTGAGGGTATGACGTATCGCAAACATGGACGCTTTACTGCGCTGACACAACAAAACATTCGGTTATACTGATTGCGAAGTAACCAACGTGAAATGCGACTTAATGACCAACTGGGTACGAAGGCTAACGATCGTTTGGCTGACCATGCTTTCTTTTCAAGTTTGGTCGGCAACCTCAGATCCGCTCAATGTTTGTGTGGGTGACGGGAGTCCTTGGCCACCTTACACCTATTGGCAGGGAGAAACGAGGCAGCAAAAAGCGGACACCTTAACGGGTTATGCGACCGATTTAGTGCTTTCCGCACTAGAGAGTAACGACATTACTTATCAACTTGTATTTATGCCTTGGGCGCGCGTGCAGCATGAGCTGGCAAGAGAGTCTGGCCGTTGTGACCTTACTTGGGATGCGAGTTATAAACCTGAGCGAGCGCAGTACAGTCGACTGACAACGCCCTTGTATTCTATCTCTCTCGGATATCTATATATCGGTGATCCAGCGGCTAATGTGCGGCCAAGATTGCCCGTATCGGACTCTGTGTGTGGTGTGAATGGCTACAACTATGCCGGCTTTGGCGATAACCCTAAGCCGAGGTTTGAAGCCAATACCTTGCAGCAAGCCTTGCGGATGTTGGAAGCGGGACGGTGCCGCTTTCTTGCCAGCGAAATACAGCCTGTATTGGGTGGCATTCGCTTGGGGCTTTATCAATTTTCACGCGATCTTGCCTATATCTCTCTACCTAATCCTAAAGCATTTCATGCTCAGATCAGCCGTTATGCGCCACAAGCGAATGACTTAGTGGCGCAGATTGACGAATATTTGGACAGTGCGGCTCAACGTGGTGAGTTACAAGCGCTCCGTGCAAAGTACTTTCAGTCAGTTACCTCGCAGCCCCAGCCGCAATCCACGTCGGAGTAATGCGTTATCGCGTGCTACGCACAGAGGGTAGAGGGTGCTTGGTCCAGCGTGTGGGCAGTTTGGTCGTCGCTAAATGACTGTGTAGCTTTTTAGCATGTCGATGATAGGTCACTTGACGACCCGAGTGAAAACTCACCTTGAGTACCATGTTTCTCTCCTTGTGATTAACGTTGCGATAAAGTTACATTTTTATTCTAAATAAGTGTATTTAATTATTCTTAAGTCACATAAGAAAGCCTAATAGTGAATCCGGTCTCTCTGGGCGTACTATAAATCTAACGGGTCTGTGCCTATAAGGCTCGGATGGAGACGAACTAGCTAAAATAGGGAAGATCATGACAGGGACGCCACCACTTTCAGGTCAACAGGCTGCGCTGCTTCAAAGCCTCAAAGCGCACGGTATTTCAGTAAATATATACCGCCATCAGCCTGTCTATACGTGTGAACAAGCAGACGCGCTCGGTTTGCATACTGATGCAAACCCGACTAAGAACTTGCTGTTGAAAGACAGAAAAGGGAAACAGTTTTTCTTGGTGGTATTACCGGGCAAAGCCACCGTTAATTTAGCCGGATTGAGTAAAGCCTTGGGCACGTCTCGCTTATCGTTTGCCTCGTCGCAGCAACTCGAAACCTATTTGCAGGCGCAATCAGGTGCCGTATCGGTATTTGATGTGATGAACGATCCCGAGCATCGCGTTAGTTTGGTGATCGCGAATGCGATATGGCACGTCCAAGCGGTGGAATGCCAGCCTTTTTGTCATGATCAAACTTGGGTCATAGCCACGCAAGATCTCGCTCTCTGGCTACAAGGTATAGGCCGAAGATATCAAACGGTCGATCATCAGTAAGTTGATGAAACCTCACAGCTTTGTAACATAATTTATACAATGCTGACGAAAAAAAGCGCAAACAGTTGCGTATGGGTGAAAACAAATAGAAATGAGACTGGTTATTGTTTATGTTCCAATGCGTTCAAATAATCGTTAGCTACAGGAAGTCTCATGTTGAAGAAACACCCCCTTGCCGTTTTTGTGGCTGTCGCGCTGTCACCCCTTAACAGTACAGCCGCAACCAACCCGACAGAACCCGTTGATGAAGTCTATGTGGTTGAAGGCCATCAGGCACGTTTTAAGGCTAATAGCAATGAAACGGCGATGCGAATGGATGTCAGCCAACTAGAAACAGCGGGCCAAGTGGCTGTGATGGATCAAACGCTGATTCAAGAGCAAAACGCGACAACATTAGGAGATGTGTTGGTAAATGACGCCAGCATTGGTGTAGGGGGTACGGACCGCAATCGTGAGATTTTCATGCTCCGTGGTTTTGAACTTGATACCGGAACAGGCTACCTGCGTAATGGCCAGCAGCAATGGTCTTATTATCGACATCCTGTTGAGCTGATGGAACGCGTTGAGGTGTTAAAAGGGCCAGCAGGTTTGCTCTATGGCAAGTCCGCACCGGGCGGTCTGGTGAATATGGTCACCAAACGACCAACAGCTGCGTTCCAAGCGTCAATCAGCCAGAAAGTCGGTACTAACGATTATCAACACACCGTCGCTGATGCGTCGGGCTCTCTCAACGAGAGCGGCACCTTACGTGGCCGGATGGTGCTATCGAAACAAAGCGAGGGATCATCACGTCGCTATTTAGATGGCAGTGAACCTGAGCTCGACCGCCAAATTGCAGGCTTGATGCTAGATTACGACATCACGCCCGATACCCAGCTTTCTCTTCATTATGATCGCGTGATTGATGACAGTAATAGCGATAACGGCGCCAACATCATCAATGGTAAACCGCAACTGGGTAGCCAATTTATCTGGGAAGCGCCTTGGTCGTTCATGGACATTGATGTCGAGAACTACGGAGTCGATATTGTCAGCCAATTAACGCCGGATTGGAAAGTCAAATCAGGCTACAATCGCCAAGACTACAAACGTCATTACCATGAAGGATTCGGACAGCGCGAAACGTACGACGCGAATACCCAATCGTTCAAATACTTTGCCATGGACCGTCACGACAATTGGGTACTGGATACGGCTTATATTGATGTCACCGGTGCATTTCAGTTCGGGAATATCGATCACCACGTGCTGATTGGCGCCAATGCGCTGCGTAATGACTATGTCGGTCAGCGTGTAATGAAGAAAAACCAAACCGCCGTGATTGGTGGTGCGTATCCGGAGCCGGATATTCATTATGGCACAGCAACTGCGCGTGATCCTGAGCCTACTGATTCCATTGGCTTTTATGCGCAAGACTTAATGACATTGAATCCACAATGGCAGCTGCTTGCAGGGCTTCGCTACGATCGCGAGGATAACGAGACGGATACGTATTATAACGTGTTGCCTAAAGCCGCGGTAATGTATCATCCGTCACCGGAAAAAACGCTGTACGTGACTTATTCTGAGAGCTTTGAGCCGAAAAATCCGGTTGATAGTGATACCGATATTAATGACGGCATGGCGCTAAAGCCGGTGAAAGGTAAGCTTTACGAGTTTGGCTATAAACAATCGTTATTGAACGACCAAGCGTTATTCAGTGCCGCCTTGTTCCAAATTGAACAGGAAAATAAAGTGGTCAAAGAGGCAATCACCGGACAAGGCAGTCTCACTTCACGCACCACACAATTAGGTAAACAAACGCATAAAGGGGTTGAGGTCAGCCTTGCCGGTCAAGTGACGGATAGTTGGTCAGTGCATAGCTCAGCGACGTATTTAGATGCACGCACCGAAGACCCGTTCAATCCTGCGAACGATGGCAAACAGCCTGCCGATACGCCAGAGTGGGGCGCCAGCATTTGGTCTCGCTATGATGTCGATAACCAAACCTATGTGAACGTAGGTGCGCGTTATGTCGGTGATCGTTATGGCGATATGAAAAATACCTATCATAAGCCAGGTTACACCACCGTGAATGCAGGTGTGGGCCATACCATCAAAGCCGGTGAACAAACGGACTTGAAACTGAGTGTGAATGTTGAAAACCTCTTCAACGAAAGCTATCTCGCTGGTGGTGTACAAAATAAAACCACGTTGGGCGAAGAGCGCAAAGTCGTTCTCGGAGCGTCATTACACTTCTAACTTCACGCATCATTTATTACCGAGGCTCAGCATTGCTGGGCCTTTTTTGCGTTATCGCCGCCATATCGACTTAAGTTGAATAGCGCAAGCTTGATGACATGCTAGGTTGATCTAGTTATCTAGACAAAGTCAGCAAGGAGCGCGTTATGTCAGCCAGTAACATCTATGAGCTTGGCTTGGACAAAAGTCCAGCCAACTATCAAACATTGAGTCCACTTTCTTTCCTCGAGCGAGCTGCTAGCGTCTATCCAGATTATCCGGCTAGCGTTCATGGTCATCTATGCTGGAGTTGGCAGCAAGTGGATCAGCGATGCCGTCAATTTGCTTCGGCATTACGTCAAGCCGGCATCGGGCTAGGTGATACGGTATCGGTGATGGCCCCCAATCTGCCCGAAGTGTTTGAGTTGCATTTTAGCGTGCCGATGACAGGTGGCGTACTCAATACCATTAATACCCGGCTGGAAGCGGAAACCGTCGCGTTTATCCTTGAACATGCAGAAAGCAAAGTCTTTATCGTCGACAAAGAGATGACAGCCGTCGCAAAACGGGCGTTAAAAATGATCAAACACCGTCCACTGGTGATTGCGATTGATGATCCGCTCTATCCACATGGCGAATGTATCAGTGAGACTACGTACGAAACCTTTTTAGCTCAAGGCGATGGTGATTATCAGTACGCATTGCCAGACGATGAATGGCAGGCCATTTCACTTAATTACACCTCAGGCACAACCGGCAACCCCAAAGGGGTAGTGTATCACCATCGCGGCGCCTATCTGAACGCGGTGAGTAATGTGTTGTCTTGGAATATGGATGCGCATCCTGTTTATCTTTGGACGCTACCCATGTTCCACTGTAATGGTTGGTGTTTTCCATGGACGGTGGCCGCAACAGCGGGGGTGAGTGTTAGTCTACGGCATGTCAGGGCAGAGCCTATCTTTGATGCGATAAAAACTCACAAAGTGACCCATTTTTGTGGTGCGCCGATTGTGCTGAACATGATGAATAACGCGGATCCGGCGCTAAAAGCTGAGATTCATCATACGGTTAAAGCGATGACCGCAGGGGCGGCACCACCGGCTTCTGTGATTGAAGGGATGGAAGCGATGGGGATTGAAGTGACCCACGTTTATGGCCTCACTGAAACTTACGGCCCTTGTGTGGTGTGTGACTGGCAACATCACTGGGATCAACTCTCGCAACAAGAAAAAGCACGCATGAAAGCACGCCAAGGTGTACGGGCCCCGATGCAAGGTGGACTGATGGTTGCCGATCCGGTGACGTTTAAACCAGTGGCAAAAGATGGTGGCACGCTGGGTGAGATTTTTGTTCGCGGTAATATTGTGATGAAAGGCTACCTAAAGAATCCAAGCGCGACGGAAGACGCCATGAGTAACGGCTGGTTTCGCACTGGCGACTTAGCGGTATGGCATGCCGATAATTACATCGAAATCAAGGACAGACTCAAAGACATTATCATTAGTGGCGGGGAGAACATTTCCAGTATCGAAGTGGAAGATGTCCTGTACCGTCACCCTGATATTGAAGAAGTGGCGGTGATTGCGATGCCCGATGAAAAATGGGGTGAGGTCCCCTGTGCGTTTGTTAAAACGACCGAAGCATCCGCCGTGACCGAAGCTGACATTATTGCTTTTTGCCGAGAGCAGATGGCGCACTTCAAGGCGCCGAAAAAGGTGATCTTTACTGCGCTCCCGAAAACATCGACAGGCAAAGTGCAAAAGTATGTGCTTCGTCGTAAAGTCACTGAAAAGTCAGTGTGAATAGCGAAGCGGTGGCGAGAAAACGCCACCGCTACTTAACTGCTACAGCAGGGCGAGAATCGCCTCGGCACTGGAGACGTCAAAGCTTTTTGGCGCTTCAACGTTCAAATGCGTGACGATGCCGTTGTCAATCACCATCGCATAGCGCTGCGAGCGAATACCCCCAAACTTCCCTGAGTCCATTTCCAGGCCTAGCGCTTGGGTAAAGCTGCCATCACCGTCGGCCAGCATATGAATCTGATTGGCGTTTTGTGCTTCGCCCCATGCCTGCATCACAAAGGCATCGTTGACGGAGACGCAAGCAATCATATCGACGCCTTTTCCTTTAATCTCATCCGCTTTCACCACAAAACCCGGTAAGTGCGACTCGGAACAGGTCGGGGTGAACGCGCCAGGAACAGCGAATAGTACTACCTTCTTGTTGGCAAAAAGGGCAGGAATGTCGTGGGTCTGCATTCCTTCAGCGGTGAGTTCACTGAGCGTCGCGCTAGGTAAAGGTTGTCCTTGCTGAATCATGATGACTCCTTTAATCGTTGTATGATTGTTCATTCTCAGCATAACATGCGTATTCGTGAGCAAACATATTCGCCCCCATCCGAGTCTCTTTATCGGTATCGTCTGTTTATCATTGCGTGCTTAGAGTAAACTATTGTTCACTTCATTCTGTTAATTTGCATTGCGTTTATGTCATCTTCTTACTCTTTTCCCAATGTCCATCAGGCTTACCACGCGCATGTCTACTATGAGGCCGATACCGAAGCGCAGGCGGATACCATCTATCAAGCCGCGGCGGCATCGTCACTGCCTATCGACCTTGGCCGCTTTCATCGCAAATGCGTTGGCCCACACCCAAAGTGGAGCTTTCAAATCGCTTTTGACAACGCTGCGTTCGATGAGGTGATGGCATGGCTTGAGGCGCATCGGGGCGATTTAACCGTGTTTTTGCATGGCGTGACGGGCGATGACTACATAGATCACACTGACCATGTCGGTTGGATGGGCCCGTCTGTTGAACTCAACCTGGCCATGTTTAAGCCCAAGCGATGAATACGTTTCTTGACTATCCGGCGCTCCTGATTTGGCATGGCGATGACGAACTCTCGTTTGCCTCCGATCCGGCGTCGCTTAAGGCGCTGAGCGAAAATGTGATCACAGAAGATGATCGGCTGGTGGATAGTCAAGGCGTTTGCTGGCTGAGCCAAGACGGCGGTCAGCACTGGCAGCTAAGTGGGCAGACCATGCCACTTGCTCAGCTCGTGGCACATGTCCAAGCGCACTATGCGCAGCTGGGTCAATGCTGTGTGGGAAAAATTCAATTTAAAGATAGGACCGCCGCCATCAAAAGTGTGGCGACGGTCCCTGATATTTAACGACTTTCAGCAATCCGAGGTGGCACTTTTAACGAAAAGTGCGGGCGAATACGCTTGATGTTCAAGCGCTGCTTGTTACGCAATCGAATGTGGCAGAGCTCAAGTATCAAACCAAATGCCATCGCAACATACA
Organism: Salinivibrio kushneri; assembly: GCF_027286325.1. NCBI lineage: Bacteria > Pseudomonadati > Pseudomonadota > Gammaproteobacteria > Vibrionales > Vibrionaceae > Salinivibrio > Salinivibrio kushneri. The sequence goes on from NZ_CP114588.1 coordinate 1,241,816, forward strand.
CGTAGCCTTTGTTGATATGAATACCAGCACCTTCGGCTATCAGCAGCAAGCCCAATAGCACCAAGAACAGCAAGGCCAAGGTTTTAAACCCAGGATAACGACTGACCAGATTATTCACGGGTTCGGCCGCGATCATCATAATGATGGCGGCAGTAATAATGGCGGCGACCATCACGGGTACATCTTGGGTGAGACCCACCGCAGTGATCACTGAGTCCATTGAGAACACCGCATCTACCGCAACGATTTGCAGCAAAATCACTGCCATACCGGTGCGCACTTGTGTCGAATGACTCACGAGCTCGCCATGACCCAACCATGCCCACAGCTCTTTGGCACTTTTTAGCAGCAAAAAGCCACCACCAAACAGCATGATAAGGTCTTTCACGGTAACCGGTTCCGTACCAATCGTAAACAGTGGCGCAGTCAACGACATGACCCAAGCGATGGAGAGCAGCAAGCCAATCCGGCTGATCACGGCGAGACCAATACCCAAGGTACGCGCGAAGCGGCGTTTCTCTTTGGGGAGACGCTCACACAATACGGAAATAAAGACTAAGTTATCAACACCCAACACCACCTCAAGGGTTAGAAGGGTAAAAAAGACCACCCACGTTTGGGGTTCCATAAAGAGTGTTAACATACGATTGCCTCCTCAAAGGAAGCGGGGGAGGGCATAACACGACATCGGTCGTTGTCCATGGATTGTGATTACCTCTGTGACTAAAGAGCGCTTATATAAGCACCGCCTTGACACCTTGGCAAGCAGAAAAACAGCGTGTTGACCAAAAATTGACAAAGGGTATAAACCATTGAATATGTTCTCGAGTAAGAGTAACCATGTCGGATTTAAAGGGAAAATAACGATGAAAAGAGGCTGGATGATTGGGTTATTATCCTTAATGTTGACCGGGTGCTTAGGCATGCCGAAACAAGTCACTCCCGTCAACGACTTTGAGCTTAACCGCTATTTAGGCACTTGGTACGAAGTGGCGCGACTGGATCACTCGTTTGAACGGGGCTTGTCGGATGTGACTGCAAGCTATTCGTTGCGTGAAGATGGCGGTGTGAAAGTGATTAATCGTGGCTACAGCCGTGAAGAGGGCCAATGGCAAGAAGCGGAAGGCAAGGCGTACTTCGTTGAAAATGATAAAACGGGGTACCTGAAGGTTTCATTCTTTGGGCCTTTCTATGGGTCGTATGTGGTGTTTGAGCTGGATGATGATTACCAATATGCCTTTATCTCGGGGCCTGACCACGATTATCTATGGCTGCTATCGCGCACGCCAACCGTCTCGGAGTCGGTAAAGGAACAGTTTATTGCAGCGGCGAAACAGCGGGGTTTTGCCACTGAAGGGCTGATTTTTGTCGATCACACTCGCACGGATCCCAAACATAAGAGCAATGAGCAGTAAAAGAGAAGCATCATGCGAAAAACAGACAAGAAATATGACAAAGCGATTCGAGAGGCACTGACAGAGGTTTGTGAGCTCACGATGGAAAATATCGAGGGGTTCGAGTGGCTGACGCATGAGGTGAATTATCAGCGCTTTCCACAAAGCTTAACTGTGCGGCTGATGTTTAAAGACCAGCAAACGCTAGCTGGCTTTGAACGGAGTGATGATTATCAAGCAGTAGTGAGTGATGTGCAATCTCGCCTTGCTGCTGCAGGAGTCACACTGAAAAACATCAATCGCCATGTCGAGTTAGATACACTGTAAGGCTGTGACTGCTCGCACACTTGCCTCATGGCTGACAAGCTACAGTGTAAAGTCGGCCATGAGGAGGATGCCGTGTATCAACTTGATACGTCAATTTGGATTGCCGATGGTGAGGCTGTTCCTTTTTTTACCTTGCCCTACACCACACGTATGGTGGTGGTGAGGCTTGCTGATCACTCCCTGTGGATTCACAGTCCGATAAAGCTTACCGACGCATTACGCAGTGAGCTATCGTCGTTAGGGAGAGTGCGTTATTTAATCGCCCCTAACCAGTTGCATCATCTTTACTTAGCCGAATGGGTTGAGGCGTTTCCTGACGCACAATTAATGGGTACCCAACAAGTGGCAAAAAAGCGAGATGATCTGCGTTTCGACTACTGCTTTGAGGACGTTCCGGAGCCAGCTTGGAAGGATGAAATCGCTCAGTGTTTGATTACCGGCTCGCCAGTAATGACAGAATGCGTGTTTTTCCATCGGCAAAGTCAAACGTTGATTGTCACTGATCTGATTGAAAATTTTCGCCCAGAGGTATTTTCACCTTTTAAGCGTAAAATTGCCGAGTGGTCAGGTGTGACAGCACCCAATGGTAAAACGCCACTCGATTGGCGATTGAGTTTTTGGTTTCATAAAGACGAGCTAGCTAAGCACATTCGCACTGTGGTCAATTGGGCACCGCAACGCCTGGTCATGGCGCATGGAGAGATCATTGATCGGGCTGTACCTCACTTACTGCGCGCCTTCTCATGGTTAGGCAAAGACAAACTGACCGCCCCGACGGATTAAACCAAGGAGCAATTGTATGGAAGCACGAATTAGTATCATCACATTGGGGGTTGCAGATCTTTCTCACTCTTATGATTTTTATCGCCAACTGGGATTTCCAACGCACAACCACCCTGAAGAGGGAATTGTGTTTTTTAGTACCGCGGGCACACGATTAGCGTTATATCCCGCTGACTCGTTAGCCGATGATATCAATCCTGGACTCACCGTTAACGAGACAGGGTTTGGTGGCATCACATTGGCGCACAACACGCGATCCAAAGAAGAGGTCGACGAGGTACTGGCGCTGGCAGAGCGTTGTGGCGGTCGTATTGTTAAACCTGCACAAGACGTTTTTTGGGGAGGCTACAGCGGCTACTTTGCCGATCCGGATAACTATCTTTGGGAAGTGGCTTATGGCGATTGTTGGCAGTTTGATGATAACGGCAGCCTGGTCTTGGATTAATAACCATGAACGCCTTACTGGAACAGCTGCAAATGCAGGGGACAGAGAACGACGCCCTGCAACAGGATAAAAGTAAAAAATGGCTGAATATTACGCCTGGAACCGGAAAATTCTTAGCGCTGTTAGTGGATGAAATTCAGCCTACCCGTATTTTAGAAATCGGTACATCAACGGGCTATTCAACGTTATGGCTCGCGCGCGCAGGCGGCAATAGCGTGCAGGTGGTAACGATTGAGCGCGATGAAGCAAAACACCAACAAGCGCAGCAGCACTTTAGGCAAGCCGGCATGGATAACCGGATAGATGCGAAATTGGGCGACGCGAGTGACTTGATTACTCGACTTGAGGGACAGTTCGAGCTCATTTTTCTTGATGCCGACCGAAGTCAGTACCTGTCCATAGCGCCACGCTTATTCCAACTCCTCAAGCCTCAGGGCATGCTGGTGGTTGATAATGTGTTATCTCACGCTGATGACGTTGCTCCTTTTAAGCGATGGCTTGAGCAACAGCCTGAACTTGATGTGGGCGTACTTCCCATTGGGAAAGGTGAGCTTGTTGCCTATTTGCGTGATTGAAAGTTGGCAGGATAAAAAAGGCGTCCCGAAAGACGCCTTTTTAGTCTCTAAAATCACTGGTATTACGCGGCTGCTAGCGTTTGAGCTTGACGGTTTGCATGCCAGACCAAGCCAAAGCCAATAATGACCACCGCGCAGGTTGACAGCATGACGGTGGTGACTGCGATCAAGCCAGCGGCTGCAAACGCAGACACCACAGCGCTCGCCACGAAGCAGACCATCATTTGCAAGAAGTTCAACAGCCCCGCAGCGGTCGCACTACAGGATTTGAAATCTTCCAAGGCGCGATTGACGACCAGTGGGTAGATGGCACCGTTCGCTGCCGCGAGGAAACAGAACGGACCTAAAATCACCCAGATGTTGGTGACATCGGTTCGCCAGCTGATCAAAAAGATAACCACGACACTGATGACAAACAGCTTAAGCAGCCAAGGCAAGATACTGTGATCTTTGAGTTTGTTGAGGGCATGACGACAGGCGTAGCCACCGACGACAAAAGCAATGGTTTGTGGAATATAGCTCAGACCTATATCCGCTTCGGTATAACCCATGGCTGACATCACGAACGGTGATCCCGTCAGGTAGGCAAAAAATGCCGCGGAACAACCTGCGAAAATAAGCATGTTACCGATGAATTTTTTTGATTTAAAAACTTGCTGATAGTCAATTACAAGTTTATCAATAATTTTAGTATCTTGTGTGGGCTTGGAAAGGCTTTCCTTTTCTCGTAAGGTAAACGCAACAAAACCAACTCCTAACGCGAATAAAACCACAAAAATACTGCGCCAATCATATAGGGTGAGCAGGTGTGAGCCGATAAGTGGCGCTAATGCTGGCGATAAAGCGACGAGCGGCATGATGGTTGCGAACACCTTTTGGCCCAGCTTGCCTTCATAGCGGTCAATAACCACGGCTTGCCAAATTACCGCAGCGCTACATGCTCCTAAGGCTTGAACTAGACGTGCGCCAAGTAATAAATAAATGTTATTAGCAAAAATACACACCACAGTCGCGACTAAATAAAGGCTCAGGCCAATCAGTAGCGCGGGCTTGCGGCCGATGCGATCAGACAGCGGGCCATAAACCAGCTGTCCACAGGCCATCCCTAGCAAAAAGATACTTAAGGTGAGGCCAATATTGGCGGGAGAGGTCGCCAAATCGAGTCGCATCGCCTCAAAGGCAGGTAAATACATATCAGTGGCTAAAAAGCCCAGCATACTGAGCCCTGCTAGCCACAGTAGCGTCATAAACGGCACTTGCTTGTTCATTTTTTGTCTCTTGATAGAAAACTCGACATAGAGATAGTTTATGGCTGACAAAGCTGGCTGTGAAACGCTATGATTTGAACATTGCTTTCAAAAAATTTGATTTGAATGTTTTCTTACCAAGATTTTCATGTGATCGATGTGGTTGCGCGGCGAGGAAGTTTCTCTGCGGCGGCCGATGAATTGCACAAGGTGCCGAGTGCGGTGAGCTACACGGTACGACAGATTGAAGACAAACTGGCCGTTACTCTGTTTGAGCGACTCCATCGCCAAGTGCGGTTGACGCCGGCGGGTGAATACTTTGTCTCTCAATCACGTGAGATGATTAAGAATATGGAAACCATTCGCCAGCAAACACAACGTGTTGCCAACGGTTGGACACAAAGTGTCTCGTTAGCACTGGATAACGTCGTGCGCGAAGATAGCGTCAATACGTTGGTGCGGGATTTTTACGATGCGTTTCCTGATGTCGAGTTGTTGCTAACCATGGAAGTGTTTAACGGCGTATGGGATGCGTTAGCTGATGATCGAGCCGATATTGCGATTGGTGCCACGGCTGCTGTCCCAGTGAGCGGCGCGTTTCGCTATCGGGAAATGGGCACCCTGCGCTGGCGGTTTGTGGTGAGCCCGTCGCATCCACTCGTCCAGTGTGCCCAGCCACTGGCTAATGAGCAGCTTGCGCTGTATCCGGCTATTTGTTTGGAAGACACTTCGCGCCGTTTGCCGCGTCGTACGACATGGCTACTGGATAATCAGCGCCGTCTTACCGTCCCCAATTGGCACAGTGCCATGCAATGTTTTAAGGCCGGGCTGGGCATTGGTGTGATGCCGTCACATATGGCAGAAGACGCGATTGCGCGAGGAGAGTTGGTGGAGCTTGCCCTTGAAGAGCCGCTATTAAGCAGTCCGTGCTGTATTGCATGGCGCTCGGATAAAGAATCACCACCGGTGCGCTGGCTGCTCGATTACTTAGGCGATAAAGAGCAGCTGCAACACCAGTGGCTATAAGCTAGGAGGAGGGCGTATCGAGTGTATGCAAGGTATGATAGCCCGCCCAAACTCGTGAGGCGGCGGTGATTAAACAGGCTGCGCCAAAAACGCCGGCAATCCACGCCATGTATGTTGGGAAAAGGCACATCAACACAAAACTGGCGATGGTCTCCGTCCCTTCGGTGATCCCGCCGATATAATACATCGACTTGTTGGCGTAAACCGGATTATCAATCTGGTGTTTGCTGGCCATGATCGCAAACGCTAAAAAGCTTGCGCCTGTCCCCATAAAGCAAAACAGTAAAAAACTGGCAGCGATGGCGTTGCTGGCCGGATCGGCTAGGGCAAAACCAAAAGGGATCGCCGCGTAGAAGATAAAATCGAGAGTAATATCTAAAAACCCCCCAGCGTCCGTGAGTCCTTGCTCGCGGGCGAGCGCACCATCGAGGCCATCGAAAAGTCGATTAATGATAATAAACACAAGCGCCAGCCAATACATTTGCAGCGCGAGAGCGGGCACCGCTAGCAAGCCAATCAAAAAGCCTGAGAGCGTGACGGTATTGGGTTTTACCCTCCATTTTGTAAGCTGCACCGCTGCTTGCTTCAATGGCCAGCGGATCACCGCGATGGCGTAACGATCAAGCATTCTGCATCTCCTCTTGCACTGCTGAGTCAACTGGGCGTTTAGGCCAATTTAAACAGCGGCTCGGGTCCGCAATATCCTCGGCATCATGCGTCACAATCAACGCAGGGATGTTTCGCTGCGCGATTTGTTCAAAAACAAAGGTCCGAAAATCCCGCCGCAGCGGCTTATCCAGCTTACTAAAGGGCTCATCAAGCAAGATAGCATCGGGGGCGGCGAGTAATGCACGCAGCACACTGATCCGCGCGCGCTGGCCGCCCGAAAGCTGGCTGGGGGCATAATCGGCAAACTCCGCTAATTTGACATCGCCTAATGTTGCGATGGCCTGATCGCGTTTTTGCGCTTTGCTCATCGAGGATGGCAAGGCAAACGCCAAGTTTTGCCATACATTTAAATGCGGGAAGAGTAAATCATCTTGAAACAAAATCCCGATACGGCGCTGCTCTGGCGGTAAGTGATCAAAAGGCTCACCATTTAACGTCAGTTGACCGCTGTAATGCATGGGTGGTTGGATATGTCCCGCCAATATGCTCAGCAGGCTCGATTTTCCGCAGCCACTGGGTCCCATCACAGTGAGTATTTCTCCCGGGGCGACCGAAAATGACAAATCACGCACCAAGCATTGATCAGGCGCGTTTATGGTGAGTTGGTTGACACACAGTGTCATGGTGTTGAGCTCCTGAGAAAGTTGGTGTTGATGTCGGTAAAAGGCGACGCTCAGCGATGCGGCTCAGCATAGTGGCTAAGGCGAAAACAATAAGGGGAAGCATCGCTTGCATCAGTCCATACAGGCCATTGATACGACGATCGAGGCCGCTCGATAAGCTGACTGCCTCGGTAGTGAGAGTATTAATGCGTCCCGCGCCCAGCAATTGTGTGGGCAGATATTGCGCCAAACTGACACTCGCGCCAACCGCCCACGCTAAGATAATGGCGGGCAAAAGCAGCGGCAGTTTAATCCGCCACCATGCAAGGGCGGCACTGACACCGAGGCTTCTGGCGGTTTGCATAAGCCGCATATCAAATTGCTGCCACGGCCCATCGAGTGCGAGGTACACATAAGGAAACGCGAAAAAAATGTGAGCCCAAAGGGTTGCCGGCACGTGCCACTGGCCGGGAAGGCTATACACCGCCACCTGAATGCCAAACAAGATAGAGAGTTGAGGAACCAATAACGGAATGGCGATGACGGCTCTTGGCACCGAGCGTTGCTGATTGACCGAACGTTCCAGACATCCGATGGCAAACAGCAAGGCGACACTGGCGCTGATCACCGCTAGAACGATGCTGTTCCCCACCAATGACCACACATAGCTAAGCTCTTGCTCCCAGAACCGTAAGCTATATCGACTCGGGAGCCAATCGGGAAATGACCAGCGCAGCGCGAATGACCACATCAGCAACACAGGTATAATCGCAAGGGGAGTGATAAACACCGGCCACCAGAGTGATTTGCCGGGTAACCATGCGTGGCGGCGCCCCGTGTATTGCCAGCGATTGAGACATTGGCAACCAAGCCATGCCAAAAAGCGAAATAGCAATAAGGCCAAGCCACACAGGGCAAATAACAGCAGGGCACCGGCTGAAGCTCTGGGCAATAGTGCTAAATCCGGGTCATTAAACCACTGCCATACCAATACTGCATAGGTAGGCGGCGTATTCGGCCCGAGGATCATCGCCACATCAACCACTGACAGGCTGTAGGCGATGACGGCAAAAATCGGGAAACGCATTTTGGCCAGCCAAAGCGGGAGAATGACTTTTAGCCAAGTTGCGGTGCGGTTATACCCGAGGCTGGTTGATACCATCGTCAGCCGAGAGACATCAATTTGACGCAGCACCGACAGACTCATCAACAATAAAAAGGGGGTTTCTTTTAGCGTCAGCGCCAAGGTGAGCCCAATAACATAAGGGTCTTGTACCAGCGCCCAAGTCACTGGGTTATCACCGAGAAGGGGACTTAGTAGGCGAAACAGCCAACCCGAGGGGGAAAGCAGTAAAACCAGACCAATGGCAAAGGCGACGTGTGGCAATGCCAGTAGCGCAGGCAAGCGCGCACTGATCTTCTGCCAAATGGGCGTTTGCCAAGTGGCCTGTAAAATCATAAAGCTAAGCGCCACCGCGAGCAGGCTACTGCCTAATCCCGAGATGAGCGTTAGCTGAATAGATTGTGATAGCCCCGGCCATGCCATGACAGCTTGCCAGCCGCTAAAGTTAGCCTCCGTCAGCCCTAGTGTGGGTAAGAATGCAAAGGCGGTCGCGAATAAGCCGCCCACCCCTGGCAACAAGGGTAGGCAGCACACCGTTAGGGTGATGGCAAACAGCAAACGTGCCATATCAGCCTCTTTACTATTGGCCGTAGCGTTTCAGCCACGCACTCTCAAGCGCGGTTTGCCAGCTTGGATGTGGCTCGGGTTGGGTGTTAAAGCGACTGACCTCGGCGATGTCGGATAACTTAACCACGGGTGGATCGCCCCATACTTGGGTGTCGGCTTTACGCAGTTGTGCCTTTTCACTCATCAAGAAATTGATAGCGACCATAGCGCCGGCTTTTGCGTTGGCGTTGTATGGAATCGCCATAAAGTGAATATTCGATAGCGCGCCTTGGTCAAAGGCAAACGCACGCGCTGACGGGGCGAGTTTTCCAGAGGCAACCGCTGCTTTTGCCGCATTGGGGTTAAACGCTATCGCGACGAGAAGCTCACCATCGTCCAACAGTTGCATAGTTTCGGCACTGCCTGACGGGAACTGAGCGCCTTCGCGCCATGCCACTTGATGTAGTTGGTCTAGATAGCGCCACAGTGGGGCGGTCACGGCGTCAAAGTCTACCTCATCAACCGGCAGGTAAAGTGCCTCGCGCACATCGGTAAGTTCCAGCAGGGCGGCTTTCAAAAAACTGGTGCCATGAAACTCGGGTGGTTTGGGGTAACTGATACGGCCAGGGTATGCTTTAGCCAAACTTAACAGTTCGGCGAAAGAGCGAGGTGGGTTGGCCAAGGTTTTCTGATCATGGATAAACACCAGCTGTCCCACCCCCCAAGGTGCTTCGAGGCCGTCTGTTGGCTCAGTGAAGTCTTCTTCAACCGGTAAACTTTTATCGACAATTTTCCAATTGGGGAGCGTGCTGACAAAAGGACCGTACAGCAAATCATTTTCCTTCATTGATTTGAAGTTTTCGCCGTTAATCCACACCATATCGACACTGCCGCCGCTATCCTTACCCGCTGTCTTTTCGGCAAGCAGGCGATTGACGGTTTCAGCGATATCCGTCACTTTGACATGTTTCAGTGTGACACCATAATCGCGTTGTAACTCGCGACTCGCCCAGCGCAGGTAAGCATTGATCTCTTGATTGCCGCCCCATGCGTTAAAGTAAACAGTTTGACCTTTGGCTTGTTGCTCAATACTTTCCCAACGGTCGTTTTCCGCGCTCGCAGAGGCAGTAAAACTGGCGGTACTTACAATTGCCAATGTTAACGCCGCTATCCAGTGTTTCATTGTCATCTTCCTTTTCAATTAGTGACGCATCCAACGATGATATTTTTCGACCCAGTTAAGCAGCTTCTCGGGCGCATGGGCTTGTTTCCACATCCCAGCGGTATACTTCACCGCTTCACTCATGGTGGGATATGGATGGACGGTGCCCAAAATTTTATTTAGTCCTAACCCGTGCCGCATGGCGAGAGTAAACTCTGCGAGCAAGTCGCCCGCATGCTCGCCAACAATAGTCACCCCCAGAATGGTATCTTTTCCTTTTGGTGTCAGCACCTTAATAAACCCGTGATCATTGCCATCAGCAATCGCGCGATCCAAATCATCAATGCCGTAATAGGTTACTTCCACCTCTTGCTGATTGGCTTTGGCTTCTTTTTCATTGATGCCCACGCGCGCGACTTCTGGCGATGTATAGGTCGCGGCAGGCATTACTGAATAATCAGCTCGAAAGCGTTTAAATTGCCCGAATAGTGCATTCACCGCGGCATACCATGCTTGATGAGCACTGGCGTGGGTGAGCTGAAACGGCCCCGCTACATCACCTACCGCATAGATATTTGGATAGGCGGTTTTCAGATACTCGTTGACTTGAATCGTGCCACGCTCGGTCACTGGAATATCGAGCTTTTCGAGACCAAAGCCTTTGGTGTTGGCACTGCGCCCTAACGCGACCAGCACCGCATCAAATGAGACAGACTTCTCACCGTCAGGGCCGTCGAGTAAGGCGATTTGCTCATTATCATTGTGTTCAAATGCTTTGACTTTGTGCTGTGTTAAAACCGTGACACCGTCACGCTCTAACGCCTTCTCAACCAACTGGGCGGCATCTTTATCTTCGCGGCTGAGAAGTTGGTCAGCCATTTCTGCGAGGGTGACTTGGCTGCCTAAACACGCAAAACTTTGTGCCAATTCTGCGCCAATGGGACCCCCGCCCAAAACCAACAACCGCGGCGGCAGGTCATTCAGGGACCAAATTGTATCTGAGGTGTAATGCGTGACCTCAGCCAAACCGGGAATCGGGGGCAACATAGGGCGTGCGCCGGTCGCAATCACGATGTTGCGGGTTGTGAGGCGTTCGCCATTCACCTCGACTTCCCATGGCGAGACGATGTGTGCTTCGCCTTGCACGCACTCCACGCCGAGCTTGGTGTAACGCTCGACCGAATCGTGGGGCTCAATTTGGGTAATGACTTGCTTAACCCTCGCCATGACCGCCGGAAAATCAACCGCTGGCGCTTGGGTATGAATGCCAAAGGCCTTAGCCTTGCCAATTTCTCGCATGGTTTTCGCCGCACGGATCAGCGCTTTTGAGGGAACACACCCTGTGTTTAGGCAGTCTCCTCCCATCGAACCTTTTTCGACCAGCGTAACCTTCGCTTTCACTACCGCCGCGATATAACTTGATACCAAGCCGCCTGCACCGGCACCAATCACTACCATATTGCGGTCAAACTGATGGGGCTTGTTCCAACCTTGATAGCGTTTACGACGTGTGATCCAAGCCATGACCCACTTTGCCAGCAGTGGGAAGATACCCAGCAAGGCGAGTGAGCCAAGCACCGAGGGTGACACCACGTCGCCAAGTGCGTCGATTTGGGCCAGTTGGGTCCCTGCATTCACGTAGACTGCGGTACCCGGCAACATACCGAGCTGACTGACCCAATAGAAGGTGCGGGTTTTGAACGACGTTAGCCCCATCACGAGGTTAATCAGAAAAAACGGGAAAATCGGGATCAGGCGTAGGGTTAACAGATACAAGCTACCGTCTTTCTCTATGCCACGATTAATGGTATCGAGCTTATTGCCAAATTTGGCTTGGACCCAGTCGCGCAACATAAAGCGACTCACCAAGAAGGCGAGGGTGGCGCCAATCGAGCTAGCAAAGGAGACCAACACCAATGCCCACCAAAAGCCAAAGAGTGCTGCGCCCAATAAACTCGCTACTGCCGCACCCGGTAAGGATAGGGCGGTCATCACTACATAGCCGACAAAAAACACCAGGCTTGCGGTGGTCGCGTTTTCGATAATGTAATCATTCAATGCCACTTGTTGTGCTTTGGCGTTTTCAAGCGTGAGCCACTGGCTGAGATCTAAACTGAACCAAAGTGTTACAAGCGCCACCACCACTAAACCAAGCAATATCTTTTTTACTGGCATACTGTGTCTCGTCCGATAGTAAATGGGTCCCAGTTATTACTTTAGGTACTGTAGCTGAATTAACTGGCTGATTTGTCGGTTACATTGAGGAACTGTGTCCTTAATCGTACCTTTAACCAGACCCGACCGATCGCAAGAAACTTTCGTATTTTGTCAGAAATCAGTTTGAATGATGATTTATTGAGCGTTTAGCGCGTGTAGAAAAAGCGACACCGCCATAAAGGCGGTGTTGGACGCGAACATTGCTCACAAAAAAGGTAGAGAGGTATGGGGATTGTGAGGAATTAATTTTCTAAATGTTGTAATAATTCTTGGCGACGTTGAGGTGGAACCACAGACCAATGTTTGCCAGTAATCGCGCCTTCTAGTGACCATAATAGCTCCAAGCTAAGGTCTTTATCGTGTGCAGATACCAGTGCTTTGTAGGCGTTGACCGCACCCTGTTTATGAAGGGTTTCAGGCGAGTCGATTCCTGCCTTTTTCAGCATTCTTTCCGTGGCTAATCGGAGATTAGGGAGATCTTTTAATCGCGATGGGCTGGCTTCGCTTTTTAGCGAACGATCACGAATGGCAACATCTAGCGCACTTTTAGCTTCATGGATGAGTTTTTGGTGATCATCCCACCAACCATCAGGAATGGCAAAGTACTTGGTGACCACCGGAAACCCACGTTTCTTATAGACATAGGGAGTAAGCCCCTGTTTCTTAAGCAAGGTTTCGTTTTCTTTGCCGGCGCGTAAGTGAAGGGTGTTGTTGACGACAAGGGCGAACATGGTGTCTTCGCAAAATAAGCCAAATCCGCCGAACATGGATCGGGATTTGATATTGCCAAAATCGGCAAATAAACGCATCGCGTCTTTTAAAGCTGGTTTATCCATTAATAACAATCTCGATGAATGCAAATGCCTAAAAATAATATGTAAGTGTAACAAGGCAAACAGGCAGGATTGTCAATAAGTTATCAAAATATCAATAATGATACCTCATATAGCATTGACGCCGTCTTCAGCTTTTAACAACGATGCTGGCAACCCCGCTACCGTGACTGGCTGATAAGATTGTTCAGCGTCCGTAGGCCGGTGGCTTTGCGTCCCATGCTTTCGCCATGGTTTGCCTTGTTCAAACAGGGATAAGCATATAATAGTTAGACAGTGATGTCGCCCTCACTAACCACACAAAATGTGATTTTGGTTCAAAAAGTTTGCAATTGATAGGTTAGAGTAAAGGCTCTTTTTGGCTCAAAGGAGTGAAAAAAGCCATCACGCTCAATGGCATGGTGGCTTAAAAAAACTTTATAAAACACTAAGTTATCGTTTTTACAGATTCTCGGCTAATGAGTTCGAGATCCATTTCAAATACTTGCTGTTGTGTATCATTATTGTTAATACGTGCAAGCAAGAGTTTAACAGCGGTTTTACCGAGTCGCCGTTTAGGTTGGTGCACGGTCGTCAATGGTGGTGAGTAATACTCGGTCAGATCAATATTGTCATAACCAATCACAGAAATATCTTCAGGTACTTGCAACCCCGCTTGGTTAAAGGTGCTAATTGCGGCGAGCGCCATAATATCGTTGAAGCAAAACACGCCCGTGGGACGATGAGTCATATCAATGAACTGTTGCGCAGCGACTTTGGCCTGATCTGCCTCGAAATCAGCCTCTACGATCCAGTCAGGGTTCGCCGTTATATTGGCTTCATCCAGTGCACGGTAAAACCCGGCTAGCCGTTGTTTACAGGTATTTTTATTCATCTGACCGGAAATGCAGCCGATTTGGGTATGGCCATTGTCAATAAAGTGTTTGGTGGCCAAATAACCGCCCAATTCAGCGTTATCTTCTATACGGTCTGTATCGATATGATGACTCCCCCAATCCATTACCACCATCGGGAGATCGCGTTTCTTTTCCAACAGTAGCATGAGATCTTCATTGAGATCGGAGCACACCACAATCAAGCCATCGACGCGTTTTTCTGACAACATGCGTAAATAGTCACGCTGTTTTTCTAGGTTACCCTCGGTATTACATAGGATCAGGGTATAACCTTGCTCATAGCAATAATCTTCTACGCCGTGAACCAGTTCAGCGAAAAAAGGGTTGGTGGATTTGGTCACCAACATACCAAGCGTGCGAGTGGTATTACATTTTAAACTACGCGCGACCGCACTTGGCGCATAATTAAGGTCTTCAACGGCTTGCCAAACCTTCTCGGTTGTTTTCTCTGCGACAAAGCGGGTCTTGTTGATTACGTGTGAAACCGTGGTGGTTGAAACGCCCGCGAGACGCGCGACATCTTTAATCGTTGCCATCTTAATTCTTCTATATTGTGAAGCCTTGGGATCGTTACTCGCGACCTTACAGAAAAACGCCGCTGTAACGCAGCGGCGCTGTCTTTCACAATCCCGGCCCATTAGACGGTTGCGAAGGTAACGAATCCGATTTCATCCATTCTCATAGTTAATCGGTTGCGGTCTCAGTTTACTTAGGTTGCCGCTTAGTCGCAATTGGTCTGATGAGCAAGGCATCACCAACAGGTGGTTTTGTGACCCAGCTAGGCTCTTGCAGAGTGATCTCATTTTATTCACAGTCGACAAAGTTATCATTACGTCACTATCAATGGGCAAGCATGCCTCGGGTGTGTCATTACTGTCAGTGGATGTTGATAAATCTCAGTCATCTGGTGGTGAGTAAAGCATTGCCAAGGCGTTCCTGAGAGAACCATTTCGCCTTGTTTCATAAAATAGAGGTAATCAGCATAGCGACTGGCAAGGTTAAGGTCGTGAAGTACGATGATTACGGTCATTCCTTGATCAACCAGTGCCCGGCACTGCATGAGCGTTTGGTGTTGATGACTAATATCAAGGGCAGATGTCGGCTCATCAAGCATCATCATTGCACGAGTTGGTTCAGTATGCGCTAATTGCATGGAAATACGCGCCATATGTACACGCTGTTTTTCACCGCCCGACAGAGTGGGGTAGGCACGATGTGCAAGATGAGATATGTGCCATTGATGTAGCTGCTCTTCGGCTAACGCTTGGATTTGTTTACGGTTTGCTTTTAATGGTGTGCCGCCCATTTCGACGACGTCTTTTACCGTAAACGCAAAGGTTAACCCGCTGGTTTGCGGCAAAAAGGCAACCTGTCTCGCGAATGTATCACGAGGCCATGTCGCTCTTGACGCTGACCAAAACAATACGTCGCCTTGTTGGTGTTGCTCACTCATCAGCTGTTTGAGCAAGGTACTTTTACCTGCTCCGTTCGGACCGAGTAAGACATGTAACTGTCCACTTTGAAACGCGACATTGATGTCGCGAAGCAGTGGGCGTTGGCCAAGGGTATAGTGAAGGTGTTGAACATGAAGCGCCGTACGAGACATTAGTGCACCATCGTTTGTCGTTGCTGAATAAGAAGCCAGATAAAAAAAGGTGCGCCCATCAAAGCGGTAATAATGCCTACGGGCAACTCCGCAGGTGCGACAATCACTCGAGCAATAATATCGGCAAGCGTGAGTAAAAGTGCCCCCAATACCGCAGATAAGGGGATGAGTATACGGTGGTCGGGCCCAACGATTAGGCGGCCAATATGCGGCACCACTAAGCCAATAAACCCAATTAATCCCGCAGCACTAACGGATACGCCCATCCCAGCAGCGGTTGCAATGATCAGCAAACGTTTTAGGCGGTGAATATCGATCCCTAAATACGCGGCTTCGTTTTCACCGAGCAATAAAGCATTCACCTGATGAGCACGACAACAAGCAAACACCGTGAGAGCGACAGCCGCCACCCCAGTTAAACCGATTTGTCCCCAACTGGCACCGGTCAGTGATCCCATAGACCACAATGCGATATCGCGTAGGGTTTGATTGTCGGCCACATAGTTGATCATTCCCAGCGCCGCGCCTGATAGCGCACTGATAGCGATACCGGCCAATAGCATGACGGTAACGGACGTGCCCACCGCGGTGGTGCCGATTCGGTATACAAATAACGTTGCGAAAAGTGCACCAAAAAAAGCAAATAGAGGCACGGATAAGTGAAACGCTATGTTTATACTGCCAAATGACAATAACAACAGCCCCAGTGCACCGCCTAGAGACGCACCCCCTGAGACACCAATAATCCCAGGATCCGCAAGAGGGTTACGAAATAGTCCTTGCATTAATGCACCGGAAACGGCGAGTAAAGCGCCCACAAATAAGCAAAGCAGCGTTCGGGGCAGTCTGACTTGCTGCACGATGGCTAATACATGAGGCTCAAGCTGGTCTTGCCAAGGCGTTAGACTTTGTAGACTGACGAGCCAACCTAACTGCCATTGACCGACTGCAATCGAGGTCACCGATACGGCAAGCAACAAAATGGTCAGCGCGGAAAAGAGTCGCTGATAAGGATGCTGTATCTGTAGTGGCATCACTGGCTAAGCTCGATTAACTGTGACTGTACACGAAGCGCCTCATCTAAGCTTTTCAGGCTCAAACCGCCAACCAATACACTGCCATCGATCGCGAGGATCTTGTTTTGCTGAAAGGCTTGGGTGTTTTCTAGCAAGGGGACGGCATTGGCAAGTCCTGTCAAGCCACCCAATTGGTCCAAAGAACGTTGCATCACCAAAATAAAATCGGGATTAAAACCGAGCAGCGCCTCGGGAGAGAGGGGTTTGTAGCTGGTAACCGTATTGGCAGCCGGATTAGTCGCGCCGATAAGCTCAATGAGCGTATTGGGTGTCGTACTCGCACCGGCAATACTCGCGGGACGACCTTGATGAACAAGCAAGAAAATTCCCTGTTGTGTCGACGCTGGGGCGCGACGTTTCAGTTGCGTGAGTTTTCCATCGACCGCACGGAGCAGAGGCGCTGCTTCACTTTGCTTCTCTGTGAGGTTGGCAACTTGGGTTATGCGCTGTTTCAGTGCCGCCACCGTCGGAGCACTTGGTAGCGCAACCACCTTGACCCCAGCATTGTCGAGCTTTGTTAGCACAGGTTTGGGGCCCATTTCCTCAGAGCCTAACAAAAGCGTGGGTGACAGTGAGAGTACACCCTCTACCGACAGCTGACGGTGGTAGCCAATATTGGGAACACCTTTACTATCTAGCTGGCTCGTGGCGTCAATCCCTACAACTTGTTGTTCTGCTCCCAGATCAATCAGTAGATCAGTAACGCTTGCCCCCGCACTCACTATGCGTGGCGATGCGTGAATTGCAAATGAAACGAGTGTCATCATGAGGGCAATCAGTCGAACAGCAGCGGTTGCCATGCTTTATCCTTATTTTTCAGTGTCAGTAGTATCGAGCGGTTTATATGCTGGTTAGGTCGCCACACCGTGCGACATGAACAGAGACAATATATTACCCAATGCAAACAAGATCAATTATCGTTTGCATTCCTGTTCTCAATCAATAGAATCACCTTCAAATGATGATAAGTCGCATTTGCAGTAAGGCATAGAGAACCGTTATGAAAACCAGAAAGGATATTTGGACAGTAAAGCATAGCCACCGTGTTGCGTTAGCAGTCGCGGCTGTATTGGGTACGATGAGTGTTACGCCTCAGGCCGTCGCTGAGAGCGCGAGTGCCGCCAGCCAGACTCAAGAGGCTAACCCTGTAGAGACGCTCTCTGTCTACGGAAGCCGTATGGACACACAGAAAGCGAACGCTGGCGTGGCGGTGAGTACAGTGTCATTGGAAGAGATAGAGAAACGCCAGGGAAGTAATGTCACGGATTTGATTCGTCATTTACCCAATGTCTCCGTACTCGGAGGAGGGCGTGATGCTGCTCAGTCTGTTAGCATTCGTGGCCTTAGCAGTGAAAACGGCCGCGTCATCCAGCTTGTTGATGGTGCTCGTCAGAATTTCTCGGTCGGCCATCGTTCCAGCCTGTTTATCGATCCTGAATTGCTCAGTTCAGTCGAAGTGGTCCGTGGCCCTTCCAGTACTCTATGGGGGTCTGGTGCATTAGGCGGTGTATTCGCACAAAACACCAAATCAGCCAGTGACTTTCTCTCTGGCACAGAAACCTTGGGTGGCTATGTAAAACAAGGCTTCCACAGCAACGACAACGCCTCACGTACAAGCGGTGCGGTGTTTGGTCGCTCGGAGACGGTTGATTGGCTAGTACAAAGCTACTATCACGATAGCGATGATAGCCAATTAGGTAATGGCCAAACCTTGTCGTATTCTGCGGATCGAGAAAAAGGTGGGTTTGCTAAACTGGTGTTTACGCCTTCTTTGGATCACCAGTGGTCATTCATCGCGCGTCAAGGTAAACGTGACGCCATGGTTCCCTCTAATCCGACGACAGAAGAGCCGTCAACCTCGTCGCCCCTCGTGTATCGCCAAGTCGACGACCAAAGCGTGTCAGTCGCCTATAACTACAACCCAAGTCAGCCGTGGATAGACTTAGATGCGCACCTTTACTGGAATGATACCGAGGTCAATGAGCATCGGGTTGAGAAGGGTGAATTTGATAATAACCAGATGCAAACGCTGGGCTTATCTTTATCCAACCGCTCAAATCTTGAAAACCTCACGCTCACTACTGGGTTGGATGCCTATCAAGACAACTTTGAGACAGTACGAGACGCGAGTAGCTCGATGTTTGGTCGCCCAGATGACCAAGACGCCGAAGCACAAAGTGTCGGCTTGTTTACCCAAGTTGATGTACTGCTGGGACAAGCATGGCACTGGCAAGCGGGTGTCCGTTTTGATGCTTATGATGCGAAAGATAAGCGACCTGAATCGACCATTGGTAACCATGATGACACGGCGTGGTCGCCTTCAACTGCATTGACTTGGAATGCGACTGAACAGTTAGCATTGACTGCCAGCTATCGCGAAGCATTCCGTGCCCCGAGCTTAGAAGAAATGTATGCCAGTGGCACACATTTTGGGATGAACCAATTTGTGCCGAATCCCGGCTTGAAGCCAGAAGAAAGTGCGAACAAAGAGCTCAGCATGACCTATACGCTTGCGCATAATGGTTATGTAGATCAAGGTTTTGTCGATGTGAGGTTATTTAGAAACGATGTTGATAACTTTATCGAACAGTCAATTAAATACGGCCCCTCAGGCCCGAAAGGACAAGGGTTCGATGGGACGACTGTTAAGACAAATTTGCCTGAAGCTAAACTCGAAGGCATAGAGGTTAGCTTGCATCACCAACTTGGTGGTTTTACCAACAACGTGAGCTATAGCCAAACCGAAGGCAAGAATAAGCATGATGGCAGCTATCTAGATAATATTCCCGCTCATAAATGGGTTGTGGAAACCGACTACGCGCTGACGACGTTACCGGTGAGTGTTGGTGGTCGCGTTTCTCATTATGCCGATCAAGACGACACAAATAATGCCAAAACCTACGACGGCTATACCCTGTGGGATCTCTATGCAAGTTATAGCCCGAATGGCGCCTGGGATGGGGTGAAGTTTGACCTCGCGGTCGATAATTTAACCGATGAGCAATACACCCAAGCGTGGGCGCAAACTGCGTCACCCGGGCGTGATATTAAGTTCAATGTTCGTTATCAGTTTTAGCCCAAACATAAAGGGCAGGTGAACGCCTGCCCACTCAGAGACGACACATCACAATAAGAATAGGCTGGGAGTGATCAATGACAACTACCACTTTAAACGAGCAGGTAAACGCACTATTGGCAGATAATGCCTCTATATTGCCTGCTGATATAGCGAAAACCTTAGGCGTGACTGAAGGCGAGGCGGTGCGTGCCATGCCGGCTGAGTATCAAACGTGGGTGGACGGGCAGCATGCGGAAACCGTTTTCACCCAGGTGGCCGAATGGGGTGGCCCGGTCACGGCGATTGTGCATTCCGGCGGCTCAATTTTTGAAGTGAAAGCCCCGTTTCCCAAAGGAAAGATCGCTTATGGCTACTACAACTTAATGGGAAAGCCGGGTGAAATGCATGGCCACCTAAGGTTAGAGCGTATGGCGGGTATTGCGTTCGTCAGCAAGCCTTTTCGCGGTAAAACAAGCCACTACATCGGCTTTTTCACCGAGCAGGGTGATTCAATCTTTAAGATTTACTTGGGGCGTGATGAAAAACGTCAGCTTCTTGACCATCAAGTTGAAGCATTCCACCAACTAAAAACGCAGTTAGCGACCTCAACACCAACAGATCGGGAGCAATAATCATGGATCAAGCGACGAAACAACAGCGCCTACAAAACCGTCTTGGCCCAGAAATCAAAGCCTTTCGTGCTAACTGTCGGACTTTGCAGCTAGCAACCGTCGATGCGCAAGGAAAACCCAACGTGAGTTATGCGCCATTTGCACAGTTGGAAGACGGTTTTTATATTTTAATCAGTGAAATTGCTCGTCATGCGCGGAACCTACAACAAAATCCTCAGGTTTCATTAATGATGATCGAAGATGAAAACGGCGCGAAACAGATTTATGCGCGCCAGCGCCTTAGTTTCGATGCCAATGCTGAATTAGTGATGCGTGATACTACTGAGTGGCAAACGGGTATCTCGGCGCTAGCCCACCGCTTTGGTGATATTATTGACAGCTTAAGCGGGTTAGCTGACTTCCATTTATTCCGTCTCAAGCCGGAAAACGGTTTGTATGTCAAAGGGTTTGGTCAGGCCTTTCAGGTTGGCAGTGATGACTTTGTCGACATGGTACATCTTGATCAGGGCCATCGAAAACTTGGCGACAGCCAGGATATTCGATCGACCGATGAGATAGCGGTTAACGACTAATCAAGTTCTCATATACGAACGGCAATGTGTGTGCATTGCCGTTCTTGTGTCGCTTCAGTCCGGGTTTACTTAGTAACAACCCAGTGATGATTATGATAAAGTTGTCGTCATCATAGAGCGTATAACCTGATTAGCATGAATTATCTCCCGTTGTCTGAATATAAAAGAAAGTGGATCTTCACCCACCAGTCTTTACCTATTCCCGAACAGGATCTCGCTGACATTAAACCCATGGCTGAGGCACGCGCGGCGCAGTTATGGCAAGAATTTATCAGCAAGGATAGCCCCACACCGGATCATTTTGGTAAGCAAGATTGGCCGACGCATCAAAGCGTTTGGACCCAGCGACTGGTTTGGCAACAAGCCTGGGATGATGATGATGATCTTCCCGTAGAGTTTCTCGCTAACTTTCCTTGGGAAGACAATATTACGGTCTATTTTTGCTACGACAAACATAATATTGTCGAAACCCAATGGGGCGTGTTTAAACGGTATTGGAAAAACTTTCTATTCTACGATGATAAACCTATTTTGCTGGGACGTCGTCGCAAGGAAGTCGCTATGTTTGAGCAATCAGGCGAAGTGGTGATTGGCAAGCGTGACTGACCTCAAGTTATCAGCGGTAGTGCCGTTACCAATGGTAGCCATGCGCTAATGTGACAGCCGGGCGTGGTGGCGCGATGCGCCTTGATAAGTGGACCAGCCTTGGAGAGACGCGTTGTATTCGGTGCACAGTGTAGGAAGAAGCGATGATTAGAATAATGGCCGCAGTGTGCTTGTCGATGTTATTAGTCGGCTGCTCACTGCCAAAAATGTCGGATTTATGGCGCAATTACAGCACCATTGGCCTCAACGAAGCACTGCGCGGCGCGCAACAAGATCTTGTTCATTGTCGTTATGAAAAAACACTCGATACGGCGCAGCGCTACACCGTGATTGGTACGGCACGAGAGAAAACACGTGCGTTTGAGCTAATGGGCATCGTCTACAGCGAACAAAAGAACAGCGCAGAATTTGACCACACATTGCAGCGATTCTTGTTTTCAGAGCCGGGGCGGACGATGACGGCATCTCAGGTGCAGATGCAATGGCGTCAAGCCCAGATTGATATCGAACATCAACGAGAGGCTGTATTGAGTCAAACCCATTGCCTGCAATCGACCGACTCACCCAAAACAGGACCGTTGAAATAGTGCGAATGTAACATTGAATCGTTGTTAACCAGATTAGAAAGGCAGTCATCTCGCGATGACTGCCTCATTCGTTGAGGGCTTACTTCAAGTCCACTGAGAGCTTAGTCCGTTGCAAGCCAATGCTTAGGCTTTAAGGATACTTTCAGCCAGGGTCATCAGACGTGGGTAAGCAAACTCGCTTTCTTTTGCGATTTCACCTTGCTCCGTCAGCACTTCTTGTAAAATATCAACGGTGGTGAGCGGATTGGCTAGCACAACACGGAAAACCGTGGTGGTGCGACGTTGCCACTGCTCTGGTGTAAGGCGCGTACGTGAGACAAAGGTTTTGCCCGATTCACGCTGGCGCTTTTGAATGAACTTGGTTAAGTCGTTGAGCAAGTCATGCATCAACTCAATTTGCTCCTCACTTGCCACAGCCAGTGCGGTTTGTACTTTTTCGGGGACAAAGCGATAGGTGAGTAGGCACAACTCCGGTACCGATATGAGCTCAAAATCTGGATGAGTGGTTATCATGTCGGCAAACGTCGCCGCTTTATCAATACTTTGATCGATCAATAACTCATAACCGCGGCGAGAGATAATGTTCATACATGCAAACACCAACATTGCCATGCCACTGCGAGAGCCCTCGAGAGTGTGACTCCCCAGATCTTTTGCTCCTTTACGCAGGATGTACTCCGCGTGGTGTTCGATCGACGCCACGAGCGACGGATCTTTAAACAGCACCATACCTGCCCCCATCGGGACATAAAGCTGTTTGTGCGCATCAATGGTGACAGAGTCAGCACGCTCGATACCTGCCAGTTTATGGCGCTGATTATTTGACATCAAAGTCGCGCCGCCCCACGCGGCATCAACGTGGAAATGAATGCCTTCACGCTCCGCGATATCCGCTAGCGCATTGAGAGGATCAATGCTTCCGGTTTCTGTAGTGCCCGCGACACCCACGATGGCTATCGGTTTAATATTGTCTTGATTAAGTGTTGCAATGGTGTCTTCGAGGGCATCAATGCAAATGCGATTTTGGCTATCGGCAGGAACCGAGATCAGTTGATCGCGGCCAATACCTAGTACATCAGCCGCCTTACCCAACGAGTAATGTCCACGCTCCGACACCAAGATAGCGAGGTCGCGATAGCCGTAGTGGCGCATCGCGCCAAACAAACCAGCCTTGTTGATCCCAGGGAAATCACCATCAGGCTTCAGGACGTTGTTTCTTGCCACCCATAACGCAGTAATATTGGCCACTGTGCCACCAGAGCAAAAAGCACCAAGTGAATGGTTGGCGCTGTGCATCCAGCTTTGATAGAAGGCTTCATCTTGCTGGTAAATCAGATTATGCAGCATGCCAAGCACTTGCCGCTCAAGCGGTGTAAAGGCTTTAGACGTCTCAATTTTGACCGTATTTTGATTGAGGCCAATCATGATTTTGGACAGCGGCATCAAAAAATACGGTAGCGCTGAGGTCATATGACCGATAAATCGCGGTGAAGCGGTGTGAACCGACTGAGCGACCAGTTTATTAAGCAAAAACTGCGTGTGGTCAGACACGAAAGTGGGATCTTCAGGAATCGCTGGGTCACTAAAGTCGCTCTCAATGTCGGCAAGTGAGCGCTCGGTAGCGGTAATATGATTTTGTAAAAACCGATTAAGATTCTGAGAAATCGCTTGCTCAATTTGACTGAGCGTTGAATCTGGGGCTTCGGGGACAGTGAAAATCCGGTGCAAAGTTTCCGGTGTGGCGTCCGCGGCTTTATTCTTTGTTGCCATGACGTTCTTCTTATATCTGCTTGGCTGTCCAAATAGTGACTCTCTCTTGCTCATTGAGAGTAGAGTCACGATCACTGACTGAAAGTAGGCCTCAACATAGCAAAAAAAAGCGAGAGCATCAGGCTTTTTTTACTGATAGATGACAGCTGAAACAGCACACGCGTTAGGGAGTTGATAAAAGAGCCAGCGGCTGCCAGCTCTTAAATAGGGACGTGTCTACTGACACTGACGTTGGTTAATGCTGTTCATTTGGTCATTGTACTGGTTAAGCGCTTTGTCAATTTCTTTTGGATGGCTTAGCAAATCGGCAAGTGCACTGCGAAGGGCGTAGTTCCCGTCCATGGCTTCGCCTTGGCGGAAGTTAAACACTTTTTCAGCCAGCGAAGAGGGTGGTAACGAGCTCTGCGCGAGTGTTTTTACGTCTTCTTGGCCGAGCTTCAACCAAGATTCCACCGGCGCTTCTAAGTTTAGCTTGGCGCTATCATTTTCTAGGTAGTAGTCAAAGGCTTGTGCATTGAGGTTAAAGTGATTTTTACGACCTTGTAAAAACCATTGTGCAACCTCATCAAGCGATGCGTCTTTTTTCACCGTCATATCGACCAACGCTTGGTACCAATTGATCGATGCATCTACATAATCATGATACTTGGCCGAATAGCAGTCTGCATTTTTGATAGCCGCAGCGTTTGACATTATCGGCAACAGTGCCGCGACCAGTGCAAGGGCATAGCGTTTCATAACATTATCCTAATCGTTATCGTGTTTGCGCGTTATGATTATACGCACCAACCATATACGGGGCGCAAACGTGGAGGGTTGGGCATCTTTGTGAATGATAAAACGCAGATATTGTAGAACGAGCTAGTGACAAAGTTAAATAACACATTGATATAAAAAGCCCTGTAGCAGAAAAGCTGTGACACCACACTCAGTTAGCGGGTTGATATAGCTTGTTGGTTCGACAATACCGACAGCCAGTGACGGGTAAATTCGGCAAAACCAAACCCTCCAGGTGCATCTGTGATCCAAGTTGGCACGGTTGCCAACGTTGGAAGGTGAGGGGAGATATTCGCGACGCCGACGCTCAGAGGAAAGTGGGCAAACATGTCACTGTCGTTCGGTGAATCGCCAATAAACGCCGCGCGTTTCTGAGCCAGCCTGCCGGTGACATTGTAACGAGCTAACCATTCTTGCGCAGCGTGTCGCTTACTATGGGTACCGAACCAAGCGTTAATGTGAATCGAACTGGCTGTTGCATTGACTCCCTGTCCATGAAGCTCATCGAGCAATGCGTTGATCTCATCGGTGGATGCGCGTGACGTATGCTGGCCAATATCAATCGCCACTTCACAGAGACGATAAGACTGATCCGCAGCAAGTGCGCGAGCTGGATAGCGCTCAAGTAAGCGGTTTACCCAGTCAAGAAGGGCTGCTTGCTGTTGATGGGCGGCGTGATTGATTTTCGTGAAGCGCTGACCGTTTTCTTGCCATAGGATCACGCCACCGTTTTCGCTTATCACCGTATCAACGGGCCATGCGTTAATCATATGATCACCCCAGCCAGCGCAAGCGCCAGTGACAGGGATAACGTGAATGCCGGCTTCACGGAGATCGGCCATCGCTTTCAGTGTTTGCCAGGGCAGCTCACCTTTCCATGTCAAGGTGTCATCCACGTCGGTAAATAGCCATTGTGCGTCACGCCAGCGTGTGGCGTGATCATGCATTGACGATATAGGCAAACACTGATTCGGCATACGTGTCGCGATCCTTGTTAACTAAATAGCCGCCACATGGCGATGATTAACCTGACGCAGAGTGAGCGCCAGCCGTTTCCCCTGTTCATGGTCAAACACGTGGAGGTTGTCTGAGGCAATCGTCAAGGGAAGGCTATCCCCTTCAACAACCTTACTGTGCCCCTCTAGTCGCAGCGTGATTAAGCTATCAGTGCCTGAAATATGACCATAGACTAGCAAATCAGCCCCCAAAGACTCGGTTAGGGTAACCGAAAGCATGAAACAGGCCTGATCGGTAGATACCACCTTTAAATGCTCGGGACGTAATCCTACAGACACGGATTGTGTGTCAACGTCCTGACACTCAGCCAATACGTGTTGACCTATCGAGAGGGCGTTATTGTCGATACGACCTTCAACGATATTCATCGCGGGTGATCCGATAAAAGTGGCCACAAACAAGCTAGCCGGGGCATCGTAGACGTCTAAAGGCGTACCAATCTGTTCAACGTTACCACCATTTAATACCACGAGGCGATCCGCGAGGGTCATTGCTTCAACTTGGTCGTGGGTGACATAAACGGCAGTGGTATTCAGCTTCCTCTGCAAACTTTTGATTTCTAATCGCATCTGCACACGCAGTTTGGCATCAAGGTTAGATAAGGGCTCATCGAAGAGAAAGACCTTGGGACGACGCACAATGGCTCGCCCCATAGCCACGCGTTGTCGCTGTCCGCCGGACAATTGATTGGGCCGTCTATCGAGTAGGTGATCGAGCTCCAACATGGTCGCTACCTCTTTGACCAGTTGCTGGATGGTATTTTTTGGCGTTCCACGGTTACGCAAGCCATAGGCCATATTGTTAAACACACTCATGTGTGGGTAGAGCGCGTAGTTTTGAAAAACCATGGCAATATCGCGTTCACCAGGCTCAAGATCGTTGACCTTTTTATCGTCTATCACCAAATTGCCACCAGAGATGGTTTCAAGGCCCGCAATCATCCGTAGCAAGGTCGATTTGCCGCAGCCACTGGGGCCAACCAATACAATCATTTCGCCTTCTTTCACGGCTAAGTCGACCCCGTGAATGGCCTTAAACCCATTAGGATAGGTCTTTTCAATCTGATCGAGGGTTACCGTTGCCATTTACTTCTCCGTTTCCACTAAGCCTTTAACAAATAGTTTTTGCATGCCGAGTACCACCAAGACGGGTGGGAGCATTGCCATCAGGGTTGTTGCCATTACGCGGTTCCATTGCACCTCACCATCACCAACGGAGAGCATGCGCTGAATACTCATCACAATGGTGTAGTACTCATCATCGGTGGTGATCAAAATCGGCCATAGGTATTGGTTCCAACCATAAATAAAGGTGATCACAAACAGTGCTGCGATATTGGTGCGCGAGAGAGGCAGCAGAATATCTTTAAAAAACTTAAATGGACCTGCACCATCAATACGCGCCGCTTCAAGCATTTCGCCAGGGACCGTCATAAAAAATTGACGGAACAAAAAGGTCGCGGTGGCACTGGCGATCAGTGGAATGGTCAGTCCCGACATCGAGTTGAGCATATTGAGATCAGCGATGACCTGGAATGTTGGCATGATGCGCACCTCCACGGGCAGCATTAAGGTCATGAAGATCACCCAAAATGCCAACATCCGACCGGGAAAGCGAAAGTACACCACGGCATAAGCCGAGAGAATGGAAATCGCAAGCTTGCCAATGGCGATGCCCATTGCCATTAAAAATGAATTCCACAGCATGCCAGCCACGGAAATGTTTAACTCGCGTGATGTGCCTTCGGTTAATACCTCTTCGAACACAGATAAGCCTTTGTCACCAAACCATAATGGGGTGACACCACTTACAAAGGCACTGCTGTCATGGGTGGCGGCGGTGAGCGCTAGCCACACAGGGAGTGCAACCGAGGCAACCCCTAACATTAACACCAAATGCGAGAACACAGTAAGCCAAGGGCGACGTTCAACCATTAGTAAGCCACCTTCTTTTCAACATATTTAAACTGAATCACGGTCAATGCGCCCACGAGGATCATCAACACCACGGATTGCGCGGCGGACGATCCCATATTGAGGCCGACAAAACCGTCTGCATACACTTTATAAACCAGCGTTGTGGTAGATTGGCCGGGACCACCTTGCGTCATGGCATGAATCACCCCAAAGGTCTCGAAAAAGGCGTATACCAAGTTCACGACCAACAGGAAAAAAGAGGTCGGAGAGAGCAGTGGAAAAATAATGGTAAAAAAGCGTTTTACTGGGCCTGCGCCGTCAATGGCGGCCGCTTCCACCAATGAGCGTGGGATAGATTGCAGCCCGGCGAGGAAGAAGAGAAAATTGTAGCTAATCTGCTTCCATGTGGCGGCAATGATCACCATGGTCATGGCATCTCCTGAATGGATAAACGGATTCCAGTCTAAACCAATGGCTTTTAGCGCGTGGGCCAATACACCGACAGTGGGATTGAACATGAACAACCACAACACCCCTGCCACAGCGGGAGCGACCGCGTAGGGCCACACCAACAGTGTTTTATAGCCTGTCGCTCCTTTAATGACACGATCAGCCATTACCGCGAGCACAAGCGCCGATAGAAGCGCGATGCCTGCAACAGAAAAACTAAAGAACAAGGTGGTCAAAAAAGAGCGATAATAGCTGGTGTCTCCCAGTAGCTCTGTGAAGTTTTCGCCACCGACAAACTCGGTACTGAGACCGAAAGGATCTTCCAACAAGGTGGATTGCCATACAGCCTGCGCCGCTGGCCAGATAAAAAAGATAAAGGTGATCAGCAATTGAGGCGCGAGCAATAAAATGGGAAACGCACAATGATTAAATGTGGGTTTATTGGACATAGGCTTTCTCAAAAAGTGGAGCGGCAGTCTATACCGCTCCTTCATACAACAAGGTTTTTACTGAATGGAACTAAACCGCTTATTGGTTCGCTTTAGCAAACTTTGAAAGCAAGCTATTGGCGCGCTCAACCGCTTCATCCAGCGCTTCTTGAGCCGACTGATCGCCAGACCAAACAGTCTCAAGCTCTTCGTTAATCACATCACGGATTTGAACGAAATTACCTAAGCGAATCCCTTTAGAGGCAGGCGTTGGCTCGACTTCGGTCATCTGCTTAATCGCGACGTCTGTGCCTGGGTTTTGAGCATAAAATCCTTGCTTCTTGCTTAGCTCATAGGCCTCGTGGGTAATAGGCAAGTAACCGGTGAATTGGTGCCAGTCGGCTTGGATTTCAGGTTGAGACAAGAAAGAGAAGAATTGGGCAACGCCTTTGTATTCTTCTGATTCGTGACCTTGTAGAACCCAAAGCGTGGCCCCACCGATGATGGTATTTCGTGGCTGCTCAACGGCTTTATCCCAGTAAGGCAATTTCGCAACGCCAAACTCGAAATCTTTTACGCTTTCGCGCACACCGGCGTAAGACGCTGAAGAGTTCATGTACATGGCACATTCACCACTGTAGAACAGCGGTGCACTGTCAGAGCGGCGACCACCATATTCAAAAATGCCAGCCTGTTGCCAATCCGCCATTTTGGCAATGTGATCCACAAACGGAGACTGGTTAATTAGCATTTTGTTATCGACACTGCCAAAGCCATTATCATTGGTGGCAATGGGCGCATTGTGGCGAGCGCCGAGGTTTTCAATTTGTACCCAAGACTGCCAACCAGTCGTGAAGCCGCACTGAGCACCATTGGCAAGAAGTTTCTCAGACACTTTCTCCACCTCTTCCCAGGTTTTGGGAGGGTTGACGCCAGCTTTAGCAAATAGGTCTTTGTTGTAATACAACACGGGCGTTGAGCTATTAAACGGCATCGACAGCATATTGCCATCTTCATCTGAATAATAACCCGTGACAGAAGAGAGGTAGTCAGATTGGTCAAACGGGACGTTAGCGTTCTCCATCAGCTCATAAACAGGGTACACCGCTCCTTTTGCTGACATCATGGTCGCGGTGCCTACTTCAAACACCTGGACGATATGAGGTTGCTTGTTGGCACGGAATGCCGACACAGCGCCTGTCATGGTTTCGGTGTAGTTACCGTTGTAGACGGGTTTGACGGAATAGTCATCCTGACTGGCATTAAACTTCTCAGCAATTTCATTCACTTTTTCGCCAAGGTTTCCGCCCATTGCGTGCCACCATTCAATTTCGGTTGTCGCGTTGGCAGAAAAAGAGGCCAGCAACAGGGCCGAAGAAAGCGCGGTTAAGCGTTGGGTTTTCATGCGTCACTCCTTTTGAGGATGGGGTAATGTTCATTCGGCAACTTAATGAACAAAAATGAACATAATATGAACCCAAACGAAAAGGGAGATGACAATTGTATGACTTTTGACCGCGGTCGCATGGCGTGTGAAAAAATTGTTAATTAGAGCGTGTTTTGATGATGAAAACGCTGTAATCGCAAACATTTAAGCGTAAAGACGCTGTCATATTTACACGAGACAATACGGCTAACGCTGTCCTACAATACCCAAATGACTGATTGAGATGAGATTGTTCAAATGAAAATCGCGCCACAGCAACTATGTGGGCATCGAGGTGTCGCTGCTCATGCTCCAGAGAATACGTTAACGTCTATTTCAAAAGTGCGAGAGATGGGGTTAAGTTGGGTAGAGATCGATGTGCAGCTGACCCAAGACGGTGTTCCCGTGGTGTTTCATGACCATAACTTACTGCGGTGCACCAATGGGGCTGGGGCGTTAAAAGACACGCCCTTAGCCGAGTTGCAGCAGCTTGATGCAGGCGGGCACTTTTCGCCCACGTTTGAGCATGAAAGGGTACCCACGCTCGCGGCGGTTTTAGCCCAAGCACATCGTGATGCGCTTCATATCAACCTCGAGATCAAAACCTATCCGGATAGCGATATTCCCGCGTTATGCCGCGCGATATTTACCTGCCTATCGGCAAGCCCTATCAGCCTCGAGAAGGTATTAGTCTCATCTTTTTCTCTTGAGGCACTCGCGATTGTTCGTGATGAAATGCCTGAGTTATCGCGGGCGATTTTATGGGAAACGATCCCCGAAAATTGGTATGAATTTCGGGACTTAGCCACGTTTAGCATTCACTGCAACTATCGCCACCTCACTCAAGAGAAAGCCAAATCCGTTAAAGATTCAGGTTTAGCGTTGAAGTGTTATACCCCCAATGAGCCTGCTGAGGTCGAAGCCTTGTGGGATTGGGGAGTAGACATGATGATCACCGACGATCCAGGTAAATACTTAACACACTCAGACTGACAAGAGGTAAACCGAACCGTTGGCTGGGCGGTCGAGAATACGATAAAGAAGGAGCATACGTGTCACAAGAGGCAGAGCTAAATTGGCGTCAGCGCGAAATATTAGCGCAATTAGCGAAAACAGAGCATCTCGAAACGGATGATTTGGCCGCGCAGTTTTCGGTCACCACGCAGACTATTCGTCGTGATATTAATCAGCTCTGTGCGCTGGGCTTAGCTCGACGTCACCATGGCGGCATCAATATGCCTTCTGCGCATGTCAATACCGATTACCAACGCCGTTTGCAAAGGCATAGTGGTGTGAAAACGGCGATAGCACGCGCAGTGGCAGAGCACATTCCTGAGGGGGCGACTGTGATGCTTGGGATCGGTACCACGGTTTCTGCGATTGCTGAGCAGCTATTGACAAGACGCGACCTTCGCGTAATCACCAATAACGTACAGATCGCGCATATTCTGGGAGCTAACCCCGACCTCGATATTTGGCTAGCCGGGGGGAAGCTGCGCGCCAATGACCAAGATATGGTTGGACACTCGGTGCTTCAGTTCCTGTCGCGTTTCCAACCGGATATTGCCATTATCGGCTGTGCGGCGGTCAATGAAGAGGGGTGGGTGTGTGAGTTTTCACCCGATGAAGCGGATGTCAGTGACACCATGCTCAGTGCGGCGAGTGCACGTTGGTTGGTGGCAGATGGGTCAAAGTGGCAGCGCAGTGCGCCGGTGAAAGTGACGACCTTAAGTCAGTTTGATTATGTGTTCACCAACGATGTATTGAGCAACTATTCAACGTTGCCGCCAGATATCGCTTTTATTCCTTGTGACTAGCACAATTCCCAACTCACGAAAGTGCTAACTGCCGACTGATAATGGGTTATCACCGCTGTGTGACGGGAATTAAGCTTGCGCGGATAAAATAGCGCGATACAGTGCCTCGGTCGCTTCACGCGGTGTTTGTTCTGGGTTGTAGAAAAACTCATTAATCACATCGAATACCGCGCTTTGTACATAACGTGTTGTAGAAAGGCCGTGCGACATACTGGGACTCAAGGTGCCATTCTCTTGCGCATAAATAAACGCATCACGTGATTGCTGTGCACATCGGTCTCCCTGGGGGAGGGGCACGTCAAACCGGATAGGCAACGAGCCTTTGTAACGGTTAAAGTCACGCTGAAATTGTGGTGTGAGCAAATATGAGGCCATGTCTGTTTGGCTTTGTCGCTCACTTTCGCTGTTAGGCTTGAAAAAAACGAAGCTGTCGACATTGTAGCTAAAGGCTTTTTTCGTCCCAGGAAAGGCGACACAGGTAAAGGCTTTGCCTTCTTGCTGGTCGGCGGCTAAAAATTCGCCTTTCGCCCAATCACCCATCACTTGCATACCTGCTTGGTTATCGATCAACAGTCGTGTGGTGTCGCTCCAGTTGCGCCCTTGGCCTGAATCATCGACGTATTGACGCATTTTAGCCAGCAGGGTAAAGGCTTTGACCACATCGTCACTCAGCAGTGCTTTGCGGTCAAAGTCTAAAAAGGCACGTTGATAATCTTGTGGCCCTAATACTGATAGTGCCAAGCTGTCGAAAAGCGTCGCGACTTGCCATGGCTCGCCGCCTAAGGCTAGAGGAATATAGCCTGCTTGTTGCAGCTTGTCGGCGGCAGCAAAAAAGCTATCAAAGTCGGTAGGGATGTCGGCATTGGCCGCTTCAAAGGCGCGTAAGTTGACCCACAGCCAATTTACCCGGTGAATATTGATTGGCGCCGCCACATAGTTACCTTGGTATTGCATCACATCACGCAGTGGGGCAGGGATTTTATCTTCCCAGTGTTCCGCTTCAGCAATCTCATTGAGGTTACGCAAAAAGCCTAAACGCGCCCATTCAGTGATCTCTGGCCCTTTAATTTGTGCCGCGAGGGGCGGGTTGCCACTGATGG
Organism: Salinivibrio kushneri; assembly: GCF_027286325.1. NCBI lineage: Bacteria > Pseudomonadati > Pseudomonadota > Gammaproteobacteria > Vibrionales > Vibrionaceae > Salinivibrio > Salinivibrio kushneri. Next base: position 1,274,499 of record NZ_CP114588.1, read on the forward strand.
CGCGGATCCTCAGGGTGTTCATCGCACTTATCCCGGCACGACCACCGACCGCGAAGTCTTGCCATTGATGGCCTTGTTGCTCGATGCCTTCTCGCAAGACAGAGGCGGCTTTGGCTTCACCTGCCGATGTCCACCAGTGTAAAACTTCAACATCACTCGCAGGCACTGCAAGGCTGTAGGTGGCTAGCATGCCACTGATGATCCAGTGAGAGAGGTGTCTATTTAAGCGTGTCATTATTCTTCTACCCGCGGAAAACTGATATCAACTTGCAAGCCACCTTCACTGCGGTTACTGAGCACCATATCCCCACCATGCGCGTGGATGATATCGCGGGCAATCCCCAACCCAAGCCCTGAACCGTCATTGTCATCGTGTAAGCGAACATAAGGGTCAAACACTGAGTCGAGCTCTTGCTCAGGAATACCTGGCCCTTCGTCAATCAGGGTAATATCTAACGTGTGTTTGGCGTCCATTACGTAAATCGTCACTTTATCGCCGTATTTCACACCATTATCAATTAAATTGGATAAGCAGCGTTTAAAAGCGAGTGGCTTGCAAGTAAACGGAGGCACCGCGTCACTTTCAATACTCACTCGGATGCGATTTTGATTGTGTGGCTCGACAATCATCGCTAAAAAATCAATGACATCGATAGCCGCCATGTTCTCGTGGATATCGGTATCTCTTACGGTTTGCACCGCACCTTTGACCATGATTTCTAAATCATCTAAATCCTTGTTGAGCTTTGCCGTTTGTACTTCGTCATCAATTAATTCTGCCCGTAAGCGTAAGCGGGTGATGGGCGTTTTTAAATCATGTGACATGGAGCGGAACAAAGTTTCGCGTTCACGCAAGTGGCGTTGCAATCGGCGCTGCATACGGTTAAACGCGCGCGTCACAATCGCGATTTCAGCTGCCCCTTCTTCTTTGAGCGGTGGCTGCTCGATATCGGTGCTAAATAAGTTCGCCGCTTTAGCTAATCGCTTCAATGGCCGAGCTTGTTGGCGAATCAAGGTATAAGTAAAAAACAGTAATAGCGCGGTGATCACCACGATGAAGACCACTTGATCAGCGGTAATCAAGGTATCGTCGAGCGTGACATAGGGCGCGGGCAATAACGCGGCGATATAGATCCACTCATCTTGTTTCAGCTCCATTTGTACCACCAATATGGGGGGATTCAATGGCTCTAGACTTAACGTATGATGCGCCCAGGACTTGGGCAAGTCTTGCAATAGAATGTCGTTATTCAGTACGCGTAAGGTTTCAGGGCGCGAAAAATCAACATCAATGGTATTTAGCGAGGGAAGCTGCTCGTGCAGGATTTGCGATACCGTGCTAATTGCCACCTTTTTTGCCTGCGTGTCTTCAATGGGTGTGATTTGGATTTTTTCTTTATTAAAGGAAACAAAAAACCGCGTCCCGCCCATATTACGTAATTGATTAAGCGCAACATGCCGGTAAGCAACAGGTAACGATTGAAAGAAGGTGGTGGTTGACGCAAACATGTTAGCTAAGCTCGCAGACGCTGATTCTAGCCCCGCAAGCTGAGTACGTTTTGATTGGGTATACCAAATTGAGGTGGCAATGCCCTGCGCCAATACCACGGACAACAAGGTCAGCAGCAAGGTGCGTGATAGCAAAGAGCGGGGGATCAGCTTTTCTAGCCAGTCATGATTCATATTGGATCTCAGCGACAAACATATAACCTGCGCCACGTACGGTCTTAATCAAGTTCGATTTACCGGTATCACGCAAACGCTGGCGTAAGCGGCTAACTTGTACATCGATACCACGTTCTTGTGCCTGTGCGTCACGACCTCGTGTTGCTTGGCTAATCGCATTACGATCGAGCAATTGGTGTGGGTGATCGATAAACAGCATCAGCAGAGCATAATCAGACGCCGACAGCTCTATTTCCATGCCAGTGACAACCTGGTGCAATTGCTGAGTGGCAGGCTCTAGACGCCATTGGCCAAACCGAATCGCTTTGGGTCGGGACAGCGTGGTTTCCTGCAATTGCTGGGTGCGACGTAACAATGCACGGATACGGGCGATCAATTGGCGCGGACTAAAGGGCTTGGCAATATAATCATCGGCTCCCAGCTCTAGCCCAACAATTTGATCCGTTTCGTCTGATACAGCGGTGAGCATGATGATAGGCACACTCGAATCTTTACGAATGCTTTTGCATAGGGTAAAGCCATCATCCCCAGGGAGCATCACGTCGAGTAAAATTAAATCTGGGTATTGGACAGCCAGCTTAGTTTGCATCTCATGACCGTTTTGCGCGGTCATTACTTCGTAACCGGCTTTGGTGAGATAAGCTTGGAGAAGCTCTCGAATTTCGACATCGTCGTCGACCACTAAGATGCGTTTGGCTGAAGCCATATCGCCATTGTCCTCGTTGCTAAAGTCAGTTCCTCCATTATCGGTGCTTTATCGTTGAGATGCTACAAACAAAGCCGCACTTTGTGTAATTAATCAGCGACTTGTTGATAACCGCTTTAGTGATGATGTCAGAGCAGACACCCAGGGTGGAGAAAGGTATAAAAAGGCAGATAGTTCGTCGCTTGACGGCGCGAAAGCGCTAAAAGACAAAGCCCTCGATTAAGAGGGCTTTGGTTGACATCATAGTGTGACATGAACGGCGAAGCGCTATTCGCTATTGCTGTGCATGGCTTTACGAATACATAAGGCTGCGCCACCCCAAGTGACGGCAAAGCCGATAAGCATCATGATAATTGCGCCTGTTGTCATGAGTCTGTCTCCATATCGCGAGCTGGGGTCGTGGTGCTATTAACGATAATACCAACCACCAGCATGGCAGCGACCAAGCCCCAACCCAGGGTCAGTAATTCGAATTGTGCGTAACCGCCGTAGCCTTCGTTGAAGGTGTCAATCAGGTTTTTCACCAAGATCACCGCCAGCATAATGGGGCTGATAAAGCGGATACAAATTTCCATCCACTGACCCACGCTGAATTCAGAGACACGGTTAACGTACTGACGGATGTCTGACAGTTTAACTAGCCAGCCCACCAGCAGCAGCTCAAGCAAACAGCTTGTGAGCAGTGCAACGTTGTTAACAAAGTAATCGACCAAGTCAAGCAGCAACAGACCACCGTTAGTGGCGAACGCCATTGATACGACAAAACCCACCCCACATACGACTGTCGCCGCTTTTTGGCGAGTCACATTGAGCTTATCCATGATGGATGAGGTCACGGCTTCAATGATGGATATGTGCGAACTCAAGCCAGCAACAACCAATGCGAGGAAGAACAATGGGCCAAGAATATAAGGAATAGGGAGCAAATTAATCGCGGCAGGTAGCGTGACGAACGCGAGGCCAACGCCCCCGCTGACGACATCGGTGATCCCTTTGCTTTGTTCCGCCGCCATATAGCCAAGAATCGAGAAGATCAGCACACCGGCAACAATTGAGAAGCCACAGTTGATCAACACCGTCATCAAGGCATTATTGTTGACGTCGGACTTTTCTGGCAAATAGCTAGAATAAGCGAGCATGATGGCAAAGCCCACCGACAGCGTGAAGAAGATCTGCCCGTAAGCGGCGGACCACACACTGGCATCGGCCAACTTGCTAAAGTCAGGCGAGAACAGATAGTTCAACCCATCCAGCGCGCCTGGCAACATCACCACTCGGCCAATGAGCAACAACACCATGATAAACAGTAAAGGCATCATGATTTTGCTGGCTTTTTCGATGCCGCCTTTCACGCCACGGAAAACCGCCGCATAGGTAATCGCCCAAGCAATGATCATTGGAATCGCGATGTGCCATTGCCAATCACCCAAGCTGGTGGGAGAGTTTTCACCGAGTTTTAGGTAGTCGGAGAAGAAGAACGCGTTAGTATCAGTGCCCCAGTCTTGTCCGAACGAAAACCCAAAGTAGGAAATGGCCCAGCCAATAACGGCAACGTAATAAATCCCGATCGTTGCGGCGATTAAGACTTGGAACCAACCCAGCCATTCAAATTTGGTATTGAGTTTAGAGAACACCACAGGCGACGAGCCGCGTAGCTTTTTCCCTAGACCAAATTCCATAATCATAAATGGAATACCCGCAGTGAGCATGGCGAAAAGGTATGGAATAAAAAAGGCACCGCCACCGTTCTCATAGGCCATGTAAGGGAAGCGCCAAATATTCCCTAGGCCGACTGCTGACCCCACGGCAGCCAGGATAAACCCAGCGCGTGAGCCCCATTGTTCTCTTTTCATATCTACTTACTCCTTTGCGAATCGCCTTTCTTTACGCCCATCCAAATATGCAGTGTTGTGAGGCTGCGTTTTTTGGCCGATATGAAAGAAATAGCACATTCCCGCAATATTGATTTTTAACTTCCTGTTGCCCGAATGTTGAATTTTTTATCTAAAGCGGGCAGTCATTGCACATTAAGCACAGCGTGAGGCTAAATCAATAGCCTTAAAACCAACAAGTTAGCAAAAAAATGGGGGTTAACCTGCTATTGGTAGAGTGAGATAGATATAAATCATGTTTTGTAAACTCTATGTAGTGATAAAAACTATGATAATTATCAATAAGTGGTGATTAATGGTTATTTTTGTTCGCTCGTCAATTGATGAAAAAAACAACGCCAAGACGTGTTGAGCGCGTGCCACAACGCCAGAAAACATGATCTCATTAGCAGAATTTTAGGCAACAAAGACGCACACTAAATGTGGTTTATACTTGTTATAGCAGCGTTATTACCTAGGAGGACATCATGAACACGACGCTCACTTATGCATTAGTTACGACAGCCTGCGCGCTAGGCCTAATTTTTACGTTTGCCGCTGTGGCGGTGATGGCATAGACCACTCCTGGTTGGGTGGCTGGCGACGTGATGACGTTGCCAAGGCACAGTAGCGCTAGCACAGTGTTACACGACGCGTTAGACTGTGACACATAGCTAATTAAAAATAGTCAATAAAACATAAGCATAACGCTAAGTGTGATGGTAAGGGGCGAACGTGGTAGAAACCAATCAAGCCGTGCAGCCCACGGTGTTGACCGACAATGCGCTTGCCGCTGGCGCACAGAGCGCGAGTCACTCGCGGCCGCAACGTATAGCCCTAGTGCTTCAAGGGGGCGGACAACGAGGCATTTTTACGGCAGGTGTGCTGGATGCTTTTTTAACCCACCGCTTTGATCCTTTTGAGCTTTATTTTGGCACGTCGGCGGGAGCGCTTAATATGAGCGCATATGTTTGCCAGCAATACCAATATGGCTACCGCTTTATTACCCAACTCACTACGCAAGAACGCTTCTTCCATTTGATGAAGTATGTGCGTCGCCAGCATTACATGGACTTGGATTGGGCGCTAGACACGGCATTACCCGGTAAAGAAACGGCCCTGAATATGGAAGCAGCGCGACGCCATCTGCAAAATCGTTATGCTTATGCCTGTGCGACTGACGTAGATTCTCTGCAACCGGCTTTTTTCTCACTGACCGAAGACACCTGGCCAGATGCCCTGAAAGCGACCTGTGCCATTCCGCTTCTTTACCCGCATCCGGTGAACATCGGTGAGCACCGCTATGTCGATGGTGGGGTTACTGCGGCGATTCCGGTGAAAGAAGCGTTCGCACGCGGTGCCGATATTATTGTGGTAGTACGTACCGAGCCTGTGATAGAGCAAGAAAAGCGTGAAGAGGAAAACCGCCGATTTCTTGAAACACTACGCGAGCGCTTTGAGGCGAAGAGGCCGCAATTTAAGCTCTCCGACTATTTATCAAACTTTGAGTCAAAATATCGACTCGCACGCTTTGAAACCTTCCAGAAAGAGCTCAGTAAGCAGCTCGGTGAACTGTCAGATCGCTATAAGTCCAGCCGCGAGCAATTGGTTAGTCGTGTGCGCGACAGTATGAAAGAGAAGGCGATGCAAAATGGTGGTCGTTGGCTATTTGGTGGCGACACGATTTATCGGCTCCAGTCTTTATCCGGCAAGCCGCTGAACACTGAAATGCTCAAGATGCTGACGACGCATTATCAAAGCTACCAAAGTGAACTGCAGTTTTTGGCGTCACCGCCTGCGCGTGCTCAGATAGTGCAAATTGCGCCGAGCGCTCCGTTGCAAAGCAGTGCCTTACTGAGTAAGCCGGAGGCATTGGAAGCCGACTATCAGTTAGGGGTCTCGCTGGGAAACCAATTTTTGCGTGAATACGGTGACTCGCTGGTCTCTATGTCGACGGTAGATAACCCTGGCTTTGAGTCAACGTCAGTAACAATGCCGCAGCAAGGGTAGAGCCGATGACAGAGTTTGAAAAAATGCAACGTGGCCTGCCTTATTGTCCCGCGGATGAAGAGCTCACTTTGTTCCGGTATGCCGCGCGTCGACTTTGCCAACAGTTTAACCGGCTAGATCCTGAAGATGCAGCCAGTTTAGCCGTGGTAACCACCAAGCTATTCGCGCGTATTGGCGATAACGTTGAAATCGACGCGCCTTTCTTTTGCCATTATGGGATGAATATTCATCTTGGCAACAATGTTAGCGTCGGCCCAAATTGCACCATATTAGACGGCGCGCATGTCAGTATTGGCGATAACGTGAGTATTGGCCCTAACGTTGGGATCTATACCACGCGCCATCGCGTATTACCGCGAGACATTGCCCGCGGTGAATGTGAGTCCTCTCAGGATGTCATCATCGGGAATAACGTCATCATCGAGGGGAATACAGTGATAAAAGCAGGCACGGCAATCGGTGAAGGGGTAGTGATTGAAGCCGGATCAGTGGTTGATACGGATATCGAACCCTTTTCTATTGTGGCTGGTAATCCGGCTGCGGTGGTTCGCCGTTTGCAGTGATGAGGATAGAGACAACTCGACAGACGCCTCTCAATATGATTTTATCGCATCATCCCTATAAATGTTATAATATAACATTTTTGAATTGGCATACTGGTGTGGGTGTAGTAATGTTAGCGCCCTCAATCGGGTATCAGCAGTAAGAGATAGACGCAGAATGGTTAAAGTTAGGGCCCGAGTGCCGTTGAAAGTCGGGGTGGGAAGTCAGATCCCAGCAGAGATCCTTTCCTTCTATGGTTTAGAGTCTGAGCAAGAGCACGTCGCGCTGATTTTCCAACAAGCCGATAAAAAAGCCGAGCCGCCTTTGGTTCGCATGCATTCCGAGTGTTTAACCGGTGATGTCTTCCATTCCTCTCGATGCGATTGTGGTGAGCAACTTGAAGAGACCATCCAAAAGATGGGTGAAGATGGCGGTATTATTCTTTATTTGCGCCAAGAAGGGCGTGGGATAGGGCTGTATAACAAGCTGGATGCCTACAAGCTACAAAGCGAAGGCATGACCACCTATGAAGCGAACAACCATTTGGGGTTTGCGGATGATTTGCGTGATTTTGCCGAAGCGGCACAGATGCTCAAAGCACTTGAGATTAACTGTATTCGCTTAGTGACCAACAACCCTAAAAAAATTGAAGAGCTACAAGCGGCAGGTGTTACGCTTAAAGAAGTGATCGGCACTAAAGCCCACCTTAAAGACGGTAACCGTAACTACCTTAAGGCGAAGATTGAGCACGGCAAGCACCGTCTCAATATTGAGCAAGATTAAACATTCGTCGCTAAAAATTGACTAATTTGCCAGCTAGGCAGTGACAATCACTGCCAATTTTCGCTACATTACTGCCATTATATCAGTCATTGCTCAAGGACGAGTCATGCGGGTGCAAACATGGCATTATCTCTTTCCCCCATTGCCACCGGTGGCGATGCTCATTGCTATTGCAATTGGTTTATCACTGAGCCATTTCTTCCCTTTTTCACTTGTACTCGGTGCCCCGATTTTGGCTGCCTTGCCATTAGCGTTAGCCTTGGGGTTATTAGTCGCGGCTAAATGGGCGTTTCACCGCCACCACACCACGCTTGATCCACTGCAAATGCCCTCAGCGCTGGTAACGACTGGGATCTATCGCTATACCCGCAACCCCATGTACTTGGCGTTAGTACTCATCATTGCCGCGGCTGGGCTTTATTTTAATGCACTATGGTGCTGGGGGATGATTCCTGCCTTTATGGCCTACCTATCCGCCACGTTTATTCCTGCTGAAGAAGCCCGTTTATCACGCCAATGGCCTGATGACTTTGACGCTTACGCGGCCCGTGTCCGACGCTGGTTTTAGGATTAGATAAACTAATCTTTAATATAATAAAGAATCGGGATCGTTATTATCGACTCTGATTGCGACACCCTCTCTTAAAGCCTATCATTCGCCTGTCTATCATTAGGTGGCTGGGTGGGCTAGGCCTTTACCCTCAACCTCGCTACCTGTTTCTTACTTATTTTCGCATAATTATTTTTAGGAGTGCTGGTATGTCCTCGGCAATGCCTATGGGCAAGCTATTGCTATTGATCGTCCTATTAGCGGCGGTTGGGCAAATGACCCAAACCATGTATGTACCATCCATCGGTGCAATGGCAGACAATTTCGCGGTATCGCCCGCTTGGTTACAAGCGGTGATGGCTTGTTATCTTATTCCTTATGGGTTATCGCAGTTTGTTTATGGTCCGGTCTCCGATCATATCGGTCGTAAGCCCGTTATCTTGTTTGGATTAGCTCTGTTTTTAGTCGGGACGGCTATCACCTTGGTGGCCACCTCCTTTACGGTATTTTTACTGGGCAGCATTGTGCAAGGAGCAGGGATTGGCTGTGGTGGTGCCATGGCACGCACCTTAACCCGAGATTGTTTTGCGGGGGCAAAGCTGCACCGTGCCAACAGCCTGGTAAGCATGGGATTAATTTTTTCTCCGCTCGTAGCCCCGCTTCTGGGAGGCTTTTTGACTGAGGCGTTACATTGGCGTGCCAGTTACTTCTTTTTATTGTTGCTCGGTGTATTGGTTTACTCCGTCATGGCTTGGCGGTTTAGTGAGACGTTGCCTGCCGATTTGCGCCAACCTGGTCATTTTGGCGCGCGCTATCGTCATGTGATGCGATCACGTCAGTTTAAAGGCTATTTGCTGTGCTTGATTACCGTTTTTTCCGGTGTGTCTTTGTTCGAGGCGGCGGCAGGTGTGATCATGGCAGATGCGTTGGCGTTGTCGCCGAGTGTGATCAGTTTGCTGTTTGTCGTGCCCCTGCCGGCTTACTTAGTCGGGTCAGGGTTGTCGAGCCGGCTTTCCGAGAGTATGGGGTATTATCCCACCCTGACATTGGGCAGTGTCTTAGCGTTGTTGGGGGCAGGCATCATAGGATTGCCCGGTATGCTCGGTGATGTGTCACTCTATGCGTTAGTTGGTGGCGGCTGTGTGTATTTTGCTGGTGCAGGTATTCTCTTTCCGGCTGCCAGTACGGGGGCGATTAGTCCTTTTCCTTATCATGCTGGTACGGCAGGGGCAATTCTTGGCGGCGCACAAAATCTATTGGCAGGGCTGGTAACACTCGTCGCCAGTAGCCTCGGTGTGGCTAGCCAGTTATCGTTAGGGGTCATCATGCTGACATTGGCGACGCTGGCAAGCTTGGGGCTGGTGATCAGTTATCGCGCTCACGCCCATGATGACACGGAGTCAGTGACGGTTCTGTAATTATTCAACCGGTATTATTCAATGAAGTCAGCGCCAGTCCGCACCGATAACGCTCAGTCATGTTTCCGCGACGGGATATCTACAACTGGACGCCGTGGGCGGCGCAGTCACATCCACAACGGCAGCTTCTGTCGCTGCCGTTAACCTATGGAGCGGGGCTAATGGATCTGTGTTGGGCTGCGCTTCCACAATAAATGACAGAATTTATTATCCGGGTCTCGACTGATGAGCATACGAACAAATACTTCATCTAACACCTCAGCGCCAGCTAACCCCATTTGCACCTCGGCACACTGCGATAAGTCAACATCGGCGCCCACATGCTCTGGCCAATCGCTGTTTACCTCAACCACCACAGCGCCACCTTCTTCTTCAAAGCGTGATTCATAGAGCATTAAGTCGTCGAACTCTAAGTTGTCTGGGGCGGTTTCGGCAAAAATCTCGAACGCGATCTCTAACACGGTCTCCAAGCTGAGTTGATTCTCTTGCGTCATGGTAAACTCTCATTGTCTGCATTTACGCGCACTATATCATGCTGTGAGGGGTATCTCAGCCGCGCCGTATCGGTTGATCTGCACAAAGAGGCACCTAAAGCGCATTCGCGTTTGTCTCCTCAACCGTCTGCTCCCATGGTCAAATAGATCACCTCTGGCTAAAATAAAAGCAGACCCACAGTTAGAGCGTTGATTTGTTTATGCAGATGACCAACAATAGCGCGCGTACTCAAACCTGTGTGAAGGTCGTGACTCAGTTGCAATCCAGAAACGCCTATTTACCGGAGCCCGACCGGCGCGCCCCGTTCCAATCTGAATTTATTCCCGTGATGATTAAAGCGGTGAAGCAACTGCGTGGTTTGCTCGGCAAGCGGCTTCACAGCGTCTATGTGAGTGGAGATATCGTTTGGCGGCGAGCCGTGGTGAAAGACAGCGTGCTATCGCTGACTGTGGTGTGCCAACATGCCCTGACGCTTGATCAATCGAACGCATTAAACACCTTGCTCTGGCGATTAAAAACCAGTCATAGCAAGGTGATCAGTGATTGCCATATCGATATCGTGACCGTGTCACATGTTAGAGATCTTTCACAAGTCTTTCATTGGGGATTCTTTTTTAAACACAGAGCCATTTGCCTCTATGGCCAAGACTTATCGGTCAGTTTTGGCTTGTTTGAAGCCAGCTGGGAAGTGGCGAAGGCGATGAATCCAGATATCTCTGACAAACTCGCGCGCGCTAAACAAAAAATCACCGCTGCCACCACATGGAATACCCAGCTTAATACCGCACAAGCGATTGCGGATACCCTGATACGCGGTGCATTTGGTTTGGTACTTCATAAAGAAGCGCAGTGGAGTGAATCACTCAACGAGTGTGCGGATGCTTTTATCAAACACTACCCGGATAAAAAAATGGCGATTGAGCGACTTTTTATCCTGCTAGAGCGCAAACCGGTAAAAAAACGTGCTGTCATGACCCTCCTCAATGACTTTGGCGATTGGTTGATCAAAGAATATGCGCGCATTGATTTCAAAATTGGATAACGAACCATATCGTGTCTGTCGGCGTTGAGCGTGTGAGAATTAAACTTATTCTGTGAGCTAACCCGCCTCATTCCCTACAAGTGAGTAACAGAATCTGATCTTGGTCAATAAAACGGTGTAACAAACTTTTCACAAAAGATGGTTTGTTGAACTATGAAACCACCAGTAGGCATGTGTAATCTGCTTCTAGGGTGTATTTATTCAGTATTTATGACTAAATAGTTATTTACATCCTGAGTGTGATTCGATAATCTGCATGCCAGTTAGTCACAGTGAGTGAATAATTAATCAGCATAGATGCTGACGCTCGCGGTGAGATAAATAAAAATTCAGGATTCAGACGTATGCAAAAAACTGACTCTCTCTCTACGAAGTCACCTTCGATGAGAAATATTCTGATGTTCGCAATCCCATCATTATTGGGGTTGTTCCTTTTTATGACGCCAGTCAGTTTCGGTGACAGTGTCACTATCCCGATTGCGGTGATGGCGAGCAGTGTCTTGGACTTACTAGGTAACAGTGCAACAGCGGTCGTCACTGCCTTAGTGGTGTTGAGTGCCGTCGTTTCAGTGTTGGTTACGCTGACCAAGCCTGCCGTTATCATGCGAAATGGCTTTCTTAATGGTTTGTTTAATGTCTCTCCGGTGTGGCTTGTCACCCGTGTTTTCGGTGCCGCCTTCATCGTGATGGCGTTTTATGGCTTTGGCTCGCCGGTGATCATGGGTGAAACAACGGGGGCTTTTGTGCTCAATGAGCTATTGCCTACCTTGTTATCTGTGTTTATTTTCGCTGGTCTATTACTGCCGCTACTGACTAGTTTCGGCTTGCTCGAGCTGCTTGGTGCTATTTTCACCAAGGTAATGCGTCCGTTATTCGGTCTGCCGGGGCGCTCTGCGGTCGACTGTGCCGCCTCTTGGTTGGGCGATGGCAGTGTCGGTATCTTGATGACCAGCAAACAATATGAGCAAGGTTTTTACACCCAGCGTGAAGCAGCAGTGGTCGGTACGACGTTCTCTGCGGTTTCAATCAGCTTTAGTTTGGTGGTGATAGCGCAAGTCGACTTGATGCACATGTTTGCTTGGTTCTACCTCACCGTTTGTTTAGCGGGGATTGCGGCGGCAATCATCGTGCCTCGTCTTCCTCCTTTGAGCTGGAAAAAAGATGCGCTTATCGATAACTCTGAACGTCAAAGCAATGACGAAGTCTTACCGGCTGGTCATAATACGCTAAGTTATGGGTTGCATTGTGCCTTGACGCGTGTCGAGAAAATTCGTTCGGTGAGCAGTGTGCTAAAAGAAGGCGTACAAAACGCCGTCGACATGGTGTTAGGGGTGTTACCGGTTGTGATGGCAATTGGTACTGCAGCATTGATGGTCGCTGAATACACCGATGTGTTTAGCATCCTAGGGGCGCCGTTTGTGCCACTGCTTGAAGTACTGCATATCCCGGATGCGGTGAAAGCGTCTGAGACCATGGTGATTGGCTTTGCTGATATGTTTATACCGGCCATTTTAGCGGCTGAGATCGACAGTGAAATGACGCGTTTTGTGATTGCTACGGTATCAGTCACCCAGCTGATTTATATTTCAGAAGTGGGTGCCTTACTACTGGGTAGTAAAATCCCAGTCAAGCTGTGGGAACTGTTCGTGATTTTCATTCTACGTACGCTGGTCACATTGCCTGTTATCGCGGGTATAGCCCATCTGATCTTCTAGTCGTGCACCGAGCACGTACGATGAATACGTGATGAAACCTTCAACGCCTCACTGTTTGTGGGGCGTTTTTTGTTAGTGCGTCCTCGTTATGGCGATGCAAGCCCTCTGTTGTCTCATCAGCTATGGGCAGCACGGGGCATGCATTGGTATGCTGGACTCAGACGGTTAACGGGGGGCGGGATGAAAATAGTCACTCTTCATGGGTTATACATGCACGGTGTGTTTTTAATTCCGCTGTGCGAGCGCTTGGAGAAACACGGCCATCAGGTGCTGAATGTTTCTTATAACACGCTCAACCCGGATCTGGATGGTATCACCGCTAAGATAGATGCCTTTGTTGGCGAGCAGCCCGCAATCTTGATTGGCCACTCGATGGGTGGACTCATTATTCGCCGCTACTTGGAACAGCGCACAGAGCAGGTCGATAGACCGACTCTCGATGTTCGTGCAGTGATCACCTTGGGCACACCGCATCAAGGCGCTAGGTTGGCACGTATTTTTGGCGATTTGGGGTGGGGCGGCTGGTTGTTTCAACGTAGCGAAGAGATGCTTATCCCTAACAAGGTCAAGCCCTGGCGAAAGCTTCCGCCATTACATAGCCTTGCTGGCGATTGCCCCTGGGGACCCGCCGCACTGTTGTTAAAAGACCAGGTTTGCGATGGCACTGTGCTGGTTGAAGAGACCAAAATTGAGGGCATGACTAGCCACGATGTGTACCCAGTGACCCATATTGCATTACTGTTTTCAAAGCGGATCAGTGATCGTGTGACTCAGTTAGTCGCTCAATATGAGTCGGCGGTTGTGTCAGCCGCCGAGGGTTAAGGTGATGGTTTTATAAGGTCACTTGAGTTCAGATGAAACGTGTTCCTCCACCCAAGTCTTAACAAATGTCCCATCGGGGTCATATTGCGCGGCTTGTTTGTCGAGGTTAAACCGGCGGCTGCCGCGCGGATCGGCGCCAACACCGGCTAGGTATTGCCAATTGCCATAATTGGCCGCTACATCAAAATCAATCAGTTGTTGTTCGAAGTACGCTGCGCCATAGCGCCAATCAACACCTAATTCATGGACTAAGCAACTGGCGACCAATTGTCGACTGCGATTAGAGAGCCACCCCGTTTGCTTAAGTTGGCGCATCGCTGCATTGACGATAGGAAAGGGTGTGGTGCCTTCGCGCCATGCCATAAAGGCTTCCGCATAAAAGGTCGTGAGAGGCCGTTTGTTGGCAACGCCTTTAAATGCAAAAAAACGGGCACCGTAGTGGTACAGCATCCATTGGAAATACTCGCGCCACAATAGCTCGAAATATAGCCAATAGGTGGACTCGTTCTTCTCGACATTGCGCTCATAGCGATCGAGCTCTGCAGCGACCCAGCGCACGGATAAACTGCCGTTGGCGAGCCAAGCTGACAACCTTGACGAAAAATCCCAACCATCCAAACCATTTCGCGTTTCTTTATAGCGCTGAATACGATGGGTATCCCATAAATAATGATTGAGCTGCGCGCGTCCGGCGATTTCACCGCCTTGATAAGGGGCTATTCGGCGATCAGACAGGGGCGCGGGGTCGGATTTTATCTCTTTGATGGGAGCTGGTAGGGACTCAGGCACTGGCAGCGGCAGGCGTGGCTTGATCCCCCGTTTCTCCACCGCTTTGCGAAATTGGGTAAACGTGGCTGGAATATCCGGTAAATCAAAAGGCAGCTGATGCTGAGTAAACAAGGTGTGAGCATCCGAGACGACCACTCGTTGGGGAAAGCGCTCGACCAGCGTATCAACCTGATGACGCTCGCGTGTCCCTGGGTGGTCGGTCACGCCAATAAGATCAAACGCGTGATCCATACACAAATTCGCCACCACCTCTAGCGGTTTCCCGGTGCGAATGATCAGTTTTTGTCCCATCGCATCCAGCGCGCGATGCAGCTCGGTTAAGCTTTGCCACAAAAACGCTTCACGTGGGGCACCGAGGTGCTTGCTTTGAAAGTGATCCGCGCGATACCAACTTGGATCAATCACAAACACGCAGGTCAGTTGATCGCAGCTCGAGGCTAAATTGGCGAGCGCAGGGTTATCATGTATTCGAAGGTCGTGGCGAAACCACATTAATCCGCGTTGCATACATCTCTCCTTTTTCTCACCAATACGCCAAGAGGCCGTCACCGGATTGCTTGATGTGTCTGGTTGGTGGACAATTCATCGACATCGGACGTAGCAAAGCCTCTCGCTTACATTATCCACTCAACGGTTGTGGGTGAGTGTAGGGGCTAGGAGCTAGATCTGTCGCTGGCGTTGTGCCCACATACCAATAAAAATAAAGGTCGCAACCAAGCCGGCAAAAAGCCAATGATCTGGCCACCCGCGCATTTGTCGTGCCAACCAAGGTGAGACGGCGATAATAAAAGCACCGTAACCAAAGGCATTGATCGCCACAAAAACGAGTGTGCGCACGATAAAATGATGGCCGGTGAGTAAACGGCGTAACGTCCGGTTGATATCATTACCAAATACCACCAACAGTGACGCGACAATCGCGACTGCAATATCACTGAGCCATGGTGTTAACCATGCGCCAGCTTGAGAAAACCAAGAGATTAAAATATTCATAACGATTTACACTGTGTAGAATGCGGCTAGGTTACTGATTTCTGCTAGCGACTTCCAGCGCGGACTTGGTGCGCGGGAACGCACGGTGTAAGGAGAAGGCATGAAGATCGCATCGATCGGGTTAGGGGACATTGCACAAAAAGCCTACCTGCCATTGATGGCCAACTGGCCGGGGCTGGAATGGGTATTGTGCAGCCGTGATAGCGCGAAACGGGCGGCGCTGGCCACGCAATATCGTGTGAGTGAGACCGCAAGTGATATCCACGAGTGCTTAGCCTTAGGGGTGGATGGGGTGATGATCCACAGCGCCACCGACTCGCATGCGGCCTTGATTCGTACCTGCATACAAGCTGGCGTGCCAGTATTTGTCGATAAACCTGTCGCCCCATCAGGCGCGGAGGTTGAAACCCTATTCAACCTCGCAGAGCAACAACAAACCCCCTTATTTGCCGGCTTTAACCGGCGTTATTTGCCGTTGCTCAACACCCACCTTAATGGTCAGCGCCCTGAAGATGAACTGGGCACACCGCTTTTATCACTGCGTTGGGAAAAACATCGTCATGCGTTGCCCGATGCACCACGTCGTTTTATTTTTGATGACTTTATTCATCCACTCGACAGTATAAACGTCCATGGTGACATCAATATTGATGACTTGGACGTGTTTGCACAATTTAGCGAGGGCTTGCTAGGGCGTTTAGATGTGCGTTGGCATCGCGATAATAGCTTGTTTGAAGCCAGCATGAACCGCCAGTACGGGGTCACTAAAGAAACCATTGCCGCGTCCTATCGTAACGAGTGCTATTTCTTTGATGGCTTCACCCGCGGTGAGCGCATGCAGGATAACGTGACCACACAGCTCACCTTGCCAGACTGGACCGGGATGCAAGCGAGCAAAGGCTTTGCCGCGATGCTCAGCCATTGGTTTGAGGTGGTCAGCGAAGGGCGGGTTGATGCTGCTTTAACCGCGCGTAATGTGGCGAGCCACTGGGCCGCGGAAGATTTGGTCGCCTATTGTGAGGCGCTGCGCGATAGCCCTTAGTCCCACGCGCAGCACGCTGTAGATGATTATACCTCCACCGGATTATCCGTATGTGAGTGGGTTAAATAAGGCAACAACAACTGGCGGACATTAAAACTGACGTTTAACTTGGCCGCCAGCAAATACAACCCGGCAATTTTACGATGTAAAAACAGCGCATCTGCTGGCGGTGTGTGCCAATAGCCTTGCTCCATACTCAGCGCCATCCCACGGTTGCGCAAACGCGTCGCCAAATCCGCTTCACCAAAGTTAAATGGCGCATCGGTTGCGATCGGCTCACAAGCCGTATTCACGAGCTCAAGTACACTGGCTTTTTGCTCAGGCAAGATGTGATCGGCAAAAAAGCCAATTTGTCTTAAAGCCGCCTCAATACTCGCGTTATCTTTTTCGATCGCCGCTAAAAATAGTTTGCGATAGCCATCGGTAAACGTCGTTGCATACTGACGGGTGGCACCAAAATCGAGCAACACCACACGCCCAGTGTCTGGTTGATACAAGTAATTGGCAAAGTTGGGGTCGGTTTGCACCTCACCGAATACAAACACCTCTTCAAACAGTAACTGGAATAATCGACTGATCACGCGGTGGCGAACGGTCGCTGAAGCCTTATCAAGCCGCTCAATCGGCTCTCCCGCCATATAGCTCATGGTAAGAATACGATTTGAGGTAAGGGGCGAATGTACCTTAGGCACCACCAAGCCATTGGCCTCTTTTAAATGGGCGCCAAACCGTATCAGCGCTTGTGCCTCTTTGCGGTAATCGGCTTCATCATGCAGTTGTTGCTTGGCTTCATCGAGCAAAGCTTGGTAGTTGGCTTCTTTGGGAATCAGGCCACTTAAGCGCAGTAGGGTGATCACATTATCCACATCACTATTAATGCTGTCTTTAATGCGCGGGTATTGCACCTTTATCGCCACTTTTTCACCGGCATCGGTGTAGGCTTCGTGCACTTGGCCAATCGATGCTGACGCGATGGGCGAAAAGCGAAAGTGGGTGAACTCAGCCTGCCAATTATCGCCCAGCTCTTCATTGAGCACCGCTTTGAGCTGCGCCGGTGGCATGGGCGTGGCGTTATTACGCAAGCGGGCGAGCAGCTCACTAAGCTCGGGTGGGATTAAATCTCCTGCATCCATCGACAACAATTGACCCACCTTCATTGCCGCCCCGCGCAAATCCGCCAGTTTGTCCGCCACGTGAGCAATATTGGCCGGCGACATCACCAAATCTTTACGACTCGGCCGATTGCCTTGGGCAAACTGTTTAGTACCTTCCCACGCCACATTCGACGCCACCCGTCCCGCTAAAGAGGCCAGTGCACCAAAGCGAGAAAACTTACCATGCGGCACTTTACGATTTTTCATAGCCACCTCCTGGATCCCCCTAAGAATACGGGATAAAGAGCAGAATGGTTTGCTGGAGGCTCGTTCCCATATCTCAATGCATAGCGCGTACGTTCTGCTTCAACGCATCACTACGATGTAAACTCTCACCGCTTACATTGCACTCCAACCCTTGTCACAGCTTCGGTGACTCAATTGCGTTTAGATCAAAGAAAACAGCGGTTTATATTTTTGACTGTCTAGCTAAGTAGTAGCATTTGCTTACAAAATTAGTCTGTAGGGTAATTGCCAATGAAGCTGATGTTTAAAACCAAAATACTCCTGCTCGCGGTAGTGCCGCTTATCGCCTCGATATTAATTATGAGCACAGTCACCGCCTACAACGAGCACGAGCTTATTGAAGATAACATTGCCACGTTTCGGGAAAAATTAGTCAACGAGCGCAAAAAACAACTAAAAGAAGTCACCCAGGTGGCGGAAAACATCGTTAAGCGTATTAACCCAGGCACCAGTGATATTCGCTTGGACGAGGTGAAAACGGCGCTCACTGATGTGCAGTTTGGTGACGCGGGTTACTTTTTTATCTACAACAAACAGGGGATCAATGTGTTTCACCCTGTTAAGCCTGCGCTTGAAGGGAAAAACCTGATTGATTTTACCGATCCAAAAGGTAATAAGGTAATAAAAGGATTGCTCGATGCCGCACAGCGGGGTGATGGCTTTTTCAATTTTATGTTCGAAAAGCCTGGCACCGACCAGCTGATTGATAAAATTGGCTATGCGGTGATGGTCAATAACGGTCAGTGGTTACTCGGTACGGGTGCTTACACCGATGACATTGAGCAAGAGGTCGCAGCTTATCGCACCGACGCAGAGCAAACTCTGGATGCGCAAATTTTCCGTTTAACCTTGCTTGGGCTAGGCACGGTGGTGATTACCGGTTTATTGGTAAGTTGGTTTGCGCAGCGTATTGGCAAGTCGGTGAAACACATGCTCGACAAACTCAATGATATTGCCAGTGGCGAGGGCGATCTCACCCAGCGCTTGCATGTGCACGGGCATGATGAAATTGCCCAACTGGGTCATGCGTTTAATCGCTTTGTTGAGAAGCTGCAGCAGACCATTCAGCGCGTGGCACAAGTGACGGCCCAAGTAAACAATACCGCCAGTGATATGGCTCAGCAAACATCCGCGGTAGCACAAAAGCTACAAACCCATGATAACGAGACCGAGCAAGTGGTTACCGCGGTAACAGAAATGAGCTCCGCTGCGCAGGAAGTGGCACAGAACACCACTCAGGTTGCTGATGCCGCGACGTCTGCCACCCAAGATGCACAGAATGCACAGGCGAAAGTGCGTGAATCAGAGGCGTCGGTTGAGCGTTTGGTCGCGAAAATGAGTGAATCGAGCGGGCAGGTGGATCAGCTTAAAGCCCAGTCGGATAAAATTACCTCGGTACTGTCCGTGATTGGTGAAATTGCCGAGCAAACCAATCTGCTGGCGCTAAACGCGGCGATTGAAGCGGCCCGTGCGGGCGAGCAGGGCAGAGGCTTTGCAGTGGTGGCTGATGAAGTGCGCACCTTGGCCAGTCGTACCCAAACCAGCACTCATGAGATCCGTGACATGCTTGATGGTCTGCATGTGCATGTGGATAGTGCAGTCAACACCATTGCCGACAGTGATCAAGAGTGCCAAAGCATGGCAACGATTTCATCGGAAATTGGCGAGCGAATTACCTCGGTGAGTGCCGCGTTCTCGCAAGTAAACGATATGACCTCGCAAATTGCCAGTGCAGCATCAGAGCAAACCACGGTGACGGAAGATATTCACCGTAACCTAATATCAATACGCGACATTGTCGCCAGCTTACTAAACGCGAGCGAGACGTCGTCACACGCGGCGGAAGAACTGAGTTCGCTCGGGCAAGATCTCGATACCTTAGTAGGGCAATTTAAAGTCGCCTAAATAACGCCTAACTCACTCCAAAGCGTGCGTAGGTGCGTGACAGGATAAAAACGTTAAAAGGACGCTTACCGTAAGCGTCCTTTCGCTTTACAATGGTTATTTTAGCGGTATCATGCTCACGCAAACGTTTGCTTAATTGTCTTGTGCGCTATTGAGAGGATTTCATGCTGTCTGATGTCGAGATCTGCCGTAACACCACACTCGCCCCCATTTCTATCATTGCCAAGCAAGTTGGCCTCCTTGACTCAGAGTTTAAAACGCAAGGTAGCTATAAAGCCAAAATATCTCTCGATTGTTTAAAGCGTCTTGCGCCGAAGCGAACGGGGAAGTTAGTTCTGGTCACCGCCATCACTCCCACGCCCTTGGGTGAAGGCAAAACCGTCACCACGGTTGGCCTGGCGCAAGGCTTGGCGAAGCTGAATCATTCTGTGACGGCGTGTATTCGTCAGCCTTCGATGGGACCCGTATTTGGTGTGAAAGGCGGCGCGGCAGGGGGCGGTTATTCGCAAGTGGCTCCGATGGAGGAGCTAAACCTCCACCTGACGGGAGATATTCATGCGGTGACCGCGGCGCACAATTTGGCAGCTGCGGCCATTGATGCGCGCATTTATCACGAGCAACGTCGAGGCTACGACGATTTTGAGGCGCGTAGTGGCTTAAAAGCGCTAAAAATAGACCCAAGTCGCGTGGTATGGAAGCGGGTGATGGATCACAACGATCGCGCCTTGCGTATGGTGACTGTGGGCAAAAACGCGCCTGGCAAAACCATCAACGGCTACGAGCGTGAAGGCGGGTTTGATATCTCGGCCGCCTCCGAGCTAATGGCGATTTTGGCGTTGGCGAGCGATCTTCGCGATCTGCGTCAGCGCATCGGCCGCATAGTGTTGGCTTATAGCCATACCGGTGAGCCGATCACCACCGAAGATTTGCAAGTGGCCGGCGCGATGGCGGTCAGTATGAAAGAAGCGATTGAACCCACCTTGATGCAAACCCTAGAAGGTGTGCCGACACTGATTCACGCCGGTCCGTTTGCCAATATTGCCCATGGCAATTCGTCGATTATCGCCGATAACATTGCGCTTAAGCTGGGTGATTATACCGTCACCGAAGGTGGCTTTGGCTCGGACATGGGATTTGAAAAAGCCTGCAACATTAAAGCGCAAGCATCCGGTAAAGCGCCAGACTGTGCAGTGATTGTGGCGACATTGCGCGGCTTAAAAGCCAACTCGGGTCACTACAATTTACAGCCTGGTCAGCCTATGCCCGACGCGCTCTTTACGGATGATAATGAGGCATTAGTAGCAGGGTTCGAAAACCTCAAATGGCATATCAATAATGTGACTCAATATGGTGTGCCGGCGGTGGTGGCGATTAATCGCTTTCCACAAGACAGTGATGCGGAGCTTGCGGCACTCAAGGCGATGATTGAAGCGCTGCCCAACAAGGTGCGGGTAGCGATCAGTGAAGGCTTTGCCCAAGGTGGCGAGGGTACGCGTGAACTGGCGGAACAAGTGGTCGCGCAATGTGAAACCAATGCATCATTCTCGCCCTTGTATCACGCCCAGCAAAGCTTGGAAGAAAAACTAATGGCGGTTGCGGAAGTTGGTTATGGCGCGGGAAGCGTGACGTTAAGTGACACCGCGAAACAGCAACTGCAACAATTTAAAGCGCAAGGATATGACGGCTTGGCAGTCTGTTTGGCGAAAACGCCACTGTCTATTTCAACCGATGGTGCGATAAAAGGCGCTCCCAAAGGCTTTGATGTACCGATCCGCGAGTTGAAATTATGCGCGGGTGCCGGATTTGTCTATGCCTTATGTGGCAACGTGATGACCATGCCCGGTCTACCGGAAAAACCAGCGTTTATGAACCTTGACCTTGATGATGAGGGTAATATTGTTGGGTTAAGTTAATGATACTAACCCTCGCGAGAGCCGCTGTTATCAGCGGCTTTTTTGTTTGTGCTAGATGCGGCCACGTTTGTGATTGTCGTCACGGTCGCGTGATGTGGTATCCTCTCTGGCTTCAATTCTCCCACCGACTGTGAGCCTGACTTGAAAAAAATCGCGGTTTTTGTCGACGTTCAAAATATCTATTACACCACACGCCAAGCCTACGGGCGTCAGTTTAATTATCGCCAGTTGTGGCAAACCCTCAATGATATGGGGGAGGTGGTAACCGCGTATGCCTACGCCATTCGCCGCGATGACGATCAGCAAATCAAATTTCAAGATGCCCTTCGCCACATTGGCTTTACCGTCAAGCTCAAACCTTATATTCAACGCGCCGATGGCAGTACCAAAGGCGATTGGGATGTAGGGATTGCCATTGATGTGATGGAAGCCGCGCCCGAGGTTGATACCGTGGTGCTGTTATCCGGCGACGGAGATTTTGACTTGCTGATGAATAAAATTCGCGCGCGCTATCACACTGAAGCGATAGTGCTTGGTGTACCTTCCCTCACGGCTAATTCCTTGGTGAACAGTGTTGATCGCTTTATTGCGATTGAAGACGATATGTTGTTGTAGGCACGGCGTTTAGTCTGCGGTTCTGGGACAATTTCTGATTTTATTTTGATGTTGAAGTGAGTAAACGATGTACAAATTAATCGCCCTAGATATGGACGGCACCTTGTTAAACAGCGAAAAAGCAATATCTGCTGAGAATAAGCAAGCCATTGCCCGTGCGCGTGAGAAAGGTGTGGCTGTGGTATTGGCGTCCGGTCGGCCGCTTGAAGGCATGCAACCTAAGCTAGATGAATTGGGAATCGGGTCGGATCAAGACTTTGTGCTTTATTACAATGGCTCGATGGTGAAAAACGTGGGGACCGATGAGGTGATCTTGCAAAAAGGGCTAGACGGCAAAGCCGCGAAAGCGCTGGCTCGGCACGCCGAGGCTCTGGGTGCCTACGTGCACGCGTTTAGTACTGAATATGGTTTGATTACCCCGGCACAGAACCCGTATACCGAAATTGAAGGCAAGATCAACGGCCTAGATATTACCGTGATGGATTTCGAGACCTTAAGCGATGATCATCCGATTATCAAAGTGTTGATGGTGGCAGAGCCAAGCAAGTTAAACGAAGTGATCAGTGCGTTACCATCCGCGCTACGCGAGGAATTTACGGTCGTGCAAAGTGCGCCTTTCTTCCTCGAGTTTCTAAACCCTGCGAGCAATAAAGGGGCGGGGGTGGCCGCCATTGCAGCGCATCTAGGTATTCAACCCGATGAAGTGATTTGCATGGGCGATGCTGAAAATGATCACGCAATGTTGGAATACGCCGGCCTTGGCATTGCGATGGCGAATGCCATGGAAGCAACCAAGCAAATTGCGGATTACATTACCGAGAGCAATGATGAGCACGGTGTGGCCAAAGCGATTGAAAAGTTTGTGTTAGCCGCGGATAGCGCCGTAGCGTAAAACGAACAAGCATGAATCAATGGGGCGGGTGTTTGTGCCTGCCTCGTTTTAATTTCATGTTATTGATGGTGTCGTTTACTGATGTGGCGTGAGCCTATCTTGCTTTAAAGACGACAGATAGCGGTATTCGCGGTGTCTCGTCCTAAAATAGGTTGACAGTTTTTAGGCCAGCTCCAGTAGCTGGCCTTTTCTATTATGCACCTGATTGGGGGTTGTCATACTTAAACTCAGGTGCGGTCTCATTTCGTTGTATATCGCTATCGATTCTTTTACCAGTACTTTCAGCTCTGCCAGTGTCTTACACCGGTACAGTAAAAACTCCTGCTTCAGTATGCCATTGATTCTTTCCGCTAACGCGTTTTGGTAGCAATCATAACCATCCGTCATCGACGACTGGATTTGACTCTCCTGTAACGCATTCTGATAAACGGCTGAGCAGTATTGCGAACCTCGGTCTGAGTGATGTACCGCATTGCCGATATAGCGCTTATCTTTGACGGCCATTTTCAGCGCTTTCACTACATTGTCTACTTTCATATCTTCGCTCACGTGATAACCCACTATCTTGCGTGAACTGGCATCGGTCACCAGTGACAGGTAATGCACACCTTGGTCTGATTCAACATAAGTTATGTCGCTAACCAGTACATGCGCAGCATCATGTAGTCCGTCTTCTTTTAGCAGGTTAGGATGTTTCTTCATCCAGTGCTTACTACACGTTGTTTTTGTGTAGCTTTTCTTGGGTCTAACCAGTAAACCTTCACTTTTCAGATAGCTAAAAAACCCGTCTCGCCCTAGTTTAATGCCATGTTCAACTAGCTTGGGCTTTACCAACGCGTAGAGCTTACGCGCCCCTAACCTCGGCATATATTTACGCCAGTATTGGACCCAGTCTTT
Source organism: Salinivibrio kushneri (assembly GCF_027286325.1). Classification (NCBI taxonomy): domain Bacteria; kingdom Pseudomonadati; phylum Pseudomonadota; class Gammaproteobacteria; order Vibrionales; family Vibrionaceae; genus Salinivibrio; species Salinivibrio kushneri. The sequence goes on from NZ_CP114588.1 coordinate 1,298,586, forward strand.
GATGATTGATAGTTCAGCTCTTCGGCTTTCCATTCGAGCAACGGCTTGGTAGACACCTTGTCGAGAAACGCCTGCGGCACGACATGCCGACGCTAACTTGATTTTGCTTTTGGCTTTGGCTTGCCAGATGTACCGGATAAGTACTTTTTTCTGAGGCCGGCTCCGTACTCATTGTCCATGATATCGACCATACCGTTGAGGATTTGGTTACGCAGTTTCTCTTCGGCTAACTCACGCTCAAGGCGCTTGATAGTTTCGGCTGGGGTTTCTTTTGAATGTGGCATAAGGGGATGCTGAAATGGTTTCGACCAATCGAGTCTACCATGTTTTCTGAGCCAGACGAGCACCGTTGAGCGGCCCTGAATACCAAAACGGGCTTGCGCTTGTTTGTAGGTCATTTCACCTTTTTCAACACGCTCAACAACGCCTAATTTAAAGGCTAAGGTGTAATCACGTTGCGTACGCTTACGGCTTGAGTTACTTGATGTTGTCATAAAGAAGTCCTCTTTATGTCAACGTATTTCAGGACGGGACACGGCAAACAAAAAAGCCTGCTAAAAAGCAGGCTCTCTGGAAATGGTGCGTCCGGGCAGACTCGAACTGCCGACCCCCGCCATGTCAAGGCGGTACTCTAACCAACTGAGCTACGGACGCGAATTTCAAAATGTGGTGCGTCTGAGTGGACTCGAACCACCGACTTCCACCATGTCAAGGTGACACTCTAACCAACTGAGTTACAGACGCATAATTTTTCTTTTCAAGCAAAGTGGTGCGTCCGAGTGGACTCGAACCACCGACCCCCGCCATGTCAAGGCGATACTCTAACCAGCTGAGCTACGGACGCACAGTGCTTGAAAGCGGGATGAATAGTAGCGAGTTCATCTGTGTCACGCAAGCGCTTGAGCCCATATTTTTGCGTAGAAACGACTGTTTGGCGATTTGATCGTCAATATGGCGATGTTTTCACTACCTGCCATGCGTTAGTGACTGTTTTAACGGTGACTCGCTGATTTTTGGGCGTTATTGCCCGAGTTTGACCTCGCAACGTTGGAACAATTGCTGCCAGACATTGGCATGATGCTTAATCGCCGCTTTGTATGCCTGATAAGCGTCTCCCTTCCAGTAGGCGTTTTTGTAATCGTTAAATGCGTCAGGCGTGTTTAATGTCGCAAGTCGCGAAAGAGCCGGGGCAAGATCGCGATAAAGCCCATCTACACGAGCAAGGTACGGCTGCACATCACCCACGTAAAACTTATAAAAGACAGTCTGCAGGCGTTTTAAACGGGTGGTATCAAAGTTACCGCCGCAACGCACTGTCTGTTGATGGTTGGCAATCAGTTCACTGGTTTGGTTCAGCCACGCGGTGTGATAACTCAAGCTCACAAACAAATCGCCTAAAATTGGCTGCTTTTCGATGCTTTCTTGCCAGGCCGTAACAGGCTCGGTAGGCGCTTGGGTTGAAGGTATTAATTGGCTAAATTGCTCGATGGTGTTGACCGCATTGCTGTGTGCTGGAAGCTCGATGGGAAGCGTAAACGCCGGTAAGTTGAGCTGCGCGCGCCAAGCCTCACTATCAATCAAGGTATTCCAAATAACTTTATCGCGCTGCTGACGTTTGAGCGCTAGCGCCTTTTCCAGCTCAGCGTGAATGCTCGGATCCTTTACCTGCGGTAAACATTGCTCAGCAGTCTCGATAAAATGGAGCTCATAGTCGAGCTGTCGAAAGCGGTCGGCGACTTTACCCAAGGATGAATTACGTTCCGCAATAAGGTTGAATAGGCCACACTGGCGAAGCTCATAGGCATCGAGCACACCCATTCGCAGTTCATCAAGCGGCTGAACCAGATCGCGTTTACGTGGCAATGCCGGTAGCTCAGGGGAGGTGAAATCGGGGGTTGGCGCATCCAACACATTGCCAAGTCGTTGGTAATAGTCGGCCATCATATCTTTGGCTGGATCGTCTGATTGGCATCCAGCTAATCCTACTAACGATATCACGAGTATTGCGGTTTGTAATCGGCGCATGATTTGGCCCTTGTCCTTTGTTTTTTATACTCACTTCCTGATGTTACGCGAGCGATCCAACCCGCGATCGCTCGGCGTACTGTTAGTTTAAGCGCGGTGGCGCGCCTGTGGCATTTGCCTACCGTTCAGCCATGGCCAGTTGGAACTCGGGAGATTGCTGACGCATCCAGCGTAAGCGTAGGCCCAACAATACCGCGGCACTGGATAGACCGATAATAATACCGATCCAAAAACCGTGCGCGCCCATGGCTGGTACTAGCCAGTCTGTCATGCCGAGCACATAACCGAGCGGTAAACCTAGCCCCCAATAGGCGACCAGGGTGCGTTGGAAAATCGCGCGCATGTCTTTGTAGCCTCGTAGTGCACCAGCAGCAACTACTTGAATCGCATCGGTGATCTGATAGACAGCTGCCAATAACATCAATGATGATGCCAGTGTGGCGACGTCGGGATTATCAGAATACAGGGCGATAATTGGGTCGCGCAGCCAGACGGTGAGTAAGGCGGTTACCACGGCCGTGCTGACACCCAGCCAAATACCGATTTTGGCGGAATTGGCTGCCCCTTCGGTGGTGCGTTTGCCCAATAGGTGGCCGACACGAATGCTGACCGCCACGCCAAGGCTCATCGGCAACATAAAGATCATGGTGGAGAAGTTGATCGCCACTTGGTGAGCGGCCACGGTGATCGGCCCAAGTGGAGCGATTAAAATAGCAATGGCCGCAAACAGTGTCACCTCGAAGAACAGTGACGCCGCCACGGGGAAGCCGAGTTTAAACAAGCGAATCTGCTCTTTGATGATCGGCGAATAAAGTGTGGCGAATAGGCGTAGGCCACTGAGCTTTTTGCTGATCATGACATACACGGCCATCAGTCCTGCCATTAGCCAGTACACCAGCGCCGTGGCGACACCACATCCGACGCCGCCTAGTTCCGGTGCCCCTAGCTTACCGTAGACGAACATCCAGTTAAGCGGCACGTTGGCGGCTAGGCCGATAAAGCCTATTACCATTGCCGGGACGGTTAAAGACATCCCTTCGCACAGGTTGCGAATCGCCTGAAAAAGCAAAAAGGCTGGCACTGCCCAAATCACCGCATGCAAGTAACCAATGGTTTTTACCGTGAGCGCCGCTTCGACATCCATTAAATCAATAATAAAACCGGCTTTATATAAGATGAGCCCAATCGGCACGCTTAAAAGCAGTGCCATATGTACCCCCTGCTGAAATTGAAAGGGGATCTGGTTTTCTTTGCCAGCCCCGTTGAGCTGGGCAATAACAGGAACCATCGCCATTAACAAACCGATGCCAAATAAAATGGCGGGCATCCATATGCTTGAGGCAACCGCCACGGCAGCCATATCGGTGGCACTGTAGCCACCAGCCATCACGGTATCGACAAACCCCATGGAGGTTTGAGCTATTTGGGCAATAAAAACAGGCACGCTGAGCCGAATAATGGCTCTTGCTTCATCATGGTATTGCTGCACGTCGGCCTCAACAGTTTGTGATTGAACGGAAGGGGAATGGAATCGCGCGCAATTATACGTGCTAGGGGAAGAGAAAGGGAAGCGTAGGCCGCATCAATTTCGCACCCGCGATGATGCAAAGCTATTAAGGCAGGTAAGTAGTGGACGTGAGCTTAACGGTTAGAAGATTTGCTCATCATCCGCATCAATAAACAGGTTAATGGTTTTGTGTGATTCATCAATCTGCATATCGTAATGAATGGCATTGCAACAGTTTGGACAATCTTCATAAAACTCTTGGTTGCCGCCACTTAAATCCAATGTGATATCAAAGCGATGACCACAGTGCGGGCAATTTACGATCCGGTCAGTAATATCATCCATGGTTACGCACCTCTTACTTGATTCTCTGTACTTAAACCCAGTATAGATGAGGATAGTAACGGGATAAACGTAGGGGAGAATACGATCGATAAACTGGGCTTTGCGTCGCGATAAATGGCATATCACCTTAATGCCGGTGAATGCCATTTATGCTGCTATCGTGATGTAGACGGCTAGAGCGATTCGAGATTATCTGCGCTAAATGCGCGAAGGCTCGCCAGCTTTTGGTCGGCAATCACAAAACGGGGGTCTTCCCACTCATGGGCTGCAGGCACAACGATGGTTTTCATCGAGGCCGCTTTGGCGGCAAGTAGACCGGTAAATGAATCTTCAAAGGCGACACAATGCTCGGGCTCCACACCCAAGGCGTTGGCGGCGTTAAGATAAACTTCTGGATGAGGCTTGCCGTGTTTAAGCGCGCCCGCTGACTCGACAATGGCAAATTGCTCACTGAGTCCTAATGCATCGAGGGTTGGATGAATAAGTGTAAGGGGCGATGACGATGCTAAGCCCACTTTTAGTCCAGCTTGATGGCAAATCGCTAACGCTTCTTTAACGCCTGGCATCATCGGCTTCTCGTCTTTCACTAACTCCACCACACGGTCGACGATCCGTGCTTGTACATCGGCATTGGAGGGACCCTGCCAAGGCTGAGTGCGTGCGTAGTATTTGACTATCTCGTCAATTCGAACGCCTGTGGTGTCACGCGTGTCTTGCAAACTGATGGAAACACCCAGCTCGCTCAACACGTCAATTTGTGCACGTTGCCAAAACGGCTCTGAGTCAACCAACAGGCCGTCCATATCAAATATCGCGGCAGATAACATTGCCAACCTCACTCTTAATTTGTGTGCACCGCATCCTACACCGTCAGTGTGAGTTTTGTCAGCAATTGTTCTGCTTGTGTGAGGTATGGGCCGCCGAATAAGTTGACGTGGTTAAGCACATGATAAAGGTTGTAAATGTCTTTTCGATTTTGATAACCCTCATCTAACGGCCACTCGGCTTGATAGCCGTTATAGAAGCTTTGCGGAAAACCACCAAAGAGCTCTGTCATGGCAATATCGGCTTCACGGTCGCCCCAATAACAGGCAGGGTCAAACACCACAGGGCCATTGACCGACAGCCCCATGTTGCCCGACCAAAGATCCCCGTGAAGCAAGGAAGGCTTTGGGGTATGGCCAACAAGTTGGGTTTTGACATTCTCGATAATGGTATCGATGTCGCCAAAATGCAGCGAGCGCTCAGCCGCCAATTGCAGTTGCCACCCAATACGTTGTTCAGCAAAAAAACGACACCACTTGCGGTGCCAACAGTTTCTCTGCTCCGTGGTGCCGATGAAATTATCGTCATCGAAGCCGTACTCTGCTTGCTCCCCCCAGCGATGATGACGCGCTAAGTGTTGCCCCAACAAATAAGCCTGCGTGTCATCTATCGGTTTGATGGGCAGGTAGTTGAGCACCAAGACAGCACTGTCTTTCACGGGGCCGACAAAATACACCTGAGGCACAAGAATATGGCCGCTCATCGCGAGTTGACGCAACCCTTCTGCTTCGGCTTCAAAGGCGGGGAGTAGGGCGCGCTCGTTCACCTTGACGAAAAAACGTTGATCACCGCCATCGCCAATGCAATAGGCATTATGGATGTCGCCACCGCTGAGCGCGTGTTTTTCGGTGATCTCAAAATCAATCCCGAGTTGTTCGGATAGGTGTACAGACAGGGCATGCCACATAAGCGACTCCGTTACATCGAGGTAAAGGGGGAAGTAACAGCAACTGGTTATATAGTAGCCCAGGATGTCGCCTTATATCTGTGGATATGGCAACAGTTTGAATAAAAAAACGGCTCATGAAGAGCCGTTTAACAGTTAGATTTGGTGCTTATTGCTGCGGTTACGAGACGGAAGATAAGCTCGGCAAGATGCCGTTTGGCATCAAGCGGTTATAGGTCCCGGTTTTAAGCAGTGCATTGGCCTTTTCGATATCGGGAGCAAAGTAGCGGTCTTTGTCGTAAAACGGCACGACACCACGTAACTCCGCTTTGGCTTGCTCTAAGCGCTCTGAGCTTTTATGGGGAGCACGAAAGTCAATGCCTTGACTGGCTGAGAGCAGTTCGACGGCCAAAATACCGCGTGTGTTGCTGCTCATATCATGTAGGCGGCGAGCAGCAAAGGTCGCCATAGAGACATGATCTTCTTGGTTTGCTGAGGTAGGCAGGCTGTCAATCGATGCGGGGTGGGCCAGAGTTTTGTTTTCACTGGCCAACGCGGCAGCAGTGACCTGTGCGATCATAAATCCTGAGTTAACGCCACCGTTGTTAACCAAAAATGCCGGGAGCTTGCTGAGGTTAGTGTCGATGAGTAGTGCCATCCGACGTTCCGACAAGCTACCCATTTCTGCAATCGCTAATGCCAGGTTGTCTGCAGCCATGGCAACGGGCTCGGCGTGGAAATTGCCCCCAGAAATGATGTCGCCATCTTCTGGGAACACCAGTGGGTTATCGGATACCGAATTGGCTTCAGTGATAAGCACGTCGGCTGCTTGGCGAATTTGCTGCAAGCAAGCGCCCATCACCTGTGGCTGGCAGCGCAGAGAGTAAGGATCTTGCACTTTTTCACAGTTTTGGTGGCTGTCGCCAATTTCACTGGACTCATTCAATAGGTGGCGGTAGGCGGTAGCAGCATCCATTTGGGTTTGGTGGCCGCGTACTGCGTGAATGCGCGGATCGAAGGGGCGTCGGCTACCAAGTGCCGCTTCCACTGACAATGCGCCACAAACCGTGGCGGCGGCGTACAGATCTTCGGCCTCAAACAGACCCTCGAGGGCAAAGGCCGTGGACGCCTGTGTTCCATTAAGAAGCGCCAGCCCTTCTTTTGGCCCCAGTGTAATAGGCGATAACCCGGCGATCTTTAACGCGGCTTCACCTGAAATCACTTCGCCTTTATAACGCGCTTGGCCTTCACCCAGTAATACCGTGCTCATATGCGCGAGAGGTGCAAGGTCGCCTGAAGCGCCCACGGAGCCTTTTTTGGGGATGCAGGGATACACCTCGCGGTTGACCAACTCTGCCAGCGCTTTGACGACCTCAAAGCGGATCCCTGAATAACCACGCGCCAAGCTCGCAATTTTGAGCACCATCATCAGGCGCACGGTAGCATCGTCCATAAACTCACCGATCCCCGCCGCGTGAGACAACACAATCGAGCGCTGGAGCGTTTCGAGATCGTCAAGCTCAATGCGGGTATTGGCCAATAAGCCAAAGCCCGTATTGATGCCGTATACCACCCGTCCTTGTTCAAGGACGTTGGTGACAGTGTCCGTGCTGGTTTTCATGGTGGCTTCAATACCGTCAGCAAACGCCAGTTGCACGGGCTCTCGGCTGACTTGTCGTAGTTGGTCCAGGGTGAGCTCACCAGGTTGTAGCGTTAATGTGTACATCTTGCTCTCCTTAGCGCAGCGGTTGGTTAGGTAAGTCCAACAGCGGCAGATCGAGTTGTTCTTCTTTGGCACAATCAATGGCAATATCGTAGCCGGCATCGGCGTGGCGCATTACCCCTGTGGCAGGGTCGTTTCGTAGCACACGTGCCACACGCTGGTGGGCATCATCGGTGCCGTCACAGACAATCACCACGCCTGAGTGTTGCGAGAAGCCCATGCCAACACCGCCACCATGGTGTAATGATACCCAGGTGGCTCCTGATGCTGTGTTTAACATCGCGTTGAGTAATGGCCAATCAGACACCGCGTCCGAGCCATCGAGCATGCCCTCGGTTTCACGGTTCGGGCTCGCGACTGAGCCTGAGTCTAAGTGGTCACGGCCAATCACCACGGGCGCTTTGAGTTCGCCATTTTTCACCATTTCGTTAAAGGCAAGAGCCAAGCGGGCACGGTCTTTGACACCCACCCAACAAATACGAGCCGGTAAGCCTTGGAACTGAATGCGCTCTTTGGCCATATCCAGCCAGTTGTGCAGGTGCGGGTCATCCGGGATTAGCTCTTTGACTTTTTGGTCGGTTTTATAGATATCTTCCGGATCGCCTGACAGGGCCGCCCAGCGGAACGGACCAATTCCTTGGCAGAATAACGGACGAATATAGGCAGGGACAAATCCTGGGAAATCAAAGGCATTGTCGACCCCTACTTCGAGGGCCATCTGGCGAATGTTGTTGCCGTAATCCAAGGTCGCCGCGCCGCGCGTTTGCAAATCAAGCATTGCTTTTACTTGTACGGCCATTGATGCTTTCGCGGCTTTCACGACCTCTGCTTCGTTTTCTTTGCGCTGAGCGGCGGCTTGCTCCATGGTCCAGCCCTGTGGCAAGTAACCATTGAGAGGGTCGTGGGCTGAGGTTTGGTCGGTGACCACGTCCGGGGTGATATTGCGCTTAACTAGTTCAGGGAAAATATCAGCCGCATTGGCCAGTAACCCAATGGAAACGGGCTTACCAGACTGGTTGGCGTCTTTAATCATCCCAAGCGCTTCATCGAGTGACGTTGCTTTGCGATCGACATAGCCGGTGCGTAGGCGATAATCGATTCGGCTTTCATCACACTCAACCGCAATCATTGAAAAGCCAGCCATGGTGGCTGCTAGCGGCTGTGCGCCACCCATGCCACCCAGACCACCGGTTAGGATCCAGCGCCCCTTGGCCTCACCATCGAAATGCTTTTTAGCGACAGCAACAAAGGTTTCGTAAGTGCCTTGAACAATGCCTTGTGAGCCGATATAAATCCAACTCCCTGCGGTCATTTGGCCATACATCATCAAGCCTTGCTTATCCAGCTCATTGAAATGTTCCCAGTTGGCCCAATGCGGCACCAAGTTTGAGTTGGCAATAAGCACACGGGGCGCATCTTTGTGGGTCGGGAATACGCCAACAGGCTTACCTGACTGAACCAGCAAGGTTTGATCGTCATCGAGACGTTTAAGTACTTCGACGATCTTGTCGAAACATTGCCAATTGCGAGCAGCACGTCCAATCCCACCATAGACAACTAAGCCATTAGGGTGTTCGGCCACGTCTGGGTGTAGGTTATTCATTAGCATGCGAAGGGGGGCTTCGGTCAGCCAGCTTTTCGTATTAAGCTCTGGCCCAGTTGGGGCTTTAACCGTGCGTGAATCAAAACGTGGATCCGTCATGGTTACTCTCCTTGTGAATCAATGTGGTGCGACGTAGCGTGTAGCATGGTCCAAGCCATGCGAGCCGCTAATCGACTGGTTTGCCGGTCGCGGTCGTAGTTGGGGTTAACTTCAGTGATGTCGCACACGGGGACACGAATACGTTGCCGGTCGGCTTCACCAAAAATAAACTGAATCAGTGGTTCAATGACCTGTACTGGGACGCCGATTGTCGCTGGTGCGCTTACTCCCGGCGCGGCACTGGCAGGAAAAACATCCATATCTAGCGTGAGGTACAAGTAATCACACCCTTGGATAAATTTGCCTAACTTCTCCTTCAGCGCAGGGATTGCCGCCACATGCATCTCAGTATCTTCTTCTACCCAGCATCCAAGTTGCTCGGCTTTATCAAATAGCGCTTGGGTGTTGCTGGTTCGGCTTACGCCTAAGCAGGCATAGTGAAATGGCCAGCCTTTTTGCTGACAAAGCTGGGCGATTTGCGCGAAGGGTGTGCCTGAGCTGCCGGCTTTGCTGAGCCCTTGGGGTGTGCGCAAGTCAAAGTGCGCATCAAAATTAATGATACCGATCTTGGGTGTCTGCAAGGGTGAACCATGGCGTGACAGGTAGCCGGATAAGCCTTGAAAGCTGGCCCACGCGGTTTCGTGTCCGCCCCCCAGCACCAGAACATTATGCTGTGATAGTGTTTGGTGAATGTGTTGACTTAGCCCTTGTTGTGCTAGGACAAGGTCGGTGTCATCACAAGCGACATTGCCACCATCATAGAGGGCAGGGGCGTTGTGCCAGGCAAAATTCGCCAATGCATGCCGAATAGTATCCGGTGCCAGCGCCGCGCCTTGACGACCTTTGTTGCGAGCGACGCCTTCATCACAAGCAAAACCGTAGATCACCACACCGCCTTGTTCACAAGAAGGCGTGTATGAGGTAACCACTTGGTGCAAGCGCAGTCCGCGCTCACCGTCCTCTGGGTCAACACGTCCTTGCCAAAGCGTCATATCAGTTGGTAAGTGTTTCATCCGCGGATCCCCTGGTTGTCATACCATGTTCCGCCAACGATGCGCCCAGCAAGTGGCGCAGTGCCCACCATGTAGCTAAGCTCAGCCGGTGAGTCGCAGTGCCAAACAGCCAAATCCGCGTCAAATCCGACAGCGATTTGACCTTTGTTGTTTAGCCCCATGGCTTGCGCAGCATGGCGGGTGACACCATAGAGATTCTCTTTAGGCGTCAATCTAAAAAAGGTCGAGGCCATGTTCATCATCAGAGTTAACGAGGCAAAGGGTGACGTTCCTGGGTTAAAGTCAGTCGCGAGTGCCATGGGTACTTGGTTGTCACGCAATGCTTGAATTGGAGGGTGTTGAGTTTCACGCAGAAAGTAAAACGCGCCAGGGAGCAAGGTCGCAACCGTGCCGAACTCAGCCAATAGCTGAGCGTCGGCTTCTGATAGGTATTCAATATGATCCACCGACAAGGCGCCTGCTTTTGCGGCTGCCACACTGCCACCGAGATCGCTTAGCTGTTCGGTGTGAGCTTTAATTTTTAATCCATGTGCATTGGCTGCGGCATAGACTTTTTCTGCTTGGTCGACGCTAAAGGCTATTTTTTCACAAAAAACGTCTACCGCATCGGCCAGTTGTTGTTCTGCCGCGGCAGGGATTAGCGTATGACAAACAAAGTCAATGTAGTGATCGGCATCATGTTGATATTCAGGTGGCAGTGCATGTGCTGCTAACAAGGTAGTGGAAATGTTAACCGGCAAGTGCTGCTCAATGGCGCGTGCGACGCGCAGCATTTTTAGCTCGTCTTCAAAAGTAAGGCCGTATCCTGATTTTATTTCGATGGTTGTCACACCATCTCGCATGAGTGCTTCAGCGCGGGGCAGCGCGAGCCTAAGTAGCTCGTCCTCGCTGGCTGTGCGAGTGGCGTTGACGGTGGACAAGATCCCACCGCCTTGCTCAGCGATGGTTTGGTAAGGTACACCGTTAAGGCGCTGCTCAAACTCACCGGCACGATTGCCTGCAAATACCAAGTGTGTGTGACTATCGATAAGCCCTGGCGTCACTAGGCCACCATTCAACGACTGCTTAGGCCAATCAAGCTGCTTGGCTTGTTGTCCTATCGCGACAATTTTGCCGTTCTCGACAGCGATCGCTGTATTGGGTTGGCACTGGTAGCCAGCATCGTCACGAATATCGCTCGCCATACTGACCACATTTGCTTCGGTAAATACCTTCTTCATGGCGAATACCTTGCTGCTTCATAAATGTCTATACAAATGTATAGACAAATAAGTGAGCAAGTACAAGAGGGGTTGTAAAGTTTTTGTGATCGGTTCGATCGTTTTTGGATAGATAAGAAAGATTAATGGTGTGAAAGGTGACTATTAGTCGTATGCGCCGTTCTCAAAATCCGTGATCAGCTCATCGTAGCGTCCGGATTGATGCAAGCGTTCTAGCCCTTGATTGAACGCTGAAATGTACTCATCCGTCTGTTCTGTCTCTCGACTGATCAGTACATGCAATGAGGTGACGCGAAAAGGGCGTGAATGACGAACAATATTACCACGCTCTTGTTCGTCGAAGTGCTGTCTGAGTACTCGCTCGGCAATGAGGCGGTTACTGATGACAATATCGACTCGGCCCCCAATGAGGGCACGAAAGTTCTGCAGTTCTGTGGTGGTCGCTTGATAGTTAATGTATAAGCCACGTTTTTGCATTTGTTGCAGCATGTATTCGTCAAGGTAACCACGGTTAACACCGAGTTTTATACCTTCCAGATCAGCTTCCTCTTGCCAGTCAAAGGCATAATGCTTTCGGTGATAAAGGTAAACATGCTCAGGAAAGATGGGCGCTGAGTAGGCAAAGTATTTCTCACGTTCTGCGGTGTAACCCCACGCAACAGAGCCATCCCAGTAGCCACTTTTTGCCATCACATAGGCACGTTTCCACGGAAAAAAGCCATAATGAACGCGATAACCACTTAGTGCCGCCGCTTCTTCAACAATATGGTTGATAAGGCCTCGATGTTTGACCTTTGCCGACATGAGCGGGGCGAATTCGCCGCTCGTAAGGCGGATGATTTTGTCTGTGGCACCAGCGGAGGGAGTGTGCAGCATCAAAACGATCACGATGGATAGACAATAGCGGCTGAATAGGGTTAGAACTCGCGCAATCATTTCGTTACCCCGATACACGATCTTTCAACAAGCATAGCTTATAGAAACGGGGATAGGCTATCTGTCCGTACGCGACGTTAGCTTATAACGTGAACCTGGATGATACAGTAATGCGGCACTGACCAACGTTTGCTGACTCCAGGTGCGGCGATGGAGCAAAAGGCAGGGCTCATCAGACTTCATCGCCAATGCCTCTTTGACTGCTGCTGATGGATTAATCGCTTCGACACTATGCTCAATGGTGTTAACCGGGCACACTGACGACAAGTACTCATTGGGGGTGGTCTGGTTGAAGTCTTGTTCGAGATAGGCAGGCGCAAGCGCTGGATTCACCCAGCGCTGCTCGAGCTGGAGCGGTATCTCATCACCATAGTGGACAATTTCGCTGTAATAGACGTCGGTGCCTAACATCACCCCCAAGCGCATTGCCACATCAACGGGCGCAGAGAGGCGTTTCAAGGCATGGATGACACTGTGATAGTGCTGACCGCGTGCGGTGACTTCATCGGCAATATTACGAATGTCCATCAACGGTGATTCCGCCTTGGGTTCAGTGACAAACGTGCCTAGCCGTGGCGTGCGCTCGAGTAGCCCCTCAGTTACTAAGTCACGAACCGCCTTATTGACCGTCATCCGGCTAACGTTGAATAGATCGCACAGTTCGTATTCGGTAGGGATACGCGTACCAACCGGCCAAACCCGTGTCTCAATTTTTTCTTCTATATAGGCTTTGATTTGTTGATAACGAGGCGCGTTGGCCATACAGTTTCCTTGTCAAAATTGTGTATACAAATCAGGATTGATGAAGTCTCGCGTAAAATCAAGTGAATGATAGAAAACTTGATTGTTTATCACGCTGATTCTCGCGTAGAAATTATTGTTGGGATGACTTGCATCACAAATGCGGGATCTTCATAATCGTTATTCTACTTGCACTGTGCGGTTACTTACTAATCGCCAAAATACACTTCATGTGCCACTTGGTGTGTGGCACCACTGAGAAGGATTGTTATCAATGCCTCTAATTACTCTCCCTGACGGTAGTCAGCGTGCTTTTGACCATCCGGTTTCTACTTACGATGTCGCCAACGATATTGGTCCAGGCCTTGCCAAAGCTTGTATTGCCGGCCGTGTAAATGGTGAACGTGTTGACGCGTGTGATCTTATCGAGCAAGACGCCCAACTGGAAATCATTACCGCGAAAGACGAAGACGGGTTAGAAATCATTCGCCACTCATGTGCGCATCTTTTAGGTCATGCGATTAAGCAGCTTTTCCCTGACACTAAGATGGCGATTGGCCCAACCATCGACAACGGTTTCTACTACGACATAGACATGGATCGCTCGCTCACCCAGGATGACCTGGACGCCATTGAAAAGCGTATGAAAGAGTTGGCGAAAACCAAATATCAGGTAGTGAAGAAAAACGTCAGCTGGCAAGAGGCGCGCGACACGTTTGAAGCACGTGGTGAATCATACAAGATGGAAATCTTGGATGAGAATGTATCACGTGACGACCGTCCGGGCTTGTACCACCACGAAGAATACGTTGATATGTGTCGTGGCCCACATGTGCCAAACATGAGTTTTTGTCAGAACTTCAAAGTCCTGAATGTGGCTGGCGCTTACTGGCGTGGTAATAGTGACAACAAAATGCTGCAGCGTATTTACGGCACAGCATTTGCGGATAAAAAGCAACTTAAAGCACACTTAGTGCGTCTCGAAGAAGCCGCGAAGCGCGATCACCGTAAGCTGGGTAAGCAACTTGACCTGTACCACATGCAGCAAGAAGCGCCGGGTATGGTCTTCTGGCATCATAACGGCTGGACGATTTTCCGTGAGCTTGAGCAATTTATTCGCGACAAGCTGACTGAGTATGATTACCAAGAGGTGAAAGGGCCGCTTATCATGGACCGCGTGCTTTGGGAACGTTCGGGCCATTGGGATAAGTACGCGGACTACATGTTCACCACCAATTCAGAGAACCGTGAATACGCCCTTAAGCCGATGAACTGTCCTGGGCATGTGCAGATCTTTAACCAAGGCCTTAAGTCGTACCGTGATCTACCGTTGCGTATGGCGGAATTTGGTAGCTGTCACCGTAATGAACCCTCAGGTGCATTGCATGGTTTGATGCGTGTTCGTGGCTTTACCCAAGACGATGCGCACATTTTCTGTACTCCAGAACAGGTGCAGCAGGAAGTCAGTGCGTGTATCGAGATGGTCTATGAGACATATCAGACCTTTGGCTTTAACAACATTGAAGTCAAGCTCTCTACCCGTCCAGAAACACGTGTCGGCTCCGACGAAATGTGGGATAAAGCCGAGCAAGCCTTGAATGAAGCCCTAACGGCAATGGATATTCCATTTGAAATTCAAGAGGGTGAAGGTGCATTCTACGGACCTAAGATTGAGTTTACGCTACATGATTGTCTCGATCGTGCATGGCAGTGTGGTACAGTACAACTTGATTTCGCGTTGCCCGAGCGCTTAAGCGCGACCTATGTAGGGGAAGACAACGAACGTCATACGCCGGTGATGATTCACCGCGCTATTCTGGGCTCGTTGGAACGTTTCATCGGGATTCTTATCGAAGAATACGCGGGACACTTCCCTGCGTGGTTATCACCACAACAAGCGGTTGTGATGAATATCACGGATAAACAAGCAGATTACGCACAAGAGATTGCGAAAAAACTGCAAAAAGCTGGATTTAGAGCCTCTGCGGACTTGAGAAACGAGAAGATTGGCTTTAAAATCCGCGAACACACTTTGAAGCGTGTTCCGTATATGTTGGTTTGTGGTGACCAGGAAATGGAAGCTGGCGAAGTCGCAATACGGACCCGTAAAGGTAAAGATTTGGGTAAAATTAAGATTGATGACTTCTTAGCGCAGTTGCAGCAAGAAGTGCAAGATCGAACACTCAATATTGTGGAGGAATAAGGTATTAAAGGCGCAAGAAAAGCCCCGGCAAAGAAGAACGCTCATCGTCTAAACAACGAAATTCGTGGTGTTAAGGAAGTCCGTCTGACTGACGCCGACGGTGAACAAGTGGGTATCGTCCCATTTGATGAAGCACTCGCCAAAGCAGAAGAGGCGACTCTTGACTTGGTAGAGATCAGTCCGAACGCTGAGCCGCCGGTTTGTCGTATCATGGATTACGGCAAATTCCTTTACGAGAAGAGTAAAGCTGCGAAAGAGCAGAAGAAAAAACAAAAGACTATTCAGGTTAAGGAAGTTAAATTCCGTCCTGGCACGGATGTAGGCGACTATCAGGTAAAACTACGCAACCTGGTTCGCTTCATTGAAGAGGGCAACAAGGTCAAGGTCACTATCCGATTCCGCGGTCGCGAAATGGCGCACCAAAGCATCGGTGTTGACGTGCTGAACCGCTTGAAAGAAGATACTGCTGAAATTGCTTCAGTAGAAAGCTTCCCTTCACGCATCGAAGGCCGTCAGATGATCATGGTTCTGGCCCCAAAGAAGAAGTAATTCTGGCTTCCAAGTAACATGCGGCTGCGCCCGTTGGGTGCAGCCGTTTTGTTCGCCAAATTGCTATGTTATTAACACAATGCGGAGTTATTCATCATGTCTAAGATGAAATCCAACAAAGGTGCTGCTAAGCGTTTCAAGAAAACAGCTGGTGGCTTCAAGTACAAGCGTGCAACCAAGCGTCATATCCTGACTAAACGTACTACTAAGAACAAGCGTCAGCTTCGTCCAAATGCGGTTCTTCCTGCGTGCGAAAACGCGCAAGTAGCTCGCATGCTGCCATACGCATAAGTTTTTAGTTTTATAATTTAGTTTAGGAGAGAGACAATGGCTCGCGTAAAACGTGGTGTACAAGCTCGTGCACGTCACAAGAGTGTAATGAAGCAAGCGAAAGGCTACTATGGTGCGCGTTCACGCGTATACCGCGTAGCTTTTCAGGCGGTAACGAAAGCAGGTCAATATGCTTACCGTGACCGTCGCAACAAGAAACGCCAATTCCGTCAACTGTGGATCGCACGTATCAACGCTGCGGCTCGCCAAAACGGTATGTCATACAGCCGTCTGATTAACGGTCTTAAAAAGGCATCTATCGAAATCGATCGTAAGATCCTTGCCGACATCGCGGTATATGACAAAGCAGCATTCTCTGTGCTGGTAGAAAAAGCGAAAGCTTCACTGTAATTTTTACAGTAAAGAATTGCTGAGAAAGGAGAGCTTCGGCTCTCCTTTTTTGTTATCTCTAATGTCTAGATAATCGCACTTTATGCGTATAAAAATGTGCGCTAGTACTTCCTTCCTGTTCCTATCATCATGGTATAGTGCTTAAAAGTGAAATTAAGGGCACATAATGAACCGATACGTCTTTTTTTGTCAGCCTAACCACTGTGAGCAGTTTACTTACTTGATCAAGGGATCCCCCAGCTATCTTGCTGAAAAAGAAGCATTGTTAGAGCAGGGATTGATCATCGAAGGAGATGTGATTGTTGCTGATTGTGCGGAGACTGCGATTGAAAAATTCCGCCAGATTAATCTCAATGCAATCGAGGATTACATTCAACACGATCCTACCGTTGGCTTTACGACCTTTATCATGGAAATGTATCATTCGCTGCGTCGCCGGCTTGGAATGAAGTTATGACTGTTGATATGTATCAGGTTGATGCCTTTAGTGCGTCATTGTTTCAGGGAAATCCGGCAGGGGTGTGCATTTCGGCGTCCATGTTGGATGAAGCAACTATGTTGGCCATTGCTGAGGAAATGGCGGTCTCTGAAACGGCATTTCTTGCCTTGGACACCATGTCCTTACGCTGGTTTACACCGACAGTAGAAGTCGCACTCTGCGGTCATGGCACACTCGCCACAGCACATGTTTTGGCTGAGCGTGGTGACGTCAAAATTAGTGACAGTGTCACTTTTTATACGCAGTCTGGACCGCTTGAGGTGACGGTAAAACGCGAGGGGATAGCGATGGCATTTCCTGTTCCTGAGCTTGTAGAAGTAAGGCCAAGTCCATCGCGGCTAGAAGCTTTGGGTCTACATGGCTTTGGTATCCGCGCGAGTTATTGTTTTGGTGAAAAAGAGTTATTGGTGGTTGACTCTGAAGACGATGTAAAAGCGCTGTCTCCTGATTTTACGGTGCTAAATACGCAGCCTGGGCGTGGTGTGGTGGTGACTGCGGCAAGCTCTGATAACACGGTCGATATTGTCTCTCGCTACTTCGCCCCTTGGGTGGGGGTGAACGAAGACCCAGTGACAGGATCCGCGCATTGTGCGCTGGCAGCTTATTGGTCTCAAGCACTGAGTAAAAAGCAGCTTATCGGTTATCAAGCGTCCGCGCGCGGTGGGCAGATCAAGATGACGCTTAGCGACGATTATGTGTTGCTACAAGGCCAAGCAGTGACTGTATTCAGCGGAAAGCTGGATTTAAGCAAGAAGTAGTCATTTATTTTCCCCGCGGTATATTTTCAAGGCGCAGAATAAATTCCTCTGGGCCAATGCTTTCATCATTAAAATACCGATAGATCTCACTGGTCGTTGCTTGTTGAACGATGGGGCTTACAGCCATTGAATCAACTGTACTAGGAAGCAAGCGGCCGTTTTGTTCTGCTTGCTCCATATCATGATGGGCTTGGCGAGAGCACGGGTTGAACTGGCTTAGGTCGATATCTTTACGAGCGGGCAGTGCCCCTTTTGCTTGATTAAAAGCAGTAAGAAATGCTTTGGATGATAAGGCGCGAGCGAGCGTATTGGCCGTTTTTCTACTACTGCGCGCGCTATTAAAGAGCGCGAAACTGTCCATATTGTAAATAAAACCCGTGTGCTTGGCGGGGGCTTGATAGCAGCCGATTGCTTCTGGAGCCGCTACATGTTTGGCCAATAGCTCTCCCAATACCCAATCGCCAGAAAACTGAAATGCGTGTTTGCCTTCAATCAGCAACTGAGTTGCTTCATTCCAGCGTATGTGAGAAATCGTTGGCTGGATGAGGCGGCTAATCTCTCGGAACAAACTTAAAATCTCAAACGTGGTTGCGCTCCGCAGTGTATGCTCATCCATATCCATAAATGCACGTCGATAATAATCCGCACCGCCGTAGCCAAATGCAAGATTTTCAAACAGTAAGGCGATTTGCCATTGATCATTGCCGATGGCTAGCGGTTGCACATTATGACGCTTTAAGGTTTTAAATGTATCGATTAGTGCTTCCCAGTTGTCAGGTGGCGATAGGTTGTATTGACGAAGCACGTCATGATTCACCCACATCCAATTTAATCGATGAATAGTCACTGGCGTTGCCACAAATCTCCCTTCAAATTGATTGACCGCGCGCGCAATGGGATAGAGCTGCGAGCGCCAATGCTCTTGATTGGCTAACTGTTCTAGGTCGTAAAGAAAACCCAGCGCTGCCCATGACTGGATCGCGGGCCCCTCGAGCTGAGCGATGGTTGGCGGTGTGCCCGCAATTGCGCGAGCTTGTAAAATAGACATTGCAGTATCCCCGCCGCCACCTTGAATTGCCTGCTGTTCAACGTGAACGTTAGCCTCCTCAAGCGCCTGTTTAGCGATGTTGGCAGCGCGGACTTCACCTGCTGATGTCCACCAATGCAGAAATTCAACAGATGCTACGGTGGACTGTGCTGCGTTAATGGGGAAAGCGATTGCGAATAAAAGGGTAAGCAAGTATTTTTTCATAGTTCACACGCCAACTGAATGGTGACAATAAGCCCTTGTTGGGGGTGGTTTTGTACATAGAGATCGCCGCCGTGGCTTCGAGCAATACTGCGGGAAATGGTGAGGCCTAGCCCGGATCCGAGATGTGTTTTTGCATCAACGCGAAAGTACGGTTCGAAGACTTTTTCTTGCCACTTTGTCTCCAAGCCCGGGCCAAAGTCGCGCACCTGAATAACAACCTTGTCATGATCGTCGTAAAGACCAACTTCAGCGGAGCCACCATATTTAATAGCGTTGTCGATGACGTTATAAAGGCACCGTTTAATCGCAAGGGGTTTACCCAAGAATCGGCTTTCAACTGGTAGCGAAAGCTGAACCTTACGTTTACTGCGGTTGTAGTACGCTGCGCATTGTTCAAGCGTATCGACCAAATTAATCCATTCAACTTCCTCATGGATGTCAGTTTCACGAATACACTGCAAGGCGCCCTCTAACAACACATCAAATTCAGTCAATACGGTCTCAAATTTTTGCCGCTCTGCATCATCTTCCAACATTGCCGTGCGTAATTTCAGGCATGCTAATGGCGTCTTTAAATCGTGTGATATGGCCCCGAATAGCATTTCGCGGTCGCGGATATAGGCGCGTATACGTCGCTGCATTTTATTAAATGCTCGCACAGCAGCACGTGTTTCTTTACTGCCTTCTTCTTGTACTTCTTCGACATATAGCTGTCCGCTCATCAGCGTCGCGGCTTTAGCCAGTCGCCGAATTGGACGAATTTCTAATCGCAATAACCAGACCGTACAAAAGACAAGGAGTAACGAGGATATCCCCAAAAAGACCAGCTGTTTTTGGTCAATAAACTGTGGCGATAAGGTAGAGAAGGGGACAGGTAGCGTTGCCGCGAGATAAAACCATTCGCTTTGTGACATTTGGATCTGTACCACAACGATAGGTAAATCCAGATCGCCTAAGGCTAAGCTGTAGTCGGCCCAGATAGCAGGCAATGCCTCAAGCTTAATACCTGAGTTAAACACTTTGAGGTCTTGGCGTCGGCTTAACGCAACATCAATGTGTTGCGCGTGGCGCACTGATTTAGACAACCGCGTCGATGCCTGCTCTAAAATCATGGCGGTACGCGCAGTTTGCGTGGGCAACCCAACATCTAATTTGCGTTGGTTGATGGAGATAAAGAAGCGTGTGCCACCCATCTCTCGAATTTGGTTCAAGATGAGGTAGCGATAACTGACGGGAAGTGCCTCAAAATAGTTGTAAGTATCAGCAACATTACTGGTTAGGCTTTGTACCGTTTTCTGTAGACTCTCTTGCTCCTTTTGCGCACTGGTTTGGTACCAAATCAACCCGGCGATCAGTTGGGCGATAACAATCACGATCAATAAGGTCGCGCCAATACGAAATCGAATGGAGGTGAACAACGATAGCGCAAGCGTACGCATCAATGCACCTCTGTCGCGATGACATCAGTGGCGAGCATGTAACCTTTATTCCTTACCGTTAAAATGAGCGAACGCTCGTCGTCGTGAAGGTGCTTACGTAATCGGCTGATTTGCACATCAATCCCGCGTTCAAATGGCTCTGCATCTCGCCCCCAAATGCAGCGGGCAATATCATCTCGACTCAAAAGCTGATTGGGTTTTTCTAGCATTAAGCTGATCAGATTAAAGTCGGCGCCAGACAATTGTTTGCACTCACCGTGAGGGCTAACTAATTGACGCTTCAGCAGGTCACACGTCCATCCGGCGAAAGTGACTTTATGGCCGACACCGGATGATTGGGTCATATGTGTACGCCTCAATAAGGCTTTAATGCGTGCCAGTAGCTCACGTGGGCTAAAGGTTTTTGTAATGTAATCATCGGCGCCCACTTCCAGCCCTGCAACACGATCAGCTTCATCTGTCACAGCCGTGAGCATGATGATGGGGACGTTAGAGTGTTTGCGAATTTGGCTACATAGCGTTAGCCCATCATCGCCCGGCAGCATAATATCGAGAATGATGAGATCCGGTGCGTGCGTTTGATAGTGTGCCCACATTTGCTCACCGTCACTGGCAGTAAGAACATGAAACTCAGCACGCCCTAGGTAATCGGTGAGTGCATCTCTAAGCGATTGATTGTCATCCACAACGAGGATGGTTTTCATCTTGCACGTTCCTGTGTTTTTCACCAATACCTTGTGTATACCTCAATTAAAACGAGATCACTATTGGTGCAAGCTGATATTGCCACACCGGTAGGCGTTGGTATGTAACAGCCTGCTTACAAACTCATAGGCTTTTGTAACCTTGGGAGAGACGCTTTTCTTTATCGTGTGTATGTCTCTACATAAAAAAGGAACATCACATGTTTAGTCACGCGTTTGGATTACTACAACGGATAGGGCGCTCTTTGATGCTGCCTGTGGCCGTATTACCTGTTGCCGGTCTATTACTCGGTATCGGTTCTGCTAACTTCGCATGGATACCGGATAGTGTCTCTGAAATCATGGCCATGTCAGGCGATGCCGTATTCAGCAATCTGGCACTTATCTTTGCGATTGGTGTCGCTCTGGGTCTATCAGACAACGATGGCGCGGCTGGGCTGGCGGCGACGGTTGGCTTTGCCATTATGACCGCAACCTTAGGGGTAATGGCTAACATCCACGGCATTGAGCCTGCGATGATCATCGGGATCCCTAGTCTTAATACTGGGGTATTCGGCGGGATTATGATTGGGGCTGTGGCAGCCTATTTGTTTAATCGTTTTCATAACATCCAGCTTCCTGAGTACTTGGGCTTCTTTGCCGGAAAACGCTTCGTCCCTATCGTTACGGGTATTGCTGCAATATTTCTTGGTATTGCGCTCAGCTATATCTGGCCTCCCATTGGCGGCGCAATCAAGAGTTTTTCGCACTGGGCGGCTTATCAAAGCCCAACCACAGCTTTTGGTATTTACGGGTTTGTTGAGCGTTCTTTGATTCCTTTTGGCTTGCACCACATTTGGAACGTGCCTTTCTTCTTTGAAGTGGGGGAATATGTCGACCCTGAAAGCGGAAAAGTGATCACCGGTGAAATTCAACGCTACCTTGCTGGTGACCCTACTGCCGGCAATCTAGCCGGAGGCTATTTGTACTCAATGTGGGCGTTACCAGCGGTGGGGTTAGCTATTTATCACTCAGCTCGCCCTGATAAACGCGCACTGGTTGGCGGGATTATGGCTTCGGCAGCGTTAACATCTTGGCTGACGGGTATTACCGAACCGATGGAGTTTTCTTTTCTATTTGTCGCGCCGGTGTTGTATGCCATGCATTGTGTCTTAACGGGGATCGGTTTTGCACTCGTCACAACGTTAGATATCCACCATAGCGTCACCTTCGCACATGGCGCAATTGACTTCCTTATCTATTACCCACTGTCGACCAATGCTTGGCTTTTCGCACTGATTGGCCCGCTCTGGGCGTTAATGTATTACAGCTTGTTTAGATTAACGATCAGTAAGCTTAATTTGCTGACACCAGGCCGAGAAACCGCTGAAACCGAGGTGAGTCAACTTTCGGAAATCGGTTCAGAGCTGGCACATCAATTGGTCAGTGCGCTTGGAGGAAAGGAAAATATTAAAAATGTGGATGCCTGTATCACGCGACTGCGAGTCAGCCTGAATGATATCCAGTATGCTGATATTACCGCAATTAAGCAGCTCGGCGCCAAAGAGGTACTGGTTGTTGGCGACAACCTTCAGGCTATATTTGGTACGCAATCAGACACTATCAAATCTGAAATAAAAGCGGTGCTTGTTGGGTAACTCTTTAATAATTAAAAGGTATTACAGAATGCATAGATCACTTGCTAGAAAGCTATCGACGGCCTGTCTTATCATGAGTATGTCCGCTATGTCGACTGTATCCGTAGCAGAGCCGTTGGATATTACACATGAAAAAATCTTTTTCTTAAGTCCTCATCCGGATGATATTGCACTGACATTTGGTGGCTTGATTAATAAGCTTGCTAAAGAGGATGGGTTGCTACAAAAAAAGCCAGTCACAGAAGTCTATTTTTCGGTATCTAATTACACTACTAATCACCTAGATATCTCGACAAATAAGAGAGTTATCGATGTGACCTCGATGAGATTCAACGAGGACATCAAGGCTCATACAGATATGTTTAACAAGTGGAGTAATTTTAGGTACAAAACGTCAGGTTTTTATGATGCGCCATTGAGAAATTATGAAGGGTCGACAACGGCTGGGGGAGGACCGGCTGGAACGTTTGAAGACTTTAGGCAGCAAGAAATAGAGATTTACCAGACTATTACAGCTAGCGTAAAGCCTATTCTACAACAAGATAATTGTGCAGCATTTGTTCTATTGGCTAATGGTAGTCACATCGATCACTTCGTCGTGAGGGAAGCGATTTTAAAAGCTGCTCATGACTTAGGTTCACAAGCTAAATGCGACATTTACTTAGGGCAAGATCAACCTTATACGGGAGCAAACCCTACTGATGCGATGGTAGAGGTTAATAATTTAGCAGCCAGATTACCCCCTAACGCATTAATACCAATGAGATATTGGATAGACAAGGAACATAAGGTTAATTTATTCGAGACTTACTTCCTGAGCCAATACGATAAATCATACATTCCAGCGCTCGATAGTGCGGATACTGAGACAATATACAAATGGGAGAAATCAACATACTCTCAGCTCAGTCCTCACCAAAAATGTAATTCAGAGTACTGTCGCTGGTAGTCAAAAAAGAGGCCAAACGGCCTCTTTTTCATTATTGAAGTGGGGGGATTACGCCACTTGTACTTGCTGTTGTTCGATTTCTTCACTTGGTGTGGCACCAGACTCAGCACCGTGCATCCAACGAATCAGTGTGCCGGATAGCGCCAGTAAGATAACACCGGAAATCGCGGCTGTTGCTGCAATACCACCGAAGATGGCCATAGCGCCATAATCACCTACATGCGAGCCAATGATCCCCGCCACATAGTTGGCGATCGCGTTAAAGCCGAACCAGGCCCCCATCATCAGTGAGGCCAAGCGTAGCGGCGCGAGCTTAGTAACCAAGGATAAACCGATAGGTGAGAGGCAAAGTTCGCCTAGTGTGTGGAAGAAGAACGCGCCCACCAACCAAAACATCGACGTTTTCACTGTGGTATCACCGCCTTGCTCTAACACTGCGCCAATCATGCACACAAACCCCAGCGCCAACATAAATAAAGCCATCGCGAATTTCACGGGCGAGCTTGGCTCTTTAGGTCCCAAACGAACCCATAATGAGGCTGCAATAGGGGCACAAACAATGATGAAGAAAGGGTTAAGCGATTGGAACCAAGCGGCTGGTATCTCAAACCCGCCAACCATACGATCCGTATACTCTTGGGTATAAATATTCATCAAGCCACCGGCTTGTTCAAAGCCTGCCCAGAAAATAATGACAAATAACCCCATCAATAAAATTACTTTGAGGCGATCGATTTCTTGCTTAGTTAATGGGGCATTGGTCTTGGAATGATTGGCATCTCGCGCTTGTTGTGCGGCTGGAACTCGGCCTATTTCGCCGAGCCAAGCGTTGGCCATGG
This sequence comes from Salinivibrio kushneri, assembly GCF_027286325.1. Classification (NCBI taxonomy): domain Bacteria; kingdom Pseudomonadati; phylum Pseudomonadota; class Gammaproteobacteria; order Vibrionales; family Vibrionaceae; genus Salinivibrio; species Salinivibrio kushneri. The sequence continues at coordinate 1,323,019 of NZ_CP114588.1, forward strand.
TTAGCTGGATCACGAGGCTAATCACCATTCCCACGCCCGCTGCAAAGAAGCCATATTGCCAGCCGTAAGCGCTGCTCACCGTGCCCGCAACAAAGCCAGCTAGCAATGAGCCAATATTGATGCCCATATAAAAGATGGTAAACGCACCATCCCGACGATGATCGCCTTCATCATAAAGGTCACCCACCATCGTCGAGATGTTGGGTTTAAATAAGCCAGAACCCGCAATCAGTATGGCTAAGCCTGCATATAAGGTATGTACTGTATCTAAGCCATATTGGTGAGCAGGGAAGGCCAGAGTGAATTGACCGATGGCCATTAATGCCCCACCGAGAATGACAGCGCGACGTTGGCCAATAAAGTTATCGGCAATCCATCCACCAATCAGCGGCGTGATATAGACGAGGCCAGTATAGTAACCATATAGTTCGAGTGCGTCTTTGGTTGACCAGCCTAAGCCGCCATTAATGGTTTGGTCAGTGAGATAAAGCACCAAGATCGCGCGCATTGCATAATATGAAAAGCGCTCCCAAAGCTCAGTGCCAAAAAGTAAGAACAGTCCCCGAGGGTGACCAAGTATTGTTTTTTGGTTTTCCATAACTATCTAATTATTCGTTGAATGATTGTTGGGTCTGCATGGGGCTAGCCGGGTGCAGGGTGTTGGCGTTAACGCCTGTGTAAAACAGCCTCCTGTGTTTTGTAACAAAATATGTAAAACTAGCGTAATGGTTTTTTACCAAAATTAAAAACTATTATTCAAGCCACATTAACGTGGATAATAATAGTTTGTCTATTATGTGTGGGATATATAACCAGACGGTGCCTGTCACCTATAGTGACGTGACAGGCGTTTGCGTCTTTGCGTGGGATCAAAGGAGAGGGGATTATGTGATAGAGGTCACTCTAGCCGTGTTCAGCGATCAGGCGATGGCTTGACGTAACCACAGGGCAATATCTTCGTACATAATTTGATGACTTTGGTCTGCATCAGCCCAGCTCATCACAAAGTGGTAAAGTTTTTCAGGGTGGTAGGCTTGTCCGACCAATTGATTGGCCAGGGTTTCTAGCGGTCCTGGCATTAAACTATCAGTGAATAACTGGCAATCGATGATTTCTCCATGTTTCACATCCAAGTGTAGCTCAACGCCTCCCCACTCAAAACGCTCATCAAAGGTGTGCATGAACTGCGGGCTGTTACCGAAATTCCACGCCCAGCTGCACTGTTTTTCATAAATCGCGTCAAACCCCTCGACATCGGGCTTAGCGTCGGGAGAAATATACTCAATCTCAGTGGTATGACCGTAATGGCGGAAAAAGGCAGACTTAATCGCTTCACAGACGCGTTGGTGATCAATGTCCGGGACAAAGTCAGCAATATTGGCCACGCGGGCTCGGACAGATGAAATCCCCTTGGCTTGTAGCTTTTTAGGATCAGGGTTGAGGTAGTCACCCAGTCGCGACAAGTTGGCATTAATCAAGAGCGTACCATGGTGAAAGCCGCGATCTTTGGCTTCTTTGTAGGCAGAGCCCGATACTTTTCTCGGGCCGTCGGGCGTATCCATAGTGAGATCATTTCGGCCACTGGCTGAGGCACTGATCCCGAGCGTTTTCAGGGCATCGAGTACAATTTGCGTTGATACTGACTTATCATAACCCGGCTTACCTGCCATAAAGGTAAAATTGGTGTTGCCCAAATCATGAAACACTGCGCCCCCGCCGCTTTGCCTTCTCGCTAACACCACAGCATCTTGTTCCATTTTGCGCGTATTACACTCGCGCCATGGGTTCTGGCCGCGTCCAATGACTACCGTATTGTCATTACGCCAGAGGAATAGGACGTTCTGCTGTGCCGACATGGTACGAAATATGGTGTCTTCCACGGCGAGATTGAACCAAGGGTGGGTGGACGTCGAAACAAACACACGTAAAGGACGACTGGTGTCTTGCATACTGGCTCCAAGTATTCGGTAAACAAGTGATTGAGGAAACGCGCACGCTGACCAACTGGGTTGTTGTCACACAAGCTTGTTCGGCAATATAGACGCTAGAATATCAAACAATGCTTAGCGAGTGATTTAATCAGCGCCAATATGCTCGATTTTTACCGGATCGACGCCCTGAATGACCAATCTACCATCAAAATGACGCCACTCGTGACCGGATGACAAGGAAAAATAGCGTAAATGCTGTTTAGCGTTTGGCATTAGTCGTGGCATTAATTAGTATGTAAGGTCAATTTATTACCTGTTCTCTCAGTCAATTGGCATTGAGGCGTATTATTGAGACGACTCTGTCAGTTTGCTCAGACAATGGGTGAAATCATGATGTCAGCAGGTATTGTCACGCACCTACCTGATTTGGACTGCCCAACGGGTCGACGAGGAAACAATGCAACAATTAGAAGAAATTCTTGCGAATGCAACCAGTGCGGTGACCAGTGCCGCTTCTGTGGCTGCATTGGATGAAGTCCGGGTTAAATTCCTAGGAAAGAAAGGCGAGCTAACGGCACAATTACAGGCGTTGGGCAAACTGCCACCGGAAGAGCGCCGTGAAGCGGGTCAAAAGATTAACCAAGCCAAGCAAACAGTACAGCAAGCGATTGCCGAGCGTAAACAAGCGCTAGAACGTGCTGAGCTTGAAGCGAAGTTAGCGGCCGAAACCATTGATGTTAGCCTGCCAGGGCGTCGTATCGAAAATGGTGGCTTGCATCCAGTGACACGCACTATTGAGCGTATTGAGCAATTTTTCGGTGAGCTGGGTTTCTCGGTTGCGTCCGGGCCAGAGGTTGAAGATGGTTTTCATAACTTTGATGCATTGAATATCGCCCCTGATCATCCTGCACGTACCGATCACGATACTTTCTTCTTTAACCCTGATTTGATGTTGCGTACGCACACCTCTGGCGTACAAATTCGTACCATGGAAGCGGGTAAACCCCCATTCCGTATTATTGCGCCCGGTCGCGTCTATCGTAATGATTATGACCAAACGCATACCCCGATGTTCCACCAAGTGGAAGGATTATTGGTCGATAAAGACATCACCTTTGCTGATCTCAAAGGGATCCTCAACGACTTCTTACGTAACTTTTTCGAGGAAGACCTGGAAGTGCGTTTCCGTCCCTCTTACTTCCCGTTCACTGAACCTTCTGCCGAAGTTGATGTTCGCCGCAAAGGTGGAAAATGGCTGGAGATCTTAGGCTGCGGCATGGTTCACCCGAATGTACTACGTGCGGTGAATATCGATCCAGAAGAATATCAAGGCTTTGCCTTTGGTATTGGCGTAGAGCGCCTGACCATGTTGCGTTATGGCGTGAATGATCTTCGTGCGTTCTTTGAGAACGATCTGCGCTTTTTGAAACAATTTAAGTAATCAGTGGGGCAAGATAATAATGAAATTCAGTGAATCTTGGTTGAGAGAGTGGGTAAACCCAGCAAACGACACCGACGCGCTTGCCCATCAGATCACCATGGCCGGCCTTGAAGTCGATGAAATTGCACCCGTTGCTGGCGACTTTAGCGGTGTAGTTGTGGGTGAAGTGGTTGAGTGTGGCCAACACCCAGATGCAGACAAACTGCGTGTTACCAAAATCAATGTTGGCGACGATGAATTGCTTGATATCGTTTGTGGTGCACCTAACTGTCGTCAAGGCCTGAAAGTCGCGGTCGCAATGGTTGGCGCGGTATTGCCAGGTGACTTCAAAATCAAAAAAGCGAAGCTACGTGGTCAACCGTCCTTCGGTATGCTGTGCTCATTTACAGAGCTAGGGATTGATATTGAATCTGATGGCATTATCGAACTGCCTGCCGACGCGCCAATTGGAACCGACATTCGTGAGTACCTCGCACTAAACGACGTAACCATCGATGTTGACTTAACCCCGAACCGTGCTGATTGCTTGAGCCTACGTGGCTTGGCACGTGAAGTCGGCGTATTGAACCGCACTGATGTCACTGAACCGACTATCACACCGGTTACTGCCAGTATTGACGACAAGGTATCCGTGCATATCGATGCACCACAAGCATGCCCACGTTATTTAGGTCGTGTGGTAAAGAATGTCGATCTTAATGCGCAGACCCCACTGTGGATGCAAGAAAAATTGCGCCGCAGTGGCATTCGCGCTATCGACCCTGTCGTGGATGTCACCAACTATGTGATGCTCGAGCAAGGGCAGCCGATGCATGCCTTTGATCTTAGCAAGCTTGAGGGTGGCATTGTGGTACGTATGGCAGAAGAGGGCGAAACGCTCACATTACTCGATGGCAATGAAGCAACCCTTAATGCCCAGACATTGGTTATCGCGGATGAGAAGAAAGCCTTGGCGATGGCCGGGATCTTTGGCGGGCAAGACTCTGGTGTCACCACAGACACCCAAGATATTTTACTCGAATCGGCGTTTTTTGCTCCTGACGTGATCCGCGGCCGTGCGCGTAGCTATGGGTTGCACACAGATTCCTCTCACCGTTTTGAACGTGGCGTCGACCCTGCGTTACAAGCGGCGGCGATGGAACGAGCGACTGAACTGCTATTGGCAATTTGTGGCGGTGAAGCGGGAGAGATTGTTACCGCTGAGACGGCAGAAACACTACCCACTCGTGACACCGTCACTCTCCGTCGAGAGAAGTTAGATGGCCTATTGGGTCATTCTATCGATAACAGTGATGTTCAAGCCATTTTGTCCCGCCTTGGCTGTGCGGTAACGGAAACCGAGAAAGGGTGGCAAGCAACGGCACCTAGCTGGCGTTTTGATATTGCCATTGAGCAGGATTTGATTGAGGAAGTCGGGCGTATTTACGGCTACGACAACATTCCAACTCGCGCGCCTAAAGCCGCACTGACAATGCGCGAATATAAAGAAGCAGCGATGCCACTGAAACGTGTCCGCGATTTGTTGGTTGACCGAGGCTTCCACGAGGCGATTACCTACAGTTTTGTCGAGCCAAAACAGCAAACGCTGGTTGTTCCCGATGTTGAGCCGCTGATCCTGCCAAGTCCAATTTCTGCGGACATGTCAGCCATGCGCCTGAGCTTGCTTCCTGGCCTTTTAAACACGGTGGCCTACAACCAAAAACGTCAGCAGCCTCGTGTGCGCTTGTTTGAATTTGGCTTACGCTTTACCCCAGAAGGTGAAACCGGTGGCACCGTTCGCCAATCGAGCATTCGCCAAGAGAGCATGCTTGCGGGGGTGATTGCAGGTCCTGGTAGTGAAGAGCATTGGGATCTGGCGAGCGCTACCGTTGACTTTTTTGACTTGAAAGGCGATCTAGAAGCGGTACTGGAACTCACAGGTAAGTTGAAAGACTTCCGTTTCGTGTCAGCCTCTCATCCTGCCATGCACCCAGGTCAAACCGCTGCTATTGAGTTTGACGGCAAAGTTGTGGGTCACATTGGTACCCTGCACCCTGAGCTTGAGCGTGAGTTTGGCTTAAATGGTCGAACTGTGGTGTTTGAGCTGGAGTGGCAAGCCATTGACGAACGCTTTATTCCCGAAGCAGCAGGGCTCTCAAAATTCCCTGCCAACCGTCGTGACATTGCGGTGATTGCCGACCAAGCGCTTGCGTCTGGTGACGTAGTGGCTGCTTGTTTGCAAAGCGGCAACCCATTGCTCAAGGACGCACAGCTTTTCGACCTTTACACCGGCAAAGGTGTGGAAGAGGGCAAGAAGAGTCTAGCGATCGCACTGACCTTGCAATCTGATGCGCGCACGCTTGAGGAAGCCGATATCAGTGATGCAGTGTCTGGTGTTGTCAGCCATTTATCAGAGAAATTAGGCGTTACCTTGCGTGACTAACCTAACGTCATCCCAAAAAGCAGCGGAAACGCTGCTTTTTTTATGCCTAAATGGTCTAACATCTATCCATTTGAAAAACTAAATAAATTCACTATATTTGATGAGTAAGTGTTCAGATATTGATAAAAAAGCCTAATATTAAGCAGCTTAGCAGTCTATTGGCTATGCTGGTAAAGAAAACCCTTGTAACATCTTGGTTTGAAAGGTCAATTTTTTGGACATTGTTCGTGCTTTTTTAATGTAAAAAAGTTGGCGCAAATCAGCCAGTTGGCATACACTTGTTCTGAGCTGGCCTTTAAATATCCCTAAAATACAAGGGCTAAAGACGTATAGGCCAAGTGTAGAATGGTGGTGTCGATACTGCGGTATTGCATATGTGTTCAACAATTCTTGAGGGAAAAACCTATGGCGCTCACTAAGGCCGATTTGGCTGAGAACCTGTTTGAAAATATCGGGATTAGCAAACGGGACGCCAAGGAGACAGTCGAGGTGTTTTTCGAAGAAGTTCGGAAAGCGCTCGAAAGTGGCGAACAGGTCAAGTTATCAGGGTTTGGTAACTTCGACTTGCGAGACAAGAATGAACGTCCCGGTCGAAATCCTAAAACAGGGGAAGATATTCCGATCACTGCGCGTCGCGTTGTGACATTTCGACCAGGCCAAAAACTCAAAGCGCGAGTTGAAAACGCAGACGTTGAAAAATAACGCTGCGTGCCCCCGACAGTGGTGACGACACCACACTAGAAAGCCGTGTGCCTATGCGCCACGGCTTTTTAATTTGTCTATACATGATCACATTGTGAGTGGAAAATCCTGGGTTTATTGGTTATCTCGCTGTAACGTTTTGTTGTCTAGTTGTAATAAAAGGATGCATTATGCTGACAGCACGTCCAGGTGCCTTTATTGATGCTGCACTCACCGCCCCCCATGCCTTTGCGCCAGACTCGTGGCGAGTGGGCTCGCTTACACTCAATCACAGCGCCCCCGGTATTATTTCGATACAGCCCGACGTCACCAAGGTTTCGCGTTGTGTTGTATTGTCTTCAGGTATTCATGGTGACGAAACCGCGCCCATCGAGCTCATTGACCGTCTGCTCGCCGATATATTGTCAGAGCAATTTACCCCCAATGTGCCGCTGTTACTGATCATTGGCCATGCCGAAGCGATTAAAGCCCACACCCGCTTTATTGAGGATAACCTCAACCGCTTATTCGGAGGTTGGAATGAGGAAAAAAACGAAGAGCACTACCTTGCTAACCAATTGCAAAAAGCAGTAAGTGACTTCTTTACCGCCCAGTCAGACGACTTGACTCGTTGGCACCTCGACTTACACAGTGCGATTCGCGAGTCCTACCATTATATGTTCGGTGTGATCCCCACTACACCGACCGAGAAAGATGTACGTCCATTGGCGGCGTTATTGAATGATGCCCAAATGGACGCCACAGTGTTGTCTCAATCCCCATCACCGACGTTTAGTTGGTATAGCGCCAACTATCATGATGCGCTAGCTGCCACCTTAGAAATGGGCCGTGTCGCGCCTTTGTTTGAAAATGATATGCGGGAGTACGAGCCGCTTGATCGCACCCTACGAGGCTTGCTAAAAGCCGCCACCTTGCCGACTGAATTGTCGCCAATGCGCTTTTACCGCGTGACACGAACCTTGACCAAGCACACAGAACAATTCGCGCTTACGTTTCCCTCGTCGGCTAAGAACTTCACACCGTTTGAAAAGGGGGTGTTATTGGCGACCGACAAGGGACAAGAAATCTATGCTGAGCACGAGGGGGAAGTAGTGATCTTCCCCAATGCCAATGTCCACGTAGGTCATCGCGCTGGATTACTCGCCACGCCCTTTAAGCCTAATGTCAATCAGCCACTCTTTGTGCACGCACCACAAAAAGCCTCGGCGTAGCGCTTTTCAAGCTGGCAATCAGTCGGTAAAGTGCGTCACAGTATTGGTTTAATGGATGACGCATGCGAGTGTCAGAACTCACCGCCCGCCAACAGAGCCGTTGGCGGCGCGCGTTACTTACTTTCTCGGCTTTACTGCTGTTGGTGTGTGGGCTTGCGCTGAGTGTGGGCGAGATATGGATCAATCCGTTCGCGCCTGACTCAACATTAGAGCAGCAGTTACTCTTACAGCTTCGCCTCCCTCGTGTGTTGGTCAGTGTGATGATAGGGGCCTCACTGGCAATGGCCGGGGCAAGCCTACAAGTGCTATTGGGTAATCCATTGGCAGAGCCCGGTGTCTTAGGCATTTCCGGTGGCGCAAGCATTGCCGTGGTCTTATTGTTGTTACTCGCACCAGCTTGGGCGTCGAGTGGCAGTATGGCCGTCACTGCCATGTTAGGCGCCAGCTTGTTTACCTTTATTTTAGTGATATTAGCCCGTCGCGCTCTAGCGACTGCACGCATTTTATTGGTCGGAGTTGCGCTTAGCATTTTGGCAGGGGCAGGTGTCACCTTGGCGTTTTACTTCAGCACTGACTTTAATTTGCGCCAATTAATGGTCTGGTTAATGGGATCGCTGTCCGGCATGCGATTGGAGCATGTGGGTATACTGACAATGACCTTACCTTGTATTGCGTTATTGTGGCGATACGGGCATAAGCTCGACCAACTAATGCTAGGAGAGTCTCAGGCGCAGCAATTAGGACTAGACACACATCAACTACGTTGGCAATTGATTGCCTTAATTAGCGTTTTAGTCGGGGTATCTGTCGCTGTGGCGGGTGTTATTGGCTTTATTGGTTTAATTGTTCCGCATTACTTACGCCTGTGGCTTGGTAGCCGTAATCGTACTTTGTTGCCCATGTCTGCGTTGGCAGGGGCGCTATTATTAGTCAGTGCCGACACCGTTGGCCGACTTATTCTTCCCTCAGCGGAACTTCCGGTGGGGGTAGTGACCAGTGTGCTTGGTGCGCCATTATTTATTTGGATGTTGGTGAGGGCGGGATGATCGTTCACGCTAAAGATTTGAGCTTAGCGCCACGTTTATTACCGATGTCCTTATCGGTTGATGCCGGACAAGTGGTACACCTTATCGGCCCCAACGGAAGTGGTAAAAGCACTTTACTAGAACTGTTGTCGGGCTTGGAAGCCCCTCAGTCGGGGAGTGTTTGGCTGCAAGGGCAACCCGTATCAGGACAAACTCGATATGATTTGGCTCAAGTGCGGGGATACCTGATGCAGCAACAGCGCCCTGCGTTTGTCATGGCGGTATTTGAATACCTCAATCTCGTGCTCGATAGTGTGCAATTGGCAACCGGTGAAATTCGAGACAAGACGGTCGCGGATGTGGTGTCTCGTTTGGCTATCAGCGACAAGCTCCACCGAAGAATAGACAGCTTATCGGGCGGAGAGTGGCAACGGGTGCGATTGGCGGGCGTCATGTTGCAAGTTTCAAAGGCGTTAAATCCACATGCGCGTTTACTTTTGCTTGATGAGCCGTCAAGCGGACTTGATGTCGCGCAACAGGAAGTGATTTACCAAGAAATGACCGCCTTGGCGCGAGAGCAGGAAATCGCAGTTATCATGGCCAATCACGACTTAAACCGCACCCTTGAGCACGCGGATACGGTTGTGGTGCTTAAACAAGGTCGTGTTGTTTCACTAGGCCCGCCGAAAGCGGTATTGACGGATCAGCTGCTCTCAGATGTTTTTGCCACGCCACTGGAACAGGTATCAACCGCCAATGGCCCAGTGATCATGCGCGCGTCCTCGGCATGACTTCCAACGTTTTGACCTAGCTTTCGCTGTCATCGCTTTCAATCACGTTAAGCTTGGCACGAATAAACTCGGCATGATCGACATAAAGCAGTTCGGCGGTTTTACGGATCACCGCTTCTTCGAGCGGGTCGATATTTTCATCGGCATACGCTACCGACCACATGGCTTCAATCAGTTCAATCCGTGCTTGTGGGTCTAAATCACGCAGCTTGTCCGTGTATTCATATAGTGATGTCGCTTGTTTACTGTGAGCTTGTGCCTCTGCCAACAGTGTATCTGCTTGCGATGGCTCGAGACTCAGCAATTGGCAAATGCGATCGCGCTTGGTCACAAACTCACGCTCATCAATATCGTGATCGGCCATGGCCACCTCACTCAATAAGCCAGCCATCGCTTGATGCAGCGACAGCCCAGCGTCACTGTGTTGCGTCGCGTCAGCGGCGAGGGCGGATTCGAGTTTTCTAAAAAGCTGTTTTAGCATGGCTGCTCTCCCAAACTGCGGGGTTTATTGGCTGTCTTTAAGCGTTTATACGCGACGAACGGCCAACGCGTTTACTTTATCGCCGCCACGTTGGTGGTGAGCGCGTGGCTGGCGCGGCTTTGATTCTTTTTACTTTGTGATAGGATGCGACACCAATCAACCTTATTTATCGGCTGTGACACTGATAAACGCCTTAAAAGATTAAGCAGTAAGCAGGAATCGCCTTGAGTTCACGTCATCACAACACGCCAGAGACACTGTTTGCAGCGCTAAACGATTGTATGCTGCAAGACCGTTTTCGTTTTAAAAAGCGCATCCATGGCGCGCAAAAAATCAAAAAAGACGACGCCAAACAGGCGGTATACGACCAAATTGCCGCTGAAATGGCGCAGAGTATGCAGCGCCTGCTCGCCCGTGGTGCCAATACGCCAACCGTTCGCTATCCGGAAGAATTGCCAGTCAGTCAGAAGAAAGATGACATTGCCGAGGCGATCGCGAACAACCAAGTCGTGATCATTGCGGGGGAAACGGGGTCAGGCAAAACTACTCAGCTGCCCAAAATCTGTATGGAGCTTGGGCTAGGCGTCGCCGGTACCATAGGCCACACTCAGCCACGTCGCTTGGCTGCGCGCTCGGTCGCTTCACGGATAGCTGAAGAGCTTGACGTCGAGTTAGGCAGCAGCGTGGGCTATAAGGTGCGCTTCAACGACAAAGTCTCAGAGTCGACGCAAGTCAAACTGATGACGGACGGGATCTTACTGGCCGAAATTCAGCACGATCGGTATCTGAATCAGTACGACTGCATCATTATCGATGAAGCCCACGAGCGCAGCCTAAACATCGATTTTATTCTCGGCTATTTGCGCGAGTTATTGCCCAAGCGTCCTGACCTCAAAGTCATCATTACCTCGGCAACCATCGATCCTGAGCGTTTTTCTAAGCACTTCAATAACGCGCCTATGATAGAGGTGTCTGGCCGAACGTATCCGGTGGAAGTGCGCTACCGTCCATTGGTGGAAGAGGACGATAGCGATCGTGACCAGCTGGAAGCGATCAGCGATGCGGTCGATGAACTGTGTCAGGAAGGGCCGGGTGATATCCTGATTTTTATGAATGGTGAGCGTGAAATTCGCGACACCGCTGATCACCTTCAGCGTCGTCAATTACGCGATACCGAAATTTTACCCCTATACGCGCGGCTTTCTGCTGGCGAGCAAAATCGTGTATTCCAATCTCACTCGGGACGCCGGATTGTACTGGCCACCAACGTCGCCGAGACCTCGCTAACCGTACCGGGCATTAAGTATGTAATTGATCCCGGCACGGCACGGATTTCTCGCTATAGTTACCGAACTAAGGTGCAGCGACTGCCAATTGAGCCGATTTCACAGGCCAGTGCTAATCAGCGTAAAGGACGCTGTGGCCGTGTGTCGGAAGGCATTTGTGTGCGTTTGTATAGCGAAGAGGACTTTTTAGGCCGTCCTGAATTTACCGACCCAGAAATTCTGCGGACTAATCTGGCTTCGGTGATCTTGCAAATGACGGCATTAGGGCTCGGTGATATTCAAGCCTTTCCGTTCGTTCAGCCGCCTGATAGCCGTCACATCAAAGATGGTGTCCGTTTGCTCGAAGAGTTGGGGGCGATCAAGCCCGGCCAAGCCACTGATAAACGTAAGCTGACCGCGATTGGTAAAACCTTGGCCAAACTGCCGATTGACCCGCGTTTGGCACGCATGGTGATTGAGGCGCCCAAGCATGGTGCCTTAAATGAGGTGATGGTGATTGCCGCGGCCTTGGCAATCCAAGACCCGCGTGAGCGTCCAGCGGATAAGCAGCAACAAGCGGATGAAAAGCACCGTCGTTTTGCCGATAAAGAATCGGACTTTTTGGCCTATGTAAACCTTTGGGACTACGTTAAAGAGCAGCAAAAAGCGCTATCGAATAACCAGTTCCGTAAACAGTGTAAAAAAGACTACCTCAATTACTTGCGCGTGCGAGAGTGGCAAGACGTTCACTATCAGATCACCCAAGTGATGAAAGAGCAGAATGCGCAATTCAACCAAGAGCCCGCCAGTTATCAGGCCATTCACATGGCCCTGCTAGCAGGGCTATTAAGCCACATTGGCCTGAAAGACCAAGAAAAGAACGAATACCAAGGCGCGCGAAATGCACGGTTCCATATTTTCCCGGGCTCTGGGCTTTTCAAAAAGCAGCCTAAATGGGTGATGGTTGCCGAGCTGGTTGAAACCTCGAAACTCTGGGGGCGAATTGTTGCGCGAATCCAACCTGAATGGGTGGAGCCATTGGCGCAGCATTTGATTAAGCGCAGCTACAGTGAACCACATTGGTCACGCAAGCAAGCGGCTGTGATGGCCAGTGAGAAGGTCACGCTATACGGGATCCCGATTGTCGCCAGCCGCAAAGTCAATTATGGCCCCATCGATCCGGTGCTGAGCCGTGAGCTGTTTATTCGTTCGGCATTGGTTGAAGGGGATTGGCAAACCAAGCATGCCTTTTTCCGCCAAAACCAAAAGCTGTTGGCGGAAGTGGAAGAGCTCGAGCTCAAATCTCGCCGACGCGATATTTTGGCAGACGACGATACCTTATTCGACTTTTACGATCAGCGCCTCGATCACAGTGTGGTCAGTGGGCGTCACTTCGATACCTGGTGGAAAAAGGCACGTCAAGACAATCCGGACCTGCTTAACTTTGAAAAAGCCATGCTATTACAAGGCGACGCTAGCCATGTCACGGAGCTGGATTACCCCAATTTTTGGCATCAAGGCAACTTGAAACTCAGGTTGAGCTACCAATTTGAACCGGGCCAAGACCATGATGGGGTGACGGTGCATATCCCGTTGCCGATCCTTAATCAGGTGTCAGAAGAAGGCTTTGATTGGCACGTTCCTGGATTGCGTCACGAACTGATTGTCGCGCTGATTAAATCGCTGCCTAAACCGTTACGACGTAACTTTGTTCCAGCGCCAAACTATGCCGATGCGATCTTACAGCGCGTGACGCCGATGGAGGCGCCCTTGCTCGATAGCATGGAGAAAGCCTTAAAGCAGATGTCCGGTGTCACCATTGAGCGTGACAGCTGGAACTTCAGTCAGCTTCCCGAGCATTTGCGTATCCAGTTCCGTGTAGTCGACGATAAGAATCGGACATTGGCCGAAAGCGAAGACTTAAATGCGCTTAAAGTCTCACTGAAAGACGAGGTACAAGCGACCTTATCGGATGTGGCAGATGATGACATTGAGCAGCAAGGGCTCACCCAATGGAGCTTTGGGGCATTGCCTCAGCGTTATCAGCAGAAAAAGCATGGCTTTGAAGTCAAAGCCTATCCTGCCTTAGTGGATGAAAAAGACAGTGTTGCCATTCGTCTTTTCGAAACGGAACATCAGCAACAGAAAGCCATGCAAGCGGGACAGCGTCGATTGGTCTTGCTCAATGTGCCATCGCCGATAAAATACCTGCACACCCATTTGCCCAATAAGTCGAAACTCGGTCTGTATTTTAACCCCTATGGCCGTGTTTTGGATTTGATTGATGACTGCATCGCCTGTGGCGTGGATAAACTCATTGAGCAACACGGCGGGTTAACCTGGGAAGCGCAAGCATTCGAAGCTCTTAAAGAGACGGTGCGTGCGGAGCTAGGTGATACCGTGGTGGAGATTGCTCAACAGGTCGAACAGATTTTAACCCATGCCTTTAGCATCAATAAAAAGCTAAAAGGTAAAGTGGATCTTTCCATGGCGTTTGCGATGTCGGATATCAAAGCTCAGCTAGAAGGGCTGATTTACAAGGGCTTTGCTACCGAATCAGGCTGGCAGCGGCTGCCCGATATTTTACGCTATATGAAAGCGATCGAACGCCGATTGGAAAAGCTTCCCGTGGATCCTACCCGCGATCGTAATCACATGCTCAAGATAGAATCTGTGATGAACGAGTATAAAGCATTGCTAAATAAGATCCCTAAAGGCAAGCCCGTGCCTGATGAGGTGAAAGCGATTCGTTGGATGATTGAAGAGCTGCGCGTGAGCTATTTCGCGCAACAACTCGGCACACCTTACCCCGTCTCGGATAAGCGGATTAAAAACGCCATTGCGGCGATATAACCCGGCAAGCTTATGCCGCTGCGGATTAGATGAAGACGGGCAAAGCGTCGACGTGAAATAATTTATATAAATATCAATAAATAATCGAAACCGTGTCACATGGCACGGTTTTTGTTTTTGTCAATACGAACGACAGACAGCTCGGTGGTTCGTGTTACCGTGGCAAGAAAGGAGCAAAAAATGAAACAAGCAGGTGTGGCCCCTTGGTATCGGGTAGTTTTATATGTATTGGCGCTAAGCATGCCAACCTCAGTTTGGGCCAGTTTTAAAGATGAAGTCAGTGGTTTATATCAATCACTCAATCTCGCTGGGGAGGTGTCGTACCAAGCCTTTTCTGATGCGTATCGCCATTTTAAGCACAACCCAAGTAGCAAGCCAGTGATGACACTGATTGATTACGGCAAACCGTCGTCAGAAAAGCGGTTTTGGGTGATTCATGTACGTGATCGCCGAGTTCTTTTTCGCTCTTATGTATCACACGGAAAGAACAGCGGCGCCCTTTACGCAAAACGTTTCTCGAATCAGATTAATTCCTTGCAAACATCATTGGGGGTCTATCGTGCTGCTGAAACCTACCATGGTAAACATGGCTATTCATTACGCCTCGATGGTTTGTCAAAGGGATTAAATGACAATGCACGTGAAAGAGCGATTGTTATTCACGGTGCCGATTACGCCCATCCGAACGTGATCAAACAAAGTGGCCAGCTCGGTAGAAGCTGGGGGTGTCCGGCGTTACCTAGCTACTTATCCGCCCGCGTGATTGATGCAATCAAAAATGGCACCTTTATTTACGCGTTTGCCAGCCAAGCTTGATGGCTATAGATTGAGTACTCGCCCCTGTTTCACGAGTCATTTCACGGTAGGCGGTGTAACATCTGCGCACTGTTCACCGTGAACGTAAATTCTCTACCAACAAAAAATAAAGGCATGTTGATATGCGTTGTATCGCGCTAGCGTATGCTCCTTACCACTGAGGAGGAATGCCATGGCACGCCTAAATCCTTTTACTTTATGCTTACTCTCCGCCTTTACCCTGCTTCCTACCAGTGATGCTGATGCTGCACCGTCGGCGCCAGCGTTGATGCATGGTATTGACGGACAGATTGCCGAACAAGACTATTGTGGTTATTGGGCCAGTGAAAAGCTCGATGGGATCCGTGCCTATTGGACGGGGTCTCGATTATTGACGCGGCAAGGCAATCCTATTCACGCCCCTGAAGCGTTTATCCAATCGCTTCCCCAGACCCCCTTAGATGGCGAGTTATGGGCCGGAAGAGGCGAGTTTCAAACCGTGTTGCGTACCGTGTTGGACGATAAACCGGATCCTGACGCGTGGCAGAACGTTCGCTTTTATGCCTTTGATTTACCCGATCATCCAGGTCCATTTTCGGCACGCTATGCGGCATTAAGACAGATCGTGTCTAAGACAGCATCGCCGCACTTTGCGTATGTCCCACAGAAGCCTGTGACGAGCAATGAAGCACTTAAGGAGAGGTTGGCTACCATCAATGAAGCAGGCGGTGAGGGTTTGATGCTGCATCATCCTGATAGTGTGTATGTGGGTCAGCGGGTAGAAAGCGTGGTTAAGTTGAAAACCTACCAAGAAAAAGATGTGATTGTAGTAGGGATGAATCCTGGCAAAGGGCGGTTACAAGGCTTGATGGGCTCTCTGGTGGTACGCCTGGCTGACGGCACCGAGTTTAGCGTGGGATCTGGTTTTAGTGATGCGCAACGGGCCAACCCGCCACAGATTGGCAGTTCTATCTTGGTGCGCCACAATGGTATGACGCAAAAGGGCATTCCACGCTTTGCTCGCTTTATTCGCGAGATACCTTCCCTTTAGAGAAAATCCCGCCAACGGAGACTAAAACGCACCGTTGGCGGGACGCCACTAACGTAAGGTGCGGGAGCCTTAGATGTGCTCCTGTGTGACAGAAGAGGAGGAAGCGCTAGCCTGTTGGCGCAGTTGATGATCCAGACACTGGCAATCGACACTGTATTTTTTCTTCCCGGTTTTTCCTATCCCGGGATTAAAGCTGTTGGTCGGGTCGAGCTGATGGTAGAAATGGGCTAAATCCGGCTCGGCGGCATAGAGATGCCCGACATTATGCTCGGCAGGGTATTTGGCACCTCGCTCATTCAGCAACGCTAGCATCTTCGCCTTAATGGCCGACACGTCCGCACCTTTTCTCACCACATAGTCTTGATGGAAGACGTGGCAGAAAAAGTGCCCATAATAAAGCTTGGCCTCCATCTCTTGTTCTATCTCGACGGGTAAGTGTTCTTCCCACTCGGTCTCGTTGCGCTTAAGCGCAATATCTAACGCGAGAATGTCTTCCACATCTCGGCTGTGCATGGTTTGGTAACGAATTGCCGCACCGGCTGCCGCAAAACGGTGAAGCATGGCTTTTTTCGCTTCATCTTCACTACAGGCAAAATAATCACTGTCTGAGTGTTCGGCAAAAAAACGGCTTAGAAACGCCGAGGCTTCTTCTATCCCTTCATCTGAAGCTTTGAATATTAGGTGGTGCTCGAACCTATCGCGAAACGCGAGCATGCGTTTGGGTAAGTGTTGGGGAAAAAGCTGACTGGCGTATTGCATCACTTTGTCTGGCAGTGCTTTTGGCAGTAACGGCACGTTGTCTAACCAGGCCGTGATTTTTGCTTTCAAGGCAAACATTTTTGGGATTGAATCGGTGCCCAGACGACCAATCGCTAAAAACACATCTTTGCCGTACCGCTCGGCGATATCAAAGGCGTCACGGTGCATGTATTCCGCCACTTCAGGTAGCTGAGAAAGCTCGGTAAGCACACGACGACGCAATGTATTAAGTACGTCTGGGTTATTGGTGCCTATGTAAAAGACTTGCTCGCGCTCAGGGATAGGGTAGGTATCAAGACGCACGGCAAATACCGCAAGTTTCCCCGCACAGCCGCTCACTTCGTGCAAGCGGTGTGTGTCGGCATTGTAACGCGCGGGGCTGTCAGCATCGACGTCACGTAAAATTTGCTCATAATCATCCGCAGAGGCTTTACGCTCATCATAGATGACATCATCTGGCCGATACTCACCGTGTTCAACACGCGAGAGAATGGTTTCCGGGTCGTCACCTAGGGCAATGCCTAAATGATTCACAAGCGTCAGTTCACCCTCCTCATTTAACTGTGCAAATAATGAATACTCGGTATAAGCTGGCCCACGCTTGACCAGCGCTCCTCCGGAATTGTTGGCCACACCACCGACAATCGATGCCCCAATACAAGAAGAGCCAATCACCGAATGGGGGGCGCGATTGAGTGGCCTAAGTGTCTGTTCTAAATGATGTAGTGTGGTTCCTGGAAAGCTCAACACCTGTTTGCCATTATCAATCAGCTGCAAGCCGTCCAAGCGCGTGGTATTGATGATCACCACGTCGCGGTCATAGTCATCCCCCTTTGGTGTAGAGCCTTCGGTTAAGCCCGTATTCGCGGCTTGCATGATCATCACCACATCAGCGTCCACACAGGCTTTAAGTACTCGCCATTGCATCACTAAAGAGGTAGGGAAAATAACCGCCAACGCTGGACCGCCCCCAGAGCGAAAGCCAGTGCGATAATGCTGAGTTTGACTGGTTTCTGTTAATAAATTGCTTTCGCCTACGATGTCCGTCAAGGTCGAAATAAACGCTTGTTGCTGCGATGACGACAAACGTGATGGGGTGTTCATAAGCGTTCCTTTTCCTTTATGTTACGACAGAGGCGAGCGTCAGCCGGACTAACCCGCTTGTGGTAAGAAAGGCCGAGTAATCACTCGGCCGTGTAATGATAAGATTACGCCCCGGTAAGCACATCGGCAAACTGCAAAACATTGACTAAGACAATGCCGATGACAGCGGCGGCAATCAGATAATAAATAGTCGGTAAGACGGTTTTCCGTAAGGTGACACCTTCACGGCCCAGCAAGCCAACCGTCGCTGATGCGGCAACCACATTATGGATAGCGATCATGTTGCCGGCCGCAGCACCGACGGCCTGTAGGGCGATGACAACCACAGTAGAGGCACCTAGGGTTTGTGCCACTTCAAATTGGAACTGGCTAAACATCATATTCGATACGGTGTTCGAACCGGCGATAAATGCGCCCAACGCCCCAATAGTGGCGCTCAGCGCTGGGAAGCCATTTCCTACTAAGTCGGCCGCGAAGCGTGCAGTCATGACCGGCATACTCACCAAGTCGGCACCATTAACGCCAGAGTTAATAAAGATTCGCACCATAGGGATGGTAAATACCAACACAAACCCAGCACCAATCAGTGTTTTACTCGATTCACGCGCAGCCGTTATCAGCGGCGACAATTGACGCGCCTGAAGCAACACGGCTAATAAAGCCACGAACGCAAGGATGCCGCCCGGTAGATAAAGTGGCTGAATGGCGGCGTTGACTCCTGTTTCACCAAACAATGAGGAAAAGCCAAGGCTGACATCGGTCAGCGCCGTTTTGACCGTCGGGCTAACACGGCTGATCACTAAGAAAACTGCCAATAACACATAGGGTGTCCAGGCCATGGCCATGCTCATTGGCTTTTCTTGAACCTTAAGATCCATTTTCAGAGAGCCTAACCAATGGCTTGGCCATGTCGACTCATCATCAAAATCCCACTGTGTTTTCGGTACCAAAAAACCTTTACGTGCGGCTGTTGTGACCAATACGATACCGGCAAGGCCACCGAGTAATGAGGGAAATTCTGGTCCGAGTAACCAGCCGGTGAGAGCATAAGGAACGGTGAACGCTAAACCGGCAAAAATCGCAAATGGGGCAACTTCTAAGCCTTCTTTCCAGCTCTTATTTTTGCCGAAAAAGCGGGTTAACATCATTGCCATCAACAAAGGCATGAGGGTGCCGATCACCGCGTGAATAAACGATACTTGCGTGGTAATAGATTGTAGATAGGTGGCCCAATCACTGCCATTGGCGGTGAGTGTTTGCCCAATTGCATGGCTGTCTAACCCTTTGTTTACCCCCACGATAATAGGTGTACCAACCGCACCAAAGGAGACTGGCGTCGATTGGATCATCATACCCACGACAACGGCGGCCAACGCGGGGAAGCCTATCGCGACCAATAACGGCGCAGCGATGGCGGCGGGCGTACCGAACCCTGACGCTCCCTCGATAAACGAGCCAAAGCACCACGCAATAATGATGGCCTGAATACGTCTGTCATCAGAAATGGTGGTAAAGCCGTTACGTATCACGGTAATCGCGCCGGTGTGTTTTAAGGTGTTAAGCAAAAGGATGGCACCAAACACGATCCAAAGTACCGCGGCAGTAATGATTAACCCCTGTGCGATAGAGGCAGACACACGGGCTGCACTCATCTGCCACTGGAATAGTGCGATCAAGACTGTCATTATAAAGGCGACGGGCATGGCTTTCTTAGCTGGCCAATTCAAGCCGACCAATAAGATAGCCGCCACCACGATGGGTGAAAACGCGACGAGGGCGTATAGGGTATCTGTCATAAGTGTTCCTTATTAGGTATCTCTTCCGTTGAATCACGTTTAAATGTTCAGGTCACCAATGTGTTGTTATTTTGCTGACAGCTCGGTGACATGATGTTAACTGTATGTGACATTACGCGTTTGCATTTTTCTGATATATGGAAATAATGAAAATAATTACTTCCATAAATGACATAATATGCCGAAGACAGATGATCTCGTTCTCTTTGCTCAAGTCGCCGAATTAGGCTCTTTTAGCAAGGTAGCGGAAATAAATTCCCTGACAAATTCCGTAGTTAGCAAGCGGATTAAAAAGCTCGAAGAAGGGTTGGGCGTGCAGCTTTTGTATCGCACCACGCGCAAGCTGACACTTACCGATGCCGGACGTACCTTGTATCAAGGTGCAAAAAATGTGAAGCAGGCCGCTGATGAAGCGTTTGATGCGGTAGCAGGGCTTGGCGAAGCTATTACGGGACAAATCAAAATATCGGTCCCGACGATTTCTGGCGAGTTATTGTTAGCTGAAGCGGTGGCGGCGTTTTGTGGGCAATATCCGGGCCTTAACATTGATATGTCGCTGGATAACCGCTTTGTCGATTTAATTGATGAGGGGTTTGATCTGGTTATCCGTACTGGTTATCTCGAGGACTCTAGCTTGATTGCTCGCCATATTATCGATTCTCAATGGGTGGTGTGTGCGGCGCCGAGCTATATTGCGCGTCATGGCCGCCCGCAACATCCTATTGAATTAAAACAGCATAATTGCTTGCAATATGCTTACCAAACCACGGGAGCCAGTGACTGGGAGTTTAAAGGTGAGCATAAAAACCAAGTCATTAAAGTGGCCGGTAACTTTTCGACCGACAACCCCATCGCTTTGCGGCAAGGAGCGCTAAGTGGCCATGGCATCGCGTATGTACCGCGGTGTTTGGTGTATGACGACTTGATGCAAGGCGTATTGGTTGATCTTTTCCCTGACCAAGTGGGCAAAAAACTCGGGATTTATGCAGTGTATCCATTCACTCGCCAGCCGCCTAAAAAAGTACGTTTGCTGATAGAGCACATCCGCAACAAATACCTTGCGATTCAGCATTGCTTTTAGGAAGCACCCGTCGTGGGCTCATATATTGAGCCCATGCGATGGATGATAGACGCTATTTAAGCATTTTTGCCATTTCACGCCCTGAGCCAATGACATCGTCGATATTAGCGACCACGGTTTTAGGCAAACCGAGAATGTTGTATTCGAGCTGCTGATCGAGCCAATCGAGCTTAGAGTCGGTGGTGACAAACTCGCCCCAAGCGGCGTCAATTTTGTTGGCTAAGCGGAGTATGCCCGCCAATGGCGAAAACTGCTCATCGTGTACGGGCGAAAACTGATAACGAATTGCATCGCTTAAGCGCTGGGGAAAGTTCCAAGTTTGTGCGAGCTCGCCACCTAACTCGGCACTGGTGATCCCCAATATAAGCTGTTGTGCTTCTTGCTTGGGCTTACCCGCTTCCATATGCAGATTAATACGGTCCAACTTGTCATAGGCGGTGGTCATGATCAGCAGCTCACCGAGGTTGTGAAGCATACCCGCGGTAAATGCTTCGTTACCGTCCATTCTTAAAGCGTTTGCCAAGGCTTTACTCAAGGTTGCAATTTCGAAAGTGTGTTGCCAAAACGCATCCATATCGACTTCTTCATCAACATCAAAGGCACTCATCAACGCACTTGACACCACTAGGGTTCGAACTGGGCCCAAGCCCAGCCGAATGACCGCTTCGTTGACAGAGCCCACGTTTCGGGCGCGGCCAAAATAGGCTGAATTAGACAAACGAAGCACACGCGCAGAGATGACTTGGTCGTAGGCGATTTTTTCAGCGATTTGATTAAGCTCAGCGTCATGGCTGTTGACCAACTCAATCAACTCTTGCACGACTTTGGGGATTTTCGGGAGACGATCGATAAGCTCGACCAAGCTATTGGATTCCATAACAACTTCCTTCGGCGTTGGCTCTGATTTAACTATAGATCAGAGCCAAAGGCTTCAGGGAAGAAAATTACTCCGAGGCGGTCGTGGCGCAGTAAGCCTGTTTTCTGGCATTAAAACGCTCCACCAGGTTTTGAATGGCCTCTTCGCAGTAGGGGCGCAGCCCACTGGCAACCATGGTTTTGCATCCGTGTCCCACACGCCGCCCATCGACGATAAAATCAAAAGCAAGATCGACTTTTCCGCGTTTGCCGCTCACTTGCATCACCGAATCCGATAAAGCGACATCGGCAGAGTCTATTGATAGATCATCAAACGCCAAGCTCATTTTCTCGTACATGACGAGTGGACGTTCAGTGTTGATCATCATTTGTTGCTCCCGCATTAGCGGCACCATGATATGCGGGAAGTTCTTACCGGAAAATTGCACGTAGTGCTCGGCGATCTCTGTTGCTAATGCTTTATCGTGGCGTGTCTGTCCATGGCGCGTCATGGTGAGATAAAGCTTTTGATTATCGTCGATGACGGTAACGCCTTCGTCTGTTTCGACAATCGACAAGGGCGTATTAGCACTGATCATCCCATTGAACTGAATCTCGATTTGCTCGCTGATCCCTGTTTTGGCCAATAAGATAGAAAGCAGCAAATCCCCAGGCACACAGAATCGTGAAGCGTCTGTATCATGAATCGGGTTAAAGTCGCCAGCGATACGTTTAGCAAAGTCACTTGCTTGCTGGCGAGTAAAAATCAGTTTGCCATCTTGCTCGGTGTAATAATGTTCTAATTTCATAATGGGTAACAGATGCGAGAAATAAGCAGACATTGTAACCCAAGCGAAGCGCGGCATTGGTCTAGCCAGTCGTTGCATTATCTTTTTGTGATTAGAGTCAACGACTAAGGTCTAAACCCTTACTACTTCAATGGTAAGCGTGAGAGTGTTATAAAGTAAATAAACAGGTCACTTGTATAGGAACGGCGTATGGGATTCCCTTATCGACACATCGTAGTTTTGACAGGCGCGGGAATATCTGCAGAGTCAGGGATTAGAACCTTCCGAGATCAAGATGGCCTTTGGGAAGAGCATCATATTGAAGACGTTGCAACGCCTGAGGGCTTTGAGAGAAACCCGACCCTTGTTCAGCAGTTCTATAATGATCGTCGGCGCCAATTACAAGGAGAAATCACCCCCAATCCGGCCCATGAGGCACTGGCACGCCTAGAGCAGGAAACCGAGGCCACTGTGCTCATTGTGACCCAGAATATTGATAATCTTCACGAGCGCGCCGGCACGCACAATATCATTCATATGCACGGTGAGCTGTTAAAGGCGCGTTGTAGCCACTCGCAGCAAACCATCGATTGGACCGGTGATATCCAGGAGTCCGATCACTGCCATTGTTGTCAGATGCCCGCGCCCTTAAGGCCACACGTGGTGTGGTTCGGGGAGATGCCACTGGGGATGGGAAAAATTCATGATGCACTTAATCAAGCGGATCTGTTTGTTTCTATTGGCACCTCTGGGGCGGTGTATCCCGCGGCGGGGTTTGTGCACGAAGCAGCAATGCATGGTGCGCATACCATTGAAATAAATTTGGAGCCCAGCGCGGTGGAAAGTGAGTTCAATGAGCGGCGTTACGGGAAGGCAAGCACGCTCGTGCCGAAGCTGGTGGAGGAAATTCTGGCACTGGAGCAGTAACGCAAGAGGGTACAGATAGAAAAAAGGGCTGCTGGTGGAATAGCAGCCCTCGCGCAAGGGTTATTTTAACCTGTCTTTCGCGAGCCATTGCGAGCACATGACTAACACTAACGACACCAATAACATGATAGTGGCAAGTGCATTCACTTCGGGTGATACGCCCACTTTAACCATCGAATAAATCTTTAAGGGCAAAATTTCATAGCTTGGCCCGGTAACAAATGAGCTAACGATAACGTCGTCCAGCGAAAGGGTAAAACTTAGTAGCCAACCTGCACCGACCGCCGGTGCCGCCAGTGGCAAAATAATCTTGCTGAGGATCACCCATTCGCTCGCGCCTAAATCACGTGCCGCTTCAAGCATTTTAACGTCAAAACCATTTAAGCGGCTGTATACCGTGACGACCACGAATGGTAGGCAGAAGGTGATATGAGAAAGCAGTAGGGTTAAAAAGCCCAGTTGCGCACCCATCAAAACAAATAGTGCCAATAACGAAATCGCCATCACAATATCCGGGGACATCATCACCACAAAGAGCATGCCATTGACAAACTGTTTACCACGAAAGCGGTAGCGAAAAAGGGCAACAGCGGTCAAGCTACCAATTATAGCGGCAGCGCTGGCAGAAAAAACCGCAATGGTTAATGAGTTCCCCGCTGCTTGCATCAGGCTATGATTATTGACCAGCTGCCCATACCACTCCAACGTGAAGCCTTTCCAACTCATGCCAAATTTGCTGGCATTGAACGAGTTAACGATCAACACCAGAATTGGGATGTAAAGGAAGGCGTAAACCAAGGAGAGAAAACTGTTCCTAAACCACCGGATCATGATAAGGCCTCCTTGCGATTCATCCACTTACCCACACGCCAATACGCAAACAGTAACAGCCCCATTAACACCGTCAGAGAAATACTGGCCGCTGAGCCAAATGGCCAATCGCGAACGTTCAAAATCTGACTTTTAATCACATTACCAATCAGTAAGTTTTTTGCTCCCCCGAGTAAATCCGAGACGTAGAACATACCTAGGGCGGGAAGAATCACTAGCAAACTGCCGGCAATAATACCGGGTGTGGTCAGCGGCAGGATCACACGCAAAAAGCATTGGAGTTTGTTGGCGCCTAAATCACGCGCTGCTTCCAGGTAGCTACGGTCCAATTTCTCAATGCTTGAATAGAGCGGCAGAATCATAAACGGCAGCAAAATATAGACAAGACCCACCATCACCGCATATTCGGTATACATAATACGAACGGGGCGTTCTATTAAACCAAGCCACATCATACTTTCATTGAGTAGCCCACGGGTACCAAGAAATATTTTTAGCCCGTAAGTACGGATCAAGGAGTTAGTCCAAAACGGGACAATCACTAAAAACAGCATCAAAGGGCGTGTGTTTTTAGGCATTTTGGCAATGATAAACGCGAATGGATAGCCGATCAGTAGGCAGATCAGTGTCGCCAAAGCCGCCATATAGAAAGAGTGCCAGACTACTTTCGCATAAAGAGGATCGAGAAGTTTCGCATAATTGCTCAGCGTAAAGGTCATCTCGATAAGATCAGCGTCATCGCGGGTTAAAAAGCTGGTCGCGATAATCATTAAGTTGGGTAAAAAAACAAAGATCAGCAACCAACCTACGACCAACCCCACGATGGCGGTTTGCAGATTAAGCTTTTTCATCGGCCAGCACCACCTCCCAGCTTTCTACCCAAGTCAGAGCTACCTTCTGGTCGATGGAGTGATCGACGTCTGGGTCATCTTCATTGAAGAACTCACTCACCATCACGGTTTGCCCTGATGGCAACTCGAGCACCGAGTCGAGGGTCATACCTTTGTAATTTCGCTCGCGTACGTAGCCGACAATACCGTTGGGCTTGGCATTACCATGAATTTCTTCCAAGCGGATGTCTTCAGGGCGAAGCAATACCTTGATAGCGTCACCCGGATGCACATCGAGCTTGCAATACACTTCACACTCACGAGATTCAACCCGGGCCCAAATACGCTTGTCATCGATGCGTTTAATCACACTGGCATCAAACACATTGATTTCGCCAATAAAGCGCGCCACGAATAAGTTCTTGGGCTCTTCATATATCTCACGTGGTGAGCCGTCTTGCTCGATTTCGCCATCACGCATAACGATAATACGATCTGACATCGAGAGGGCTTCTTCTTGATCGTGGGTAACGAAGATAAAAGTAATCCCCAGTTTGCGTTGCAGCTGTTTCAGCTCCATCTGCATTTGTTTACGCAGTTTGTAATCGAGTGCAGAGAGGGATTCATCCAGCAAGAGCACGCTAGGTTTATTCACCACGGCGCGTGCAATCGCGATACGTTGCTGCTGTCCGCCAGACAATTGATGAGGTTTACGAGAGGCGTAATGGTCAAGCTGTACCATTCGCAGCGCTTCCATCACCCGAGGTTCAATATGGTGATGATTCACGCCCTGCATGCGCAGGCCAAATGCGACGTTTTCAAACACTGTCATATGTGGGAAAAGCGCATAGCTTTGAAAGACAGTATTTACATTGCGTTTTTCTGCTGGGAGGGTCGTGACATCTTTGCCATCAATAACGACAGCACCACTGTCGGCATCTTCCAGCCCCGCAATCAAACGCAGTACGGTTGTTTTACCACAGCCTGAAGGGCCAAGGATCGTTAGGAATTCTCCGTTATTGACCGTTAGGTTGAAACGGGAGATGATTTCTTTGCCGTCGAAACTTTTGGTTAGTGACGCGAGCTCGACAACCGGTTTGTGAGATACATTTGCGTGCTTCAATGGTTCGTTCTCTCTCTACCTGGCAAATTGTCTTGTACATTCGTACCCATAAAACAGACGGCGCATAATAGACGCGTGTCAGTCGAAGTTAAAGCAGTTTTTCTCTCGTTTTGGTACTTGGGTGTCTGTTGTTCCAGCCTAAACCAGACCAGTGTCTACGCAAAGGCGTTCGGGTTATTTTTCCTTATTTGTCAGAATGATTTTTGGCTATGGGTTACAGTCAGATATACTGGGTGCATTAGTCATGATAGATAACGATTATGAGTCAACAAGAATACAACAATGCTTTACATATCGGTGGGTCGATAGAAACGGCGCTAAACGGTCGCTACCGGCTCGATCCATTTGAAATCATCAAAGAAGCTTTCTCCCAGACTTTCAAGCACTTCTGGTCGTTTTTGCCCGCCACCTTATGTCTGTTCGCGACTCAAATAGGTATCTTAATGTTGATGCTGACGTTGTTGTTGGGGGCACCGTCGCATTTATTTGAAGCATTAGTCGGTCAACGTGAGCTCACCACAGATATGATTTCATCCGTGTGGTTGGCGAATTTTACGTCCGAGGTGCTGATTGCGCCCTTATATGCAGGGGCGAGCTTAATGGGCTTGAGTCACGCTATAGGATTTCGTTCTAAACCACGCCATCTACTAAAAGGGCTCGTGTTTGCTTTACCCGTGACGGTCGTGATCTGCCTGTCGGCGACATTGCAAAGTGTGGCGAGCATGATTTTTCCATTACTGAGCCTTTATGTTGCGATGGCGTTTTCTATGTCGCCGCTATTGATTTGTGAAAAACGCCTCACGCCGGTTAAAGCACTCACCGTGTCCTTCCGGGCGGTGAACAAGAAGCTGTTTCAAATGGCAACTATTTATGCGGTTGTTGGCGTGCTATTTCTCATTTCTTTTGCCACCGCTGGCTTTGCCTTGGTTTGGGCGTTACCCTTTCTCTTCAATGTTAAAGGTGTGATTTATCGAGAAATGTTTGGCGTCGGCGTAGAGGTGACAGTGTCACATGATGAGAATGGAGAAAGGGCGCCAAATAGTAATAGTACGACTAATCCGTCGTCATCTGACCAAGACACCTTTGACGCCTGATTCCGCTTTGAGTCTGCAACTGGAGTTCTGATGAAAAAATTAGCCAGTGTACTGGTTGTGCTGGGAATGGTGAGTGTCCCGGCCAGTGCCGATACATACCGTTTTAGCTATAGCAAGCTATTTACTCAGCTTAAACATAACGTGGAAGAAGGGCATCCTGATATTGGTGTGGCGTACTTTATGGTCTCGGCCGAGTCGGGAGAGGTCTGCCCGATCTCTCGCGCATGGATGAGCAAAGAAGAGCATTATGAAGCCTTTGACGTTCCAGCCTCTCAAGCGCTGCCGCTTCCTCTCGATAACCAGCTCCGCAAAGTGAACCCGGATGTCTTCGTTGAAACCCCCGCCGACCGTAACTGCGATATTTCGTTCCAGGTATTGGTTGATCAGCCAGTAGGAAAGAAATTAACTAGCCAGCAGATTAAGAGTTGGTTGCCTCAGATGGATACGATGATGGAAAATTTAGGCGGGATGTTTGCTTCTTGGTTTATGCCGAAGACACAGGGAGTCGTCTTGCATTTTTCGCCCTCGGTGACGGGGGCGGTGACTAGCAGTGAGGGAAAAAAATACCCAATCGATGCTCACCAAGCCATTATAGATGTCAATCACCTTGGCGATAGCGCCACGTTAACGCTGCCAGAGGCTCCCATCAAGGTGTCGCCTTGGTTGCCGAAAAACGGATAAACGGCGAGAGACTTCAAGCCTACACTGAGCTTCAAAGACACAGTGCGCAGGATGTAGAAAGCTGAAACGACAAAAAACGCCCACTGTTTAAAGTGGGCGTTTTTATTAGCAGGCCATTTAGGGCCAACGACAATTCTGTCATGCTTCAAACACTATGTGCCGACATTGACCACGTCGAGTGATAAGTTAGGGTCAACCTCGACAGGGCTCTCTGAAACGGGCGCCGGATCGGTAAAGTTTTCCTTATCGAATGCGGTATCACCATCCCCCTCAAACGCCATACCCGCTGCGACGGATTTAAAATTAAACAGCTCGGTATCGGCCATATGCGAAGGGACGATATTTTGCATTGCTCGGAACATCGTCTCAATGCGGCCTGGATAGCGCTTATCCCAATCTCGGAGCATATCTTTGATCACTTGGCGTTGTAGGTTGGGCTGTGAGCCACAAAGGTTACACGGAATGATCGGGAAGGCTTTTTGCTCTGAATAACGCTCAATGTCTTTTTCTCGGCAATAGGCCAGTGGACGGATCACCACATGTTCGCCGTTGTCAGAGACGAGCTTCGGTGGCATGCCTTTCATCTTGCCGCCATAGAACATGTTCAAGAATAAGGTCTCTAGTATGTCATCTCGGTGATGGCCCAATGCAATTTTGGTGGCACCCAGCTCTTTCGCTGTGCGATACAAGATACCGCGGCGAAGTCGCGAACAAAGTGAACAGGTTGTCTTGCCCTCAGGCACTTTCTCTTTGACGATGGAGTAAGTGTCTTCTTCAACAATTTTGTACTCGACGCCCAAGCCCTCTAAATACTCTGGCAAAATGTGCTCAGGAAACCCAGGTTGCTTTTGATCTAAATTGACCGCAATGAGTTGGAATGAAACTGGCGCGCTCTTTTGCAGGCTTTGCAGCATATCAAGCAGGGTATAGCTATCTTTGCCGCCTGATAAACAAACCATAATGCGATCGCCATCTTCGATCATATTAAAGTCGGCAATCGCTTGTCCGGTGTTGCGACGAATGCGCTTTTGCAGTTTATTAAATCCGTATTTTTGTGCTTTGCTCAGCTCTTCGGTGCTCATAAGTACTATCGCGTTGTCAGGCAAGGTAAACGCATTACACTGCCAGTGTGCATGAATGGCGGGTATGATACGGATTTTGACCACAAATGCCAGTCAACAGCAGGCAGTGAATGCCACTGCCTGCTGTATGAGGGAATGAAAAAGGTTAATCGTTAGCGCGAGGATCGAGTGGGCTAATGTAGCCATCAGGTTTGATGGCAAGTAAGTCACAGTCGAGTTGATCAATCATGTGCTCTGCGGTATTACCGATAAACACCGCGGATAAGCCGGTGCGTCCTGTGGTACCGAGAATAACAAGCTCTGCATCCAGCTCTCGGGCAATGTTAGGGATAACATCTTCCGGCAACCCTTCTTGGACATGCGTGCGTGTTTCTTCGATGTGATGGCGCTGACGCAAGGCTTTCATTGCCGTGAGATGATGACCTCGTACCGCATCAGTATACGATGTTGGATCAAAGTCAGGCAGCTCGATAGTAATATTGACCGGCGTGGCAGGGTAGGCGTTAGCCAGGTGCAACTCAGCCCCTAACATCGCACTCATGATATTGCCTTCATCAACCAATTTGTCGTTGAGCTCAGCGTGAGTTTCAGTTTCAGACGCTACATGAACAGAGGCGACTATCTTGCCTTTATCTGGCCAACCATGATCTTTAACTAATAACACTGAACTTGGGCATTTGCGTAACAAGTGCCAATCGGTGGGGGTAAAGATGACAGAGCCTAGTGTGTCGTGTTGGTGTGTCGCTTTAACCACCAAATCGTGGTGGTGGCTCAGCACGCGTTCGACAATCGCTTCGTAAGGGCGGTTATGCCATACCACGACTTTTTCGATTTCACACGCTTGAGCATGGTGTGATTGAATAACTTCATTCATCCATTCTTCACGTTGGTGCATCACACCTTGGCGCATCGCTTGCCGCTCATCAGATGAGAGCATGGATGTCATTTCGTAAGAGAAATCATAAATGGCAAGAAACAGAGTGAGCTTAACCTTTGCATCGCTTCGCTGGCTAAGCGTGACTGCACGGGAAAGTGCAGGCTGTTGTTCTTGGGAAGGATCAATGACGACGAGCAGGTTCGTGTACCTAGACATATCTGCCTCCTTTGCACAGATGCATCGGTTAATTTCACTTTAACCTACTTAGCCCGTTCACGCGAAAGAAATTGCTCACCACAGAGCAAAAAAGAGAAATGGCGCATAAAGCGCCATTTATTAACAACTTATTTACTTTTTCTGCTAAACAAAGCACTCTTCATCCGCAAGACGTGCAAGCTCTTCCAAGTCTAGAACCGTGATGTATTTACCTTTGACCGCCAAGATTTCTGACTTTTGGAAGCGGCCTAATAAGCGACTGATCGTTTCAACGGTGAGACCCAGGTAGTTACCAATATCACCTCGCGTCATGGTAAGGCGGAACTCTCGCGGAGAAAACCCACGCTGAGCAAAGCGTTTCGATAGACTATAAAGGAAAGCGGCCAGACGCTCTTCAGCTGTTTTCTTCGATAACAGCAAAATCATATCCTGATCGCCTTTTATCTCATTGCTCATTAGTCGCATGATTTGTTGGCGAAGCTTGGGCATTTTACCGGAGAGGTCATCAAGGGTGTCGTAGGGGATCTCACAAATCATTGACGTTTCTAGCGCTTGAGCAAAGCTAGGATGCTCACTGTCATTAATCGCGTCAAACCCCACCAAATCTCCGGCAAGGTGGAATGCTGTTATCTGCTCATCACCTTGTTCTGTGATTGTGTAGGTCTTAACCGTACCTGAACGAATCGCATACAGCGCTCGCAGATTATCACCGGCTTTGAACAGTTCTTGGCCTTTCTGAATAGGTTTTTTTCGCTCAATGATGCTATCCAGTTGATCCAACTCTTGCTCATTTAACGTAAAGGGAATGCAAAGCTGGCTGATACTGCAATCTTGACAATGAATTGCACAACCGCCTGACTGAACCCGCCGAGTGATGATCTTATTCGACACCATACACCTGCCTGAAATTGATAAACGTCAATAGACATATTACACCATGATTGTGTGCTAGGTCGACCTTATATCAGGAGTTTGAGCGCTGAATAAGCCGTATAAAAGCCATAAAGCGCTAACATTGTGGCACATATCAAACGCAGTAAGTGGTTGTTAAGAATTGGCTTAATCCGCTCGGCAAGGGCACCAACGGTTAACATCGCCGGTAACGTCCCTAATCCAAACCCGAACATTACAAGGCCGCCTCCCGATGCGCTGCCTGCAACAGCGGCCCAACTCAGCGCTGAGTAAACGAGCCCACAGGGGAGCCAGCCCCACACAAGGCCAAAGGGATACGCATATAACGGCGAACGCAGTGGCATTAGTTTGGACGTTAGCGGAGAAATAACTCGCCAAAGTTTGCTACCCAGTCGCTCAATATAGCTAAGGCCATTCCACACTTGGGCCATATAGGCTGCTAATAGCAACATCATGATTGCAGCAAACAGTCGCAATACCGCAAGGTGCTGCGTTAAATCAGACAAAGCAAGCAAGGAGGCTACGGTACCACCGATCATTGCGCCGGCAACGGTATATGAGCTGATTCGCCCCAAGTTATACAAGACAAGATAAGGCCATTTGGCTTTTTGCGGAGGAATGCCAAGAGACATAGCCGCAGCAACCCCGCCACACATCCCTAGACAGTGGCCAGCCCCCAACAAGCCAATTACGAGGGCACCAATAAAATCAATGTTTGTCATCTTGCGTCGACGCGTGAGGTTCGGTTGATTGGCTTGATTGTGATCCGGTGTCTTTCTCCGGCTCTTCTTCATCAAAAAGGATCGAAGATCCTTGTCGTTCTAGATCCTCGAATTGATCAGATTTGACGGCCCAGATAAACACGACGGCAGCCACGCAAACCAGCATGATGGCGATGGGGATCAAAATGTACAAACTAGCCATAACGCTAATCCTCTTTTCTATTAAGTAGGCGCAGCGAGTTAGATACCACGATAATCGAGCTTGCTGACATGCCTACCACCGCAACGTAAGGAGCGACATAGCCCATAACCGCTAAGGGTAGGATAGTGATGTTGTAGCCAAGGGCCCAGGTTAAGTTCTCGCGGATAATACGGCGCGTTTGTTGGGCTAGACGTCTTGCCGTTAGTAGTTTCTCCAAATCATCACTTAACAGCACCATATCGGCAGATGATTTGGCGATGTCAGTGCCTCCGCCCATCGCAACCGACAAGTGGGCGCCGGCTAAAACGGGCGCATCATTGACGCCATCACCGACCATCAGCGTCACGGTGTCATCATCAAGGCTTTGAAGATACGCCAGTTTGCCTTGCGGAGATACGCCTGAAATCACAGAATCAATCCCAAGCTCATTCGCTACTTGGTCAACGTTGCGAGACTGATCACCGGTTAGCATGGTGGTTTGAATCCCAGCTTGTTTAAATGCGGCTATCAAGCGTGCGCTACTGGGACGAATCGGATCGGTCAGTGAAAACGCGGCCACCACTTGCTCGTCACAACTGAGTACAACGGGATAGGAGTCATACTCAGTTTTAGGTGAAGATAGGGCAAACGCCGCTTTGCCAATACGCCAATGCTGGCCATTGATCTCGCCGCTTATCCCTTGACCAATATGGTTGTCTGCCGCTTTGACTGTCAGAAACTCAGTCGCTTTTGATTGGAACGCGTTGGCGATGGGATGATTGGCAAATCCCTCTAAGCTGGCCGCAATGTTCAAGGCCGATTGTTCGCTAACGTCAGCAGCAAACATGTGGACTGAATCAATTTTCACCTCCCCCTCGGTCAGTGTACCTGTTTTATCAACCACCAATCGATTCACCTTGGTTAAGGTTTCCAAAACGTGGCCTCGGCGTAACATGATACCGAGCTGGCCAAAGGTCGATGTTGAGCAAGTAAGGGCCGTGGGTGTGGCGAGTGACAATGCGCAAGGGCAGGTGGCAACAAGCACGGATAGCATGATCCAAAAGGCATCCTCAGGTTGAACAAAATGCCAATAGAGCCAAGTCGATGCGGAAATAATTAAGATGGCGGCGACAAAGTAACGCGCGATATGGTCTGCCAGCACCGCCACCTTGGGTTTTGCCATTTGAGCTTCATCTTGCAAACGCACAATATGAGCCACGAGAGACTCTTTGTGATTACTCGTCACACAAATATCGACATTCCCTTCCACATTCATGGTGCCGGCATAAACGGCATCACCCAGTCGCTTAGTTTGTGGTAGTGACTCGCCTGTCAGCATGGCTTCATCGACGGACGTCGTGCCAGACAATATTTTTCCATCGGCAGGAAAGGGCTCCCCGGGCAATACGCGAATGTTATCGCCTACTTTCAGACTGTTAGCTGGCACGGCTTCACCGTTAAGACGGCGCGCCATTTTGGGAACCAGTTTTAACAAGTTGGCGCTGGCTGCTGCAGCCGTGCGGCGTGCGCGCATTTCCAGAAAACGCCCAAGTAGCAAGAAGAAGGTAAACATCGCCACCGATTCGAAAAACACTTCCCCTTTTCCGGTCACTGTGGCGTACAAGCTAGAAAAATAAGCAAATAACAAAGCAATAGAAACGGGCACGTCCATGCCCAATGTACGGGCTTTTAGGTTGCGCCACGCATTGGTGTAAAAGGGCAACGCAGAATAAAGTAAGACAGGCGTCGCGAAGATTAAACTTATCCACCGGAAGTAATTGCGAAAGGTTTCATCCATATCGCCAAAAACTTCAAAATACATCGCCACGGCTAACATCATCACTTGCATGGTGGCCAGGCCAGCAATGCCCAGCCGATACAAGTATTGCTTCATATTACGATGGTATTGCTGCTCTTGCCTGTCGGCCTCAAAAGGCGCAGCCTTGTACCCAAGATGGTGGATGCGCGTGAGTATTGTGCTCAGCGACGTTTCAGCGTCATCCCAACGCACCTGGGCGCGGTTCGTGGTCGTGTTGACCTGAATATGTGTCACGCCCGTGGTGCGCTGCAGTTGCTTTTCAATCAACCAAGCACACGCTGCGCAAGAAACACCATCAAGTGACAACGTCACCTCTTTTTGGTCTGCCACGTCGCGGACAAACTCTTGTTGTACATCTTGATTATCGTATAGCGTCAGTGATTTGAGCTCTTCGGGGACTAAGTCGGCCTTATCAGCGTTCTCTGTGCGATATTGATAATAAGAACTCAAACCACTGTCTACGATCGTGGTTGCCACGGCTTGGCAGCCAGGGCAACACATAAGGCGGGGTTTATCGAAAATCACTACTTGGTAGGTGTCTCCTGTTAGCACAGGATCACCACAGTGATAACAAGGCGTGGTCATGGTTACTGCTTACCGGTTAACGTCAGGGGAGTTGAGACAGGGAAATTGATACGACCGTGAACTTTCCATTGCTTATCGAATGAAGTGATTTCGATAAACCAAGGCCCAGATATTGGTTCAGCAAGATCGATATGATAAACCCCTGCTTGGTTTGGATTTACCATCACATTCACATCTTTTCGCTCGAGCGTACGGTGTTGAATATGCACCTTGAGCGCAGGAAATGACTCGAGATCGCCTTTATCTAGTGCTATCGCAATTGCCTGGTCGCTAGACGATAGTTGTGCTGAGATCCCCAGCTGAGCCGCGACTTTCAGCTTGGAAAGATCAACATTAATCGCCTTGCCTTTCTTGTAATAGTCTTCTGCCACCAGAGACACAGAATTCATCGAAAAGACGGTCACAGTTAACAAACTCGCGACGACAACAGAAGCGGGAAGGGCAATCAGGAACCAAGGCCAAAACTGCTTGTACCAGGGTGTTACCATCAGAAGCTCCTCGGTTTGAGCATTTACATTTAAGAAGCCCCTGCAAGCAGGGGCTGTATCACACCTAAGTGCTTATTCTACTTCAGGATTACTCAAACGCCATACATAGGCAGAGAGTATCTGGATTTTTTCTTCGCCAAGGTGAGCTTCCCATGCGGGCATCACGCCTTGACGACCACCACGAATGGTTTGCTCGACGGCACGACGAGAGCCACCATATAGCCAGATATTGTCAGTTAAATCCGGCGCACCAAAGGCAGGGTTACCTTTGCCATCCGTGCCGTGACATGCGGCACATACAACAAAGCGAGATTTACCCTTGGCAGCCATTTGCGGATCCACTTTACGACCTGACAAGCTCAGTGCATAAGCAGTGACTTCTTTCACGCCTTCTTCACCCATGGTGTCCAACCAAGCCGGCATGTTGCCTTTTCGGCCATGGAGAAGGGTGGCTTTAATGGTTTCAGGCTCACCGCCATACAACCACGCGTCGTCGGTGAGATTCGGGAAACCAGCCTGACCGCGCGCATCCGACCCATGGCAGGCCGCACAGTTTTGGCTAAACAAACGTTGACCCACTTTCAAAGCTTCTTCATTACGCGCGATTTGAGTAATCGGACGCAATGATTTGCCATCTTCTTGGTAGGCGAGTTTGCGGAACGCTTCACCAAACACCTTGTCAGCTGCCTCGAGCTCCATCGCATATTGGTTAATGTGCTGCGCTTCTTGCGCTTTTGCCATTAACTCACGCGATTCCTCGACACTGCTTACGTCTTGGTACGAACTTTTCCAGCCTAATACGCCAGCAAAGTTACCCAGCCCCGGATAGAGGATAAGGTACCCCAAGCCGAACACTAAAGTCGCCCAAAACATGTACGACCACCACTTAGGCAGTGGGTTGTTGAGTTCACGAATACCGTCATACTCGTGACCCATGTCATCGCCTTCTGCGACGCCCATTTTATCTTTGGTTGTCCAAATGATAAGAGCAGCACAGCCAGCAATCGTGCCGAGTACGATGACTGTTACGAAGATACTCCAAAACGTACTCATTAGCGATTATCTCCTGTCTTGTTATTGGACTTATCCTGATTGTTCTCCTCATCGTCGAAAATCAGGTTAGCCGCTTCATCAAAGTGCTTTTTGCGACGTTTGCTATAAGCCCAAACAACGATCCCAATGAAGCTCACAAAAAGGACAACTGTCCAGATACTATGAAAGGTGCCGATATCCATAGGCCCTCCTTATTACTTCATTGCGTGACCTAGTGACTGAAGATAAGCAATCAGCGCTTCTATCTCCGTTTTACCTTCAACTGCCGCCTTAGCATTCTCGATGTCCTCATCGGTGTATGGCACACCAAATTGGTCACGGAATACTTTCAGCTTCGCGGCTGTTGTTTCCCCATCTAGCTTGTTCTCTGCTAACCAAGGGAAGCCAGGCATGTTCGATTCAGGTACTACGTCACGTGGATTAATTAAGTGAACGCGGTGCCATTCGTCAGAGTAACGATCCCCAACTCGGGCGAGATCAGGACCAGTACGTTTAGAGCCCCATAAGAAGGGATGCTCCCAAACACTTTCCCCTGCGACAGCATAGTGGCCGTAACGCTCGGTTTCAGCGCGAAATGGGCGAACCATTTGACTGTGACACACGTTGCACCCTTCACGGATGTAGATGTCTCGTCCTTCCATTTCTAACGCTGTATACGGGCGAAGGTTGTCCACCGGTTCAGTGGTTTGCTTTTGGTAAATCAGTGGCGTTATCTCCACCAATGCACCAAAGCTGATTGCAACGATGATCAAAATCGCTAGCAAACCTGTGTTTTTTTCTACTATCTCGTGGCGATTTGAACTCATTTAATCGTCCTCCTTACACCGCAGGCTCAAGCGATTTCAAGCTAGCTTCAGGCGCACGAATTGTTTTATATGCGTTGTAAGCCATCAAGAACATACCTGATAGGAAAATCGCACCGCCGATAAAGCGGACGAAGTAGAACGGATAGGAGGCTTCCAATGACTCCACAAAGCTGTATGTCAACGTACCGTCAGTGTTGACCGCGCGCCACATCAGACCTTGCATCACACCAGAAATCCACATGGCAACGATGTAAAGCACGGTACCAATCGTGGCCAGCCAGAAGTGTACGTTCACCAAAGACACCGAGTACATACGCTCTTGGCCAAACAGTTTTGGAATCAAGTGGTAGATTGAGCCGATAGAGACCATCGCAACCCAGCCGAGTGCACCAGAATGAACGTGACCGATTGTCCAGTCGGTGTAGTGCGACAAGGCATTAACTGTCTTGATCGACATCATTGGGCCTTCAAACGTGGACATGCCATAGAATGACAAAGACACAATAAGGAAGCGCAAAATGGGATCATAGCGAAGTTTATGCCACGCACCTGATAACGTCATAATACCGTTAATCATCCCGCCCCACGAAGGTGCAAACAAGATTAACGACATCACCATCCCCAGTGACTGTGTCCAATCGGGCAGAGCCGTGTAATGAAGGTGGTGAGGACCCGCCCAGATGTAGAGAGAAATCAATGCCCAGAAGTGGACGATTGAAAGTCGATACGAATAAACAGGGCGACCCGCTTGTTTAGGTACGAAGTAATACATCATGCCCAAAAAGCCTGCCGTCAGCAGGAAACCAACCGCATTATGTCCATACCACCACTGAACCATCGCATCAACTGCGCCAGCATAGATGGAGTAAGATTTCATCGGTGAAACAGGGATTGCCATGCTGTTGACGATGTGTAACACCGCGATGGTCAGAATAAAGGCACCGAAGAACCAGTTGGCCACATAAATATGTGACGTTTTACGCTTGATAAGCGTGCCAAAGAACACGATAGCGTATGCGACCCATACCACCGCGATGGCGATATCAATTGGCCACTCTAGTTCAGCGTACTCTTTAGAGGTGGTGTATCCCATTGGCAGCGAGATGGCTGCAGAAAGGATGATGGCTTGCCAACCCCAGAAGGTGAACTCTGCTAACTTCCCTCCGAACAACCGTGTTTGACAAGTTCGCTGTGCAACATAATAAGAGGTTGCAAACAACGCACTGGTACCGAAAGCGAAAATCACTGCGTTGGTATGCAGTGGGCGCAGACGGCTATACGTCAAATACGGAATATCAAAGTTCAGTGCAGGCCACACTAATTGAGCGGCAATAAGTACACCTACAGCCATGCCCACAATACCCCACAAAATAGTTGTTAGGGTAAATAAGCGGACAACGCGGTAGTTGTAGTCTTGTTCAAGCTGCTTAACTTGGCTCATATTGCATGCTTCCACTTTTAGTTAACTACACTCACGTTTGATACGGACGAAGCCTCCGCTTCGCCTGTTAACATACCATTTTTAAGAAAACGCCCCGTTGCGTATGGTTTTTAACCACTTTGCACACTCCGTTGCTATTTCTTTGTAAAAATGGCATTTTCGACCAGAATCATACTGTAGATACTGGTTAAAAAACAGGGTCTAACCCACACACTTAGTGCGGCTTACCAACCTTTCTTATAAAACTTTGACCTCTGTAACACGGAGAAAGCTACCCATGGCAGCAGAAAAACTCACTCGAGGACGACTCGCGCAAATCATCGTTATGCTTACACTTTTGGTGGTTGCTTTCTTCTGGAGGACGCTGGTCTATACACCCGGATTGACCATTATAGACTGCGAAGGGGAACGTGGATTTTGTGGCACGTCACAATCTCAGCAAACGGTAGAGTTCTCGTGGAGAAAAGAACAGGATTATATAATATTTTCAGTGATTTCCGACAAAAAGCCACACTCGGCTTATTGGGGAGAAGAAGGGAACAAGCAGATCGAAATCAGCGATATGCAGGACCAAAACGGGGATAAAATCACGCTAACTTGGCAGTGGAAAACACAAGATTTACCTCGAAATCCCATGAGGTTTAACCTTGTCTTTGATCAACATCAATTTAAATTTAATTACCCTCAAATCGACTAAAAAACTGCGGTTTAAAGCTTATTTTTTCTCTCTAGTCATAATTATAAAAGGAAATGCTTATTTATAAGTGTTTCCTTTTATATCCTGTCACAATTTTATTATAAACTCTTGATTAGTAATGCTATTTGCTTCATCCCCTAAAAGAAAGCATACCAAGGGAGATAAAACTTCGCTCTTTTTACGCGACGGTAATGTTTCCACATCAGTGTTAATATTGTGATCCGACCAGAAACTTATACTGTTAATCCGTTGCAGGCGATTTGTAGCCAGTTTGTCATTTAGGGACGCGCTGCCCAGATGGCTGTTTGTATCAATAACGACACAACGAGCACCTATTTGACAAAATGAATCCAGCCCATCAACTCCCAGTGATTGTATATAGGCATGCCCCAGCTCAGACACGACAACGGCACCGATAAAAGGGGAGAGTTGTACGGTACACTGATCAAGCGTGGCGTGGAGCATATCGGGGGTGAGCGCAGGTGCTTCTTTAAACCTGACTCTTGGATCATGAGCGACAATATCGAGCGCTGTCTTCTGATTGTGATCGACAATAATAGGGGTGTAGCCTTTTGCGGCTAATTGATAGGCGATAGTGGCACCCAAGGTGCAGGCTCCACCGAATAACGCAACGGGTCGACAATCCATGTTGAGCGCTCTAGCGATATAAATAGGATATACAGGATACGTGATTTTAAGCGCTATTTCAGCCGACTAGCGCAATGATTTGATTGCCTGATACAGGTATCATTAAAATCGTGATAGATAGCGAGAACGATAACGAACGTTAAGATGAAGATAGCGACGGCATGCACACAAAATCCAGACGCAGTGGACGCTGCGCAAACACTGGCACGCACTTTGTTGGGTCGTCTAAAAGCCCCTAAGCTTTTAATGCTCTACTGCACGGAGCAATACGATGTTGATGCACTCCAGCAAGCGATGGTCGTGCTTTTCCCTGGCGTGCCAATAATAGGTTGTACGACATGCTGTGGTGTCATGACGCAAGCCGGTTATACCGAAGGGCCAACAGCTGCAGTCTGGGCTTGCAGCGATGAAAAGGGGAGTTACGGCACATCCCTCGTACCACATCAAGCCCATCGTCCAATACACGAGTCAGCGCGCATTGCGCTTAATCAAGCAATAGAAGAGAGCGGCCGTTGTGGCGAGCTCCCCAAACTCATTGCTTTACACAGTACACCGGGTGATGAGGAGACAACATTAGCTGCCATTCGCGAAGAGTTGGGTGTATC
The DNA here is from genome assembly GCF_027286325.1 of Salinivibrio kushneri. Classification (NCBI taxonomy): domain Bacteria; kingdom Pseudomonadati; phylum Pseudomonadota; class Gammaproteobacteria; order Vibrionales; family Vibrionaceae; genus Salinivibrio; species Salinivibrio kushneri. Next base: position 1,362,988 of record NZ_CP114588.1, read on the forward strand.
GGTCCCAGTGATAGGTGGATCCGCAGCGGCCGATACCGTCGGCGGACAATGGGCTATTTTCGATAATAAACAAACCGCGCGATCTGGGATCGCAATCAGTGTTTTTTATCCAACAGCACGGGTGAGCTATTCATTTCACTCTGGCTATGCGGCAACAACGAAAAAGGCCATCGTCACAGAGGTACGTGGGCGCACTTTAGTTAGCTTGGATCACAAACCCGCATCGATGGTTTATAAAGGCTGGTACGAAGAAGAAACCGGGCAAAAGCTGGATTTAGGGGACTCGCTGTTCGCACGATCAACCTTGTATCCGCTCGGTACACAAACGGGCAAGATACACGGCTTACCTTATTACACCTTGTCACACCCCATGTTTGTTAACCAAGACGGCCACATGGAACTATTCTCGCAAATAGCCGTAGGACAAACCGCGCACTTTATGACTGGTACCAGTGAAGGGTTGATTGCTCGTGCAAGTCGAGTGGTGGAATCGGCAAACGATCATGCACTGCGTACGCCTCAACCTCTCGGTGGACTGGCGATTTACTGTGCGGGGTGTATGCTTCATGTCAAGGATCGCCTTGACCAAGTGGCCGACAATATCAACACCGCTTTATACACGGCACCGTTTGTCTGCCCGTTTACCTTTGGTGAACAAGGCTTGTTTAAAGGTGGTGAGTTGTCCCATGGTAATTTAATGATCTCGGCTGTGTTATTTCATAAGGATTAATCATGACGTCGAAACGCGTATCGTCCTCTGAACGTTCAGACTCTGAATCTTTACAAGAAACCTTATTTGAGCTCAGTCGTGTTGAAGCAAGAGAAAAGCGGTTAAGGGAAGAAAACGATGCGATTTTGTCGGCAATCTCAGCCATGACAGAAGCGACGTCAAAAACCGATATTTTTGCTTCCTTGCTGGATGTGATCCGCCGGTATGTCAACTTTGATAGCGCCGTGGCGCTAAGCCGTAACCGAGAAACAGAAGATGCGTTTCGCTGTCTAGTGTCGACTGAACGCTTACTCGAAACAGTTACTTGGCAAACAGGGGATGTGTTCCGCCGCTGTGTGAGTGGCGAAACGGTTGCTATCTACAAACCTGGCATGGTGAAAGAGCTGCATTGCTTAACGCATCAATACGCCAGTTATTTACAAGGTACTGCGCTGATTAGCGGGCTGACGGTAAACGACAGTGAAGTCATGCTTATATTACTGTCACACCGCCGCGATGCATTTAATAATGAAGCCCAGCAAGTGATAGACCGGTTTCGACCCTTGATTGAACGCACCATAATGGATATTGACTACCGCCACCGTCTCCATGCATTAGTGGGGAGTCGAACCCAAGAACTGAATGCTAGCCGACAGCGTTTTCAAGACTTTGCCCAAACAGCCAGTGATTGGTTTTGGGAACTCGATAACCAATTTCAACTTACCTACCTATCATCACCCAATACTGATACTGACATCGACGCTGAAGCCCTGCTGGCAAAGCTCAAGTCAGACGCCGAATTAAAAACGAAATTAGAAGAGTACATATATACAGAAGAAGCCTTCAGCGATATTGAGTGGCACATAGAGTCTCGTCACCATGATTATTGGGTGAGCCTATCAGGCCGTCCTTGCTATAATAAGCGCGGTGAGCTCGCCGGTTATCGGGGGACGGCTAAAGACATCACCGCGACCAAACGTCGCGTTGTCGAATTGCAAAAGGCTCGCCAGCAAGCTGAGTTAGCCAATAACGCCAAGTCGCAGTTCCTTGCGGTCATGAGCCACGAAATCCGCACGCCGCTCAATGCTGTTTTAGGATTGATCGATGCATTGCAACACTCTTCATTAACGCAAGAACAAAAGCAGTGGGTAGGGCAAATGGATAAATCTGCTCAGCTATTGCTGATATTGATCAGCGATGTTCTAGATTTATCTAAAATTGAGTCCAACCGGTTTTCGCTATCTCCCTCATTGATGAAGCCCAGCGATAGCGTATCGAATGTATATCAACAATTGATTGAGCGTGCCGATAAAAAGCGCATAAACCTCTCTGTCAGTGTTTCTTCTTCTGTGCCCACCATCTTGTTTATGGATGAGAACCGCTTTACGCAAATATTGCTTAACTTGGTGGCCAATGCCTTAAAATTCACAGATCGTGGAGGGGTGACAGTGTCACTTGATGCCCATGATGATGTCCTTGAGCTATGGGTGAGAGATTCGGGCATAGGTATCGATGAAAAGCAGATTGATCGAATATTTGAGCCTTTTACTCAAGCGGATGGCAGCATTACTCGCCGCTTTGGCGGTACCGGCCTCGGATTATCCATTTGCAAAAAGCTGGTAGAGATGATGGGGGGCAGTATTCACGTGGAAAGTGAGCCTTACCAGGGAACTGACTTTTGCGTTCGCTTACCGATTGTCGAAACACCTCAAGATGCAGAAAAGCACCACGCACAGCTTAATGCCCCGGTCGATGCCGTGCAGCCTATGTCGATATTAGTCGCCGAAGACAGCCGTGCTAACCAAATGGTGGTGCGGTTAATGCTTGAAAAGCAAGGTCATACCGTCGCGTTGGCATCCAATGGTGAAGAGGCACTGGCATTGGCAAAAGAAACAGAATTTGACCTAGTGCTTATGGACATGTCGATGCCCGTAATGGACGGCATCGCTGCCACCAAAGCACTGCGCGCGTCCGGGTTTAAACGTCCAATTGTTGCCTTAACGGCTAACGCGATGGACGAAGACAAACAACGTTGTGTCCGTGCAGGTATGGATGACTTTGTGACTAAACCCATTAGGGCCGCGAGCCTGAATGCTGTGTTACATGCACATCAGCCACTTGATCTTTCGACTAATTACCGCTGACTTGAATCGATTTAGGCCAATCCATAATTGGAATAATCAAGATTAAAGGAAGTAGTAATTAGCTATTTTATGGTAAATAGCTAATTACGTTTAATGACATAGATGAAGTAGAGAAGCGTATGGTTAAGTGGCAGATGTCACACTCAATCAGATATCATATTTAACATAATCTATATAATGCGTACTGATGGGTGTGTATCAATATAGGAGCGATATGGCGTTTATCACTTATCATATCGCTCCTTGTCCATTGCTGTCTGTAACCAGGTGCTATTTGAATGATTGATGTGGAAATACGTTTTTGATGCGTTGCTGAATGCGGTTATCGATGCTGCGCGACATTACCACCTTCGCGGGTTTAAAGCGGTTGCTATACACTTTCACTGTGCCCGTGAACGGATGGCGCTTCGCAATGTCTTGGCAGTCATGTAAGAAACCTTTCGGCACTTTCCCTTTGTGACGCACTAACTGACCATCTTTAAACGCAATTACAATCAGTGGCCGGTCAATCAACATGAATGCGAGGAAAATGGCAAAAGAGATCAGTAAAAAGTAGCCCATACTGCAATGCTCGCTTATCGGTTAACGGGTTTCACATTCCTAGCAAGTTACTCAGATCTTGCTTTAATGTGTCTACTTGCTTGTTAGCACTCTCTGAGCGATTAGCCTCAGATAACAAATACTCAATGGTGTCGGATAAGGTCGCATCAAGTTCGTGTGCTTTTTGCGAGAGCTTCTCCCACACACGATAATCCAAATCGATGGATTTTTTCCGCGTTTGCTCTTGCTCGGCGTTAAAGTGACGCTTGCGCTTGGCGCGGATCGCTTGTTTTAGCTTTTTCTCCAGCGACGGCGCCATGTGCTTCTCAATCCATTGATGTACACGCGTTGGCTCATGCTCCAGCGCTAACAAGGCGTCAATGGCCGTCTGAGCCTCATCGCTATCAATATATTTTGTGACAGCGTCACCGTCTTTCCACTTTTTTACCAGGTAGGCCCATTTCCAGCCTGCTTCAAGGTTCTCGAGTTGTTGATATTTCATATGCCAAGCTTCAGTCACGCCACGTGGTGACAGCGTAACACTAACTCGCTGCCTGTTCAATTATCGCACACCTCAAAGATACTGCGTACGCCAGTGGACGATCCAATGGCTGCACTATCCTATTACCACAGTGTGTTATCCTTTATACTCTGTCCATTCTAATCTTAGTCAGTAATCATAGACATGCATGAAGTTGATTGGCGTGATGCCAAACCACATTATTCTCAGTTTTCTCTCGACATTGCACAATTTGCGCATTTAGAGGCGGCTTCGCTGTTATCACTGCAATCGCGCTTAAAAAAGGCACTGATTTGGTTAATGTCACCTTCGTGTCCAACGGCTTGTCTTACCGTGATGTCAGCTGACTTGCCCCAATATCTTAATGCTTATCAAGCAGAGTTCGTTTCACAGTACCCAGAAATGCCGGTTGTGATCGGTGACGCAGTTACCGAATCAAGCCTGTTTGGCTTCGCTTATGATGCGAATAAAAATGTGACAGCGTCACAAAAAAAGTACGGTTTACTGCATCAAGCTCACGATGGCGTATTGATTCTAAAAGTGGCGGATATACTGCAGCAGCCACGCGTTTGGGTTCGCCTCAAACAGTTTTTATCATCGGGTAAGCTTGCCTGGCAGACCGCCCGCGCCGATCAAGTGACTGATTTGCCGGATGAGGCACTGAACGTACGTCTGGTGTTAGTCGGTGACAGACAGTGGCTGGCCGACTTTGAAACCAATGAGCCTGATCTCTACGATGGCCTGTCAGCCTATGCCGAATATGAGCAAGACATTGCGCTCGACGCGGCCACCATTGTGCCCTACTTTGCTTGGCTAAAAGGCTTGGTCACCGCACAAACTCACTTACCTATGACAGAGTCAGGCTTAGTGCGTTTATTGCAAGCAGGAGCACGTGAAAGCGAAGATCAACTGCGGATGCCCTTGTGTCCGGTTTGGTATCAGCAACTACTGGCTGAATCTGTCATAACGGCATCGGATGCGCTCGACAAAGCCGCGATTGATGCCGCTATCTCTCAGCGGTACCAACGTGCTGCCTACCTCCCCGAGCGTGCGATTGAAGACATCCACAAAGGACAAGTTTTTATTGATACCCGTGGTGAGCATATCGGCCAAATTAATGGTCTTACCGTGATCGAAGTGCCTGGCCACCCGGTGAGTTACGGTGAGCCAGCGAGAATTTCTTGCGTTGTTCACTCTGGTGATGGCGATATTGCTGATGTGGAGCGCAAAGCCGAGCTTGCGGGTAATATTCACGCCAAAGGCATGATGATTATGCAAGCCTTTGTGAGCGTGGCGCTAAACCTCGATGACCCTTTACCCTATTCCGCCTCCATCGTATTCGAACAATCGTACAGTGAAGTCGATGGTGACAGTGCATCCTTGGCGGAATTGTGTGCCTTTGTGAGCGCGTTATCTCAACAACCGATTAATCAAGCCATCGCTATCACTGGCGCGGTTGACCAGTTTGGTCGTGTACAAGCGGTAGGTGGAATCAATGAAAAAATCGAAGGGTATTACCAAGTTTGTGCTCACCGTGGCTTAACAGGTCAACAAGGTGTCGTGTTGCCTAAAACGAACCTGTCATCCTTATGTTTGCGTAACGATGTAGTCGATGCGATTAAAGCCGGTCAATTTCATATTTGGGCAGTGGATGATGTCGAGCAAGCCTTTCCGCTTGTGACAGGTCTCCCATTCTCAGGCGACGATGAAGAGACATTGCTAAGAAAAATATCTAATCGAATAAATCATTTTCATACTGATGAAAAACAAAGCTGCAACAGTTTGTTTAAACGCTTAAAAAACTGGTTTGGCCAGTACTGATCCGAGTTGTTTGGCGTACACGTGTACGCTAACCTGCTCGCAATTGAATAAGGAGCAGTTTAGATATAATGAAACGCCAAAATTCCTATAATCGCGACGATTTACTCGCATCCAGCCAAGGTGAGCTCTTTGGCCCGGGACGCCCACAGCTTCCGGCACCAAACATGCTGATGATGGACCGTATCACCAATATTACCGATCAAGGTGGTGACTTTGATAAAGGCGTGATTGTCGCTGAGTTGGATATCAACCCAGATTTATGGTTTTTCGACTGCCATTTCCCAGGTGATCCAGTGATGCCAGGCTGCCTTGGTTTAGACGCTATGTGGCAGCTAGTCGGCTTTTTCCTCGGCTGGGTTGGCGGCGAAGGCAAAGGCCGTGCCCTAGGTGTTGGTGAAGTGAAATTTACTGGGCAAGTGCTTCCCACTGCTAAACGCGTTCGCTATGAAATTCACATGAAGCGCGTGATCAATCGCAAACTCGTTATGGGTGTTGGCGATGGACGTGTATACGTTGATGACAAAGAAATCTACGTAGCGAAAGATCTGAAAGTCGGTCTTTTTCAAGATACCTCCGCCTTCTAGCAAATGCGCATTCCTGAAAGTCGGTGATAAATTGCCGGCTTTCCCTTTCCCTTTCCCTTTCCCTTTTTTACCAAGCCTTAACCCCTCTGATTTGAGAGACAAGTTACTTTAATTTTTCTTGGCGTTAACCACATAAAGGTATGTTTGTTCAATGGTGTTTATAGCATTAAAGTTATAGTGCGTTATATGGTTATTAAAAAGGCCTTATCAAGAGGATAAGGCCGTAAATATTTAAGAGAGATTACTTCATCATTTCCGACTTACTGGTTCTGCCTTCGCGCCATCCGCCAAGCCAGCTACTTCTCGCATCCGTTTGTTGGTAAGGACATAGTTCAGACGATCGACCGTTTATTCCTGCTTGAAAGCCCTTTGACTGTGCGCGTTCCAAACGATCTCGCTTCTGTCTTTTCATAGGGTCGCCCTCTTTATTCCATCTTGTTCAATGCTGCTTGCCATTTGCAAGGATACTTCCGTCTGTGACGTTTTTATGAAGTATCCTCTACAGCTTCGATCATGATTATTTTTTAAGCAAGCACTATCGAGCAAGGACTAAACAAAATGTGAGTCATATCCCTCTGTATGTGACAACGTCACTATGCTTCTTGTTGCATCGCTTCCAATTCTTCCCAGCGTTCAAAGGCTTGCTCGAGCTCCTGCTCTACCTCAGCCAATCGGGTCAGTTTAGGTTGAGTAACATCCTGACTTTTCGAGAAAAAATCAGGATCGTTCATTTCTGATTGTAACGTTTCAACCTCTTCTTCTAACGCCTCAAGCCGCGCAGGCAGGGCTTCTAGCTCACGTTGCAGTTTATAAGATAGCTTGCGTGGCTTACTCTTAGGTTTTGCCGTCTTTTGTCCCGTATCAGCCTCACCACTCGTTGAAGGGGTTCGGCTATTGGGTGTGATGGCTTTAAGATACTGCTCGCGCTGTTGTTGGGCATCGTGATACCCACCCACGAACTTGTTAATGGTACCGTCGCCTTCAAATATCCAGCTATGTGTCACCGTGTTATCGACGAATTGACGGTCATGGCTCACCAGCAACAAGGTGCCTTGAAATTGCGAGAGCAAATCTTCCAATAGTTCGAGCGTTTCAATATCAAGATCATTGGTTGGCTCATCAAGTACCAAAAGATTAGCAGGCTTGAGGAATAATTTAGCCAACAGCAAACGGTTTTTCTCGCCCCCGGACAGCGCTTTAACTGGGGTTTGAGCCCGTCGTGGATGGAATAAGAAATCTTGCAAATATCCCATCACGTGGCGCTTCCGGCCACCGACTTCAACTTCGGTTTTTCCCCCCGCCAGGTTATCGATAACCGTTTTTTCTGGATCTAGCTTCTCGCGGTATTGGTCAAAATACGCAACATCCAGTTTTGTCCCTACGTGTAAAGCTCCACTGTCTGGGGTGAGTTTTTCAAGCATGAGCTTTAATAGTGTACTTTTACCACATCCGTTGGGACCAATCAGCGCAATCCGATCGCCACGCATCACCGTGAAACTCAATGGCTTAATCAGTGGCTTGTCTTGATAGGTAAAAGCGACGTTTTCTGCTTCAAACACAATTTTGCCAGAGCGGCTGGCATCGTCGAGCTGCAAGTTTGCGTTACCCTGTAACTCAACACGACTCGCTCGCTCTTGCCGTAGCGCTTTCAGTGCGCGAACTCGCCCCTCATTGCGGGTGCGACGCGCTTTGATCCCTTGGCGAATCCAGGCTTCTTCTTGAGCTAGTTTTTTATCAAATTCAGCGTTCTGCTCCGCTTCCACTCGCAACGCTTCTTCTTTTCCGTCCAGATAGGTTTGATAGTCGCCTGGCCATGAGGTCAGTTTACCGCGGTCAAGATCAACGATACGTGTGGCCATGGCACCAATAAACGAGCGGTCATGCGAGATAAAGACGATCGCGCCTTTAAAATCTTTTAAGAATTGCTCTAGCCACAAAATGGTAGAGACATCCAGATGGTTTGTTGGCTCATCAAGAAGCAACACATCCGGCTCACAAACGAGGGCTCGCGCTAAAGCCGCTTTACGCTGCCAACCGCCAGATAAGGCTTTAAGGGCGGTATTGCCTTCCAAGCCTAACGCCCCTAACACCACCATAATTTGATTGTCAAAACGCCAAGCGTCAGCATGGTCCAGTGCTTCTTGCACTTTTGCCAGCTCGGCAATATTACGATCACTCGGATCGGTTTCGATCTTCGCGATCAACTGGTGATACTGCTTTAGGTTGTCCCCCGCTTCCGCGAGGCCTTCGGCTACGTAATCAAACACAGTGCCTTGACTATCGCGTGGTGGGTCTTGCTCAAGCCGAGAAACTTTGAGTTCAGACTGACTTTGAATACTGCCATCATCAAGCTGAACCTGGCCGTCAAGGACCTTCATCAAGGTAGACTTACCAGCGCCGTTGCGCCCTACCAGACACACGCGCTCACCTGGCTGAAGAATAAAGTCAGTTTTATCCAGCAATGGGTTGTCACCATAAGCCAACTGGGCGGACGTAATTTTAATCAATGCCATGTTGCGTTAACCAAGCTTGTAGTTGTGTGTGATCAAACGGCCAACCCAATTCTGCACTCACCTCTCCAGATTGATTGCGTATTGCAATCACTGGAATAGTGACGCCGTAACGCTCAAAGAGCGTGTCGTCAAAAGCAATGTCTTGGGTTTCAAGTGGCGTTTGATAGCCGAGAGATTGATAGAGTGCCCACGCTTGTTCACAAAGGTGGCACCCTTCAGTGCTAAACAATACGAGTGTCATGCAGACGTGTCCTGATGACGAATAATCCAGCAATTATGAATATGTGGATTGCGAGCAAAATCTTCAGGAATCGAACGCTTGCTAATGTTTTCTGCACTAAGCCCTGCAGCCGCTAAACCTTCTAAATCCATTTTAAAGTGCCGCTTGTTGTTGGAAAAAATGATTTCACCACCGGGACGTAAACGGTCTTTCAGTGCTAAAAGCACATCCAGGTGGTCACGCTGCACATCAAAGGTGCTTTGCATCCGCTTGGAGTTAGAGAATGTCGGCGGATCGATGAAGATTAAATCAAATTTCTGATCAGATTGGCGAATCCATTGTAGGCAATCTGCCTGCTCAAATCGGTGTTGACGCCCAACAAGACCATTGAGCTTCATATTGCGTTCGGCCCACGCCAAATAGGTTTTCGACATGTCGACGGTGGTCGTAGAACGAGCGCCACCTACCGCGGCATGCACCGACGCACTGCCGGTATAAGCGAAGAGGTTAAGAAAATCTTGTCCTGTCGCTTTCTCGCCGATTAGGCGGCGCGTGTAGCGATGATCAAGAAATACCCCGGTATCGAGATAATCATAAAGATTAACTTCGAGCGCCACGCCATATTCTTGGATCGTCATGGTTCGAGATTCGCCGGCAAGTTTTTGATACTGGTTATTGCCCTTTTGCTTTTCGCGCGTTTTTAACACCACTTTATTGGCATCCACACCAGTCACTGCAATAGCAGCGCGAACCATATCTAATAAGCGACGGCGTGCTTTCTCCGGTTCAATGGTTTTCGGCGCTGCGTACTCTTGAATGACCAAAAAATCGCGATAGCGATCTATCGCGGCTTTGTAATCAGGCAAGTCGGCATCATAGAGCCGATAACACTCTATCTCTTGTTTTTTTGCCCATTTGTCCAGCTTCGCCATATTCTTGCGCAAGCGGTTAGCAAAATCAGGCGCTACGTCCGCCTTTGGCGCATCCTTTTCTGCTTTTTCACCACGCGCGGTAATCGCGTACGTTTTCATCACACAATCTAACGCACCATTGCGTAGCTTGAATTTGTCATCCGCGCGCATCCGTAAGCAGCTCAGTAACTCGTCAGATCCCGAATACAAAGAAACCGTATTCCGCGCAAACGCTTCTTTAAGGTGATCACCAAGCTGGGTGTACAAGGCAATCAAGCCTGGAGTGGTCCCTAAACGCTCACCGTATGGCGGGTTAGAGATTATATGGCCCTCAGTGAAGCCTTCTGGTGGCATCACTTGTGTCGCATCACCCGTGGTAAATTCAACAAGTTCAGCCACCCCAGCACGTCGTGCGTTCGCTCGCGCTGTTTCAATCATCCGGGCGTCGTTATCAGTGCCATAAAAGCGTGTCTGGCACTGACTCACACCCCGTTTAGCCTTGACGCTCGCTTCAGCTTTGATCGCTTTAAAGGCTTCAACATCAAAGCCAAGCAATGACTCAAACCCCCAACGCTTACGCTTTAAGCCCGGTGCGATGTTTGCCGCCATCATCGCCGCTTCTATCAGCAAAGTGCCTGAGCCACACATGATATCCATCAAAGGCTGCTCCGCCTTCCAGCCACTCCTTGCGACCAAGGCTGCAGCATGGGTTTCTCGTAAAGGCGCAGCACCTGCTTGAGTGCGATAGCCGCGCTGATGTAGGCCGCTTCCAACCATATCGATACCGAGCAAACCTTGGTCTTTGGATAATCGCATATGAATACGTAAATCAGGCTGCTCGCGGTCAACGCTTGGGCGGGGCAAATTCGACTTTTCAAACTTGTCTACTATCGCGTCTTTAACTTTCAGCGCCCCGTACTGGCTGTTGCGAATCTCGCGATTAGTACCATTAAAGTCCACCGCAATCCGCTGACTGGAGTGAAAATAATCTGGCCAGTTAATCGCCGTCGCACCGAGGTAGAGATCCATATCATCGCGCACCGCGAATTCGCCCAGCACCAAAACAAACCGTGACGCAATCCGGCTCCATAAACAGCATTGATACAGTGTTGAATCGTCGGCTTTAAATTTAACCCCTGCATGAACTTGCTTGAGGCTAGATACGCCAAGTTGTTCAAGCTCTTGAGCTAGCATGTGCTCGAGACCTCGAGCGGTTATTGCGAGATAGTGTTTCATTCAGTCTCTACACCCTTTGGGCGTCGTTATCATCATGGCGGCGATTATACATCAATCTTACGCCTGTCGTTGACCCAAGCGGCGACAATCTCCATTGAATGATGAATAAATCGCCGTATTTTTGTTTCCAATGAGAAACAGATGCTAGAGGGTGACTGTTTCTGAAAGGAATCAATTACCCTGGCACGCTCCCTTTGTCTGTTTCCTCCTGGAAACCGCCTTGCTTTCTCACTCACCTCCTCTGGTTAAATGTACCTTTAACCTACGAGTGTAAGCATTCACTGCTATTACTATACTGATTATTTCTGACTCTAGAAAAATGAAAACGGCTTTTCTTTCCCTTTAAGAACGAACAAAAATCCACGAAAACTGGACTATACCAGACAGGTTTTTCGCAAGTGCCCTGACGGATAAAACGGGAAAAAACTCGTCAATTATTGTTGTTATTAGGGCGAGAACACCCTTAAATCAATGAAAAAACGCTCAGGTACATGCACACTTTTCGCTCATAAAATGAACTGACATCACATTTTTTATGCACGCCTGTTTGGTATAAGAAACGTTAAGATACAGCCACACCGTGGCCGTCTATACACGAAACAAGGAAAGTGAGGGAAGAAAGGAGGCGTGGGCTGGGTGAAAACCACTCAGCCCACTAACGCAAAGCGACCTTTTTGGCTATTTGTTTGAGGTATTGGTTGCGATAGCCGGTCGTTCATTACTTTAATCGCACCACAAAACGCCATTTTTTTATTCGCGCTCAGTTCAAAGTCAGCTTCGCGCGCGAGCATGCAGAGCGAGGCAGAACCGGCGTTCTCTATGATAATAAACGGCGCCCTATCCCCTGTTTGACTGGTGAGCTCGACGATTTGCCCCCACTCAGGGGTGGCAATAGTGTCTTGTTGTGGCTCGAAAAACCAGCTTTTAGGTAAGACAGGCTTGTGGAAGCGATAGGCTGCCACTGCGTTCAAAGCGAGTTCGGCCTGACGAGGGCCGGAAAGTGAAAGATTTGACAGAGGCTCTGTCAAACGCTGAAAGAGTGATGCATCCTCAACAGAAAATGGGGATGATGAGAACGCATCGGGGATGAGGTGTTTGGCACTGATCGCCACACGAAAGACCATGTCATCGCCTAAATCTAGCATTAGCGAATTCGATGTATTATCGAAATACCATCTCCATGCATTGTTAGGTTTTAACATACTTCAGCTCCCGCGATGACTCACTAACTGGGTGTCTGGCGATAACAACACTGCCATTGCCTGAAGTGTAATGGGCTGAAGCGAAAAAAAAAGGGGAAGAAAACGCCCCCTTTTATACCTTAAGACTTTATTTCTTAGCCTAAATATGACGCACGATTTGTTTGATGAGCCCAGGGCCTTGGTAAATTAACCCAGAGTAGACTTGCACCAGGTCTGCACCCGCTTCGAGTTTTTCACGCGCCGCGGTGACTGAGTCAATCCCTCCGACACCTATGATGGGCATCGCACCATCAAGTGCACGATGCAGCTGACGAATAACCTCGGTACTTTTAAGTTGCACAGGACGGCCACTTAGCCCACCCGCTTCACGATAATGTGGCATACCATCTACCAACGAGCGCTCAAGCGTGGTGTTGGTCGCAATCACACCATCGATCTGATGACGAATCAGTGCTTGCGCCACTTGTTGAATTTCTTCTTCACTCAAGTCTGGGGCAATCTTAACCGTTAAAGGCACGTATTTATCGTGGACGTCTGCCAATTGTGCCTGTTCCGCTTTTAGTGTGCTAAGGAGTTCATCGAACATCTCGCCATATTGTAACGTGCGTAATCCTGGCGTATTAGGCGACGAAATGTTTACGGCAATATAGTCAGCATGTGGATACACTTTTCGCATGCAGGCGACATAATCATCGGTGCCCTGTTCGATGGGGGTATCCTTGTTCTTACCAATGTTAATACCCAATATACCATTGAAGTTTTTCGCACGTTTAACGTTGTCCACCAATGCATCAACGCCGTGGTTATTGAAGCCCATTCGGTTAATGATCCCTTCCGCCGCTTTGATGCGAAAAAGCCGCGGTTTATCGTTGCCCGGTTGCGGGCGCGGCGTCACCGTCCCTACTTCTACAAACCCAAAGCCCATCGCGCCAAAGGCTTCTATGCACTCGCCGTTTTTATCTAACCCTGCCGCTAAGCCAACGGGATTATTAAAGTTGAGTCCCATCACAGTGACTGGGCGAGGAGGAAGATGCTGGGAATACAAAAAGCGAAGCGGGGTGTGATGAAATCGAGAAAGGGTGTTAATGGTTAGATCGTGTGCTTTTTCTGGATCTAACTGAAAGATAGCCGGTCTGGCGAGGCGGTAAAGCATTATCCCTCCTAATAAAAAAGCCCCGTATAAACGGGGCTAGATTATTGCGTTATTGGCGCTTTAATTCAATTCAAATTTAACAGCGACAACTCACGCAAGGCGACGGAGAACTTGGCAAACTCATGCACGGAGCCTACTTTGAACTCATCAACAATACTCTGCCAACGGCCGAGGATGACCACATGCTCATCCATCCATTGTGCAAGACCCGTTTCGGCATCTTGGTCATCAGCCATTTCTGACACAATACGAGCCGTGAGCAGACGTTGTTGCCAGTCCAAATCTTCACGGAACGATGCACGCGCCAGCGCTTGCCAGTGGTTATCCACCGGCTGGTTGTTGATTTGCTTCAAGAACCAGTGCAGTGACAAGCTATCCCCTAGCACATAGTACAAGCGTGCCACCAGCTCGAACGGTTTATTCAGCTGCTCTGACACCTGTGCTAAATCCAGCCCAGAGAACACGCTGGTTAGACGGCATACTCTATTGGCTAGCGCGTCAGGCACCCCAGCCTGTCGTAGCGTCTCCGCTTGTTGGTCATGCTCTTTGATTTCGCTCTCAACCAGATAGTCATCCAGGTGCTCGACCAAGTTTTGTAACGCTGGGCGATAGAAGGCGACTTGCGCCTCGATGCTCTCTCCTTTGCGTTTATTGCGTAACATCCATCGCGTTGCTCGGCGTAGCATGCGGCGGCAACGGAACAAGATATCGTATTGCACTTTGGCAGTGACATGATTATCAAGCTCTCGGACACTGTCAAACAGTTGCTCGAAACCAAACACATCGCGCGCAATCGCGTAGGATTTGGCAATGTCACTGACGCTTGCCCCAGTTTCATCTTGCATACGGGTGATGAAATTAAAGCCCATGTCATTTGACATCTGGTTTGCCAACGCCGTCGCAATGATCTCGCCGCGAAGTGGATGGGATTCCATTTCTTGGCGATAGTGACGTTGTAACTCTTTCGGGAAGTAGCTCGGTAATAGTTGACCGAAGTGCGCATCTTGCGTCACCTCATCCACCACCAGCTGCTCCTTAAGTACCATTTTTCCGTACGCCACCAGCACCGCAATTTCTGGGCGTGTTAGGCCCGTGCCACGTAGGTTACGCTCAGATAAGGTCTCATCATCAGGTAGATACTCGAGAGCTCGATCCAACTTCCCTTCTTTCTCTAAGTAGTGAATAAAACGGATCTGCTCTTTGAGTAGCGCCGCTTGCTGATTGTGGGTAACGGAAATGGACTCACTCTGACTGTATGCATCTTCAAGAACAATGTCAGAGACTTCATCTTCCATCCGCTCAAGCAGCTCGTTACGCTTTTTCATGGTCAAGTCGCCAGCGGCCACCAGCCCATTGAGCAAAATTTTGATATTCACTTCGTTATCGGAGCAATCGACCCCACCAACGTTGTCAATGAAGTCGGTATTGACGCGACCGCCTTTGAGCGCATATTCGATCCGCCCTAATTGCGTCATCCCTAAGTTACCGCCTTCACCGATAATACGCGCACCGACCTCGTTGCCGTTAACACGCAACCCGTCATTAGCGCGATCGCCAACAGAGGTATGAGTTTCATCAGACGACTTCACATAGGTCCCGATCCCACCATTCCAAAGTAGATCCACTTTGGCTTTTAAGATCTGTTTAATCAGATCGTTCGGTGCCATGGATTGCTTGCGTGTACCAAGCAGCTTTTGGATCTCTGGCGTTAAAGTAATAGACTTAGCGCGGCGAGAGAATATACCCCCACCTTTGGAAATCAGATTGCTGTCATAATCTTCCCAGCTTGAACGCGGCAGGTTGAAAAGACGCTGTCGCTCCTTCCAGCTTTTCGCGGCATCCGGCTCTGGATCAATAAAGATATGCATGTGGTTAAACGCGGCCACTAGGCGAATATGTTTAGACAGCAACATGCCGTTACCAAACACATCCCCCCCCATATCACCAATGCCGACACAGGTAAAATCTGTGGTTTGACAATTAATATCCACTTCGCGGAAATGACGCTTCACCGACTCCCACGCACCGGCTGCGGTAATCCCCATCTTCTTGTGGTCATAACCATTAGAACCACCGGAAGCAAACGCATCACCCAGCCAAAAGTTATATTGCGCAGAGACACTGTTAGCAAGGTCGGAGAATGTCGCCGTCCCTTTATCCGCAGCAACCACGAGATACGCATCGTCTTCGTCATGACGCACAACGTGTTGCGGCGGAGTCAGGGTGCCTTCTACGATATTATCGGTAATATCGAGCAGCCCTTGGATGAAGATCCGATAGCAGCGCTTCCCTTCTGCGAAAATCGCATCGCGACCGGAAAGCTGATGTTGACGCTTGCAGACAAATCCGCCTTTCGCTCCAACAGGCACAATCACGGTGTTTTTCACCTGCTGCGCTTTGACAAGGCCGAGCACCTCGGTACGGAAATCTTCTTGGCGATCTGACCAACGCAGCCCGCCACGTGCCACCTTACCACCGCGTAAATGCACCCCTTCAACATCGGGGGAATACACGAAAATCTCAAACGCAGGAACAGGTTTAGGCATATCCGGGATCTCGGAGGCCTCGAGTTTCAGTGACAAGTAAGGCTTGTCTTGATCACTCTCCGGATCTTTTTGGAAGAAGTTAGTCCGTGTGGTCGCCAGCATGATCTCCATGTAGCGACGAATAATACGGTCATCATCAAGGCTCTCAACATTGTCGAGGGCCTCTTCGATATCATTGATAATGGTGTCTTGCGCGCGCTGGGTTTGCTTACCCGCCGGATCAAAGCGCGTATTGAATAGTTTTACCAAGAAGCTGGCAAGTTGAGAATGTGAAGACAGTGTCTCTTCAATATAGGCTTGGCTAAATGGGAAACCAATCTGGCGCATGTAGCGCGCATAAGCGCGTAAAATAGTGACCTCTCGACCCGACAACCCAGCATTAAGCACTAAACGGTTAAAGCCATCGTTGTCCAAACGGCCATGCCAAATATCTGCAAAGGCATGCTGGAAACGATCCCGTGCATTTCCAAGATCAAAGGCAGATCCGGCACTGTGCAACATGGAGAAGTCCAGGATCCAGTATACATCTCCTTGGCTGGTTTCCACCTCATAAGGCGACTCACCAATGACTCTCAGTCCGAGATTTTCCAGCATCGGCATCACATCAGACAGATGAATAGGTTCGCCTTTTTGGAACAGCTTGAGGCTAATCGCATTCGATTGATGGCTCACCTCTTGGGGGCGGTAAAGCAGCATATCAAGCTTGTTATCATCACTGAGGCCTTCAAGGCGCTCAATGTCAGCAACGGCTGAGCCCGGGAGCATGGCTTCCTTGTACGAACGCGGGAAGGCGCGTAAATAGCGTTTGGCGATCGGTGTGCCTCGGTTCTCACCAAAGTTCGCAATTACCGCCTCTTGCAGACGATCGTCCCACGAGGACGCTGCCTCGGTTAAGTTTTGTTCGATCTTTTTCACATCAATATCGAAATTGTTGTTTTCTACTCGGACAATATAGTGCGTCCTTGCCAAAGGGCTTTCCGAGAAGAAAGTGGTGAATTCAACCGTCTGATCGGAACCAAAGTATTGCTGGAGAATACGCTGGGTTTGACGACGGAACTCGGTGTTGTAGCGTTCACGAGTGATATACACCATGCACGAGAAAAAACGCCCAAACGGATCGCGACGGACGAACACCCGCAACATGTCGCGATCTTGCATCTGTACCACGCCCATACCCACGTCGCGCATTTCGTCTTCCGTCGCCTGGAACAACTCATCACGCGGGTAGTTTTCCAAAATATTCGCGAGCGCTTTCCACGAATGTGACTCACGATAAAAGTCACTGTTGTCGAGGATACGGCGTACTTTATTTCGAAGGACAGGAATGCTTGCCGTGGATTGGTTATAGGCGGATGATGCGTAGAGGCCCGTGAAGCGGTGTTCGCCAATCACATTGCCTTGCTTATCGAACTTTTTAATGCCGATGTAATCAACATAAGCGGGACGGTGGACTCGCGATTTGGCGTTACTTTTTGTGAGCACCAGTAGCTCTTTTTTCAACGCTTCAGCGCGGGCTGACTCTGGCATTTCTGACAAGCTGAGTATGGCGGGCGATTTATGTTTTTTCGCTAAGCCAAGCGCATTACAGTCTGTGCTTGCTCGCAGTTCATAATCCCCTTCAACCGGCACTAAATCAAAACACTTGTACCCCATAAAGGTAAAGTTGTTGTCAGTAATCCAAGTCAAAAACTCAATCGCTTCTTGCCGACGCTCGTCATCAATTGGCAGCGGTGTGTCTTTCAACTCCGACACCAACTGAAGCATCTGCTCACGCATCGGCTTCCAATCGTTCACCACCATCACAACATCCGTTAAAGTTTCAGACAGCTCAGCCTCTAGTGCCGCCATCTCTGACTCATCGGACATTTTGTCAATTTCGATATGGAACGTGCTTTGGAACTTGCCGTTATCACCACCAATGGCAACGACATCACCCTGCTCATTCTTTTGTGATTTTATCGGGGTGTTGAGCATTAAGTGCGTGGTGATCCCCAAACGGTTGAGCGCCATGCGCACCGAGTCAACCAGGAAAGGCGCATCAGGTGCTAAGATCTCGACAATGGTATGGGTAGACTGCCACCCATTGCCACTGAGGCTGGGGTTAAAGACTTTTACAAAGACTTTATCTTGTTCAAAGGTGTTGAGGTGATGCCACAAACTCATCACAGCACCGTAGAGATCTGACTCATTGCGTTCCTGCAAGTCATCATCAGAGATTTGACCCAATATCCTTTTGGCTAGTGCATCGACGAGTGGTTGTTGAGTATCATCCAGTTTATCGGCAATCAACTGATAAACCTTCTCAAGTAACACAGGTACTATAGGGTCACGCGAGGTCATTCTGGAGCTCCGTTGTCCTTTTTAGAACATTATCGTTGTGAGTATTCAGAGGTAAACATTACGTTAACAAACGCACTGTCTAGTGTAAGGCTTGGCAGATAAAAACGTTATAGGTAAACGGCTGGATTTACGCGAATTTCGCCAGAATGTGACTGGTGTGGCTATTTAAACAGAAGAATTGGTGAGGCTTTACTCGGCTGCCACTAAGTAACCCGCATCAGAGATTGGAACTTATGATTCGCGTCTGTCACCAGTTTAAAACGCCCGCGTATACCGAGTTGTGACAAGAAAGGACGAAAACGCGAAGCGGGAATTTGCAAACGCAGCCCCTGATCGGACGTCACCACCACATTGGCCGCGGCGCCACTGTAGTAGTGTTGATATTCTGAATAAGCAATGTAAACGTTAAAATAGTACTCCATGTCTGCCGCTTAACCTATCACTGTGACATCGCTACCCAATATACCACCTAAATCAAAAAGCCGCCCAAGGTGGACGGCTTTTCACACTTGCTAACGCTTGGGTAATTTTATCCCAAATCGTTTCTTACTGCTCAAGTGTTTTCTCAACTTTTTCATAAAGATCGGCAGCTAGGTTATCCATATCGGCTAACTCTTGCAGCACTTGGCGCATCTTCGCCTGACGATCTTGATCGAAATACGCCAGTTTTAGCATAGGATCAATCAGCCGTGATGCCACCTGCGGGTTGGATTGGTTGAGTATCACTAGAATCTCTTTCAAAAACCGGTAGCCACTGCCGTCTTTAGCGTGGAAGCGCGCAGGGTTTCGGTTGCAAAAAGCGCCCACTAAGCTGCGAACACGATTGGGGTTTTTAAGGGTAAAGGCCGGATGATCCATTTGTGCTCTAACTTGGTCAAGGGCATTGTCTGCTGGATTTGCCCCTTGCAGCATGAACCATTTATCCATCACCAACCCATCGTGCTGCCACTTATCACTGAAATCTTTCATTAATGGCTCACGGCAGGGTAACTGCGCCGTATTAGCAGCGTTCAATGCGGCCATGGTATCCGTCATGTTGTTCGCATCTTGATAATGGCGCTCTACCTGAGTGTTGCCATTTTCGGAGTGGGCGAGATAACTCAAGCACGCGTTACGCAGCGCGCGTTCACCGATGGCTTTGTGGGTGATTTGATACTCGGGTTGGGCATACTGACGGTATACCGCGTCAAACTCATCAACCATGTGATCCGCAAACTGCTGCTTGAACGCCGCCATCACCTGATGAATAGCATCAACGTCAACAGTATCAAACCACCCTGCCACTTCGGTTTCACTTGGAAGGTTAAGCACTTCTGCAATCAAAGCCGGATCCGTGTTGTCACTGAGTAGTACGCCACGGAACGCATCAATCACAGACAGAGGTACATCAATGGGCTGTTCGTTTTGTACCCGTGCGACGTTCGCTTTAATGTGTTTGGCCAATAAGCTCTGACCCGCATCCCATCGCGCAAAGTCATTCTGGGCATGTTGCAATAAGAACGCCAATTCCTCATCTTGATAATCGTGATCCAGCTTCACCGGCGCCGAGAACTCGCGCAGCAGTGATAGCACAGGTTGCTGATCAACCTCATCAAAAATAAAGGTTTGCTCTGTCTCGGTTACCGCGAGCACATTGGAAACGCTCTCACCGTGACGCTGTAACTTAATCACACTACCATCACGACGATACAGCTCGATATCTAATGGGATATAAAGCGGCAACTTCTCCTGTTGATCCGCCGTTGGCGGGGTGTGCTGAGACACATGCAGTGCTAATTGTTTGCTATCAGGATCATAAGTCGATGAGACGCTGAGCACTGGGGTTCCCGACTGGCTATACCAACGACGGAACTGGGTCAAATCAATCCCAGAGGCATCCTCCATCGCTTGAACGAAATCATCACAGGTTGCTGCGGTACCATCATGGCGATCGAAGTAAAGCTTGACCCCTTTTTGGAAGCCTGCTTCACCTAAAATAGTATGCATCATGCGGATAACTTCGCTGCCCTTCTCATACACCGTCAGGGTGTAAAAGTTGTTCATCTCGATCACCTTCTCCGGTCGAATCGGATGAGACATAGGGCTGGCATCTTCAGCAAACTGTGGGCCACGCATAATGCGTGCGTTATTGATACGATTAACCGAGCGCGAGCCTAAATCAGACGAAAATTCTTGGTCTCGGAATACCGTTAGCCCTTCTTTAAGGCTTAGCTGGAACCAATCACGGCATGTCACTCGGTTCCCGGTCCAGTTATGGAAGTACTCATGACCAATGACCGCTTCGATGCCAAGATAATCGGTGTCGGTTGCGGTTTCTGAGTTTGCCAATACATATTTGGAGTTAAAGATGTTTAAGCCTTTATTCTCCATGGCCCCCATGTTGAAGAAGTCAACGGCAACGATCATGTAGATATCCAGATCGTATTCAAGATCGAACCGATCCTCGTCCCATTTCATTGCGTTTTTGAGTGAGGTCATCGCGTGATCGGCACGATCCAAATTGCCTTTATCAACAAAAATTTCCAAGGCCACATCTCGGCCAGATCGGGTAACGAACGAATCGCGTAACACATCAAAATCACCACCCACCAGCGCAAATAGGTAGCTGGGCTTGGCGTAAGGGTCATGCCATTCAACCCAGTGTCGGCCACCTTCCAATTCACCAGACGCGATCTTGTTACCATTGCTGAGTAAGTATGGATAGTTTGCTTTATCCGCAATCACCTTAGTAGTAAAGCGCGCTAACACATCGGGACGGTCGAGATAATAAGTGATCCGGCGAAATCCTTCCGCTTCACACTGGGTGCAGTACGCCCCGCCCGAGATATAGAGCCCCTCTAACGCGGTGTTGTTTTCCGGGTCAAGCTGGGTTTGGACGGTTAATGTGAACGCGGCGGGAACGTCTCGAATAATCAGTTTACCCGCTTCTTCACTGTAAGCCGTCCAAGGGTCACCATTGATATCTAAGCGTACCAACGTTAGCGCGTCACCGTCTAACACGAGATCCGTAGCGTTATCATTTAGGCTTTTTACCTGGCTAACGGCAGTCACCAGGGTGTTGTTCGGATTGAGATCAAACTCAAGATTGATATCTGTAATCGTGAAATCCGGTGCACGGTAATCATCACGGTATTTGGCGGTGGGTTGTTGAGACATGTCGTTTCCTTTTTATCGAGTGTACCTCAGCCAACGAACTGTATTCATTCGCCCAAGGGCGATTTTTGCATGCCATACCATACCGCGGCTTGGCATAGATGACTATAGATTTAACAATTTGTTATCAAATGTTTGCGTTTACATCCAATAAACACTGCATAATGTCAACGCAGCCTGCCAATCCGGACTGAAATATAATGTGACGACGGTTAAATTTTATAGAAATTGCGGTACTATGGCGCTCATTTCGTTTTGTAACCCGTAAGGCGTTCACCACGCATGCACAATCCGATCATTACATCGCTTTTGGATACTGATGCTTATAAAATCAATATGCAGCAAGCTGTATTCCATCATTATCCTGATGTCCAAGTTACCGCGGACTTTTACTGTCGCAGTGATGAAGACCTATCTTACCTATGTGAGCAAGTGGTTGAGCACATCAATTATCTGGCCACACTGCGTTTTCAACCCGACGAGCTTGATTACCTCGCCGCTCTCGGCCTATATCACACCGACTTTTTGACGTTTTTATCCCGCTTTCAATTCGATCCTGACCAAGTGGCTGTTGGCGTTGAAGACGGCCAACTGGCCATTCACATTAGCGGGCCTTGGCAAGAGGTTATTCTGTGGGAAGTACCTTTGCTCGCTATCATTTGTGAGTTGAGAAATCGCGCCTGCTACCCTCATCACACGGTCAATGACGCGCTTGCGCGTCTCGATGATAAGCTTACACATCTACCAAAGGATGGCTTTGCTGAAGGATTTCAGTTAGTGGACTTTGGCACACGACGACGGTTTTCTCGTGAGGTGCACCAAGCGGTAGTGACTCGCCTACACGCTATCTATCCGCCTTTACGAGGAACATCTAACGTATGGTTGGCCAAGCAGCTTGGGCTCACGCCTGTTGGCACTCAAGCACATGAATGGTTTCAAGCGCACCAACAACTCGCTGGTCAACTCTCCGACTCGCAGCAACTGGCATTGCAGGTGTGGTTGCAAGAGTATCCGGAAACTCTGGGTATTGCGTTAACCGACTGCATTAACATGGACGCTTTTTTACACGACTTTGATCGTTCACTTTGCCACGCCTTTAGCGGGTTGCGCCATGACAGTGGTGACCCTATTACCTGGGGCGAAAAGGCGCTTGCGCATTATCGGGAACAGGGTATTGATCCCAAGGACAAAACGCTGGTCTTCTCCGATAGCCTAACATTGGCCAAAGCGGTGCAGATTTATCAACATTTTGCCGATAAAGCCACAACCTCATTTGGAATAGGGACACAGCTAACCTGCGATCTGCCCAATGTGAAAACACTCAACGTGGTAATCAAACTCACCAGTTGCCAGGGCAAGCCGGTCGCTAAAATATCTGACGAGCCCAATAAAGCTATTTGTAAAGACGACAACCACCTATCCGCATTAAAAGCAGCGTTTAAATTGCCTGAGTGATTCTCCCAGTTAATCATTCGCTCACAAAAAAGGTCGGTATTATCACCGACCTTTTTCGCTCAAATCTCTCCTACTGATAATATAACCAGGGCTATCTTTGCCGTTGCAGCACCGCCTCCATACCAAATACGTCATTGGTTAAACGCAATGTGTCAGAGGCAAGTTGATATTGTGATGAGTGACGCCCCTCCTCGTAAATCAGCATTAGGTTATCACCTTCCACCAAATATACACCGCGGTGGGTAATGGAGCGGCCATCGTTACCGCGAACTTGCATCGCAAAGAGGAAGTCAGGGCGAAGTTTAAGCGAGACACCATCTACTTCTTCACTCACATCATCCCCTTCAATGCTGTTTGAGCGCCACACGCCCGATAGATCGTCAGGTAGCAGTTTGGTAAACACGGCTCCCTGAAGCTGCAATTGATTATGGTTTAACTGGTAGGCATGCACTTGATCAGCTCCCTGCCCGTCGTACAACCTTAATGCTTGATGATTCACCGCATAACTGCCTGTAGCGGTCTCGAGCTGCCCATCACGACGTAACATATCAATACGAAATTCATAGTGAGAATTAAAAGAGAGGTTAATCGCTTTGTAAGGGTGGCTGGCAGTTGAGTCTTCCTCAGCACTAAACCAATACCATTGACCAAGCAGTAACGGGACATCAAATCGCGCTAAGTCGTCACCCCGTACTGGCAATGCCACCACTAAGGTCAGAAAAACACCCAATAAGCAACGCATACCTTCCCCCTCATTGGCAATGATGCCTTAACGATAAGGTTAGACTGACTTCTCAGTTTTATGCATTTTTTTGAGTAAGATCTCGTTTTCTAATGGTTAACACCGCCTAGCTGTCACCATAACGTCATAAAAAAAGCCTAGGCGAACTGCCTAGGCTTGGGATTCCGATGCCGTTCTAAAAGACCGTATGCCGTACTGACGCTTAGCGGCTGGCTGAAAGAAGGTTAGCCAAATCTTTTGTGATGCTCGCGGCTTCATCTAAGTATGCATCTGGCTCTTCGTAGTCTTTAGGTACATCGTCGAGCGTTTTGAAAGGAGGCTCTCCGAGTGCTTCCTGACGCGCATTCAACCGCGCTAAGCGCTCTTCGTCTTCCCGATCCATTTCTTTGCGGCGTTTTTCCTCATTCAAAGAGATCGTATTTTGATCTTTCTCTTCTTGGTAACGTGCAATGTCTTGGCGAATGAAGTCGAATTCGCGATCGTCTTTGATTCGCGTTTTATGCCTCTCACTCAACGTGCTTACCAGCGACGAAGACAGCGACCTTGGTTGATAATCCGCTTTTTCAATCCGATCCCAAGGTAGTGCATTCTCCTCAACACTCTCGCCTGTTTCATCCGGCGAGACGGGTGAAGGGAACGTAATATCGGGCACCACACCTTTGTTTTGGGTACTGCCACCGCTAACTCGATAAAACTTTTGGATCGTGTACTGCACATAACCCAGCGGCTTATCAAATAAATCGTAGATATGATTCAAAGAACGGTGCTGCTGTACGGTCCCTTTACCAAAAGATTGCTCGCCAATCACCACGGCACGCTCATAATCTTGCATAGCGGCCGCGAAAATCTCCGAAGCGGAAGCGCTGTAGCGATTAATCAATACCGTCATCGGGCCGTCATAAAAACGTTTACCGTCCGTATCACTGTTGACTTTCACTCGCCCATAGCTGTCTCTGACTTGTACGATAGGCCCTTTATCAATAAATAAGCCACTGAGCGCCGTTGCTTCACTCAGCGCACCACCACCGTTATTTCGCAAGTCTACGACGATACCGCTGATACCCTTTTCTTTGAGGCTCGCGATCTCTTTTTTGGTGTCATCAGCCAGCCCGACGTAAAATCCGGGTACTGTTAATACGCCGACTTTTTCATCACCGCGCTCGATCACTTCAGATTTTACCGCACGATCTTCTAAGCGTATTTTATCACGGGTAAGTGTGACGTTGTAACTTTTAGCGTTCGCCCCTTCGGGTAAGATCTTCAGCTTAACTTCACTGCCTTTAGGGCCTTTAATCAGCTCGACCACATCGTCCAATCGCCAGCCAATCACATCAACAATGGCTTCGTCTTCTTGGCCCACACCAATAATACGGTCGCCGGGTGAAAGCTGTTTGGACTTGGATGCAGGACCACCGGCCACGAGAGAACGAATCACTGTGTATTCATTTTTTATTTGCAACACCGCCCCTATCCCCTCCAGGGATAAATTCATTTCCGATTGGAATTGCTCAGCATTGCGTGGGGATAGATAGCTAGTATGTGGGTCAACTTCACGCGCGAAGGCATTCATGTAGACCTGAAACACATCTTCGCTATGGCTTTGCGTTAAACGCTTCAAGGCGCTGTTATAACGCTTGCCTAGGGTCTCTCGGATTTCTTCATCCTCTTTCCCCGTCAAGCGCAGGTTCAAGGCATCATTTTTAACCCGTTTATCCCAGATAGCATCTAGTTCGGCCTCGTCAGCCGCCCATGGCAGCTCCGTGCGATCCAGCACCATGCTCTCATCGGCGGAAAAATCAAAAGGTTTATCCAACACTTTTAATGCGTACTGGTATCGCTCAAAGCGCTTTTTCAATACACGATTGTAAATGGCATACGCTGCTTCTGTCTCACCCGACTTAAGTTGGTCATCTAAGCGTGTTTTCCAGCGCGATAGGCGTTCAACATCATCTTGGGTTAAAAACACGCGGTTGTAGTCGAGTGTCTCCAAGTAGCGATCAAAAATCGCCGCCGAAAAAGCGTCGTCCAGCGCAAACTGCTTATAATGAGAACGAGTAAATCGAGAAGTTACACGCTTGGAAGCGGTTTCGTGTTGGGGTTCAGCGGACAGTGAAGGTAGTTCACTGAGTTGGAAATTGGCTTCTACAGCCTGGGCAGAGGCTGCCAGCATCAAGCTGGCAGCGATAGCCGAAACGCGGCGTCGACAAAACATGCGTCGAGGAGTCTCCTTTAGGCGCTGAGGTGCTCCGCTTTTACTAACATGGTTAACCCGTTAGTCAGGCGAACACGCACCTCATCCTTGTTAATTTCAACAATGGTCGCTGGCAGATTACCGTTGCCCATGTTCACATTCACGTCTTTACCTACGACAACATCGTTGGCGCTGAGTTCGCGACGTGGCTCACTCTCTTTCTTAGTCATTTTAGCGGGCTTTGGTTTACTTGTACGGCCTTTCGCTGATTGCGCGGCCGCCTTCTTACCTTTTGGTGCAGTCTTACCCGCATTTTTCGCCTGGCCTTCTGACTTTTTCGCTTGTTGCTGTTTACGACGCTCTGCCGCACGCGCTTTGCTTTCTGACAAGGTCTGCGCAGCATGGTCGATATGCTCTTGCTCAAGCTCGCCACACGCATTGCCATCAAGATCAACGCGTGACGCCCCTGGTTTCACGCTGTGCAGATAACGCCAGGAAGACGTGTACTGACGAAGCGCGGCGCGCAATTGGGTTTTGCTTACCTTGGGATCGCCTTCAAGACGTGTCGCAAGATCTTGAAAAATACCAATTTTTAATGGCTTGGCTTCGCCTTCAACAGTAAAACATTTAGGGAAACGTTCAGCAATATAGGCAATGACTTCTTTGCTGTTCGCGAGCTTTTCAGTATTTTCCATGTTTTTTCCTGGCCTGCTGAGGTTGACCACAGCAGCGTATCTACGTGTATTTAAGTATGAAAGTGGTGCGTATTATAGATACCTGATATGAAAAAACTACCAAGATTGGCGAAATCACAAGTGTTTTTGCATTTCTTTGACCAAGGTAGCCAGTCCATGTTCATCTTCTTGGTCAAAGCGACCGATACTTGGGCTATCAATATCCAGTACTGCCTGCAATTGGCCATTAACCCGAACAGGTACCACAATTTCAGAGTTACTCGCCGCATCACACGCGATATGTCCTTCAAAGGCATGCACATCTTCCACTCGCATCACGGTATCTTGGCGGTAGGCGGCGCCACATACCCCTTTATCATAGGGAATGCGTACACAGGCTGGTTGACCTTGAAACGGACCGAGCACCAGTTCTTCTCCCTCGTCGAGATAAAAGCCTACCCAATTGATATCATCCAGTTGGCTGTTTAATAAGGCGCTCACATTGGCAAGTTTGGCGATAAGGTTCGGTTCCCCTTCGCATAAAGCAACCGCCTGTTGCGTTAACAAGCGGTAAAAATCAGCTTTGTTTTCCATAAATCACTGCATCTCAAACAACAAGACCATTACAATAGAAATAATCCAACGACTTTTCAATTGAGTATCACTATTTATGATCACTTGGCGCTGGCTTCTTGACCAAGCTCGTCCTCATCGCACCCGGCTCATTTGGGCAAACGTGGTTGCGATTGCGGCAACCTTGGTCAGTGTCCCTATCCCGTTGCTCATGCCGTTATTGGTCGATGAGGTGCTGCTAGACAAGCCAGACTGGGGACTTGAGGTTCTCAACACCCTGCTTCCCACGAACTGGCAGCACGCCGCCGTTTATATCGCCTCTGTATTGGTGATTGTGGTGTTAATGCGTGTGATTAGCCAAGGGCTCAATATTTTGCAAAGCCGCCAGTTCACGCTTGTCGGCAAAGCGATTACCTACAAGATTCGCCAGCACTTGATTGCCAAGCTCGGGCGGATCAGTATGCGTGAATACGAATTACGCGGGAGTGGCGGCCTGACGTCTCACCTTGTCACCGACGTCGAAACCATCGATAAGTTCATTGGTACCACGCTAAGCAAATTTATCATCGGTATATTAACCGTGACCGGTACCGCTGTGGTCTTGCTATGGATAGATTGGCGATTAGGTTTATTTATCTTGCTGATCAACCCTGTTGTCGTCGCGCTAAGCCGTGCACTAGGACAGCGTGTTAAGCACCTTAAAACCCAAGAAAACCAATCTTTTGAGCGTTTTCAGCAGCGGTTGGTTGATACCCTTGATGGCTTATATCAGCTTCGCGCCGCCAATCGAGAGCGTGAGTATTTGCGTCAACTCGACCACAGTGCCAGTGAGATTAAAAACAGTGCTGACAAATATGCTTGGCAGTCCGAAGCGGCAGGCCGTTTATCGTTTCTGATGTTCTTGATAGGTTTTGAGCTCTTCCGCGCAGTAGCAATGGGTATGGTCTTTTTCAGCGATTTGTCGATTGGTCTGATGTTTGCGGTGTTTGGCTATTTGTGGTTTATGCTCGGGCCAGTGCAAGAGCTGCTCGGGATTCAATTTGCGTGGTATAGTGCTAAAGCCGCGATGACACGTATTAATGAGGTTTTACAACTGTCCGAAGAGCCTCGTCGACCTGCAGGCATTGATCCAAGTCGTATCACCGCCTACACACAGGCCTCAGGCTTAACGGTCGAGATTGATAATCTACGCTTTTCCTACGATGAGGACAAATCGGTACTCAATGGTTTGAGTATGCATATCCCTGCCGGCCAGCGTGTGGCATTGGTCGGTGCCAGTGGCGGCGGAAAATCAACCCTCATTCAGTTGCTGTTAGGACTGTATCCGGTAGAACAAGGGGATATTCGCTTTAACGGCCACTCGATTAACCATGTCAACATGGATGCCCTCCGTCATCAAATTGCCGTGGTATTGCAACAGCCAGTGCTGTTTAATGATACGTTGAGAAACAACTTATGCTTGGGGCGTCATCTTGCCGACACCACGCTGTGGCAAGCTATTGAGCACGCCCAATTGGGGGATGTGGTGACACAACTCACCGACGGGCTCGATACACCACTTGGTCGCCAAGGGATCCGTTTATCTGGCGGTCAGCGACAACGTGTCGCGATTGCACGAATGCTCCTGAGTGACCCTAAACTGGTGATCTTAGATGAAGCAACTTCCGCGTTGGATACCGCCACCGAGCGCGCATTACATCAAGCCATGCAGACATTTTTGGCGGGGCGGACGACCTTGATCGTTGCTCACCGCCTCTCTGCGGTAAAGGAAGCAGACGTGATTTACGTACTTGATGAAGGGCAAGTCACCCAACAAGGTACGCATAGCGAACTTGTTAATGCGCCAGGTGTATATCAAACCTTGTACGGGCAAATACAACAGGCAGCGGGAAAGTAAACCATGGCACAGACATCAGACAAACCATTTACCACCTTCCAACCATTGGTCAGGTGTTCGGGGTGCGATCTGGTGTTACAGCCATGCCAGACAACTTATGACCACCTTGCTATCTGTCCACGCTGCTCAACCAAACTGGCGCATGGGAGGCGCTTGTCGTTTAATGGTGAAATCGCACTAGCGCTCACTGTATTGTTGCTCTTCTTGCCCGCGCACCTTCTTCCCCTCCTCTCAATCGATTTGTTGGGGAAAACCATCACCACATCGGTGCTAACCGGCGCATCGCTACTCTGGTCTCAGTTTCCTTTTGTCGCCAGTTTGGTGGTGTTTTGCGCATCATTGGCACCGCTCGTTTTTACCTGTGCGCTACTGATCATGCATCTATCACGGCGCCGACAAGCCATGCGATGGTTTCGTCCTGCCGTTAAGGTTATTGCTCACAGTCGTCATTGGGTAATGGCCGACGTTTTAATGGTCAGTTTGGCCATTGCTTGTTTTAAGATTCAAGATTATGCCACCTTACACTTCTCACTCGGGCTGGGTTGCTACGCCGTCATCCAAATTCTGCTGTCTATCTTACTCGTACGGGTGAACACACAAAGGTATTGGGATGCGTTTGCTCAGCCAACGCCTCTTGCCAATCATGCATCTGTGGTGCGCTGCGACCACTGCGGACTGACGCAAACCTTCAAGCAAGACACCAAATGTCAGCGATGTGATCAAGTGCTCCATCCTCGCGTGATACGCAGCGAACAAAAAACCTGGGCCTGTTTGATCACTGCTACCATTTTTCTGTTTCCGGCAAACCTGTTCCCAATCTCCATTTTGTTCTCCAACGGCATTCGGCTTGAAGACACCATTTTTTCTGGCGTCGCGAGTCTGATTAATAATGGGATGCCTGGCATCGCAGCGATCATTTTTACTGCCAGTATCGTCGTGCCGGTCGCCAAAATACTTGGACTGAGTTTGATATTGATAAGCTTACGTTGCACCACGTCTATCACGCCTCGTCAGCATATGTGGTTATATCGCGGTGTTAAATGGATTGGAAAATGGTCAATGATGGATTTATTTGTGATTGCGTTTATGGTCGCCTTGGTCGATCGTGGTCGCATTATGGATTTTATGCCTGGACCGGGTGCCATTGCCTTCGGCTTAGTCGTGGTATTAACCATGCTTGCCACCGAATTTCTTGATACGCGTTTGATATGGGATCATCATGAGCGACAAACAAGACATACCCTCACCGATCGTTAAAACCAGTTATGGCCTTTCTCCATTGTGGATATTGCCGGTGCTGGCCTTACTGATGGCCGCTTGGCTGCTGTTTCAATCCATCAGTGAGGCGGGGCAACGGATTCAAATCCTATTCAGTGATGCGCAAGGGTTAGAAGCCGGCCAGACCACCATCCGCTATCAAGGGTTAGAAGTGGGCAAGGTACGCAATATTACCTTGGCGGATGACTTAGACGGTATCTACGTTGACGCCAATATCTATCCAGAGGCGACGCAACTGCTCACAAGTGGCACCGAGTTTTGGCTTGTAAAACCACGCGCCTCGGTCACTGGGATCAGTGGCCTGGAAACCCTAGTATCTGGAAACTACATTGCACTGCAGCCAGGTGATGGTGAGTCCAGTCTTTCCTTTGTCGCTCGCAATGAGCCGCCAACCGATATGGCAGAGAAAGCCGGAACCACCGTCAAGCTACACGCACCGACGTTAGGTTCATTAAATGTCGGTTCGCCTGTTTATTACCGCAAAATTCGCGTTGGTGAAATATACAGTTATCGACTTGATGAAGACGCACAAGGGGTAACGCTCTCGGCATTGATTGAGCCACCATTTGCCCATCTCATCAAAACGGACTCGCGTTTTTGGTCAGTCAGTGGTTTGAAAGCCAATGTTGATGTATCTGGCGTCGACGTACAGCTAGACAGTGTCGCCAGTTTGATAGCCGGAGGCATTGCCTTTGACTCGCCTGACACCAGCCCACGCTCTGATACCGCTCGCTCTTTTAAGCTTTATCAAAGCCTTGCACAAGCAGCGCGAGGTCAATCAATACAGATAGCTCTGCCTGCGCAACACGGCCTTCCCAAGACCGGCGCTAAAATCACGTATCAAGGCCTAGAAGTCGGCGAGATAACCCGTATTGAGGTAAGAAAAAACCAGCCACGTCCGATTGCTCACGCACAGATTGATCCCAGTATGACGTGGTTGCTCAATCAAGAAACGTATTTTCAGGTTGAACAGCCGCAAATTGGCTTTAGTGGACTAAAAAACCTCGGCAACCTGGTGTTAGGTAACTATTTAGCCCTCAACCCCGGCTCCCAAGACGCCGACAAAGCCAAACCAGACCATATATTCACCGCCCGCACCTGGCACCAACAGCAAAAGCAACTCACCAATGCGCTCACAGTCACCTTAACCGCAGACGATGCCTACGGTTTAACTCAGCACACCAAAGTATTGCATCGCGGCATTCAAGTGGGCTTTATCGACCGTGTTGATCTCAATGAAAGTGACACTGTCACGGTAAAGGTGGTGATTTATCCAGAATATCGCCATTTGGTGAAGCAACAATCGCAATTCTTTATCCTTGGTGGGATCACTGGCGAGTTCAGTGGTGAGGGCCTCAATGTGGTCGTGCCAGCAATGGAGCAAATTGCTGATCCGGCGTTAAGCTTTACCAGCGAAGGAGCAAAAGGCGTTAAAAAGACGTATCCGCTTTACACCTCCCCCATTCAAGCGAAGCACGCCAAACAAGATGCACGCGGTGAAACACGTTTCACCTTGATTGCCAGTCGCATGCCCAGCGTGAGTGAGGGAAGCCCAGTGATGTACCGAAATTTCGTGGTCGGCCACGTCGAAGGGTATCAACTTAACGGCAGCAGTGTGTCCATCGCCATTACGGTGAATAATCGCTATAAGCATCTGATTAATCCGCAAACCGTATTTTGGAATCAATCGGGGCTGGATATCAAAGCCAACCTCAGCGGTGTCGAGATTAATACAGGCTCGTTACGCTCACTGGTTAACGGTGGTATTGCGTTCGGCACCATGCCTGGTATTAGTAATAAACGAAACGGAGATTGGAAGCTTTACCCCTCAAAGCAAGAGGCTGCTCAATACGGTGTTGATATCAGGTTGACGGTTGACCAGGCCAACGGCGTGAAAGTGGGTAGCGCGATCCGTTATCAAGGGGTCGATGTTGGCGAGGTGATCACCCTAAGCCCTAATTTCGAACAAGAAAACGTAACCATTCAGGCTCGCCTCTACCCTGAATACAAAACTGCGCTTGCGCGAAGCGGTAGCTATTTTTGGCTGACTCAACCTGTGCTCAGCCTCACCAAAACAGAGAACTTGGACTCGCTATTTGGCACCTATATCTCAGTGGTTCCCGGAGAAGGTGACTTCACCCAACAATTCACCCTTCATGACTCGCCCAAATATCCAAAAGGGCTGACACTCATCCTGGAAAGCGACGCGCGCCACTCTATTGCCCCTGGCACACCCGTGTTACATCGCGATATAGAAGTGGGTATAGTCTCTAATGTCCAGTTGGGCGAGCTGTCGGATCGTGTGGTCTTCGAACTACAAATCGCACCGCAGTTCGCACATCTTGTCCGTGAAAACACCGTATTTTGGAATGAATCAGGGGTCGACGTATCTATTGGCTTGACGGGAGCGGACCTGAAAAGTGGCACCATTGATAGCTTATTAAAAGGCGGGATTGCGTTTTCGACGCCAGACGACCAACCCCTACAACCGATCGCAACTAATCAACGTCATTTCTTATTGCATAGCGAGGGGAAAAAAGCGTGGCAAGCATGGCGAACCGCCATTCCAAAGCCATAACCGCTCGTGCAAAGCGGCCATTGATAGGCTCGCTAAAAGCAAATCAGGGATCTCGCCGTCTTCGCCAGGTCCCTGATAATACCTTTTATTTCACAAAGTCGTGTCACAAACTGGCATATCACTATTGATAGACTACACTTTAGTAATCACAACCTAAATATTGGCATATGGCTCCTTGAGCCTTTTCCCTGAACCCGGAACAGGACGTTCCGGGTCTTTTTTTAACCTCGCAAGGTGACAGTGTCACTTATTGAGGTAAATCCCGTCCGCTTCGATACGAATTTTACGTTGCTTGTAAAGCCCGCCCAACGTCTTTTTAAACGTGGCCTTGCTAGTACGAAAGAACGCGAAAATAGCGTCGGGCGAGCTCTTATCATTGAGCGGTAAAAAGCCCCCTTTGCTCTCAAGTGTCTTCATCACTTTGTCACTCAAGTCATCAACCCGCGCCTTGCCGTGCTTTTGTAGAGCAAGATCGATTTTGCCGTCCTCACGCACGGTTTTTACAAAGGCACTGAGCTTTTTACCGATAAACAGCTTCCCGAATGCTTCAGCGCGATAAATAAGCCCCCAGTGCTGATTATTCACCACACACTTAAAGCCGAGATCAGTGATATCCGTAATGATTACCGACACTTTATCGCCCGCTTTTAACCGCGGCGTATCCTCACTGATAAACTTATTAAACTTGCGGCTAGCAACAATGCGTCCAGATGCCTTGTCGGTATAAACCCGTACCACATAGGGTTTCCCCTCCTCCATGCGCGTACGTTGTTCGCTAAAGGGCACCAACAAATCCTTGCTTAACCCCCAATCGACAAACGCACCGACCGAATTCACGCCAACACAGCGCAGTGATGCAAACTCGCCCACTTGCACATACGGTGTTTCAGTGGTGGCAATAATGTCATCTTCGGAGTCAAAGTAGATGAACACATTGAGCTCGTCACCGACACGGGTATTCTCCGGCACATAACGCGTCGGCAGTAAGATATTACCGAAGTCATCACCATCAAGGAATACGCCGAAGTCTGCCTGCTTCACCACTGATAGTTTGTTGTATTGCCCTAGTTTAATCATTGTCTCAGCGCTATAGAAAATAATGCCTGTGAGTATACGCAATTTGCGTTTAACTTGCGTCTCTTATTGGTCTAGTCGATGGAAAAATCGGCAAACGTCAGTGTTCTTTTTCAAGAAGACACCCCCTCTAAAAAGACCGCCAACTGTTGATTGATCAACGTATGAATATCCAACGGACTAAAGTCAGCAAAAAGAATTTGCCAGACAGCGGATACAATCGGCGCACCGGCTAAGAGCTGAGGACAGAGATCCCCGGTACCCGGTTTAAACTCACCTGTTTTCTCCCCCTCCTTTAGGCACTGCTGAAAAGCGCGCATCCCTGGGGCGACAATGCTGTTGTAGTAAAATGATCGGATAGCGGGGTTACTTGGCCCTTCAGAAATAAGCAGCCTTAAAATAACCTGAAAGTCATGCCCTGATAATAATTGACCAAAGGCGTTGACTTGCTGACGCAGTCGCTCTGCGGCACTCGTGGTCTCCCCCGCTGCAACATGCTTTACCTGCTCGAGTGCGGGCTCTACAACATGCCGGACAACACCATGAAAAAGCTGCTCCTTGTTTTTGAAGTATAGATATACCGTACCTTTCGCGACCCCTGCTTGCTTGGCAATATCATCAATGCGTGCTCGCTCAAACCCATGCTGATCAAACGCGGCTAGCGCAGCATCAATAATATCTTGCTGCCGTCTCACCTGAGATCGAGACAATGCCTTCGAGGCTGTTGAATCTTGCTCCATATCATCACCTTATCCGACCTATCAAACCTAAATATTACCAGTGACTGGCTGGTCATTGCAAAAAAATGACCAGCCAGTCATTGCAAAAAATGACCAGCCAGTCATTGCAAAAGTGACCGACAAGTCATATTATGACCAGATAGTCATTAAATGACCATTTAGTCACTTAAGGATCAATGGTTCATTAACGTACTCAGAGACGTTATTGGTGTCGGCCGCAGAGGGAGAAACGCGATGGCTATAATCACTAAGCAAACCATAAAACTCGTGTTCTATAGCGGGTTGTTGCTGAGCGTCATTGGCTTACTCAGTGGTTGCAAGCCAAAAAATGAGGCGCCAGTGCCTTCTCCTCGTACGGTCGAGGTGATACCCATCAAGCTGGGCGATCAATTGAATCAATACAGCAGTGGGCGCCTTCAGGCCGCTGAACAAGCCGATCTTTCCTTTGAAATCAGCGGTAAAATCCGCACCCTGGATCTTGCGTTAGGTCAACGAGTAAAAAAGGGTCAGAAAGTTGCCAGACTTGATGCGCAAGCACATGAGCTCAATGTGGAGATGGAAAAGTCAAACCTTCAAGCGGCCCAAACAGAGTTCAATGATGCTTCTCGCCAGTATCAACGGCTGGCGGCGCTGTTCGCCCAAAAACTCATCTCAGCCTCGGCCGTCGATGAAGCAGAAGCCAGGCTCGAGCGCGCGACAGCACAGGTATCCCGTCACCAAGCGAGCCTGGCTAAAGCACAGCATCAGCTCGCAAAAACCTTTCTCTATGCCCCTTTTTCTGGCCTTATCACCAAACAACAGGTTGAACAGTCAGAAGTGGTCATGGCTGGACAGCCGATAGCGGCACTGGTCAACCCTCAATCACAGGTCGAAGTTAAAGCCTGGGTACCAAGTCGTATTCATGATCAACTCTCAATGGGCGATACAGCGACTGTCTCTTTGTCGCTGATAGAGCAAAGCGTCCGCGCCAAGGTTACGCAGATCGGCATAGAGGCCAATCAGCTGGGTTTATTTCCTGTCATTGCTCAACTGATTAAGCCACCAGCATCATTCCTCCCCGGCATGTCAGTCTCGGTAAAATGGCAGCTACCAAATATCCATTCTCGCCCTGTCGTGCCATTAACGGCCATTGAGCTGATTGATAAACACCGAGCCCGTGTTTTCGTTGTTGAGCCCGCTTACGCCAATAGAACACGTCTTAAAGCGCGCATCATTAAAGTGGGAGCGCTTAGGGAGACAGAAGTAGAAGTCGTGTCAGGATTAGCTGGCGATGAGTGGATCGTCGCGAAAGGCGTCAACCTTCTCCGCGAGCATCAAGAAGTCTATACCAGCGGCGCTCATCTTGCCCGTTATAATCACTAGGCCTTCACGCATGAATATCTCTCAACTTGCTTTTCAATATCGCCCCGTTATCTTCTTTGTCAGCCTTGTTTTAATGGTCTTTGGCGCGGTCAGTTACTTTTCCCTTCCTGCCAGAGAAGACCCTAAAATTCATATTCGCGAGGCGATTGTTACCACGAGTGCACCAGGCCTGACCGCCAATCGTGTCGAATCGCTTGTCACGCAGCCATTGGAAGAAGCTGCGCTATCTGTTGCTGGGGTTGATGAAATACGCTCTATTTCTTCTGATGGGCAATCCATCATTTATGTAAAAGCCTATGACAGACTCACAAAACTTGATCAAATCTGGGATGAGCTCGAAGAAGAGGTACACAAAGCATCGTCGCAACTCCCTAGCGAGGCCGCTCACCCTAGGGTCAATGACAGTTTTGGTGATGTCGCCGTTATTACGCTTGCCTTGACAGGCAACGACTATTCACTCGCCGAGCTGGATGACTTCGCTGCCCATTCCCGACAACAATTGCTCACGATACCCGGCATACAGAAAATCGACATCATTGGCCAGGTGCCGCAGCGGGTGTTCGTGGAACTCTCACTCTCGCAGATGGAAACAATGGGGCTTTCCCCCTCCGCCATTGCACAAGCAATCTCAAGTCAAAACACGTTGAGTCCAAGTGGCCGTATCCACATTGAAGATACCACACTGGCGATTTCATCAAGTGGTGAGTTTACTTCCATCCAAGACATCCGAAACGTCTTGATTCCAACCGACAATGAAGCGGGCTCTGTCACACTCGGCGATATCGCAGATATTTCTCGAGGCTATGCCGACCCCGCGCCGAGACGCGCCTACTTTAATGGTAAACCGGCGATTGTGCTGGCAGTGATGATGCAGCCCGAACAAAGCGTGTTAAATTTTGCGCGACGGGCAGAGAAGGTAATGACTGACGTCAAACAGAGCCTTCCTGTTGGGGTGAATCTCGATCGGATTACCTGGCAAGCCGACCAAGTAGAAAATGCCGTGTACGGTGTGTCCGCAAACGTCCTCCAAACGCTCGCGATCGTACTCGGGGTTGTTATTTTATTTCTCGGCGTCAGAACCGGATTAATAGTCGGCACCATTGTGCCTGCCGTGATGCTAACCACTCTCGCCATCATGCATTTTTTCGATATGACACTCGAAAGGATGAGTTTAGCCACTCTAGTGATCGCACTCGGCTTACTGGTCGATAATGGTGTCGTCATCGCCGAAAACTTTAAGCGCACGCTCGCAGAAACCCAAGATCGAACACGCGCACTAAAAGAAACAGGCAGTGAACTCGCCCTACCGCTACTTTCCTCGTCTTTAACGACCATCTTAGTGTTTTTACCCCTCATGATGGCCGAACACCCTTCGGGCGAGTATACACGCAACATATCCTTGGTTATTGCTATTTCATTAACGGTATCGTGGCTACTGGCGATGACCGTGACACCGACGCTTTGCTACTTGTTTTTATCCACCCCTAGCCTGTCATCTAGCGACGATCACCGTCCTTCTTTGTCACTTTTTAATCGAATAGAGGGTTATTATGCGGTGTTGCTCAATGTGGTGTTACGTCACCGTGTTTTCTTTATCATTGTGATGGTCGCTTTACTCCCCATTGGCGGTTACCTCATCAAAACTACTCCCGCCAAGTTTTTTCCTGACAGTGATCGCGCTCAGGTGCTTATCTATGTCAATTTGCCTGCAGGGAGTTCATCAGACACCACATCCGCACGAATCAGTGAGATGATGGCGATGATTCAAGATAAAACACACTATCCTGAACTTGGCGATCTAGCCGCGTATGTCGGCTTTGGCGGGCCACGATTTGTTCTCTCCCTCGCGCCGTTAGATCCCGCACCTAATGTCGGTTTTATTGTCGTCAATGCGAGGAACAAACAAACGGTTAACGAGGCTATTCCACAGCTAAGAGAGAGCTTTCGACAACGCTTTGACGATGTGGAAGCCCGTGTATCAGGTATGTTCCTCGGCCCCTCAGACCCCAATGTGATTCAAATTCAGGTCAAAGGACCAGACAAAGCCTATCTTGTTGAACAAGCGAAAAAACTTGAACACACCTTGGAAGGCATTCCTCATACCATTGACATCTGGAGCAATTGGTATAATCCCGTCAATCGATTAAGCGTCAATATCGATCAGCACTTAGCTCGCCAAGCTGGCGTCACGTCGGCAGATGTGAGGCGGTCATTGGCCCGTTTTTATAATGGTCAGTCATTGTCCGAGTTCCGTGACAACAATGATGTGTTTCCCATTCTACTTCGCGCGATGGCGCCTGAGCGGCACAACCCTGCTCGGCTAGGCGATGTCCCTGTTTTTCCCAGTGGTGGTAACACACCGATCCCCCTTGCACAAATTGCCACTATTGACATGGTCTCAGCTTTAAGCGTGATACAACGCGAGGATCTCGAACCAACCATTACCGTTGAAGCACGTAACCTTAAAATGTCACCCGAGGATATGGCACCCATACTGCAACCCCAGCTCGACGCTCTTCGTGCCCAACTGGCTCCAGGTCATCACATTGAATTTGATGGTATTGTCAAAGATGCCAAAGTGGGCCGGGCAGCAATATTTGCTGGCTTTCCCCTCTGTATTGGCCTGTGTCTTCTCCTACTCGTCGCGCAATTCAATGGATATAAACGGCCCATCATTATCTTATTAACCATTCCATTGGTTATTATTGGGGTGGGTATAGGTATCACCGTCATGAAGGCATCATTCAGCTTTATGGTGATCCTTAGCCTTTTGGCATTGGCAGGTATTATTGTCAACAATGCGATTGTAATGATCGAGCGGATAGACATTGAGCGAGGAATGAGGGATAAGTCCGATCTTGACGCCATTGTCATTGCCTGCTCTCGACGCCTTCGACCAATCACCAT